>JAGLME010000024.1 GCA_023140195.1 Thermoplasmata archaeon
AATGTGAATTGAAAAACACTCAGAAGTATAATGGACACGATTAGAATGCTTGCTCGTCCGTTCTGCATATCCACATCCTCCTCTGAAATCATATCCGCTAATGGGCCTTTAATGCTTTCCGTTTGAGGATTCAAGATAAGGGGTAGACTTCTGTGAAGACCTTATGATTGGGCACTCCTTCATCTTCTTGATATTCGAAAGGAAAGTGAGGTTGAGAAAATACATTCTTGGGCACCCCCGTTCCAAAAACGTGCCAAAATCGTTCCAAAACCCTTGGTAACTATCTTGCAGAATAGGGAACTGGACAAGAATAAGGCAATGCGCGCTCCAGCAATTTTGGACGATACGATTCAAACCTGAACTTCAACTTCTCGCCTCCGCATCAATCTACGATAGCGACATTCCAATGTGTAGCCTCTCTTCGGGAAATTGATTAATATCATCACATCCATCATTCCAATTGATGCGATGACATCACCAAAAAGATACACCACCATCCCCGTCCGCAAGGAAACACTGGACAAACTGAGAGGATACAAAGTGGGAGGAGCGACATACGACGACCTCATAAATGATCTTCTGACTGTCCACCCTCCGGAGGAGTTCTTCCATGAGCATTTGAGGCGGTTGCGAGGAGAGAAGAGACGGACCTGGGCTGAAATAAGGGAAGAGCTTGATCTCTGAGGTGAGACTCTGCCAGAGTACACAATAAGCTATCTCATGTATACGGTGTCATGATGTTCATAATCAAGTACAGTGACTGTCCCCGATTCTTCGTCGATTTCATACACCAGCACAAAAGGCCCGATCTGTACTCTCCTTGAGCCATCCAACGGATATTTCAGCGACTTGAAATGATGGGGGTCCTCTAAAATCTGCTGAATCTTGTTCCTAATCCTCCTTAGATGTTCTTTGTCTTTCTGTGCGAGCTTTCTGAATTTCTTGTCAGCACTTGGCTTAATCTCGAGGCCGTACATCTACTCCAATCCGTAGCGCTTGGCAAAAGAATCGACCTTGATGCTCTTCTCTCCACGAATCTTCCTTATTCTCTCGATAAACTCAGGTCGCAGCTCTAGTTCCATCAATTCCTCCTCGTAGATATGAACCACCTTTTCAATAGCTTTGGATTTGTCCTTGAGGCCGTACTGGGCTTTCACTATTTTCAGTACTCGATTGGCACGTTTGTCAATGTCGATCATCGCCTTGACCATATATACTCCTCATTAAGTCTATATATATACGAAGTATATGAACGTTATCCCTATTCCATTCCTCCCACACCAGAAAAGGCATAAGTATGCTGTCGAACTTAGCAAACCCAATCGCGAAATACAGGAAGCCACTGTTATGAGCTCCTTCGATGAGCGCTATGCCGGAACCCCTCCGTGGGATGTTGGTCATCCACAAACCGAATACATAAGTCTCCAAGAGAACGGAGAGATCAAAGGATCGGTTCTGGATATTGGCTGTGGCACGGGCGAGAACGCGCTACTCATGGCAGAGAAGGGGGATCCAGTCTGTGGAATTGACTCGTCACCAAGAGCGATAAAGAAGGCGCAGGCCAAGGCGAAAGAACGAGGAGTGGAGATTGACTTCAGGGTCTGGGATGCATTTGATCTGGAGAAGCTTGACAGGCAGTTCGACACGGTGATCGACTCCGGCCTGTTCCATGCATTCGAAGAGGAGGACCATCCTGCCCTAGTGAAGAGCATCCGCTCGGCCCTCAAGACAAGTGGAACATACTTCATTCTCTGTTTCAGCGTGAAGGAGACCAGGGAGAAGGGACCAAGACGCATCACGGAGGAGGAGATCCAATCGGACTTCAATGAAGGCTGGAATATCAACTACATCAAGGACGCAAGGTTCGACAGCCTTATCCATGAAGGTGGAGCAAGGGCTTGGCTCTCTTCAATCACAAAGGTATAGTTCGTAAGTAGATCAGGTGGGATGATGACAGAGATTGGTATCGACAAGATGGTGAAGCTCAACAACGGAGTGGAGATGCCCCTTTTCGGCTTGGGAACGTATCAGGCCTCAAGAAAGGGGACGGAAGAAGCAGTTTTGCACGCTTTGGAGATAGGTTACAGACTAATTGACACTGCCCAGATGTACGGAAACGAGAGGGAAGTTGGCAACGCGGTCAGAAAGAGCGGGATACCAAGAGAGGAGATCTTCGTCACGACTAAGCTGGACAATTCTAATCACGGATACGAGAGGGCTCTCGCTTCCCTTGAAACGAGTCTTGAGCTGTTGGGCCTATCCTACGTTGACCTTTTCCTGATACACTGGCCTGTTGAAGGACTTCGTGGTGAATCCTGGAGGGCATTGGAGAAGTTGCTGGAGGAAGGTACGTGCAGGTCGATTGGAGTGAGCAACTACACGATCGGGCACCTCAGCGAGTTGAGGGGAAGTTCGTCCACCATGCCGGCAGTGAACCAAGTGGAGTTCAGTCCGTATCTATACCAGAAGGACCTGTTGGAATTCTGTCGTTCGAATTCCATTCAGTTGGAAGGTTACAGCCCACTTACCAAGAGAGAGAATCTCGGCGACCCTGCCCTGGGACAGATCGCTTCGAAGTACTCAAAGACCCCCGCTCAGATTCTGCTGCGCTGGGCCCTGCAGAAAGAGATCGTCACAATACCCAAATCGACCAACAGAGAGAGGCTCGAGGAGAACGCAGATATCTTCGATTTCGAGATTCCACAAGAAGACATGGCAGCACTCGATAGTTTTAATATCGACCTAAGAACTAGCTGGGACCCGACAACGGCACCTTAGTGCCTGAGGGGTAGTGTCATACATGGAGAAACTGGATTTCAAGAAAGAGCTCAAGCACCTGTACAATCCTTCAAAGAAGGAAATTGTGACAGTGGACGTCCCTGAAATGAACTTCCTGATGATCGACGGCAAGGGAGATCCGAACACCGCTAAGGAATATCAGGACGCCATGGAGGCGTTGTACTCGGTGGCATATACGCTCAAATTCATGCTCAAAGGCGAGGGCAAGGCGGACTTCGTCGTAATGCCTCTGGAGGGGCTCTGGTGGGTGCCGAACATGGAGTTCTTTGACGCGGAGGACAAGGACTCTTGGTTCTGGACAGCGATGATGATGCAGCCTGACCTGGTCACCAAGAAGGATTTCGAAAGGGCCGCCAAGCAGGCCGGACAGAAGAGGGACCTTCCTTCCCTTCCCAAGATAAGGTTGGGGAAGTATGAGGAGGGATTGTCCGCGCAGATCATGTACATCGGTCCGTTTGCCGATGAAGGACCCACGATAGAGAGTATCCACAAGTACATCGAAGAGAGCGGGCACAAGCTGAGAGGGAAACATCATGAGATTTACCTCAGTGACCCGAGAAGGACCAAGCCAGAGAGGTTGAAGACGGTCATAAGGCAGCCGATGGAATGAACTTAGATCGCTGAAAGAAGCATATTCACTGAAGAGCCAACGCAAACGAATCGACGACTTGAGTGAAGCGCGTATGCTGGATACGATATACTGAAATATCCATTCCCTATTATTTCTGGTGGGATGTACATGACCAATAATGGCAGGATCGTTCGACTTGAGAAGGTCACAAAGGAATACATTATGGGAGAGACCACCACAAAGGCACTTGATGCGGTCGACCTCGAGATACAGAAGGGAGAGTTTCTTGTCATACTCGGCCCAAGCGGTTCCGGAAAGACGACGCTTCTCAACATGATAGCTGCACTGGACAGCCCTTCCAGGGGGAAGATCTACGTCGACAGGGATGAGATTTCGGCCTTATCCGACAGCCAACGTACGAAGTTCCGCGCCGAGAAGATAGGTCTCGTGTTCCAGTTCTTCAATCTCTTTCCAGCTCTCACTGCGAGAGAGAACGTGGAGATAGGTCTGGCACTGGCGATGAAGGACCCGGATGAGATGAGGAAGAGGTCCACCAAATACCTCAAGATGGTCGGGATGGAGAAGCACATGGACAAGTACCCTTCCCAGCTTAGCGGCGGTGAGCAGCAGAGGGTCGCCGTCGCGAGAGGATTGGCGAAGGAACCCAGCATACTGGTAGCAGATGAACCGACCGGTAACCTGGACGCGGAAACGGGCAAGAAGGTCTGGGAGATGCTCCTGCAGATCAACAAGGAGCTAGGAACAACCATGATCTCGGTGACCCACCAGACACAGATGTCCAAGATCGCCGATAGGGGCATATTTCTGAGATCGGGCAAGATCGCGCAGGTCGTGACCGGGGGCTAGATATGGGATATCTGGACCGGAAGATGAGAAGGGACCTGTGGCGAATGAAGGGTCGAGCGATAGCGAGCGTTCTCCTGATCACCGTGGGCGCCATGCTGTACGTCGCCTTCCTGGCGATGATGCCGAGCGTCCAGGTCTTCTTCTATGATTTCTACGAAGATTCCGATTTCACCGATTTGGAGGCCTACGTGGAGTATGCTCCGACCAGTATCACAGCCCAACTGGAGAATATCGCGGGAGTGGACGCCGTCGAACCCAGGCTTGTCTTCCCGGCCAATGTGAGGCTCCCGGATTCAGATGAAGTCACGGCGCAGTTATTCGGCATCAATTCGAGTAGAGAGTTGCTCGTCAATAGGCTGACGATGGTGGAAGGAGACTATCTGGATCCCAATTATACAGACGGGGTTCTCTTAGAGAAGAACTTCGCGATTAACAACGAATACAGTGTGGGGGATGATATCGAGGTGTTCACGTCAAATCAGTCCTTCACTTACAGGGTCAGAGGAATTGTGGTCTCCCCGGAGTTCATGTTCTGGGCGATCAACCCTCAAGCCATGATACCGCTGCCAGGTACCCTGGCCGTGATCTTCATGCCACTGGAGACTCTTCAACAATTGGCTCCCATCTACCAAGGTGCGGTGAACCAGTTCTCATTCTTGCTTGAAGAGGGTTCCGAAGAAGTCGCTCAGTCCGCGATAGTCACGACGCTCAGCCCCTACCTGGTACTTGCCAAGGATGACATCCCGGCATACACTTACATAAAAGAGGACCTTGAACAGGGTGGCGGTTCGGCCGGCGCAATGGCCCTGATCTTTCTCCTCGTGGCCTTCTTCGTAGTCTACTCGGCATACGCGAGACTGGTGGCGAGCCAGAGAAGGGAGATAGGCGTTCTGAGAGGTCTTGGATATTCGCGCAAACGCATATTGTTCTCGTACATCTACATCGCAGCCATCACGGGTCTGATAGGGTCCATCCTGGGCGTTGTGCTTTCAATACCATTGGGATTCGGCCTCAGCGAGTGGTATGTGGACCTGGTATTCGGTCTGACCCTGGAGACGGTCCACTTTGATGTGCCGGCTGCGATCGTTGGCATCCTGTTCGGACCCATCACCGCCGGTTTGGCAGCAGCGGTGGCGACCATCAGCATCATAAGGCTCGAGGCACACGAGGCGATAAGGGGAAGCACGGTCGACATGAAGCCCGTCAAGAAGACGATACTGGAGAGGATCTTCGGGATGTTCAGGGGCAAGAAGTTGTCCTATCCGACAATATACATGAGCCGGAACCTGTCGAGAAGGAGGATCAGGAGCGCTCTGTTGGTGCTGGCCATAGGGGGGTCGTTCGTTCTAGGGGCCATGGGCCCATTGATGGTCGATTCACTGGTGATCTCGGTGGACCTTGCTTTGGACGACATCGAGGATTGGGACATCTTGGTCGAGTTCGCGCCCAATGCGACCGCGACTGACATAAGTGGGATGTCATCCCCAGGCCTGGTTGAGAGAACTGAACCCGTGCAGAGATTAGGCGGTACGCTGCATCTTAACGGCGAAAGTATGCTGGCCAACATTGTTGGGATTCAGATAGATTCTCAACTTCACAATCCGAGGATTGCTGAAGGGAGGGAGTTCATGGATCAAAACGAGGCGATGGTCACTTCGTTGATCGCCAACGAGATAGGGGCTGATGTGGGCGATACCATCATGGTGGAGGTAGAGGAAGGGGTTCAATGGAGCTTCACGATCGTCGGAATAACCCAGGACTTCCTTGAGGGATTCTACGTACCCATATCGGCGACCGAGAACATCTCACGTAGCTCCAATGTGACCGCATTATACGTGAGCACGGTCGACGGGAGGATAGATGAGGCTGAGAGCCACTTCCGGAGCTTCGCGATCGTCTCTTCGGTCACGGAGAAGTCGGAGGTCAGCCAGGGGTTGAAGGACCTGCTGTCCTCGTTCGGGGCGGCAATGTACGTGTTCTCGCTCATCGGGATATTGATGACCGTACTGGTCGTCACCAATGTTGTCATGATAAGCGTCATGGAGAGATACGTTGAATACGGTCAGATGAAGGCGATCGGATACAAGCAGAAGACCATAAGGAGGATAGTGCTGTCCGAGACCCTAATCCTGTCTTCACTGGGCGTGGTAGTCGGCATTCCGCTGTACTGGCTGGTCGGAGAATGGTTCGCGGAGATTATGAAGGAGTTCTTCTCATTCTATCAGAACGTCATAACATGGGAACCGATGCTAGGCATGGCGGCAGTGACCATTCTTGTCGCCCTTCTTGCGGCGGTGCCAGCTGTCCGCCACCTGGGAAAGATGGAAGTTGCGACCGTGATATCGGAGAGGCAGTTCGGTTAGGTTTGCCGGGGAACATCATTATCATTCTCAGAAATAAGACCATTTACACCTAAGCAACATGTAGTAACACCCTTTGATAACCCCCAAACCAATCGATTCTCCATGTCCGGAATAAGCTCGAAAGTGGGGCCCAACGGCCAACTTGTGATACCTGAAGAGATAGTCAACAGCCTAGATTGGATGCCTGGTGCGAATGTCAGTCTTTCGATAGAGGACAATCGACTCGTGGCGAGGAAGTCGATCCCACAGAGCGTACCGTTCTTCTACGCCCTGGCCATGAAGAGCCTCGAGGAGATGAGACGCAAGAAACAGGGAAGAAGAGACCAGGCGTTGAACTCGTAGAACCGCTCCAAACCTTTTTCTTATACTTTCGAATACGTCAGCTCGGAAAGAGCTTGCATGACCAGTGACTTCACGCCTTACCAAGTGGACAAGGCAACCTACAAACGATTCGACCAGAAGATGATTTGTTTTTCCAGATGGAGATGGGACGAGGATTTCATCGCCTACGGCAAGGGGATATACGACAATGCGCCTGCCAAGATCGCGCAAGGACTGGAAGGGTACTCAAAGGAGGAGTTTGTCGCGATCGAAGCGGCCTGGCACGTTCACGACACCTTCGCCAGAATAAGAGCACTGAGCGCGGGAGAGCTTGAGAGGGATTCATTTCCGAACAAGATAGGTGATGTCTCAGGCTATACGCCGGAGAGCAACTCCGCACAGGTCAAGAAGTTCGCTGAGGGCCTCGGATCTCCGATAGTGGGAACGACTAGAGTCAACCCGAACTGGATATATGCCAGCGACGTCAGAGGGAACGCCCTGAACTTGGAGAACCTCCCATATGCTGTTGTGTTCGCGGTCCCCATGGACCAGGCCAAGCTGAAGAGGTCTCCGTCCTATGTTGCCTCGGCAGCTGTCGGTGTTGCCTATTCGAGGTGCAGGTTCATCGGCGAGAGCCTGGCGGAGTTCATCAAGCGTTTGGGTTACAGTGCCCTGCCTGCGGTGAACGAAACGGCCATTTCTGTCCCTCTGGCCATAGATGCTGGCCTGGGAGAGTTCGCGAGGAACGGCCTCCTGATCGGAGAGAAGTACGGAATGGCTGTGAGGATCGGCAAGGTCCTGACCGATATGCCCCTGGCACAAGATACCCCTGTGAACCTTGGAGTGAGGAGATTCTGCACGAAATGCAAGAAGTGTGCCGAGAACTGTCCTGCGAATGCGATCTCCTTCGAGAACCAGCCAGACGGGAAGACATTGACGAAATCAAACAACCCAGGCATCCTGAAATGGTACGTCAACGTGGACAGATGTTACAGCTTCTGGACCCACAACAGCTCCGACTGCTCCAATTGCGTGACGAGTTGCCCCTTCACCAAGCCGGATAATTGGCTTCACAAAACCACAAGGTCCGTCATCAAGCGAACTGGAGCATTTGACAGACTATTGGTCAGAATGGATGACTGGCTGTACGGATAGCCTATCTTTCTATCTCGAACGCGATCTTCAGATGTGCCCTGAAGTTGGTAATCTGATCATTCTCAACTGTCGCCTTCAGTCCGACCACATCCACTCCCTTTATCCCCCTGACGGTCTTCTTAGCCTCTTCCAGACCGGCCTTGATAGCATCTTCGAACCCGGTCGGTGATGTGCTGACCAGCTCTATCACTTTAACAACATTCGCCAAATAGTTCACCTCCTCTCCTTTTGAAAGGGTATTCCCAAGGCACTAATAGTTACTTTCGGACGACTACTCGCCGAAAGCCTCCAACGCCGCGGGCAGACAAGCCATCAACCCGTTCAACCCCGCAGCGGGTATGGTCACCAGCATGGAGCCGAATATCTCGTCCTTGGTGGCGCCGCCCTCCAACGCCATTGGTATGTGGGCCTTCACCGCGTTCGCATTTCCCAAAGCGGTCTGGACGCCTATGTAGATGAGATGCTTGGTCTTCTTATCGGGGTGCGGATGCTCGTCCAGGGTGCTGACAAAATCCGAGAATCGCTCGTAGATCTCCCCGCCTTCCTCCATGAACAGCTGGTAAGCCGACTTCTTCTTGGCCAAGGAACCACCTTTACGCCAGGTCAATCATCCTTGTTGGTTATCTGTCTTTTGGAGCGGTTCTCATATTGTTGAGAAAGAAAAAAAGGGGAGGCCAGTGCGTTCTAGAGAGGGGAAGGTGGGACACTTCTAGGAGAGAAGGGGACTTTTCATCCCAAATCGCGGGTCTCCACATGCCAAACGCACCAGGCCTGCCCTACACAGCAATATTCCGAAGCAATCGTTCCCTCCACATCGGGCCGTTCTTGCCATCATTGTCAATCTTTGCATCCTCCAATTCCATTGGGTCAGCCGATCTCAGTGACATTTGCGGAGCGGTAGCCGCCACTGGTATCGAACACTCCCCAAGCATCGTGGAACCGTCCCTCGGAGTTCTTCAGGATGTATTGCACCCCGCCTCTCCTTGGGCACGTGTAGCAGTTCTTCGAGTGGGCGTAACACAAACTCCGGAACCTGCAATTAAGCGCCAGCTCACTTCTCTTCGTAGCGAGATCCACTATTCTGATGTCTGCGGACATCTTCTGGGACACCTCTCCTCCTATTTCGTCCATAACTTCACCCAGATATATTCTCTGGAGCTGGTGGTATATGAGGTTTCTAGTCCGAAGTTCTCCCTGTGACCAACGTGGAATGGACAGGATTGGTACAATAATTGGTTATGACAGGATGTTCTAGTTGATTGGAAAGATGCAAAAGGGATGACCCCATTCACAGCATCGAATGAAGTTCGAAGTGATCGCCAGGGCCATCATAATCGTTGAAGGGAAGGTCCTGTGCCAGAGGAATGTGGAAAAGGATGAGTTCGCCCTGCCAGGAGGCCATATCGAGAGGGGAGAGACGGTCCGGGAGACGCTCATAAGAGAGCTCGAGGAAGAGACCGGGATGCCCATATTCGTGGGGAAGTTGACGTACATCAACGAGAACTTCTTCGAACAGGGTGGAGAGGAGATTCATGAGATCGGATTCTATTTCTTGTCAAGCGTCATCGGCGACATTCCCGAGACGATAGAGAGCAGGGAGGAACACATCGACTTCAGGTTCATCGACCTCGATCATTTGGAAGACAAAGATGTGTATCCCCGTTTCCTCAGGACGGTCCTGCCCGAGGATGCGAAGAAAGACTTCTCCGATACGTTGAAGCACATAATCCAGAAAGGGGAAGAAGAGCACTGGACAGAGTGATTTCTGCAAAACTAATTATCCAAGTTGCCGACTATCAGGAGATGCCATGCCATTGTTCCGGAGGAAGAAGCCCAAAGCCCGCAAGGTCAGGATGAAGAAGTACTACCGGAAGGACGGGAGCACGATCGAGCTGACAGAGGCAGAGGACAGAGAGACCAGAGAACTGGATGCCGAATTGAACTGGGACAAACCCGAGAGGTTGAAGGAGATAGGGAAGGCGTGCATACAGAGCAAGTACTTCGACCTTGCCGAGTGGGTCCTCGAGAGGGTGATGGAGATGGACGAGGATGATGATGAGGTCATCATAGAGTTCACCAGCGCCCTGTTGAACCAGGAGAGGTGGGACGAGGCGGAGGAGATGATCTCCGGTTTTCTCATGACCAGCCCACGTTCGTCGGTCGGTCATCAGTTCATGGCGGCAATTCACGAGAAGAAGGGAGAGCACGAGGAAGCGTTGGAGGAGATGAACGAGGCACTGGCGTGCGACCCCAACAACGAGAGCGTCCTGTGGATGATATACTGGAAGACACACAGGGTCTCCGGGGACAACGGCGCGCTGAAGAAGATGCAGGAACTGGCCGCCGAATTCCCTCAGGCGTGGGGACCGGTGAACATAATGGCAAGACACTACGAGGACCTGAATCCAGATGTGGCCATGGAACATTACGAGACCGCATTGAGGAAGGACGATGCGGACCCGATCTTGATCTCATACTCCGCATTCCTGGGGAAGACTGGCAACCACAAGGAGATGATCAGGGTGATAGAGGAGAGCAGGAAGAAGGAGGAGGTGGACTTCAGGGTCCTGTTCAACCTGGGGGAAGCGTACCTGGAAGAGGGTAATGTGGATGAGGCTCACGCGATATCCATCGAACTCCAGGCCGTGGTACCGCCGCCCTATCTGGGCAGGTTAAAGGATTTCATTCACAGGGTCCATGAGGCCAAGTGACCATTGATAGACAACCCATAAGATGCTGATATCTAGTCGTGGATCCTCTCGAAAAGAGTTGCTGCAAGTAACGGTAGGACGACGGTCGCGTCCCCATCTATCGTCACCTTATTCGCTTTGGATTTGACCTTGCCCCATGAAATGCCTTCTCTGATCCGAGCACCGGAGAGGCTCCCATCGAACTCCTGAGCGGTCGTGATGTAGACCACATAGTCCAGGCCGTCCCTGAACTGGTTCCACCACATGACGTGATGCTTGGATATCCCCCCGCCTATCATCAGAGCCCCGGTCTCCCCCGCTTCGAAAACGATGTCCGCCAGTTCCTTCTCGTCCTGGAACAGGTCGATGGTGAAGTCCTTGTGATCCTGCCAGAAGCTCCACAGCTGATAGCCGACGGATCCATCTGTAATGCCAGGAACGTAAACGGGTATCTGGTTCTTCTCCGCCCAATACAAGATGCTGCCCTCGTTCCCGGTCTCCCTGCCGAAATACCACGAGAGGTCCTTTGTGGAGACCTTCTTCTTACCTTCATCCCAGAGCTTCTGGAGCATGGGTCGTAGCCTTTGTTCCAAGATTATCCCGTAGCTCTCGTCGGGCACCAGAACGTTCCCCAATCTGCTGATGCCCTCATCCCGCAGGCTGGAATCGTCCATGTCAAAGGAACCGTGA
Source organism: Thermoplasmata archaeon (assembly GCA_023140195.1). GTDB lineage: Archaea > Thermoplasmatota > Thermoplasmata > RBG-16-68-12 > SOIM01 > JAGLME01. The sequence continues at coordinate 11,457 of JAGLME010000024.1, forward strand.
TAATAATCCTTCCAGCATCTGGCCAGGTCGTGGTCCAACGTACCGCATGTGGTCACGATGACATCGACCAGCTTCTTCCGGACCAGGTCCTTGATGACCCCCCGAACCCCCGTGGCAACGATGCACGCCGGGAAGGAGAGGAAAGTGACGCAATCCTCGTTAGTGACCATTCTCTCAAAGATGTCGGCCCCCTCGGCGATCTTCTTGGCGGTGAAACCACCGGCTTCCTCGAACCCTTTCATCAGGTCGTCCAGGCCTTGTGCATCCTCTAGCCGGATGTCCTTTACCTTTCTGCCTGGGTCTTCATCGGGACACATGTGCGAGTTGAATGTTCATCTCATTTAATAATCTTGGTGGGAAAAGGATTATATTCCGGTCCAGTTGTGCAATACTGGAGATGCTAGCTAAGGATATCATGGTTCAGGAGGTCGTCACTCTGCACCCAGAGGATACGGTGGCCGAGGCGACCATGAGGTTCGCTGAACACAAGGTCAGCGGGTGCCCTGTGGTGGACGATGAGGGAGCGGTGGTTGGAATCCTCAGCGAAGCGGACGTCCTGTCCCACCTGAAGACCCAGTACAAGAGCTTCAAGATGAAGCTCCCGCCCGAGATCATGTTCGGCATCTCTTTCGAGGAGAAGGTCAAGGAGAAGGAGATGGTCAAGGCCTTTGACGAGATCGGCGGTGCAAAGGTCAGGGACGTGATGAGAAGGAACGTGACCATGGCCTCCACAAATGACACCATCCAAAGCGTTGTGAGGAAAATGGTGAAGAACAAGATAAACAGGGTGCCGGTGACAAGGGATGGGAAACTCGTGGGCATAGTCACGAGGGGGGATGTGATACTCGGCCTTTACCAGAACGATGGCTCTACTCCCAGAAAAAGCTCCTGAGCTTCTGCCAAGAGCTCTTCTCAGGTGTCTTCACCCATGTGAAGGTCTTGCCGCACCTGAGGCATTCCCCATATCCTTCCTCGTGGAACACCAGATCCCTCGCCTTGCAGTTCCCGCATATCCCGGCCGTGGGTTTCTCGATCCCGCGTTTCTTCCTCTCGTTCATGATCTCCGGCAATATGTCCTCTACGGCGTCCTGGGCGCTGGCCACGTATCTGGTCATCCTGACGAAATCGTGCTCCCTGATCGTCTCTTGTGCGACGTAAAGAAGTCTCCTGGCCTTGGCGATATTGAGCCTGTAGGAGTCGGCCTCCGATATGACGCTGTCCAGGTTCTCAATCTGATTCTTGGCTTCGTTGATCTGCTTCTCCCTGATGTCCATCGCCTGCTGGATCTGGTGGTGCTGGACCTCGCTGGCCCTTGCCTCCGCCCTGCCCGCGAGCTCTGCACAGAGAATGTAATCGTCATTGTCCATCGCGATCTGGGCCTGCATGAGCATCTTCTCTCCGTCGCTCACGTCCGCACCCAGGTGCTTGGCTTCCTCCATGAGACCCTGAGTCCTGGGGATCATCTCCTGGATCTCGTATATCCTCTTCTCTTTGGCCTCCAGAGCGACCTCCTTGGACCTGACCATCAACCTCGCAGAGTCCACGTTGTCGTTCCTTCTGGCGGCCTCTCTTGCCCTTTGGAGAAGGTCCCTGGCAATCGTTAGATCCGCTCCCAGGTTGGATATCTCCGCCAAGAACTCTCCCGTTGTGTAAAGCGAATCACGTATCTTCTTGATCTCCCTGGAATAGAGCGACCTTATGGCCACCGTGAGATCGTTCATGAGCTCTATGTCCTCGTCGAACCTGTTCTGCTTGTAAGCTTCCTTGGACCGTATCAGTATGTTGACCGGCTCGCTGAAGTCCCTTCCGCTCTTCCTCATCCGGATTATCAACTTCTCGTTGGACATGATCTGGTATGCCAGCGCGAGCCTCAGCAGATCCTGGAACCTGCTCTTCGCGACCCTTATGGCCTCGCCGGAAAGCTCCACGGCCTTGTCGAAGTTCTCTTCCTCGAACCTCATCCGGGCGAAGTCCAGCAGGTCCTCGACGTCGTTGAAGTCCACATCGATGTTCCTCGCTTCCACGAGCAATTGGTCGGCCGAGTCATCCGTCATGGAAGGCAGGGTCTCGGCTTCCTCGATCGTCTCCTCGATCCCGACGCCTACCTCGATGAGCTCCCCACGGATCCTGTCCAGGTCCTTCTCCCTCTCCTTGGCGTCCACCTCGTCCAGCAGTAGTGCTATGTTATCCCTTCTCGAAAGAACGTCCAAGTAGTCGCTCTTCCGCCTGCACATGGAGATGTCGATCTTGTACTTGCTGGCCATCTTCTTCAGTTCGGAGACTTTGAATGCTGACAAGACATCCCTGATGTCATCCTCGTCAAAAGGGGGTTCGGAAGGTCCTCCGAAGACCTCGATCTCCTCGTCCTCCGGTGGCGGTGGCAGTTCTTCTTCAATTGGTTCCTCTTCGGGAGCTTCCTCTGGTGCTTTTTCCTCTTCCAGGAACTTCTCGATCTTCTTGTGGGAGGAGAGCTTCTCGACGATGTCCTTCTTGGTCCTCAAGCCCTTGATCTTTATCCTGTGATGCTTGGCGAAGGCTCTAAGCTCCTTAATCTTCATTGTGGATAGAACCTCTTTGACATCCTCCGCCATCAGTCCGACCTCCCCTGAACCAGATGCTCTCGGATTAAGACCTGGAGTAATAAATCTTTCGTCATTGACCCCCACAGACCGTCAGATCGTCTTGTCCATGAGGACGCTGATCTCCTTCTCGAACATGCCTATGAGGTCCTTGGTCACTTCCTCTCTCAAATGAGGTGGAACGAGTTCCAGACCGAGTTTGGCTCCGGCCTTTGCCATCTTCACCATTGCGGCCGCCTCCCGAATCTTTGCCTCCATCAGCTCTGCAACGGCGACCTTCAGTTCTTCCTTGAGTTCGGGCCGTCCCTCGAGCTTCTCCCTGACATACCGCTTGATCTCGTCCTTGACCATGTCCCTGACGGCTTCAACGAGAATGTCCTCTGCTTGAAGCAGACCCTGGGTCTGCTTAAGCGCCAGTCCAACTATACCTTCCTCTGCCATTGTGGGAACAACTTGAAACTGACATAAAGAGTTTTTGTGGCGCAGACTTTTCGGTTATGGCCGTTTCCGAAGATTGTCTGATTTGGCATCGATTGGGAACGATTTCGGTTATGGCCGTTTCCGAAAGACCTTGGACGAGAGGAAACTCACTCCTTGGATGTACGTTCAACCGCCTCCTCCATGCATTCATTTATGTGGAAACGGCCGTTTCCGAAGGAAAGGAGGGGTGGAGAGGCTATCTATGGTCAGGAATGCAGCACTTGAGAACAGACTTCTCGAGGAGGCGATCCTGATTTCGTTCGATATCCCAGACAGATACAAGACAAGGAGGACTGCCGTCTACAGGTTCCTGAACGGACGGAGTGACACCAAGATAGTGGGCGGGATTCCAAAGACGTACAGATATCCAGGTCTATTGGACGAGGGCGGATTCAGATTGGGGCAGTCAGTATTCGTTCTCCCTCCGACTCTAGCTTCCAGACTGATTCAGAAACTGGTTGAATTGAGAGTGGAACATCAACAATGGCAGGTATTCTGGTGACGCTGGCCAGCAATGTCACTCAGAGGGCGATCAAGGCATCATTCCAAAATCCTAAATATCCACCAGCCATTTGCAGTTGGCATGAAGCTCAAAGCGATCTATGATATGGTTTTGAAGTTGGGTATGGGGGCGGACCCCAGGGGAAGGGCCTACGTGAACAAGGAGCTCAAGAAGGAGGAAGAGGCCTACAAGAAGCTGAAAGGGGACGAGAAGAAGGAGTATGACAAGGAAAGGTTGACCAATCCCTACGCTGACACAAGGATGCTGTACGGTGGCCCGAACAGGGAGATAAAGAGGGCGCTCGTTGGAATAGACATGACGACGGGTGAAGTGGTCCTGGCGGACAGGCTGGAGGAGAAGGGGAAGAAGATCGATCTCATCATCGGACATCATCCAAGGGGAAGAGCGCTGGCGGAGCTTCACGACGTCATGCATCTCCAGGAGGAGACCCTCAGAGGTCTCGGGGTTCCCATCAACATCGCAGAGGGAGTGATGGCCAAGCGGATAAGCGAGGTGCAGAGGAGGCTGATGCCGGCAAATCACATGCAGGTCGTGGACGCATCCAGACTGCTTGACATTCCAATAATGTGCACGCACTCTCCCGCGGACAACATCGGCTGGAAGTTCGTGCAGAAACTGATGGACAGGAAGAAGCCGGAGACGGTCGGAGACGTCATCAAGTTCCTGAAGGAGGTGCCCGAGTTCGCAGAAGGGGTGAAGAACGGGTCTGGACCCAATGTCGTGGTGGGCAACAAGAAGAACAAGGCTGGCAAGGTCATCGTCAAGTTCACCGGAGGAACCTCGCCTGGAAAAGAGGTGTTCAAGGAACAATCGGAGGCGGGTGTGGGTACCATCGTAGGTATGCACATTCCCGAGGAGCATCTGGAAGAGGTGAAGAAGTACCACATCAACTTCGTCGTCGCCGGACACATGGCGTCAGATTCGGTCGGGATGAACAAGATAAGCGACGAGCTCGAGAAGAAAGGAGTCGAAGTGATACCTTGCTCCGGTTTCATCAGGGTGAAGAGGAAGTAGGTCATTGGATCCGGGGCGCATTATCTAACACGGCTAGAGGCCTATTCTCCACCAAAGCGGGATTCCAAAGACTTTAAGATTCTAGAACAGCATTCGCCCCCATCATGGCAGGCACTGTCTTCAAGGACTTCAGAAAGCTCTCTTTCGATTGGGTTCCCAAGGAGCTCAAGCACCGTGAGGCCCAGATGAAGAGGCTCATGATGCTGTTCCGTCCGGTCGTGGACTCCAACGTTTCCCAGAACGTGTCGATCAAGGGCGCAGTAGGAACTGGCAAGACCCATCTTTCCAAGCTCTTCTCGGCCAATTTCGAGAAGCTGGCGCAGGAGAAGGGGAAGTATGTCGAGCACGTGCTGGTGAACTGCAGGCAGTATTATTCGGAGGATATGGTGCTCCTCAAGGTCCTGTCCAAGTTCCAGCCCCACTTCCCCGACCGGGGTTTCTCGGTCCCGGAGAAGACAGAGATCCTGAGGAAGGAGCTGAACAAGAACAAGTGCCATTTGCTGGTGATACTGGACGAGGCCGATGTATTGTTGAAGAGGAGCGGTTCCGATCTTGTATACACGTTCACCAGGTTCGATGAGGAGGCCCCTGGAACCAAGGCTTCACTGTCGCTGATCCTGATCTCGCAGCAGGACGTCTTCAAGTTGATGGATCCGGCATCGGTCTCCACCTTCAAGAGAACGAACGTCATTACTCTGGACAAGTACGGCAGGGATGAGCTGAAGGATATCATCACGGACAGGGTGGACCTGGCCTTTCACCCCGGAACCGTGCAGGAAGATTCGACGGACCTGATAGCCGACATTGCATCTGAAGGGGGGGACGCCAGATTTGCGATCGAACTGCTGGCCAACGCGGGAATGTTGACCGATGAGCAGGGCACGGAAGAGGTGACCCCCGAACACGTGAGGTTCGCGAAGGCGGAGACCTTCCGCACGATAACCGAAGAGAAGCTGGCGGAGCTGGACAAGAGCAAGAAGATGACGCTGCTGGCCATAGCAAGAAAGGTGAAGAAGAGCGCCTACATCAACACAGGGGATGCAGAGAGTTCGTACGCGGTCGTCTGCGAGGAGTTCGGCGAGAAGCAGAGAGGGCACACCCAGTTCTGGAAGTACATCAAGGACCTGGACGCGTTGGGGTTCATAGACACCAAGATATCGGGAGAGGGCGTGGTCGGTAAGACGACGCTCATATCGCTGTCAGAGATACCTGCCGGACAGCTGGAGGAGATATTGGCGAAGGAGATCGGAGGGAGCGAGTAGTTTGCCCAAAGGAGATTCACCGTTGGAGTTGGAAGCCGGGATGTCCTACATGATCAAGGAGAAGGACTCTGAGCTCAGCTACCGCCTCCTGGAGAGGAACGTCAAGAAGACCATGCCGGGGATCCTGATCAGCCGACAGCACCCTTCAAGGCTCAAGGAGAGGTTCAAGAACACCAGGTTCGTGTGGATAAGCCAGACGCCGGGAAAGGACTACTACGAGCCCACGGCCCTGAACTCTCTGGCGAAACTTGTTTGTCAATTCATTGAAGAGAAGGAGAAGTGCCTTGTCCTGCTGGACTGCTTTGAGTTCCTGACCATCCACAACGAGTTCGAACACGCTTTCAAGACCTTGGAATTGATCAACGAGTTCGTGATGCAGAGGGAGGCTGTTTTCATCATGCCGATCAACCAGGAGGCGATGGAGCCCAAGCAGGTGTCGCTTCTGGAGAAAGGGATGGAGGTTGTTGAGTCGGAGCACGCGAAGGCTTCCATGGTGGGGGATGACTTGGCGGAATTGATGGAGAAGTACTGAAGCAAATCGTTATCTCTCAACCCTCGTTTCCCCGTTGAATGGACAGGAGGGTCATGCTTGTCATCGTCACGATTCTATCGTTCGTCGGTGTCCTGGGTCTCTATTTCTATTCATGTTCGGTCCAGCCAATTCAGATTCAAATCGGAGATGTTGGCCTTGGAGACATCGGCAGCGTGGTGAAGACACGCGGTTACATTATGGAGCTTTACCAGACAATCGCTGGTGATGTCATGCTTGAGATGGCGGATCTTGATGATGGAGCTTCTATAACCGTTTACATTCCAGAGAATGTATTCTCCAATCTTGGCAACAGTGAGTTAATCCCCGGCGCTGAAATCGAGGTCGTTGGCGAGGTCCAAGAGTATCAGGGCGAGATGGAGCTGGTGGTTGATTCTGAAGACGACATAAGGATAGTTCAATCTCCAGATGACGCCAAACTAACCATCGAAATGCTGGCTGAGAATCCTGAGTTGTTCTTGGATAGAGACGTAAGCGTTCGGGGACAGATACTGAACATAAGAAGTGAGAGGATGTGGGAGAAGGGCAAACTGGTGGACGCCACCACCTTCCAGCTCCGCTATTCCGGGAAATACCTGAATTACACCATGGACTGTGTCCTGTTAGGCACGGATGTCAGCAACGATTTCTATCAGGGCCAGCTGGTACGTTTCACGGGTACCTTCGAGTATTACGAAAAGGAATCAAAATACAGGATCGTGTCAGATGAGATGACACTTCATTCATGAGATCCAAGTTGCCCCTCGACAATCGAATCAACGCTCTCCAGGAACTTGTCTTCCTTCCCCTTCGGTATGGTTGCCCCGGAGGCCACCGCGTGTCCACCACCGCTTCCATCCAAGGACCCTGCAGCAACTTTGAACGCCTCGGCCAGGTCGAGTCCCTTACTAACAAGATACCGTGTCCCGCGACCTGAGATCCTGGTCTGCTTCTCCTGGACCGACAGCGCAATCGTGGGCTTCTCCTGATTGAACAGGTACTGCATTCCCACCCCTGCCCAGGTACCCGAAAAAGATGCATTCTCGGTGTAAAAGAACTGTATCCAATCCTTCTCGTAGACGCCTTCCTTCTCCAGCTTCACCAGACCTTCCATCATGCCGGAAAGGTACTCCTCCCTGAGCTTCTGCGCCTCTTCCATCGCCTCCTTGTCCCCCATGCACAGAGACAGCCCGGTGCCCAGATGCCCGGTCCTTCCGCACGCATTCATGAGACTTCCCAGATCAGACGCGTGAACATCCAGTGCTTCGATCAAATGCCTGTCCTCGGTCAGTTCCGCCACCGTCTCCGGCCTGGCGCCTTGCTTCATCAGCTGAAGTGTGAGATATGATATGAGGCCCCTCTTCACCCCACCGTCCAGACCCTTGAGCTTGGTCGATGGTTCCAGTCCCAGCTTCTTCACCAGCTTGGTTATCGAGCTCTTCCTCCCAGATATGCCTTTGAAGAACGGGAATATAGTTCTCTCAAGGCCTTCTTCCAGGGTGTCACCGATGAGGGCCAGTTGTTTCTCCACCTTGATGAACTTCCGCTCCACGCCTTCGTTCAGGACGATCTCGTTCAAACCGGAGAACGCTGGAACCTGCTGCCTGTCGGAGATCGCTCCTGCAAGAGCATAACCGCAAAGGTCCCAGTTGGATTCGTCCATCGCCACTGCGAAAAGAAACGACACGGTGGAAGCGCTTCCCTGGGTGGATCCGTCAAGACCGAAGAGATGAGGGTTGACTTGAACGACCGAATCGGACTCCCTGATGATGGTATGATGGTCCAGCACGACCACGTCGCCCTTCAACTGCTCCATAAGTTCGATCTGCCCGCTGCCCATGTCCGAGATGATCAAGCACTCGACGTCCTCCTCCTTCACCTTCTCGAAGAACTCTGGGTCGAGGCTCCTTGTGAGCGTTGCGTGGAATCTCTTGCCTTTCCTCAATAATGCATTGCATATGATTCCGGCAGCCGAGATACCGTCCGCGTCATAGTGGGAGATGACCCTTACCCAAGAATGCTTCTCAACAACGGAGACGGCTTCCTCAAGCCTCTTCAAAAGGTCGTCAGAAATCAATTCAGAAAGACCCGCTGGCAGGCGACCACCTATTTGATCTCGAGCTCGGCGCTCGCAGGACTGTAGTTCCAGTCTTCCGGCAGGATGCCGTTCCTCTTGTAGTATTTCGCCAACCGCCTGATCTTGGCCTCGGTGAGATGCACGCTCCTGAGGTTGTGCAGGTCCCTTGGATTGTCCTTAAGGTGGGAGTGCAGGTCGATCGCCTTCTTCATCAGGTTGGTCATGTCCTCTGGGAACTTCGATTGGATGTCGTTCTCTTTCAGAATAGCGGTGATTGATTTGCCCGTTGCCAGCTTCACGTTGGGAACCGCATATTGGTCCCTGAGCCTCAGTCCGATCATCGCCGATGTGTTGCCCTCGTTGTGCAGTTCCAGAACCAGCTTCTCGATCTCCTTCGGTTTCTGGGTGACCCATTTCGGATTCTCTGTCACAAAGGGCTTTGTTGAGGACGACTTCCCCTTCTTACGTGCGTGCATTCTGGCCATCTGATTCCCGTGAGATTCAACCAATGTGAAATCTAGTATTTAACTGTGAGGATAAAGCAGGTAGGGGCAGACTTGGCCAGACATCGGCAGTGCGGTGCAGATGCTATAGATTGTTCCCAATTGGTTGACTTAAGGCGAGAGATTATTTATACTACATAGAAGTATTGACTACCTAGAAGGATTGAATAGTGATGAAAATCTCGAACGAGGACAAGTATGTCTCCAAACTTGACAAAGAAATCAAGACCGGAGTGATATCATTTCTAATCCTGCAAATAATCAAGCATGGAAGTGGACCATATTACGGGTACAAGCTAATCAGGGAGCTCAAGAGCCTAGGGGGAGAACGGTTCAGTTTTGCGGAAGGAACAATCTATCCGATACTACACTCCCTAGAGAGAATGGGTCTCGTAGGAAGCGAATGGGGGGAGTCGAACAATGGTCCGCCAAGGAAGTACTATGAGATAACAGCTGAAGGCAAAAGGGCTGCAACTGAAGGCCTCGATTTGTGGAGGGTCCTCAAGGACAGCACCGACAGAGTATTGGGAGGGCTGCAGGAGCATGATAAGGGCTGAAAGAGAGCTGAAGAGGTTCCTTGGTAGGATCAGAAAGAATCTGGTCGGACTTTCTCTGAAGGAGAAGAGGTCTTGCCTCAAGGAGATAGAGGCCGATATCCGAGAACATGCTACCAGCTTGCCGGAAGACGAGGAAACTGCCCTTTTGAAGTCCATAGAATCATTGGGCGAGCCTCTGGAGATAGCCAATGAATATTCGGTGACAGTGTTCGAGAAACCCACGAGAAGAACGTACGCTCTCCTTTTTGCCAACATGGTTGTGGTTTTCTTTATCGTTCTAATCGGATATGTGGCTGCATTCCACAAAATCAGTGAGGATAACTATCCATGGCAGGCATTTCCGACTGATACGCTTGGTCTGATCGTGATTCTGCTGGGCCTTCCAACGCTGTTGTTATTGCTCGCCCAGATTGTGAGGCCGACCCTGATTCCAGCTTTGAGAGTCTACATACTTCTTCCCAATCTGGCCATGATTCTGTTTGCCGGGAGCATCATGCTAGTGAGCGTCTGGCACTATGTCCCGTATACCATCTTCAATCCATTCCAGTACCTAGACGATTCATATTCACGAACAATGGGGCTTATGCTCATCTCCGGGTACGCAATCCTCTTTCTCTCCTCGATGATTCTCCTTACTTGGGGACACTTGGACACAAAGAAGTACGGACTCATCGTGCCAGCCCGGAAGGTGAGAAAGGACGACTATGTCAGTGCCGTGATGAGAAGATTGGCTTCACTTGACCTGGCAACTAGGAAGACCATAAGATGTGAACTCCAAAGAGATGTTGATGAGAGGTTGAAGGATGTTGAATCGGGAGAGGTGGATCTTCTCGAAGAACTTGGGAGCCCAAATGACGCGGCCCTGATGTTACTGGAGAGTCATGGTCCGCCACCTGAAGCCCGAATGAAGATGCGAGTGGCTGTACCGGTTGCTTTCTTCGTAGGCATTTCTCTAGCCATTGGATTGATAGTCTCCATTGGAGTGCTCCAGCTTGCCACAGATCCCTATGGCACATTTACATTCAGTGCACTGATCATCTCTTTTCCCCTGCTCCTCATCTCTGTGACTCTTTGGACATTCTTTTCAAAGATGCTGTCACAGCCCCTCAAGAGGAGGGATTACCTGAAACCAACCGTGACCCTAGCGATTGTTGCCATACTGGTCTTGTCCTTGGGAGTGAGTGATACACTGGCAGGTCAGGGATTCTCAGAGAGCACTCGCGGTTTTCATCATGAGCTCGGAGGTGCGTACTCCCACGACGGAGGTGGAATCACGGTTTTCTGGGTGAGGGAAGATATCAGGCATGGCCTTCCATACTCAAAACTTCACATGACTGATTTTGACGCGAATGGTGAAGCCGAGACCGAGATTGAGATTCTCGATTTGGACAGGTTTGGCAATAGTGGGCACCTCAACAGAGTATTCATGACAAGCAACGGCGATTATATCCTAGTTCTTAGAGGTTACGAAGAAACTCGAATTGCAAAAATCTCCACAACGGGCCAAGTCCTTGAGATACTACAGACAGCCGCTGTATATCCAGTGCTCAGATTCTCAGAAGACATGGTTTATCTTGCATGGCCAGAAAGGGAGAATTGGGACCAAAGCTCATCGGCCATCTTGGTCTTTTCCGTTGTTGAAGTTGAGCCGAACCTGAAGTTAATCAACACTTGGACTAGCGAATTCGGGGCAGGAACATATTTCAGTTATTCCTCCGACAGAGGAAGAAAGGACATCATGATATCGAGTGACCGAGTTGAGACCAGTATTGTGAGTACAAGCTTCGGGGAGAGCTATGTCTCCATAAATCTGACATTCTTCTCTTTTGATCACGATGGGAATCAAATCTCGACAGTCGACTTGTTATCGGAGAATATTACGAGGCAATCCAAGAAGGACTATGGCAATTATACGAGTCTTACAGTTACAGGCATCAGCCACATCCAGAATGATACGGTGCTCATATCAATATCGAACGAAACACGAATTGCTGGCAATTCTACACGTTCCTCTGAAACGGTCTTGCTGGACTTGACAACAGGAGGAGTCAATCATACTACTCTATACAGTTTGACCAAGTATGATCCATGCTCAGCACGGTATCTCAGGAATTTGGGGGGATTTGGTCGTTATTCTCCCAGAGCCGATTTAGTCAGACTCCAGGATAGACTGCTAGTCGTCATCTGGGAGCTCAACATCGACAGACAACATGATGACACATATTGTTACAGACCGTACAAGTTCAACACGACAGATAGTGGGATCTTTGTCTCAGTGTTCGATGAAGAGGGGAGATTCCTTTCGAGCGACAAAATCGCCTCTCCTGAGATTTCCGACACTGGTTTGTTCAATCTGGAAGTGATAGAGGGCGAGGGAGACTTGACACTTCTTTGGGGCTACATGTCTGGTGACGAAGACTGCACTCCCAAACACTGCGAATTCACTCAACACCAAACCCAATTAGATAAGAATGGGAGAGTTGTGGGGAATCTCATCCACACTGATTCGGACTTTGGTGATTTCTGGACAAGATTGTGGTTTCAACCTCTCAAGATGGATGGCGATGTCATCGTTGGATTTGGAATGGGATTTGATGAGATGGGGGTTATCATGCCAGAAGTCCAACTAGATTGTCGCGAGTGTTACCCATTCACACCTTACTTGTTCTTGGGAGAGCTCGACATGGTCGAAGATGACATTCGGAAGTACCGGATATCACCTCAAATCGAGGTCAAAGACGAGATACTCCAAATCATTCTTGCTATAGTGGTTCCCGCACTCGCAATAGTCACAGTGCAAACTGCTTATCTCTTCTGGAGAGGAAGACGCATCACCGGACCCAAGAGAAGCGAGGATGACAAGGCCGACAGTGTCAAGAGTTCCTTCCTGAGGCAATAGAACGATTGGGCTCAACATGGAACGTCGATTTCTGGTTAAGTCTGCACCAAACAGGCGCACACTTTTTACTGGAGATTGGAATTAGGTCTAGAGTGGTGACGAATATTGCAAGAGTCGTGATAGTGGGATTTGCGGTCCTAATCCTCTTGGCAACGAGTTCCATCGGCTCAGCATCAACAGTAAGTATTGAAGAGGTGTCTCTACCAGCCGCACTATACAGAGGCTGTGCGGTTTGGGTGGGCGATTACGCCCTGTACATAGGCGGGCGGACGGAGACCGAGCAGCAGGACACGATCATCAAGTTCGACCCGCAAACCCATGAAGCTGAGAATCTTACTACGAAACTCCCATCACCGAGAGGAAGCATCTCTTGTGTCTGGACAGGGCAATATGTCTACATTTTCGCAGGGACGTATTCAGGATCTAATCTGAATGACATTCTGAGGTTCGACCCGGCAACGGAAACCCTTGTGAAAATGCAGGAAGTACTGCCGATGAACCTCACCGGAACCTCGGCGGTATGGCATGACTCCAAGGCCTACATTTTTGGGGGGCACAACGAATCCGCGGTATTCTCCGACCAGGGCTTGGTCTACGATCCTTCGGCCGTAACGGTAACGAACCTCTCATCCCGATTGGTGACGCCGAGAGCAGGAACATCTGCTGTATCGGACGGGACACACATCTACATATTCGGCGGAAGGAACGTGACGACCGTCTACACCGATATCATGGAACTGGACCCAGATGCCGATACGCTCGAACTGATGGATTCACGGTTGCCGCACCCCAGATATCATATGTCGGCGGTCTGGGACGGCGAATACGCGTACGTCTTCGGAGGGGCGGACCTGACCTCAAGGTCCGATGAGATCTTGCGGTTCGATCCTCATCACGATGATATCGGAGCTCTTGGTGTTCATCTCCCAACACCAAGGGAATTGACAAAGGCGGCCTGGAACGGCACGGTCGCATACATATTCGGAGGGAAGAACGCGGGGGAAAGTTATGATGACATAGTTACATTCGACCCCCACGGGGTCGTTCATGAGGAGGAACCAGAGCCGAACGCTCCACTGTGTCTTTCGGTCCTGCTAGGATTGGTCATCCTCTTTGCTGTGATTATGCTGGCTTCCCCCAAGAAGAAGAAGGAATGAAGTTTCGGACCTTAACGGCGTTATTCCTCATATTCTCCCGGAGGCGGGGGTGAGTATTGTTCGGCGGGTTGCTGCACGGGTTGCTGATATTGCGGTTGGACCGGCTGTTGTGGTGCTGCGGCGTATGTCCCGACCTGCTGGATCTGAATCTCCTTGGGCTTCAACTTGATCTTCAGTTTCTCGGGTTTGGGTTTGAGTATGTTCCAGCCGGCCTTCGTAATGGCCGCACCAACAAGGAACATCACTAGGAAAAGTGTGCCTACGAGAAGTGCAATCGCGATCGGCAGGAGCATGTTGGTGAAGTCGACGTCGAAACTGATCTCCGGGATTCCACCGATGCTCGATCCACTGCGCGCTCCCCCCGCTTCCAGGATCACTTCACCGGTGGCAGAGTTTCTCTTTCCGTTGTCGTCCTCGATCCTCAGCGTCACCTGGTAGTTCCCTTCGTTGTTGTATGGGTGACTTGGATTCTGATCGTTATCTTGATTGCCGTCACCGAAATCCCATTCCCAGGATACTATGTTGCCGTCTCCTTCTGAGGACTGGTCCTCGAAGGTCACGTTCAGGTCGTCGGTGTCCCAGCTGAACTCGGCGCGTGGTCCCGAAACTGCCTCCTCCCCCGGAAGCTGCTCCCTGAAGAAGTCCCCAGAGGAGAACGCCAGGTTCAATGCCGTCGAGAAGACGAACAGCATGATCACGATGCCCACGATGATCAGGACTAAGCCGATTATCAGGTCCACGATCTCTCGTCTCATGTTAATCAAAGCGATTGATGATGAATTGGTATATTTAACCTTGGGGAGGATGTTATCAGAGTGGAGATTGGCATGTCAAGTTAGACTTCCTAGACCCGTTTCTTCCTCACAAGTCCGGCATTCTGCGAAACTGTTAAGTCATATGATGACTTGCGTATTCTTGAGCCTGCGGAGAGATGGGATAGCCTCAGAGGAGGAGTTTAAATGGCATTGGAAGACCAGATTTGGGAAGGCATAGTTTGGCTCTGGGAAACTCTGATTATCGGGCTGATCTTCGCTATTGTGATACTCATTGTCGGGTACGTAGTCGCGAAGATAGTCAAGTGGCTTGTTGTAAAGGCACTGAAACGAGTGAAGGTGGATGATTTCTTCAGGGAGACCGGTTTGCTGGAATCTTTGCGAGGGGTAGGGTTTAGCGGTGTTCCGGAGTTATTGGGATTGTTGGTGTTCTGGTTCATCTTCATGATATTCGTCGCAATGGCCCTGGAGCAGTTGGGCTTTGACCAAGTGAGCGCACTTGCCACATTAATAGTCGAGTACTTGCCCAAGATCATCGGCGCCGCACTCATAATACTGGCCGGCATGTGGCTGGGTACTTGGGCGGCAAGTCGAGTGAAGGACCCAGCAGAGGAGGCCGATCTGCCAATAACATCCGACACGCTTGGTTCGCTGATCAAGTGGATGGTGGTGTTCATAGCTGTCGTCCTGGCCCTTGGATTGCTGGGTGTGGAAACGACCATACTGGTGACCACGTTCACCATTCTCATTGCGGCGATCGGGGCAGCAGTTGCGATATCCTTCGGACTGGGCGGAAGAGACATCGCTGCCAACGTCAGCGCCTATGCGGCGGTCGAGAAATCCATCAGGATCGGTGACGAGGTCACGATTGGAGAGCACACAGGAACGGTTCTCCTGATCGGAAGGTATACGACCACGCTAAAGAACGGCTCGGGAGACAGGGTATCTATCCCCAATTCCACCGTCATGGAGAACGTGATAGTGAAGAAGTCTCCGAAGTCTGGTTAGACGAGCCTTGACGGTCAGACCTTTGGAACAGTCATACGCATCAGTCCGAGCTCTCTTCGAGCATCTGGCTTACAGGTCATAAGAAGCGTTAAATATGCCCGAGTCCAAGAGGGGGATGATGTCGGACTCAGAACAAAAGCCGGAATATGCGTTCCTGGCGTCCCTCATTGGCGGGATCTTCATTCTCGTGGATGGAGCCATCGGCTTCATGATCGCGGTCAGGTCGGGTTTCTGGTACATCTGGATATGGGATTTCCCTCACGCAGGTTTCCTCCTGGGAGCATTGGGGATCGTCCTCGGTGTGCTGATCATCATGTCGGCAATCATGGGATACAAAAAGATCCAGAGGACCTCGGTAATGGGTATGACGATCATTGCTCTGTCCATTATGAGCTTCTTCCTCACGATGGGCGGCTTTGTCATCGGCTTCGGGTTCGGATTGGTGGGCGGCATATTGTTCGTTGTGTGGGAGCCCGCCGAGATGAAGAACTGCCTGCATTGCGGAAAGGAGATCAAGCTGGACAGCTGGTTTTGCCCGCACTGCGGTTACACCTACGTGCAGCCGTACTACCAGTACCCACAGTATCAATACCAGTATCAGCAAGCACAACCGCAGGGGCAGGCACAGCCCGCGACAACTGGTCAAAAGT
Source organism: Thermoplasmata archaeon (assembly GCA_023140195.1). GTDB lineage: Archaea > Thermoplasmatota > Thermoplasmata > RBG-16-68-12 > SOIM01 > JAGLME01. The sequence continues at coordinate 27,468 of JAGLME010000024.1, forward strand.
TTTGCATGAAGTGCCGCGCCGGGCTGGCGGAGGGAGCCGCTTTCTGTTCGCAGTGCGGCCAGCAGACGTGATGAGCAATCATGGGATGCCAGTGAGTTCAAGACTGCCTATTGGAAATGCTGACAACGGCCATGTGGTCCTTCTCGAAGGGGTCCAGTTCACTTGATTCCAGGACCTTCAGTCCGGCTTCTCTGAGCTCTTTCTTGACGGAGTCGTAGACGACCCTGGGGTCCTTTGAGACGTCTATGCTCCGGGCCTTGACCATGAGATATGCGGTCCCTCCATTCTTCAAAAGTCTGAGGTTCTTGAGGAAGATGTCCGCCTGGTGTCTTTGGGCTATGTCCATGTAGACGATGTCGACCGTATCCACCAAGTGCTCGTAGGTCTCGGGGCTGTGGGCGTCGGCCATTATGGGAATCATGTTGGGTCTGGTCTCGCACAGGGCTACGAGTTTCCTGAAAGGCGGGGGAGAGATCTCCACGCAGTAGACGGTCCCGCTGGAAACAAGGTCGGAGATGTGGCTTGCAGTGGTCCCGGTTGCGGCGCCAAGGTACAGGACGGTACTGTCTTCCTTGAACGGAAAAGTCTTGCACCCCTTGAGTATGAAGGCGGCCAGTTTGCTTCTTTTCGGGTTCCAGGCGCGGTATTGGATATCGAGATGAGGTTCGAGCTTCTCGCCGTAGACGGACTGTCCAGGAACGAGGTTGACGGTGTAGATGGTCCTTCCATCGGTGTAGACGCCAGGAAGTCCATGGGGGGTGATCTCGACCATTTAGCAGGTCATCGGGTAAGGCTCACTTAATCTTTGGGGGAAGATGCTGAGAGAATACAGGGAAGTTTGTCATCTCCTGCCCCATTCACTCGCCATTGACGGTCCAAGCTCCATTAGAGGCCATCATTATCCAGTACCCTTTTCCGGTCTCAAATTCCTGGAGCGACGAGCCTCCAGGGTCATTATGATCGAACCACTTCCAGGGAGCCTTTCTGTCCGTGGGATCGTAATGCAGGACCAGAATGTACAATCCGGCCAAACCATGGTTGTCAAGTATGTCCGGAAGGATATTCGTCATGAAGCAGGGATATCCCACGAAGAACCAATTGTCAGCAACTATGGTCAGGTCTATGTCCGTGCTTTGTGGGACCCTGCCTATTGATATGAAGCCCAGGTCCTTCCTCTTCGAAACCACCCGGATCCCCATCGTATTGTCAATGTCGGTCAATGTTCCTCCAATGCCAGGCCTCCAACTCAACCAGGTAGCTGTTGACGAATCATAAACAGACACTTCTCTTATATCGGCAGAGATGTCGCCGAACACAGCCTCAACCGACGTGTTCTCCAGCTCAAACGGAATCGATATGTCGTTGGTTCCTTTGTGAAGAACGTTGTAGAGTTTTCCAACCTTGACTGTGTTCAATTCAGATTTCCCGCTTGTGATGTTGACGGCTCTGACCACGTAGTAGTAATTCTCGGGGTCTGTCGCAGTTCCCGAAACGTCCAGGTAGGGCGGTGCGGTGACCTGATCATAGAATGTGCCGAAGTCAAAGGTATCCACTGAGTTCGCTCTATATATGTTGAACCAAACATCTGGTGTGGGATCGCTTACAGTCCAATTGAGCCTCAGTCTGTCAGTTACCTTGGATATCGACAGGTCTACTGGGGAAGGCGGAGGCAACGCCGGGTAAAGTCTTCGTCCAGAGGTCCAGACCATTGCATTGTACAACACCTGCCGGTCATCGCTACTGGATGACATCTCCATGAAGCTCGTAAGATAAACCCCTCTGTATGATCCACTATCGTTTGCTACAACTGCACCAAATGAAGGCTCTGGAGTCGAATTCGCCAAGTATCTGCCGCCTGGGAGAAGGAGGTTAGGAACCCATCCATTGGGATCTGGAATCAATAATCCGGGAGTGCACGAGATGCCACTTCCGGTGAAGAATGGATCTGCCACATTGTAGAACATCGTATGGGCTGGCTGAAGCTGCCGGTACGTGTCAACACCCGGAGCGCTTGTGTAAGAGGCACTGGAATCAATCCCGAACATAGGGGCAAGCTCATTGTTGTTTGCCATGTACGTTGTGCTCAACGTCAACCCCGTTCCGACAATTCCCCGGGTTGAACCTTCAATGTATCTTTGAATTGCATCTATCTCGTCAAGACTGAACTCTGATGTGGGGAGCATGGTGGAATTGGAGCTCGAGATCAAGAGCACTTCCGCGCCTGAGTTTATGAGGTCTCTCTCTGTGATGTTCTCCTTGTCCAATGTCGTGTAATCAATGAGGATTCTTTGAGGACCGTAGGTTGCCCAGTTAGTCACAATCTCATCCCACGGAGCCAACATTGGATTGTCAGTCCCCCAAGAATCCAGAATGCTCACGATGACAATGTCAGGATCAATCACCTCGACATTCGTGCAGACTTCGTTGTTTGAAGTGTCCCTCTCCCACATCACCGGCCAAGCCTTCATGCAAATCTCGTACGTCCCGGGTAACGGCAAATCAGGTGGATCCCAAGTCAGAGTCACATTTTTCGACTCGTTGATCTCAAGAGAAGGTACATTCATTTGGTCCACGACCAGGCCATCCTCTGTGAGGAAGACATCAATACCTCTGGCGAAGTTGTTCTCCACAACAGTTCCCAAATTGGTCAGAGTGGCAGTTACATCCACTGGAGGAGAGGGCTTCACCAATCGTGGTACGGTGATGTTGGATACACCGATGTCGTGAATCCCTGGTTGGTAACCCACCCATACCATGGAATTGTACAATAGTTGGCTATCGATCCAGCTTGAATTCTTCTCCACGAAGTTGGTGATGTAGGTAGCCTTGTAGCCACCCGGGTCGTGAGATATCACCGTAGCGTTGTCAGTCGGATAGGACATGGCCTCATATGATCCACCATCGAGACGATCTGAGGTCCAGTTCAGGGGATAATACCAGTCAATCCCAGGGGTTGGCCAATCGGTGATAACCAGACAGGGAGAAAGTGTCGTGCCGTTCGACATGGCGTAATTGTCCGGAATGTTGTTGAATAGAGGATGATTCTCCCACGGCCGGAGTACGCTCAGGTCTGTGATTTCATGCTTGGGGCAGTACAGGTTCATCGCTTTGAGGCCAAAGAGAGGCCCAAGGACCTGGCCATGCTCCGGAAGTTCCTCGGTATCAAAGGTCAGACCGGTTCCGATCAAGCCATGCCCCTCTTGTGTATACCTTTCGATTGCCTGGAGTTCCTTGAAGCCGAATCTATAACCCCAGCCAACAGGGTTGGCCATGTTTCCTGACCGCGAACTGGATACGAGCAAGACATCGGCGAACGAATCTACCAGATCCTGATACGTGATTCTCTCTTTGTTGAAATGTGTGTAGTTCACTTCCACTCGGACACTGCCATGAAGACTCCAATTCCCGTTCAGATAGTCCCACGGGGCCTCATTTGCGAAATCTGTTCCCCAGGAATCCAGGACGTACACCTGGATGGGAATGTCATCCGTTATATTGAGTTGAGAACAATCCTCGTTATTACTTGGGTCCTGATCGACGTGGCCGATGATCTCCACAAAAGAACAGATCTCATATACACCCATTGATGGCGGGGTCCATGTGAAATACGCTTCCACACTCTCGAAGTGAGGTAGGTCTGTGATATTCCTCGTGTCCACCACGATCCCATCCACTTTCAAGTCCACACGTACCAGGGACAAATCCTCCTTGCCAACATTCGTCACACGCGACCTTATGTTCACAGGGAAGGACGGCTCTCCATATTTCGGTGCGATCGTGGTGACCTCGACATCATAGTCGTTCACCTCCATCCTTGACCAGACAAAGCTGTTGTACAGGAGTTGTTTCTCATCTTCGTTGGGCATGACATCCGCCGCGAAGGATATCAACACGTTTCCCTTGTTGATGACTATGGCTGTTGGATACCTCCAGGCACCACTCATCCCTACCCTAGACCAGGCACAGTTCATGCCGCCATCAAGGTCAGAATCGTTCCAAGACAAGTCGCCCCCCGGCAACATCGAAGGGCCGAATGCGTTCTCGAATGAGGAGGAGACATTGCGAAAAATGGAGTGGTTGGCACATTTGGGAAATATGTTGACATCCGGGGCAGCCTCTAGCAATCCGTATGGTTGATCCTTGATCCCAGCCAAGCCCACCAGACCGTTGTTATTTGGCACGTTCATACGGAAAGCACTTCCGATGGTCACAAAGCCATGGCCCTCGTTGGTCCACATCTCAATTGCTCCCATTTCTTCATCAGTGAGTTCTGTGCCTATGGGTTCTCGGTAATAGTATCCTGAACCCGAGAGAACCAGGACATCGGCCTGAGTGTCATTTATGGCCTGATACGTTATTGGATAAATACTGAGAGAAGTGTAATCGATGAGAATGGGATCGGGACCGTAATCCTCCCAATGAGCGTTCAGGTAATCCCATGTGGCTTTGGGACCCATCTCTTGAGTACCGTAAGATCTGAGAACAGCGACCTTTGTGTAGACCTGCTTCGTGACGTTGACCATTTTGCAGTCATAATTGTTCCACAGAACGTCCTCTCGCGCTACTGGCGTGGTCTCGATGCAAATCTCGTACAATCCTTCTCCAGGTGGAGTCCAGCTGAAGGTCACGCTCATGTTATCTCCACTCGCCAGAAGAGGTATCGTCTTCTTGCTGAGCGTCGTGCCGTTCTGGGTTAAATTGACCTCTATGTTGTACTCGGTTCTGTTTCCAATGTTTGAGATCTGAGCACTCACGTTCTGGGGCTCCAGAAAGATGAAATCAGGAACACTGAGCTGTGTGACTGTTATGTCGTGCTCCAAAACCTCGCCATAGACGGCCAGGTCATCAAGAAACCATCCAAAGAACATGTTGCCTCGTTCATCCATGGTGTCAAACCGGAACTCCAGCCTTACCTGTTCACCAGCATATTGCGAGAGGTTGAGTATTAGTTTCTTCCAATGATCATCTGTGCCCAGTTCACTTGAGATGAAGTGCCATCCGGTGCTGTCTTCCAGGAATATCTGGGCTAGGTCGACACCGTTGTCCGGCTCACGCGCCAAGAACTGGTATAACGTCATTGCCAAACTTGTGCCCTTTCGGGCGTCAATCCAACCGCTTCTCAGCTCTCCCCAGTTCCTTGTGGATACGAAAGGGGATCCTGATCTGTTAGTGTAGTACATGCAGTTGTACTCCCCATCAAACCAAATGAACCTCTGACCGTACCACCACGATGTGTAGTTGCTGTGGTAGAACGGCATGTCATTCATGTTGTTGATGCAGTCTTCTTCACCTCGGCTCATGTGCCATAATCCGTTGGGATACACCCCTCCATCATCTCCCCCTGTGAAGGTCCAATTCCCCTGTCCGTGGTCCATGTCGTCGTAAAAGAACCTCCGGTTGATCTCTATCGTCCTGGAACATGCCGGAAGACCCAGGACGGTGCTGGCTGAGCTGTTCAGATGATTCACGCAGACCCTTAATTCTCTGTCCGTAAGATTCTGGATAGGATCAAAGTCCAGGTCCAGGTATATGGTGAAGTACCTGCTTGTATTCTGATCTATGACAACTCTTTGACCCAATTCTGATTGAACGCATTCGACCATTATGCCGTTGGGCGGGAGAAGATAGGGTGATGTTGTATTCTCCCCGATGATGCATTCGCCGTAGCTCATGTTCTCGTCGTAATTCCTGTCATCCCACGCGAACGTTCGGTTGATGCCCTCTGGAGGGAAACCGTAGACCTCTACTGTCATATTGTCAAGAGTTATGTCCGCTCCCTGAGCTTCCATTGAAAGCCAGAGCATCGAGAGATTCACGTCCCCTTGAAATGTGTTTGTGATGGGTGCCAGGTTCTTCCATGAAACATTGAGAGTTCCGGCGGACGGGGCCGTGACTATTCCGCCCTCAAACGGCAAAACTACAATCAGGCCACTCACTGTCAAGGCGATCGCTGAAATCAGAGAGGTCATCCTTGAGAGACCTCGTCCATGGCAGTTCTCCAACAGGGACATACCACCCTCCTCACTCAAACAATGGTGGTTATGAGAAATAAACCTTCCCCTAGATCGAAGTCAGCCAGCATTTACTGGCTATTACTTAATCGCATAAGGTGCACAATGGACACTGCCAATCCGTCCCTTCCGGGCTTTCATTTGATATTGATATGGATACTTAAGCGCCAGTATGTCAGATTTCCAGACAGTCCCCCCATGGCAACTCACATGCGTGAAGACCCACGAGGACTGGGGGTGGATAGGGTCATGATTCCACATGCGGGTAAGATAACGTCATAAACTTCCAGTATCATTCAGAGCGGTGGTGGGGAAAGATGAACGAAGTAGAGGAGGACATCCGCAAGAAGATAATGGAACTCTCAGAGAAGATGTACAAGCTCGAAAAGACCAAGTGAACACTAGGTCGAGGCCGCGCGATGTTTCCTCAGCTCGCAGTTCATATCTTCAAGGACTTTGGAGCTGAATATCCCGGTACTGTGGACCTTGTTCTGGGCATCAAACACGGCTATGACGCCATAATTGTTTGGTAGTCCTACAATCGAGCGGTCGATGAACTTGATGTCTTCCCATCTGACAATCTTCCTGCGAAAAGAAAGAACCACATGAACTCCTTCTTCAGAAAGACCGACCCTCAAAGGAACGGTCACGAGAATCGTAATGATTATGATAGAGACCCAGAATAAACTGGAGTACAAGATAAGATTCGGATTGAAAGAGGCATTCAGGTAGAGATGGAGATCCAAGATAATGTAGCAAAGAATCAGGCTCAGCCCAAAGAGAATACTGTAGCTCCAATACCATACGATACCGCCGCCGTATGGTCCTGAAGGCACTTCATTCCCCGCCATTGATATCATTGAAGGTACCTCCAACAACCAATTCAAAAAGGCGAAGCGTAGTATGAATATCTTTCGGAAGCTGAGGACAAAAAGTGCCAAGAAGAATAACGTTATAAACTTCCAGCTTCATTCGACGCACCAATGGGGGAAGATGAGGAAAAGGAGGACATCCGCAAGGAAATCAAGGAGCTCTCAGAGAAGATAGATAAACTTGAAGAAACCCTCAGCAAGATCTCCAAACCGTACTCGGACATCGTCGGGTACATGGGCCAGTTCCAGAGCGTCTCAAAGGGCTATTTCCGCCTCCTGGACCTGTACGAAAAGCACGGATCGCTCTCCCCGGAGATCATCATCCCCGAACTGAAGGACCCCATATCGAAAGAGATAGTGGTCGTACTTTTCAACAAGAAGGAGCAGAACATCTCCCAGATAACCGAGGAGCTCAAGAAGAGGAGAGGAACCGCCTCCAGAAGGATAGTCAGAGAGAAGCTGCAGTCGCTGATGGAAGACAACATCGTGGTCTGCGAGGAAGGCTCCAAGACCAAGAAGTACAGTATATCCGATGAAGTGGTCGAAAAGTGGTCACAAGTGCTCGGTTTACCTAAATAGAGTGCCCAACCTAAGCTATTGTCACAAGGCAGGTGTAAGAAATGGACGCACAGAAGCTTAGAACGGCATTGAACGGGACCGTCGTGACCAGCGACGTTCATTCCAGAACCAATATCCATACCGGCTCCAAGAGAGGGAAGTGGGCGCAACTGCTGAGGTTCAACAGGTAGGATTACTGATTTGAAAGAAGAAAAAGGAAGGTGATAAGAAATGGTAGAAGACGCAGAACACGTGAAAGAGATCCTTGAGGTGGTATCAGAGAAGATCCCCAAGCTGATCGAGAACCTGACCGACATACTGTACGGGGAGAAGTCCTCGGCCAAGTTCGGCAAGGCGGTGGCCAGTTTCTACAAGGAACTGGTGGACAGCGGAATGACAAAGGACCAGGCGTACGAGCTGACGCAGCAGTACATGTCCAGCCTCAATCTGTCCGGCCTCATAGGCGACGCGGTCGGCGGCGGAGGCGTGCACGGGAAGAAAGAGAGCTATGGCCCCAAGATAATGATACATGCCGGCTCTGACGACTGCGGACACGGAGACCACGACATCGGCAAGGAGATCGAAGAGCATGTCAAGGAACGAATCCGAAAGAAGCTCGAGGACGAGGAGTAGGGTCCCTCTAGAGATCCTGCCCTCCATCCCCTCCCTCATAGTCAGAGGGGGTGTGGCCTATCTCAAGTTCAAGAACGTCCGCAGAAAAGGCGTCAAGAACTTCAGGAAGCAGCTGAAGAAGAGCGGGATGACCAAGGACCAGATAGAGGAACTCACCAAGCAGTACGAGGACGTCGGCAGGGTCAGGAGCTACCTCGATGAGTTCGGGTTCCTGGGAGGCATCTTCTAGATTCAAGGAACTTATCGATCAGTCTAGAAATTCTTTTATTATGTAGGCAAGGTTCTCTCCGACGCCCTTCACCGATGAGAGGCTGTTGAGTGATGCGTTTCTGAGGGATTCCATAGAATTGAAACCGGCCTCGATGATGACCTTGGCCTTTTTGGATCCGATGCCCGGGATGGATACAAGGAAGTCCTCGATGGGCGTCGATTCCTCCTCTTCCACCACCTGGAGCTGTTGGTGAACCTCGTCCAGACTTGTTCTCGCATCCTCGAAACCGGGAGAGAGTTCCAGGGCGTTGTGGAAGCAGTCCAGGGCCTCGCCGAGTTTCTTCAATCCTCTTAGCACGGTGCCCCTGTTGTTCCACGCTTCAGCGTTTCCGGGGTCGACCTCTATGGCCTTTCCGAAGCATGCCAGCGCCTTCAGGTTCTCGTCAAGGCCCATGTGCAGGACCCCTCTGCAGTTCCAGAATTCGGCCCTGTTATCGATCTTCAGCGCCCTCTTGAAATGTATTTTGGCGTCGTCCACCATTCCCAATCTGGTGAGAGCCGAAGCCTTGTTGCACAATGCCGCAGCGTAATCGTCCCTCAGCTCGAGCGCCTTGTTGAAGCACCTCAGGGCGGCCTCGGAGTCCTTTTCGACAAGGAGAGTCCCTTTCAGATTCCATATCTCTTCCAGGTTGTCGTCGACCTCCAGTATCTTCTGAAGATGATCCAGAGCCTCTTCCGGTTTGCCCGTGGCGATGCAGATGTAGGCCATCCTCAGCCAGACCCATTCCTCGACACCCTCCAGAATGGCGAGCTCGTCGCATATCTTGTAGGCGTCCTCGAACCTTCCGGATCCGATCAGTATGTTGACCTTGTTCCTTCTTGCCAGGAGGCTGTTCTCGTTGAGTTCCAGGGCCTTCTCGTACGACAGCAGGGAATCGGTGTGATCGTTCAGCTGATACTGCGCGTTCCCCTTCCCGACCCAGAGTTCATCGGATCCGTGCCAGGTGTCCAGACACTGGTCGTACAGTTCCTGGGAGAGTTCCCACTTGCCCGCGTTGAACGTCAGAAGGGCCTTGTCGAACGGTGAAAGAAGTTCGTACGGCGAGGGTGGTTCTTCGGGTATCTCATCCTCAACCGGCGGGGGCGGAGCATGCTCCTCGACGTACCGAGTGAGCCTATCCATCAGGATCTCGTTCTTACCTTTCTTGGATAGCTTATAGGTCTTGCAGTAGCGCTTCATCTCCTTGCGGGTCATTTCGGCTATCTCTTCGACCGTGGGTTGACGTTTCATTTCTTGGTGTTCTCCTTGCACTCATTTTGCACACCACACTCCTCACAACCCTCTTCCCCTTTTTCGTGATCCCCAAAGCAGGGATAATCGTCCTTGTTGATCTTCTTCTTGATCCTGAGCCTCTTGGCCTTGTTCAGCATCTTCTTGGCGCTCTTGAACTTCGGGTCCAGCTCGATGACCTTCTCGAATGCCGCGACGGACTGCTTCTTCTGCTTCAGGTCGAGATGGATCGAGCCCTTGTAGAACCACATCTCCGCGTTCGCTGGTCTGATCTTCAAGATCTTGTCCAGTTCTTTCGCCACTTTGCTCTTCTTCCCCATTTCCTCCAGCAGGATGACCTTGTTCTTTCGGGCGTCCGTGAACTCCGGGTCCGCCTCGGTGGCCCTTTCATAGAATGTCAACGCCTTCTCGTTGTCGCCGGTGGCTTTCAGTGCCAGCGCCTTGTTGCTGAGGATCTCCGCGTTCTTGGGGTCCTTCTTCAAGACCTGGTCGTACGCCTTGATCGCTTCCTCATACCTTTTCAGCTCGTGCAGGGTGGCCCCCTTGTTGAGCCATGCCTGCGTATAATCCCCGTTGATGCTGATCGCCTGATCGTAAGCCTCCAGTTCCTCGTCGTGCCTCTCAAGTTTGTACAGTGATGTTCCCAGCCCGAGCCAGAGCTCCACGTCACCGATGTTGCACATGAGAGCCTGCTTGTACGCATCCAGCGCCAGGTCCCACTCGTCCATTCTCTCCAGGGTCCTCGCCTTGAGAGTCCATGCGGGGTCGTAGTTGGGCTTGAGAAGGATGGCCCGATTGGAATAGTTCAACGCGGTCTCGAGATCCGCCCTCTTCAGGGCGCTGACGCCGGCCTCCATGAGGTTCTCCAGTTCGCCAACGCTCGGCAGGAACCTGGCACCTTCTTCTTCGAGAAGTCCAGCGTCCCTCTTCCTCTGCACGTCCCCCAGGAGACTGAACTCCCGCAGGAGGCCTATGAAATCGCTGCCTCCGATGAGGTCCACGTCCATGGCGTCGCCGTAGTTCAGTGCTTCCCTCGAGAAATCCTCGGTTGAAACGAACATGCCGTTGAAGTCCTTCTTCTGATGGACCAGGTCCTGTATCTCCTCTGGTTGGACGCTGCCCCTCTTCAGACCGACGACGTACTCAAGCGCTTCCTCCCCAGGGGTCCTCTTCTCCGCCTCTACCAGCAGGTGATCTCCGGACCTCCTTGACGATTTGACATTGAAATCCATCTCTTCCAGGAGCTTGGAGAACAATTCCCTGAACTCGGAATCCTCCATCTCCTTCAGCTGCTCGACCAATTCCTTTGCTCCATCCCCGCTACCCATCATTCCTCCTCCTTCCGGTGGACCCTCTCCAGGCCCTCCTTGGCGTTGTGGAAGCTCTTGTTCAGTTTAAGAGCCTTCTTGTAGCATGTCTCGGCCCTCGGGTAGTCCTTCTTCTTCTCCAGTGCCAGACCCTTTCCGTACCAGCCGTGTGGGTCGCTGGAGTCTATCTTGATGGCCTTATCGTAGTTGTCCACCGCGACATCATAGTCTCCCTGTCGTAAATGAATTTCGGCCTTGCCCATCCAGGGCTCAGCATAGTTCCACTTCAGTGCGATAGACCTGTTGTAGAGCTGTATGGCGGCGCCCCATCTGCCCTTCCTGTTGAGAATGTGGGCCCTCTTGCACCAAGCGCGTTCGTCACCCGGAGACAGCCTGATGGCCTGCTGGAAGAACTTGTCCGCTTCCTCCACGTCAGATAGGTTCAGCATCGCATCCCCCAGTCCGACGAGCGCGTCCACGTCCTCCGACCGGACCTGGAGTATTGAATTGTAGCACAGGATGGCGTCCCCGAAGTCACCGGCATAAGAAAACGCTTCCGCCCTTTCCCTCAAGTACTGCGCGTTCTTCGGATCGAGCTCCAGGAACCTTCTGAGGGACCTGATGGCCTCCATCGGATAACCCTCCAGCATGAGCAGGTTGGCGTGCTCCATCCACGCCCTCTGGTTCTTTGGATTGAGCTCCAGCGCCCTCTGGTAACTGTTCAGCGCCTCCCTGGACTTGCCTATGGTAGAGAACACCTCCGCCTTGTTGAACCAGGCCTCCTCGTTGTCCGGGTTGTTCTTGGTTATGGTGTTGAGGTTGTCCAGCGCCTCCTCGAACTTGTCCTCCTCGAGGCATATCATGGCCTCTTCCATGAGCTGGAATTCATCCCTGGGCATCTGCTCGGTCTTCTCGGCGGTCTCGTCCAGGATCTTCCTCAGCCTCTCCGCCGCGGACTTGGTGAGATTCCCGGCCTCCTTCAGCTCCTCGATGTCGGCCTCTTGATAAGTGGCAAGCGTGGTGTAACCTTTCCTCCAGAACGCCAGGACGTTGTCCTTGTCAAGGGAGGCCACCCTTTCGAGCAGGTCGCAGACCTCGTCCTTCTCCTGCTCTTCGTGTGCGATCTCGGCCTCGCGTTCCTTCAACTCGGTGAACTTGGCGGCCAGTTCATTCTCCCTCCCCTCCATTTCCAGCCTGACGGTGTCCATCTCTTCCCTCTCGGTCTCCAGCCTCTTCTTCTCCTCGGCCAGTGCGGCGTTGTCGACCGCGTCCCCGGGTCTTCCCGGGCCCATGGTCCCGCCTTTCCCGTCCAGCGTGAGCGCGGCCTGATAGAGGTCCCATTCTTCCCTCCTGTCGGCGGACGGGAGCAGATTGGAGGCGTTGGCCAGACACTCCTTGGATTCATCCGGGTCCCCGGCCTCTTCGTGAGCGTAACCCATGATCTCCCAGACCTCCCCCCACGTCGGTCTGAGCTTGACTGCCATCTTGAAGCATTCTATGGCGTCCTTGGTCCTCCCAACGTCCAGGAGCAGGTCGCCCATGTCCCTCCACACGCAGGGCTGGCCGGGGTTCTTCCTGGAAGCCTCTTCGAACCAGTTGAGCGCGTCGTGCTTCCTCCCCATGTGCCTGAGAGCGATTGCCTTCCCGCACATGGCCTTCTCGTCCCTCATGTCCTGAACCGCCCTGTCCAGTAGCTTGCTGGCCTCCCTCCAGTTGCCCATTTCCAGACACAGGAAAGCGAGGTTCCGCCTTCCGAACATGTTGTCCTGGTGCCTTTCGATGATGTCGCTGGCAGTGGCCCACAACGAGGCCTGATATTCCTTCCAGATCCCTTCCCTGCCGTTGATGGACTTGGCTATCAGCCGAAGCAGGTTCGCCACCCGCATGCTGAGCTCGTAGTCGTCCCCGATGTCGTCCAGCTCGGGTATGATGGTGAGAATGACCTTTACCGCCTTCGCATCCACCAGGTTGAGCGTCCATTGCTCGTACGGACCCATGTCCAGCGGGATGCCGATGTGCTTGAGCAGCCCCCGGGTCTCGTTGAGCGCCGAGTGAGGATCGTCCTTCTTCTCCTCGAGAGCATCGGCCCATCGGTCGGCGCCTTCGATGCCCACGTCCAGCGGCCTTGGTGCCTGGGGACCGAGGACCCAGACCGAGTCTATTCCTCTTAGGATATCCAGACTGCTCACGCCGACCTCCATCGCGGGAAGGAATGAAGCGGGCGAGGTCTCAAACTCGGTATCCTGGGCAGAATCATGAGATGCTCTGATTCGGTCGCTCTTTGCAGAGTCCACTCTACGCACCTTTCAGTCTAATCGTGGGTGGTGCCATAATAAAGTGTTGACAAGACTATCAAATGTGAAAAGCGTGGGGGTCGTTATCAGAAATGTTAATAGGAATCCTTGGCTTGGCGTACCGGGGATCTAATGGAGGTCAGGATCAGAGAGGGCGGCAAGAGCGATTATCCCACGGTATACGAGTGCATGACCAACACGGCATGGAACGACCTGCCGGAGGCGGAGAGGGGAACCACGAAAAAGGAGGCGTGGATGGCCTTCTTCAGGAAGATCGCGAGGACACTGACCGAGGGCAGGGGCAGGAAGATATTCGTTGCCTGTGACGACCGGAACGACTTCATGGGGTATGTGGTGACCGGGAGCATGGGGGAAGGCAGTTCGACTATTCCGGTGGGCATGGTGTTCGATATTTCTGTGCTGGAACCTTTCAGGAGAAGAGGGATCGCCAAGTTGTTGATCAAGACCGCTGAGGATTACTGTAAGACGCAAGGAATGTGGAGGATAAAGCTGGAGGTGGCGGCGAACAATCCCAATGCAATTGATCTGTATACGAAGGTGGGGTTCGAGGCGGAGAGGACGTTGATGGGGAAGAACCTGTCTTGATATGTATGAGATAGAATTGAAAGTTTGAAATCAAGTGTGATTGCTACTTTGAGCTGGGGTGGAAAGGATGTGGGGTGACCGCATGAACAATATCCGGAGACCTGAGGAGCGACCAGTTGCTCCAAGGAAGAAAGGAGGTGAAGGCCTGAATCTCGTCACGATTATTATTATCATGGTTGCCATTACTCTGACCTCCTTTTTCATCACGTTCGGCATATTGATGAGCACAGGGCCAGATAGCAATTCTCCCTACGGTGTGTGGTCAGCCAAGACGATCATAAGCCCAACTGAGGTCGTCGTGGACTTCGGCGCTATAAATCCTCGAGTGAAACCGGTTGAAATCAAACTCACATTGACAAGGAATGATACAATTGAAGGAACGTACGGTTTTCTCGACAATGATGACGGAGTGCTAGCCCTCACAAGCGGAGCTGATGTAGGGACTCTGACATATTCGGATTCCTGGGACAATGGTTGGATAGACGTTGGAGATCAAATCATGCTATCAGGCCTATCGCCAGGTTCACACTACAAGTTGGTAATGATCTGGGCCCCGACCGGTGATCGTATTACATCAACGACCTTCGCGACGCCTTCTGGATAGATTCCGGCAATTCCCAGTTTCACCGCCTTTTCTTGACATGTAAACATCACGATTATGCGATCCAGTCACCAATCTTCTACTGTAGGGAAACCTACAGGAGTGACTGAACACATGAAGAAGAAGACGTTCATCCGAAGGGATGAAGAAGGAGTGTCTCCGGTCATTGCGACCATTCTGATGGTTGCGATAACCGTGGTATTGGCGGCTGTGTTGTACACAATGGTGTCTTGTGCGCGCCTCAGCCCAATCCCATTTGGAACCTGGTGCGACGAGACGATGGTAAGCTCCACGGAGGCCACTGTGGAATTCGGCGAGATGAGTCGGAAGATCAGGCCCATGAATCTGGAGTTCATACTGATAAGGAACAACACTACAGAGGCCAGATACGGGTTTTCAAGCAATAATGACGAGCACTTAGTACAGAAGAACGGGACAGATATCGGGACTCTAACATTCGAGAATCTCGGGGATAGAATATGTGTAGATGCAGGCGGCAGAATGAGATTGACGAATCTTGCTCCAAATTCAGAATACGTCCTGAAAATGATCTGGGCTCCATCGGGAGATGAGATGGCCTCAATAACATTCTCGACGCTTTCAGAATAGAGATATCATCCAAACCTCAGATTTCCTGCTTTACATGTAAACCTCACGATTAAGTGCTCCAGTTACGAATTTAGTACTGTAGGGAAACCTACAGGAGTGACGAAACATGAAGAAGAAATCTTTCATCCACAGGGATGAAGAGGGAGTGTCTCCGGTCATTGCGACCATCCTGATGGTTGCGATAACCGTGGTATTGGCGGCTGTGTTGTACATAATGGTGATAGGGCTAGGAGGAGGGACTCCACCTCCACCCACTGGAACTCTGCAACCTCCGAAGATTGTCGGTCCCGACGCTGTGGACGTTGACTTTGGGCGAATATCCAGCGAACAACCACCCATAAACCTGGAGTTCGTGCTCGAATTGAACGGAACGACAGAGGGCAAATACAAGTTCTCCAGCAACAACGACGGGGATCTTACGTTCTCCGACGGAACTGACATCTGCGACATGATGTACCTCGACTTGGCGGACAACGAGATAGTCAACTTGGGTGACGGCGTCAAGCTGACAGAGCTCTATTCGGGATCTCGATACAAGATTTCGCTGATATATTCGCCCACAGGAGACAGAATCGATTCGAAGACCTTCTCAACACCGGGGTTCTGAGTGGACTAGTTCCACACCCTCTTTTCTTTTTATTGTGAGGATGTCAGAGGTGACTGAAGAATGAGAGGAGCTTTGCTGATGGCATTTTCAGGCGCCATTGTAATATTGTCAATCCTAGTTGCATCGTTTTTCATCCTGACACTGGACGAAGAGGACCCTCCACCGGGAAGCCCTTGGCCACCCAATGTAGTCGGTCCAACCGCGACCAACGTGAATCTGGGCCGCTTTGTGTCTGATCTCAAGCCAACAGATCTGAAGGTCTTCCTGGAACGGAATGAGACCCACTATGGAGTCTACAGGTTTCAGAGCAATGACGATGATGTCCTGATCTTCGAGAGTGGAACCGATATCGCCGCAATTCACTACGTCGACCTTGCGGACAATCAGCACATCAATGTTGGCGATCAGTTGAAGATCAGCAATCTGTATCCGGATTCTGACTACGTCCTAAAACTGATCTGGAGCCCCACCAATGACGTGGTAGACACAAAGAAGTTCTCAACGCCAGCCTGACCGGACAGCCCCTTTCGCCAAGAATTAAATATTCCCATTTAGATAAGAGTGTGGTGAGAGGGAGATAGAATGGATCCGGATTCTGACCCACAAAGGCAGCCTAATTACCCACCGCAGTATCCGCCGCAATATCCACAGCAGTATCCACCACCTGCTTATCCACCGCCCTACTACATGCCATACCAACCACCGAAGAAGGATGACAAGAAGATAATGACCATAATCATCATCGTCATAATAGTCGTCTTCGTCGTGCCGACGGTACTGGCCGCGGTCCTGTATTTCGTGGTCATTGGCCTGGCGCCGACTGACTTTCCGCCGGGCTCTCAGGTCCCGACAGGTGTATGGGGCGCCAAGATGATCATAAGTTCAACCGAGGTGCACATCGACTTCGGCCCGATCAATCCTGAGCAGAGGCCAGTGGACATAGACATCATACTTGTGAGGAACGGAACCGTCGAAGGCGGGTACTACTTCACGTCAAACGATGATGGGATGCTATGGCTAGCCCGTGGAACGGATGTGGGAACACTGCTCTACTCTGATCTGGCTGACAATCAGAGGATCAACATAGGCGACCGGTTAGAGATTACGAACCTGCATCCGATGTCGGACTACAGACTCGTGATGATCTGGAGCCCAACAGGCGATCAGATAACGTCGACGTTCTTTTCTACGCCGTGAAACCTGCCGGAGCTCTTGAGATTCCCGGACCGAACTTCGCAACTGTGGATTACAATTAAATACTTCGAGACCGTAGAAAAAAATGTTGAGAGGGATTAGAAGTGAATCTGAAACCTGAAGAACAACAACCGCAACCTCCTCCGCAATATCCACCCCAGGGCCATGGACCTCCGTACTACCAGCCTTACCCACCGCCGAAGAGGGATGACAAGAAGATCGTGATTCTGCTAGTGATCGTCATAATAGTCATCATGGTAGTGCCGATGATAACGGCCGCGATTCTATATTCATTTGTAAGAGACTTGGGACCGACGGACCTTCCGCCGAGCTCGCATGTCCCGGTAGGTGCTTGGGGCGACAAGACGATCATGAGTCCCACTGAAGTCTGGGTTGATTTCGGGTGGCTGAGCCCGGCACCGAGACCTGTGGACCTGCAAATCATCTTGCGCAAGAACGATACGGACGAGGCAAGATACTACTTCGTACATGATCGTGCCGACACTTTGGACTTAGTTGTAGGTATATGGCTGGGCACTATGACGTACGTAGACCTGGCGGACAATCAGCTTGTGGACATGGGGGATCAACTGAGGATGACCGGTCTGGCACCAAACTCCGACTATTTGCTCAGGATGATCTATTACCCGACAGGGGATCAGATAACGATGACGTCATTTTCGACTCCGGCTTAGACTCCTTCAAACCCCAACAACACAACCGTCCTCATCCTGTCCCCCATCTCTTCCTTGTACCCACCGCAGTAGATGTCCGCATTCGGCGCCCATGTCTTTGTCTGGGAGACCACTTCTTCCAAATCCTCGGGATATCCCTCAGTGGTGCAGGATAATACGATGGCCAGGTTGGCATCGCGGGGATCCACATCCTCGAACCAGGGCGACTTGAAAGCATCATCCACAGACAGATACGTCCTCTCCCTCCCCCTGCCGTCCCCCGCGCCGAACCTCATGACGCCGCAATCCCTGAACGCCTGCTTCAGGAGCTTGTCGTCCCCTTTTGTGACCACTCTGGAGAAGTTCAATATAGGGCTCATCATCAGCTGGCCCATGACGTAGAACGCCTTTGTGAAGGGCAGGTTGGGAGCGATCTTCAGGAGCTTGTCGTTGGAGAACTCGACCACGCAGTCCGCCGTCTTTCTCAGGGTGGCCATCCCCTGTCTGGCGACCTCCCTCCTCCGCTCCGACTCGACGCTGAAGGGTAGGGTCACCATTGCCATGGAGAGGATGTTCAGCTTCTTGGCCGCCTTCCCGATCAATGAGGGCGCCCACGTCCCCATCTCACCGCCCAGACCGGATACGATGTAGACGATGTCCGCGCCCCTGATGTGATTGGCGATCTCCTTCTCTTCGGCCATCAGTAGTTCTTTGGGGATCTTCTGAGCGGTGAGAGCAATGCCTTTCAGGGATTCCCTCTTGAGGTAGATTACGTTCTTCATGCCGAGGATCGAGCCGTGTTCCATGTCGTTGACGCCGATGGTCTCCATGCCTGGAATTGCTGGAATGTCCTCAAGGGTGTTGCATCCAGCTCCGCCGCAGCCGAGGACCTTTACAATGGGTCTCTCAGGGTTGGCGGTGTCTCCCAAGCTCTTGACGACGGGCATCGGAAGTAAATGGGAGCTGAGTTTGATAAAGGTTCTGAGAGATTGAATCGTCATGACGTGTCGACCTCTTCGACCTTGCCCGTTTCTCTTCTTCTCAGACGTGTCAATCCAGAATTATTATCGTTGCAGAGGTGGAGTGTCTTTGCACGAATCAGGGAAACTCCTCAAGAGCCTCGGCCGTGGTCATCACATCAACGTACCTGGCGGCCCTCTTTCGCAGTTCCTTATCTCCTGTAATCAAGACGCAACGGAATTCAATGGCAGCTGCAAGAACGGGAACATCGGGTTTGTCCCTGAGAGCATCCCAGTGCTTCTCAATCTGTTCGTTGGGAGGATCATCTATGCGAACGAAGTTGCGAATCCACAGTATTGATTCCACGACACTGGGCAAGGAATAGCCCAAACTGGTCAGAGCCTCGCCGACCTCTCGCAAAACATATTCAGAAGTCATTGCCACGGCATGTCTGGACGTTCCAAACTCCAGCAGTCGTCTTTCGTTTCCATCAAATGCGATAGCGGATACGAGAATGTTGGCATCTAGAAAGTAACTACGCTTTTTCACGGAAGTATTCCTCGAAGATCTTCTTTTTGGCGGACTTGACCGCCCTCGCTATGTCTTTCCTCGTAATGCCCCTGGCCTTCGTCTCACGGTCGAAGTACTCGAAGATTTCCTCCTTCATCGTCTTAATCCTTCGGAGTACGACAACGTCGCCAATGAGTTCCAGGATGACATATTCCTCACCGAGGCCCATCCCCTCCCTGAGTTCCTTGGGTATGGACAGCTGACCTGCCGAGGTTATCTTGGACACGTATATCGGTTTCATAATGTCCACATTATATACATTGTCCCCATTGTGGTTAAAGGTTTCTATCGACAAGAGCCGCACACCTCGTGAATCTGACCTTGAAGAACATAAAGATCGACAACAGACCCCTTGCTGAGAGTAGGAGCTTTGCTCAAGGAGCTCAGAGGGAAGTTCTCGAGATATACCCCAAAATCGACCTTCCACCGCCCCCAGTCAACACCTGCCAGCATCACGAGCGCGGGGACATTGGGCTGGATGGAAACGGCCATGTCCATCTTCTTGGGAGATTGGTCGGACGGCAACTTCCTGAGTATTTTCGGATAACCCACACCGAAGTACACCTCGAAACGGACCCCGAGATGCTCAGGCAACCCATTCGGTAAGGAAGGGTATGGAGATCGGCCAAAGGGGTTGTGGAGGTTGGTAACGAATGTCTCAACGGTATCAATGAACCAATGAAGAAGCTCGAAGAGAACGACCCGGTCCACAACGAAGCCTATCCTGAACCCTCCGTCGACCGCACCTCCGCTTCCCATAGCACTTACAGCCAGGTCAACATAGAGCACTACCTCGAGGATGGTCTCCTCCAGCTTGCTCGTAAGCTTGTCAATGAACCTGCTTATCGCGGTCTCAACGAAGCCGCTCAGATCATCAGTAGAGAGGGGGATGCCAATCTCCTGCCAGGCCTCGCTGAAGCTCTCCTTCAACATCCCGTACATCGCCAACTTGAAATCGAAAGGCGGGGACCCAGGGTCAGGTGCTCTGTGCTTCACATCGACCCCGAAATCAACACTTACCTCCACACCGAGCATGGGAATTGGAATGGTGGGAACAAAACCAATAGTCTGGCTCAAACTGGTCCCCGAGTTCTTGTATATGTCCAGTTCCGGAGTGTAAAGGTCGAGCGCCCATCCGTCTCCACCTGAGTTCAGGTCGCCCGCATGAACCTCCACCATGTACGGATGAATGAGGATGAACGGGTCGATGGTAACATTCGCGAGTCCGCCATGACCGAACCCCACTGACCCGTCGATGATCAGGTACCGCTCCATACCCTCAACGGGTTCTTCGAACTCGATAAGGTAGGTTGTGAAATCCAGATCGAGGTCGATCAGATCCCCTCTGGCCCTGACCCACATACCGCATTGGCATTCCTCCTTTTCCCTGCCATCGGTCAACTTGATCTCGAATGTGAAGCCCGCAAATTCAATGAAGAAATGTTCCAGGCCGAAGTCCTTCAAGAAGTCCATCATGATATCAGAGACAACTGTCAGGACATCCGATAGGAAGGTCTGCAATAGGGAGAGTGCGATATCTGTCGCATCTGCGAAGGCTCCGATTACCTGGGAACCATAGTCCAGCAAGGTACTCAGAATCCCCCTGAAGAAATCCGAGAGCATCTGGAAGTAGTCCACGAGGTCCATCAACGGCTCTTTGATGGTCTCCCAGACGACGTTCAGGAAATCCATTATGTCAGAGAGGAGTTCGTTGGTGTTGTCATAATCCACTCCCTCCAGTTCCCAGCCGGTGTACACGACGATCGTTGTGGAGAAGTTGATCTCGATGGATTGGTTCAACCAGATTGAACTGTGGCCGCCCGGTCCCAGAAGGGTCGGCTCGTTTGTCCTGAGGTGTATCGGAACCCGACCGAGGACCGAGAGGTTCCATTTCGTCTCGAAGGGTCTCTCGCTGAAGGTCAGCAGGTCGGTGTAGTGCTTTCCCAGGATGTCTCCTGAGTCGTAGCCCAGATCCCCGTCTCCAAGTCCTTCTGGATTGAAATCCACAAAGAGCATTCCTTCAGGAGCTTCGGTGGAGGGGTCTATGTTGTTCCATTGAGCAGGAAGATCGTCCGTCAACTGGTCCACCTGAAAGGTCACGGTCCTGGTGGCGTCGAATCTGGACGCAATGCCGTAGTCTCCTTCCCAGAACTCGAACGGTTCGCCGACAAGCAAAGGAAGAAGGTACTGGGAATTGGAAGCTTCGGCTCCTTCGAGCATTCCTGCAAGGAAGTTCTCGACGGCGCTGACAACCATATCAAGGAAACCAGAACCATCCAGAAAGTCCACCGCCCCACCGACGAAGAGGGAGACCGCATCTTGGCTTGCCTTCTCCCCTGCCGAATCGATGACCTGGATCAAGACCCCTACCTGCGACCCTCCTACGGCAACCTCTCTTTCCTTCACTTGTTGATACGCGAGATCTGTATCGTCCAAAAGAGCAGATCGCAGGCTCGTGAGTTGTTCCGGACTGTTGGCACCACCCTCTTTGAAGACGCGCCTCATCTCATCCATCGGGAGATCTGCTTCTGTTACATTGCCAACGAAAGTCCAATCGAAATCGATGTTCGAGTTCACAACGGTTTCTGAGTTCACCACATCAAAAGACACATGGTTCTCCAGAATGTCAGCAGCAACCAATTCGACTGCAGACTGAAGGACCGAGGAACGGTTGACGAAGTTGTCATACTCGTCCGCCAGGTAGTACTTCAAATCCTCGAGAAGCGCCAGGTCTCCGTTGGAGAACGAAGACAGTATCTTCTTCAATTCCACTCTCCCAGCGGGACTCGTGTAGAATCCGGCGATTTCATCCACTGCCGACACGATTTCTTGTTTGATCTCGGTCAGAAACGAGATGTTGTCGTTCGGATTAAGGCCCTTGACATATTCCAAGTCGCTCACCAGCCCGCCTACCCGCCTTACAGCGTCCTTGGCGATCTCAAGCATGACTTCCCTGATTGATTCTCTGATGGATTCTGCTGTCGATCTCTCCTGATCCCCACGGGTGAAATACATCTCAAAGAAGTTGAGCCAGATACTGGATCGACCAACACTCTCGCTGATGTCCACTTCCTCGAAATCGATCTGATGATTGGGGGAATCAAAGGCCGCTTCGATAGTGAAGATGACAGAATCATAGCCGACGATCGAATCGCTGGAGTGAATTCGAAACCGGTGCGGTTGCTCGGTGCCGTTTGCATACCAAGTATGATACTCGTCCGTTTGCCTGACCGCAAATTCCACAGTGAATCCATCCTCGTGGATGTTCAAGAAGGGGAAGGACTGAATGACCTCTCCATTGAATTGACTGTACTGGCTGTTTGACCTGTCCTCTACCAATAGGCGAAGAAAGTAGTCACTCTCCAGGTCTCCGCCTTCGATGATCCTCTCACGGAGCCAATACTCCAGGACATCACGCCAGCTCCCAGCCGAATTCCCAGAGAACCAGTCCCAGATATCTTCGATGACCTCACCAGATTTCTGCAGGATACCATCGATCGTTTGAACACCCCTCCAAACCTGATCTGCAAGAGGCATCAGTCCAATGTAATCGAGATACTTCAGTATGAACTGGTCCAGAACCCCGCACATTGCCTGGGCAAGGATAAGTTCCAAGTTCAGACCGTCATCGTCATTGAGATAGATGAGGACCAGGTCCGCCGCGTCGATCGTCCCCCCTGAGGAATACCTCAGAAGCATCTCGTGCAGGTCCCCAGCCGCTTGAGGGTCCCATGTCCGGAACGTCTTTGCCGATTCCAGAAGAATGGCCAAGTTGACCGCGAGCTCTACGTCCTCGACCGTTAGAACATCAGTGGCGCCGTACCCTTCGACTCGAAGCTCCTGGACAAGTTCGGACGGAATGCTCTTTGTGTCCATCCCATAACCCTGAAAGGCCTTGAACTGAGACAGTGTGGTGAGGATGTAATTGGTGAGTCGCGATATTTCAGAGAAGCTCCCGAGCGAGTTCGACTGGAAGGTGTTCATCTTACTGAACAGGAATGGGAGGGGGACATCGATCTCTCTTTCGAGCCAGAGCGTTCTGTTGGACTTCAGACCGGAGTTCTTGCTGGACACTGTCAAGTTGATGTATCCAATTGCATGATAGGAGCTGGTTGCGTTCGTGGGTCCGTATGTCTGCGGAAGGTTCGTTGATGCCAAATCTGCAGGTACTAGATCCAAAATCCCCTCGATCTTCGGGAACAGGTTGATCAGATGCCCAGATTCTTTGACGAGATGGCCGCTAATCCTCCTTGGGAACTGTCGGGAAAGAGCGTCCCCAGAGTCTCTTGGAAGGTTGAATTGATTATTCCCAGGTCAAATGCCCTTTTCTTCCAGGTAAGAGAGTTGGCCTGTCCCAGAACCTCTCGCAGAGTGTCGAGGCAGACAACATAGAGAACTGATTGGAGTTCGTTCTGCAATTGAATCGCAATGCCGTCAACCGCTCGCAGGTCCGACCTTAGCAGATCGTTGATCATTTCCTGCCGCGTGGTTGCACCCAGGTAGGCAACACTGAAAGAAGAAAGGAGGAAGATCATTACTGCCAGGACGGCAAACGGTGCTCTGGCTCCCTCGTCCAGGGTAATTCTCCTCGTTCTCATCAGCATCATGTCTCTCCACAACGGTTCTTCTTACCGACCGACTACGTCGTCCTGAGCCTTCTCAAATCTAATCAGGTATTGGTCTATTAGCGGTTGGGAAACCACCTCCACCTGGGTCAATCCACCAAGGGCCCTAATAATCGGACGGACGACCGTCTTAAGCCTCCCCATTACATGTACGCTACATCACAACAAACCAAGAGGAAGATGCCCACACATCACAATGTCCTCCCTGCAAAATTCCACCTAACTTTTCAACACCATGAGACTGTTTGTCATTCAAAAAGATAACAACATTACTAATACCCCCGAAGAATTATCCGTCGCAATAGGAAGCCATATGGACTTCCGATCTAGGGGGTTTTGAGATTGACATTCGAGAGACAAATCCAAGAAGAGAGCATGCTCTATGAACATCGAGAGAAGAAGAACAGCAAGCGCAAGCTGGCCATTATTGGCTCCATATTCATAATGCTGCTTTTCTCCGTGGGAGGTCCTTTGGCCCTTGGCCTTTTGGAGACCCCTTCCGACTCCGGGACCGTTGCGGTCGAGGGTCCTGCCACGGAACTTCCCGACGTAAGTGAGTCCGAGACAGAGGAGGAATGCACGGACTGCGAGTCCGAAGAGTTCGAAGAGATCGAGATGCTAGACCAAAGCAAGGAGATGGACGTTTTCAATGACGACCATCCCATGACCGAAGCGTCCCTTGGACCTCCGGTCACGCTCGCAGGGTCCAACACGGTCTTCGGCTATGATGGTCATTCGGACGGCTCGCTTGACCTGGGGACCGAATCCGGCTTCCTGGGAACACAGGAGTCCGAGATCATTGTGATGGAGGGGAAAGGCCCAAGCAACAAGTCGAAAGGCGGGAAACTGGGCAACGCCCCTGACGCCCTTTACAGGGTCCTGGAGAAGTTCCTGGCCAAGGGAAAGGCACCTCCACCGAACTTCCCTGTTCCGTACGTGGTATACACCAGATCGGACGGGGACGTTGAGATCATCACCGACGTTCTGACCAAACAACCGTCGATGATAGACGTGGACGACAGTCAGGCGACAGGTCAGGGGAGAAAGGACATCAAGGTCAAGACCACGATAGACGTGGATCCTCTGACGATCACCACCGAGATAACCAGGCTCGGAGATCCCAATCCGGCCTTCCTTCAGGTGTATGTGACGTTCCCTGCGTTCTTCTACAACGGTGAAGCGGGTGATCCGAACGGAGAACCCTACTGGATGTTCGGCTACACGACCGAACCCGGTTCGGAGATACCCGAGGACATAACCATGACCTTCAGCGTTGACCGCACCTTGGGCGCTGAACATGCATTCGATTTCGACTGGACATCTGATTCCGGTATAGACCCACTGAAGTTCACCATGGGCATCTTCCAGGTTCAGGACAGGGACCTGTCGGCACCGATATTCCCCGCTTTCGCCGAATTTATTGTCTCCTCGCCACCAAACGCGGGGCTGACATTCACCACAGCTGAGACCGCAACCGTGTCGCTCAAATGCATGAACTGGACCGCACCAGCAGCATTCAACCTTGCCTTCGGCTTCTCCGAGCAGGAGATCCTTTCGGGCAGCAACGTGTCCTTCAACGCGACCATCGATGTGGACAGCGTTCCGCAGTCGTTCTCGGTCTGCACGCAGGAGGACCGTGGGGCGAACACATATACTGTAGATTATACCGCGAACGCACAGGTCGACGAGTTCAACATAACCACGGACATCGACATCGACGGGACTTCTGCCATCAACATAAACGCCTTGATCCTCAACATGCCAGCGGCATTCCACGCGGTGTTCGGGGACGGGTACCTGGACGTGGATGTTCAGAGCAACGTGGGATTCGTGGGCTTGAATGCGACGGCGTCGATAGGTATGATGGCAGTTCCGATATATGCCAACATCAGTCTGATGATATGGGACATACCGGACTTCAACGCGACCTGGTTCCAAGATTCCAACGGGAACGGATTTGCACTGGATGCTCCGTCCTGCATTGGGGAGATACAGCTGGCGTTCTCACTCGGAGCCTTGATGTATCCTGCGGAGCACGACAGCGATCCGGATTCTCACTACATGTTCGCCTTCTCAGATCCTACAACGGTATCAATCACATTAAGACTGATAGGCCCCAGTCATCTGGGATTCTACCAGAACAGCAACATCGCACTGACCGGATTTGATGGGGAGTTCTGCGACAACAACATCCTCTACATCCTTGCCAACACGGCTCTGGGAAGCATACTGACTCCGGACCACGTTCTGGTCTTGGACGTTGAGGTCGATGAGACACCTACCGATATAGGAGTGAACTGGACGGTACCGTTCACCTTGAACCTCACCACCAACGACCCGATAGCCCACATCTGGGCGGACCTGATCTACGACAACCTCACAGCACACGCCGAGATCCACGACATACCGGCAAACATGTCATGGCACATAGACCCGAGCTCATCGATAGTCTTCGACGCGGACAGCTCCATCGGGACGGTCTGGATTAGGGCACATGACCCCTTCGGACTGCCGGGAGCACAGACATTCTTCGCCGGCGATCCGGCAAGGCTGTTCGACGTGATCGCACATGATGTAGCACCTTTCACTGCTGGTTTCATGACTGACGACTCGATAGACTGGACAGGGATCTCATTCAACACCGCTCCCATGACGGCTTTGGGAGACCTCAGCTTTGCACTGACGACATCAAACCTCACTTGGGTAACACTTCTAGGAGCGGAGGAGAACAGAGCCCTGTTCTACAACAACGACACCAGAGATCTGGGCAATGGCTTCGTGATGGAGGCATCGTTGTGGCTGCATGTGGAGGACGTGACCCGAGCGGAGTTCGGATACGGAGGCAACGTGACCACGATAGACATCGGGTTCGGTGCCGCACAGGCAAATGAGCTCCGCGTCGGGTTGGAGATCGGGAACAAGTCCGATTACAATCCCATCCAGGACAACGTGACTGCCTTGGTGGTGACCACGCCTTTGCCGACCAGTATGGATGTGACAATCGTCCCTGAGGAGTCCTTCGACTACACCGCATCCAGCGAGATACTGTTAATAACCGTTGATGCCGCCATAGGCACCACGGTAGCGCACATAGAGATCGAGGGCATCCCGACCACGGCGGACGGGAACTGGGATATCGCAAATCCCGGTTCGTTCCAACTGAACCTGGGTGACAGGCTTGATAGGATATGGACGGTCATGGACGATGCGACCGGCATCAGCACTTCGGACCTCAGACACGTGGATGTCCTGATCCTGGACGTACCCGAGAGTGTAAGGGCGACCTGGAACTTGAACAACCAGTCCGCAGTGTTGAACTTCCTGGACGGAACGTACGACGAGGGACTGGGCGAGTTCAGGTTCCTGGCGACCACCGGTGACCAGATACCGACAGAAAACTTCATGAACGGCCTCAGCACGGTCTACTCCTGTCTGACCGACTACAGCGCTTACAGCGAGACCATAGACGACAGGTACTGGCCGAACACAGTGCCTTCACGATTGGATGCCCTCTACTGCAGGGCGCCGTCACTTGACACTGGCGCGGACGACTACGCCGTGTTCCGGGAAGGCAATATGACCGTCGACGAGCCGGATGTCTACTCCGTGAGAGTGAGAGAGATCGGACTGATGAACTTCAAGCTGACCAACGATGACGGATTCGTGCTCCTGGAGTTCTCAAGGAACCTCGCACTCAACCGACAGCTGTACTTCATCTCAGACGACTACGACAACGACAAGATGACGCTAGGAGAGGTCAGCCGACTGCCGGATGGACTGGCTCTGAACCGGATCCGGGCGGAATGGGACGTCTCAGGGAACCATTACGAATACCAACTGACCGAGCCGATAGCCTACATAGACGCATACATGGGGCCCCATAATACCCAAAGCCAGACGAACAAGTACACCAAGCTGGTATTGGCGGATGTACCTTCATCGGTGGAGATCGATTACAACTTCGGATCGACCGCAGGGTTCTTCGACTTCGTCGCATCGGATGTGTGGGAAGCGGGGATACTCTACCAGAAGAGCGGCAAGAGATACGTCGGATGGATCCAAATGCAGAGCCTGCACTTCGACTACTCGTACGCCCTGCCAGGAACGGAGAGCTGTTCCTTCGGCATGGACTTCGAGTTCTGTTACAGGATATTCCGCCTGGACGCGACGTTGGACGCGTATCCGGGAGATGCTGACGGGATCTTTGGCATCTACGATAGAATGAGCGGGCCTGAGACACTGATCGGTGGCGGGCCGGCTCCGGGAGCGAACGAGTACGTTCCCGATTGGGCGTTCATCCTCAAGGACTTCGACATCGTGGACATACACGTCCTGTGGGACGTGGGCGCCGGGATAGACATCGATCCGCTGTCCGTGGACGTCAAGGTGTTCCCGCACGTTGCCATCGAGGCCGACTTCCAGATACAGGTGGATTACTTCTGGAACGACCAGAAGGTCATGAGCGGGGGAATAGACAACTTCCCGTTCCCGCTGCTTCCACTGCCTTGCGTCCTCACCGACTTCTCGGCGTCACTGACCATAAACTCGGTCAAGGACTACAGGGACCAGAACCCGATACATCTGTGGCCGTGGCATGGACCCGACTCACCGGTAATCTTCGGATGGAACTCGGGGTGGTCCAAGGGGCCGACGTTTGAGAAACCTTGCAGGGACTTCGTGCTCTTCGTGGACGTCGTGGTAGACGTGCCAGGGTTCCACAGGTTCCACGATCATCTAACGCCGTTCGTCTAAGACTGGAAACGGCACTGACGATCAATCAAGGAAAACAAGCAACTAGCCGGAGCTCTATCCTCAGTACTCCCAAAGATCTTCCTCGTCGAAGAAGTTCACCTGCTGTCTGGCAATCATCTCGATCAGCTGGGTGAAGCCCTTCTCCACGTTCTTCCCCGACTTGGCGCTCGTGTAATTGTAAAGCGAATCGCAATCCTCGCAGAGCTTGGTGAGGTGGTAGTCCCGTATGATCTTCTTCTTCTTGAGGTCGGACTTGTTGAGGAGCACGTGGACCGGGATGTTGCCGGCGATACGTCGGCCCTCGTCTATCCAATCGTAGAGCCCGTCCAGACTGTCCTCGTTAGAGGTGTCGCAGACCGCGAGGAACCCGTCCGCGTTGAAGAAGTAGGCGTCCTTCACGAGGTTCTTGAAGTCCAGCTTGCCGATGACGTCGTAGATCTCCGCATCCATCTCCACGTCCATTCCTCTCTCGATGAACGGTATGAGCATCTTCTTTTGGGTGACGATCTCCCCGAAATCAGGGTCGGCGTTCTTGTTGAACTCATCAAACGCAAAACGGTTCACAAGGCTTGTCTTCCCGACGGTCGCGTCCCCAAGCATGCAGATCTTGGCCTTCGTCTTTTCTATCCTCATGGGCCTCTCCACCTCCTAGATGGTTGAGCAAGCGCTTCGGTTTGAGAATAAAAAGGGTTTCGACTCGATTCTCATTATCGGGAATGGAAATAGGTGCTCTGCAAATCGACATGATTCAAATACAATCTGGTTGATTTCAGTGTGATTGAGAAGAGATAGAGGAGGTTGCACTTCACATGAAGATTAGAAGAGCCAGCAAGACGGATGTGGACGGCTGTTTAAATGTGCTCAAGTCTGATGAGGATACCTATTGGAAGGAAGAGGACCTCAGGACATCGGTAGAAGATGGTCGTGTGATCTTCTTGGTCGCTGAGGAGAAGGGGAAGGTAGTTGGCTGTTATCAAAATCGAATTCCCACAAAATGGAACATCAACGGCTTTAATATCCCAAGTGCATTACTCTGTCCGATAAGATGGTTCTCGACCTCATCCAGAAACCTTTGGGGACCTTGGATATCCTTCTCTTTCTCTCTCGGAACGCCCGCTCCGATGTGACATCGATTATGGAGGGTGCTGGAACGTGTACGAGTACCTTCTACTCTGCAGTCAACCGTCTGAAGTCCCTCGGTCTCGTCTTCGAGGAGACAGAAGTAGGCTGGCCTACTCGTGTCTACTACCAGCTTACTGATAAGGGAGAGGAAGTCGTGGGTCACTTGCAGTCTCTTGAGAGAATCATTTCGACATCCATTGATGCCCAGAGGACAGAGCTGGAAAGGCTCAAATCAAAAGAGACCTCTCAGAAGGACAAAGAAAGGATGCTTGAACTTTTGTCAAACCTCCAAGAGGCGAATTACGACTTGGAGCATTGGGATGAGACACTTAGACTCTCAGAAACGGCAATAGAACTTGCCACAGAACTCCAGGATGACCACCATTTTTCCCATGCGTATCGATATGCCGGTGCCATTCATCAGAAGAGAAGCGAAGTTTCAAAGGCAATCGAATGTCTCAATCAGAGCATTCAAGCATCCAACAGAATAAAGGATTGGCGCGGGTTGGCTGAGGCCCATTATACTCTTGGAGCAACTTACGAAGTGACAGGGGACCTGGAAGGAGCCCATTCATTCTATAAGAAATCGCACGAGTTCGCTCAAAAGGCGGAATGGAACATTGGGAAAGCGTTGGCTAGGATGGGTTATGGGAGAGTGCTTGGGAGAAGAGACAGAATCCAGGAATCTGTGAAAGAACTGAAGAAGGCGGTAGATGAGTTCGAAAGGCTGAAGGATCTCAAACACCTGGCTCACGCCTACAGTAATCTTGGTGCTACGATGCTCTACGTGGATGAGGAGGGAGCTCTAGAGTGCATCGAGAAGAGTGTTGATATCGCAAGAAGAACTGGACGCGCAAGAACCCTCGCCACCGGCCTCGTCAATTCATCAAACATCCATCTGAGAAGGAAGGAATTCGAGAAGGCCCTCAGATACTTGAAGGAAGCTGAGGGCATATATGATGAACTCGGCATGAAACGCATGTTGGCAAGCGTCTGCATCAACCGGGGCAGTGCGTATGCACTTCAAGAGAGATGGAAAGAATCGGAGGAGTGCTACAAGAAGGGAGTAATCTTGAGTGAAGAAACGGATGACAAATACAACTTGGCAGACGCTCTCAACCACTACGGCCAGATGTTGATTGACAAGGGTGATTCTGACAAGGCCGAAGTCGCTCTTCGGAGAGCTCTGAGCATTTTTAGAGAGCTTGGGTCGGAGAACAAGATTGCCGGGATAGAGAAGAATTTGAGGTCTGTCGATCATTGAGAGAGGGCTAATCACCACAGCGACGTTGCACTTCCCACATAATTGAGAATTCGGTGATGGTGATTGAATAACAACCTAGGTCTCCAATTCTGCCATGACAATGTCCGTTTCGAGTGCTGGTATGGGAGGAGTGCAGATACTTATCAGAAACATCATCTCTATCAGAATGTGGTTGCTCGTGGTGATTTACTGTAAAGTCACTTAGCTAAGAATTCTCGACGATCCATACGTCCATGTTGCCTACGAATATCCAGTAGCCGAATCCTGGTTGAAGGACATCCGTATCCATCATTTTCCTGAGACAGTACGGTGAGTTGGAATCGAAACCTTCAATAAAGGTCACGGGCAGCGAGGCCCTGATACTGGCGACATCATATGAGTCGAGGAGGGATGGGAATCCGATCAGATTCCATCCTTCATATAGATTAATTGCAGTTTGAGTTGGAACCATCCCTGCAACCGTAAGATTGGAGTCTTCAGTAACATCTATCCAAAGGCCGATTGAGTGGTTCGCAGTCTCAAGCTCTGAGGGGTATGGTTTGAACGTCATATGCCATTTCCACTTATGGACCGATGAATCGTAGACCCAAGCCTTATCCCATTTGACCGTTTGCAGAATTCTCTCAATGCTCTTGTTGGATTGTATCAACGGGATGGATATGAGATTTTGTCCCATTGAGAGTGGGCGAGTGAACTTGCCCGCTTGGTCCTTTGCGCACGTAGTGTTGCTGTATAGGTCCAACGAACACACTATGTAGAAGTAGTTGCTCGGGTTACCTTCACCGGCAAGACTATCAGTGAACTGGCTTGTTCCATTGGGAAAAGAAGCCACCAATCCGTAGCCCACTCCACCAGAATCGTGGATCGTGCTTCTGAACAGTTCATAACCGACAACGGACTCGAATCCCCTTCCATCGTCCGGAGACAGTGCCCAAGAGACGATAACATCCTCCAAATTGCTACCGCTGAGAACGGCGTCCAGTACAATTGGTGCCCGAGCTGGAAGAAATCCCGAGAGATTCATAAGCGGGTATCTATCCATGCTAGCCGCATCTATGACGTAGGGTGTATCACCTATGCCATCACCTCCAGGTATGTCTTGGTTAGGACCTGAGAACTGATCGACGCCTAAGTAGTCGCTCCAATAATTCCCTCCAGAGGGGTAGCCATCATCCCATTGACTTTTAGAGAAATCATCACGGGCTTGATCTGCATTATCCACTATCTTGTTGTGGAAAATCCTGTGAACGTCGTCCCAAACGCCAATACCAACCTCTCTGTTGGAGAAAACCGTGTTGCTGTAAGCGATGTTATTACCGAAATGCATCCATATGCCTGCGTCGTTATCCGAAATCCTGTTGTATGCCAGTGTGTTGAAAAAGGATGCTCCCAAGTTGATACCGTCACCTCCGTTCGAGGTAACGGTGTTATAAGCCAGAGTATTGTTGTAGGAACGGCTGATTCGGATGCCGTCATCATAGTTCAAGTGCACCTCGTTGAAGGCGAGGAGGTTGTCATTGGATCTGCCAATGAATATGCCATAATCGCTCGAAGTTGCGGTGTTGTTGTTGATATCATTATCATTCGACAAATCAAGATCGATCCCGTTGTAGGCCCCTGAGGCGGTAACATTGGTGATCGTGTTGTTGCTGGAGTCATGAAGCGTGATGCCATTGATGTCGCTCGACAAAGCTGTGATGTTGGCTAACGTGCTATGGGACGAGAACCCCAAAAGAACACCCGCATCACCGTTGCTGACATCCTGGTTTTCCACACGTACGCCTGTACAGTTGACGAGGATGACTTGTCCAGCATTCAAGGGAACCAATCCTCCGGTGATGTTCTTCCAATAATACACAGGCTTGCCGTTGACCGTATTGAAGGAGTCAATTATGTGTGAGTTCCAGTGCTCAAGAAAGTCAGAAGCACGGATATAGATCCCGTCCTCCACCATCGTGTTGTTGGTTATGGTGATATTCGTCGATTCCTTGAGCTCGATGCCGTATTCACCATGCGAAGAGATGGTGTTGTTGGCTATGGTGTTGTTGTTGGATTGGACAATGCGAATCCCTTTCTTGGCACCGGCCAAGGCAGCCAAGGTATTGTCTGCGAAAATGTTGTCATTAGACGAGCCTAGGCCTACAGCTAAGCCTTTGCCTACCGACACGTCATTGAATCTGATTGTGTTATTGTTAGAGGTATCCAGACTAATGCCCCCGTTAGCTATACTCGAGACGTTGTTGTTGGTGATCGTGTTATTGTCCGAGTAGCGAAGAACGATGCCGTATGTGTCTGATGCGTCATTGTTTGAAATGGTATTGTTGCTAGAGTGCCATAGTTCGATGCCACGTATGCTCTTCTCAACATGATTACCTTCGACCAAGTTGTTACTTGAGTGTTCGAGGCGGATGCCGGTGGCCGCATTCGACCCGCTTTCCTGGGTTTCCAGTGCAATATTGCCAACAACGGTGTTGCTGTTTGATGAATAGAGGAAAATGCCATACAGATTGTTGTAAGATGATGTATCATTTACGATTCTTATATTTGATGAAAAGGCAACCGAGATACCCACATATCCATCGCTGACATCTTGGCCTTCGACAACCATGCCCGTACAATTGGCCAGTATCACCTGGCCGGCTCCTGCAGGAACTGTCCCTCCGGTGACGTTCTTAATATACCGAATGGGTTTGCCATTGATTGTGTTTGATGTGTCAATGATGTGCGTGTTCCAATGTGCAAGCAGGTCACCCTCCATGTATAACCCCGCCGCCATCACATTATTGGCGATTTCTGAATAGCGAGAGGATTCAATCCAGATGTCGAATCTCTCTGGATTTGAGAGATTGTTGTCCATTATTCGACTGTTCTGAACGGTATCGAGTCGTATTCCAAGAATGCTGTCCATTATCGTGAAGCCGGTGACGCTCACCCAATCGGCTGTTATACGCATGCCCATACCGGAACTGTTGGTGTCAATCACGGTCACATCCCTGCCCTCTCCCTCAAGAGATAGGGGCTTGTCAACGTCCAGACTCTCATAATAAGTGCCATTGTACACATAGACGGTATCACCAGATATCGAGTCGTCTATCGCTTCTTGGATTGAAGTATAGTTGCCTGGACCAGCTCCTCCCACGAAGAGTGTTGTCCCTTTCACAGTCTCAGGCAAATCGGTGAGGGCGAAATAGAACGAGCCAGCAACCACAAGCAGTATCACGATCAAACTGACCTTCTTAGATGTCATCCTCACATCACCCTTCCTGTTGAATCCCAGCCTTGTCTTTGCAGTTCGAATCGTAAGGGAAGATTGGGAGGTTTTCGTGCATCAGATATCTTCATCTCCAAATTCGAACGAAATACAATTGAAGGACCAAGATCAACTTCGAAGATGTCTTCCAGCAAGAAGACAGCGGAGGTCATTGAGGGGATGAGGCTTGACGCACCTTCTGCAACCCTTCCTCGTTCAATGACCCTTATGACGTCATGCAACTCGAACGTCTCACCGTCTTTCCATTTACCAGTGACCTTAATGTCCACAGTTTCAGATATCGGTAAGAGTGCTTGGACAGCGGCTCGGTTGAACTTGACCATGAGTGTTGTTTCATTCTGAATGTCCCACCAACTGGGAGGAAGGACATCATTTAACATCAGGGACGAGGGCTCGATGTCTTCTGCCTTAGCCCCCTCAGTAGTGAGGTATGCGGTAATCCATCTACCCTTTGACTTGAGATTCAGAGTGTCTGGGTCGATGTTTAGGGAGATAGAGGGAGATAGTGCTCCACCGGGTTTGGTGGCATATTTGAGATAGTGATCGTGTGACTCAGGAATCTCCTGAGCATAACTTATGTGGATATTTCCATCGCTATCAAGAGCCAAAGAACTATGAAGACCCGCATCTACTGCCTCAGACTTCCACTCGTTTCCAATCCACGTTACGTATTTGATTGTCGAGCCTGCGAGAGTGTCGTTGGCATATCCAATATGAGAATTGTCGTGGTTGTCGAGAGCCAGAGAAGTGCGTCTGCTGTAGACAACATCTGCGTCTACAATTTCGATCCTCCACGAATCTCCTGACAAACGTGAATACAAGAGGCCGTGTTCAGGAAGTCTTGGAACATAGCTTATGTGAGGATTGTCGTGGTTGTCGAGAGCTAATGAAGCCCACTTGGTCTCGTTTGAATCCACAGTCCGGTTGCTCCAATGGCCTCCAATTGACTGTGCGTATTTGAGGGAACCATAAGCATATGCAACATGTGGATTGTTCATACTATCTATGGCCATTGAACTCCAAGAACCCGACGGACCCAGAACCTCTATGCTCCAGTTGCTACCAGTCCATCTAGCGTACTTCGTGCACCACATATAGCCATCATAATAAGTGATATGGGGATCATCGTTGCTGTCGAGAGCCAGAGAAGGCCTCTGGCCAATATCATCTCCCATATCAACTTTCTCAAAACTCCATTCTGTTCCATTCCAACGCGCGTATTTCAACACACCCAAGTTCTGCGTCGAGACATGATATGCAATGTGTGGGTTGTCGTTGCTGTCAAGAGCCAGTGAATGGTGCAAATCAAATGCGACGCTGGAATCTAGGCTTTCATTGACCCAGAAGCCTCCAATTCTTTTCGCATATTTGAGAAGGGCTCCACCATTACTCTGAATGATGTAGCTAATGTGTGGATTGTTCTTACTGTCAGTAGCCAGAGAAGGGAGAATAAGTTGCAGACCCAAGTCCACGGTTTCGATCCCCCAACTGCTTCCCTTCATGGGTTGAGCACCTGATAGCCTGGATTCGGTTCTGAGCGAGACCTCAGCTTCGGTCGCCAACGCGTGGAGTCCGGTTCCCAACAACAATGTGGCTGCCAAGACAAAGGATACAATGATACTGGTCGGTCTCCAAACCATCTTTTCTCCTCCTTTGCGCGCTTCCCCCTACTCAGCCTCTTCGCTTCCAGCAAGTCACAATCGTGCTCCGAACTACTTAATCCTTATCTCTGCTGGGCACTCGTTCTTCTGAGAAACAGAAAGTCTGCAATAACTGTTGATTCGTCTTTGAAAGATCATCTCACGACTTCTATCAAAGTTCATATACATCCAGATTGCTGCTCCCAATCGTGTCTTGACGGTCTTTTCGTTCAGAGATATCGAATCCTATTCAGCCTCTTTTGCTTCTTCTAAAGCCTTCCGAATCGCCTCTCTAACCCCCTCCTTCGGAGCCTCATGACCCCACCCGATCTCCTTACCGTTGATGAATATCCCTCTGTGCCTCTGGTACTTCATAAAAACTCCAGGTTCGTGAACCGGGAACTCATTGAAGACGACCTTGTCCCCGAATTCCTCCGCTACCTCCTTGACGCGCTCTGCCTCGATGTTGATGGTCTGGCATGAGATGTCCCAGAACAGGTCCACCACGATCTTGCCGGGAACGGGTTTGAACTCGTACTTGGATCTTGGAAATGTGGGGGCCTCAGCCGTCTCATCGAAGGGCTTCCAAAGAAGGACAACCTTTTCAAGGATATCGGAATCGCCTGGTGAGCCGACCCTGTAGCTCTCAACCTCCTCAAAACCGTGTCTCTCATAGAACGACGCTGGTAGCAGCCAGAAATCCCCGCGGAAGCCCATTGTGGTGAGACCTTTCTTTCCTTGCAGCTTCGCTTCCTCTTCAGCGGCATCCATCAGTGCTCTTCCTGCTCCTTTCCCATTGTAATCCTTGAGGACCACAAGGCAGTAGACGACCATCAGGTCGCTTCCCAGAGGACCCACAGGAGAGTGCTCGATAGGGACCGCATAAAGGAACCCGGCCATCTCATCGTCAATGTACACCACCTTGATTCTCAGGCCGATGTCGTGCATCTTCTTGAACCAGGCCAGTCTTCTCTTGGCGTCCCTGTCGACCTCTTCGGATTCGTTCATATGGGTGCAAGTGCTGACGAAGTATTCTGAGGATCCGTCCATGTCCCTGACTTCGATTGGCATTGAGGTCGGAAGAGTGTCAGGAATATAAGAAAAGTGTGTAGAACAGAAGGGGGCTTACGGCGGTTACCTGGCACCCCTTTTCTACCTATCTGGCTCATGTATTTTCAACAGTCCAAACGGCCGGAGATTGAACTCTGACCCAATACCCAAACCCAGCCTGCAGGAAGTCACCATCGGTCATAACTCTCAAGAAACTAGGCGGAGCTAACCCATCGAATCCCTCTATTCCCTCCACCGCGACGGCTGCCTTCAGGTCTGCGACAGAGAAGTCGTGATCAAAGGATGGGAAGCCCACGAGATTCCAACCTGCTTGAAGATCAATCGTGGTCGAAGTGGGAACGACTCCTGCAATTGTGAGGTTGGTATCCTGAGTTACGTTCACCCAGATGCCAATGGTGTGACTCAAGTATTCAAGGCTCTGAGCATAAGGCTTTGATTTCGAAAAGGACTTCCATTCTTGGTTGATGGGATCGTAGGACCAGGCGTTGTCGTAGGAGATTGTCTGAATGACCCTTTGGGCGGTCTCGTCTGATTGGATGAGCGGGATTGAGACAAGGTTCAGACCTCTGGAGAGGGGGCGGATGAACTTGGCCACCTGGTCTTCTGTGCACCTCGTATCGTTGTTTTGGTCTACCACACACACCAAATAGAAGTAGGTGTTTGGATTTCCTTCACCAGCCAGAGTATCGACAAATCCAGTTGTGCCATTTGGAAATGAAGCCCTCAATACGTAGCCTGAACCACTTGAATCATAGGAGGTGCTCCTGTAGACCCGATACCCATCTGCGTTATGGGAGCCCGCTCCATCATCTGCCGATAGCGTCCAAATCAGGGTAACGTCCTCGAATCCTCCACCACTTAGAACTGCAGCTACATCCGTTGGCGGACGTGGTGTTTGTCCAAATGGATACATGAAAGGATACCTGTCCAGGCTGTCCCCGTCAATGACATATGGAGTATCACCTATGCCATCGCCACCAGGCTGGTCCTGATTTGGACCGCTCTTGTTGTCTGTACCGCCGTAATCACTCCAGTAATTGCCACCAGTTGGGTAGCCGAAGTCCCATTGAGTCGAATTGCCATCATCGTATGCCTGAATTGTATTGTATAGGATGTTGTTGTTGGATATGTTGTTCAGGATGGAGCTCCTCAGATAGAAACCATGGGTGTTGTACGAAATGTTGTTGTTGGATATGTTGTTGTAGACGGATCCAGAAAGGTGGATTCCTTCCCATCCATTGGATACGATAATATTCTCGCTCATCGTGTTGTAGTTGGAGGATGTGACACTCAACCCTCTTTGGAGATTCGAGATTCTGTTCTGGGAAATATTGTTGTTGTTTGAACTTTGGATATTGACGCCATTGTCTTGATTGAAGAGGACTGTGTTGTCCACGAGAGAGTTGTGATCAGAGAAAGAGATGCTTATGCCACTTTGAGTATTCCAGGAAACATTGTTGTTCGTGACGGAATTGTAGTCCGAAGAACGAAGCCAGATGCCGTCCTGCGTAGCCCTCAATACAGTATTGTTTGTTATTGTATTGTTGACAGAGGAATAGAAGACCAGTCCCAACCACTCGTTTGAGGAAGCTGAGTTGTTGGCTATGAGATTGTTTGATGAGTATCCAAGAAGGAGGCCCACGGTCCCGTTGTCTAGGTTTTGATTCTCTACTGTGATGCCACTGCTATTTGCCAGGATTACCTGGCCAGCTCCCGCTGGTATTGTTCCACCATTCACATTATTCCAATAGTATACAGGCTTTCCGTTA
This sequence comes from Thermoplasmata archaeon, assembly GCA_023140195.1. Taxonomy (GTDB): domain Archaea; phylum Thermoplasmatota; class Thermoplasmata; order RBG-16-68-12; family SOIM01; genus JAGLME01. Next base: position 65,979 of record JAGLME010000024.1, read on the forward strand.
ACAGTGTTTGAAGTATCGATTGTATGGGTGTTCCAATAGTCCACACTGTCGAACCCATGCAGAGAGATGCCACTTCCGATTAATGCGTTATTCTCCAATGTATTGTTGGGGGCGCGGAACATGAAAATGCCAAACCTTCCATTGAAGATCGTATTGCCTACCACAACGTTATGTGTTGAATCTTCCAGCGAGATTCCCATCTTGTAGTTCAGGACAGTGTTATTGACAACTACATTGTTGCCTGCAAAAAACATGGATATACTACGCCAATTGTAGATCCCCCTATTGAAAGCAACATAACAGTTCTGGACAGAGTCAAGTTTGATTCCCGAGTCATGGCCTTGCACGGCTTGTCCGCTATTCTCGACCGTGAAACCTGTCACATTCACCCAATCATCTGTGACATGAATGACGTCACCAACTTCGCTAGCATTGATAATCGTCGTATCTCTATTCTCTCCTGTCAAGTTAAGAGTTTTGTAGACTCTCACGTTCTCATAGTATGTTCCATTGTATACGAACACAGTATCGCCGGGTTGTGCAGCATCTACCGCATCCTGTATCACAGTATAGTTGCCGGGACCAGCTCCACCAACATATAAGGTCGTGGCCATTGCATTCTCAGTAATGATCGACACTGTGGCCGAGAATACACTCACAATCATGAGGAAAATGATAACCAGACTACCTCTCTTCATTCCCATATCTCAAGCATCCTCATATATGAAGTTACATCCCTGGATATAATGATTTTCCCATCGACTTCGGAATCCAATCATAGAATCCGCAATCATTAGTACAAAGAAGAGAACATGACCCGTTCCCGAGCCCTTTGCTCGAAGGATTCCAGACGATTCCTATCCAATTAGACAAGATCCGACCGATCGAAGGGGGCTTACGGCGGTGACCTGGCACCTCTTTTCTACACATCTGGCTATACGTTTTGAATAGTCCAAATCGCAGGAGATTCAACTCTGATCCAATACCCAAACCCATCCTGCAAGAAGTCCCCATCTACCATGACTCTCAAGTAATACGGCGAGACCGACCCATCAAACCCTTCTATCCTCTCCACAGCAACCGCCGTCAACTAAACCCTTTGTTAGGTTTTGTCATTATGGTCCACTGTGATGATCACATTCCCCTTCTTATGTCCTGTCTCGACATATCTATGAGCCTCGACCATTTGGTCCAGTGGATAACTTCTGTCTATCACCGGTTTGAACTTACCAGACTCTGCAAGGTCCTTCAATAGAACAAGATCATCATAGTTTACCTTAGCAATTCCATCATCTATTGATATGTACTTCCCATCAGGAGCCAGGGCGTTTTTCGCTTGTGATTTCAAGCTCTTCCTATCCGCCACCTGCTGTGGGACGGCATCAAGTATCAAATCATAACGCTCGCTGCGTTTTGAATAATCCTCTTTTGTGTAGTCGATCACCGTTTCGGCTCCCAGGGAACTTACCAATTCTATGTTCGCAGTACTGCACACCCCTGTCACTTTCGCCCCGTAGTACCTGGCAAGCTGCACAGCTGTAGTGCCTATCGTTCCAGAAGCTCCAACGATGAGGACATTCTTCCGACTTTGGATACCCCCCTTCTTCAGAAAATACATCGCTAGCTCTCCACCATAGGGGATCGCGGCGGACTCCTCATAAGTCAGATTGGACGGTTTTGGCAACACTGGATAGTCTTCCGGCACGCATATATACTGGGCGTAGGTGCCGAATCGCGTCTTGGTAGGTGACTTGACGGTATAAGCCAAGACCTGGTCACCAATCTTGAACCGTTTCACATCATTGCCTATAGAATCAACCTCCCCAGCCGCCACCATCCCAAGGATTGGGTTTCTCGGTTTTCCAAAGCCCAACGCTATTCGCATCATCAGTCCTAGCGGATGCCACATGGGAATGTCAAAACCCCGGATTATACAGTCACTTGATGTAACTGTGGTCGCGTGGATCTTGATGCATATTTCATTATCCTTGGGAGTGGGTTTCTCAACCTCTTTCAGCTGAAGGACCTCCGGTGGTCCATATTTCGTGCATACAATCGCTTTCATAATTCACCCTCACTTGAGGAGAAGATATTTCTGCATAAAAAGGTTAGTCCGAGTCCAGAAAAGAAGAGAATAGGGCCCTTCTCGCAGAGCCCCTTGTCCCGAGGGATTCCAGACATTTCCTATCCGATCAGGCAAGGTCCGACCGACCTAAGGGGGCCTACGGCGGTGACCTGGACATCTGTACAATACCTTTAATATGCTTCTGATACATGCAAAAACCGGCGCGACAGCCAGACCTGGTCGGAGGGAAAGTGATGAAAAGGACCAAAAGTGCTAGAACATTGGCAATAGTAATTGTGTTTGTGACCGTTCTGGGGATGCTGCCGCTGGTTGCGGCCTCCGATTTCTATGACAACACCACAGTACAGATTACAGTGGAAGATAGCGGATACCCAATGAGCATATCGCCAAGCCAGAAATGGTTCGTCCCCGAAGACACCATCGACCTGACCATACAGGTGACTGGAACGGCCGATGGTCTGCAGGATGTTTTCGACATCCTAGTCTTCGGACAAGGCGAGACATTATACGCTGAACATGTAATCCGCTTCAATGATGTTGCAGTGGATCACGCTACTGGAAAGGCAACGGTGACCATCCCTTCGATAATGACCGAGGCCCTACAGGACGACAATTATGATGTTTACGTGGGCGACGAGATGTGGATCGAGGACAGCGGTTTCGACTCCGGCAGGGGCGACTGGGACTGGACCTGGTTCCGCGTACAGATGTATACGATCATAGCTGAAACCGGCAGGTCTGGATACATTCCCGGTGACCCGGTGACGGTGTTCTACTCCGTGGTTTCAATCAAAGATGGTTCATTGATTACAGATGCCGGATACCCGGGTTGGGGCCTGGACAAGGGGGAGTGGGGCGTGTGGTCTGAAGACGGGGAGTCGTCTGAGGGACCCACTAACTTAGGAAACCCATCCGGAAGCTTCACCTTCAGGCTATCGTATGTGGGTTCGAGCTTTCCCGATGATTACGTGGTTGGAATCTGGTACAACGGCACTTATGGAAACACTCGAGAGGCATCGAAGTATCTGATGGGGAACGCGCCCGGGTTTGATTTCAGAGTGGACACATTGATGGTGGATGTTTATACCGATAGGGCAGAATACCAGATAGACAGCGTTGTGAGCATCCATGTTCATTCATGGGTAGAAGGTACACCTGTCGGGGAACCTGACGTGGATGTGGAGATTAGCATACTGAAGGGTGTGGGACCTTTCGCCAACAAGATATCTGGGTATGGTGGCGATTTCCAAACTGATGCCGCTGGGGACGTCCGTTACATGTTTCAATTGAAGGATATGGACTTTGAGGAGGGTGTGGAATATACCGTGCGAATTAATGCATCCAAATGGCTTAAGGAGACTGGAGACTCAATCGTTTTCCCAATCGTGAGCGGATCCGGTGTCATATCGGTCGATGTGGCCTTTGACAAGCACACGTACACAACCGGCGATACTGTCCAGATGATGGTCGACGCAGTTTCTCCGCCGGGACACAGCACAGTCTTCACCTACGTTTATACCGCCTACTCGCCAAGCGGGACCTATGCCAAGGAAACGAGCTCTTCAAACCTCTATTCGATTGACTTGCCAAGCAATTACGAGGGGGATATGACCTTCAAGGTTGAGGTCTACAATATCCAAAGAGACTACGGATACTACGCGGAGACCAAGAGCATCGAGTACGGCATAATGTTGGTGAACGTGGACAAAGATGAATATGACGCTGGTGACGCTCTGACGGTGGACTATGAACTAATCAGCTACCTAATGTGGGCCCCCGATTTCTATTACATTGTCAGGGACGGCAATCTCCAGGTCGTCGAGGAAGGTGTGCTCTCCGGGGTTTCTTACGAAGGATCCTTCACTTTCAATGTTCCAACAACGCCTTCAAGTTCCTACACCTTCACAGTCTCCGCGACCTCCGACGGGAGAGTCGTCAGCGACTCGGATTCTGCATATCTGGAGCGGGGCTATGATCTGACCATTTCGTTCCAGAAGAGCAGTTATCTGGCTGGTGAGACCGCAATCGTTTATTACGAAATAGTCCCCCTGGGGGGAGTGGGGTTGCCATCTTCGTTTGACTTGAGTTATGCGCTCTACGACTTCAGCCCAAAGACCCTTGCAACAGATAGACATCAGGGAGACCTATCCTATCCGATCCCGGCCGGTATACCTGATGGCACGTATTTGTTCATTGTAGAGGAATGGGTTACGGGGTCTTTTGCCATAGAGACGATAGCAATCGGACCTGAAGGCACAGTCATAGGCGCGGAAGATTTTGATGGTGATGGCGTACCGGATTCCGCGGATTCGGATGACGACAATGATGGGTATTCTGATGTAATCGAGGACCAGGAAGGTTCTGATCCAAAGAATGCGACCTCAAAGCCCCCAGATAATGACGAGGACTACATTCCAGATTCGATGGATGTGGATGATGATAATGATGGGTTCAGTGATGGCGAGGAACTTCTGGCGGGCAGCGACCCGATGAGCTCAACGAGCGTGCCGGAGCCGCAAGCGGGGGAGACCGATCCTGCAACAAGTAACCCGTGGGAGTGGTTGGCTCCTCTGATCCTGGCAGTGATTGCATTGGTCATGGCAAGTATTGTGCTCATACGAAGTGGGCGGCCCCCAAGAAAAGAGGCTCTTCTTGACGACGGAGACACGACTGAGATCGATGAAGGTCCATCGCAATAGGCCATTGACGCAGGTTGGAGCTAACTCGTCGACCTACTCCCCCAAAAAGGTCCTCGCAAAGAACAGAAGGTTCGCAGGCCTCTCCGCTATCCTCCTCATGTAATACGGATACCAGTGCGATCCAAATGGAATGTAAACCCTCATCTGATATCCCTCAGAAACGAGCTTCTTCTGCAGGTTGTTCCTGATCCCATAGAGCATCTGGAACTCGAACTCCTCCTTGCCCACTCCGTTCTCCCTCACGAAGTCCTTGGTCCAATCGATGATCTTGTCATCGTGTGTCGCAACGCCGACGTATACGCCGTTCTTTCTGGCCCGCTCTCCCAGCAGCTTCTCCAGAAGCTTGATGAAGTTCTGGTCCACCTGCGCCTTCTTGGGGAAAGCAATGTCGCTCGGTTCCTTGTACGCCCCCTTGCATATCCTGAGGCCGTAACCGTTCTCTATGGCGTCCTCCACGTCCTTCTCGGTCCGATAGAGATAGGTCTGCAGGACTGTGCCCAGGTTGGGATACTTCTTCCGAATGGATTTGAAAACATCCAGCGTCTTCTGTGTGAAAGATGAATCCTCCATGTCCATTCTGACGTGGTTGCCGTATTCGGCGGCCTTCTTGACTATCCTCTCGATGTTCTCCCTGCACAACTCATTACTGATGCCAAGTCCCAATTGTGTGGGTTTAACCGATATGTTCGAGTTGATACGGTTGGCCGCGATCGCCTCCAGGATCTGAACGTAGATGTCCGCCATCTTTCTGGCAAGGGCCTCATCCTCGACGCTCTCTCCGAGGTGGTCTATCCCTGCTATGATCCCCACTTGGTTCAGTTCCCTGGCGGCGTAGATGGCGTCCGCCAGCCTTTCACCCGGGACAAAACGCCTGGCAGCTCTCTTGGACATCTCAAAACGCATGATCGCCCTTTCGACGAACCGGTTCTTGGAAAGCAACAGAAGAGTGCTCTTTAGCGTGCCCTGCCCCCTGGTCGAGTCTGAAAGAATCCCAGTTTATAAAAATCCATTGGCGAGCTGTCCCATTCTTTGGGGATTTATATACCATGAGATTGTTAAGAATTGCGTCAGGGAAAACGGTTCCCACGATAGACAGTAGAGTGAATCAAAGGAGACTGTGAAGATGGTCGAGCAGAAGGACAGAGGGGAGCTTAGAGACTCACTTGAGGACTATAATAGTAGAATATTGACCGAGCTGTGCTACATTTTGGAACTCCATCGGTCAGGCACTATAGCCAAGAAGATCCAGAGGATACTAGACAGCGAGTATGACATTGATTACATCAGTAATAGGGTCAATTTCTTGATATTTGGCCTGACTCTGGTTGACTACATTCCTGCCAAGGATCTCAGCAGACTAGTGAGAAACTACGGTCTGGCAAGATATCGAAGAAAGTGGGACAATATGGTTGAGATTGTGAGAAGTGAGGAGGTAACTCCAAGAGATCTGCTTGGAGAACTGTCCATTCGTGACCTGGAGCGATTCCACTATCAAGTGTTCGATGAAGAATCGGAATCAGATCGGGAAGGACTGACGAGAGAGCTAATTCAGGTCTTTGACCTTGATTGGTTGAACGAGGCAATGGATTCAGGATTCATCGTGATGGCTATGGGTGTGGATGGGGAACTAGAGAACACATATCAGGTCATCAAAGATGAGTGCGAAAGAGTTGGCATAAACGCAATCCGAATTGACGAAGTGGAGTCGAGTGGAAAGATCACTGAGGAAGTCCAAGAGATGATAGAAAAATCGGAGTATCTCTTCGTGGATTTGACATACGAGCGCCCAAATGTATACTACGAGTTGGGTTACAGCCACGGCCTTGGTAAGAAGTCAGAGAGAATCGTTCTGATGGCTAGGCATAAGACGAAACTCCATTTTGACATAAAGACCATGAGAACGATATTCTACAAAGACCGTGATCAACTGAGAAGAGCGTTGAGGAAGAGGTTGAAAGCAATCAAGTGACTACAGGAATCTCACTCGTTATAGGATCCAGTTGCATCAGTATCGTACGCTACATCCAAACAGAAACTTTTTTGGTCGGAGGGGAGGATAGGGGGAGTTGAAGCGGTAAGTCGGTGAAGGATAAATGGAAGAAGCTCTGCCCGTTGACCAGTTGATGAGAAAGCTCTCGAGCAAGTACAACAGCGACCCGGCCGACTGGACGGTCCTGATCGGAGCGCCGAAAGGGACGCATAACGACATCTTCATATCGACAGGGAAGGAACTCTGGCAGGTGAAGGTCGATTCGCTCTACAGAAGCAGGCCGATAGGTCTGGGAATGAAGGTCGGCGGGGAGGAAGAGGCCTCAAAGGTGATCCGGGAAGAGGAACCCAGGTACGGATTGAGACCGATCCCGGAGAACATGATAAGGAAGTTCATCGACGGCGCGATAGGGTACGAGGACATGGTACCGATAGTTGACAAGGTCTTGAAGTCCAAGCCGAGGCGGGTGGCGGACATAGAATCGTCGGCGGTGCTGCAGGGACCCGTGCAGTTCGGGAGCCCGGCAGAGCTCTCCGGCAAGCAGAGGGAACTGAACACCAAGTTGAATAGAAGTCTGGACAGGTTGCTTTTTGAGAAGGGGGTTGGGAAGGAGTACGCTTAGAAAGCAAGTGCTGAAGACGGAAAGATCCTTCAAATCACCGATTCTTGATGCTTATATTGAAACCAATTTCATTGAGTCTGGGGTCCAAGGTTTATTCCAATGTTTACTTATATTCCGAATTACATTCTTTGGACTGCAATAAGTAGTGGAACGGAGGAGGGAGAAGTCTGGACTCTATCCAGAGGTTCTGTGAAGAAGTAACGGAGGGGTTTGAAGAATGAAGGAGGGAGCGGTAAACCTCGTTGGAGTGATAATCTGTGTATTGACGCTTACGAATGCTTTCGTAATGACCCCCGTTTACATTCCAGATCACAGAAGTCCTGAGGACGCAGTTGCCCTGGCAATAAAGACGGTCTGGGTGGACGATGATTTTGTTGACGATCCGCCGAACCACAAATGGAACACCATCCAGGAAGGAGTTGACGATGCCCAACGTGGTGATACGGTCTATGTGTACAACGGTACTTATCTCGAGCGTGTGAGTGTCAAGAAAACGATTCTTCTGGAGGGCGAGAGCCGGTCGAACACGATAATCGATGGGGGAGGTCAGGGTTCGGTGCTGACAATCGGCCCTGGCACAAACAGCGTGCAAGTCACCGAGTTTACGATTACTAATAGCGGAATCGGATGGTCCGGTATCCGGATAACAACTTCGAAGAAGAATACCATCGAGAATAACGCAATCTCGTCGAACGGTTGTGGAATCGCCATTGGGCCGGTTGGCTACAACTTCATTCTTAACAACATGATTTCCAACAACAATCTGGGCATCCGAATTGGAGGGACCACCAACTACAATCTCATATCAGGAAACAATATCCTGAACAACGGCGGGGGAATCATCGTCAAAGCTGATTACAACACATTCTCAGGCAACACCATCTCGTCGGATGGATACGGTTGGGCCATTGATATTGATGGTGACGCCAGCCATAATACGATTTCGGGCAACAACATCTCGAATCACGCGGCAGCCATCGTTCTTGGATACAACAATCTCCAACACCCAAATGGCAATACTATCTCGGACAATTCCATCTATGACGTGTCTTACGGGATTCACATTAGCCGCTCCAGCGGCGATATCATCATGAACAACAGTATGGTTGGAGCTGGAATAACACTATACGGAGACGTGCTTGAGTACTGGAACACTCATGTCATCGATACATCGAACACCGTCAACGGCAAGCCTGTCTATTATTGGAGGAACACCACTGGTGGGAGGATCCCCTCAGGTGCCGGACAAATAATACTTGCCAATTGCACCAATGTAGAGATAGAGAACCAGAACGTAACCGATGGCAACATAGGAATCTTGGTTAGTTTCTCATCGGGCATTACTATCGCAAACAACTCTGTCTCCTCAAATAAGGACGAAGGTATCTTATTCTATTCCTCCAACAATAACACAATTGACCGCAACACACTCTCCTACAATGGTGCATACGGTGGTGCACCCGGCGGTGTTGTCCTATGGCTTTCTGACAACAACACCGTCACAAACAACCTCGCCCTTGGCAATTGGAACGGCATCTTTCTCCGCTCCTCCAACGGAAGTGTTGTCGCCAACAACAGCGTGTCGGAGAACAATTATGGCATTGCTCTCGTGGGATCGAGTGATGATACCATCATTAACAATAATGTATCTGGAAACACCCAGGACGGATTCTACTTCCGGTCCTCCAACAACAACACAATTGTCCACAATAATATCAGCTCAAACAACAAGAATGGAATTCGCTTCCTCGAAGGAAATAAGGACAACTTGGCCTACCACAACAACTTCATAAATAATGTGAATCAAATCTCCGAGTCTGATCCCGAAGATAACGATTGGCATCATCCCACACTTTTGGAGGGTAACTATTGGTCTGATTACACAGGCTTAGATGACGGTAGCGGAACAGGGAAGCACGCAATAGCTGGCGACTTGATTGGAGACACATTGATCCCTCATCCTGGGAAGGACTATGATTTCTATCCTTGCACCGTTCCAAACTGTGTGATTGCTCCTGTTGACTATCCACCGATTGCTAATGCAAATGGCCCTTACTATGGATATGAAGGCTCACGGATAACACTGGACGGCAGTGGTTCATACGATCCAGATGGTGATGTTCTGCAATATCGCTGGGATCTTGACAATGATGGGGTGTGGGACACAAATTGGTTGTCAAGCCCATTCCTCAATCATACATGGGGAGATGACTATATGGGAACCTTGGCTCTTCAAGTGGCCACCCCCGGATATGAAGTGGCAGATGTGTTTGCGGAAGGTAACTTCACATGGTTCTCGGATCTCAACTGGATCAACAAGAGGGCACAGTCTTTTACACCCAATTGCACCACACTTTCCAAGATTGCTGTCGATGTCTCAGTCAGTTTTGGGAAACCAGATGCGCACCTGTACCTTTACGTCCGAGAGAGTCTTGAGGGACCCAACCTATCATTTGCACATCTCTCCCCCGAGGAGCTTCCGAATTCTAGATACGTGGATCCCGTAGATTGGGCCGAATTCGATATTGAAGACATAACGGTCGACCCAGGTAAAACCTACTTCTTCATCTTGACGAGTCCGATGCAAGGAGGGGGGAATTACGAGGTCCATTTCGGAGATGATTTCTACCCTGATGGCATATCCTATTATAGACACGTTACAAACGATAGTTGGATAGAACGACCTGGCATGGACTTGCGTTTCAGGACATACGGCTCGGAAATGATGATGTCTGAACCAGCATTCGCAGCAGTCACCGTAAGTAACGTTGCACCAACGGTGGTTTTAAAGACTTTGTCAATTGAAGCGGATGTTTCCTTGAGGATAGCAGGCGAAAAGTGGCATGATGTTTCCGTGGAGTTGTACGAGAATGAAATACTGATAGCGAGCGGGTCCGTCACCCGATTTCCAGGCAGTCCGAACGACCAAGTGCTCGACCTGACTCACCTTCAAGTGGACATCTCAAACAAGTACTCAGCGACCGTTCGCTACACACCTGAGAATGATCCAATAAACGGCCAACCCAAAGGTGCGAACCCGTGCTGGATAATACTCACCTTCGATGATGGAGAGGAAATCCGTTTGCATCACAGCTTCAATGTTAACCATCCAGACACATATGTTTGGGAAGTTGATTTGAAAGGGGCCTTGCTCTCTCGTGGTCTGACCTTTGAAGCCACCGCATATGACCCAGGAGCTGATGACCTTACATTCACTTGGGATTTCGGGGATGGAACTAGGGTCACAAGCTTCTATCCCAACGTGGACAACAACTACCCGGTGAAAATCGTTGAGACGGTCACCCATGTTTTCCTGGCTGCCGGAACATTCTATGTCACCCTGACCGTGGAGGACGATGACGGTGGGGTAGCGATGACCACACTCAAGATCGTCATTCCATAGGCTGGAGCAATCGATTTCTCATCACGCAATGGCGGCAAAGATTGAAGTAAGTAACAGCGGCTTCTGGCATTTGAACAGGAAGGAGGAATGAAGAAATGAAGATCGCACATGTTTCGGACCTGCATCTGACAAGCATGAACTTCGTGGAGGAGTGGGGAGAGAACGTGATCAAGATACTGGATTCGGAGAACCCGGACATAGTTGTCATCACTGGAGACTTCACGACCGAGGCCTTCATCCACGAATGGGATGTGGTGAAGGAGTACATGGATAGGATAGGCACGAAGAACAAGATACTGGTCCCCGGGAACCACGACGCCAGGAACGAGGGGTACAAGATATTCGAAGAGATGTTCGGGACCAGGTTTCCCTGCTACGAGGATGACAAGGTCGTGATATTGGGACTGGATTCAACTGTGCCGGATCTGGACGACGGTCACGTGGGCAGAGAGAACTACGCAATGATAGAGAAGAAGCTCTCGGTTGAGAACAAGATGAAGATACTTGCTCTGCATCACCATTTGATCGCCATACCAGGAACCGGAAGGGAGAGGAACATCGCGGTGGACGCCGGACACGTTCTTAGGCTGATCACGGAGCTGGACGTGGACTTCGTCTTCTCGGGGCACAAGCATCTGCCCTGGGTGTGGAAGCTGGAGAACACGCATTTTGTCACGGCGGGAACGGCCTCATCTCAAAGGTTGAAGGGAAGATCGCATCCTTCTTTCAACATAATGAATGTGGAAGATGGAGAAACTGTTCTGGACGAGATCAACGTCGCGGACAGCAACAGGGAAGAGATACTGAGGGTTGAGAGGAGCTTCTAGGACAGGATCCAGCAGCCGTGCTATGAGTTAGCACAACATTCTTATATCTGCAAAAAGATAGATTCTTTGGTGGCTTAGGACTGGCCCTCGCTCCTAAGAGAAACAAAGCGAGGTTCGTGGATACGGAGGACACCCAATGGGCATAGAGGAGGGAGAATCCAGAAGAGCACATAATCAAAGTGATCAAGCCTCAAAAGCCATCTCAATATCGATAGTCATCATCCTGGCCACGATGACGACCCTATCGGGGTCCCTTTTTCTGCCGACAGCGCAAGCTGCAGGGCTTGCTTTGAGCGTCGGTAACGTGGACTTCAGTGTGAACGACTTTGGCGTCATCACCAACGACATCGCTTGGAACTGGGTGACCCAGAGCCACTTCGTCTACAAGAGCTTCCTGACCATCTACCACAGCGCCTATCCTTCGGGGGGAGGAAGCACGGAGGTCGCGAACGGGTACGGTTCTGGAACGGGAGATTTTACCATTGACGAGCCCAACATCTACATTGAGAACGGCGCCGTCCAGGAGACGTACGCCTCATTCAGGCAGACAGGAGTGACCGGGGTCTCCGACGATCTCAAGATCTATCAGAGGGCCTACACTGAGCAGGACCAGGATTGGGCAATAATCATGTGGGAAATAGAGAACATCTACGGGCAGGACATCCTCGATCTGAGGGTCGGGATGAACTTCCGGGTGAGGATCGCCGACACTCCGGGAGATGACATTGACTACTGGGACGCTGGTCTTGCAACTTACTCTATACTGGATGTCACCACAGGAACCACTTTGATGGGTCTTGCCTCGGCCGAGCCCAATTTGCCCCTGAACCACTACTACGGAGGCGCGGCCGGAAAACAGGGTGCGGTGGATCCAACTTCTGACAAGTCGCTCTACGCCTCTCTGATGACCAACCAGGTGGTCGCAGTGCCAGAGGAGATAACTTGCATGGTCGGATGGGAGGTTGGGACACTGCCGATGGGGTCCAGCGTCTCTTTGCCGCTCGTCATCGCCTTTGGAGGCAACTACCCCTTGGCCGGGGTCATCGATGCCAAGAACTTCCTGATCGGTAGAACCACCAAATTGTCGATAACCGAGGTTCAGGACACGGGTTCGGTGGGCAACGGCAAGGTCGAGGCAATGAACCACGGGCTGCGAACGGTCTCTGACTCAGAAATCTATCTGTCTCCGGATGGTATAACTCAATGGGGGTCAGGGACCTGGAGCCAGACGACCATCTCACCCGGAGATTATTCAGTGTATTCTCTTGGACCGGGTGAGTCGTTCCAGAACTCTGAGGGCGGTGCAGTCTCGCTGCATTACTCCACAGGTTTGGAGTTTGACTCGGTCTCGTTCGGGCAAGCGGGAAGGGCAACTGACCCACTGACAGATGAGAGCGTCTGCAGGTATTGGAACGGAACGGGATACACGGATTCATGGGTAAGGGACCAAACGCCCACGTTCGGATCACAGAATGATTGCGCCGGAAGGCTGGAGCCTCCCCCTATCGTCTTGAATGAGGTGTATTTCAACGCCAACATACCCAATGAGAGGTTCATAGAGCTGTTCTATCCCGGAACAGCATCGATCAGCACCAACGGATGGAAGCTGGTCGTGGATTCAGAGTACGTCCTGCCGGCTGTGACCTTGGACACGAACAAGAGGTTGCTGGTTCTCAGGGGAATGGGTTTTCCATCGGGTTTTGACATGGACGACGGAACGGTGAACGGCGACAACGTCTACCTGTACGACCCGCTGGACAGGCTGGCGGACATGGCCGGTTGGTCGTCCGCACACAACAAGGGCGAATCCATGACGAGGGTGGCCGATACCGCAAAATGGGACTACGACGGCTTCGATGATGCATCCTCGATACAGGCAGGCTGGACCTTCGGAACGATTCCATCGCTTGACTTGGACTTGTTCATCACTGAGGTACAGGACCTTGACACCGTCGGAAGCGAGAAGATAGAGATATTCAACTACGGGGACTTCCCGCTCATGTCTTCTGGGATATACCTCTCTCCGGACGGTGTCGCTAAGTGGACGACGGGGACCTGGAGCAAGACGACCTTCTCCCCCGGGGAGTATTCATTCTATACGGTTGGCCCTGGAGAGGGTTTCGCGAGCGAAGAAGGAGGGATGGTCAGCCTACATTATTCATCGGGCTACGAACTGGACTCGGTCTCGTTCGGGCAAATGGGCCCTGTACCGGACCCCTTGAAGGATGAGAGCGTCTCCCGATATTGGGACGGTGCGGCATATCAGAGCGAATGGGTGAGGGATCCGACCCCGACCTTCGGCGTGCAGAACGACCGCATGGGACTGCATCCCGGACCTCAGGTCGTTCTGAAGGAAGTGCACTTCAACGCCAATTCTCTCAATGACAGGTTCATAGAGCTCTACTACAAGGGCGGCGGAACAATCAACACCAACGGATGGAAGCTGGTGGTCGATTCGGAGTTGATCATGACGGCCGTGGATATGGATGTTGACAAGAATCACTTCGTCCTGAGAGGTGAGGATTTCCCGACGGATTTCGGCATGGACGATGGAACGGTGAGTGGAGACAACGTCTACCTTTACGACGACTTGGGAAGGCTGGTGGACATGGTGGGATGGTCATCGGCACATACACAGGACAGGTCCGTGGCAAGAGTGCAGGACCAGGTCTTATGGGGATACGATGGTTTCGACGATGTGTCCTCGACCGCGGCCGGATGGTCTTTCGATTCCACTCTCACACCGGAAACGGCGAGGATGTGGCAGGATGAATCGAAGTGGGGGAGTGTTGGTCAGATAGTCGAATATAACGTCACTCTCAACTACTCTGGGAGCAGCGCTGACGTCTTTGATATCACTTACACGACAACCTTGGGCTGGCAGGTCGATCTTCTTGACGGTTTGGGCAACCCGATCGTCGACCATGACAGCGACGGCGTTCCAGACAGCGACGCCATGTTGTGGGGAGACGTGTTCCAACTCAAGGTCCATGTTCACATACCGCCGGATCCAAGTACGGGAACTGTAGATGTAGTTCGTGCTTATGCCGTATCTTCTTTGAACGCTAATGTGAAGGGCAGGGTCGTTCTCAGAACGACTGCGGTGGTCCCTCCATTCCTGGTCCTGAACAAAACGGCAGATCCGGACACGATCTGGATCGAGAATTCGCCCCTGCTTCCTCAGGAGACTACCATCAAGCTCAACGTAACCGGGAGAGGCATTCCTCTGGTATCTGGGATGCCGCAGGACACCGTCTTTGTGATCGACAACTCCGGAAGCATGAGCGGCAACGACCCGAGCTACCAGCGATTGGTTGCTGCCAAGAACTACGTGGACATGATGATACTGCCTGACAGGGCGGCGACCGTGAGGTTCACAAGTACCGCGTTGCTGGTGAACGGGCACCATCTTACCTCCGACTACGCTCAGGTCAAGGCCGACATAGACTCGTTCCCAGGTTCGGGGGGAGGGACGAACATTGGTGCAGGCATCTCGGTGGCAAATGACGAGCTTATATCATATGGAGACCCGGACCACCTTCACATCCAGATCCTGATAACCGATGGGAGAGCCAACAACGCCGCCGCGCTTCAAGAGGCCCAGAGAGCAGCGGACAACGGGATAATCATCTTCACCATCGGCCTTGGCAACAACACCGACGGTGCACTGCTGAGCCAGATAGCTAGCTTGACGGGAGGAGAATACCTTCCGGCCCCGACCGCTGACGCATTGAACGACATCTACATCAAGATCTTCAGGCAGGTCATGAACGTGGCTGGAAGGAAGGTGGAGGCCCCAACAGGAATGAACCCGATGATAAGGGACGCGCTGCCGCCATACATCCACTACGTTCCGGGGTCCTTCCAGGATGAGAGTGCGAATCCCCTACCGCCAGATGTGGTCACCGTGAACCCCGACGGCAGCACCATACTCGATTGGGATGTTGATGTGATACTGATCAACCAGTCCTGGAATGTGCAATACATGGTGACATCATCGAAAGAGGGTTTGGTCCTCGTGGGCATCCATCCCGATGCCAGGGTCAACTACACCAAGTGGGACAATTCGAGCGCGACGGTCTTTTTTCCTGATGTCCTGGTGAACGTCTTGGTCCCGGAGCCGGTGGATCCTCCCATCTTAGGCATCGATGCGGACCAGAACGATGTGCGTCTGTCGTGGACGATACCAGGACCGAACATCAGTAATTACCTGATCTACAGGTCTCCCGACCAGAGAGGGTTCGATTTCTCCCAGTCTTTCTACAGCACCTTAGGTGATGTGAATCCTCAGCGAACGGACTGGACGGATCTAGGTGCCGCAAATCCCAACCCCAGGGAATACTACTACTCGGTGAGAGCCGTCAACAACCTGGGCATCAAGAGCATCACCAGCAACACGGTCGGGAAGTGGACCAGAGGTTTCGAACCGGGCTTGAACGCCTTTTCCCTGCCCCTGGAACCGATCGTGAAACACGACATTGGATGGTATGCCAGTTCCATACCGAACGCGGAGCACATAGATTGGATGGACGCCAGCGACACTTGGATCAGGCACATCAGGGGAGGTCCCGTCGTTCGATCTGGCATGCTTGGTATGAGGGAAGGATTCCAGATCTTCCTTTCGGCGCCTTCGAACTTCACATTCGTGGGGAGTCCGGCTTCCATGATCAAATACCATGAGGGAGTGGGGGAGAGCCTCAACTTCAGAAGAGGACTGACGGCAACGGTGATCCAGAACAACGTCAAGCTGTACTGGAGAGCTGCAATCGGGAGCACTGGCTACGTGGTCTACAGGTCGGAAGGCAGAATGGACTTCCACCAGATGGCCCTCACGCCCATCATCACGCTGGGTCCCAATGCAACAGACTGGATAGACGTTGGCGTGATGTCCCTGGCCTCGGAATGGTACTACATGGTGATCCCCCTGACAGCCGGCGGGAACGAGGGAGGCAGTACCTTCAGCATAGGAGTAATCTCAGTGGAGTATCAGGCCGGGCATAACGCGATGGGGCTTCCTTTGGAACCTATTGCTGTCTGGACGCTGGACTTCTACTGTGAGATAATGATGTCCGTTACGGGGATGGCCTATATTGTCGTGGGCGTGTGGAAATTCCATGCGACCGAAATGCCTGCGGGGATATACGATCCGTTCATTGAGCAGGGAGAAGCGTATCAGATATCTGTGGAAGGTCAACCGTCGAGGTACGTCTACGTCGGATACTAGTTGTTCGTAATGGTCTAGGTGGAGTTTTGGGAGACTTCAATCCAGTAACCGTGGCCTGCCTGAAGGAAGTCAGAATCTTGGAGCGATTTTAGGAAATACGGGGAAGATATGGCATCGAAGCCTTCAATCCTTTTCCGGGGGAAGTTCTCTGAGGCTGCTGGTCCATGAATCTTTCCCGACAGGTGACAGAGTAGAGGGCATCCAATTGGAAGTGCCTCGCTTCATCGGAGGTGCCTTCGAAATATTATCTGAATTCTAAGTCAGAAAGGGTGCTTTTTGGTGTCAGGGGAACCCTGCCAGGCAGAATTACTCTAATGATGTCATGCAGTTCGAAAGTCTCTCCGTCCATCCATTGACCGGTGATCTTGATATCCACAGCCTCCGAAATCGGTAGGATGGCTTGAACTGCTGCACGATTGAACTTGGCCATTAGAGTTATGTTATTCTGCACTTCCCACCGTTCAGGTGAAAGGACATCATTCAGGAGCAGTGATGAAGCGTCGATTTCGTCTGCGTTCGCACCGTCAGTTGTGAGGTATGCTGTGATCCATCTGCCTTTGGACTTGAGGTTGAGGGTGTCCGGGTCGATGTCCAGCGTGAGAGAACGAGTCTCAACCACACGCGCGGATACGCTGACGTTGCCCTCACCCCCATTGGAGGATATTAGGACATCTCCCGCATATTGTCCGCTGGACAGACCTGTGGTGTCGATCGACACGCTTATGATGTCGTGCTCACCGTCGCTCGATCCGTGCGATGGGCTGACGACCGCTATCCAGGGGATGTTCTCAAGGAAGCTGTACTGCAAGGTCCCTTCTCCTGAGTTCCATATCTCGAAGGACTTGGTGTCTTGGACGCCCGGATACAGATCTCCGAAGTCTATGTGAGAGGGGGAATAGGACAAGATGGGTGGAGGCTGGAGATCGGCCTTGGTGGCGTACATAATATTCGAACCGGTATCATTCAGATAAGCTATGTGCGGCTGGTCGTTGCTGTCCAGAGCCAATGACACAGCAATGCCAAGCACTCCCGATGTGTCCACTGTCTCAATGACCCACGCAGTGACGTTCCATCTGGCGTACTTGATGTCGAAGCTGGTGAAATCGGCGTAGGCTATGTGGGGGAAGTCACTGCTGTCAAGAGCTATGGATGTCGTCCAGCCAACATTGTCAGCTGTGTCAACGGTCTCGTTGATCCACGTGTTTCCATCCCACCTCGCGTATTTCAGGTCGCGATTGATGATGTCCCGGTAGCTGACATGAGGATTGTCATTAGCATCGAGAGCCAGAGAACGTGGGGTATTGATATAGCCAGAGCGATCCACGATCTGGCTGATCCATGCGGAACCGTTCCACCTCGCATATCTAACATCATAGTTGTCTCCATCGTAATAGAGTATGTGCGGATTGTCGCCACTGTCAACGGCTATGGAAGTGTCGTCGCCAACATGAACAGATTGGTCTACGAGTTCGTAGTTCCATGATGACCCGTTCCACCTCGCGTACTTCACACCTCGATGAGACCCATATTCATAGCTTATGTGGGGGTAATCGCGGCTGTCGAGAGCGAGGGACAACTGAGAGCCGGGCGAAATAGGTGGTTCAGAAGAGTCCACGGTTTCGTTGATCCAAGAACTTCCGGTCCATTGTGCATACTTGATACTCTGGTCGGTGCGGGAAAAATAGCCTATTCGCGGACGGTCGTTACTGTCCAAAGCCAGTGAACTGGGAGAACCAAGTTGACCGACGGAGTCGACGACCTCGATCTTCCAAGAGGTTCCCGTCCATCGCCCGTATAAGAGGTCGAATGCATCGTCCTGACTGAAGCTGATGTGAGGATAGCCATTTCTGTCAATCGCGATGGACGCACCGCCCCATTCATCATCGTCGGGGCGAACGACTTCGATGCGCCATCCGCTCCCGTCCAGAGGCTCGGGAGTCTGTATCTGAGGAAGAGCCATCACTGAGAGCATGGTGGATACCAACAATGACAGAATGATCTTGTTGAGGCTCCCTAACATCTTCTCCCCTCCTAAAGTTCAAGAACCTCTCTTCCTCCAGAGAGGTCTGGTCATATAGAGTATTGAATGTGGAAATATAAATAACTTGCTGGGCCAGCTAAATCAGCACCGTTTATGAGTGTGACTTCTTCATTTTCACCAATTCCAAGGACGAGGTTTTCGACCAATCATCACGGTTAGATTTCGCGCCCAAATGGGACTTGCTTACTCAATAGACACTGTGTCAATCACATATCTCATTCACGACGAACTCTCAACTCTGGCCAACGGATTTCTCCGCGCCACAATACCGTTTTATATCCGCATTACATTCAAAGCCAAAGTGATTGATGATGAACATCATCGTGTGCGTCAAACAGGTGCCTGACACGGCCGCGACGATCAAACTGGACCCCACAGGCAAGAGCATAAGTCAAGAGAACATCACATACGTTTTGAACCCGTTCGACGAGTACGCAATCGAGGAGGCTCTGCAAACAAAGGAGAAGTTCGGGGGAGAGGTCACACTTGTAACGATGGGCCCCGACAGGGCGGAAGAGGCTCTCAGAACCGGTCTCGCCATGGGCGCCGACAAGGGCATCCACATTACCGATCCACAATTGGCAGGAACGGACTTCTTCGGGACCGCCAGGGTTCTGGCAGCGGCCATCAAGACCGTCCCCCACGACATCATCTTCTGCGGGAAGGTCGCGGTGGACGACAACGCAGGACAGGTTGGCCCACAGATCGCGGAGCTTCTCGGAATCCCCCAGGTGACGGCGGCAACAAAGGTGGAGATCGCAGAGGGTGGAGCGTCAGCAAAGGTGAACAGGGAGATCGAAGGGGCGACTGAAGTCCTCCAAACGTCTCTGCCGGCCGTGATAACAGCCGAGAAGGACCTCAACCAGCCGAGATATCCATCATTGCCGGGCATCATGAAGGCAAAGCAGAAACCGGTACAGAAGATGACGCTGGCCGACCTGGGATTGAACCCTGCAGAGTTCGGATCCGGGGCTTCGAAGTTCGAGATCACCAGCATGGCGATGCCATCCAAGAGAGAGGGCGGACGGATAATCCAAGGAGACCTGCCAGTAGCCGTAAGAGAGCTGGTCAAACTGCTTCATGAGGAGGCAAAGGTGATCTAGGAGGGTGTGAAATGGCTGGCGAAGTGTTAGTTCTGTGTGAACAGGCGGATGGGAAGTTGAAGGTCATCAGCAATGAGATTCTAACAAAGGGCAGGGAGATCTCAACAGCTCTCGGAGCGGGGCTCTCTGCTGTGATCGCGGGTTCTGGTATCGAACCACTCGGTCAGGAGCTATCCAATTGGGCAGGTAAGGTCTTCGTTCTCGATTCTCTTCAGCTGGCAAGTTACACGACCGATGGGTACACAAAGGCCCTCGCCAATCTCATAACTGCCCAGCAGCCCAAGCTGGTTCTGTGCGGTGCATCCTCACAAGGCAGGGACCTCATTCCAAGAGTGGCTGCCAAGCTCAAGGGAGCGCTGGCGTCTAACTGCAGCGATCTCAGGGTGGAGAACGGGGGACTGGTTGCGACGAGACCTGTCTATGGAGAGAAGACCTACGCTCAGGTGGCGTTGAAAGGCGAAGGACTCCAGTTCGTGTCCATCAGACCAAAAGCGGTGGTCCCAATCGAGCCGGAAGCGCCTGCTGGGGGACAGGTGTTCAAGATCGATCCGAATGTGGCACCGGAAGACCTCAGAACGAGTGTCGTCGAGACAATAAAGGGCGCCGGAGGAATGATCGAGCTCACGGAAGCTGACATAATCGTCTCGGGGGGCAGGGGCACAAAGGGCGATGAAGGGTTCAAGTGTGTGGAGGATCTGGCAAGGGAGCTCAACGCTGCCGTAGGTGCCTCCCGTTCAGTGGTTGACGCGGGTTGGAAGGCCCATTCGTTCCAGGTGGGGCAGACCGGGAAGGTCGTTAGCCCGCAGCTGTACGTCGCCGCCGGCATCTCGGGAGCCATCCAGCATCTGGCTGGGATGAGGACGTCCAGAGTGATAGTGGCCATAAACAAGGACCCGGAAGCCCCGATATTCAAACTTGCAGATTACGGGATCGTGGCAGATCTCTTCCAGGCATGCCCGTTATTGACCGAGGAGATCCGAAAGCTCAAAGCTCAGCAGTAGCTGAATAACCTCCAGGAGGAGGGGGACCGAAATGGAACCCAACGAAATCTGGCTCTTGGCAATGTGGGGGCTCTCGATTCTTCTGTTAGTTGTCTTCTTGTACGGCTTCTACAGGAAGTACCGTCTCGCGAACCTGGGTGTCCAGGAAAGCAGATGGGACAAGATGGGTGAGAGGGTCAAGTCGTTCTTCGTCTTCGGCCTTCTGCAACGAAGGGTCGTGAAGGAACCGATTCCGCTGCTCTTCCACACCGCGATCTATCTTGGATTCCTGTACCTCCTATTGTCGACCACCCTGGTTTTCGTTCAAATGGACTTCGGCATCAACCTGCTGTACGGGGACACCTGCCTCTGGGCGACGCTGTTGGCAGATCTGGCCGGCATAGTTGTGATGTCGGGCGTGATAGTGGCTGCTTACAGAAGATACATTTCCAAGCCGACGCGGTTGGAGAGGAGGAAGGAGGATGCGATCGCTCTTGCACTTATATTCCTGATCGTCTTCACCGGCTTCATGGCGGAGGGTGTGAGAATCCTCAACGGGGATCCAGGGCCGCTCTGCAGGACATCTCCAGGTGGACAGCCAATGGATGACGCGGCCTGGTCGCCGGTGGGAGTTGCGCTCGCCTGGTTCTTCGAGGTTCTCAGCCTTCAAGGAGAGACCGTTTGGGGCGTCTTCTGGTGGGTCCATCTGTTGCTGGCCTTCGCCTTCATCATGTATCTCCCTTACTCGAAGTTATCACACATATTCATAGGTCCGTTGAACACCTTCTTCCGTTCTCTTAGACCCAAGGGCGCGTTGAAGAAGATGGAGATTAAGGAGGACGCCGAGGTCTTCGGGGTCCAGAAGATACAAGAGTTCACGACCAAGCAGTTATGGGACCTGCACGCCTGCATGGAATGCGGACGATGCCAGGACAATTGTCCGGCGTGGCAAACGGATAAACCGCTCTCACCCAAGAAGATCATAACCGATCTGAGAGAACATCTGTACGAGAGGGGAAAGGTCCTGCTCAAGAAGAGTGGAGAAGGGGAAGAGGTCCCGTCGCTCGGCGGTAACGTGGTCCAGTATGACGAGATATGGGCCTGTACGACCTGCGGAGCCTGTCAGGAGCACTGTCCAGTCTTCATAGAGCACATAGACAAGATAGTGGACATTCGAAGGGCCATGGTGATGATGGAGTCCAACTTCCCCAACGAGATGAACCCTGTGCTCAGGAACATGGAGACGCAGTTCAATCCGTATATGGTGGGCAACGACACCCGCGCCGACTGGGCCGAGGACCTCGGGATCAAGAAGCTCTCCGCAGACCAGGATGTGGAATACCTCTACTTCGTGGGCTGCACGGCGTCCTTTGACGACAGGAACAAGAAGGTGGCGACTGCCTTTGCGAAGATAATGAAGAGAGCGGGTGTAAGTTTCGGGATACTGGGAACCGAGGAGAAGTGCTGCGGCGAACCCCTGAGAAGAATGGGGAACGAATACCTGGGCCAGATGATGATAACCGAGAACATCAATGTCTTCAAGAAGTACAACGTCAAGAAGATCGTCACTGCCTGCCCGCACTGCTTCAACACCCTCAAGAACGAGTATCCGGACTTCGACGGGAAGTTCCAGGTGATACACCACACTGAACTGCTTTCCGACCTGATGAAGAAAGGGAAGATCAAAACCTCGAAGAAACTGCCAGCGATCGCCACTTACCACGATTCGTGCTACCTGGGAAGGCACAATGACATCTACGACCAACCCAGGGATGCATTGGAAGCGGTGACCTCCGGTCAGCTGAAGGAGATGAAGGACAACAAATGGAAAGGGTTCTGCTGCGGAGCGGGCGGAGGAAGGATGTGGATGGAAGAGACCCTGGGGTCGAGGATAAACGAGACCCGTGTCCAGCAGGCACTGGATGTGAAGGCGGACACCATGGCGACGGCGTGTCCGTTCTGCCTGATCATGCTGGGGGATGGGATAAAGGCAAAGGACGCTGAGGAGAAGCTGGATATAGTTGATATAGCCGAGATGTTCGAATCTGCGATGGAAAAGTGATCTCCCGTTCAGGACGGCCGTTGTGTCATGGTCCTGCTGCCGCAGTGGGGACAGTATTGGGCCTGTGAGGATATCGATCTGCCGCAGAGATTGCATGCCACGACCTTGGGCTGTTCATCCCTCCAGATCTCCTCTCCTGACTTCTCTGCCTCCCACATCGGCCTGTCCAGGGTCCCGGCCGGAGGGGGTGTGAATGCGACCGGAGGCGGAGTGTAGGTGGTGGGCGGCTGGTATACTGGTCCCGGAGGTTGGGGCGGGGGCATCTGCGGAGGGTGCACTGCCACTTGCATGGTCTCCTCCTTCTCCTCTTCGGGTGTCCTCCTTACGAACATGAAGTAGACCAGAAGAACGATCATGATGGCCGCGATGATTATGATGATCACCATAACGGTCGGGTCGAACTCCATCTCGGTATCGAAAGTGGCCTCGAAGTCGGTGTGGAGATTGTTTCCTGCCAGATCACTGGCGGAATGGTCAAGAACGATCGTGTAGGTGGTCCCGAATTTGAAGGCCTCTCCGCTGGTCAAGGTGAAGGTGAAGGAATCGTTGACAGGGTGGTTCCATTTGATAACACCGTCAGAGGCGCGCCATGCTCTCTTGCCCTTCCCCTCGATCAACATGAACGCTTGTTCGACTGTCACGCTGTCCATGGTCTCGGAGAACCGGATCTGGACCTCGGTCTCGTACAATCGGATACCGATCTCTCCGTCGCTTGGCCTGACCCGGGTGACGGCCGGTGGCGTGGTGTCCACGATTGTCATGGCATCGAACATAAGGGGGCGGTCCTCGTAGTTGAGGGCGTTGTCGACCGCCCTGGTGTAGAAGTAGTACCTTCCATCCCCGGGTGCAGTGAAGCTTATTGGTGATGTCGTATAGAACCCTGGATACTGCGCATGGGTGTCGTCCGGGAGGATGTACCAAAGCTCGATGTGATGCACTCCGCTTCCGATGTCGGAGGCCAGGAACTCGATGTCAAAGACGGGGTCGGAATAGAGGGGCAGAGGACGGACGGTAGATGTGGGCTTCATCGTGTCCGCTGTGGAGTCCTCTATCGTCGTGATCCTTGATTGGTATGTGGCGTTGTCCGCTATCAGATGCAATTGGAATGGTGTCCCCCCTCCTAGGGAGAACGTGTAAATGTGGTCGATGAAGAGGTCGTCCCGTGATGGGGGAGATCCTGGTGTGCGATCGCTGTCCATGGCCTTCAGCCAGAGGGTATTATACTGGGGTGGCACCGAGATTGTGGCGTTCAGATAGAAATCCTCATCTGTGGTGTTGGTGAGGACGAAAGTGTCCTGGAACTTACTTAGAGGGCCTTCGAAAGAACGTGAGAACTGGAAGTCGTCCCCGTCTGATGATACCGAATGATGCCCACTAAGGAGTAATTGATGGCTCGTGGCACCAGGAAGGTTGTCTATGACCCAAATGTGTTCCAGCGCAGAGCAGTTGCTGGTCGCTTCGACGAGCTCGATGTACATCCTGTCCAGCTTGAGGAAGTCCTTGACCTGTGGCCAATCAAACTCATTGGTGTCGAGAATCCTTATATATACCGTTGGTACGCCGGTGAGGACTCCACTGGGGAAATCGTAGCGAGCCAGTGGCGGGTCGCCGATGCTTCCCCCCCATGCGTCGTCAATGGTGAAGACGGTGACCTCTTCGCCCAGGAAGGCTCCCGTGGTCGAGTATGATACCGTGAAATCGTCGTCGTTCAGCGGTGTGTCTATGAGCGCGTCAAGGTAGAGGCTGTACTGACCCGAGCCAGGGGAGATATCTATGGCCCAGGTCCAGTTGAGGGAATTGGGGTTGCCATCCTCTCCGATGATCTCAAAGACCTCGTCATTGACCAGGAGACTGTTGTAGTCCCCGCCTGAGGACTTGCCCTCGGAACCGATTTCGGCCACGACGTCGAACTTGGTGGCGTTCCCGCACGGGACGTCCACCTCTCTGAGCTGCTCGTATTGGGTGCCTCCTTCGTTGTTGACTTGGGTGTCAAGGTAGGACCCGGTTATTGTCTGGCCGAGAGATGGTATCTCGTCACTGGGCGTCCTAACTGTCCCTGTGGTCCCTCCGAAAAGGGCGTCGAACCATATCTCCACCCTGAAGCGTTCCCCGTCCACAAATGTGCCCGCCTGAAGGTGATCAAGCTGGTCGTCCCAGATTACCTCCTTGGGGGTGCTGGAATCCGCGCATGGGCCTATTGGTTGTGACCTGTTCTGAGCGCCGTTGAGCCTGGTGCTGAACCCGCCGAAGACCTTGGCAAAGAGCTGTCCGTCAATGATGTTGTCATCGCAGTACACGTACATGGTGAAGGTCCAGGTCCCCGTCATGTTCCGCGCATAGTTGAAGTTCTCATTCTGGATCCACCCCTCCCCGATCATGAACTGGCCGGCGGCACGGACGTCTATGGAGATGGTAATAGCGTTGGGCTCTGGGGGAGTCGTGACCAGGTCAAGGTAATTGAATATCCCGTTGGAATCCTCGGCGTGAAGATAGTATGTATGTTCGACAGGTCCCGCAACAGAATTGGAAGAAGGAAGAGCGGCAAGGCTGGACAAGAGCAGGATTGAGATCAGTGTTATTCTACCCACGTTGAGTCCCATATCGAGCCACCCTACCCTCCACTACCCCCTGAGGAGTGCATGGAGCGGGCAGATTATATCATGGAAAATATCCCGGTTCCAGATATTAAACCTTTCTGATTGCTATGCAAGAAGGGGGGTGGGGTCAACGCAAACATTAATCATCGGTTCGGAGATTTCCCTCCCCCATGTCCGAGAATGAAGGAGCCTCGTTGGAATCGAAGCTGCAGGAGACGAGGGAAACGATCTCATGGGCGATCAATGAGTTCGAGAAGATCGCCCTGGCGTGCAGCTTCGGGAAGGACAGCGTCACCATTCTCAGCCTCGCCAGGGAAGTGAAGCCGGACATCACCGTGTTCTGGATCAAGACTGGTTACGCGTTCAAGGAGATCGTGGATTTCAAGGACAGACTGGTGAAGGAGTGGGGCCTCAACCTGGTGGAGGTCTCCCCCAGGATCACCAAGGAAGAGCTCGAAGAAGCCCACGGGAAGGAACTCTACAAGGATGATCCCAAAAGATGTTGCGAGTGCCTGAAGGTCGAACCCACGAGAAGGTTCCTGAGCGGTCTGGATGCCTGGATGACCGGGCTCAGGAGGGATGAGACAGAGCACAGGGATGGGCTCAGGACGGTGGAGAGATTCAAGGGAATGCCTGTGAAGATCAACCCCATCGTCAAGTGGACGGCCGATGATGTGTGGAACTACATCAAGACGTACAACGTCCCGTACAACAAGCTGTATGACAAGGGCTTCGTCAGCTTGGGTTGCGAGCCGTGCACTCGTGCGTGCAGTTGGGGAAGGTTCGAAAGAGCGGGCAGGTGGCCAGACAGAGAAGATAAGGAATGCGGGATGCACACGGTCGAGAGCGTCTAGGCTACCCTACGACAAATTCCTCTTGGATAAGTTGTCAACACACTCGATTGTCTGGAAGGAGTGTAGAAGGGCTAGATCCAGCCCCGCAACTTCATGGCTTCCACGACACGTTTCACCGCGACCATGTAAGCAGCCGTCCTCAAATGGACGTTGTGCTTCTTTGCCTCAGCGAGAACGGTATGGAATGCGTCTGTCATCTTCTTGTTCAGCTTCTCGTGGACCTCGCTCTCGTCCCAGTAGTAGTTGTACGTGTTCTGAACGGTCTCGAAGTAGCTGACGGTGACGCCTCCTGCGTTGCACAGGAAGTCGGGTATGACGAATATCCCGTTCTTGTGCATGATCTCGTCCGCTTCCGGCGTCGTCGGTCCGTTCGCCGCTTCAGCAACGATCTTTGCCTTGATGTTCCCAGCGTTCTCCTGCGTGATCACGTTCTCCAGTGCCGCGGGGAAGAGCACGTCAACGTCCATCTCCAGGAGAGCCTGGTTGGTGATTTCCTCAGTGCCAGGTAATCCGGCTACCCTGCCGGTCTTCTTCTTATGAGCTATCGCGTCGTGAGGTTCCAGACCGTCCAAGTTGACGACCCCGCCTCGAGAATCGCTGATAGCAACGATTTTACTGTTGTGCAGACCGTGCATGAGACTTGCCGCGTGTTGTCCTGCGTTGCCGAACCCCTGGATCGCGACCGTGGCCCCGTTCAGGTCCAGTGCAATCTCCTTGGCCGCCTCCCTGGTGGTGTAAACGCATCCTCTTGCTGTGGCATCTCCTCTCCCGAGCGACCCGCCGAGTTCGATGGGCTTGCCGGTGATGACACCAGGAACGTTGTATCCGGTCATGATGCTGAACTCGTCCATCATCCAGGCCATGATCTGCGGGTTGGTGTAAACATCCGGAGCTGGAATGTCCTTGTTCGGCCCGATTATCACAGCGACCTCGTGAATATAGGCCCTGCTCAACCTCTCGATCTCTGCTTCGGACATCTCCTTAGGGTTGCAGATGATCCCGCCCTTACCTCCCCCAAGAGGGATGTCCACAACCGCACATTTCCAGGTCATCCAAGCCGCAAGCGCCTTGACCGTGTCGACGGTCTCTTCCGGATGATAGCGTATTCCCCCTTTGCACGGGCCCCTGACATCGTTGTATTGACATCGGAATCCTTTGAAGGTCTTGAACACCCCATCGTCCATTTTGATGGTCAATGAGACGGTCAGGAGTCTCTTCGGTTCGCTCAATGCTTCGTACACCGAGTCGTCATAACCCAAGGCGTCGGTGGCGATCTTCAGCTGCCGTTGCGCTATCTTAAACGGATTTAATTCTGCCGCCATTCTTCCTACCTCTTTGTCACACTTTCGCAGCGTCCAGATGCCTCATCTGGCACTGCAAGGGGGGGAGAGATTCTTCAAGGATTTAAATGCTATGATTTGGACGGGGTCTTCCGAAAGGATTTTGTGCCGTTTCCGCTTGTCCAGACCGTGAAAGGGTCGTATTGTATCGCTGCATTCTTGCCGGAGGACGCCGACATTAAGATAGCCAAACTTGGCACTTTTTCGTTTCCGCGTGGTATGTATGTCTACACGGGTTCAGCGCTTTCGTCGTTGGAGAGTAGAATAGGGAGACATATTGGCAAAGAAAAGAAGATGAAATGGCACATCGATTTCTTCTTGGAGGAGGCGGAGGCGCTTGGTTTCATCCCGATCGTTTCTTCAAAAAGGGAAGAGTGTTCGATAAACTCAAAATTCCTGGAAGAAGGGGAGGTCTTGGCAAAAGGATTCGGCTCTTCGGATTGCAGATGTCCGTCGCATTTGGTGTATCTGGGCGATCAGCCGCACTTGGAGTAGCCGCACGACCGGCACACGTTGCATCCGCCTTCATGTATCAGCGGACCGCCGCAATCAGGACATGCGCCCACCACATTTGTGAACTTCAACGGGCTCTCCACGAACTTATCGAGCGTCGTGGCTTCTGGAATGGGCTCGCCCATAGCTTCCATCTTCATTCTCTGAAGGTAGTTCTCCAGTGCTCTTCCGATGGCGTCCGGACAGGACAGTATCAGCCCGCCCTTGGCCAAGAGAGGTGCAGGACATCTGATCCCCTTCAACTGCTTGATGATGGGTTCCACCTCCACACCAGACCTCAAGGCCAGAGATATCAACCTGCTGACCGCCTCTGACTGGGAAGCCGCGCAGCCTCCCGATTTGCCCATCTGGGAGAAGACCTCGCATATGCCGTGCTCGTCCTCGTTGATCGTGACATAGAGCGTCCCGCAGCCGGTCTTCAGCTTCATGGTGGCGCCCTTGGTGACCGCGGGCCTGGGCCTGGGCATCAGACCTGCTGTCCGGTCCTCCCTGGCCTTTACCGTTGCCCCGGTGGAAAGCACCTGTTCGTCCCGGCTGGCGTCCCTGTATACCGTTATGCCCTTGCAACCCAGCTCGTAGGCCAGCTTGTAGACCTCGTCGATGTCCTCCTTGGTGGCGTCATGCCTGAAGTTGACCGTCTTGGACACCGCGTTGTCGGTGTGCTTCTGGAAGGCTGCCTGCATTTTGATGTGCCACTCCGGTGAGATGTCGTGGGCCGTAACAAACAGCTTCTTGATATGATCTGGAACCCCATCCACTTCCGCAAGGTTGCCCTTTTCCGCTATCCTATTCATCAGGTCGGGCGTGTAGAACCCTTCCTTCTCCGCCCTTTCCTTGAACAGCGGGTTCACCTCAATCAGTTCGTCCCCATCCAGGACCTTTCTCTTGAATGCCACCGCGAACAATGGTTCAATGCCGCTTGAACATCCTCCGATGATGCTTATGGTTCCCGTGGGTGCGATGGTCGTCGTGGTCGCGTTCCTGATCTTCGCCTTGTCCTTGTAGATGCTCTTCTCGAAGTTGGGGAATGCCCCTCTTTCCTTAGCCAGTTCTACCGACATCCTCTTGGATTCGGCCTCCAAGAAGGCCATTACCTTCTCTCCCATGTCGACCGCTTCTTGAGAGTTGTAAGGTATTCCGAGCTCGATGAGCATGTCAGCGAAGCCCATGACCCCCAGACCTATCTTCCGGTTCCCGCGGGTCATCTCCTTTATCTTCTCAAGAGGGTAGTTGTTCATATCAATGACGTTGTCCAGGAAGTGTACCGCGGCGTTGACCGCCGTTCTGAATTTATTGTAGTTTATGGCGCCGTCCACTACCATCTTGGAGAGGTTGACCGAGCCGAGGTTGCATGATTCGTATGGAAGGAGCGGTTGTTCCCCGCAGGGGTTGGTACTCTCTATGGCACCTAGAGCGGGGGTAGGGTTGCCGGCGTTGAGCCGGTCCAGGAAGACGACGCCTGGCTCTCCGTTGCTCCAGGCCATGTCCACTATGAGATCGTACACCTCCTTCGCCCTCAGGCTCTTGGTCTTCTTCTGGGTCCGGGGATTGATGAGGTCGAATTCCTTGTCCTCCTTCACCGCCTTCATGAAGTTCTCGGTTATTCCTACGGAGATGTTGAAATTGGTGATGGCGCGGTTGTCCCTCTTGCACGTGATGAAGTCCATGATGTCCGGGTGATCCACCCTGAGGATCGCCATGTTCGCCCCGCGTCTGGTTCCGCCTTGCTTGACGGCCTCGGTCGCAGCGTTGAAGACCTCCATGAAGGAAATGGGTCCGCTGGAGACGCCTCGGGAAGATAGCACGACGTCGTCCTTGGGTCTGAGCCTTGAGAATGAAAAGCCGGTCCCACCACCGCTCTTGTGGATGAGGGCCGTGTTCTTCAAGGCTTCGAAGATGCTCTCCATGGTGTCCTTGATCTCGAGCACAAAGCACGCCGAGAGCTGCTGAAGCGCCCTTCCTGCGTTCATAAGGGTCGGGGAATTGGGCATGAACTGCCCCGTGGTCATGAGGTAGAAGAACTGCTTTGCGATCATCGCCTCGTCCGCCATCGGGTTATAGAGCAGATCCGCCCGGGCAATGTTCTTTGCAACGCGCCAAAACATCTCCTTGGGAGTCTCGATGACCTTTCCGTCAGCGTCCTTCTTGAGGTATCTTCTCTCAAGTACGGTTATTGAGTTCTCGGTGAGGTTCAGAGAATCGTCAACATCCGTTTTGGAGCTTTTTTCCGGGTGGGCCTCTACGATCTCCATCGATTCACGTCCAATCTCGGGGGAACAAGATTGCCGTTTCTCGGCCTTTTAGCAAGTGTGGGGGGATACCCCTCCTTGGAAGTACCAATTGGATACTGGGTCCGCGCAGATAAGTCGTACCGATGATGCGCCTGTTCCCTCAATTTCTACCGTAATGCTGGAATCATATATAATCCTGCTTTTTCTAAGTGTGGCAAAGTAGTTGTTTTAAGGAGAATAGTTAACATATTGGACAAAAGAAAGACTTAAAGAAGTGGGACGGTAATACCCTCTCCGTTCATAAGAGGGTTAGTATAATGGTCGCGAAAAGGGAGGCGGACCTGAAAAGGAAAGTGCACAATTCATTGGGAAAAAGGGAGAAATCTGTGAAGCAAATTGCCAAAAGGGCCGGTACCTCCACCCCGACGGCATCCAAGTACCTCATGATCCTGGAGGCAGAGGGCAGGGCGGTCAGGAACGAGGAAAGGCCGCCGTACGTGCTCTGGTCCACCAGGCGATGAGAGACCCACCCCTTCATTTCCTGTGGAAACCTGTGCAGATGTGCCAAGAGAAGGATAAACTTTTTACCCTATCGGGAATTTAACCGAGGAGTGCTATGCCGAAATTCACGCGGGAATTTGCGCTGGAGCTCAGCTCCATAATCCTGATGGTCGGTGCAATAATGGCCTTCTTCCTAATCCTCAAGTACGGGTTCGAGGACGTGCTTCCTTTCTACCTGAAGGAGATTCTTGAGGGCATAGGCAGCTGGATTGTCTGGATGGTCGTTCTGGGACCGATACTATTGATGGGGGGTGGCTGGTACTTCTTCGACGGACTGAAGAAGCGAAGGGAGTTCAGCAAGCTCATGGATACCGACAGCAAGGCGGTCTTCGTTCGCAATTACGATCGTCTGGAGGAGCTGGCCTATTACTTGACCGAGAGCCACAGGCAGACCTTCTATGAAAAGAGGGACGAGTTCAAGATCAAGTAGTCAGTATCTCCAATCTCCCTCCAAGATTCTCTATTCTCTCCCGTATCTTCCCGAGCGCCGCTTCCTGGCAATGAAGTGTTATCTTGACGGCCTTCCCATAACGAACGTCGTCCACCTCTGCGTTGTCATAAAGCCAGGACAGCGTCGAGGATATCCCATCTTCCATCGGTATGTCGATCTCAACTTCCACGGGCAACAGGAAGAACTCGTGTAATCTTTCCACGAAAGGGTCCAGACCGGTTCCTTCAGTGACCGAGATGAACGAAACTGCATTTGGCAACCCCGCCTCTTGGACCGCTTTCTTTCTAATCTCTTTCTCTTCCTCTGAAATCAAATCTATCTTATTGATTACTGGTACAATATTCTCTGACTGGGCCTTGGGTACGAGGGTATCCAGTGCGACCGTAAGCTTGTTGTCGAATTCATTTGAAGAATCGGATCCGTCCAACAACAACAGGATCATGTCGGATAGGAACACTTCTTCCAGAGTGGATTTGAAGGATTCGATCAACCACACTGGCAGGTCCTTGATGAACCCGACAGTATCCGTCAGCAGTAGCTTCTTCTTTGAAGCTTGAAATCTCCTTGTTGTAGTTGAAAGGGTCGAGAACATCCGATCCTCCACAAGGTTGTCTTCATCGCTGAGTACGTTGAAGAGGGAGCTCTTACCGGCATTTGCATACCCCACGATACTGACCAGCCCGAACCCGCTTTCTTTCCTGGATCTCCTCCTCAATCGCCTTTCCTTCTCCATCTTCTTCAGTTCCTGATTCAGTCTCTTCTTTCTCTTCTTCGCATGTTCGAAGTATGTATCCACCTTGTACTCTCCACCTGCCATGAAACCGGGCCTCTCATCCACCTTCTTCTTTGAAATCCACTCCCTGAGGAGCGGAAGCTCGTACTCGACCCGGGCCAGCGCCACCTGATGCCTCGATTCCTTGGTCCTCGCCCTGGTCGCGAACAGGTCCAGGATGATGCTGATGCGGTCCATGCAGCGTATCCCGACAACGTTCTCCAAATGATAGTGCTGGGACGGGTTAAGGTCGCCATCGAACACAACAACATCTACTTGGTTCTCATCCACGAATTCCCCGATCTCTTTTGCCTTACCCTTACCCACAAAGAAACGTGGATCGCCCTTCGACCTCTTCTGTACGAACTCCTTCACGATCTTGAAGCCCATCGAGTCTATGAGCTCGACGATTTCATCGTCCGTCCTCTCCAGGCTCACCAGTACTACGTCCACGTCTAGCCAATCTTTGTGGTTTTCATATAACCCTTTCGATTTCCAGTGGAAATGGAGGGGGGCCCCTGTTGGCGCTGAGAAAGGTTTAAGCGTTATGCTTGAATAAACATATCAATGTTCGATAGGTATGGCCGGGAAGCCTCCAGCCTTCGCATCGCCGTGACCCAAAGGTGCAATCAGAACTGCATCTACTGCCACAACGAGGGTCAGGAGCGCACGTCGAAGGAGATGACGCTCGGGCAGATACGGAGGATATTGAGGGCCGCGGCGGCCATCGGCGCCAAGAAGGTGAAGATCACCGGCGGCGAACCCCTGGTCAGGAACGACATCGTGGACATCGTCGCATCTTGCACAGACATTTTCAGGGAGGTCTCGCTCACAACAAACGGCGTGGGACTGGACAAACTGGCACGGCCGCTTCGGGAGGCGGGCCTGGCAAGGATGAACATAAGCATGGACACGCTCTACCCCGAGACCTACGAACGACTCACCGGACAGGATCACCTCCCAAGGCTGCTGAAGGGGATCGACGCTGCCACAGATGCCGGATTCCACTCTTTGAAGCTCAATAGCGTGGTCCTCAAGGGATTCAACCACACCGAGCTGGAGGACCTGATTGCTTTCTCGGCAGAGAAGAACGCAATGCTGCAATTGATCGAACTCACTTCCAAAAGGGAGGACATCAACTCACCTTTCTACAAGACACATCACTACGATCTGGGCCCATTCGAGAAGACCCTGGGTGACTGGACGTCCGAGGTCCGGGCCAACGAGATACACAACAGGAAGAGGTACGTCCTGAGGGTCAACGGCTGGAACGCCGTTGTCGAGGTCGTCAGACCCATGAGCAACAGGGACTTCTGCGCCAACTGCACCAGGATTCGGGTGACCAGCGATGGTCGGATCAAACCATGTCTGCTGACGAACACAGGGGAGATCGAGACCTTGGACCTTCTGGAGGCCGGGGAGGACGAGGAGACACTGCAGGCGCTCTTCGCCAAAGCGATTCTATCCAGGAAACCTTACTGGGATTGAGATGAAAGTCACAGTTCGATTCTTTGCAACCTACCGGGACGCGGCGGGGAAGCCTCAGATCGAGATGGAGATGGACGATGGAGCGAGTCTGGGCGATCTGCTGGAACGGCTTTATGACACGTACCCCAAGCTGAAGAAGTGGTCTGAATCGATCATCTGCTCCGTGAACAGGAAGTATGCGGACGACGACAAGGTGCTGGAGCCGGGTGACGAAGTCGCTCTCCTGCCACCTGTCAGCGGGGGCGCCAGGCTATCCAATGATGGTTTTTCTGTAGATCAGATGCTGGGATCTTTGAAGGCCGATTCCTGCGGTGCCGTGGTCCTCTTTGTGGGAGTCGTCAGGAAGGACCCAGGCGTTGATTCCCTGGTCGTCCAGAGCTACGAAGAGATGGCCGAGGAGAAGATAGACGAGCTTATCAGCACTTCCAAAGAGAGGTTCAACATCGAGAGGATGGACATCATCCACAGAACCGGGGAGCTGGGAATAGGGGACAACATCGTTCTCATAGGCGCAAGCGCACCACACAGAAAGGACGCCTTCGAGGCATGCCAGTGGGCGGTCGACGAGCTGAAGAAGATAGTACCGATCTGGAAGAAGGACGAGGAGGGTTGGATTGGTCAAGATGATTGACGTGGGCGACAAGAAGGTCGTTCCGAGGAGGGCCGTGGCCGAGGGGGAGATGGTCCTCAAGAGCGAGACGATCGAAGAAATCCGCCAAGGGACCGTGAAGAAGGGGGACGTTCTGACCGTTGCCCGAACTGCAGGACTGAATGCGGTCAAGCAGACGTCCAACCTGATCCCGATGTGCCATCCAATACCCATAACTTTCGCCGGCGTCGATTTCGAGGTACGCGAAGAGAAGGTCATTTGCCGCTGTGAGGTCCGCGCGGAATACAAGACGGGCGTGGAGATGGAAGCCCTCATGGGAGTATCCACGGCCCTGCTGACGGTCTGGGACATGGTGAAGTACCTGGAAAAGGACGAGAAAGGGCAGTATCCACACACCAGGATCACCAACATCATCGTAACATCCAAGGAGAAGGGAGAATGAGTCATCTGGAGCATCATAAGGAAGCCCTGAAGAACCTCAGATGTGCCGTGGTGACCATCAGCGACACCCGAACTGAAGAGAACGACGACTCAGGGAGGGCGATCAGAGAGCTTCTCAAGAGCCAGGGACATGAGATATCTGACTACACTATCGTGAAGGACGAGAGCGGACCCATCAGGAATGCGGTCATGAAGGCCATGGAAACATCCGACGCCGTCATCTGCAATGGAGGGACCGGAATAAGCTCCAGGGACATCACGATCGAAACACTGGAACCACTGATGAACAGGACAGTCGAGGGATTTGGAGAACTCTTCAGGTCGCTTTCGTTTGACGAGATCGGGTCATCTGCCATGTTGAGCAGGGCGGTTGCCGGCGTCGTCGACAAGAACCTGCTGTTCTGTCTTCCGGGATCTCCAAACGCCGTTAAGCTGGCAATGGAGAAACTGATACTCCCGGAGATGGGCCATATGCTGTCACAGGTGAGGAAGGAATGAGGCCATTCTCTTCCCTGATACCGCTTGAGGACGCAAGATCCGTTTTGCGCGAGCATGCCAAACCGGTCCTCGAGCACGAGAACGTTCGTATCGAGAACTCCGCTGGCAGGGTCATCGCGATCGATGTTGTTGCGAGGATCAACGTACCCCCTTTTGCGCGGTCCGCCATGGACGGATATGCCGTCGTGGCCGAGGACACCTACGGTGCCGGGGAATTCTCACCCAAGAGCTTGAAGGTCGTCGGCGTGGTCAGGGCAGGCGATGAGTCAGATATCAAGGTCAGCCCGGGACATGCAGTGGAGGTTGCCACCGGCGCGGTTCTTCCGGAAGGTGCTGACGCCGTTGTGAAGGTCGAAAGAACGGAGATCAAGGACGACGCCCTGAAGGTATTCAAACCGGTCCACCCGCAAGAGAACGTTTCCCAGGCAGGCTCGGACATGGCATCTGGTGCCTTGGTCCTGAAACACGGGGACGTGCTCCATCCAGGCAAGATAGGCGTACTCGCAGCACTGGGGATCGAGGAAGTCGAGGTCCTCCGCAAACCCACAGTGGCCGTTGCCCCGACCGGGAACGAGGTATGCGAACTCGGGAAGGAACCCACTCCATCACAGGTCTTTGACGTCAACTCTTACACCATCATGTCACTTGCTGAGAGGAATGGATGCGACGCGACACGGCACCCCGTCGTAGAGGACACCCTGGAGTCGATCGGAGCACTGCTGGATGGGGTCAAGGAGAGCGACGTGGTCATATTCTCGGGAGGAAGCTCCGTCGGTGAGAGGGATATACTGGTGGATGTCTTGGCCGAGAGGGGAGAGGTCATCTTCCACGGTGTTCAGATCAAGCCCGGAAAACCGACTTTGTTCGGTAAGATCGGCGAGCAACTGGTCTTCGGGTTGCCCGGGTATCCGGCCGCATGCCTGACCGTGGGCAACGCCCTCATAGCACCATCCCTCAGAAAGATGGCGTCCTTACCCGAGGGCACTGTGATCAAGGGCAGGTTCAAACTGGCCAAGAGAGTGGTATCCACCTTGGGCAGGCATCAGTTCCTGACGGTGAGGATCGAGAACGAGACGGCCGTTCCAGTCTTCAAGGAATCCGGGGCGATCACAAGTCTGGGTGACGCAGAGGGTTACATAGAGATACCTGATAACATGGATTTTGTCGAGAAAGGAGAGATCGTGGAGGTCGTCTTCTTCTAGATCTCTACTCAATGGTTATTTCCTTAAGTTTGAGGCCCATGGTGCAATCCAGGTCCTTGCCCACTTCGAGTATCTTTCCCTTGCCCCCGCTTCTCAAAGCTATCGGATGACACAACTTGTATGTCTCGCACGCCACCTCATTGCAGTATGGGAAACTGTATGTAATCGTCGAACCCACTATGGCGCCCTTGCCGTTGGATGCGATGGTCAATGGAGCCTGGTCCACCTCCACCACCCTGACGCCTTCGTCAAAGATCTTACAGTCGTGTCGTACACCGCGGATGCTCCTAATCTTGTACTTCCGCCCTTCTTCTAGGTTAAAACAGACACCCTTCAACTTACATTCCTTGCATTCCGTCAGTGAACCCAGATAGATGAACTCGTTGCCTTCCTTCACCTGTCTTTCCCCTACGAGCGTAATCAGCATGAATGGTCTCCTCAGAATACCCGTGTCGTCCTTGCCAGGTTCTCAGCCGCATCTCTCGTAAGACCCTCATCGCCCAGTATCGTGTATCTCTCCTTCTTTATCTCGTGTGCTTTGGTGAGAGCCTCTATCATGTCCTCCTCTGGTATGCCCATTCCTCTCGAGGTCGTGGGAGCGCCGACAATCAGGAGGGCGTTCCTTATCCTCTCCCAGTCCCCTCCGTGGAGGTACATCATCATGATGGTACCGATCCCGCACTGCTCCCCGTGAAGTCCGGGGGTCTTGGTGATGTTGTCCAATGCGTGCGAGATCTTGTGCTCCGAACCGCTGGCAGGGCGGGAAGTTCCGGCGATGCTCATGGCGACTCCCGAAGAGACCAACGCCTTCGCCACGAACCAGGCGCTCTCCTCCAGCTTTGGTTTTATCGATTCTGCCCTTTCGATGAGGATCTGGGCCGTCATGTCCGCCAACGATGCGGCGTATGAACTGTAATACTCATTCTTGAGATTCCTTGCGAGCAGCCAGTCCTTGACGGCTGTCGAATTGGATATGATGTCCCCGCATCCTGCGGCCAGCAGTTTGTGCGGAGCCCTGGAGATCACGTAAGTATCCATGACCACCGCCATGGGGGATTGGGCAACGATGGACTCCCTCCCGCTGTTGGATTTTATGGAAGCCCTCGACGAGACTATGCCATCGTGGGAAGCCGCTGTGGGAACGCTGACGAACGGAAGTTTGGCGTTCGTGGAAGCGCATTTTGCCACGTCTATGGGTCTCCCGCCGCCCACGCCCATCAGAAAGTCCGCACCGACCTCCTCGGCCACGCTCCCGACCTCCCCGATGCTCTTCATGTCCGCTTCCTTGATCACCACATCATGAACCGTGAACCCGCCATCTCCCAGAAGTTCCGCTACCGCGTCCCCCGCGATCTTCTTGGTGTTGTCATCCACGACTATCAACGTGGTCTTTCCGAATTTCAGGTCTTCACAGACCTCCACAACCTCCAGTAAAGCGTCATGACCGATGACGACCTTCCTGGGGAGCTCCATGCTCTTGGATTTT
Source organism: Thermoplasmata archaeon (assembly GCA_023140195.1). Classification (GTDB taxonomy): domain Archaea; phylum Thermoplasmatota; class Thermoplasmata; order RBG-16-68-12; family SOIM01; genus JAGLME01. Next base: position 104,060 of record JAGLME010000024.1, read on the forward strand.
GAGAAACTCTCACGGTCTTCCATACCCTTCCCCGGTGTTATGGGCTATCAATGAATCTTCGATTATATAAATTTGTATCCAGTGGGTTCCAGCGTCGAATCTGAGTGGTTCGTTCGTGGGATTCTATCGAGATAAAGTTTAAATTCTCTCGGCATAATGGACGATACGATGGCCCACATCCAGCTTCTGAATCTCCTCGTAGAGGGCGTTGACCGCACGGGGAAGGTCAAATCTGATATGGTGAAGGGCGAGAAGGAGTTCCTTCAGGCCAACCTACTGTGCGACGAAAGGAGGTACGAAGAAGCAGTCGTCGAATACCAGAAAGCGATCAAGCTGGGGCTCAAAGACGACAGGCTCGTCTACAACAACATGGGTGTGGCGTACGATTCTCTGGGACATCACAACAAGGCTCTGGAATGCTACCGCAACTCGATCAGGATCGACCCCAACTACGAGGTCGCCTGGTACAACATGGGGAACGCATTCTCGTATCTTCAAGCTTTCAACAAGGCCATCAGGTGTTACTCCAAGGCGCTGCAGCTGAATCCGGACTACAGGATTGCCGAGTACGACATGGGTCTGATCCTGGCTCAACTGGGAAAGACCAGGAAGGCGCTGGACGCCTACGACAGCATCTCCGAGAAGCATCCCGACGACCCCATCGCATGGTACCGAAAGGGGATACTGCTCGAACAGGTGGACAGGTTCCTGGAGGCTGCAGAGGCCTATCGAAGGGCCGCCAAGCTCCAGCCCAAGTTCCTGGATGCCTGGAACGGCATGGGCAATGCCTTGTACGCGTTGGAAAGCTACGAGCAGGCCATCGACGCGTACGATGAGGCCATCAAGGTCGACCCCAAGAACGAAGAGGCATGGAACAACAAGGGGTTCACATACTTCATGTTGGGCATCCACGACAAGGCCATTGAGTCGTATGACAAGGCGATAGAGCTCAATCCCGGATACAAGCACGCATGGTACAACAAAGGGTACACCTTCCACGGCATGGACAGGCTGGAAGAAGCCATTGTCTGCTACGAGAAAGCACTGAAGATCGACAAGAGCGACGAGGTCCTCTGGAACAACCTGGGCAACGCCCTGTACAACCTCGGGAGATACGAAGAGTCCCTACCTTACTTCTTCGAGGCCATCGAAGTGAACCCAGAGTACGAGATCGCCTGGAACAACATCGGTAACGCGCTGGACAAGATGGGTAGGCACGAGGAGTCCGTTCAGTTCCACGACCGTTCGCTGGACATAAAGCCCGACTTCGACTATGCTTTGTACGCCAAGGGCCACGCGCTCTCGAACCAGGGGCGCCTCGAGGAAGGCCTGGAGCTGATCAACGAGTCTCTTGAACTGAACCCCAACTATGACCATTCCTGGTACGCCAAGGCCGAGACACTGGGGAAGATGGACATGGTAGAGGATGCGAGGGACGCTCTCAACAACTCGCTCATCCTCAATCCCGGTTTCGAGGAGGCATGGGTCTTCAGGGGAGAACTCATGATAGACATGGGCAACTTCGAGGAAGCCCAGATATGCTTCTCGGAGGCCCTCAGATGCCTTGATTATATTCTTTTGATGTCACCCAACAACATCCACGCGCTCGGTGAGAAGGGGGACCTTCTGCTTGAACTTGGGAGGTTCAACGAGGCCGCTGTATGCTTCGACAGGATCCTCGAGACCAACGGTGAGGGGGTGGAAGCGTGGACCAAGAAGGCGGAGGCCCTTATGGGCGCCGGGGACCCATCTGAAGCCGTCGAGTCCCTCAGAAGCGCGGTCAACAACGGCGTTCAGAACTGGGAGATCTGGCTTGCCCTTGGAACGGCCCTTAGGTCTGCCGGTAAGGTTGCGGAATCCCTCTTGGCCTTCGACAAGGCCTACTCGATAGAGGACGAAGCCGACATACTGGTGGAGAAGTCCAAGTCCCTCTTCGAGCTCAAGAAGTACCGACAGGTCGTGGAGACACTCAAGAAAGTTCCAGACGCGGACAAGAAAGCCCTTCTGATGAAGGCGGATTCCCTCCGAGAACTGGGGTCCTTCAAGGAAGCCATCAAGACCTACAAGGATGTCGTTTCGGACGGCTCCCCCGAAGACCTCGGATGGTTTGGTATGAGCCTTACGTACTCCTTGGTGAAGAAACCACGCGATGCGCTGAGATGCATCGACATGGCCTTGGCGATCAACGAGAACTGCGCCGACTACTGGTACGAGAAGGGTAAGCTGCTCTCCGGCTCAAGGTCGAAGAAGGCACTGGAGTATCTAGAGGTCGCACTGGAGATAGACCCTGATTTTTCTGAGGCAAGGAAGGAAAGGGACAGGATTGCAAAAAGCTCGTAATGGGAGCAAGCCTCGGACGATCGTTCTATGCAATCGTACACACGTGCCCGACCGCGGAGAGTCAGAAATCACCCCAAAATGCATATATAGTCCCAGAATTCTTTTGAATACGAACTTCCAGGAGGTCAGGTGTTGGAGGATGTCCCAGAAGAGGATAAGAAGAAGAGGATAACCAAGGCGTCCTTACTAAGGGACAGGATCGCCTTTTACCTGTCCTTGACACTGATAGTGCTGGGAGGACTGTACTTCGCCCTGGGCTCGTATCTTCACGACCTCTTGCGTGTCCCGATCGTGGGTACAGCATTCACCGTGTTCGGCCCCATTAACGTTCTTTACGCCCTCGTCGGCGCTGTGATCCTCTTTGTTGGCTTTGCATTGTTCGCTGCATCGATTCGCGGCGGCACCCTTTCAGCCGAAGAGGTGGAACAGCTCAATGCGGAAGGTGAGACATCATGAGCCGGGAGTCGAAGTCTCTGAGCGCGGTCAATGGGCTCACCAACGGGAATGCTCGGAGAAGGACCGTCGGCCTCACTAACGGTTCCGGCCTGGTAAATGGTTCCGGACTCGTCAACGGCAACGGTCTGGTCAACGGCACTGGTCGGGTGAACGGGACGGGCCTCGTCAACGGCAACGGTCTGGTCAACGGCACTGGTCGGGTGAACGGGACGGCCCTCGTCAACGGCAACGGTCTGGTCAACGGCACTGGTCGGGTGAACGGGACGGGCCTCGTAAATGGTAACGGACTTGTCAACGGCAACGGTCTGACCAACGGGCTTTCCAGGATACCTCTAGGCAGGAACAATCTCGGCGTCGTCACGAACAAGGACCTCAGGGTCGGTCTTGCGCTGATCCTGCTTGGGCTGCTGGTCATCCCTGTGGTATCCATATACCTTATGGAACCTGGATATGAGCTTTACACGCCCTCCATCGCTATCGATGGCGATTTCTCGGATTGGGACGATGTTCCTATGTACACGGACTCTCCCGACAACCCGAGACCTGATGTTACTGTGAAATCCTACGCGATCGATTTTGAGCGCAACCATCTGTCCTTCTACGTTCAGGCCGTGGGCATCGTTCTGGGGGACATCAACGGCTATGATACATTCTACTTCTTCATCGATTCCGACGGGGACACGACGACAGGATATCGGGTGGACAACTTCGGGGCGGATTTCGTCATCCAGGTCCACGGCGGGGACAACATTGTCGCTGACGCTCAAACGTTCGCGTTCCTGGGCGACGATCAGTATAATTGGACCGCATTTGTTGGATTGGAGAGGGTCGATGCTGAGGCCAGCGGCCGGATGATGGAAGTTCAGACAACCATACACTCGCTGAGCCTTGAGGAGGACTTCCTGGTGCTCTTCTGCGCGAACGACCATGAAGGAGGCCAGTCATGCTCTTCGGTACCGGTGGGAGAAGACCCGGGTGCGCTTCTTGTTGAACAGTCCAGATTCAGGAGCATCGTCGAAAGACGGCTTGAGCAGGTCATGGAGGTCAGGTTCACTGCCATGGCTTCGGACGTGATCGTCAACGACATCAGCATCGTCGTCAGCGGAGGCGCAACCGTTGAGACGCCCCAACTGCCGTTCACGGTTGCCGAGGGAACCACCACGACCAAGTTGATCACAGCAGACCTGACCCTTGCACCCATTGGGGCTCTGATCACCGCCACGGTGGAATCGGTGCTGGCCGACCGACCGTCCACGATCCGCGGGGAGGTCGTCAAGGCGTATATTGAGGAGATCCCTGTAGGCATCGTCATCGACGGGTTCTTCGAGGACTGGACGACCGGTAATCCCGATGCTGCAGACCCCAGCCTTGGATCCAACGTCGACATGATCGAGCATGAGGCGGTCGAAGGACAGGCCGATGCCTTCTTCCACGTGAAGGTGAGCGGGAATATCATGCTTGGAACATTCGCCCCGCAGATGAAGACCAGACACTTCCCTGGACTCCCAGGCGAGCCGTCGCCCCCCGCACCAATAACGGAATTCAGGGCCACCGGAGAGGATTATCTGACGATTTACATCGATTCCAACTCATCCGACGACGTCGGCGAGTCGTTCTATGGGGTGAACGCCAACATCATTGTCGAGATCAGAGGGATGTACGGCGTGATCAGGCAGAAGACTTTGATGATGCTGGTGGACGGTACATGGGAGGCGGTTGCAGGCATTGATGCCGAGATCGATGCAGATGAGATCGAGATATCCGTGCTTCTCGCCAGACTCGGCACGCTTGACAATCCCGAAATATTCTTCGTCACATCCACCTGGAACACGTTGGGGGACCTGTCCCAACAACTGACCGATTGGCAGACCCGCTCCAGGGCGATTTATTTGGTGGAGGATGATGGGATCGGGGCACATGTAGCACTCTCCATGCAGAGGAAGGTCTTCTATACCGGTTCTTACTTCTTCGCCTTCTATCACAACGCCACCATCGGCAACATCACCTGGGAGTGGAGCTCAGATGGCGTGGACTGGGGGAACAGTTACGACTACCCCTTCGCGGCTAGCGACATCTATTATGCTTCCGTCTGGTTCAACTCGTCCGATTCGCAGGTGTACATAGTCGGGGCCAAGGATTCTGCGGACACCGACGTATATGTCAGGAAAGGTTCGGTTTCCACAAACCAGATAACATGGGGGACAGAGACAGCAGTTTCCATCTCTCAGACGAATATGGCCTTCAAGGTCACATCGATCTCCGTCAGCGACGGAGGGCACGTGTGGATCGCCTCCTCGGTCGACAACAACACCGGTTACAACGTCAACGTGACACGTTCCAGTACTCCAGAGGACGTCTCCAATTGGGACCCCTTCACCGCCCTGTCCACGGATCAGGCCACTATTCCAGGTCCAGTGATTGTTCCTCTGGCAGATGATGACATGTACTGCGTCTACAACCGGAACGGGGTGATTTCAGGAAACTATTACGACGAATCCAGCACTTCGTGGAGCTCGGGAGTGACGGTGGTCAGCGATGCCAAGCTAATGGCCCTGGGAGGTCCCTCGGCGGTCGTGGACAGCTCAGCGAACATCCATCTGATCTACGCAAACCTCACCGGGTTGGTCAACTACACCAAGTACACCAGTTCCTGGTCCTCCACAACGATACTGGACGATGGCTCCAACAACTCTTATGTTACCGTTTCTCTCGTGCCCGCAGACGACGTATATGCGTTCTGGATAAACGAGAGTTCTCAGATATCGGGCAAGTACTCTACCGATGGCGGGTCGTCCTGGACTTGGATGGCATGGATAACCTTGAACACCACCGCCAAGTGGAATCTGACTTCGGTCTATTCTTACACCGACGATTGGGGCATCGGATGGCTTTGGGACATGAATGGCGACGAGATATACTTCGAGAGTATACCGGAGTTCGAGTCATTCCTGATACCCATCATAGCGGCGGTGTTTGTCCCCATAATTCTCAGAAGACGGCGTTGAGTTCGATTCTATGCGAATTCGAAAGAGGCACAGGCTCAAGAGGAAGGAGATTAAGCGGCTTTCTGAAGAGATCTCCGAACGGGCCGGAGTTCCGGTTTTTGGAGAGGGCGACACCGTCGATTCCGGAAGTGCCCCCGATTTCGACGCCATATTCGTCAACGGCAAGGTCCTGGCCCTCGTCTTCGAAGGGAAAGCATTCCTGTCCATCAGGGGTGTTCTGGAGTATCGGGCCGTGAAGAAGTTCGTGACGGTAGACATGGGCGCGGTGGGCTTCGTGTGCAACGGTGCGGACATCATGGGTCCTGGCATTATTGATGCAGACCCCGGAATACGGGAGGGTGACCTGGTATGGATCAGGGATGAGAAGAACTTCAAACCGCTTGCGATCGGTAAGGCCCTGGTCCCCGGAAGCGAGATGCTTGGGAAAGGAAAGGGGAAGATGGTCCAGTCTGTTGCTTATGTCGGCGATAAGTTGTGGAAGTTGGACGAGGACTAGGCCCAGTACGGTTTCTTGATGTATTTGTAGGCCGAGATTGCAGCCGTGGCTCCCTCCCCGCAACCGGTCACGATCCTCTTGTCCTTGCCGGGATAATCCACGATGTCCCCTGCAGCAAAGACACCTTCGACAGAGGTCCTCATGGAAGCGTCGACCGGAATCTGTTTCCCCTTCTCGTTCAACTCTATGCCCCACTCGGTGGCCTTTGCCAGATTGGGTGAGAATCCGATGTTGATGACGATGGCTTCCACGTCCATGACGCTCTCTTCCTTGGCCAGATTGTTGTACAGGGTCACTTGGTTCACGCATTTGTTGCCCCGGATCTCCTTGAGCTCGTGGTTGAACATGACCTTGATGCTCGAAGCCTCTACGTTCTCAACGTTCTCCTCCATCGCCCTGAAGACATCCTTCCTGTGGATCAGGATGACCTCCTTCGCAACATCTACGACGCTGAGAGCCATCTCCAAAGCCGTATCTCCACCGCCCACAAAGAGGACCTTCTTGTTCTCGAAGTCCTCCGCACATGGGATCCTGTAGAATATGCCGTTGCCGTGGAACTTGTCCTCACCTGGCACTTTGAGCTTTCTGGGTTCGAAGAGACCCATACCTATCGATAGAATGACCGTCTTTGCCTCGTATTCACCCTGGGTCGTCTTGACCACGCAATGTTCATCCTTTCTCTCCAGGCCGATGACCTCTTCGTCCTCGTATATCTCACATCCTTGTTCCCTGGTATGGGTGACCATCAGTCTGGCAAGGTCCAGAGCACCGATCCTTATGTAGGAAGGGTAGTCGTGTATCAGTTTGGTGGGATATAGGAAGACCAGCTGACCCCCCGCTTTGCCCGCGTCGATGATCAAGGTTTCCAATCTTCTCGACCGCGCGAATATTCCCGCTGTAAGGCCGGCGGGTCCGGCCCCCACGATTATGACGTCGTACATCGGCTCATAGAACAAACGAGGTCGATTTAAGTGTTTTCCCGACGCCTTCCCATGGTACCGGTTTTCGTCCCCCGATATAACTTGTCCAGTCCCAATAGTTTCATATAGCAATAATGTCATTAACCAGCACTCGGGATAGGGATGATCTAATGAAGAAGCCGTTCAAAAGATTCAAGGAAGGAGCGCAAACGTCTGAGACGGAAGATTACATCGACCTCGGGGCTATTAAGCTCGAGGATGAATCGAAGCTCTTGGGAACGGGTGCAAGATCTTTCGTGAGGGTTGCGGAGATATACCGGTACGAGGACATCAGCAATCTGACCAATCACGTGTACGAAGGGAACATCTTGATCGTGGACTACGATTCCATCTCCAGCGACGAGCTGGCTCTCAAGAGGATCACAAACGAGCTCAAATCGGTCGCACAGGACGTTGGAGGGGACGTGGCCGGCATCGGAAAGAACCTGTTGATGTGCACGCCCGGTGGAGTCAAGATCGACCGGAACAAGATCAAGGGAACCTACTGAGCCCGAACCTCAGAGATGAAGAACTCTCCGTTCTCGAAATTCAAATGGTAATAGTCCGTAGAGTGTTTTGTGTGGCGCATCTTGCCGCAGTGGATGGTGAGACACGTTCCCCGTGTGTGACTTACTTCGAAACCAAGGAAGATCACGCCGTCAGCAACCCTATCCTCGTGCTGTTTGAACATCATTGGCCCTTCCGCTTCACTTAGGACTATCGTGGTTATTTCCTGCTCCCTCATCGAATGAAAGAAACCCGAGATTGCATCTCTGGATGAAGATATGTCATCGAACGAATTCAACACATTCAGGGAGTCCAGGACGATCAGGGAAGGCTTCTTCTTTGTCCTGGTCAGGAACTTGGTGATTATGTCGAACCAGTTCCCCGCGCCCTTGGCCATATCCTCCACCCTTCTCATCTCTCCTATGTCCACTATCGATTCCTTGTCGAGCCCCATTTCGAGACCCGCAGCCGTCCCGAGCAAGCTTTCCTTGCTCTCCTCGAGCGTCAGGTATGACCCGCTCCCGCCCGCTTCGATGTGGTGGGACAGGATGCTAAGGGCTATCGACGACTTCATCGTCCCCGTCGGGCCCGCGAGCAGGACCACATGAGACCTGGGTATCCCTCCGCCGATCTTCGCATCAAAACCCTTTATGTGCGTCCTGATCCTTCCGACCTCCTCCACCGCGGCCAGAGACTCCAACTTGGTCGTCAACGTGTCCAGCTGCTTCTGGATCTTGTCCATCTCTCTCTTCAGGCTCGCCTTATCCTCTACCACAGTGGCCCCTCTACGTCCCCGGAACTTCAACTCTCCCCCAAAACCAGTGGACGATTTCGAACCCTAATGGCTTTCAGAATCTTTATCTTTTTCCCAAGGCTGGAACGAACTGAAGAACGTCTAGTATAAATACCAAAGGCGACCAATATTAGCGTCCCCGACAATGAACGGACACAAGTACACAGGAGACGGTATCAATGAAAAGACAGGTGAACACAACGATGGGCGACTATATGTTATGCATGTTGTCAACCATGCCAATCGACTGCGAAACTTATTTATAAATGCGGGGGACAATATATGTGGAGAAGGGGATAGACTTGGCAATTATGACTAAGACTGAGGACATTGGACCCGCTGGCACTTTGACAGTCGACGACCTGACCCGTGCGATCAAGAACTCTATCGACCGCAGCGGGATGAAAGAAAAGGAAGCCAGGCAGATGGCACAGCACGTGATGAACTTCTTTGGCTACAGTGAAAGGATCATCGACAACGTACTCGAACCCGAGGACAGGGACGCCTTCTACATGTTGGAGGACTCCGGCCTGCTCACGACCGAGAGGGAGGAGACCACCCTTTACGACGGGAGGGAGTGGAGGATTCATTATTGGATCTTCCGAAAGGAGAAGATAATGCAGCTGGTGAAGACCGCGAAGGCCAAGGAGGCCACGCCGGACTTCGAGCCGTCCATATACGACGATGTCCCTGAAGACATCTGGATCATAAGGGAAGGGGATCTGAAAGAGGAATAGAGGAAACCTTATCGTTTCTTTCTCTTTTCGTTTCAGAGGCTATAGCATGGAAGGGAGCGATCCAGATGGAGGCCGACACGGCATCGATCTCAAGAGGCTTCATATCTCAACGGACATCAGACAGGGGCTGGCCTTCAAGCTCTTGGCCATCGTCTCTGTCGTCTTCTTGCTTCCCATGGTCCTCTGGATCCTCATCCAAGCATTCCGTCCAATGACCGATATCGAGACGGCGGTGTTCTTTTTCATGGTAGGAAGTTTCGGAGTGAGTCTCGGAGTGGCGGTGGTATACGGGGGTCTGGTCAAGCAGCATTTGATGCTCGACGGCGAAGGCATCACATACATCCACAAGCCGGCGAAGAAGCACATACCGTGGTCCGAGCTGGAAAGCGTGAAGCTCCCCGGGGTGAACCATCCAGAGGTGATTCGCTGCGGGGCACTGTTCAGTTCTGAGAGCGTTGAGATTGTAGTTGGGTCCGATTTCGACAAGAGTGACCTGATGGATGTTTCGAACTTCCTCAAGTCGTACCAAAAGGAATTCAAGTTCCAGGTCATTGACAAGGAATGAGCTACTCGGAAATGACCCTGGTGACAATGAACTTGTCGTCGGCCCTGATCAGAGTGAGATATCCCTGGAAGTGGTTGACCTTCCTCATCTTCACGCAGCGTATCCTCAGCTGGACATCCGTCTCGCCCACCTCGTACTGCTTCAGGAGCAGGATTCCGTCAGCGAGGAAGTCCTCCCCAAAAGACACCAACTGGTTCTTTCCGTAAGGTATCTCAGAGACCATGAACGTGGTCGTTCCCAGGTCCTTCAAGAAGCCGAAGAAGTGATACAGGTCCCTCCTGGGGTTGTCCATCTTGAACAAAGAATACAAAGCGGCGAGAGAATCAATGGCAACGATATCGAACTTGTCCTCCTTCACCCTCTGTTCAATGTACTTGCTGAGTATGTCGAACCAGTCCTTGGCCACTTCCTCGGACCTGTGCTCACGGCGGATCTGACCCACGTCGAGTACGTACAGATTGGAATCTTCCAGGCTCTTCATGCCCAGCTCTTCCATGGCGCTCGCGATGCCTTCCTGATCCTCCTCCAGCGTGATGAACAAGGACTTGGAACCGTTGCTGGCATTGCTGTGCAGGATGCTGTAGGCCAACGTGGTCTTCATTGTTCCAGGAGTTCCGCAGATGAGCACAAGGGATCCTTTGGGTATGCCTCCGTCCAGAAGCTCATCAAATCCTTCAACGTAGGTCTTGACCTTCTCCACTGTCATTCCGTTGAAAGACTGGCTGGTGGGATATATAACTCAATCGTTCATGTTATCAATCTTGCGAACGAACCCAGAAGCCCGGGGACATAAACTATATGGTCAATTGTTACTTATTGCGGGAACGTGGACCTGACCGTTGCGATTCTACAGGGCATTTGGCTGATATTCCCGGCTTATGTTGCAGGTCCTGGCGCTGTGCTGATCGGCGGTGGAAGGCCCATGGACGGCGGCAGGATGCACAAGGACGGAAGGAGGTATCTTGGGGACGGGAAGACTTGGAGAGGTCTCGTCGGCGGGGTCTCATTCGGTTTCATCATCGGCCTCCTTCAGGATTTTGCCAATCAGTTCTCTGAGTGGCCGGAGATGTCCTTCGGGAGCTATCCCTACAATGTTCTGGTGATATTCCTTTTACCGTTCGGTGCCTTGATGGGCGACATGATGGGCTCATACATCAAGAGAAGGAAGGGGATCGAGAGGGGTCAGAAAGCCCCCGTGCTGGACCAGTACGACTTCCTCATCTTTGCGGTCATCCTGGTCGCGGTGCTTCAGTGGCCATGGTTCTTCGAGCATTATTTAGACGGCATCGCCATTCTGGGTCTGATAACCATCATCATCCTGACACCGGTGCTCCACCGAATGACCAACATCATCGGCCACAGGATGGGCAAGAAGGAGGTTCCTTGGTGAACGAAGAGGAAACATGCCAGATATGCGAAGCTAAGAAGGCCACCGACGAATGTGTCATCTGCCACAAGAAGATCTGTTCGGATTGCTGCATCTCCGGTGTCGGGGTGTGCATCGGGTGCTCCAAGCCAATGGAGAAGGACATCATCCCCATGCTGATCAGCTGCGGGGCGATCCAATATGGCACGTTCACGCTTGCCAGTGGGAAGGAGAGTTCCTACTACGTCGACATGAAGAAGGCCATTACCGAGATTCCCATTCTGAAGAAGGTGGCGGAGATGATGGCGCCATACATCGGTCCTTCCGACAAGATCGGCTGCGTGGAGCTCGGTGCGGTGCCCATCGCCGTTGCTCTCTCACTGCAAACCGAGCGGCCGTACATAATCATAAGGAAGGAACAGAAGGAGCACGGTACCCAGAAGGCGTTCGAAGGCGAGGTCATGACAGGCGAGAGCGTGATATTCGTGGAGGACGTCACGACCACTGGCGGTTCTTTGGTGAGGGCGATAAACCTCATCAGGGACTCCGGGGGTGTTATCGAAAAGGCCCTCGTGATCGTTGACAGGGAGGAGGGCGCTGCCGAGAACCTGGGGAACATTGGTGTGGAGCTGATTCCTTTGGTCAGGGCCAGTGAGATAAAATAGTAAGGCACTGTTCCTAAAGAACGACCTAATAACCTTTTAATACGGGTAGGCAAATCTGAAAGTGGATGAGAAAACTCTGGGCATTTCTGCTCTTTTCATTGCTCTTGATGTCCTATCTGGCTGTGCTTCCAGCTCCCTCGAAGGGCCAAACGGCCAAATGGACCTTCATGGTCTACATGGGTGCGGACAGCAGCCTTGAGAGCTTCGGCATCGACGATTTCAACGAGATGGCGGCAGTCGGTTCGACCAACGACGTCAACATTATCGTTCAGTTCGACAGGCGGCCGGGCGGAACCAGCGCCAACGGGGACTGGACGACAGCAAAGCGGTTCTTCATTCAGAAGGACATGACCCCGGACCCCACAAGCGCAGTCTCTGACATGGGCGAAGTCAACATGGGCGATCCTCAAGTGCTCGTGGACTTCATGAACTGGGGCATGACCAACTACACCGCCGACAGATATTTCCTGGTGCTCTGGGGACATGGTCTCGGATGGCGGGGAGTGGTCCAAGATTCTAGTTCTTCATCCGATTACCTTGAACTGGATGAGCTCGCCTGGGCGTTCCAGTCCATCGTGGCTAACAACGGCGGGAAGAAGATAGATCTGGTGGGAGCGGACGCTTGCCGGATGACCACCGAGATGAACTATCAGCTGAAGGATTATGTGAGCTTCTTCGTCGGGTCCCAGAAGGACGAACCAGAACCCGGCTGGCCGTACCATACCGTGCTCTTCAATCTGACCAACGACCCGGACATGGGTCCTGCCCAACTTGGAGCGGTTGTGGTGGACAGATATGTGGAATCCTATGTGGACAATACCGGCCTTTCTGTGGCATTATCTCTCATAGACTCGGCCAGGCTGGAGTATCTTGGTGAGGAGATGAGACGATTTGTCGAGCAAGCTCGTAGCGCACTGCCCATATTCATAGAAGATTTCAAAGACGCAAGGCTGGCGTCCGAGAATTACGAAGGCAATGCGGTCTACGACCTTTACGACATACTTGTCAACATCCGTACGGAGACCCAACTTTCGGTTTTGGAAATTGGCAAAGATAAACTCACCCCTCCTACCAGACTTGATAAGGCTGTTGAGTCAGCCGTACAAGCAATTCGCTTTGCCGTTTCCTACGAGAACAATTGGGACAATCCCACGTCATCCATTAGGACAACCAACGCACACGGAATGTCGATATGGTATCCCCTCGTCATGACCAACTTCACATACATGGAGCTGGATTTCAGCAAGGCCACTGGCTGGGACAGCTACCTGATGGATTTCAGGGCAGTAGCGGATGGTCTTATCCCAGATCCCGAGGTCGAGCTCGATGTGGACGTGACCCTCCTTGACACCGACGGGGATGAGTTTGACGATACTGTGCAACTTGGACTACTTTCTCCCCAGGACGCGACGTTGGAGATTGAAGTACGGCACCATACAGCTTACTGGATAAGTCCTCCCTTGTCGATCTTCCTTCCAGGCAACATCTACATCGTTGAGAACATTAGTCTCTACAAACACACCAATTATGATCTGGAGCTTTACCTGCTGAACGACACGAGGGTCTGGATGAACTACACCTGGCTACCGAATGTACTGGGTATGTGGCTGAGTATGGGCGGGACAATCACTGACGTCAACGGGGCCTATGTGAACGGTGCGACCGTTACCTTTGAGAACTTGGACAACGGCTACACCGCCATTGATGAATCAGCGGGTGAGGGATTCTTCGGCGCACATGTTCTGCTTTCGGGCAACAGGAGCACTCGGAACTCAGTTCGTATTACCGTCGAGGTCGGAGGGGAGTTGAAGAACACAACAACGCTGAATGTAAACTACGGCCTCTATGGCTCGAACGTGGAGTTCATCATTGGCGAAATCGAGCCCACAAACCCGGATATGACTCTGATATCAGTTCTGGTGGGTCTCGTCATTCTTGAGGCAGTTTTGATACTCGTTCTGGCAATTTTGATGAAGAGACGCGGAAAAGAGCCGGTCGAGAAGACCGGTGATGAACTGCTGAGGGATCTCAAACTGGAATAAGCCGCTCACTGGCGCCTCATCAAAACCGTTATAGCCATAGAATCATTCTCGCATCCGGAAGCGGGTTGGAAATGAAGCTTTGGGCATCCTTGTACGTGATGGTTTGGCTGTCATTTGCCGAGATCGTTTTTGTAGTGGTGGCGGACATTGGGAACTATATCCCGCATCTTGTGCCCATACACATCATCGTGGGCATAGCGCTCATTCTGCTGGCAGCTTTCAACTCAGTGGAGATCCAGAAGACCCAAGCGCCCAAGAGGATCGCCAGGATCGCAAAGGCATCTATGATGATGGCCATTGGAGCAGCGGTCACGGGTGTTATGCGCGCCTTCATCGACGGCTACGTGTGCTTCATCAGTTTCATTCACGTGGCCTTCATAATCGCAATGATCACCCAGGCATCGTCTGTCGCCACGGCATATGACATGTGGGAGGAGAAGGAGTTCCTACATCGGTCGCAGCAGACTCTGGATGAATTCGAAAAGGAGGAAGGCGACCCTGACGAGGCCGGCGACCAAATCGTCTAGAAGTTGCCGGAGTACTTTCACTCAACTCCCTTTCTAGAGGTTATATACTCTCATTGATAACTTGTAAGGAGGGATACAGATGCAGACCGTTCACATAGGAAAGAAGGGGGAAGAGGTATCGATTCAGTTCGGTTATGACGAGAGGCTGGTGGAGGTCGCCAAGTCGTTCTCCAAGAGGAGGTTCGATCCAGAATCCAAGGAATGGATGGTCCCTCTTTATCTCTACAAGGATGTGGTGAGGGAGTTCGAAGCGCAGACCTGCGTCGTGGTGGTTGACAAGGATATCGAGCGTTACCTTCTGGAAGGCAAGGAGTTCGAGATGGAAGCGACCGAGGTGTTCATAAGGAAGGTCGGGAACGATTACGTAGTCTCTTTTGACTACGACCCCAACCTCGTGAGGGAGGTCAAGGCCCTCGATGACAGGAAGTTCGATCCGGACACCAAGGGATGGTTCATTCCGATTAGAGACGAGATCAAGACCTTGCGGGAGGTGATTTCAAGGCTTCAGTTGACGGGGTGCCAGATAAGACTGCATGAGGATTTGCAGAGCTACCTGAAGAGCTGAGAAAGAGTATTTATCGAGTGGTCGCATAATGCTCCAGAACCCATCTATTGAGAGGAGGAGGGGTTTGGAAACCGAGGAACCCAAGGTCTACTCCGTTACGGAGATCACGCATCACATCCGCAGGCTTTTCCAGGGAGACCCGACGTTAATAGAGATAATGATCCGGGGCGAGGTTCACCGTTTCTCGACCTCTGGCGCGGGACACATGTACTTCACCTTGAAGGACGAGAGCTGCGAACTTCCCTGCGTCATGTTCAGAGGCGCCGCCGAGAACCTCGAGGTCAAGCTGGAAGACGGACAGAGCGTCATAGTCACCGGATCGGTCGATGTCTACCCCAACAAGGGCAGGTACCAGATGATCGCGACGGACATCAAACCCGAGGGGCTCGGGGACCTCTATATCGCCTACGAGAAGCTGAAGAAGAAACTGGAAGCAGAGGGGCTGTTCAAGGATGAATACAAGAAGCCGTTGCCGCCGTTCCCAATGAGGATAGGGGTAGTTACATCGAAGACCGGAGCCGCAGTGAGGGACATATTGAAGATACTTGGAAGGAGATTCCCGATTGCTGATGTGGTACTCGCGTCCGCGGTCGTTCAAGGAGAACAGGCACCGCCATCGATAGTCGAAGGGATCCAGAGGCTGAACTCACTCGGCAATGTGGACGTCATGATCGTCGGAAGGGGCGGAGGGTCCATCGAGGATCTCTGGTGCTTTAACGACGAATCTGTTGCGAGGGCCGTCTTCGCCTCGAAGGTTCCTGTCGTTTCCGCGGTCGGTCACGAGACCGATTTCACGATATGCGATTTTGTGGCTGACATAAGAGCGGCGACCCCCAGCGCGGCAGCAGAGCTCGTCGTGCCGGATATGATGGATATGATGAGCCAGCTTTACGGAATGAGGGAACAGTTCGAGAGCAAGATGATCGAGTTGGTTACGAGGCATCAGGACGCCGTTGCATCGTACGGAACCATGCTGAAGCCCAGGGTGCTTTTGGATCTGGTGAACTTCAACAAGCAGATGTTAGACGAGGTCTACACCGGGTTCTGCGCCTCACAGAAGCATTTTCTGGAGATGTCCAGGCAGAGAATGGAGAGGCTTGGGGGGATGTTGGACGCAGTAAATCCGCTGGCCACTTTGGACAGAGGTTATTCGGTCGCATTGAAGTTGCCCGAGAAGGCGATCATCGATCGAATAGCAGCGGTCCAGGTGGGTGATGGGATCAATCTCATGGTCAGAGATGGTGACATTGAGTGCGTTGTAAAAGGAAAGAAGGAGGTTGAGAGATGGCAGAAGAGTTGAGTTTTGAAGAGGCCTTGAAGAAACTGGAAGAGCAGGTCCAGGTCCTCAGCGATGGCAAACTTTCCCTGCAGGAAGCACTGGAGAACTTCGAGGAAGGCATCAAGCTGTTCAAGTTCTGCAATGAGAAGCTGAAGGAAGCGGAACAGAAGGTCACGGAGCTTGTGGAAGGGGACAAGGGACTCGAAGAAAAAGAGATGGAGTAGTCTCAGAAATTTGAAAGAAGCCCCTTCAGGCGCTCCATCTCCGATCTTATCGAGTCATCATCTTCAGTTGAGCATTTTCCCCAATACTGAGAGTGTTTTGGTCTTTCCCAGTCTATGTGGAGGTCCAGGTGTGTCGGGCCCTTCTCGTTCTCTCCCGAGATCTTCAAGTGGAATCTGGGGTACCTTTTCTTGCCGAAGGGTTTGGTGGCTTTGATATCATCCCCCTCGTTTGTGATCCAGTAGCCGTTTCTTCTGAGAATATTGAGAGAATTCACGCGGTGGAGCTTTGGAATTTTCGTCCTCACACACTGCCCCCCTGAGTTACTAGATGTATATTGGACTCCTGACGTTATATTTGTTTTCTTTCGATGAGAAATGTCACTCTACGTTAGATTCAGCCGAAAAACCAAATACCTTTCAGAATGCTCTGTGTCCCAGTGGGAACATGCACAAACTCTCAGCGGTGATTACCCAAGAAGGCGATATTTTCGTATTGTTGTGTCCCGAGCTGGACATTGCTAGCCAGGGTAAGACCGTTGAGGAAGCACTGGGGAACTTGAAGGAAGCTGTTGAATTGTATCTGGAGGACGAGGACGCCAACATTCCGAACGCTTGAGTTTTAGACCCCAAACTCCTCCTCAATCCTCTCCAGAACTCGCAATTGTATTATATCACCCATCATACATTTGAAGATATACCTGCAAGAAATCAATGGAGGAGACTGTGAAGAGAGGTGAGGGGAAAATGAGCGATTCAGTGGGAACTGGACCATTGTCCTTGAGTCTCCGCGATCCCTGGATCAGCGATAAAGCATATACCAAGTCATTTCTCAAGGTCCTTGTCTCATTTACGATTGTTTTCATACCCATAATATACTTAATCTACCCCGATGAGAGTATCTTGATAATCATTTTCATTTTTGGCGCTTTGATTGTCCTGTTTCTTGGACATCTAGTCTTTGGAAAGGACAAGTGGATTGTATCAATCCCCACGTTGCGAAGGCGTGATAAGAAGGAATATGGAGAGATATACTGGAAACTTGTCAGGTCAGCGGAGAGCATCCTGAATGAGACAGGATACGAGTACGTTGAAGTCTCTGACTGGCCCCGAAAGACGTACAGGATTCCACAGAAGGGTTTTGATCTGGTCATTTCCGCCTCTATTGACACCGGCACGGTGTATCGTCTTCAAGTGGTCATTCATCCCGTCACATCCGAGAACTACATCTACATTGATGACTTGAAGCGCAGGTTGAATGAGACCATAGTTGGAGACGGACTGGCGTAGGAGGCCGGGAGAGCGCCCCCGGATTCTCAGACCCCATACTCCTCTTCGATCCTCTCCAGATCATACCCAAAAGGCTGGAACAGGCTCTCCCCCGCCTTGAACAGGTGCTCCACGTACTTCTTCTTGTCATACTCGTCCCCGTCCTCCACCAGGTCGGCGATCTTCAACCTCCCGGACGCCTTCATGCTCTCGCTGTTGACCAGCAGGTACCTGACGATCTCACCTGGATTCACATCCACCATGTGCTCCTCCAGTTGAGTAAGAGCAGCGACCTGATTGCTGAAATGGGCGTACTCCTCCAGCGGCTTGGATACTCTTGAAGTGAAGATGAGGTCCTCCAGGTCCACGTCCCCGTACACCACCCTCTCCGCCCACACCTTCAACGCCCCCAGCGCTTCGGGTATGGTCTCCTTGAACTCGTGCGAGTTCTCCGCCCTAGAGAGTATGTCCAGCATCTCGTACTGGGCCTTCTTCACTATCTCCGGCGTGTCGCTCCTTCTTGTCTCGATGCCCCTGATCTTCATCTCCCCGTTCTCGAAGAGGCCGTAGTACCTGTTCATGGCGCCCACGTCCATGCTCTTGCACGGGAGGAAGACGATCCACTTGTACACGCCCTCGATCTCGATGGGTATCCCGACATCGTTCCTCAGGTGTTCCGCCACCGCCTTCGGGCTTCCGTTGCCCTCCAGCCAGAGGGAGTCGACTATCCCGTGCAGGACTCTGTATCCGTGTCTTTCTGCTATCTCCGCGGACCGGAGCATTATCTCTCTTCCATAGGCGGTGATGGACTCGTGGCATTCTATGCGGCCGTATCGTGCATTTTTGTAGCCAGTGTATCCGAATGAGCAGACCAATAACCATTTCAGAATATCCGATCTCTCTTTGTATTCCAAATCGCCCTCCTTCCCCCTCTTCTTGTACACCATCCTTCGCTGGATAACGGGCTTGAGGACTTTGGCAATCAGTCCCACCTGCTTCTCGCAGATGTTGTAGCCGATCTCCGGCACTTTTATCTTGGAATCTGGGCAACAACGACACTTGAGCGTTTCGGGGGATATGTTGAACCTCACCATTATGCTCGGGTAGAGCGAGGTGTAGTCCAGCTCCAGTACTCTATCGTGGATTCCGACAACCGGCTCGTAGATGAACCCTCCCCTGTCCGTCACCATCAGCTCCTTGGCGGTCTTGAAGTCCTCCGGCAGGTTCTTCTTCCACATCACCGGATGGCCGTCCTTCATTGCTTGATTGACCTGCATGGCAGAGATTGCCGTACCCGGGGAAAGCTTGGCAAGCGTCTGGACCGGGATGCACGAGAGCCTGGCCAGTTCTATCAGCCCTTTCAGACCGCTCTCCATATGCAGGAACGAATTGCCGGTGTCTATGTGCAGCCTTCCACGCAGAGTGTACAGTGGTGGCTTGTACTCCACCCGTCCGTACCTGAAGTACGATCTGCCCGACCTCTCGGGCCTTGAGCTTTGCCTCTCCCTCCCAAGCTGGATCTCGTCCAATATCCCGTTCGCCTTCGCCCTATTATACAAATATGGTAACAGGAAAGAATCCCCGTTCTTCATGTAGACCAGATCTGGGTCCGTGAGCCTTATCTCCTCCACCATCCCCCTCAGAAGGTCGATCTCATCAGCATCCTTGAAGACGCGTTCGCCCACCTTGATGGCCTGCACCGGGTCGTTGAACTTCTTTATCTTGTTGGCGCTCCCGACCTTCACTCCAATCTCGGTATGCTTCAGCTCCGGAAGCGGATATTCCATCGCCATCTGCTCATCCAGCAGAATGAACTCATTGCCCACGTCCACGTAGGCCATGGGGAAGATGCCCCTCTCCACCAGGTACCTCTGGGCCAGCCGGATGTCGATGTCGTACAGCTCGAAGTCCCTGTAGCCGCCTTGAGCGTCTATCATCTTCGCCAGGAGCTTGACGTCCTTGTACCTGTAGGGTGTAACGGCCAGGACCTCGAACTTCCCGTCGTAGCCCAGTTTTATCTTCTTCCTTTCGAACGACAAATCCCTCAGCTTGTGCGTGCTGACCACGTCCGCCAGGCTCTTCAGGTTCTTTCTCGACCCGTGCACGTAGAAGGTCGGGAAGAACTTCCTGTCCACTAACTTGTCCACCCCGTCCTCGGTCTTTATCCAGGAGACCATGTGGTCCTTCTGGTAGTCGGGATAGGTGTCGAATATCCAGCCTCTCATTCCTTCAGTCCTTCCAGTCTCATCTTGAGAAGCTCGATCTCCTTCTGTTGCTCCAGTAGGATGGACATGAACACGCTCTCCAGGGGCTCCATCCTGTTCGCGTAGCTCGAAGCCGACGTGTGCATCCTGGCCTTGGTCATCAGGGAATCGAAGATCATCTTGTCCCTGTCCCTCAGCGCCCTCTTGTACGGCAGCCAATCGCTCACGATGCTCTCTATCACTAGCCTATAGGTCGGTACCGTCCTTCCCAATATACCACCTCCGTGAAGTCGTCCAGCGTGGTCTGGTTGTGGGGGACTGGCAAATAGTCGAACCTCTCACCGTTCTCCGGCAGGGTGACCCTGAGGTTCTTCCTCCCGAACTCGAACCGCACGTTCTTGTCCGCGCATCCGTAAAGGAGTTCCCTGAGCTTCGCCCTCTGGTGCAGGTTGCTCAATTTGTAGTTGGTTATGAGAGATATCGTCCCGTGTTCCTTGGTGATGTCCTTTATGGTGTTCACGCATCTTTCCATCAGCTTGTAGGATTCCGCCCGCCCCACGTCCTCGTCCAGGAACAGGTATGGTAAACAGGAAACCACCAGCATGCTGGCGCCTTTGTCCTTCACCTCCTCTTCCAGACGTTCGTCAATGAGCGTGGCCATCTGGTAGGCGGTGAACGGTCTCGATATGTTTACGTTCTTGAGAACGTACTTCCGGTCCATTCCGAACCTCTTGGCGAGGTTGGAGAGAACGAACGGGTTGACCGAGTTCCCGCCGTCCAGGAAGACGATCTCCCTGTCGAACTGCTTGATCGCCTGCACGCACAGCATTGCGGTGAAGTCATACAGGAACTTCGAGGCGCTGTCCATGAAAGCTATCTCAGAGGACTGGAAGGGTCCTATGAAGTTGTCTATGGGTTTGAGAGAGGAGAATACGGATCTCACCTCTGGCAAAAGCTCTACTTCTATCGGCGTTTTCGTTTTCAGTACGGCTCGCATGTTGCTCCCCCGTAGGGAAAATAGGTGTTTGAGGGTATTTAATCGGGGATTTAGGAGGGTAGGGTGAAAGTATTTTGGAGAGAGGCCAGCATTCCTTTCTGTGTGCCTATGTGTGCGCACAGATACGATTAAGACACCAAGAGCCAGCAGACGACTTCCCTACAACTCTGTGTGCCTATGTGTGCGCACAGAAGGGAAAAAAGCGACGTACAAGTAATCGATGTCTTTAGGACTCTGTGTGCCTATGTGTGCGCACAGACATGACAAAGACAATCTCACTTTCGGAAGACGCATACAAAACCCTCAAGAAGCAGAAACTGCCAGGTGAGAGCTTCTCAGACGCGGTCCTGAGGCTCTGCAGAACGAAAGCCAAACTCTCGGACATACTACCCATGTACCCCGAACTCATTGGAAATGAGGAATACCTAAACGCTGTATCAGAAGCAAGGGAATCTACTGACAAACGATTGAGCTGATCTAGTGATTTGCCTGGACACGACCTATCTCTGGGATTGGATAGCAGATCCCAGCAGGATAGTTACCATAACAAAGGAACTTGAGGGGAAGGAAGTATTGGCCACGACGAGTCACAACGTCTTTGAAGCCTTCTTGGGTGCATTTGCAGTGGAGAACAAGACACTCAGTGCGAGAATGATCGACAAGCTCGAAAGGTTCCTAGTGCCGGTTCATGTGCTCCCCTTCGACTCGGAGGATGCTGCAAAGGCCGGCGAGATTCTCGCCAAACTCAAGAAGAAAGGGAAAGCCGTCGGTATTGATGCAATAACCGCAGCGATAGCCCTCAACAGTGGGTGCAGCGGCATCGTTTCCAGGAACAGAGCCCATTTCAAGGACATCGAAAAGGTCACTGGATTGAAGCTTGTCGAGTACTAGTAACGTAAATGCCGTCAACGCAATTACCCTGTTATAACACCGTTATTCTGAAATACACCCTCTCCCTATCCGCCAAAAGAGGAGTTAGTTTGTCGAACAAGCCGATCATAACCGTGACCGATCTCAAGAAACATTATGGGGACATCAAGGCCGTTGACGGCGTCAGCTTCGAAGTGAGCCCTGGAGAGATATTCTCATGCCTCGGACCCAACGGGGCGGGAAAGACCACCACCGTGGAGATGATGGAAGGGCTTCGCACTCCCACTTCTGGCAGTATCAAGATCTTCGGTGTGGACGTAACCCAGGACTATGCTTCAATTCGCCACCGCGTCGGAGTTCTGCCCCAGGACTTCGAACCATTTGACCGACTCAAGGCCCCTGAAGCGATTGCCTATTTCGGAGGGCTCTTCAACAAGAAGATGACCAAGCAGGACGTTAACAAGCTCATTGACGCGGTCGCTCTTGAACACCGGACGGACTCGGTCGCCATGAAGCTATCTGGAGGCGAGAAGCGGAGGCTGGGGCTGGCGCTTGCACTCGTCGGCGAGCCCGAACTTCTGTTCCTGGACGAGCCCACGACAGGTCTGGATGCACAAGCCAGAAGAGGACTCTGGAGGCTACTTGAAGGTCTGAGAGATGAAGGCAAGACAATCTTCCTGACGACACATTACCTGGATGAGGCAGAGAAACTTTCGGACGACGTCTTCGTGATGCACAAGGGGAAGGAGATCGCGAGGGCTCCGCCCTTGGACTTGGTTGAGCAGCACGGTGGCGGGGTGTCCATACTCCTTCGTGACTATGCTGAGGACTCTACTGAGAAAGTGGAGGCCATGGGCTTCGCCGTAGAACGGGTTCGCAACGACGTCAAGGTCAACCTTGGAGAGGGGGTCTTGGTCAGGGAAGCCATTCGCCGTCTGGACACGAGCGGGATCCAGTTCAGGGACCTCATAACCATCGAACCGACCCTGGAGGACGCGTTCATCAGTCTTGTTGGCGGCACTATTATAGGGGGGGAGTTGAAGAAATGAGCAGGATAATCGCGGACGTGAAAGCATTTGCTCTACAGTACATGAGGAATCCAGTTGGCGCATTCTTCGCGCTCGTCTTTCCCATCATCCTGCTCTTGGTCTTCGGAGCCGTGTTCAGCCAATCGGAATCACCGGAGGTGCCTCTTCCAGTTCAGGATCTGGATGGAACGGACCTAAGCAACCAATTCTTGGAGATAATGAACCAGGCCGGTACCGTTGAGATATCCACGATCTCGCCTACAGCTGATATAGACGATCACATCAGGGACAATTCACTTTCTGCGGCTCTGGTCATTCCGGCTGGATTCGAGGCGACCGCCGTCAGCAACACGTCTGTTGACGTTATCCTCTACGGCGATCAGACAGTCTCCTCATATGGGATCATAGTTAGTACCGTGGGCGCGGCGGTCGAGGTACTTGACAAGAACCTACCGATTGACAATCGAACAGTGCCCCCCCAAGTTGTTGGCATGGAGACGAGGGACATAGTCACTGAGGACTTCGTGTTCATTGATTTCTTCCTGCCTGGGATCATTGCCCTCGCCGTCATGCTCAACTGCCTCATGATCCTCTCCGCTGTTTCCGCCGAATACAAGTCCAAAGGTTACTTCAAGCTTCTCAACACCACGCCTTTGAAGAAGTCAGAGTGGATCCTGGCCAAGTTCATCTGGTACCTGATAATCATGTCGTTCTCGATTCTCCTGATGCTCGCCATAGGCATCGGTGCGTTCGGAGTCAAGGTGAGCATCACACCTCTCGCTTTTGCCCTTGTAGTGGCCGGGATTTGGCTTTTCTCGTCGATGGGCTTGCTCATCGGGGCTTGGGCCAAGGATTCCGACTCGGCCGCTGCCGTCGCGAATGCCGTTGGGTTCCCGATGATGTTCCTGTCGGGCCTATTCTGGCAGCTGGAGATGATGCCGGAGGCTGTTCAGACCATCGCCTACGCTCTTCCCCTGACCTATCTTGGTGAGGGCCTACGCGCGACAATGATATACGGGAATGATTCCGGCGCCCTGATAGACCTGGCCGTGGTGCTGGTTTTGGCAGTGGTCTTCTTCATAGCTGCCAGCAAGCTCATGAGCTGGAAGGAGAAGTGAGGATCAGAAACTCTCCAAAGTGAACTGCTCCCGGATGTGGATGTCCTTCTTCTTGTGAGGAATGCCCAGCTCGTCCATGAGGTAGAATCCGTTCTTTGCAGCCTTCGCCTTCCCGTGGTTGTTGAAGTACACCCTGGTCTTGTCCGTGACCGAATCCATCTCCTTCAGCTTGGGCACCCACTTGTCCAGTTCTTCGTTGGAGTAGAGGTAATCGTACCTGTTGATCCTGTGGTCGGTGACGTCCTTCTCCTTCTTCCACCAGATATCGAAGTTCCTTCCGTGGAATCTCACGTATGAATGGTTCGCGGTCGCCTCCTTCGTCCTCGGGAAGTAAGGACTGTCTATGATGCAGACCGCCACGTTCCTCTCCTTGAGCATGTCCGAGAGCTCATCCGCGTATTCCTTCCCGCTCTCGTCCAGCCAGGACCTGTGCCTGAACTCCACCACATAATCGTAATCGTCCACCTTCAACGCGTCCAGCACAGTTCTCAACGTATCGACATTGTTGTCGACCGGCGGCCCATGCTTCTTGAACCTTGGGGACAGCTGGATCAGAACCGCACCCAGTAGATTGTTCTCGGCCAGCGGCTTGATGATCTGGTCCTCGAAGTCCTTCGCCTTACCCGCAGCCTCTTTCGCATCCTGCAGTATCTTCGAATGCGTGACATCCCGATGCATCTTCAGCGAGAAATCAAAATCCCCAATCCGTTTCCCTTTCGCGATCCAGGCGGCGACCGTCCTCTCCCCAGGCACCGAATAATATGTGCTGTCGATCTCCACGGTTCGGAAGAACTCCCCGTAGTACTCGAGCCACTTCCCCCTCATGTCCTTGATGTCCTGAGGGTAGAACGGCCCTATCCAGTCCTTGTAAGTCCAACCGCAGGTGCCCACTCGGAGCATGCTTCCAAATCCCCCTGGCCGATATTAAAACTTCGCGGGTTCAACGCCTTCGCATTCTGTGCTTCCTGAGAGCGAAGATCTGGACCAGCGCACCGGTCACGAATATCATGAGCCCCACACCGATGCTCAACCCGAGGTCGAAGGTGAGGAAGAAGACGCCGGCACCGGTCAGGATGCCGCCGATAAGAGCGGTCGCGCCCGCCACCACCTCCTCGATGAAGTAGTACGCTACCGCGAAGATGATCGCAAGGACGATCACACCTCCAACGATGCCAGCAGTTCCGGGGAACGTCAACCAGACCAGCGCGAAGCCCATCAGGCCCAATATCAGTGCCAGACCCAGCTCGACCATATAGCCGAAGACCATGCTCAGAAGGATCGCCAGGACCAAGCTGAGGATGATCGCGAAGATCCAACCACCAAGAAGCATACCTATGATGTATCCAAGAAGTCCGCCGATGAGGGCTCCTATGAGCGACATCATCATCGCCCATATGAGCTTCCCGAAAAATGCCAGGACCAGTCCGATGAGAAGTAGGACGATTCCTATGATGAGATCTATGTCCGGGCTTATTATCGCCATTGACTGGAAAAACGTCCATCTTTCTGATATAGTTTTTCACTTAGTTCTCCTACCGGGAAGGCAGAATGCTTTTTATGGACTTAGCTGAATGTTCTCACAATGGAGATTCTGATACTGGATGGGTACGTGGACGAGCCCTCGTGTCTGGGCGTTCCGCCTTACATATCGCCCTATCCCAGATATCTTGCCGGAGCGGTTGAGGATTCTGGACATTCCTATCGTTATCTCACCATAGACCGGTTCAGGAAGGGGGAGGAGCTCAAGGGGGATATGCTGGTCCTCATCGCCGGTTGCCTTGTGCCCGGGAAGTACCTCAGAGGGATGCCGGTCTCGGACAGGGAGATAGCCCACATCGCCGAGAGGTTCGAGGGCACGAAGGTTCTGGGCGGTCCTCTGGTCAGGTTCGGATTTCACAAGAGCGAGTTCGGGAATATGTTCGACCATCTCGCAAAGAAGGACCTGGACGCTTTTATGTTCGATCTCCTGGAATCTGGCGGTTTCTCGGACAGGGATCGCGAACCAGATGAGTGGGCCAGATGGGCGGTGAAAGGGGCCAAGACCTCCAAACTGCACCCGGACTTCCCTCAGCCGCTGATCGCGGAGATAGACATGTCCAGAGGCTGTGCCAGGTACTTCACCGGAGGGTGTTCGTTCTGCATCGAACCCATGTACGGGAAGCCTTTCTACCGTGACCCGGAGGACGTCATCAAAGAGATCGGCGAACTGAGCAGGAACGGTGTGACCAACTTCAGGCTGGGCGGCCAGGCATGTCTATTCTGCTACGATGCGGAGGGGATTGGTGAGACCGAAACACCGGAACCGAATCCTTCTGGAATCGAAAGTTTACTGATGGGAATACACAACGTTTCACCAAATCTGAAGGTGCTTCATACTGACAACGCTGACCCAGCCGTGATCGCCGCCCATCCAGAAAAGTCCAGAGAGGTCCTGAGATCGCTTGTGAAGTACTGCACCAGCGGCAACGTCCTCTCTTTCGGGATGGAAAGCGCAGATCCGGAGGTGATGGAGAAGAACAACCTCAACGCCAAGCCGGAGGATGTTTTGAAGGCCATCGAGATCGTGAACTCGGTGGGGGCCGTGATAGGTCCGACCGGGCTTCCTGCGGTCCTGCCAGGCATTAACTTCATTTCAGGGTTGGATGGAGAGACCAAGGAGACATTCGAGCACAATTTCCGGTTCTTGAAGGACGTTCTGGATTCTGGCCTGCTTCTCAGGAGGATTAACATCAGGCAGGTGCTGGAGGTCAGGGGCAAGTTCCCGGTTCGAAAGCACTACAAGGAATTTCGCAGGTTCAAGAAGAAGGTCAGGGAAGAGATCGACAGGCCCATGCTTGAGAGGCTGGTCCCGAAGAAGACCCTACTTAAGGATGTCTACATGGAACTGGCAAAGGGCAAGACGACATTTGGCAGACAGATCGGCTCTTATCCTCTGTTGGTTGGAATACCTTATGAGACTGAACTGAACAAGTTCGTTGATCTCATCATTACCGACCATGGTCAGCGGAGCATCACTGGTATAGAGCATCCGCTCGATGTCAATACCGCTTCATTAGGTGCACTCGCTTCAATTCCAGGCATCGGTTCAAAGAGGGCTGCAAGAATCTTCAGGGCAAGGCCGATTAGATCCAAGGGAGACTTCATAGATTCACTCGATGACGAGAGTGTTGCTGAGGAAGCCCTTGATTATGTCACCATCCGCTAGAAATCCAGTACAGTGGTCGCTTGCTTCGCTATCTTGTCTATCTTGTCGTTGGAAATGCTGTCCGTCTCCCCGATTATGTGGGTCCTGACGTTGTCGGGTGTGTACTCCATTATGTTGATTACCGTCGGTATTCTGATTGCATCGCCCATGACCGCGACCGTTCTGGCTGGAATCGTTCCGATTATCGTCTCCCACATGGACCTATCCTGAAGCCCGGCAAGTGAGGAAGAGATGTCCGAAGGCTCTTTCATGGACATCACCAACCTGTTGGCAAGCTGGCTCCTGACCTCGTCGTCTATCCTCGAAGGTCTTTGATCTATCAGCGCAAGTATCAGATTGAACTTCCTGGTCTCCCTGGCCAGTCTGTTGAAGATGGTATATGAAGCGATCTCGGGCTCGAGGAACTTATGGGCTTCCTCAAGGAAGACAACCAACCTGGGACTGTTCCCGCTCTTCTCCACGTAGAGGTTGAACAGACGCCTCGCGAGGATGTTCGCAACGAAGAGATAGACCATCTGGTCAGTGCCGTAATCGCCGAAATCGAGAACGATGGACCTGCCATCCCTTATCATCTCCACCATCTGTTTGAACGTGTCCTTGCCGCCCCTGACGAACGAGAACCTGTCCAGCCTTCCTATTCTCCTCTTCACCGCGTTGATAACCGAAAGGTGTATCTTACTCTCGTCCACGCAGTCCGGGTCGATGTTCCTTATCGCCCTCACCAGGTCCTCGGTGCCTCTTGTCCTGTCTACCTCGTAAATCGCATCCCTCATGTTCTGGGTCAGGTCCCGCATCGAGACTATGAGATCTTCCGGCCTGATGTCCCTGGGGTTGATGATGAACGGCTTCGCCTCGGTGTTCTTGGGGTCCAGCGAGAAGACCTCCACCCTCTCCGGGAAGTAGTACTTCAGCCCCTCCATGTTGTCCCCCCTGGAGTAGATGCCGTATTCGCTGTGCATGTCGAAGATGAGAACCGAGCCCGCCCTCTTGGCGAGTATGCCGAGACACACCAGCTTGTTCAGGATGCTCTTGCCCATGCCCGTTCTACCGAAGATCCCGAATGGTTTCTCGGTCAGCTTCTTGAAGTCCAGGTGGACCATGAACTCCTCCACGCCCCTGATGGAACCGACCGGAGCGGAATGCTTGTTCACCTCGTAGATGCGTTCCACATCGTCTTTCGTAGCATGTCTGGCCTCGGCGAAGTATGGGGGTATCGTCTGGGCCTCAGAGAGTTCGTTCGTCTCCTTGTCTATCAACTGGATCGGCCTCAGGACCGCCTTGGAATAGAATATCCTTCCACCGTAGCCCTCGTGCGTCGTACCCGATGGTATTATGGAATCCCTCAATGCCGAGCCCGCCAATCGTTCCGCGATCTCCAGGTTCTTGTTCACCACGTCCTCCACGATGCAGTAGAACTCGTACGAATTCCCCTCGACTATGATCGGATACCCTATCCTCAGGTCCTCTGGGTTGTCCAGCTCCAGCTTGGCCTCCAGTCCCTCCGATACAGATGCCGATATTATCTCTCCTATCTTTGCCTTCATTTCAGATCACGACTCACTTTGTCTATGTACTCATGATAAGCGCTCTTCCTGTTGCCTTCGGTGAATGTCAATCCCTCCAGTATGTCACCCGCGGATAGTCCTGAACCCTCCGTTAGATCGAACATCATGTCCTCGAACACGTTCTTGAACTGTCTCACGGTGACCGCGAACCTGTGCGCCTCCAGTAACGGATACGGATAGCCCAGGCAGAGCCCAGAGTTGGAGTAAGCAGCAACGTTTGAAAGAACCAGACCCGGCTCGTGCTTGAATGTCCCGATGTCCACCCTGAACCATTTGGGGGCATCCTTGTGGAACTTGGCGAAGTAGATGGCCCCGTGCAGAGTTCCCCGGTGGTTGTTCTCGAAGTACTCTGGCACCCTAACGTAGGCAATGCCGTTGCCGATCCTGAATATCTCCTCGTCCCTTCTGGGGTTGTTGAACGCGTGCGTGTGAGAATCCTTTGAGACGCCGATGAGCATGTTGTCGTTCTCTCTGCAAGCCTGTGCTACATCGCCCATCCAGTCCATGTCCGGGTTGTATGACGCGAGCGCCCCATCAATCGCCACGATGCAGTTCTTGTTCTTCCTGCAGGCCGAAAGAGCGATTTCACCCTCAACGCAGTACCTGAACTCGTTCATCATATCCTTGTGGGCCTGGGTGGAACGGCCTTTGTGTTCGAAGATCATCTGGTGCCTCTCGCTCTGCGAGTTCACGATGCTCTTCCAGGTCGAGATCATGACCGGCACGTCGACCGATTCCGAATCGATCAGCTGGTATCCGTCGTTCTTATGCGAGTATCTGAGCGCACCGACCCTCACGATGCCAAGCCACATGCTTGAGACATTCAGTAGAAATGTGTATGACCCATCAATGGCCACCATGTCCAGCGCGTCTTCGGACGGTCCGAAGCCCTTGAAGCTGATGGCGTTGAAGTCTATCTTGTGCTCCTCCCTGAAGCGGGAGATGTCCCCCAGCTGGGTCTTGATCCCATCCAAGAGGACGCCGTGATTCCCTCCACCTGCATCCATCTTCATCTGAATGCAGTGTTGTGTTCGAAGTCATATATAAGTGAAAATGGGGGAGGTGGGTGAATGTGAAACGGGCCACGCTGATGGAAAAGCCAAAATACTTATAGCCCCCAAACCAGATGGAGCATCAACAGGTGAGCGGGATGTTTGGAGGTCCTCACGAGGGGCAGAAGTCAATTGCAGACGCAGACAGAGTCAGTTGGAGAAGCACTCTTCCAATCTCCATTGTCCTCCTGTTCCTGATGAGCACTATAGGCACATCAATCGGTACCCTCAATGAGTTAGCGGACAACGACCTCAGCCGAGTTTCCCCGTACGAGGCATATGAGTTCTGGCAATCAGAGACTTCAAATCAAGCTGCTGACGAAGACAGGAGGAATCCCTATCTCGAATTCTCGGACGATGGCGCCTTTCTCGGTCTTGATCCTCCATATCAACCACTGCACGATGAGCTGATTGAAGATCTTCGCGGGCCACCATACAACACTGGAGGAGGATACAGCACCACAACCGAATCCCTTGGCGAGTATCAGGTCGGGATCACGCACGAGTACTACATTGGAGATCAAAACGGCAATGGAATCATTGAATGGGTTGCCTATTACTTCTATCGACCTGGATCTATCAATGGCCTGGATGATGATGGCGACGGATGCGTCGATGAGCTCACTTACGGGGCTTATAACGGTCAAGCAGGCTGCGACAACATACCGGATGCTATGACCTATTTTGAGACAGGCATCGATGTTCTTCTTGGAGGTAATGAAGGGAATCTGGCGTTCGTGGTTGACTATTACGGTAGAGAACCCAGTCTGAAGATATTCAGAATCGGCGTGACACCTCGGTTCATGGCCTTTGAACTGAGGGGGCAGTTCTTCGGTGTCCAGGTAGCAGGTGATTTCGTGTCCTATTACTCTCACGAGCACCTCCTTGGATTGAACTCAAATCCGGAAATGGACAGTGACTTCTCCGACAACTTCGTGGGTAGCATCGATGTCGGTGGATTTCCCACCAGACCTCCGGTCAATCATGTCTGTTCAGCCGGAATACAGTCTGATACTAGAGCCACTTCTATGAGGGATGACGGCTGGGTGGTTACCAGCTACAATCTCGTGGAATCATACGACAACCATGATTGGAACGGCGATGGGGACACGGACGATCATGTTGTCGCTTACTACGCCGTACATCCACGCTCAGGGAATTGTAGAGAAAACGGAGTGAATACTGGCGTTCACGGATGGCTACCAAGAAACAGTGGGGCACTTATTCTGCCCGAGTTCACATCAGATTTGGGTGACAATCGAGACTGGGATTGGGATGGAACCAAGTATGACTACGCTTGGCTTTACCATGACGTCAATTCCACCATGAACCTCCGAGGCAGGGTCTACACGTCTATCACATTCACGCAAGCGGTCCCGGCTTGGGGATTCGGATGGTGGGGGTACCTTGAGGGGTATGTACCCAACCAGTACGATGTCCTTCCGCTGAAGTTTGGCAGAACATTCTATCGATACTTAGGCTTTTCTTGGGGGTATCACACTTACGTCCTCTTGGTATCAGATGAGGATGGCGATCGCCATACTCCTTTGCCAACCTACGACCTCGGTGAGGGCATGCCATGGAGAACATTCGACGGCAGATGTATCCTGATTGCGGCGCAAGAACGTAACCTGTACTATGATCCGTGGTTTGGAGGTGGGGGGGTGGACGCCAACGGAGACGGAAACGTGTGGGGCACCGTGTACGGCGTTTTCTGTCCTGGCGAAACAGGAGGTAGCGGCAGTTGGGTGAGTTTAGGCAACGTTCGGGTGTGGATCCACGGTATCTACACCTTTCTACCTTGGGCATTCACAGGGCAAGTCAGCCACGGCAGAAGCGACTACATCGTTAGGGACAGTGGATGGAAAGTTGCTGTAGCCTTTTCCCAGTCTGAGTACTTCTCCAAAGTGGACTTGGATGGAAATCTGCAGATCTCATATAGCTACATTCATCTCTCGTATCTCTTTCCGGTTCCTGAATGAATAGTATACTGTCCCAGTGATGTCACTTCCTAGGAAATAAGCGGTCGCTATCTGATTACCTCGATCCTCGACTCCTGCTCCGGGGTCATGTTTATCCTTATCTGGCCCTGGAACCTGTCAGCGACCTCCACCAAATGAGTTATCAGAATGATCTTATCAAAGAACTCCCCCATGTTGAACAGCTTCTGTACGAACAGGTCCCTGTTGGTCTCGGTATCCAGTGAACCCAGATCCCCCTCATCTATGAAAAGCGTCTTCATCCTTCCATATGTCCTGCCCACTTGCGGCATGCTGGCCAGTTCCTTCGCTATCGCGAATCTCAAAGCCGCATTTATCTGCGTCCTCTCACCGCCGCTGAACTCCGCCACATCATGCCATTTGGCGTCAGGACCCTCCACTTCTATCTTCACGCCATAACCGCGATCTTCCTCATGCGTCCTCAACTGCACCCGGCTGAACCTCCCATCCGTCAGCTCCGACAGGTTCTGGGAAGTTTCAATCTCCAACGTCGGCAATAACTGGTTAATCGCGTACATCACCACACCTTTCCGGTGCAGTATGTTGTCCTTGAGGATCGAGTACACCTCGCTCTTGGCTCTCAGCTCCTCTGTCTCCTTCTCCACATCTGCAAGCTTCTTGGTATCCGCTTCCAGCTCGGTTATCCTCTTCTGTAGCTCCTCGATCTTGACCTTCATTCCGTGAATATCCCTGTCCAGTCCCTTCTCTTTGGTTCTGAGCTCTTCCAGCTTCTCCCTGTTCTTCTCGTACTTCTCTTCGGCGACCTTCTTCTCCTTCTCACGCTCTTCCGCCTCTTTCAGGGCCTTCTCTTCCTTCTCCTTCTGGGAGTTGAGCTCTTCCAGGAGCTTGGTGACATCGCCCATCTTCTCGAGTCCTGCCCTTGCGTCTTCCAGTTCCTCTTTCTTGTCCTGCAGTTCATCGATCTGTGGAGCTATCTCTCCTAGTCTCTGCTCTTTCTTCTCGTCGAAACCGACCTTCCCGACTTCTTCAGTGAGACCCTCAATGTCCTGCTCGATCTTGAAGGCAGATTCATCGCGCCTCTTCTTCTCTTCTTCTATGAGCCCCCTCATATCCGAGACGTTCTCTTCGATCTCGGTGAGCACAAACGAGTCCTTGCTGATTCCTGAGACCTTCTCGGTGACCGCCTTGAGCTCCTTTTCCGCTTCCGTTCGTTCCGTTTTGATGGTGTCAATGATATCCTTCTGATTCTTGAGCCAGTCAATCTCCTTCTTGATCCTGTCGATCCTCTCGGTCAGCGAACCTTCCTTTCTCAAGAGGCCAAATGCTTCTTCTTCTCCTATGTCAGTTGATAACGATGCGATTCTCTCCCTTTGCTCCTTCACCCTCTTGTTGAACGACGCGACCTTCTCCTGGAACTCGCTTTCTATGTTTCCCTTCTGGTTGTTATGGAGCTCCAGTTGCTTCTTCAGTGAGGCGCTCTTCTGCTCCAGCTTCGTGAGCTTCTCCCTCTCCGCGACCAGTTTGTCGTAGTTCTTCACGTCCTTCTCGAGCGTCTTCACCTTCCCTTTCAGCTCTTTGGAGTCCTTGCTTTCCAGTTCCTTTCTCTCGATCTTCTGGATGAGGTCCTCTATCGTCCTCTTTTTGTTCTCTATCTGGTCCACCAGTTTGACATAATCCTCATGGTCGTTCTCCGACCTCTTGAACTTCTCATCGGCGACCAGCAACTCCTTCTTGACGTTGTCCAGCTTCTCCTTCCCGAAATCGAACTTCTCCTGCCTTTCTTTCAGATCTTCCTTGAACTCCGGCAGTTTGGCTGTGCCCTCTCTCCTGACCAGCATCTCCCTCTCTGAGGTCTCTATCTCCCTTCTGGCCTCTCTGAACTTCTTCTTCGCGAGCTCCTGCGCCTTCTCGAACGTCTCCAACCGGAACAGCTTCTGGAATATCTCCAGCCTCTTCGAACCGCTCTCGGCTCCGAGTTCCTTCATCTCCTCCTGCCGGACGAAGGTGGAGTTCCTGAAGCCGTCGTAGTCCAGGCCGATGATGTCCTTGATGATCGCTTCGAGTTCGGGTATCTTGCCCCCTATGAGGTTGCCGTCCTTGTAGAGCTCCAGGTAGGTCGAACCGTTGGTAGCGACCCCCCTTCTCACCTCGTACCTATTGCCGGCTTGATGGAACACCAGCTTGACGTGTCCGCCGTTCTTGACGATGTCCGTGATCTTGATGCCCGATATGTCCGTTCTTGATGTTCTCTTGTACAGTGCGAAAGTGATCGCATCCAGGATCGATGTCTTGCCTGAACCTGTTTTTCCGGTGATGACAGTGAACTTCTCGGGGAATCTCAGCGGAGGATCGGTCCTGTCCACGTAACGCATGAACCCGCTCATCTCCAACTCCTCGATTACGAAACCCTCGCCCGTCTCGGCCACAATCACCGGGGCGACCTCTTCCTTGATGAACGACTCTTCCTCTTCCTTCCCGAACGACTCCAGAGGCCTCAATTGAGCACCTCCCTGAGCATGGCCTCGCCTTCATCCAGCAGCTCATTCTTCTTCGGATGATCGTCGTAGTTCAGTACCACGAAGTCCCTGAACAGTTGAAGCGGGTCCAGTGTGAAGTCCACGATGCCGACCTTCTCTACCTTCTCCTCCTTCCAGCTGGCTCCGTAATGGAACGAATCCTTGAGTTTCGCGGATATCCTGTTCTCATCTATCCTCGCCCTCATGCCCTCTTTGGAGATGACCTCGAGCCGGATCATGGCGTCCCCGATGTCCGCGGGGATCATGTCCAGGATGTCCTCTGTTGGGTTCTCTGAATCCGTGATATCAATTGAGATCTTCAACATCGGTCTTGTTTTGAGCTTCTCGAACTCCCATTGCTTTGTGTCGGTATCTATCGTGATGAAGCCCTTGTCGTCCTCCCTCTCGCCCCAGTCTATCCTTTCCGGCGCGCCGGTGTAGATTATCAGCGGCTTCTTGGAAACGACCTGATGCAGGTGGATGTGGCCGAAGACGGTGATGTCGATGTCGTCCGGGATCATCTCTTTGGCGAACGAGAACTCGTTGGGCAGGTGCTCGATGTGGGTCGTGCTGCTGATCTTTGCTCCTTCGACGTAGAAGTGCCCGAGGAGGATTTTGAAATCTGCATCCATTTGCCTGGATTTCTCTGCCATCCATTCTTTCCAGATCTTTCTTGCGAGCTCGTACGCCTGCTCTCTCGGGACATCCTCCCCGAGCTTCTCCTTGACCCTTTGTACGACCTGCTCAGGATGTAGGTATGGTATGATGAGGAAGCCCACTTTCTTGGAGTCGATCTCAACAACTTGAGTGGTCGGCTCTCTGAAGACTTCAACATTGGAATAACCTCTGAAGTCGTCCAGTGAGGTGCTCCTCGCAGTGCTCCTCGGTTGATCGTGGTTGCCGGCCAGTATCCAGGTTTCGATGCCCTTTTCCTCAAGCGGTTCTACGACATCCTTTCTAACGAGCTCTCTGAAAGCGGGTGCGACGTGGGTCCTGTCGAACAGATCCCCGAGGATTATGAACAAGGGAGAATCAGCCTCCATTGCATGCTTCGCAGCCAATGAGAAGTTCTTGTGGAGGTCCATCGCCCTCTCGGAAATGCCGGTATCTGGGTCGACCTTGAAGCCGAAGTTCATGCCTTCGTGGACATCTCCGACGAGAACGATTTGGGGCATTAGAGGGGATATCGCGCTTGCGTAATTAACCCCTTTGGCAAACCATTTTGAATGGATGGAACTCCTGTTTACGTGGATTCGTCCAAAAACTATTTTAGGCTCCAACACCGCTTAGTTATGAGGGTGCTGAGTGCGTGAGAGGTAGGAAAGCAAGCGTTGTATTGGTTATTGTTGTCATCTTGAGCTCGTTCTCGGTACTTGTAGCGATACTCCCTGAGAATTCGAGGGCAGCCACTCTTTTTGTTGGCGGGATTGGACCTGGGAACTACACAACCATCCAAAGTGGGATTGATGCGGCCAATTCTGGAGATATTGTCTACGTTTACAACGGGACATACTATGAGAACGTCATTGTCAATAAGACCCTGTCTCTCGTGGGGGAGAGCCGTAATACGACAACAATCGACGGCGGCGCAAACGGTGACGCCGTCAACGTGACCGAGGATTGGGTAAACTTGACGGGATTCCTCGTGAAGGCTGGTTTGGGAAACGCAGGGATACTGCTCTATCACGTCAAGAACTGCAACATCTCCTTCAACAATGTGCGAGGAACCTCCGTAGGCATCTCGATTGAATACTCTGACGACAATCACATCACCAACAACACGGTCTCCAATAACTCCTACGGCATCTATGTGGAGTATTCAGACCATATCATCTTGTCAAACAACACTGTTTCTGGCAGCTTTTGGTATGGCTTGGTCTCCGAATGGTCAAATGAGAGTACATTTGTCGACAACACTGTCGTCTTTGGTGAACTGTACGGGATGAGTTTCTGGTTGACTAACGACAGTACGATCTCCAACAACAACGTATCCTCAAACAAATATGATGGATTCGAATTCTATGAATGTAGCAATAACACATTAGATGGCAACTACGCTTCTTCGAACGAGAACTTCGGCATGAACCTAGACTTTTCAAGTTACTTCATAGTCACAGATAACGAACTGATTGAGAACGGAGTGGCACTGGGAGGCGACCTGCTCGAACATTGGAACACCCACATCATTGATGTAACCAATACCGTCAATGGAAAACCCCTCTATTACTGGAAGAACAGGACAGGGGGAACCGTACCTCTTGGGGCTGGGGAGGTCATATTGGCAAATTCGACTGGCGTCAGCGTGAACAATCAGACTCTTTACAACTGCTCTATTGGCGTCGAGCTTGGTTTCTCTCATGGAAACACACTGGTTGACAACAACATCTCCGATGACACTGACAGATACGGGATCTACTCATGGGCCTCTGATCACAATGTCTACGCCGACAATGATTTCCTTGGCGCCCGAATGGCTATCTTGCTGGCTTCTTCCGACAACAACACCATCAGCGGAAACACAATCAACTCGAGCTTAGGAGGTGGAATCATCCTACCCTTCTCAGATTCCAATGACGTTTTCGGTAACAACATCTCAGGTAGTGGTTACGGCATTGAGACCGAACTTTCGAATGACAACTTCATTAGCGGCAACAATGTCTCGAACAATGAACGTGGCATCTACCTCGTTGAATGCCACAATTGCACAGTCTCCCATAATACTGTTACAGACAACCGACGCGAGGGCATCAGGCACAGCCATTCAAATGACGGGATAATCGAGAACAACAGCGTATCAAACAATCCATTCGGCATATTGGTCGTTGACTCTCACCGCAACATCATGGCCAACAATGTTGCTACCTTGAATGACATGGGCCTCTTGTTCCTCCAGCGTTGCAGCAACAATACCATATCGAACCACAGCGTCCAGTTGAACAACGAAGAAGGAATACTCATCGGGATTCACAGCTACCATAACCTGATCGTTGACAGTAACGTCTCAAGCAACTTGAACGGGATACTTCTTTTCGACGCGCATCTCAATACGATTGACAACAACACAGTCATGGAGAATTCGGACGGCGGAATCAGCATCGTTGGATCGAGCGGCCATAATACGATTGTGAGGAACACCATATCGAGGAATGCTTGGGGAATGAAGGTCAACGCGACTTCTATCAACAACACCATCTTTCACAACAACTTCATCGAGAATCTGAACCAAGCCTATGATTTTGAGTCAAATTTCTGGGATGACGGCTATCCATCAGGCGGGAACTACTGGAGCGATTATGCGGGCATCGACACAATGAATGGTCCCAATCAGAACCAGCCCGGAAGCGATGGAATCGGCGACACCCCTTACGACATCGACTTCGACAGCCAGGACAGATATCCTCTAATGAACCCGGTAGCCCAATCTCCCGTATTCCCACCTTCAGCACCTCAGAATCTTTCAGCCTCAGCGGGTGATCAGAACGTCACCCTAACCTGGGAGGCTCCCGCTCTTGACGGTAATTCCTCCATCACGAATTACAGGATATTTCGGGGACCCTCACCAGGCACAGAACTATCCCTCGCAGAGGTTGGAAATCTCCTTACGTACACGGACACGTTCTTGTTGACGAACGGACAGACATACTATTACGTCGTAACAGCAAAGAACGCAATCGGGGAAGGGCCGATTTCAAATGAGGTCAATGCCACTCCGACATCCGTTCCAGGGACTCCTTTCATTCGTTCGGCGACTCTTGGCGGGAGCGATCATGAGCATGTAGTTCTCAACTGGACGCTCTCGTTTGACGACGGTTCTGGTCAGAACTCGGTCGTTGAATACAGGATTCATAGACACACCATCTTTGATGCGACCGGTGCCAGTTACGGGCTCATCGCCTCGGTGCCCAGTGGGACATCGGAGTTCATCGATAATCTTGCAGGTGAAGGCGATCCCAATGACTACTTCTATCGGGTGTGTGCCGTGGATTTGAATGACCGAACGAGTTGCGCCCAGCATCAAATGGGAAAATTCACACAACCTCTCTCGAAGGGACCTGCATTGGTTTCTTTCCCATTGTATCAATTGGATTCAACTCTAGAGGTGGTTCTGCAAACGGTATCTTATGACAAAGCATGGTCTTACGACTCTTTGACTCGAGAATGGGAATCCTTCGCGGAGTCGAAACCCTACGGTGCCAGTTTACTAGACGTATACGTCTTCACGGGAATCTGGATTGATGTTGCTGAGGACTCGAACTTCACGGTTGCCGGTATCGTGCCAGATCAAACTATGATTCAATTGAAAGCCGGCTGGAACCTCCTCGGTTTCCCTTCATTCAACACAACATACGCGGTAGGGGACCTGAAGGCCGAAACAGGGGCGACAAGGGTGGAAGGCTATGACCCATCTTCTCCTCCGTACTTCCTGAGGGAATTGCAGGACTCGGACATTCTTCAGGCCGGAGAAGGTTACTGGATCCATGTGCCCCTAAACGTGATCTGGACGGTCCAAAACTAGGGTCTTACGATGGAGTTACCAAAACAGTTAATAATGACCCATCACAGATTCAATAGGGGAGATGACTAGGTGGGCAGAACAAAGGGCTTCAGCTTTCTCATCGTTACGCTCGTCTCCATGAGCACCTTTTCCATGACAATATCCCTCATCCCGGACCATGCCAGTGCCAGCACACTCTTCGTGGGCGGAGGCGGTCCAGGGAACTATTCGGTCATTCAAACCGCAATGGACGACGCCAACCCAGGAGACACGGTCTTCGTTTACAGCGGGATATACCACGAACAATTAGTTTTCAGAAAACCCTTGAAGTTGATGGGAGAGGACAGGGACACCACCATAATCAACGGCAGCTTTATCGGGGACGTCATCAACATAACTGTGGAATGGGCAAGTATCACCGGGTTCTCAATCGTGAGCGCTCGATTCTCTTTGGGCAGTTCCGGGATCGAACTTTGGTTCGCAAACCACACCAACATCTCGAACAACATCATCACTCAATGCTACGATGGCATTGCCATGTGGTACTCCAATTTCACCACTTTCGAGAACAATATCGTCCACAATACCTCTGACGCCATCTTTCTGAAGCACTCTTACAACAACACAATCGCCAACAACAACGCCTCCCATAACGACCTGGGGATCTATGTATCGATGTTCAGTAGCTGGAACAAGATAATCAACAACAGCGCAACCCACAATTACGAAGGCATCCATATAGAGTTCTCCCGCCACAACTACATCTCCGGTAATTCAGTGTACTCAAACAACCAATATGGCTTCTTCATCGTGGCATCCGATGACAACATGGTCGTCAACAACACTCTGGGGGACAGCGAAGGCCTCTACATGGGGGGTACGCTCCGCAATTACGTTGCCAACAACAACGGGGGGTATTTCTATTCCCAATACTCAAACTGGAACACCATCTACCGTAACAACTTCTCCTCGAACCGCGGGAACAATATGATGATTGCAGAATCCCAATGGAATGTGATCTCTGAGAACAATGTGTCGTCAAGCGAGATCGGTGCCGGCATTAGCCTTTCCTACTCCCATAACAACACCGTCCATCATAACCTCGCTTCCTGGAATGGGTACCACGGCATCGTTTTGGTCGGGCTTCACAACAACGTTCATGACAACACCATAGTGGGGAATCAGGACCACGGGATAAGCATCTCAGGTGACCTGAACAGGATCGAGAACAATGTGATATCCTTCAACACGAACTCGGGAGTTTACTCATACCGCTCCCATAACAACACCATCTCCACGAACACGATCTCCAACAACGATGCGGGTATAACAATAGAACGCGGCGTGCATCACACGCTCACGATGAACAGCATGACATCGAACGGAATCGTCCTGCTTGGTGATGAGCGGAGACAATGGAACAGCCACAGCATCGGTACTTCCAACATGGTGAATGGGAAACCCGTGTATTACTGGAAGAATCGAACATCGGGGACCGTTCCACCCACTGCGGGACAGGTGATCCTGGCCAACTGCAGCGGGGTATCGGTGAGGAATCAGATCCTGGTCGACAGCACCATCGGCATCCAGCTGGGCTTCTCCTCTGGAATCACCATTGCTGAG
Organism: Thermoplasmata archaeon; assembly: GCA_023140195.1. Taxonomy (GTDB): domain Archaea; phylum Thermoplasmatota; class Thermoplasmata; order RBG-16-68-12; family SOIM01; genus JAGLME01. The sequence goes on from JAGLME010000024.1 coordinate 144,486, forward strand.
AACTCGCCATCGCATCACTCCCGAGATGGAGCCGCCGTCTGGTATTCTAACTTCATCACGTTCAATGGGAATGATGTCTCTAACAACAGCTATGGAGTCTCCAGTCATTTCAGCAACAACATTGCCATTGTTGACAATGACATCTCTTACAATGTGAATGGAATATACAATGAAGAATCCGAGGATTTGACGATCGCAGACAACCGCGTTATCTACAACGGCATGGGCATCTACTTGGAGAGTTCGATCGGCATCATTGCCAGGAACAACATCACCAACAACGACAATGGCGTGTACCTCAAATCGTCAGCTCCGTGTTTCGTCTATCATAATAATTTCAGTCATAATCTCCAGCAAGCCGGGGACACCTCCGTGAACCAGTGGGATAATGGTTACCCCTCCGGAGGCAACTGGTGGAGCGACTACACCGGAGTTGACAACAGGAGCGGACCCAACCAGAACATACCCGGTGCCGATGGAATTGGAGATACGCCGTACCAGATTATTGGCCCGATCGAGACCAAGGACAGGTATCCGTTGAATCCTGTTCCCCCACCCCCACCGCCGGAGAATCTCAAGACCAGTCTTTACGATGGAGAACACATACTCCTGAACTGGACGGCCCCACAAGCTCCAAATGTCAACTACTATCTTATCTACCGGAGCACCGACCAGAGAGAGTTCGACTTCTGGAACCCAATCCATAATACTTCTAATGACCCCAGACCACGCAGGACCTATTGGTTCGACCCGAATGCGGCCAATACAACGGCTCCCGTAGAATACTACTACACGGTGAGGGCGGTCTACAGACCTGGAGCCGAGAGCGTCACAAGCAACACCGCTGGCAAGTGGACCAAACACTTCTCCACTGGCTACAATACCTTCTCACTTCCTCTCGAGCCCTTCGTCATCCACAATGTCAGTTGGTACGTGAACGACATGGTCAACGCGACCATGATCAGGTGGATGAACCCATCGGGTCACTGGGTGACCCACGTCCTCGGAATGGGGAATGGGATGAATGACACGATAGTTGAGCCCGGCGTCGGATATGAGGTCCACTTCAGCTCTAGCTCAACCTATACGTTCTGCGGACAGCCAGCATCGATGATCAGGTTCCAGGATCGGATATGGGACTCCGTGAATTTCAGGAAGAGCCTTACCGCCCAGCAGGTCGGGAACGACATAACCCTCACATGGGACCTTCTGCCAGGGGCGAGCGAGTTCTGGATATTCAGATCGGATCAAAGGGACGGTCTGCACGACTTCAGCCTTCAGGCGGAGGCGGTGGTTCCGTCGACCCAGAGCTCCTGGACGGACGTTGGCGTTCTCACAGCCGAGAAAGAGGTCTACTACATGATCATGCCCATGGATTCCGGGGGGAACTACGGCAGCAGCACTTACAGTGTTGGAGTCATTATCTTGGATTTTGCATCTCCCCAGACGTCGTTTGCGGTGCCCCTGGAGACCGTGGAGACACATACCTTGGACTGGTACTGTGACCGGATCCCGAACATCGCTGGGATAGCATTCATGATATCTGGACTGTGGAAGTTCCACGCATACGAGATGCCAGCAGGAGTGTATGATCCACAGGCGGTGCAGGCCGAGGGGTATCAGTTATCATTGATCACCGGCAAGCCGAGCTTGACGTTCATTGGTTATTGAGATCCCGAGTCTCTTCTTCTGGAGAAGTAGTAATAGAATATGATCAGGACCACAAAGATCGGCACAAAATAGAGGAATCCTGAGAGCATCGAGAAGGCATCCCCTCCAAACAGCAAATATGCCGTAAGTACAGAAACCATGGACAATATGGCGAAGAGAATCAGCATGCCGATTACGATCTGCTTGATGGACTTGACCCTCTCTTCCCACGTGTAAGTTTTCATTTGGGCTTCTGTGAATTCTGAATCGGTCATTTCCACGAACTTCCTGCTGCTCGACACCGATGAAGCCCCGATGGCAAAAGCGAACATGGCCAGGAGCCCGACGATCGGACCCAGTATCCCCACCACGATAATCAAATCAGTCCACCCAAATGCGAAGAAGAGACCTGCCGCTACGAGGACGATAGCGAACAATATCAGCACGGTCTTGTCAAGCGTATCCAGCTTCGTGGGCTGAAGGTTCCTCAACTTCTCTCTCTGCTCGGGTGTAAGCTTCCTTTTCTTGTTCCATTCATAGAGAAACCAAACAACGAATATCAGGACTATGGGCGAGGTCGCTGGGAGAACGCCTACCCACCACGGAAAATGAAATTCTTCACCACCTGCAGTGATGGCCTCCCCTTTGAAAATGTAAGACCATGAGAAGGAGGAATCGATTCGTGTTTCATTAATGTCCTTTGCTGTGTCCTGCAGTGTGAAGTGATACGTGCCGTCCGTCGGTACGAAGATGACGAAGAAAAAAGTCGTATTGTCCACCGTCCAAAAAGTATTCCTTGGATGATAGTCAACATATGGGGTGATTACAATCGAGTTCTCCACGGAGGTCCGGTTCATCGCCTCGGTGAAATTCAGTTCAATCCATTGGTCTCCAGGGCTTAAGAGCGCTCTGTCTGGAGGGTAAAGCCGATCCACTTGTGGCGGCACACCGTCATCTGCAGAACAAGGATTGCTCGCAAAAGGGATCAGAATGACGAATAGTATTAGAGTAGCTGGAAGTGAAGATCGCCTCCGCAAGTTCGCACCCTACCTCGATGTTGATTGTTCTTCGATAGTAAATATCTTACTCCACGCCGATACTTGTGGATTACCCCCAAACTGGGGCTCTATGTGATCAATGCCTGTCCAGCCAGACACGAGATTGTGTATGCCACGACTGAAACGAGGAGCCCGGTCCCGATGGAGTGATCCCTTTCCGTTCTATCAGGACCCTTCTGTATTGCGGTCACGAAGTATGTCGCCACCACGGCGATCAGTACCACATACACTCCAAGCACGATGAGGAAGATGGATGGGGACATCATCCCCTCGGTCTGCCCCATGGCTGTGAATGTCTCGTACAGCAGCGAATAGAGAGAGAACGTCACCCCCATCACGATGGGAGCAAAGAGCAGGCTGGTCATCCTCATGCTTTCCGTTGACGTCCTGAGATTCCTCCTGGTGTCCTCGTCCAATCTCTGTATCTCCTGCAGATGATCTGACGTGCTGATCACCATCTGCCCCGCCTTGACCGAGTCCTTCTTCGCGATCTCCACGAACGACCTCATGGTCGCTCCTATTCTCTTGGATGGTAAACCCTCAAACAATCCAGCCTCTCCGAAGAACGCCCTCTCCAACGTGTGACCGAACACGATCATCCTGTGCTGAGCACTGCGAAGTAAGTCCCCGAACAATGTCCCTTTCAATGACCTTGCTGTTTCCATTACCGCCTTCTCGGGTGGCGCCCCTTCCGAAATCCTCGTCCCCAGTTGGAATAAGACGTCAGGGAATTCCTCTTCCATTCTCAGGATCTTCTCTCTTTCCCTTTTCCTTCTGTGAGTTCTCGATATCAAGTGGACTGAAGCAGGAAGAGCCGCGCTCCAGATGATGAGGTAAGGCCCGAAAGTGCTCAGGTTCAAGATTCCAAACACACCCAGTGACATTCCAAGTACCACCAAGAGTAGGACGGTCCACCTCAGAGGATCGCTTTTACTCTCGATCTGAATTGACGAGACAACGCCCGGTCTTCCAGACAGTATGTGGAACGCGTAGAGAAATGCAGCGAGTGGGAAGACAACATCCATCAACAGCACGACAAGAAGCGGGTGAATTCCACCACCATTTCCAGAACCCTCCGCTCTGTGGCTCAGGTCCAGACCTCCCAGCGAAACCATCGGGAGCATTGCACCGAGTATCATCGGCAGCAGTATCCCAAGAGCGAACAGGATGGTCGTTGGCGTTGACAGAGAACTCGCGAACTCCTCCATCTTCTTCTTTGTTCCAGAAATGACAATGTCCATCGCCTTGTCAAGACTCCTCTCCCGCCCTTCATCTGTCCCCTCCAGAGTGGCGCTCTTGACAGCGAACAACGCCCTCTTCAGATCCTCGTTCGCCTTCCCCCACTCGTTCGCGGTCGCAGTGAAGGAATCCTCCACCGAGTGGTACTTCCGCATGTACACGTTCCACAGTATCCTCTTCAGTCCAGAGCCTATCGGACCTTCCATGTTCCTCGCGGCGAACGTGATCGCCCTCGTCAGGGACGGTGAGAGCCGGATGCTCATCGCCATGTACCCTATCAGTTCGGGCGCCCTGCCCTGGCATTCGAGTTGGATTCTCTTCTCGGCATTGGAGGATTCACGCATAGCCAGCAACCTTGTTGAACCATTCCTTCCATTCTCTCAGAACTCCTCCGCAGTCGATCGAACCCGTGCTGTGATGCTTCTCGATGAGCTGACGGAATGCAACGTTCGAACGGATCACGAACTCCGCCTCCAGGAGGGACGGTCTATCTTCCCGCAGAGCGAAGTCAACTATCACTTGCCTCATCCTGCTTCTGGCTTCCACATTCTCTTTGGCTTCCCGTGTGCTCATTCCCCAGGACCTGGCAATGCTGCGGGTTCTTTCGGATTCTCCATCTTTGGATAGCAACCTGTCCTCCAGCTCGTTGAATCTCATAAGGTCTGTGAAGCTGCCCTCTTCCTCCTTGGCGACCTCGGCGATCTGGACCACCCTTCGCATTTCCCTTTGCGTGCCCCCGGGCCTCGTGAGCCCGCAGACGATCACCACATCAGTTGCGTTGAACGACTTCGCGTTTATCCCCATGTCGTGGACCACCCTCTCGAACACCGCCTTGGCCGAATCCGCGTGGAACGTTCCCATCACCGAGCTCCCCGCGGTGCCCGCCCTCATCGCCTCATAAAGCGTTCTGGCTTCCTGCCCTCTCACCTCTCCAAGAACAAGCACTGACTCGCCCAACCTCAACGACACTCTCAGGGCCTCGTCAGCTGTCATCTGCCCCTTTCCGCCCAGGGAGGACTGGACGTACAGGCTCTGGACCTTGAATCCCAGCTCCTGCATTGCAGCCACCGGCAGTTCCAGCGTGTCCTCGATGGTGATTATCCTCTGGCTTCTGGGGAACTCCAGCATCATTGCCCCCAGCAGGGAGGATTTGCCAGCGCCTCTGGAACCGGCGACAAGGATCGTCGACCGACCGTCTATGAGGAAGGAGATCAGTCCGGCTGCATCAGCGGTCAGCGTTCGATTGGCCATGAGCCTCAGCAACGTCCAGGGCCTGGTGGAATGTCTTCTCAATGCGATCGCGATCCCATTGGGGCTCAACGGCGGACCTACCACTGTCACCCTCGTGCCGAAGGAGGGAAGGTTGTGCTCCAGGATCGGCATGGATTCCGAGAACGGTCTTCCGCTCTCCAATCTGAACTTGGACAATAGAGACTCGGCAGCGTCCTCACCCAGCCTGATGTTCGTCGCAAGCTTCGTCCCCATCCGTTCATCATCTATCCCGCTCATGACAACGTGAACACGGCTCGATGAAGCGGGGGCGTCAACATACACGTCCTGAACGTGATCGTCCCTCAGTAGAACCTCTATGACGCCCAGCCCCGAGGTGTATTTGGCAACTATCTCGGATATCGTCCTTCCGTTCTCAAGTTCCTCCTCCCTGTTCGATCCGAGGATCATCTCATGCTTGGACGCCAGCTCTGGGATCAATCTCTCGGCTTCTCTGATAACGTACGCCCTCGTCTGTTCCAAACTCTCCAGGGACACGTTCTTGGGATAATGGTCCATGAGCTCTTCGAGCACCAGATGAACCAGCTTCACGTGACTCAGAGGCAACTGATATTCCAGCGGGGTTATCCGGTAGATGCACTCCCCACTGTCCTTCAAATAGAGCAGCTCAACTTCCTCATCCTTCACCTTGTATGCCGCTATCAGATCGGAACCGCTCACTCGGTCGGATGTCACCCAGGACGAGGAAAAGCAGGGCCTGACTGAACTGTTCTCCCTGAGAACCCTCTTCATGCCAGTTACCAACGACCTCGTTTCAATGAGTGTTGTTCCCTCATTCCCCCCCGCAGGTGATATCTTGAAAGCGCGCCCCAGGATCCAGGACCTCAGCTCATCTAATCGGTTGGACAAGGACCTCAGATCGCTCTTGGTCGACTCAAGACACTTCTTGCAGGAATCCCGATCAGTGGACAGACCCGAGGACTGCAGCCTCACTTCCCTGCTGAATGCCGGAAGGCTTTTCTTGAAGGCCTTCTCGATCTTGTTGAAGATGTATGCGGGCGCCTTCTTACACTTCAAGCATCCTTCCGAATCAGCTCCCGGCCTTCTATTGCTGAATCCTGCGACCGCCCTCAAGGTGTCCGTTAAAGCTTGAACCAGTTCCACCGCATCATTCTCGTACAGCGTCTCCACGAACCCCGACAGGATGATTGAATCAGGGATCGGTTCCTCCAGCAGGATCTCCATCACGCCATTTCTGCATTCCCTCTCCAGCAGACTTGCCTTGCCATCACAGCTCTTGCACAGTACATTCAGATCGACGCTGTCGCCGATGGTCCGCATCTGGTACTCGCATTTCTCCGAAGCACCCTCCGCCGAGGAAAGGGAACCGCCCTTCCCAAGTCTCATTGAACTCATCGGGGTAACGTGGATGCCATTAAAACACTATCGCAGCCTTCGCTGGCATTTGGGGCAGTATGTCCCGTAGGTCGAATAGGTACCGCACGCAGGGCAGTTCATGGGGCCGGTGGATTTGGACATCTGGTACAATGGAGACTCTGCCTTCTCAGCCCTCTCCTTCTGTCTGGGTCTTATCATGTATACGTACACGGCCGCAATGATGACGATGAGAACGATGGCCGTCGTTACACCGCATGCGATCAGCGTCACCCCCAAGGTGTCGGCCTCTCCCGTCATTGTCACCTCGATCGAGTAGGAAACGTTGCCTGTGGGCATCGCGCCCGTGCTCGGGAGGTCGGTGTTGTCGACGATGACGTAGTAGACCCCGTCCACCGGGAGGAAGACATCCAGAGTGGTCTGTTTGACCTTCAGCGACGTACCTCTGGAATATGTCATGAAGTACTCCTCCCCCGGGTCCCTGTAATCATTGTAACCTTCAAAGCTGGTCAAGATGAGGTCAACATCCTCGTCGCTCTCGAACACTATCGTGATGGTCTCCCCGAAGCTCCCGATGAAGCTGTCCGCGTAGTAATCTCCTTCCGAGACCGTCCCGGCCTTTTGGATGACCGTTTCATCAGCCATGACCGGTTGGGCAAGTGAGAGGAGGACGATGAGATTGAGTGTTAGAACTCCCACGACAAACGACCTGTACCTGTACCCCGTCATCTCCACAGATTGGCATTCCAACGGATTGGCATAAAGGTTTCTGTGCGCACACATAGGCGCACAGATTTAGGAACTGGCTCTTCACCAAGTACTTTCACTTACCCCTCTTGTTCTAGTTTATATCCTCGGTCCGACCTAGGTCAGAACGATTCACATGATGAGAACAGACAGCATGAAGAATATAGAGCATACATCATGCCCAGAACGATTGGTTTGCCCCGAATGCGGGTCAAGAGTGGAGGGTAGTACGAGATGTTTTCTTTGCAGGAGTTGTGGGCTTTCGAGTTGCTAGACGATGTCGGGCAAAGTCTAATAACCGCCGATGCATTACCTGAGATTTACCGAGCTATTATCGGTCTTTAGGGGGAGCATTGTCGTGCCCGATTTTGACAACGAGGGGCTGGTCGCAAAGTGGGAGGTATTCTTCGATGAATACGAATACCAACCCAAGATAGTCGGCGTCGCCGACAGTTATCCAGAGAAGCGAAGCCTCTACATCAAGTTCGAGGACCTGGACAGGTTCGACACCGACATGGCCATGTTCTTTCTGGAACATCCGACGAACGCGATCGTCACCGGTGAGGAGGCCATCAAGAGGCTCATCCCCATCGGCCACGAGAATGTGCACATTCACCTCAGGATCGAGAGGCTCCCCAAGGACGCAAGGGTCGCTGTGAGGGATCTGAGAAGCAAGCATCTGGGCAAGTTCCTCGCCGCCGAGGGGCTCGTCAGAAAGGCCACCGAAGTGAGACCGAGGCTGACCGAAGCGGTCTTCCAATGCATCAGGTGCAACAGGTTCATCAAAGAGCCCCAGGACGAGAGAGGGATGAGGGAACCGCTGGAATGTTACGAGGACCAAGGTGGTTGCAAGAGAGTGGCCACTTCCACCAAGTTCAAGTTGATCGGCGAGGAATCCGTATTCGCGGACACGCAGAAGATAGAGATACAGGAGAGGCCCGAAGGTCTGAGAGGCGGTGCCGAACCCCAGAGACTGGTCGCATACGTGGAGGACGACATAACCGGCGACATATCCCCCGGTGACAGGGTGATCCTCAACGGCATTCTGAGAAGCCAGCAGAGATCCACATACAGGGTCAAGTCCACTCTCTTCGACATCAACCTGGAGATCAACAGCATCGAGCCGGAGCAGAAGGCGTTCGAGGAGATCGACATCACCGACGAGGACGTCAAGGAGATGAAGGAGGTCGCCAAGGACCCCGACATAATGACGAACATAATCGCGTCTATCTCGCCATCGATATTCGGCATGCAGATGGAAAAGGAAGCTCTCGCGCTCCAGTTGTTCGGAGGCGTTCCAAAAGAGATGCCGGACGGGACCAAGACCAGGGGGGACATACACATCCTGATGGTCGGGGACCCAGGTACCGGGAAGTCTCAGATGCTTACTTACATCAGTGCACTGGCCCCGAGAGGCGTCTACGCGTCCGGGAAATCGGCCACCGCTGCAGGTTTGACCGCCGCCGCTGTCAGAGATGATTTCGGCGAGGGACGGTGGACCTTGGAGGCGGGCGCATTGGTACTGGCCGACATGGGTATAGTCTGCATTGATGAGATCGAGAAGATGAACCCTCAGGACAGGAGCGCCATCCACCTGGGGATGGAGCAGCAGTTCATCACCATTTCAAAGGCCGGGATCCAGGCCACCCTGCAGAGCAGGTGCTCGGTTCTTGCAGCCGCGAACCCCAAGTTCGGAAGGTTCGACGACAGCAAGTACATTGCCGAACAGATCGATCTTTCCCCCACATTGCTGTCAAGGTTCGATGTCATTTTCGTTATTCTCGACAAGCCGGAGACCAGACGTGACATGGACATGGCCGAGCACATACTCAAGGGCCACCTGGTCGGAGAGATGCTGAGGCAAGAAGAGGAAGGGGAGGAGATAGAGTTCGATGTGGAACTGGCGGAGGTCAACAAGCCCCATTTCGAGCCGGAGTTCCTCAGAAAGTACATCGCCCACGCCAAGCGCATCTTCCCGGTGATGACCGAGGACGCCATTAACGTGCTCAGGGATTATTACCTCAGCATAAGGAAGCAGGGCGAGCTCCAAGGGTCCGCCGTGCCCATCACTCCGAGGCAATTGGAAGCGTTCGTGAGGCTCGCAGAAGCAAGCGCAAGGGCGAGGTTGAGCGACGTCGTTTCGACAGATGACGCGGACAGAGCTGTCAAGATAGTGGAGTACTGGCTGACCAAGGTCGCCGGAGAAGAAGGGGGCAGGTTCGACATCGACATAATAGCCACGGGCACTAGCAGGTCCCAGAGGGAACAGATTATTATCCTAAGAGATGTAATAACAGAATTGACAAGAGATGAAAGCAGCGCATCACTCCAGGACATCGTCGAACTCGCCGAAGAAAAGGGCATCGCCCCGACCCGGGTCGAATCCTGGCTCAACAGGTGGAAGGAAGAGGGAGAGGTCTACTCCCCGAGAAAGAACAGGTACAAGCTCGTCTCGAAACGGTGAACGGATCAAGGTTAAGATCTACCAGCAAGGGGGGCAGACGGTCGTCGCCGCGTGTGATGCCGAACTCATTGGTCAGACTTTTGAAGAGGGTGAGATGATCCTCAAGGTGACCTCTTTCTATGATGGTGCTTTCGCTTCCGAAGAAGAGCTTGTGGTGAATCTAAGAGCAGCAACATGTGCGAATCTGGTCGGGAAAAGGACAATAGAAGTGGCGGTCTCCGCTGGGATCATCAACAAAGATGGTGTCATCAGGATTGGTGGGGTGCCTCACGCGCAGTTGTATCGATTCTAAGGTATCTTCTTCTCCTCATGCGCCTTCTCCAAGAACTCAATGAGCTCCGCCAGTGTGTACTTCCTGGCCGCCGCCGGTATCTGCTTCAGCAGGCTCGGAACAGGAGGCATGAAACCTCTGATCAGGGGATTAAGGCCGTTGTAGGTCTTGACAATCTCATCGATTATCTCTTGCTGGTCCTCGGGAGTTATCGTCATCGTATCACCCAGAATGATGGTGAATGGACTATTAAACCTTCAGATTGCCCCTACCTTAAATATGAGATTCGGATTTTTGAAACCCAATATGAACCCACTGTTCTGCGTGGAATGCGGCGCCGAAGGAAAGGTGTACGAGAGCCTTTGCGAGAAGTGCTTCCTTGAGAGGCACAGGCTAGCCGAGGTGCCGGAGTTCCTGGACATCGAGGAGTGCAAGGAATGCGGTTCGTTCCTCATAGGAAGCAAGTGGATCAGTGTTCCAATGGAACGCGCCGTGGAGATGCTTCTGGACAAGGTCATCGCATACGAGGACCTCGTGGACACCCACCAGTACGGCGTCGATTACGAACCCGAGGACGAGAAGAACATCAAGATCGTGGTCCACTGCGACATGTACGTCGACGAGATGAGAACGGAGAAGGACATTCACTCCAAGGTCAGGTTAAAGCCAAGCCAGTGCGTCACGTGCACCCGACGGAAGTCGAGGTATTACGAAGCCACCCTCCAGATCAGGGCGGACGGAAGGAACCTCACGGACGAGGAGATGGAAGCGGTCACCAAGTATGTTCACAAGAGGGTGGATTCGGCCACGGATGCGTTCATCAGCGAGGAAGAGAAGATGCACGGCGGCTGGGATTTCCTGTTGAGCTCAAAGACCCTGGGAAGGAACATATCCAAAGAACTGGCTTCGATGTACTGCGCCCAGGATTCCTCATCGGCGAAACTGGTCGGAATGAAGGACGGACACGAAATGTACAGGGTCACGTATGCCGTCCGGCTCCCGCAGTACAAGGTCGGGGACGTCATCGATCACCACGGAAAGCTGTATCAGATAATGGGGATGGCGACCAACATCTCGGTCAAGAACATAGAGGATTGGAGCAAGCACTCGTTCACACCGTCGGAGCTTGTAGGATCAAGTGTTGTGGATTGCTCCAGACTTCAAGCGGTGTTGCTGGTGGAGACCGAGGATGAGATGCAGATCATGGACCCGGACACCATGAAGACGGTCACCATCAAGAAGCCCGAGGGTTTCCATTCGGAAGAGGAGATCTCGATAATCAAATGCGAGAAAGGAATTTTTCCAGCGCCATCTCAAAAGGATTAATTGTGTCATGTTGATAGTACTGGCCCCCCTTTGATTTGTCCCCCATCTCTAGAATCTCAATGATTTAGGCTTGAGGAAGGGCAAAGACCTCCAGGATCAAGAACCGGGATCCTGACTTTTCGGGAACCAACTCCAAACGGTTCTCCTGGAGGCCCCCGATATCCTCAGGCTCTTCCCAGAATCTTTTAATATCCCGACATCCTTCTGAATTGTCATATGTCGTGGAGGCAATGGATAGGCAGATTTCCGAGGAAATACTACCCTCACATTTGGTTCTTGTCATATCTATCTGTTGCAGTTGTGCTTTTCTTGGTCATACCTCCTGCATATGAGAACTACATTCTCGCCATGGTAGGTGTCCTAGGTTCGGGTCTCCTGTTCTCCTACCTGGCAAATTCATATTGGGCCAGAGACATCGAAAAGAGAAAGAAGAAATATGAGATGAAGGTGGATTTGTATTCAGATCTGCATAATTGTCTTGAAGGGTGGATTCTGATTCGGGAAGCCCTAATTCTCCACGAACTCATAGAGGAAAGATTGGAAGGTGGAGGAGACGCCAACGATAACACAATTGATGAATCCCCCATCTCACTATCTGAATACTTGGGCTTACTTCAGGAAATCAAGGGAATTCTCGGAGGAGACTTCCATACGGACATTTGGCAGGATTTGAGTGATCGTTCACTGATGAATCTTCCCTTTGACGAAATCGAATCCCTTTCAGAGGTCGAAATCAAGGCGAGAATTAAGAAAGCCATGGACGATAGTTTCTTGGATTTGATTAGATGGTTTTCAGAGGTTTTCAATAGAGTGAATAGGAATATGTCCCAGCTATTTGTGATGGACAGCCAACATGTAGCAAGGAAGATACACGCTTTGGGAAATCTATTCCTGTTTACACTCGATGAAAGAGGACATGCAGGTGTCAGGGACATGATTATGAGTGTTGAAGATGATCAGAGAATACGACAACTGAGAGCCATGACCTCCGACATCTATGCACATCTTCTCAAAGACCTTGATGAAACACTTTGAAACCAATCATAGACCCTGATTCGTTGCACAACCTCAACGGTTTTCGTTGACCTTGGCGCCGAGGCCTCACCACAGCTCATACGATTGTCGTCAAATAGGAGCTCCTCGAGGGGCGAGATCCGAGGGAGGGCCCTGCGATATTCGTCAACACAAAATATTAAGCCTAGCATACTCATTTCTGGATGAGGTGAGAGTGGATGCCACCAATAAAATTCCCAACCACTGGGAAATATGAAAGGAGCCCTTGCAGAGAACGATTGGATCAGAATATCTTGGATGGTGCTGAAGATAGATGCAAAGGCATAGATAAGAGCAATGTGACACCTTTGCTTGGAGAATCAGGAGTGCTCGTGGACTGTCCGATGGATAGTCACTGCAATGCTATGAGAGACTACATGAAAGATGTCGATGGAATCGAGGTCTAATAGGACTACTTTCCAATCGTACCCTTCCTCCAAAAAAATAGGGGGGAGGAGGTCAGTCTGATTTTGAATCCTTGCCCTTGATGATCCACAGCAGGACCAGGACCACAATCATGCCGATTACTATTCCGCCAATGGTCCCCCAAGGACAGGCCTCCGGCAAAGTAATGCCACTTTTCCTCACTATCCAGTACTTTTACGATGGGAAAAGGATTAATAACGCCCTTCCGGATTCTCATTCGGTTCTCATGATTTCAAAGGAGTTGATTGTAGATACCACCGTGGAGCTTCTCCGCCAGGCGGTCACCCGTTTGCCGTCCGATGTGAAGAAGGCCTTGGAGGACGCTTACGAGAGGGAGGAGGACGAGGTTCCCAGGGCCCAGCTCAAGGCGATCCTGGACAACGTGGCCCTTGCGGAGGAGGACTCACTGCCCATGTGTCAGGACACCGGGATACCCATATTCTTCGTTGATCTGGGTAACGTGGAGGTGGACAATGTACAAGAGGCCATCATTGAAGGGGTCAAGGAGGGGACCAAGGTCATTCCGCTGAGGCCCAACGCGGTCCACCCCATTACAAGAAAGAACCCCGGAACCAACGTCGGGGAGCACATGCCCTACATCAACTGCCGGATGTCCGATAATGATCATATCGAGATCGGGGTGATGCCCAAGGGTGCCGGCTCCGAGAACATGAGCGCTCTCAGGATGCTTACCCCCGCCGCCGGGCTCAAAGGGATCAAGCAGTTCGCCCTGGACGTGTTGCTGAACGCTGGATCAAAACCATGCCCGCCTACGATTCTCGGCATGGGGATAGGCGGGTCTGCTGACATATCGATCAAGATGGGAAAGGAATCCCTGTTGCGCCCGCTGGACCAGAGACACCCTGACCCAGATATCGCCCAGCTCGAGGAGGAGCTCTACACAACGCTCAATGAGATCGGCATCGGTCCTATGGGACTTGGGGGGAAGACGTCGATCCTAGGGGTGAAAATAGAATATGCAGCATGTCACACGGCCAGCCTTCCCGTGGCCATCAACGTTCAGTGCTGGGCGGCCAGGAGGGCGGCTTGCAGGATCTATCAGGACGGCAAGGTCGAATATACCACACACGGGGGTGATTAGGTGGCGGACGTTCATCTCACCACTCCACTCAGCGAGGAGGATGTCAGGAACCTGAAGCTCGGGGACAGCGTCTATCTCTCGGGCACACTCTACACTGGCAGGGACGAGGTCCACATCAGGGCGCTGGAATATCTCGAGGAAGGGAAGGAGGTCCCGGTCGATTTCAAGGACATGGCAATCTTCCACTGCGGCCCCTTGATGAAGAAGGTGAACGAGCACTGGTCTGTTGTTGCTGCTGGGCCTACAACAAGTTCAAGGATGAACAATCTGGAGCCCCAGTTCATTGAGAACTTCGGGGTACGCGCGATCATCGGCAAGGGCGGTATGTCCCGACCAACCATCGAAGCCATGGAGAGATTCGGCTGCGTCTATCTGGCCATCACAGGCGGTGCTGCGATCCTGGCCGCTAATGGAATGAAAGAAGTGAAGGGCGTGGAATGGTTCGACATGGGGATGCCCGAGGCCATATGGATAGTGGAAACTGACAACTTCGGACCGCTGACGGTCGCCATAGACACTCACGGGAACAGCCTTTTCGAGGGCGTTGAAGAGAAGGTGAAAGAGAACCTCGGAGCGATCAAGGCCAAGCTGGGTCTGGAGTAGTTTCACCTCCCTGGCCGGTTCACATTCACAACGGTATTGTAGAATAGTTAAATAGCGTCCGGGCAATAGCCTTGTTGAAATGAAGATCAAGATCGAATGCAAGTCATTGGATGACCTTCTGGAGGGAGGAATAGAGAGCGGCTGTCTCACCCTACTGTACGGTGAAGCGGGGAGCGGGAAGACCAACATCTGCCTGCAGTTGTCCAGGAACGTTGCCAGGAAGGAGAAGGTCGCCTACATCGACACCGAAGGCGTTTCAATGGAGAGGCTGAAGCAGATGAGCGGGAAACAGTATGACAAGATCATGAAGAACGTCCTTCTGTGGGAAGCGACCAACATGGAGGAGCAGGAGGAGGCCATTGATGCCGTTGTGAACCTCGTTGGGAAGAGCTCTAGGATGGGGCTGGTCGTATTCGATTCTGCAACGATCCATTACCGGTTGACCAAGAGGAGCGAGGAGAGGTTCGACAGGAAGACATTGACGGGGCAGGTCTCAAAGCTTCTTTCGTTGGCGAGGAAACAGGACATACCAATCGTGCTCACAAGCCAGGTCTATACGGATATCGAAAGGGGAACATACGAACCCCTGGGGGGCCACATGCTGACCCACAACGCAAAATCCATAATCAGACTTGACAAGATCGGTCCCAACGCCAGACGTGCTGTGGTTATGAAACACCGACATCTCGCCGAGGCCAAGAGCGCCGAGTTCTTCTTGACCGATAAGGGCGTTACTTGCTGACCTAATGATTCCACAGCTGAAGGCCGAGGTGCACTTCAAATATCATTGATTACATAATCGTGATGGCTGAGAGGGACATGACTAAGGAAAGAGCGTACTACTCTGCAGGTTATCTCATCATAGAGAAGTCCGATCGTGGAGAATGGATGGATGACCGGATTCTGCCTCCCAAGATAATCTCAGCGAGCAATTGTATCTGTGATAGTTTCCCAGACGCATGGGGTTTGAATCTATGGAGTCCTCGGGATGGCGACGTACAAACTGTTTCTGAAGCAGCGTCTTGGCCGTCGGAATCAGAATCCCAAAGCCGAGATGAAATCAGACGAGAGGCTATGGATAAGCTGAATCTGAAAAGGAGATCCCTAAATAAGCTCAGAAAGTGGTTCATGAGAGAATACGAAGCGAAGAACATCCAAATCCCCAACATATTTCTGAGCCTGCACACAGCAAAGGAATTCCACAGGATGTATCTGCAGCACATTCCAGGTCTGGAGCTAATCGGAATGGGATTCTCGAAAGAAACCATAGACAAACATCGAAAAGATGAGAAACGTGATCAGATGTGGCAGGTTGCTTCGAATAGATTGCGATCGGAGATTCCAGACGCCATGGTCTTCACTGAAGAACGCCTTGAGAAATACATGCCGGATGAAGTCAGTTTCAAAGTGAGAGAGGATCTTCTTCTTGGAACACTATCGAGATTCGAGCCAATTGATCCATCTGGCATTGTATTGGGCTTTGAAATACTGGGCAATGATGGATGCTACAACTTCCATTCCCACATCTGCAATGGACTGGAAACGGATTTGAAAGAGGAACTAGGCGTCGCATTCAACGAGAACGGATTCATTGATTCATTTGAGGACGCTGACAGATCCGCACAATACATCAATCAGGGTGAAGACGCCGAGCCTTGTGACTGGTATCCTTCCCTAATTATGAGATATGATGCCCACTAAGGACCCTGCCATCTCTTCAAACTGGGCAGCGTGTTCTCCGCCATCTCTCTTGCTTTATCCTCGGGCATGTTCAGTGTCGACACGCCGATGTCCACCAGTCTCTCGATCTGCTGTTCCATGGTCAGGTCCGGGATTGTGAAGTACCCGTTCTTGAAGCAGAACTGGCAATAGTCGAAGTTCGTCGAGCCATCACCGTTGCTTCCGAAATCCTCCTCGAGGTGCATCGGCATCCCGCAGCTCTGACATATCGGACTTTCTGGTTCTCTCTCCTCCATTCTATCCCTCATATCTTCCTTTCAAGGAAGAACTCTGCAGCGGCCGAAAGGTTCTCTCTCAACTCCTCCGGGACATCCTGGATGGATGTCTTGGCCGCGTCCAGCATCTCCCTCGCTCTTTCCTTCGCTCTATCTATTATCTGATACTTGTCAAACAGTGATATGACCCAGGAGACATCCTCGTCAGAGGTGTATTCTCTTGCTTTGTTCAATATCTCGAAGAGCCTCTCCTTCTCTTCCTGAGCACATTCCGAGGTTGCGAGCGCAACAAGCAGACTTCTCTTGCCTTCTTTGACGTCGCAACCTATCTCCTCTCGTCCTTTGCCCTCTGTGAGATCGAGAATGTCATCCGCTATCTGGAACACCGGCCCTATGTACTTGCCGAATTCCTCCAGCGATCTCAACGTTTCGTCCGAAGCGCCGGAGATTATCGCCCCGCCGATTATCGGATACGCGAGGTAGTAGCCCGTCTTCTCGGTGACCGTCCTCATGTACTCCTCCACTGAGATGTCGTTGCTCTCTCTGGCGCCTATGTCCATGGCCTGCCCGATGCCGGTCCTGTCCACCGTCTTGGTTAGCAGATCTACCAGTTTCACCAGTTGTTCGCTGCCAACACCAACATCCCCGCTTCTCAGGATTGCTCTATATGCCTTGACGAAGATGTAATCCCCTATGTTTATCCCATGTGCCGGACCGTACTTCTTCCACACACTGGGCCTGTTCCTCCTGACTTGGTCCTCATCCTCTATGTCATCGTGCACCAAAAGGAAACTGTGAAGCAACTCGGCTGAAATCGCAAATGGGATTGCCTTCGAGCAGTCCTCTCCCAAACTCTCACATGTCATCAGTGCCAGTACCGGTCTCACCCTCTTTCCGCGGGTGTTCCTGTCAGGCGTGTCCAGTCCCAGAGAATATACCATCCCATCGTGCAGGTTCTCTACCTTCTCGCCCTCCAGGACGAACTTCTCTATCTCTTCGTCTATGAATAGCGATTTCTCGTCAAGGTACTGCTTGAACTCTTCCACGTTCATCACGCCCCCCTCGTCACATCTCCAGGCCGGATATCCACGTTGCCGTGTCCCCGACGATCACAGCATTCGCTTCTCTCAGTTGTGGGATCGTGCTCGACCCCGTCAGGAACATCGTTGCTCTCAGCTCGCTGAGAATGAGATTCAGCTCTTCAATGACCGCCTGAGCGGACTCCTTAGCGAAAGGCAACAACCTTGACGCTATTCCGGCCGATGAAGCTCCCATAGCCATCGCCCTTGCCGCGTCCAGACCGTTCCTCACTCCGCCGGTGGCTATCAACGGAAGACCCACGTTAGCCTCAATCAGTGACACAGGAGTGGGCACACCCCAGTTCCAGAACGTCTTTCCCAGCCTCTCCTTTCTCTTGTCCGACTCGTTCTTCGCTCTGAAATACTCGACCGCCGAGAAGCTGGTTCCGCCCAGTCCGCCCACGTCTATTCCCCTTATCTTGCTGTTCCTCAGCACTAACGCAGTCCCTCTGGATATCCCGGCCCCGGTCTCCTTGACGATGATCGGAAGGAATCTGGCGAGCTTGTTTATCTCCTCGAGACATCCCTTCGCCCTGGTGTCCCCTTCGGGCATCACGACCTCCTGCAGGAAGTTCAGGTGTATCGCGAGCAGGTCAGCGCCTATCATCTCCATCGCGTTTTTGGCATCCCGTTCCGTGAACGGATCCCGGTCCCCCTGACGGATGAACTGCGGCGCTCCTAGGTTGGCGATTACCAGCGGAACGTCGAAGTCCTTGACCACAGAATACGTCTTCTCCAGGGAAGCCTCCTCGATGGCCTGTCTCTGGCTGCCCACGCCCATTCCTATACCGACCTCGCCCGCCGCCTCCGCAAGGTTTCTGTTGATCGCTTCAGCGTCCTTGTATCCCCCCGTCATGGCGGATATGATGATCGGCGCCTCCAGGTTCTTCCCGAATATGGTCACCCCGGTGTCCAGCTCGTCCATGTCTATCTCCGGCAGTGCCCTATGTATGAGCCGGACGTCATCCCAGTAATTGCAGTCCGCTGTAACGTCCTCGTTGAGCACGATCTCCAGGTGCTCCTTCTTCCGGTTCTGGGTCATCTACCTCTCCTCGCTATCGTGAGTTTGACGTTCTCTCCCCTAATCGCCTTTCTCAGCCTGTTCTTCTTCAGTCCGTTCAGAACGACGCAGTCGACTCCTCCTTTTGATATCGTCAGCATCATCTTGGCCTTTCTCTTCATTCTCCCCGTCACGTCGGGCACGTCATCATTCGAATCTTGTATGAGTCTTATGGTATTTTCGTTTATCTCGGGTATGAACTCGGACGGCCCCGTCTTTGGGTCCCTGGTGTAGATTCCGTCCACTTTGGTCACGAAGATGGCTATTCGTGGCTTGAACTCTTTGGCCAGGTGCATCATCAGATCGTCCCCCGAGCAGATGCCGAACCTCCTCGAGGTGTCCGGGACAACGTCCCCGAAGGTCACCGGTACCGTTCCCATCTTCAGGTGATCGCGGAAAGGCTTCGTTTCCATCTTCTTCAATCTTCCCTTGGTGAATTGGACAAGAGCGCTGGGAGGCAGTGAGACCGCCGGGATGTTCTTCTCCCTCATGGTATGGATGATTTTGAGGTTCAGCGTCCTGACATCCTCCTGGACCTTTGCGACAATGGGGATCTGGCTCTTCTTCCTGTAGCCGTCCTTCAGGCCGTGCTTCTTCGCAAGCGGGTGTCCGAATGATCCTGCGCCGTGAACCAGTATGAAGTCCTCCCCCGTCGAACCCAGCTCGGAGATCAGGCGGGCCGTCCTGTCCTGGTAGAATACCTTCTTGCCCTTCTGGTTCCTGAAGGTCTCCTTGTTGGTCAGAACGCTTCCGCCCAGCTTGACCAGATACATGACCAGTTCTTCCCGTGTCGAAAAGGGCGTCCGTATATAAGATTTCTTCAAACCAAATAACGAAGGCAAAATAGTTAAATAAAATGAGATATACGCTCTTTGTACGCTTTTGAACTGGGGACCTCGGGAGAGGAGGCGTCGGATAAGCGTGACCTATTGCAGACGGTTCACGGTAAAAACCAGAGGAGATACGATAATATGAGCGACGAAAGTGAGAATGTGAGAGAGAGGGTATTTGCTAGACCATTGAGGCGGATTCTGTTCGTGGCTTTGTTCGGGCTGATCGCCCTGATGGCCATGATGGTAATGACCGCAGAACCCGCCGAGGCCATCGTCATCGCAGGACCGGTGACCTGGGCGACGCCTCAGAACTTCGCGGAAGACATCACCATCGTAGCTGGCGGCGATCTGACGATTCAAGGAACATCCGTCACGATGATGCCATTTGTCGATGGTCAATGGGAGATCCGGGTGCAGGCCGGAGGAACACTCACTGTCGATGGCTCTATCATTCAGTCCTTCGCCCCAATAGCCTACGACTTTTGGCTCGACCCAGGTAGCCGAGCATCATTCACCAATTCCCAGATATACTTCGCAGGATGGAATGACCCGACAAGCAGCGGAGGTCTGCGCATATCGACGGATATGATAGTGCTCGATGGAACCTCCATAATCGCTGGATTTATGCATGGAATCTACTGGGACACCGCCACACCCATGGCAGCCTTGACCCTGAACGGTTGTGAAGTGGCCTGGAACCTTGGGCACGGCATTTACATCGACGATTCAGCCGCCAATGAATATCGCCTCCGGCTCGATGGTATGACCGATATACACGACAACGGTCGGAGCGGAGTGTTCTTTGAACAGATGGGTAGCAAGAACCTCTTTGTGGATGTCATTGGTAGCACTGTCAGAAACAGCGGAGGTGGAGGGATCTACGTTTGGGGAGTAAACAACGGTGACGTCTCCTTCAACTTCCAAGGATCGTCCATATCTAACAACATTGGGGAGAATCTGATTGTGAATCAGGTGAACAACGGGATCGTGGATATTCGCGCGTTCAACAGCAATTTCGATTTCAGTACGTTGGGTGCCGGAATATATGTGGGACAAGTGGGCGCCGGAGGTTTTGGCCGCCTTGTGATTAGTTTGGACCAGAGTTTCGTCATGGGTAATGGTTTCACTGGGGTCTTCTCTGCTGGCATGTTTAGTGGCGACCTCCTAGTGGACATAATCGACACGTCGGTCGAAAGGAACGGATTGATGTTCGGCGGTGACGGCATTCGCCTCCCGATTCCCGCTCCAGGCCGCTTGACCTCTATCTCTGCTCTACGCTCCGGTTTCAACAGCAATCTCGGCTCGGGGATCTACCTCGTTGGAGCCAACCCGGGAGATGTGAGGGTCGGCATCGACACCTGCACGATCCAAACCAATAGCGATATGGGTCTGTACGTGGGAACAGTCGTTTCCACAGGCTCTAACGGTCTTCAGATTGACGTTATCAACAGCGACCTCAGAGGGAATGGTAACACCAATGGGGTCATCCTTCTCGGAGGACTCATCAACGGTAATGGCTGGATAAATATCGACAATAACGACTTCAACAACTCCTATGCCGCTCTCTTCGTCAACTCTGTACTTCAGACAACTGCAGGATCGGGCGATATTCTTACCATCACCTTCACCAACAACTGGGTCGTATCAGATTGGAGCGAATTTGGAGTCCGGTTCAACGGGCTGATTCAATACTTCGATGAGACCGTCATGACATTCACCGGCAACCACTTCCTGGGCAGGGAGTCGAGAGACAACGGCGTTTACTTCAACCAGATGATACGAGGCGATCCGGCGTTCTGGCACAACTTCACACTGAACGTGAACAACAATGAGTTCGGTGAGCTAGACTACTCCGGGCTCTAT
The DNA here is from genome assembly GCA_023140195.1 of Thermoplasmata archaeon. Classification (GTDB taxonomy): domain Archaea; phylum Thermoplasmatota; class Thermoplasmata; order RBG-16-68-12; family SOIM01; genus JAGLME01. Next base: position 165,840 of record JAGLME010000024.1, read on the forward strand.
CTCAACAGTGTCTACCGGATGAGGTACGCAAACATCAACTTCAACAACAACGTCCTCTGGGATACCGACGGCGACTATGAGTACGGCCTCTATGCGGGCACCTTCTACTCAGAGTTCGCTGTCGATTCTCATCTGAACCTCGTCGCGGACGGGAACCAGTTCTACGGCATGAGCGATTACTCAATGCGTTTCAATATTCTCCGCATTCGCCATGTCAACATTGATACAAGTAACAACTTCTTTGAAGGCATGGGCACAACGTATTATGGGGTCTATTTCGCCCAGCTTTACTACGGCGACATGTCGGACTTCAGCGAGATCACATTCCTGGCTGACAACAACGAATTCGTCAACATGCAGACCGGTGCCCATGGATTCTACGTCAACTCCGCCGGACAGGCGTTCTTCAGGGTGACAGATTTCACTTTCACCAACAACTTCTTCAATGCCACTGCGTCAGGATCTCTCTATTATGGGATATACCTCACCAACAGCTACTACTATGATTGGAGCCGCCCCGCCTACTTCAACGTCACCCTTGACAACAACGACTTCTTGGGCCTGCAGGTTAACGGCTTGAGGATTGACGGCTCGATTACCCAGTTCCGACATGTTCGCTTCGAATACACGAATAATCTCTTTGAGAACCCTGGCAACATCTGGTTGGACTATGGCGTATATCATTTAAGCACCATCAACTACAATAATCTGGACGTTTGGAGTTCTTTCACGGCGACTATTACAGACAACCAGTGCTACGACCTCAGCAACGATTGCATCAGGTTCAACAACAACGTGTACGGCTTCAGGGATGTCACCATCTCTATCGAGAGGAACATCTTTGAGAACAGGATATCCAACTACATTGACTATGCCGTTTTCTTCAGCAACGGAATCTACTACGGCAGCAACATGTTTGACAACACCTACTCCGTCACAATAAGAGAGAATACGATCCGCGACATGAACGTCCATGGCATCTACTTCTCCTCTGGAAGCGCTGTGTACGGCTTCAGACATGTGGACATCCAGATACACGACAACGTGATTGAGAACCTCATAAATCCGACCTACATTGGCTTCGGCATCTATTGGTATTACGAGGTCTACTTCTCCTCACAGGACTACGACAGTTCCATCAACCTGGACTTCACCGGCAACAACTTCACCGACCTGGACAACGACGGCATCGCGTTCAGGAACTGGGCCGGCTGGGATTTTGGATACTTCAGGAATGCAAGCGTCAACATACAGAACAACAACTTCAGGAACACCGTGAGCAACTACATGGATTACGGCATATATCTCAGGACCATCTACTACGGCCGAACGGACGCTGACAATTCCATCGACATCACCATCACTGGCAACACCTTCGACAGCCTGAACAACTACGCTATATACTTCTATTCTGGATCGGGCTGGGACTTCACTGGATACAGGAACGCCCAGGTAGTGATCGTGAACAATGAGATGCACAACACACTTGGCAACTGGATGGACTATGGTGTCTACATGCAGGGCTTCGAGTTCGGTGACGACAGCTACGACAATTACTTCGATATGTCTGTGACCGACAACAACATGAGCGACCTGACAACCTACGGAGTCTATGTCCAAGACCAGATATACTACTACCGCCACGTGTCCATAGACATCTTGGACAATGTCCTCAGCGATATTTACAACAACTTCGATAGGGGCATCTACTTCGCCAATAGCATTCAATACACAACCACTTATGATTCAGACCTCACACTGAACATCGAGAGGAACACGATTTCGGACATGAACAACTATGGCATAAGCTTCGGCGGTTCGATATACAATTACAGGAACGCGACCGTGACGATCCAAGACAACAACTTCCTCTGCTTGATCAGCAACTGGATGGACTACGGTGTGTACTTCCAGAACATCTACTATGGTGACGACAGCTACGACAACTACTTCGATCTGACCCTGGTCAACAACAGGTTCGAGAACCTTACGTACATGGGCTTCAGGATTAGCCAGATCTATGGCTACCGCCATGTGACGATCGACATCGTCAACAATTATGCGAGCGATGTCCACGGCAGCTTCGACTATGCATTCTATTTCACCAGCAGCATCTACTACAACACCGCCTACGACTCCTCATTCACTCTGACGATATCTGGAAACACCTTCATGGATCTCATTACCCGCTGTATCGACTTCAACGGGGAGATCCGGGACTTCCGCAACGTGTTGATAACGGTCGACAACAACGACTTCATCAACGTGATCAGCAACTGGATGGACGGCGGAGTTGAGTTGGGTGGGATTTTCTACAGCGACTTCGACCAGGACAGTTCGATTCGTATAGATGTCACCAACAACGTCTTTGAGAACCTGAGCTACGCCGGCTTCAGGGTGACAAATCAGATTTACTTCCGCCACGTCACCATCAATATCCTGGACAACTTCTTCAGCGATGTCTACAACAGCTTCGACTACGGCGTCTACTTCAGCACCATCTATTATACGACCGATTATGACGCGGACGTCACGATTACAGTCCTGAGAAACACATTCCAAGACATCTCCAGTCGTGGGGTATACTTCTCGAACAGCATCTACAACTTCAGAACAACGGTCATTACGATCGAAGACAATTTCTTCGGGGGTATGGGCAACAACTGGATGGATTACGGCATCGATTTCTCCGACATCTATTATGATGTCTATGACATCGAGGCGTATCTGTACCTCAACCTTACAAACAATAGATTCGAGAACCTCTCCAACCGTGGAATGGATGTCAATGAGATCTACAATATGAGACACACATACATCAACATCATCAACAATTTCTTCAGCGACAACTACAACAGCTTCGACTACGGTGTGTACTTCAACGATGGCTTCTACATCGATAGCCCGAGCGTCGATTCCGAGTTCATACTCAACTACCTCAACAACGAGGTCAGGAATATGAACTACTGGGGCTATGGAGCTTACTTCTCCGACGTCTATAACTACAGGGTCGTCACGGTACTGGTGGACAGCAACGACTTTGTCAGCACCCAGAGCGGACGAACTGGCTATGCGATATACTTCGATGGCTTCTACCTGGATGACGAGATGTACGACGCCTACTTCAACTTCGACTTCACCAACAACAACATCGAGAACCTGACCTACATGGGGCTGTACATCAGCTACGTCGAGAACTACCGATTCACTTACATTGACATAATCAACAACTTCATCGGCGACATCTACAATGACTTCGAATATGGCATCTACGTAGACGGGTGCTACATCGATTCCACCGACTACTACAGTGAGGCCTTCTTGAACGTGTTGAACAACGAGTTCAGGGACGGAGCCTACTGGGCCTACGCCGTCTACTTCTACGAGTTCGGCAACTATCACCTTACAGTCATCGAGATAGACAACAACGATTTCATCTCCACCAGCAGCAACACTCTCGGCTACGGTGTGTACTTAGAATATCTCTACTTCGAAGAAGACATGTACGACACGCATCTCTTCTTCAACGCGACCAACAATGTGATGGAGAACCTCAACAGCGAGGGATTCACCATCTATGAGATCTATGGCATCAGGCATGTCCACATCGACTACCTGGACAATACATTCACAGACCTGTTCAACAGCTTCGACACTGGCATATACTTCGGCGAGGACATGGGCTATTCCACCAACTACGATTCGGACCTCACCATAAACATCCTGAGGAACACCTTCATGGACCTCGAATACGCAGGAGTATTCTTCGACGATGACATCTATGACTTCAGAACAATCCATATAACGATCGACGACAACGATTTCATCAACACTCTAGGCAACTGGATGGACTACGGCGTGTACATGAGCTACATAAGTTATGACAACAGCAACTCAGACACATACCTTTACTTGGACATCACCAACAACGACTTCCACAATCTGTCTTCATACGGATTCCGAATGAGTCAGATCTACTACTATCGGCACGTGTCGATAGACATAGTCAACAACCGGTTCAGCGACATCTACAACAGCTTCAATTATGGCGTGTACTTCTCCAGCGACATCTATCATACTCGGTCGTTCCCAGGCACGTTCGATCTCGTGATAACCAACAACATCTTCAACGATCTGACGAGCTACGCCGTGCGCTTCAACCAGGTCAGGTACTTCGAGATCACGGACATGCTCATTGTGGACAACGACTTCTCACGTTCAAACTACGGATTCTACATCAGCGGTGGTGTGGATTACGCAGGCATATGGGACTTTGAGTTCGCCAGGAACCGCGGCGACGACATGGACAGCTACATTCTCTACCTGGGTGGCACTTCCTACGGCAATTATGGTGACATGGCCACGATATGGGTGCACGACAATACCATGACGGGCTCATGGGACGGAATCTACGTCGATGGTCTGTACTACTACGACCTGACCGGCCAGATACTCATCGAGCTCAATACCTTCACGGACATGAAGAACGGATACGGTATCGAGCTGGGATGGTTCTATGATGTGGACAACGCTCATTTCATCATCCAGGACAACACCATCACCGGGAACATGTGGGCCGCCATCTACTTCGACGGAGCGGAGGACATGGCGTATGTCTTCGACATCATCAACAACGACCTGACCGGCGTCCAGAACGCCATATACCTCAGCTATCCAGTCTACGGTGACAGCATGTTCACCGTTGGTGTAATCAACATCGTTGATAACCGAATCAACGACCTCACTGGCTACGGGATTTACATCGACGACGTCTACAACGGCCTGATGGATCTGAACGTGGACAACAATATCTTCAGGGGCGATCCGCTGGCATACTACGGGGTCACTTTCTTCTATCTCGACTACGCCGAATGGAACTCCATAAGCGACATCGACTTCTATAACAACACCTTCCAGGACGGATTCTACGGCTTCTACTTCAGGTACCAGACAAGCGGCTCGATGATCACCCTTGACATGGATCGCGCATATGTCACCAACACATTCTACGCGTTCTACTTCGACGATCCGATAAGTTCCAGCTCTGACGTCTTCAACGTCAAGATTAAGAAGAGCATATTCACCAATTCGCAACTTTCGTTCTTCTACCTGGACGACCCGGGATACGGTCTCTTCATTGTGACCATCACAGACTGTCACGTGATCGATTACGGCTCGCTGGGAGGTTACGGCTTCTACATGGCCGATAACGATGGAGCGTACATCCAGATAGACGTCTACTCGACCGAGTTCGTGGGCAGCTCGTCCAGGCTGGGAGATGCTTTCGCCGGGGACGGCCAGATACTCATCAACTTCTGGTACATAAACGGAATCACATCCGGTGTCGCCAACGGCTGGAACCAGAGGATGCAGGTCCTGTGGGACGTGGACGTTCAGGTCTATGTGGGTTATGGCTACAACGTGACGGCAGGACCCGGGATAGTTGTCTACGTGGACGACCAGTTCTGGTACCAGAGCTTCTACACAACCACAGATGCAACAGGGAGTGTCCTTGGTGAGACAGTTGCTGGAATTCTCATCACAAACTCTGGCGGCACGTCCTTCAGCGGTCAGGCCGTGCACACTTTCTGGGCCACACAGGGACCGTTCTCTGGCAGCGCTGTGGGTGCGTTCAACGCTAACGGTTCCATTGCAATACTTCTGCCCGGAGACAACGACGGCGACGGACTCCACGACGGAATCGACATAGATGATGACAACGACGGCGTGCCGGACATCTACG
>JAGLME010000025.1 GCA_023140195.1 Thermoplasmata archaeon
TACTACGCTGACTACGCCAACATCGACCTCGTTGGAACCATCGCGGACGCCAACGGAGACGGGGACACATCAGACACGTACAACACCGTATTCTGTCCTGACGCAGTAGGTGGCGGAGGAAGCTGGATCGTTGAACCCACATCCAAGTTCGCCAAGGGACAGTACAGGGATCCCATACCGGTTATCAATCTGGGATACGTGTTCTACTCTGCGGACGGAGTGGCTGGTGGCCTGGTCATCATGCCAACGTTCTTCACAGAGACCTCGCAGCACGACGATGCGAACGGCGACCTGTTTGTGCAAGGTGTCTACTTCCATACGTACTACTGGATACAGTTGACCAAGCCGGACTTCGAGATAATCGACCTTGACTGGGTCTTCACGGGTGATGTTCAGCCCGGTGGCACAGTCATGGGAACGTTCAAGCTTTTGAACGTCGGTGGCATCAACATAAAGATCAAGGAGGACGGTGGAGTAGAGAACGACAAGGGATTCAAGATACAAGGACTGAGTGCTAGGGACCAAATCGGTCCTGACGGAACTATCGAGCCTCAGGAGACCGCTACCTTCTTCTTCGCCATGACCGTGTCTGCTGGTTCGCCTATAGGTCCGATGGACGTTAAGTTCATCATCAGCTATAGCGGCGTTACCAAGGAAGGCGTCATCACATTACCGATCATCCTCAAGATGTTCGGTGACGAACAGTCCTGCTACAGGCACAGAAGGAATGCTTTGAGGACACTCAGAGCCTTCGACATGGACGACGATGAGGGTATGCTGCACAACCTGGAGCCGGGCGACGTAGTGTTGCTTGATGGTGCCCCGAAGGCGCCCGAAGAGGCTATCCTGTTGATCATCTCCTGGTACGAGAACGGATGCAAGATGTCCGGTCACGAGGATGTCGAACATGCTCATTCAGCTTCTTCAAGCTTGACTGGGCACTACGGCATGGGAATGCAGTACTGGGGCTTTGCACCAGGCCAAGAGGAAGGCAACGAGGGTAACGGAAACGGTGGCTTATCCGGACAGGACCGCAAGGACGTCTACGGCTTCTAAGCTGAAGTTGTCTAACGCCAAAAACCAAAACCAACCTTCTTCCCTTTCTTTCCTTTTATATCATACGCAAATGCGGGTCCCTCGGGTTGGCTTTAATATTCTCCCCAACAAAATCCTTCCCCAAGGACTCAATGTTGTTGGAGGGCCGACCGTGCGGTTGAATTCCGCAGACCCGCTTCATTTTCTTTTGATGACTACGCCTTTGCCTGAACCTTCTTCTCCAGGTCCAAGAAGCGCTTCATGGCGTAGGTGCTGAATCCAAAGTGATCCATCAGCCATTCGCAGTCCTTGCAGACAAGAGTGACCTCCGGTTCGTCCGGCGGTCCATCGAGAACGGAGTAGTTGGGGCTTTCCTCTCCGGCCCAACCTAGTTTCTTTCCACACACATCACACGGTACAACTTCATTCTCTGCCGGCCAAGACATCGTATCCACCTGAGACAAGATTGTGAGAACATCTCCTATTGAGGTTCATAATGTTTTCTAGAGGGTTACCATTATTGAGAAAGTTGGATCTATGATGTTGCTCTGTGGCGTCAATTCGGCGTTCTCGAAAACCTGGGACCGATGTTCGCCTATCACTCTTCCATATCAGCCCGTGGATAGATAACACATGCCGGTAGCGATCTTGCTTTCTTGCTGTCCATCTTAAGGGATACAATCTCAAATGTCGATTGCCATTTCAGTTTCAGTTCTTCCATGTAGCTACCCCTTTTCGTTCTACAGAACAATCAGGTCTGACGGTATTAAAACTTGGTCTTCACTTATCATGACTGACTATTGCATGCGGTAACAGTTTGCCCAATTAGGATTCTGAACAGAACGTCGATTCTGCATGGGATATGTGCTCAGTCGTTCTGTTGTCCAGTGAACAGAGGAGTGAGCTTTGATTATTATCATGTGTAATAACAGGCTAGACAATGAAGCATGAGAGCATTAGATGCGTCTCTTTGTTATCCTCTGTGATAATTTCATCTCAAGGTTTTAAGCAGTACTCCACATCGGCTTTCTCATGGTCGTGGAAGCCTATCGTACATTTGGAGAAGATTACGGGATGGAAGAACACGGAGTCTCAGAAGGCGACGGGTCTTCGAGTGCGGAAAAGGTGGTTTCCCCCGCCGCCTTGTGTGACGCTTGCGGGGGCTACTTGGTAAAATCCAGAGCCTGGATGAGCATGGGATTCCCGTATTACCTGAAGCCTTGGGGGAAGATTCTCAGGATGAGCGAAGTGATCGTTCCGTGGCTTTGTCCCGAATGCGGGCGAGTGTATTATCGGTTAGAAAGAACTGAGAGGGTCCATGGGGAATGGAGCAGGCTCCCTGACGAGCTGAAGGCAGAGAAGATCCTGAGGCCAGATATACTGGATGACGAATTCGTCAGCTACAACATGATCAAGAAGATAAAGGATTCATTCGACGATTAATCTGGCATTAGAATCGGGATCTCAACTCAACAGTTCACGCCCCTGCTTGCGCTGGTTCCTTGTTATCACCCAGATCGTTCATCTTACCCTTAATGGGGAATCTCACCGTGAAGATCGTACCCTTGCCTACCTTGCTTTCCACCTCCATTCTACCCTGGTGCCTCAAGAGGATCATGGATGTCACGTAGAGACCCAGACCAGTTCCTTCCCCGACCTCTTTTGTGGTGAAGAACGGATCGAAGATCTTTGTCAAATGGTCCTTCGGAATTCCCCCGCCAGTGTCGGATAACGTGGCCTTTACGTACCCCTCTTCAGTCGAAGTGGATATCAGAAGCCTGCCTCCGTCAGGCATGGCGTCGGTGGCGTTGTTGATTAGATTCACGAAGATTTGCTGGATTTCATTCTTGTTCCCCTCAATGAGGGGGACTTCCTCGAAGTTCTTCTGTATCTCAATGTCTGGGGACGGCTTGGCGAGTTTCACGGATTCCAGTGAATCATTCAGGACATCGTTCAGCCGTACATCTCCAACTGTGTCGACCTTGGCATCCCTGGAATGTTTTGAGAGCCATCTCACGACGTCTGACGCTCTTCCAGATGCACTTAGAATCTTCGCTGCATAGTCAGTTCTCAGTTTTGCATCATCCTCATCCATGATTGCTTCAGCATACCCTGTGATAGCTGCCAGGGGGTTATTGATCTCGTGAGCGATTCCGGAGGCCAGCATTCCGATGCTTGCCAGTTTCTCCGATTGTATCAGGTGGCCTTGAGCAGCCCTCAACTCTTCATTCGTGGTTTCCAGGTCCATGATCATCTTGTTTCGTTCGGTAGTATCTCTGAAGAAGCCGATGTTGCATTCCGAACCGTCCACGAGGGCCTTGGCAGTGCTAATGTCACAGCGTATTATTTCTCCGCCCTTTCTGATGCACGGTATTTCTTCCGCAAGCACTTTTTCTCCTTTTCCCGTGGCTAGAAACTCCGAGAGTACGCTATCCAATGAATCTTCTGGATGAATGTCCGTCATAGACATGTTCTCCAGCTCCTCAGTGCTGTAGCCCAGCATTCTGCCTATTGCTGGATTGGCATACTTGAAGGTCTTCGTCTCAATGTCAGCTATCAGGATTCCGTCAGCGCTAGCCTCGAACAGCGCTCTGTACTTCTCCTCGCTTTCCCGTAGATTGACCTCCATCCTCCTTCTCTTCTCCTCGAGCTCGATGCTGTACAGGGCGAACGATATGTCCATGGCCACCTCCTCAAAAAGGGCAAGTTCTTCCTCGTCTATGACAACTTCTGGAGAGGCCGACACGCACATCATGCCGAATACTTTCCACCCGGATTCAAGTCGTATGGCCATTGATGCATTGCCTTGATGCACGTTGCAGAGAGGGCATTCGCGACAACTTTCAGCTGGGTTTTCTATAACGACGACACCAGGTCCTTCCATGATTAGTTTCGCACAGTGCAGGGCTCTGTCGCCTGTCAGCGCAATAGCCAAGTCCTTGAAAGAACCGCCCAACCCGGCTTCTGCTATTGATACCAGGTCCCCCGACTCCTCCATTAGAGCGATCCAGGCGCCGTCGTAACCACGGGTCTTGATGAGATTCGAGCAAGCTCCCCTGATTAGGTTGTCCCTGTCCTTCTCTCTTGCTATCAGCTGGTCGACTTCTCTGATGGCCTGCAGCACAAGATTTTGACGGGTTATTCGTTCCTCAGCTTTTCTTTGGTCTTCAAAGGCCTCGTTCAGATCCTCCATGATGTTCAGGGAAGCAGCCTCGCTCTTTCTTAGCCTTTCTACCTTTTCGTCAAGCTCATTCTGTCTTGCCTCTAGTTCCTCGGTTCTCTCAGCGACCCTCTTCTCTAGAGTCCGGCTGTATTCCTCGATTCTGGCCCTGGACGCTTTCAGATCGCCTTGCATTTGGGTAAGGGTCTGGGCGAGCAGGCCAACTTCATCAACCGATTTCACATCTATCTTGGTGGTGAGATCCCCTTTGCCAATCTTCTCGGCCGTCTGGGTCAACTGCTTGATGGGCCTGGAAATCGATTTGGAGACCATGAATGAGAAGACAGTGCCCACCAATGCCAGACTGGTCAGTATGAGGATCAAAGTGCTCTGCATTGAGTGCAGAGGAGCTAGGGCCTCTGACTCATCCATCTCCGCAAGGAGAGCCCACTCCATTTCCGGAATGAAAGCGTGCGTGCCAACAACATCTTCTCCCCTGTAGTCTTGGAATACTAACATCTCGAGATTCCCCGCATTGACTGACTCATTGCGCCCTTCGGCAAAGCATTCCCTTGAATTGACCGTGTCCACTACCTGTTTGTATATTATGTACTCTTCATTGTAGATGTCGTCGTAGAATCTTGACGGGCTCACCATTATCATCGACCTGTTAACCAGATAGACCTTTCCCGACTCCCCAAGTCCCCTTCGGTCCTCAAGGATCTCATAGAGCAGAGTCAGGTCGACGTCGGCGAGGATTCCGCCCCGAGTCACACCGTTCTCATCACGGACTGGAAAGGCAATGTTCATACTCGGTCCTCCGGTGTCGTCGTCTGGATGTATATCCTCGCTGAAGAAACCATTCTCAACCAGAGTCTCCATAACCTCCGATCCCTTTGCCGTATCAGAGAATACGCCTGTCGTGGCTACTGCGGTTCCATTCATCTCCAGAAGCGTTATCTTGAGGAATTCCTCTTGAGCGCTCAGTGTGCCGTTCAGCAGGTCGTTTGCCACGTTGAATGCATCGCTGTATCGGGATTGATTCGTTCTGTCCATCGTCAGCAGATTCGCGATGGGATTCAACACTGACAACAGTTCGATATCGTCTTTGTTCTCATCCAGGAATCTCTCCACATAAGTGGCCCTTGACAAGGCGACCGACTCCAGAAGGCTGTAGACTTCTCCCTGTGTCGCATCCTTTGCGATTGCGAATCCCGTAATCGATGTAACAGGACTGATGATCAGAATGAGGCCAAGAAATGTGACAGCTAGCTTCTTTTGTATGCTGAAGAAGGTTGGCGTCATCAACTTGTGTTTCACTACTGCATAGGCAACGATGGCTCCCATCGCCGCTGTGAGCGTCGTTGTCAGTTGGATCGTCTGGAGCCCGAAGAATGGTGGAAGGACCTGTGTTAGCAAGCCTCCGACAGTCGGGATAGCCACGGCAATCACAACCAATCTGGCTTGGACCCTCTCCTCTCTTGATCTGGTTCTCATCAGGAAGTCAATTGAGATGGCCAGGGAAATGATGACGTAGAGAGTTGCATACATGGAGAACACTGCATACATGGGACCTGGCACTGGCGCATACCCCATCCAGGATTCTTCCATTCCTTCTGCTATCAGATTCGTGGACAGCCCTACGAAGCTGAAGAATATCGCCGGCACATACATGAGCATATACACTGGGGCTTTGGTGGTCTCCCTGATATGGATGTCTCTCTTCGTGTACGTGAGAATGAAGCGTAGGAGAAATGCCGGCATCAAGGCAGACCCCACGGTTCCAATGGAGTTCCAGGATAGCGCCGTGTTGGGAGTCGGGGCAGATAGGACCAGATAATCACTTAGAGCCCAAATGGCCAGGGAAAACACAAAGAGAGAGTAAATTATGTTCAGTTCGCTTCTATGATTCCTGTAGAGTACGTAGCACCCAAGGATCAGGTTCACAAAGAAGGCTACCAGTGGCAGGAACGCGAAAAGGTTTTCATCGTGCATATGGTCCTCCACAAATCCTCAGTTTCACGCTTCAGCGATTGCTACTTCCAGATCTTTGATTCTCTCCTTCAGCTCGATCATCTTGAGCTCTCGTCCGACCGTGACCTCTTTATATCTCTCCAACTCCTGCATCTTCTCGTTCAGTGTTTCCTCAGCCTTCTTTCTCTCGGTGATGTCTTTGGTTATTGCCACAAATGACATTGGATTCCCATCAGCATCTGAAATGAGACTAGCGGAGACCTCTGTTTGGATTCTCTTTCCGTCCTTCGTGAGGGAGATGTATTCTACGTTGCGCACATGACCTTGTTCCAGGGCATTCATCATATGTTCCAGGGCCTCCTCCTGGCTCTCTGGACTTATGTACTCCAAAGCGTTCAATCCGATTGCCTCATCCTTGCTGGAGAACCCAAAGGTCGTCAACATTGCTTGGTTACACTCGATGATATTGCCTTCAAGATCGGTCACTGTTATCGGATCGGGAGACGACTCCAGTATTCTCCTGAATTTCTCCTCGCTCTCTTTTCTGGCCAGATTTGCTTTTCTGCGATCAGTTACATCCTGAACGATACCTACCATCCTCACGGGTCTCTTTCCTTCTGAATCAAAGGTAACTTTCCCTTCCTCGTGCACAATGCGCTCTTCGCCATCAGGTCTCACTATGCGGTGGTCTATTACGTATGGCTTCTTCTTGAACACTGCTTCATCAACCGCGTTCTGCACCTCTTTCCTGTCGTCCGGATGGATGCAGTCAATGAACTCTCCGTAAGTGGCCCCAAACTCGTTGGATTCCAACCCGAATATTCGGTAGATCTCATCTGACCATCTGAGTTCGTTGTTCGCGATATCCCAGTCCCAACTCCCGAGATGAGCGATACGTTGAGCTTCTGCCAGACTATCCTTGATTTCCCTTAGGGCCTCATCAGCCCTCTTCCGCGCTGTGATGTCTCTTATGAAGACCAAATCCGCGGGTCTGTCTTCGTACACAATGAGTCCCGCGTTCACTTCCACGGGCAGTTCGGAGCCGTTCTTCTTCAGGATCGACATCTCATAGATCGGAGGCACTTCCTTGCCTGCTATTCTGGCCGCGTATCTTCTCATGACAAGCTCTCTGTTCCCAGGGGCGACGAAATCAAGGAAGTTATTACCGATCATCTCCTCAGGATGGTAGCCAGCGAGATCGAACGACGCAGTGTTCGCGAACCTGATTTCCCCGTTCTGCAGTATGATGATGCCGTCTGTCGTGTTCTCAACCAAGGCCGAGTACTTCTTCTCGCTCCTCCGTAACTCATCTTCGTTCCTTATGCGACCTATGATTCTTGCCAGGTACTCACAAATCGTAAAGATCAGTGCCCTTTCTTCCAACTGGAAAGGGCCTTCTTCGCTTTCTGGCCTTTCCTCGAGGTAAAATACTTCAATGGACCCGATTCTCTTCTCCTTTAGAATCACATTTTCTGCAAGTCTCCACTCCGTTTCTATGAAATTATCAGTCCTTACCTCTTTTTCTTCAAGCGTCATTCTGGCGCAGGCAATCTCGGGGTATTGCAGTGCTGAAGGGATGAGGTCAACGATTCCTTGGAGAAGCTCTTCACGTGATATATCCACCCTCTCTGCAAGTCTTGATATTTCATGGAGGCAGGCCAGCTCCTTGACCCTCTCATCTAGTTCATGCTCAAGAATCTTAAGCCTCTCATCACGTGATATCCTGCCGATTGTCTCCTCTGCGGACATTTTCCCAACGTCTGGCATTCCTTTGACTTGATCACTCTTACTTGTGGTCGAATCTGATTCCCAGACACTTTCATCTCTACTCACTAATCTGCGTCCTTTTCCCAGATTCTCACCTTCTGGCTCAGTGAACTATTATTGGGGTCCAGTAGGCCTCTTCTTCTTTGGATTACGCCTCTTGCGAGGTTTGCTGCTGTCCTCCGGATTTTGAAATGTCAGCGTGAAGGTTGTGCCCTCCCCCTCCGCGCTGGTCACTCTTATCTTCCCCTTGTGTCTGGTCACGATCATCGATACTACGTACAGGCCCAGACCGGTGCCTTCCCCAACCTCCTTCGTGGTGAAGAATGGGTCGAAGATCCTCGTCAGATTTTCCTCGGGAATCCCTACGCCTTGGTCGGAGATCTCAACTTCCACCCCGCCAACCACGGTCCTTGTAGAGATGCTCAGCTTTCCACCCTCGGGCATTGCATCGGCTCCATTGTTGATGAGATTGACGAACGCCTGCTGGAGTTCACTCAGGTTTCCCACCATCATGGGAACTTCCTCAAGACTCGTTACCACTTCGATGTCAGGGCAGGTTCTGGTGAGCCTGATAGACTCCAGAGATCCTCTCACGATATCATTAATGTTGATATCAACCGCATTTGCGTCCTTTGCATCCCTTGAATGCTTGGAGAGCCATTTGATCACTTCTGACGCCCGACCTGCAGAGCTGACTATCTTCGTGGCGTAGTTCCTCATCAGGGTCGGGTCCCATTCATCCATGATCGCTTCCGCGTAACCAGTGATTGCCGCCAATGGGTTGTTGATTTCATGTGCTATCCCTGATGCCAACGCGCCAATGCTCGCCAACTTCTCCGATTGGATCACTTGATTGTGGACGCTTCTCAGTTCCTTGTTGTTTCGCTCCAAATCGTCGATCATCTCTTTTCGCTCGGTTATATTCCGGGTTACACCCAGAATCCCTTCAAGTTCGCCAGCCTCATTCCGGAGGAAGCTCCCTTCGGTTTCGGTCCACACTTTGGAGCCGTTCCTGTGATAAAGCTCTAGTTCCAGCGTCACTGATTTGGGATCTTCATCTGGATTGAAATTGCCCCGGTCGATTCCGTCCTCCAAGGCCTTTGTGATTATCTCTATCGAACTGGTCCCCATCAGGTCCTGCCACGTTGCGTTGACGAAGTCCTCTGCAACGTACCCGAGCATGTCCTCGATGGAGGGGCTGACGTAAGTGAACTGACCTCCAGCATCCGCCGTCCAGATTATGTCCGTGGCATTTTCGGCCAGAAGGCGAAAATGTTCTTCGCTCTTCTTCAAAGCCTCTTCTGCTCGTTTCCTGGTGGATATGTCCTTTGTGACTGCCACGACCGAGATTGGATTGCCTGATGGGTCATGTATTCCTCTTGTGGAGAATTCTCCAAGGAACTCTCCACCGTCTTTTCTGAGTAGAGTGCATTCCACATTCTTCACAGAACCGTCCTCTACGGCATTCCTCAAGTTCTCCATCGCTCTATGTCTGTCTTTGTGTGAAATGAATTCGGCTGCGTTCTTGCCTATCAGTTCTTCCTTTGTTGAAAAGCCATAGGCATCAAGCGCCGCCTGGTTACAGGCGATTACAGTTCCATCCAAATCAGTAACAGTGGTGGCATCAGGCGACGAATCGATAACATTCCGCAACTCTTCCTTGCTTTCTCGTAGCGCTTCTTCCGCTCGCTTCCGCTCAATCGCGAAGAGTGTTGAGCGCACCAGTCTGTTGCAGTCCACTTCCCCTTTGACGAGATAGTCCTGCGCCCCAATCCTGACGGCCTCGATTGCCAGATTGTGGTCGTCCATTCCCGTGAGCACAATTATTGGAATACGCGGGGATGATGAGTTCATCTCCGAAAAAGTATCTAGGCCATGACTGTCCGGAAGACCCAGGTCCAGAAGGATTACATCGACACTTTCCGTCGAAAGGCGTTCCAGTGCAACTGAGAGCCTGTCTGCCACCTCGACTTCGAATACAGCTTCTTCTGATTCTGTCAGCAACTCATCCATTGTGCGACTGTCTGCAGGATTGTCCTCAACTATCAGGACCTTTATCTCATCCTTCACAACATCACCTCAATCCTCCTCATCTGGGGGCAAGGTCACTATGCTCAGCCAGAAGTTCTCGACTGAATTCACAACCTTGATGAAGCTGTCAAGATCGCCTGGCTTGGTTATGTAGCAGTTCGCGTGATGGTTGTATGTATCCAGTATGTCATCTTCATGACTTGATGCTGTCAATATGATGACCGGAATTCGCATGAGGTCGTCGTGACCCTTGATCTCCGCCAGCAATTCCCTGCCGTTTCGCTTCGGGAGATTAAGGTCAAGGAGAATTAGGTCTGGACGGGGGACATCTTTGTATTCTCCTTTCCGGTACAAGAAGGCGGTTGCTTCCTCCCCGTCCGTCACCACATGAAGGTTGTTGGGCACTTTGCTCTCATTCAATCCCTCTTTCGTCAGGCGGATGTCCGCTGGATTGTCCTCCACCAGCAGGATTTCCATTGGTCTGTATCTCTCAGGTTTCCTCATTTTCTAGCCTCTCCGCTATCTTGGTCACTCCATGGTAGTGTGAAGTAGAACGTTGATCCCGATTCGGGTTTTGATTCTGCCCATATCTGACCACCATGCCTTTCCACAATCCTCCGGCTTATCGCCAGCCCGAGACCCGTCCCAGGATACTCGTCTCGATGAAGCCTTTGGAAGATGGTGAATATACGTTCAGCGTACTTGGGATTGAATCCAATGCCTTTGTCTCTGATGGCAAAAAGGCATTCCCCCTTCAGACGTTCTGCAGAGACATGGATACGTGGGGGCTCCCCATCGTGAAACTTGATGGCGTTGTCCAGTAGGTTCTGGAAGAGTCTGACCAGTTGCGATTCATCTGCCATGACCTCCGGAAGGTCATCGTGTGTCAAGAAGGTCTGGCTCTTCTCGATAACGGCATTGAGGTTAGAGATGGCCTTTTTCAAGGCCCTCAATGTGTCCGCTGCTTTGATTCCCTTTCCTTTTCTGTCAATGCGGGAGAATTCCAATATATCCTGTATCAGGTGCTGCATTCGCGTGGACCCGTCTATTATGAAGTCCATGAACTCCTTCGCATCTGAGTCGAATCTGTCATCGTATCGTCTTTGCAGAAGCTTCGTGTAGTTAGATATCGTCCTCAACGGTTCCTGCAGATCGTGCGACGCGATGTAGACGAATTGTTCCAAATCCTTGTTGGAGCGCGCGAGCTCCAGTGTGCGTTGCTTGAGGCTCTCGTTGAGACATTTCAGCCTCTCCTCCGTTTGTACCCGTTCCGTGATGTCTTGTACGGTTCCCACGGATTGAATCGCTTTCCCTGTCTCGTCATAGACATCTGCCGATTTCTCGTGGACAAATCTAACCTCTCCGTCCGGTCGAAGTATCCTGTGCACGACATCATACGGCGCTTTTCTCTCCACTGAATCGGTGTATGCTTTGTTGACCATTTCCCTGTCGTCTGGATGCACCGATTTCAGGAATGCTTCATAAGTGGCACCAAACTCCTGAGGATTTAGACCGAAGATGCGATATATCTCGTCTGACCATACTAGCTCATCTTTCACAAGATCCAGTTCCCAACTTCCAACGTGAGCGATTTCCTGGGCTCTGGCGAGGCTCTCTCCGCTCTCTTTAATCTCCTCCTCCGCCTGCTTGCGCTCTGTCATCTGCCTCAAAGCCGATGGATGGAATAATGTGTGATTCTTAGTCAGGTCCACATCCCCCGTTCCATTCAAGTCACAGATTCTCGATTCATGGTTCAAGGATCCTCCTGGGGAACCAAGTTCTGGTCACTTTCTCCGCCTAGATTCTCCATTTCCAGCAACTCGTGAAGCTCATTCTCAATGTCTGCAAAGACCTCTGTGCCGCCCCGCCACGAAGCGATCTCGTCCCCGTAGTTCCTTTCGACTCTCTTGACAGTCTTCTTCATCCTTTCCTTAATCAGCATGATGTCACGGCCTTCGCCGATCACGACCAGAAAGAACTCCTCACCTTCTTCTATCAGAATCTTTGAATTCCCGTACTCGAACATCTTGTCATCGTTCTCATTGGAGTCGAAGGAATGGTCGATGAACATCCTGACTGCAGTTAGCATGGAGCCAAAGATATCTGAATCGAACTTCGAGACAGAATTAACGTCCTTGTGATAGATTACCAGGCCCCCTTCGGCCAAGATGTACAACTGAGAGACCCGAAAGGACTCCAGCTCCCTCTCAGTATCAGTTTTCTTAAGAGCATCTTCTACCGTCGCGATCAGTTCCTTCTTGCGGACGGGTTTTGTCAGATAGTGGAACGACCCCATTCTCATTGCGTCGACCGCGAGGTTCACATCGATATAGCCTGTGAGCATGACCACCGGCACATAGCTATAGTGCTTCCTGGTGTGTTCAAGCACCCCGAAACCGTCAAGTTTGGGCATCTTTATGTCCGTGATGACCAGGGAAACCTCGTCCTCTTCAAGAGCCTCTATCGCGTCCTTACCATTCTTGGATGTCACAACCCTGTAGCCTTCCTTCTCCAGGTGGATGCGAAGCGTGTCTCTGATGACTTCCTCGTCATCAACAACGAGAATCGTCTTCTGTTCCTTTTCGTTCAATTCCATATGATTCGATTCGTAATCATAAGTTAGTGCCTTAAAACATGTGCAATCATTATCATCAAGGATAACACCAGTCATTTCTGGTATTGAGAATGATAGCGATTTGGACGCCTTCGAAAAACGCTACCCTTTTTCGACAGAAGATAGCAGGCAGATAGGCCGAGAATCTAAAGCACCTGAGAGACGATGCTATCCGATCTTGTTGTACGACACCCGGAGGACCCCCAAGGTCACGGTGTACTTGTTCTCGAACATACTGACGTCTTCGATGCTTACATTCTTCATCTTCCTCACTTCGTGGGAGAACTCATTCAGATCGGATGTTGACCTGAACTCGAAAACAACGGTTTCCATAGCCAATGATCTGGCTGGACCTTTCTGCATTTCTTCCTGGGTCCCTTTGACTTTGCTCAAAGCCTCCATAACACTGTCAACATGTTTCACGTCATCAAGGGCTCTATTATCCGAATCGGAGATCTTCTCACCTTCCGTGTTCCTCGCTCTGAGCTCACTACAGATGACAGTTATCAGTTCATCCCGGTCCCAGGGTTTTTCAACGTAGCTGTGCACCTTCGCCATAGTGATGGCGTTCTTGGCGACATCAATCTCCGAGTAGCCCGTTATGAGTATCCTGACGATGTACGGGTGCTTCAACCTCACCTTGTTCAGGAATTCCACACCGTCCATCTTCGGCATCCGGAAGTCGGACAGCACAAGATCGAAGTCTCCTTCCGCAAGCCTTGCTAGTCCTTCTTCCCCGTTACTCGCCGTCGTGATATGGCTGGTGAATTCGTCAGTTCGCTTCAGTGTCATCTGAAGGGCCTTTAGGACCTTCTCCTCGTCGTCCACGATCAGTATGTTGTATTCCTCCTCCATTTCCCCGCCACTATCCTCATTCATTCACGCACCTCTCTGGGAATCTTGACAGTCATCTTAGTTCCCTTGTCAATCTCGCTTTCAGCTATTATATCCCCACCGTGAGCCTGGATGATCCTGTATGAAAGACTAAGTCCCAGACCGGTTCCGTCCGCCTTGGTCGTGAAGAACGGATTGAACACCTCCCTCAACTTATTCTCCGGGATTCCCTTCCCGTTGTCACGCACCTGGACGTAAACATTCTCCTCATCACTCCAAGTCTTCAGCCAGATGTCTCCCTCTTCCATTGCTTGAGACGAGTTCATTATGAGATTCATGAAGACCTGGTTCAACTGTCCAACATTGCAGGCGACCTTCGGTATCTCTCCGTAATCCTCATGCACGTCTATCCTGTGCTTAAGACGGTTGTGGACTATGACCAGAGTATCCTTGAGGCCTTCATTGATATCAGATATGGTCTTCCCCTTATCGTCCGGTCTCGCGAATCTCTTGAGCGTTTTGGTTATGGTCGTGACCCTGCCGATTCCTTCCATGTTCGAACTTATCAGCTCCCTCATCTCTTCGAATATGGGTTGACCTTTTTCCCCGCAGATCTTCTCAAGGTCCCTCAGATCATCTTCGAGGAACTCCGTGTTCGTCTTCAGGTAGGCCATTGGGTTGTTGATTTCATGAGCGACCCCCGCCACAAGCTGTCCGAGGGACGACATCTTCTCTGACTGGATCACCTCATTCGTCCTCTCCTTGATTTCCTTCTCCAGGTTCTCGGTGTACTTCTCCAGATCCTCTTCCATCCTTTTGCGCTCTATCATTCTGCCCACTTCCTTCGAAATGGCATCGATCAAGGACCTCTCTTCACTTAGGAACGGGCCCTCATCCTCTTCCCTCGTTTCTTCAAGGTAGTAGACCTCCACTGATCCGATTTTCTCCTCGCTGAGGATGATATCGCTCGTTTGCTTCCAATCAGTTTCCCTGAAATTGGTTGTTGTGTACTTCTTGTCGCTCAGAACTATGCGTGTGCAGGTGATGTCTGGGTACTGCCAGGAGGGGGGAATGACATTTACTATCTCTTGGAGTATTTCTTCTTTGGAGGCATTGGGACGTCCCACGATCTTTGACATCTCGTAGAGGCAGTTCAACTCCTTCATTCTCTCCTTGAGATCATGTGACCACTTCATCAGTTCCTCTTCCGCCCGTTTGCGTTCGGTAATGTCCCTCGCCACACCGACGGCGTTCCACTTGCCCTTGATCCTCACTGGGGCAATGGATAGTTCCATGGGGAACTCATTACCGTTCTTGTGCTGTGCCATAGCCTCTGTGATGATGTTGATTAAGGGGCCTCTTCCTGTTTCGACGAACTTCTCAAATGCTTCATCCATCTTAGCGCGGAACTGTTCCGGCACCAATAGCTTCGTAGCCATACGTCCAACCGCTTCATCTGCAGTGTATCCGAAAACCTTCTCAGCACCATCATTCCAGTACGTTACCTCCCCTTCGTCCCCGATTGTTATGATGGCATCCACTACGGCCTGAGTCAGGGTACTGTACATCTCCTCTCTTTCCTTCAATGCCCTCTCCGTTTTCTTGAATTCCGTGACGTCACGAGCAATTCCCTGGAGACCTGTGATTTCACCATCTTCGACCACCGGGACCGCGCTCAGCTCTAACTGCACTTCGACGCCCCTGTTGTTCAGAAGTGTCATCACAAACAGGCCGACGCTTCTTCCCGAGAGCACTTCCTTGAATCTTCCAAAGGCCTTCATGAATTCTGAGGGCATGAAATAGTCTTGCAGGTTCGTACCGGCGATCTCTTCGGGTTTGAGACCAAGGACATTCTCCACCGATGGGGAGCAGTATGTGAACCTGCCTTTCTTGTCGATTTGGAAGATGAAGTCGATACTCGTCTCTGCAATCCTACGAAATTTCTCCTCGCTCTCCTTTAACTCTCTTCTCGCCTTCTCGGACTCTTCCTTTGCCTTCTTTAAGTCCTCCAACATGCCTGTGAGGTCCCTCTCATGCTCTTCTTTCTCTATTCTGTAGGCCTGTATCTCCTCGCCCAGCATGTTGATGCCCATCGCTACTGCATCAAATGCATCTCCCCTGTCCGAGAGCGGGGCCTTGGCTGAGAAATCCCCTGCGGCGATCTTCTGAATCACTTCACAAACAGTCTCAACGTCCTCTTCTCGTGAATTCTCTGCTTTCATTTGAGTCCTTCTGTTTATTCAATGAACTGGACTAGCCATTCCATGGCTTTTTCTTCCGAAATGAACAGTCTGATGGGAATTGGGGGCTTATTGATCCCCAGGAAGAAGTTGCCGAGAACCCGGCTTACCGGTGAATCAGCGACCAGCGCTGCGGCTGATACGTACTTTGCCGTCTCCTCCCCAGAATAGTACCGCCTTGCCTTCCGCGAGACCGACTTCAGTCCGGTGAGGTTGACCACCACCGGGACCTTCTTTCCACCACCAATTCTCGCCGTTTCTTGTATGTTCCTTATTGCAGTTTCGAGGGTCACACTGGAGTTCGATCTATATCTCATGTGCACCACACCGCTGTCATCTTTCTCTATTTCAGTTATTGGCTCGACGGTTGACTCAATGCTCATCTTTAGCCACATCCTCCATTCCATACTTTTGAATTCAAGGTCTCGATGACCCAATTCCATTGCTCCGAAGGTTTCTTCTCAAACATTTATCGTTCCATTGCATAAGATTCTGTGCGGGATTCTGAATTAGTGCCTTAAAATATGTGCAATCATTATCATATGCGATAAAGCAGAAGACGCCTCATCCTGAGATGTGTAAGAAACATCTCCGGCAAGGCAACGAGACTGAAGGTAGATCCATAAGAATGTGGAGCTTGGTTACTCTCATCGTCTTGAACGGTCACGGCCAAAACAGGTGACGATCCCGCCGCCCCTAGTTGTCCATGTCAACGCGAGGGTAGATTACAAAGCTCGGCAGAGATCTGAGATCCTTGCATTCCATCTTGAGCGATACCACGTCGTACTGTTCTAGGTAGTCCATCACAAAGTCATCCATGGTTTGACTCCATTCCCTTATTTCGTACAGTTTGGGCTCGAGAGCACTTAAGCGTTGGTCTTGGCGTATCACGGATTATTATCAGAAAGCGGAGCACATATTCATGCCCTGGCCAGTTCTCTTGAACATACGGATTATTGGTCGACGAAATCAGAAAGCCCCTCAAGTAAGGGATGATTGGTTGTGTTGATAATGATTTGACCAAAATAATATCTGATTCAGCTGATTGACATTCCTCTTATATTTTTATGATGCTGTTTTTATCTATTTTGAGAAAGGATAAGAAAGAGATTAATACCCGTGATATATCAACTGTTGAAGGTAGTTCCTCGGCTTGTCCGGAGAACACGTGGAGCGAGAGTGGAGGTTTGGCGGCAGATATGTCCCGGATTTGGGTTCCCGGAAGGAGCGTTGGGCGCGACCCGCCCATTGATGAAGAAGATTCGAGGATCCTAGCCGTGACAAGTTCTGAATCACATTCGCTCGAAGAGATATGTGAAGAGCTTTCTATGGCATCCAGTGAGTGCTTCACCAAGGTACGCAGGCTGGAATCCATGGGGTTGCTCGAGAGGATCAGGGATTGCGAGACTGTCAGGGACACCGTTGTGAGGGTCCAGAACCTCTACAAGGCCGTGGGACCCTAACTCTACTCATTCGCATTTTACATTCTTGATACAGGAAAGATTCATTAATATCATTCTCAATACCCATTTCAGAGAAAGTTTAAGTATGTGAATTAGTTCATGTGCTGCTTTCGAGGAGTTGCGCCCAGTGCAATAAGATGGGACGCAATGGCCCCTATCTCAGGCCGAATTGGGATGGTGATATCGTGGCGAAACATCAAGCTGGAGAAGATGCAGGACCGACAAATGATGCTGACGGTAGATTCAAGACGATGTTCCAGAAGGCAAGCGATGGAATGGCCTTTCTGAGCAAGTCTGGCGAGATACTTGAGGCTAACGAGAAAGCGGTTGAGATGTGCGGCGGGAGGGGTGGAGAATTAGTCGGAAGGAACTATCTGGATCTGGGCCTGGTGTCCCCTGAGAACGAAGGCCAGTTTCATGAGAACTTCAAAGCGACACTTGCCGGGAAGTCAAGTGTGATTGAACTGCGAACAAAGAGCCAGAAAGGTGAAGAGCTCGACCTGGAGTGCACTGCTAGGCTAGTTGGGTCCGGTGACCAGGCGGGAGTAATGATTATCGCGAGGGACGTCACTTACCGCAAGAAGTCTGAGAATGCTCTCAGGAATAGCGAGGAGAGGCTCAGCAGCTTCATGAATTCTGCAACTGAAGGTTTTGCCATCTTTGATTCTGAGTTGAACGTCATCAACGTCAACAAGGTTCTCTTGGAGCTCTTTCCAGAATTCAATAGAGAGAATGTGATCGGCAAGAACCTCAAGGAATTGATCCCTGAAACATTAGAGAGCGGAAGATTCGACAAGTTCATTGAGGTCATGAGAAAGGGCGAGCCTTTGTACGAGGATGACCTCATCCCGCACGAGAGGTTTGGGAACGTCCATGTCTCAATTAGAGCTTTTCCTGTAGGCGGTGGTCTGGGGCTAATCGTCAACGATGTCACTCAGAAGAAGAAAGTGGAGGCCGCTCTACGTGAATCAGAGCAGAAGTTCAGGATTCTCGCGGAGGAATCACCAAACATGATTTTCATCAACAGCGGGAGCAGGGTCGTGTATGCCAACAAGAAGTGCATTGAGGTCATGGGATATTCATTGGAGGAGTTCCACTCTCCGCATTTTGACTTCCGATGCCTGTTTGCTCC
Organism: Thermoplasmata archaeon; assembly: GCA_023140195.1. Classification (GTDB taxonomy): domain Archaea; phylum Thermoplasmatota; class Thermoplasmata; order RBG-16-68-12; family SOIM01; genus JAGLME01. The sequence continues at coordinate 18,251 of JAGLME010000025.1, forward strand.
AGAATCCCTGGATCTAATGAATGAGACTTGGACAAAACACTCGAAGAACCGAGACGTCGAACCACTCGAGTATGCAATCCTCACCAAGAGTGGCGACAGAGTGGAAACCATTGTCGCAACAAAGCTGATTTTCTACGAGGGCGAGACCGCTATACTTGGGATTGTCACTGACATATCCGACAGGAAGAACGCTGAGATTCTCATCCGACAACAGAATGAACAACTCAACTCGGTGATGGAATCAGTAACTCATCCATTCTATGTCATTGACGCGGAGACCTTTAGGATCGAAATGGCAAACTCGGCAACCTTCGAAGGCGAGTTGACGGAGAATGAAACGTGTTATCGTCTTATCCATAGTCGAGAACAACCTTGTGAAGGGGAAGGTCACATTTGTCCCGTCAAGGAGGTGAAGAGGACAAAGGGCCCAGTAACGGTTCAACACGAGCATCTCGATAAGGATGGTAAGTTCAAGAGTGTTGAGGTTCATGCTCATCCAATCTTTGACGCCAATGGCAACGTTGTCAGAATCGTCGAATATGGATTCGATGTCACAGAACGCAGAGAAGCGGAAGAAGCGCTCAAGCAGTCAGAAGAGAAATACCGGAGCCTGGTTGAAAGAGCTGGGGCCGGGATTGCCAAATCCGATATGGAGGGTAGATTCACTTTTGTCAACCAGGAACTGTGTAGGCTGTTCGGCTATTCTGAGGATGAATTGATTGGAGAACCATTCGTCAATTTCATTCATCCCGATGATCAAGGGTTTGTTCTTGAGGCCTTCATGGGTGCGTTCGAGGATCCTGATGATGAGAAGTCCTTTGAGTTCAGGGTAACTCACAAGGACGGTCAAATACTCCACTTGTACTCCAAACCAACTGTGACCATTCACGATGGCCAGATTGTAGGCTCCGATGCGATAATCTCCGACATTACTGAACGCAAGCTGGCTGAGGAAGCATCACAGGAGAACGAAGCCCGGCGCATAGAGGCTCAACAGATGGCCGACCTTGGCGATTGGGAATGGGACCTTGCAACCGATACTGTGACACTGTCCGATCAGATGTACAAGATTGTCGGCCTAGAGAAAGATAAAGATAAGATAACGCCCAGTATCGAGATATTCGCCGAAATTGTCCACCCCGACGATCAATGGATTTTCTCACAGAGTTCGTTCGAAGATAGCTTCCAGACTGGAGTTATCGGGACGGAATATCGAATTATCGACCAGACCACCGGGGACATCAAGCATATTCATGTTCGAGGCAGGGTGGATCTTGATGCAAACGAAGAACCTGTTAGGATAAGAGGCACCTTTCAGGACATCACCGAACGGAAGAAGGCCGAAGAGATCCTGAGCAAGAGGACGTATGATCTTGGTGAGCGATACAAGGAACTGAACTGTCTCTACACAATCTCCAAGCTGGCTGAGGTCTCTGACCTATCGATGGACGAACTCCTTCAGGGCGTCGTGGACATCATCCCACCCTCGTGGCAATATCCAGAGGTCACCTGCGCTACGATTGAATTGGAGGATTGGGACATCTCGGTCGGAACTCCAAGTGAGGCTGTCAGCTCTATGTCCAGTGACATCTTTGTGGATGAAAGAAAGGTCGGCAAGGTAACTGTTTCTTATACCGAGAATAAGCCCCCGAAAGACGAGGGGCCGTTCTTCAGCGAAGAGAGGGACCTTATTGACGCAATAGCCGAGGAGGTCGGCAGAATCCGCGAGCAGAGGCGATCCCAACAAGAGCTAAAGAGACTAGAATGGCTCCTGCTCCCGAGGGACGTTTCCGATGTGCCTCTTGAGCCAACTTACGGCAACCTAACTCAGATAAACACCTCCAAGTTGATCCTCGACTCAGTCGGCAAGGACATCTTGACCGATATTTCGAGTGACTATCTTGGCCTTCTTGAATCGTCGGGGGCAATCTACGAGTCCAACGGTGATTATGCCTTGGGCATTTTCTCTTCTAACTGGTGCAGGTTCCTGGACAACGCATCAAGGGAACTGTGCAAGACTGAGGACAACAAAGAGGCTCTAGAGTGTGGGAAATGGTTGTGCCATGAATCGTGCTGGAATGACGCTTCCAAGCCTTCCATCGAGACAGGCTTGCCAACTGACGTCGAATGCAATGGTGGGATTCAACTGTATGCGGTGCCCATTCATGCTGGAGGCAAGGTTGTTGGATCGATCAACTTCGGTTATGGTGATCCTCCCACAGACCCGGAGAAACTTCAAGAGATTGCCGATAAATACGATGTTTCAGTCGAGAAGCTCCACGAACTGGCCGCATCCTATGAGTCGCGTCCACGTTTTATCATCGACATGGCCAAGAGTCGCCTTCAGGCTCAAGCAGGTCTGATTGGGGAGATCATTGAGCGCAAACAGACGGAGGATGAACTGAGAAGAAGCGAAGAGCGTTTTAAGATCATGTTCGATTACGCACCTGATGCCTTTGTCCTCACTGACCAAGAAGGTGTATTCATCGATGGAAACAGCGCCTCAGAGGAGCTTCTGGGTTTCACTAAGGACGATGCCATCGGGAACAACCTCCTCGATCTGGGAGCGATTCCAGAAGACCAGATCGAAAGGACTATGGAGAACCTTCTCAAGACGATCGAAGGCCATTCAACGGGTCCAGATGAAGTGGAACTTGTTAGCAAGAAAGGAGAGAAGGTGATAGTTGAGACACGGACATATCCAGTGAGAATTGACGGTCAGGACATGATGCTAGCAACTGCACGAGACATTACGGAGTGGAAGAGGATCGAGGGTGCCAAGCAAAACCTTCTCTCAAATATCTCTCATGAGCTGAGAACACCGCTTACAAGCATCGAAGGCTACACCAAATTCATGTTGTCCGGCAAGCTTGGAGAAGTTCCAGAAAAACAGGAGAAATGCCTGTACGTGATTGATGAGGAATCCGGTAGGTTGAAGACCCTCATTGACAATTTCCTGGATCTGATGACCATTGATGCCGAAGGTTTGAGGATGAAGTTGAGACAGATCGCAGTTCCCGACGTCATTGACTCTCTGGTCTCAACTTTGAATCTCCAACTCGAGATGAAAGGTATATCGTTCTCAACCGACATCGGACCAGACATAGGCTTAATCTGGGGGGACGAGAACAGGCTTCATCAGCTGTTCTCCAACCTCGTTAGCAACGCCATCAAGTTCACACCTCACGGAGGGTCTATCATGGTCAGATCAAGAGAAGAGGATTCGAACATCATCATCGAGGTAGAGGACACCGGAGTCGGAATATCCGCGAAGGAACTGCCCCATGTGTTCAGTAGGTTCTATCAGGTGGACGGCTCCCCTTCCCGTAAGTTTGGTGGTGTGGGCCTGGGTCTGGCAATATGCAACGAGATAGTCGAGGCCCATGGTGGTCACATTGAAGTGGAGTCCGAAGTTGACAAGGGAACAATCTTCAGAGTAGAATTACCAAAGTATTCGGAGGTCTTGCATGGTGAAAAAGAAGATAGTGGTGGTTGACGACGAACAGAACATCCTTGACTTGGTCGGGATGATACTTGAAGCCGAAGGCTTCATGGTGTCTAAGGCCTTGAACGGAACAGAAGGGATCAAGATGGCGCAGAAAGAACACCCGGACTTGGTCCTACTGGACATAATGATGCCCGAGATGGATGGATGGGTTGTCTATAGAAAGTTGAAGGAAGACGCAAAAACGAAGGACATCCCCGTGGCAATGCTCACCGTCAAGGCGCAGACCATAGACAAGGAAATGGCTTTGGACGTCATCGGAGTGGAGGACTACATCACAAAACCTTTCACTCCTGATGAGCTCGTAGAACGCGTCCAGAAGCTCGTTACGAAGTAGTCACCGACTCCACAGAAAAGCAATCAGATCGATTTGAGAGCCTTGCCGACGAAAGGACCATAGTCGTGGTTCTTGACAGTCTGCATCTCACTCGTAGAGAACAGCAGTCTCGAAGGTGGTGAAGAGAACAGCTCCTTCTCCTTGTAGACCTCTGCAAAATCATTCATGGATTTTCTGTAATCGGTGAAGTTCCGGAAGGAGTTGAGAACGACCAATTCATTAGTCGTGAAAGCCAAGAAGATGCTCGGACCTATTGTCTCGGAGAGCTTGGGAACATAGTGCTTAAGGCCGTCCTCCAGACCCCGGTTGAAGATGCCGTGCGTGAAGGTCAGCAGCTCAAAGCCCAGCCTTTCCAGGTTGGGGAACACCTTTTTAGTCAGTAGCCCTGAGTCAAAGAACTTCTTCCGGGCCCTTCCAACAGTCATCCGCGATACACCTAGTTTCTCAGCAAGCTTAACGTCATTGGTCATCGGGAACTCACACATTCCCTTGAAGATCGTCTTCTCCTTCTGTCTCAACCTTCTGGTCGTTCCTGGCGCGAAGTAGTTCCTCTCTTCCTCGTCCTCTTCCATGTCAGGCCAGAAAGTGGTTCGGAGCAAAGAAGCGTAGTCAAAATACCGCTGGATCTCAGACAAGTCAAATGGTATCGTGATCGAGGTCATCTGTTCCTCCAGATATCCGCTCTCCTTGTAGAGTTTCTCTAGGTTCTCGGCGTTCCTTTTGGCGTCCGTGTAGTTGCTGGACATCTGAAAGAGCAGTTCCTGCCTCGGTTCGGAAACGCCGTAGATAATCTCCTCCTTCATCAAGAGCGACTTTGATTTCTCCAGACGCTCCTTCATTGAGGGTGAGGAGCTCAGAGGAACGTAGTTAACCATCAACATCTCACAATTCAGGTCCTGAAGGAAGGGAATGCACTTCTCAACGCAATAGCCCTGGTCGAAGAGCTTCCTTCGCACCGCCGTTACTGTGGATGTCTTCATGGAAAGCTCTGATCCCAATTCCCGATCTGTTGCGTTCGGGTACTTCACCAATCCGAAAAGGACCTTCTTTTCGCTCTCTAACATATCATCAGGGGACATGATTCCTACGAATCTCAGGGTAGTTTATAATCCTTTCTGTTTTTCTGCTCAAAATGATAGCGTTATTTGGGAAGGATAGTGAACGAAGGTCGACTCGGAGGTCGGCAATGAGTCGAATGCCGGAGAGCAATCCTTTCAACACATGTTGATTAGATATTCTTCTTCCTATAATATATGCAAATCATCATAGAGATATGAAACTCATTGAAAACAGGATTAATTTCGTTCTCTATTATGATAATCAGTATGAAAGTCTTTAGTATGTGACAGACTGCTTTCCCAATCGGAGGTGATCTGCAAGCAAACTCTGCAGACCATATCAAGGAGCGTCAAAGTGTGGTGAGGGCCATCGTGACCCGACGGAGTATGGTTTTTCATTGATTGGGAAGGCAGAATGGGAGAGTAGTCTATTGGTCGAACTCCTCGCATAGTTACGCCCGGATTTCTGCTGTACTACAGTCTCTTGCTGGCGGTCGCCTTTGCCTCTCACCACACGATAAATTTAGTCACCGGAGGGGATGAGAACTGTTCTTTCAACGACGGATGCAGAAGTGAGTTCCTCTGTTCCAGATGAGTCCACAGTCTGCAACTGGCTAAATGTCGAGTCCTTCGCAGGCACGCTCCACGGTCTTGTACAGGCAGATTCTTCTTGTTCCCCTCTCCAACGTTACTATTTTCCATAGTCGCTCAAGACATCCCCTCTCGATCAGCCCCTCTATTCTCGGATATATTGTAGCCCTCCTGGTATGTTGCTGACCCGCGATTTGCTGTAGGGTTCTGGGTGCTTCAATCAAGGAACCCAGAATCGCTTTGTCCCTGTCATCGATATCCCGTACACTTTTCCCCGCTGCTTCTGGCTGTCCTGGCAGACCATGCGGTCCAGGAGCCTCCTCCTTGGCCGCCACTGTGCTTGGCTGAACTGCATATGTCTGAACTTGACCTCCGATTGGGCCAGTCTGTCCCCCATGGATTCGAGGGATCTCTAACTCTCCAGACACCTTGGGTTTACCCCTTCCCTTACTGTGCTTCAGCTTGATTGCCCTGTCGAACCATTCAACCGCTTCGGAGTATCGAACCAACTTTACGAGTGTGTCTGCCTTCCATTCGAATAGTGTGTAGTCCTGATCATCCAGCTCGATTGCCTGATCGAAGCTCTCCAGGGCTTCTTCGTATCTCTCCTGAGAGAAGAGCCTGATTCCATTGTACACCAGTTCCTCTTTTGTGAGTCCCTGTGATATCGAGCTTCGAATAGTCACTCCCCGTCCACCGGGGGAGGTTGGTATTATCCCCTTTCTCTCAAGGGTCTTCAGGCTGACCTCCAGTGCTTCGTCGACCTGTTCATTCAACCGAGTTTCGATCGCATTCTTCATCTTATTTGCGCCCATGTGGGATGGATCCCTCTCCAAGACCTCCAGGAAGTCCCTCAAAGACTCGCGGAGGTTCTCCACTGCGTAATGCACCAGACCTCTGCCGTACCATGCTTCTTTCATGTGGGGTTCGGCTGTCGTCGCTTTTCCATAGCTGACCAACGCCTCATTCAACCTGCCAAGGTCCCTCTCGGTGTTGGCTTTCTGATACCATACCAAACCCTGATCTGGTGCCACTGCCGAGGCCATGTCGTAGACCTCCAATGCCAGCTCTGGATTCTTCATCTGAGAGAGAACGGAACCTTTTCCGACAAGAGCGTTCACATGCCGGGGATTGCGCACAAGTATCCTGTTGAATGTGTCCAAAGCGGATTGGTTCTGACCGATCTCACCTGCCGCCACACCCTTCCAGTACAGGTTCTCCACGCTCAATGTTCCCGGTCCTGCGGGTTCATGTTCCACTATCTCCTTGTACGCTAACACCGCCTCGTTCTTCATGCCCTGGAGCTCCAGGGCCTTGGCCTTGTGGATCATTGGCTCGTACAGGGTCGGATTCCCCTGCACCGCTCTGTCTATCTCCTCGATGCCCTTGTCCAATTCTCCCATCTCGCAAAGCAGAGACCCTTTTGAGCCCATTGCCTCGTAATGGTCTGGATTTAGGTCCAAGACCCTCTTGAAGCAATCCATGGCGTTGTTGAACGTGTCATTTCTGCTGGAGCCTTCACCCTCCTCCGTTTCTTTTCCCTCCGGAGTTTCCTTTCCGATGCCTTTGAGTGCGTTCCCCTTCCCGCACCACGCATCCACATAGTTCGGTTCAAGGTCAAGAGCCTTCTCATAGCATGCGTTCGCTTCTATGTACTTGCCCTGCTTGAGAAAGGCCTCACCCTTCTGATACCAGAGGGTTTCGTTCTCTTCGTCCATATCCAGTAGTATGTCGAGAGCCTCAATGGATTTGTCAAAGTCCCCTATCCGGTAATGGGCTGAGGCCTGCGCTGACCAGCCCTTGTAGTGATCTGGATCGTACTCCGTGACCTTCTTGAAGCACTCTATCGCGTCTGCGTGATCCCCTTGTTTGGCCAGCAAGCCTCCCTTTGCATACCAGAGCCCCACATCCTTCGGCTTCTTTATCAATTCGGCGTTGTACCATTCCAGAGGCGTTTTCTTCCTGAGGTCCTGTCTCCTCACCTCTCTGATAGACATTCGGAGGATGCAGATGATTGGAACGATCAGTCCCAATAGCGAGAATAGTGTATGGGTTGTCCTCAAGCCTGATGTTCTTGAAACTCTCATTTTCAACGCGGAGAACTCTCTGGGAATGCTATTAAAACCGCTGTCGTTATTATTTGGATTGATTCTATCTTTTGTAGTTCTGCTTTCTTTGTATCGCAATTCAAATCAAAGCAATCATCATTAGGATATCACTTGGATATCCTGATTATTTTCTTATCAACATTGAAACTCATGTAGAAACCTATAATACAGAACTCCCCCCATCGGTCCAATTCCAGCCGAATCGTGAAGGCTGAACTAGATTTGGAGGAAACACTTGATTGAGGAGATTCCTGAAAACAGTACACTTCTCGTCATCGGCCCACCGGGCGTCGGTAAGCTCGGATGGATTCTGGATGTGGCCACTCGGACGCTGAACCGGAATGAGAATGTCGTTTTCGTAACACTCGACCTGCATCCCGATGAGGTCAGGACCTCCTTGCTCGATTTCGGGGCTGAGTCTGACCACATCAATAACGGCAACCTGATTCTCATTGATGGCTATTCAGCAGTCCTCGCGCTCGAGTCTCAGACCCCCCAGGAGAACGGGGTCTTACGAGTCTCATCCCTCTCCAGCATCGGGGAACTGTCAGAACTGATCTCAAGTTCGGTCGACGAACTGGGGAAACCAACGAGGATTCTCTTCTACTCGCTGTCATCACTTTTCCTCTACAACTCGGTGCATAATCTGGCTAAGTTCTTCAAGACGCTCTCGTCCAGGATCAGGACAGAGTACGGCTTCGGGGCTTTCATCCTCCAACAAGGTGTGCATGAGGACGACGTCGTCAGTCTGTTCACATCTCTGGTGGATGGTGTTATCCAGTTGCGCTTCAATGATCTTCTCGAACGGGAGTGGAGGGTACATCACATGAAAGGAGTGCCCACCTCGCCTGAGTGGGAGAGCTTCGAGTTCAACAAATATGGCCTCAAATCTAATCCACGCGAAACGAGGATGGCCGCATACCTCTTGGACTATGAGTTCAGGGGCAAGAAGAAGGGGGTTGCAGGCCAATGAGCTTCCTGATGGAGCCAATCGAACTTGTTGCTGGCATCGGTGTTGTCATATCAGGCACATTAGGCATAATGAAGACCAAGGTCGGCCTGTGGAGGATTCCGTTCGCTCTGTTCATCCTGACTGGTGTGTTCATGAGCTTCGGAGCAGCATTGGGTTTCGCACAGGCCCTCGGTGCTTTGGAATCTGATCGGAACATCGCCTCATCTTTGCTCTCTCTTGGAAGGGTGCTGCTGATCCTTTCCATCGCTTTCTTGACCTACATGCTCGCGCTACTCTATGACCGGTCCCACATCAATGTCCTCATGTTGCCCAAGAAGGCCTTTGACCAGATCCCAATCCGTTTGCGGAAGATGTATGGAAAGGCGGGGGCGAAGCACGTCCTGTATTCCCTGGGGAACGAGTCCAAACACATCCGCTTGAAGGAAGCCCTCATGGGTTGGGACATCACCCAAGACTCATTCCCGGATTGGTTGCCTGCTGTCTACACTCTTTTTGGTTGGGGTTCGAAATTGACGGTGGAGAGCTTCGTTCCGGGGGAGAAGATCCTGATTAGGACGCACGGGAACTTCGAGGTGTCCGAGAATGGCATCGATGGGGTTCCCACATGTGATTTCACCCGAGGTATTTTCGCAGGCCTGGGAAAGGGCCTTTCGTCGAATATGGACAGCGAGTCGATCGAGACCAAGTGTGAGTCCAGGGGGGACGAGTACTGCCAGTTCGAGGTCAACTTCTTCCCCAGGACAATGATGTAGGAGGTAAAAACTGGGATGTTAGAAGTTCTGAAGACCCATGTGGAAGGTTTCGATGAAGCGCTGGGGGGCGGCGTCCCGAAAGGGTCGGTGGTCCTGGTGGAGGGCGAACCCGGTTCCATGAAATCCACCTTCATCTACAACATCCTCCACGGTTGTGCTTCCAAAGATGACATGGACTGCCTGTATATTACACTCGAGCAACGGAAGGTCAGCCTAGAGGCTCAGATGGAGACTATGGGCTTTGAGAAAGAGGCAGCCTTCGGAAAACTGGCCATTATGGATGTCGTCGAATACAGGAAGCAGATGGAGGCTTTTTCGGGCGACAAGATATGGTTGGATTTCCTCAAGAAGTGTGTGGAGACGAGGCGGGATGTGGGCAATATCGACGTCGTTGCCATTGACTCTCTGGACGCCCTCGAAGCCTTGAGCGATTTCAGCGATCGCAGGATTATGATATACACACTCTTTGAATGGTTGAGGGATTGCGAGTTCACCACTTTCCTGGTTGCTGAGACCGGTCCCGAGTTCATACTCCATGGTCATGAGGTCATTCCGCAGAAGAACGACGCCGAGTATCTGGCGGACGCCATAATCTCACTGGAGATGAAGAGGATGGATGACTACGGAGTCCAAAGACGTGTCAGGTGTGTTAAGATGCGTAGGCAGAACCACGAAACAGCAAACTTCGCCATGATGTTCGACAAAGGCTCGTTCAAGGTGGCAAAGGCGGTGAGCGTTTAGAGGTGTTTGAAATGGAAGAAGAGATGATATGCGAGAACTGCGGCTCCTCGATGGACGCGGGGAGCTCACACTGTCCCACTTGCGAAGCACCGGCCCATTCTGGCAAACCCAAGAAGAAAAGGTTCGGGAGGCTTTCTTTGGCAAGGCTCTATTCAGGTGGGAACAAGGCAGAGATTCCCGAAACGGTGGCTTCTTCAGAACCTATCGAACCAGATGTTCAACCAGACTGTTATCCCGACGAAGTCATTAGCCCAGCCGAAGGGCTTGAGAATGACCCCCCAGATGCCGATCGACATCGCGATGTTCAAAAGGTCGAAGGAATCGTTCCCGGAGATTCTCATGAAGATGTCATGCCGTCTGAATCCGCGGCCCAAGCCGAAGATATGCTCGAATCGATGGAAGAGGACATGCCGGATGGGGATGAGGATGAGAAGATTCACCAGCTTCAGAACATTCTCAGTGGAATGGCCACTCTTGACGTTGAAGGTGAGAGCATCGATCTGGATGTGGAAGAGGATTCGGACAGGATATCGGCCGTACCTGTTAGGGCAAGGGCGATGAAGGTTGGCGCCCCATCTCAGAAGATCCGGACATTTGTGGATGGCTTTGACGAATTGCTTGATGGAGGGATCCCCGACGGGAACATCGTCCTCCTGACCGGCGAAGCGGGATCAATGAAGTCCTCACTGGCATACTACATCCTGTACCACAATATCCTCTCCGTTGAGGCCAAGTGCCTTTACGTCACCTTGGAGCAGACACTTGAGAGCCTTCTCGGTCAGATGTACTCGTTGGGAATGAAGCCCGAGCTCACGCAGGACTTCCTCAGGGTATTCGATATGGGCTACATTAGAAAGCACATTTCCAAATCAAAGAAGGACTGGTTCGAGATGTTCAAGGAGAACGTCAACAACATTAGGGAGACACGGGGCTTCGACATCATTGTCATCGATTCTTTGGAAGCGCTTGAGGTTCTTGCCGATTTCAAGAGCCGCAGGACGGACTTGTTCAGACTCTTTGAGTGGTTGAGGGATATGGAGGCGACTTCGTTCCTCATCACGGAAAGGTCCGAATGTCCATTCGGACAGCACCTTTCACATCCAAACAACGAAGAAGGATTCCTTGCGGATGGCATAATCAGTCTCGCCCTACATCCCACCAGCGCCATCGATGTGCAACGCAGGATCAGATGTGTCAAGATGAGGGGTGCCAAACATGAGACTGGGTACCTCTCTTTGATGTGGGACGAAGGACGGTTCAAGGTCACAAGAGCAATAGGAAGGTGATGCAGGAATGGTAACGGGCAGAACAAAGACGTTTGTGGATGGCTTCGACGAGGCGCTGAGCGGGGGAATTCCAGGCAACAAGATTGTACTTATCAAAGGGTCCACTGGCACCATGAAGTCCTCTCTGGCCTATTACATCCTCTCAAAGAACGCAAGTGCTGGCAAGAACTCTCTATACATCACATTCGAGCAGGACAGGAAGAGTCTGGAGCAGCAGATGTCCTCACTCGGTTTTATGGACACCAAGGGCGAGAATCTGTTGCACATCTTTGATTTGAGCAAGGGAAAGGAGAGACTGGAGGAGCTTTCCGAAAAGATTAGGAAGATGGGAGAAGATGGGAGCGTTGCATCCCAAGGCGGTAAGAGGCAGGATCTCGTGATTTCTCTTCTGAGGAGGAAAATCGATGAGATGAGGGACCGAATGGGGTTCGAGCTAGTTGTGATTGATTCGCTTGACGGCCTACATCTTGTAATGAATCCAGAGAATGCCCGGGTCTCCATGTTCGAATTCTTCGAGTGGATGAGGAGGGCTGGTCTCACCTGTCTGGTGGTGTGCGAGGAATCGCTGGAATCCTCGGACCCGAAAGGACCCGAGATCCATTACGAGGACTTCCTTGCTGACGGCATCATCGAGCTGAGAATGGAACCCATCAACAACATCGACATTCAGAGGAGAATCCGGTGCGTCAAGATGAGGGGGACCAATCACAGCACTGACTACTACTCGTTCTTCTACGATGGGAGCGGGTTCGAGATCGCCAAGGCGATATCCACTTAGGAGGGGCTGCGTTGATGAAAAGTAAAGTGGTCAGCTGGACGGTCAGGGGCTCCGTAATATTCCTGATATCTGGCTGTGTGATGGCCTTGTTCTGGTACCACGAACTGCTTTACCGGTACGGGTTGCTGTCCTTGTTCGTCTTCGGAGGGCTGGGCATTGCGGCATTGATCGCGACGGTCAGTTGGCTGACTCGTCCTTACAAGTCTCTGAGGATGAGAGGGAAGAGATCGTTCTACTTCCCTCCAGAAGACCTGACCAAGGTCGTTTTCGGGACAATCTCGATGATCTCCATTCCGATCGACGATGAGAAGCCCCCAGGCCAGGGCTCTCTCTGTGTGGCTAGGGTGGACAGCGGAAAGAGGACCCCGTTTGCCAACTTCATGATCAAGGATGTTAATCGGGCTATCGTTTCGGACATCGAAGAAGAGGACCTGTCAAGAATGGGATTCTACGACATCGACGAACTACAGACAAAAGCCCAGGAATCGGGCGTGACGCTTTCCGATGACCTCGAGGTGTATCTTGTGGAGTTTGAGGTCCTGGAGAAGGGGAGGTTCTGACCTTGGGCGGCCTTGCGTACTTCCTCGTGTTGGTGATATTCATCGGAAGTCTGGTCGTCCTGCTATTGGGCGTTATCACTCTGAAGAAAAGGGGATTGCGGTCGGTATTTGCGGCTTTGATGACCGCTTTCCTGATCGTGAACTTCTGCTGGCTTTTCGGGCCTGGGGGGTTCCTCGGAATCGACCCATCATTCTACTCGCTCCTCGGTGGGTCAGCCACTGTATTGACCTTCCCTATGGCGACATTCTTGATCCTGATGTTCCTCCATCCCAGAAACCTGGTCAAACAGATCTCAACGTTCTCTCTTCTGATGATTCCAGCGGTCGTGCTTGGATCTTGGGCTTCTCAGGTCGGTGTTGGCGCGACCCAGGTATATGAGATTCAATATGTCTACCTCTTCGTCATTCTATGTATCTGTCTGGGGCTTGTGGAGTCCATATGGGGATGGTTGGGTTCCCGTACCGTGAGGAATCAATGTTATCTGTTCATTCTTGCGTTTCTTGTCCTTTTTGCCACAGGACCTCTGTATGATTACGAATTGGAGATGTTGGGATTTTGGGGATTGCGGGGAGCAAGTCTTGGCGCCCCAATCGTTGGTGCCTTCATCCTGGCACCCCTCGTAATGGCGAACCCGATGCCATTCGTGAAAACGCCTTACCTTACAATCTCCAAGTCCAGACCGTCCTATGATCTCAAGCAAGGGAGGTGCTACGGGATTTCCGAGAAGAGGCCCAAATACTGCTACACCCTCTTCAAGGACCTTTCGGATTCCGGATATACGACCATGGTCCTGACATCATCAGACCCAGGCAGACTAAGAATGGACCTCGGGCTCACCGGTTCAACAGTCATAGGAATGACTTCGAGGGACACCTCCAAGACATTGAAGGCGACCAATCTCGGCCGGGTCCTTTTCACGCTGACCGATTTCGCGGAGAAGAACAGGAAGCCTGTCATGCTGCTCGACTGCCTTCACTACATGCTCAGTAACAACGATACTGTGGATGTCGCGGAACTCATCCAGAAGCTGATAGAACCTATTGAACGGAACGATGGTGTCCTCATAATGTCTTTTTCCTTGATGACCAAGGAAGAGAAGGAGACCTTGCTGGGTCTTGATGTGGTACATCTTCAAATGCCTCCCCCTGAGGATGTCATATCACGGATACTCTCCGCCCATCTGGGGGATCTGTCCGAATATCTTCTCAAGCTCTCTAGCAGGATGATGAACAAGAAAGCGCGTGACTTCACTGTTGAGGACATTCCAGAGTTGTCGTCGATCCTGGCCCATAGCATGAGGGCCTTGGGGAACGCAACCAACGAGGAAGCAATTCTCAGGAACTGGGAGCGTCAGGTCATTGGTCTCAGACAATCGTTGGCCTCATTCCAGAACGCGCCAATAGCCTTCCTCTCCTCTGACGGATGGATGGACCGGGACCCGTTGGATTGGATGAAGAAGCCTCAAAGGAGGAGGCCCAAGATGAGAATGGTGGCAGGCCAGGCTGTAATCCCGAAAGCTCTGGCAACAACAGACAGAAAGGTGAGCCTTCACGATGAGGTGTCCGGCGTGTTTGTTGATTCGCTCGGGGATTTTGGTGGCGACCTGCTGAGGATGGAATGTGCAAATCTGGGGATCGAACCCAAGACGATGACCAAGGAGGATGTTGAAATGCTGGCCGACAGTGCCGTGACAATCGTCTCTGAGATGGGCGGGTTTGTTAACGTTGAATCTGCCAACGGATCCATGAAGGCGACGGCAGAGAATTTGAAGAAAGGTTTGGGAAGAATATTCCAGGAGACGGTAGAATGGTATCCAGAATAAAGACGTATGTGGGTTGTTATGACGAGAACCTTGGTGGCGGAATTCCAGAAGGCCATGCCGTATTGTTGGCCGGGGCGCCCGGGACGATGAAATCCTCTCTCGCCTATTCGATACTCTACAACAATTCCAAGAGAGAAGGTCGACGGACTCTTTTCATCTCTCTCGAGCAGAGCAAGGATAGCCTCGAGGACCAGATGGAGTCCCTCCAGATGGAACGGAAAGAAGTAAAGGACTCCTTGGCGATTCTTGACCTGGCCACAATGCGGATAAAGATCGGGAACCTCCGTGGGGAGACCATGATGAACATGCTCAAAATGTACGTGGAGAGCATAAGGCGCAGCTTCGACTACGACATGCTGGTCCTGGATTCACTGGATGCACTTCAGGTACTTGCCGATTTCGAGGACTTCAAGATGGAGTACTTCAAGCTGTTCAAGTGGTTGAGGGGTCTTGATGTGACTTCGATCCTAATATCCGAACTGCCGTATCCGAGTCCTGATGTGGGATTCCACTTCGACGACCTGAAGGGAGACAAGAAGAGCTTCCTCGCCGATGGCATAATACATCTGACCATGGACCAGACAAGTCCGATCGAAACTCAAAGGAGGATAAGGTGCGTCAAGATGAGAGGGACGGAGCACGAGACCGGTTACTTTGCTTTCGAATTTGACACTGGCAATTTCTCAGCCACAAGAGCTGTTACTTAGGACTGACCGCTCATCAATCCATTTTTCGCGTAGCCTGTATGCCATTGCACTGATCTTCTCACCAGGTGGGAATCTCAAGAATACTCCCAAGGTCATGAACACAACCGAGAATGCCCATACGGTTATGACGATGAGGGGAAAGGACCCGCAGTAGAAGACGCCGAAGTCCTTCCAGTCCTGCAGGTTTCCTTCAAGATTCTTGTTTAGTATCTTGCAATTTATCATTATCAGATAAGGAACCATAATCGAAAGATTTATTTTCTATTGAATAACGTTCGTTTCGAGGTCTAGGGATCCATGAGGAAAAACGGAGGAAGAGAGAATCAAATCCCGATGTCGCGTGAGGGCGACTCATCCATAACAGGCATACCCAATCCTCCTTTACTCTCTTCCTCCAAACTGGGAGATGCAGACTCCGAAATACTCTCTCTGGCCTCTGGGTGCCCAATCACCTTGATAAGCGTATCCAGAAAGATGGACATTCCATTCGTCGAGTGCTTGTCCAGGGCAAAGAAGCTGGAGGAAATGGGACTACTGGAGAGATTGGAGGGACCTTCGCGTCCCGGGGGGCTACTCCTTTATCTGGCGACACGGGGCAAGCTTTAGTGCAATCCCGAGATACTGCAGCCGAGTTCTGTGACGGCGGACATTCTCCATGCGAACCTCCTCACTGGGTGGGGTTCGAACATCTGCTGAGTGCGAGAGCATTATACTCAGACCGACCACACTCCTTGACGCAGCGAAAACTTATTGAGAGTTAACTCAGAATCTGCATCGCAGTTGCGGGAGTTCAGAGGCTTGAGATCTCCGAAGCATCTTGAAAGGCACGAGCTGAGGTTATGAGCTAGGATCCGACAACCGATGCGACGCATTCACAAGAGACACATCTAAGCTTTGGCTTGGATCCTCTTTTCGTGATCCAAATATCTCTTCATCGCGTAGGTACTGAATCCAAAATGGTCCATCAACACTTCGCACGGCTTGCAGACCAGAACAACGTTCGGCTCGTTCGGGGGACCATCGTAAACAGTGTAGTTGGTACCATCGTTCCCTACCCAGCGCACTTTCTTCCCACACACGTCACAAGGTACGGCCTCGTTCTCGTTTGGCCATGGCATAACATCATACCTAGTCTAACTGGGAGATTATGTCCAATCAGAGCTCATAATGGTTTCGAGGACTTTACCATTATTGAGAAACATGGATGTGCGAGGGGCTTTCGGATCACGGTGGGAGGCACAAGCCGAGGTTCTAGAAACCTTCAAGATTCAGACTCTTTCCGACTTCTTCGCATTGCGAAGAATGGTCTTTTCTTGATTCTCTCTGAAAGTAATATCATATTCCCTGAAGATAGAATCTCTTCCAAGTACACAATAGGGTATCTGTCCAAGTTTTTTGGGAATGCATGCGTCAATATCCTTCAAAACACAAATGACATTCGAGCCCTTCAGAAGCTCGATATCGACAAGGCCATCCCAATTCTCGAATGAACCACCAGCACCATCTGCAGTGCTTTCTCCTGTATGTCGAAGCTCTAGTATCTCAGCTATCTCAGTGTCCACGAAGGTCACAGTAGCACCCGAATCAATCAGAGCATACGTCTTGAGAGAGGCATTTGTATCTGGATTGATCAAACGAATGTTGATGAGAGGCAAGTGAATCGTCTTTCCACGAAGGTCGTATGAAAGATACCTCTGTGTAATCGGCCTGATTCTCTTCCTAGAAAGTGGCAAGAGCTATACCCCTCTAAAGAAGCATAATTCGATTCTTAGGTAGTTTCGCCACAAAAGGTTCTTTGCCTGGCCTCTTTTTCCTGACTTCCTCCAGGACTTCCTTCAATCGCTCACCAGTGCTGACTACTTCTTTGTCCACCATGGCAACCCAAACATTGACAAAAGAATCGCTCTTGTGGGAAGACACAAGGTGCTCCAATTCGCTCATAGAATTACCTTCACTACTTTTCGGGCGCATTTCGCTGTCCTCCTCAGCGATTTTGAATCTCTTATCTGACTTCGATTCAGACCTCTTCCCTGGATTCATAGTAATCTTCGTTTGTATATATAATTTCCTCACGGCTTTAAGCTTTCTGTGTTTGTGCTGGCTTTGATAACTAAATGGCTACAAGACCGCCCATCGATCTCGCAAGTGTTGATGACAAAGGCGAGAGCGTATTTAATCTACGCCCTACAAGTAGCCTAATACCCCTGCTCTTCGCAACATACGATTATTGTCCCTAGGTCTCGGATAGAGGAGGGGTTCCTGCTATGTTGCGGAGCATTAGAGGGCGTACTATCGGCTTGGCAATGCTTGAGCCGAATTGAGACGAAACCGAGAGAACCGAGGAAACCGAAAGAGGAGGGGGAGATATGGGGGGAAGTAAGACTTCTCCGTGAGAGGACGCGGTTGAATTAAGCCTCTACGCCCGATCTCCTGACTACTCGTCCTATCCAGATATGACTTTGATGATTCCTTTAATCATTTCATTAAAGGAATTGCTTTATCCATGGAAGAAAAAGCAGGGTTATATATGATTCCGCCCATACTCTCTATCGCACCATGTTGGAATGGTGAAAATGCCCGCGTGGTGTAATGGAAAGCATACTGTTCCTCGCAAACAGAGATTGTCGTTCGAATCGGCACGCGGGCTTCCTAAACCTATATAGGTTCGACGCACTTTAACTTTTTGCGTGTCTCTGAGATTCATTTTTGGCAACCCTTAATATCGATTGTACCCTCTGCGCTCTCGGAGGAATAGCCTCACGTCATACGCACGTTGTTCACCACTTCTTGTGTTTTGGCGTGAGGCTACTCAAACACCACCGCGAAGTCTATTAGCCCACATTCTATTCTGAATCTCGGTGAACAACGTGCAATCGGTTGAGATAAGTTTCCAGATAGAAAGCAATATCGTGAGCCAGAGTGTAGACATCTTTTCACAAGTTGAGCTAACTACAGAGTGCGAGGGTTGGGATTTGAACCCAAGGACCTCTGCAGGACCAGGCCCTCAACCTGGCGCCGTTGACCATGCTTGGCTACCCTCGCGTTTGAGCGCTGAGGGGGAGATTTTCGAACCTCTTTATGAGGTTTTTCGAACTCCCGCGGTGCAGAACACCACCGACTATCTTGGATGAGATCTCTCAAGGCCGGCGCCTTGGTCCGGGCTTAGCTACCTCAGCGCAGACCAACTAAAACGATTTGCTGTTATTGAAGTTATCGGGTTTGTGGGTGGTCATTCCTGGAAAAGAGTCAGTACATCCAACTCGAAGGCGGCGGTCGGGTTGGCTAGCTCATAGTGGGTTATCAGTTCGGGATGGAGTTCTCCGAAGACACCTATCTCCTTTCCATCCTTGACGGCAGTTGCGCAGCGACCGCTCAGGAACCTCGCGTCCTTCTTGGTCTTGATTTCGTTATCCAAGCCAACATCTCTCAGTATGGACTCTACGACCGATTTCATCTCAGTGAAGCTGGCCTTGGCATGACAGGATATCCCCGCCAGTTTCCTGGCGTTCTTTCCCTTCTTGACCACGTCGCCCACCTCGAAGATTCGTTGCGGGAGCTCATGATGCTTGTTGGCCCTCAACACGTACAACAGTGAAGGTATGATTGTGGCCCGGACGCAGGTGTGGTCCACGGTAATGGGATTCCTGACCTTGGTGATGTCCTCCTCTTCGGTTCCGACCTGTTCCTGGATGCTGGAAAGCGTGAGAGTGGAAACCTCCTGGTACCCGTAGCCCACCATCAAGTCGGTCAGCTTGGCGCAGAAGTCGTTCAGAGGCAGCAAAGAACCGAAGGTCAGCTCTTTGGGGAAGTTGTCCTCTATATTCTCATAGCCGAAAGCGATGGCCATGTCCTCGGTCAGGTCGACGGGATGCAGCACATCGTTCCTGTAAGCAGGTATCTGGACCTCGAGAGCATCGCCTTTGATCTCAACCCCGTACCTCATCCTCTCCAGGTGCTTGGCGATCTGCTCAGCGCTCTCAGATATCCCTATCCAGTCATTCGCGTAGTCCGCCTTGAGCTCCTTGACAGTGGGACTGAAATCGGGTGTTGTCAACGTCTTATCGTGGTACTTCACCTCAACCGATTCGAGCTTGGCTCCTCTCTCGGCCAGTGCGGTGGCAATGATGTTCAAAGCAGTGTCACATCCCGCAAGGTCGGTGCCGGTAACATCCAGGAACAGATTCCTGGTCCATTCGGTAACCGTTGTAAGGACTCCGTTGATTATGGGTGGGAATGAAATGACGTCGTCGTTCTTGTCCACTATCAGTGGATACATGTCCAATTCTTCCAGTATGAACGCGTAGTCGATCCCCTTCTCATGCTTCTGGAGGATCTCTTCCATGTCCATCATCTCCGTCTTGGCCAACGGAACGAATCTCACGCTTTTCGGGTCGACCGCTTTGTAAGTGTAGGGCGGGACGACCTTGTCGAAGTCGTGGACACCTATCGAGACCTTGGCCCTCTTTCTCCCCAGCGTCGCATGGAGCTTCTCCTGAACGTCCATAAGGGACTTCACCAGATAATCCGTCATCTCGACATTCTTCACGATGCCTGCGACAATAAAAGGTCTCACGTTCTCCACCGATCTGTCGACCTCTAAGACGACGTCCGATTCCTCGACTGGGTATGTCTTCAGACCCGTCTCTATTCCGAAGAAACCCCTCAACGCCCTTGCGACACCTTCAACCGAGTACAGGTCGGGCCTGTTTGGAAAGAACTCTATTTCAATCTCGTCACCCTCGACGCCCTCAATCGAGGCGCCCATCATGGGGACCTTCTCAATGAGCTCCTCCAGCGGGATCTCCTTGCCGATCAGGTCTATCAGATCGTGGTAGTCCAGAGATATGTTTGGCATGGAACCTCTCGTGAAAAGGAGATAAGGGTATATGAAAGTTTATTCCAAATGGATACCGGCAAAAACCTGGGTTGTTTGTGGAAGTCAGAGATGCTTCTTTATCTCGGTCTCCAGCATCACTTTGGGCATTGCACCCACTATCTGGTCCGCCAGCTCTCCGTCCTTGAAGACCAGCAGTGTCGGGATGCTCATAACGTGATACCTCAACGATATGGCCTGGTTCTCATCCGTATTGAGCTTACCAAACGCTATTTGCCCCTTGTACTCCTGTGCCAGCTCCTCGACTATCGGAGCTATCATCTTGCACGGACCGCACCACGGCGCCCAGCAATCGATCACCGACACCTCGTACTTGTTCACAAAATCATCAAAGCTAGAATCCGTAACCTCGACTGGCCCCGAAGGCCAACTACTCGAACCTTGTTCTTCAGACATACTCTCCCTCATTCGCTTCAGTTTCTCTTCCCTAATGCGCTCCAGCTCTGGATCGCTCTGTTCGGACATTGCGTACCCATCAAGATATTTTGGGCTAATTAACCTTTGCTTTCACTTGGCCGGATTTCAGATCGGTCCCGGATGGAGAATGGGCCCAGAGAGATTTGAACTCTCGACCTCCCGGTT
>JAGLME010000026.1 GCA_023140195.1 Thermoplasmata archaeon
TCTCGGTATGGAAAACAGTACACAGATAGCTTCACACACGAGTTGTAGATAGGGGAGTCTCCCAGAGCGGTTCTGGTGAGCTTGTTTCGCCGTCCCAGTTCTTTGTCAGATTCCAGCTACACCAGTGGTAACTATCCTCATGTTATGCCGCGTTTTCGGGAACTGTCTTACTCACGTGAAACAAGTAATGTCCTCCTTCATATTGTAATACGACGTCTTTCTATTGAGTCGGATGGAAACTGACGTTAGGCTACAAATGCTTGACTGGTGGGAAGAACAATGATACATTGACAAGGCACACAGCTCACAATGGAGCGTTCAGATCTTGATGCCGATCTCGCTCAGCTTCTCGGGTAGATAGGTGTCCGTCACATAATCCAAACCATACTTTGCCAGCGCCTGCTGTTCAGCCTTCTTCTTTATCTTCAGCATGGTCTCTATCTCGTCCTTCCAGAACCTATCCTTGAACCTCGGGTCGGTGAGCTCCGATTCCAGCGCTCTTATGTCAGAGCTGTTCAGCTTGTCCGTGGGAAGGTCGTAGTTGAGTATGTCCGATGACGTGATCCCAAGGTACTGCGCGGTGGGCGTTGCCAGATACTCGGAGATGTGCGCGGTCTTGATGGCCCCATAAGCGATGGAAGCGAATATCCTGAACGACCACGGGTCCCCGTCCACGAAGACCACTATGGGCAGGTTCAGCTCCTTGTTCAACCTCTTCATGAACCTTCTCGTTGACCTCGCTGGCTGTCCTTTGAGATGGACCAGAACACAATTTGCATCCTCGTCGAACCCGTTCTCCACCAACCGGTCGAACATGCCGCCCGTCTCTATCGCTATGACGAACTTCGCGTTCGTGCCCAGAAGCTCGATCTTGTCTTCCTCCACGTTGTATGGTATCCCGTATCCCGAATCACCGACGTCATCCCTGCAGTTGATCTTCTTCTTCTGACCCTTCCTGTTCCTTTCTCTAAGTGTGACGTCCCCCATGACCCTGGCCCCGTCCTCTTCCGGCCTGAGCTTCAGGTCCTCCCTCATGCACTCTGTGAGTATCTCCAGATCCTCGGCCAGATTATTCGACTCGTCCTGTGAGGAGAACTTGGCCATGTCCCAGCCTTCCGAGATGTAGTACATCTCTCTCAAAGTGGAGGATTTCTCGGTCTTTATCATCTCCCTGATGAAGTCCAGCATGTACATCGTTCTCAAGAGCATGTACGCCCCGCGGAGCTTCTTGGCCGACCTGATGCCCTTGGTCGCTCCGTACTTCCACACACCCTTGCTCGCAACGAACCTTATGTTGCTCTTGGCCCGGATGGGGATCTTCATGTTGGGTATCTGCCCCTTGTCCAGCTGGTCGTATATCTCTTCAGCCAGCTCGTGCAGCTTCTCAACCGGCCTCTGATGCCTCTCTTCCAGTTCCGTCAGCTTCATGACTTTCGTCATCCAATTCCTCCTCGACTTCGTCGTAATCGAGTTCCTCTTCGGGTTCTTCCTCTATGATCTCCTCAACAGTGGGAGGTCTCATCTTCAAGTCCCAGTCTCCTGGCAATGGCTCCGCGCCGACCACGCTGGTCGGGTTGATGCCGCTCACGTAGAGTTCGATCTCGTCGTACTCGTCCTCGTCCATGCCGAACAGCTCGAAGGTCGCCATCCCTATCTCGGTGGTCGGTATCCTCTTCAGCTCCCAGGTTATCTTGCCGTCCTCCTTGATCTCCTTCGGCTTGGGATTGCATGAATCCAGGTCCAGATTCTCGTACGGGATTATCCCGTGAAGGTTGAACTTCTGTCCCTTGGGGGTGTAGTTGTAGACCTTGAGAGTGACCTTGTGCCTTCTCTTCTCGAACACCACCTCCTCGTCTATCCAGACCACGTTCATGATCTTGGTGATGGTCTTCCTGAGGTCCGGGACCTTCCTGTCCACTATCTTCGATGACTTCTGGGCGATCTCCGGCAGTATCTTCTGGACGATGTCGAACTTCTCCCTGGTCTTGGCCTTCTTCACCTTTCTCTTCATGTGGCTCCCGAGCTTCCGACCGCACACCCTCAACGCCCTTTCGATCTCGGTCTCTATCTTGGGGATCTTGGCCACGGCCTCTTTCGATTCTGACGTGTAGGGAACCTTGGAGGATGCGAAGTGAATGAGGATTATTGCCGGGCCGAAAGGAATTCCGTGTCCGCCTCTCTGCTCCAGTCCATATCTTCTCCAGTCCACCTTCTCCACCGCGGTCGTCATTGCACACGCGCCCTGCTGGTACAACAGGGGGATCCGGTTCGCATATCTCAGGATCTCGATGGGCTTGTCCTGTGGCAGTTGCCCCCCGTAGACAATTCCCACCTCCACCTGGAACGGGTTTCCGGTGTACACGTTCGGCTCTCTGGTCACCGGGGGACAGTAGAACTCCGGCTTCAGCCCTCCCAGCACGTTCTTCAGCCCCTTCTTGATCAGCCTCTCGCCTATTGGCGATAAGCAGTCCGTGGGGGGAGCCATTATCTTGATCTTCTTGACGACTTCCAGTATTCTCCTCGCCTCGTCCAACGTCAACCTCTTGGGATGCCTTTCCAACGGTACATCGGCCTTCGTAAGTATCTCTATGGCAACCCTGGAGCTGATCCTGGAGAACTCCTTCTGCAGGAAAGCGGTCATCTTGTAGCTGCCGGTGGCCTTCGCCATCTTGAGGAGTGTTCCAAGTTCTATTCCCTGAGGATGTGGTTTTATCTCCTCCGTCTTTGGAGGGAGGATTTCGGACGCCCTCTCGAACAGGTACTGGGTCCCGAACGGGTCCTTGTACACGATCCTGGCATGAGGGTTCACTATCGCGGTCCCTTTGAGGTATTCCAGCACCGACTGCTTCCCCATCACGTACCGGCCCCTCAGCTGCATCTCTATCCTGGTCCCGCTCTCCTTCTCCCACACCACGAAGTCGTCCCGGACCACTTTGGGTCGGTTCCTCTTGGTATCCAGCATCAGTTCGACCTGATACGCCACGTCCTTGTTCTTCACCTTCGATCGGATGATGGACGGTCTGCCGGTCGTGAGCTGAGCGTACATGACCGCAGCCGATATCCCCAGCCCCTGCTGTCCCCTGGTCTGCCTCAGGCTGTGGAATCTCGAACCGTACAGAAGCCTTCCGAAGATATGGGGGACCTGTTTCTTCACTATCCCCGGGCCGTTGTCCTCGATTATCAATCGGAACTCGTCAGTGCTGATCTTCTTTATCTGGACGAAGATCTCGGGCAGTATCTCGGCCTCCTCACACACATCCAGAGAGTTGTCCACCGCTTCCTTCACGGATGTGATCATCGCCCTGGTGAGGCTGTCAAAACCAAGTATGTGCTTGTTCCTCTCGAAGAACTCCGAGACAGATATCTCCTTCTGCTTCTTGGCCAGTTTTTGAGCGATTGATGTGGAAGCCATCTCATCCCTTCTGTGGGGTGGTAATGATATTGAGCGATATAAATCTAACTTGAGTTATGTAAGTCAAGTCGCCTTGGGGCCTTCCTCATCATCGTCAAAAGCCTCGCCGCAGCTGGGGCACTTGTCCACGTCCGCAGGAACATCGGCACCGCATCGGTCGCACTCGAACTCGGCATCCTCTACCTGCGTTTCTTCCTCTGTTCCTTCCTTTTCTTCCTCATCAAAGGACGCACCGCAGCTGGGGCACTTGTCCGCATTCTCGGGAACATCGGCACCGCATCGGTCGCACTCGAACTCGGCCCATTCCTCCTCCTTCATGGCATCCACCCGTTCCTGCCATTGGGAGGACCTCTGCCTGGCCTTTCCAAGCCACCAGTACATGCCCACTCCCATGTAAAAGAGCGCGATCACGAAGAGCATGTTGTTGAAGGCCAGCACTGTAGAATGCCAATACTGGTCGAACAGATTGGCGTTCATGGGTCCGAAACCGTAGCTCGTGAAGTCTTCGCTCTCGAAGCCGGTGTCCGCCGAAGTTCCGCCCGTGTCCTGTGTTTCAAAGAAGAAGAAGTGATTGGGCCACTCTGGATAACCGATGGGTTGAGATGCTGGGAGGGTGGTCCTTACCTGGAACTCCGCACCGTTCGTGTAGTTGGTGTCAGACGTGTCGGTCGGGCTCATTGTGAATGCGACGGTCTTGGATCCGTTCTCCACTGGTCTATCAGCTACGATGACCCTGACGAATTCTGGAGGCAGGTTCTCCTCGTTGGTGTAGATGACAGTGAAGGTGAACTCGGTGTTCGCGTCCCCCGACTTGGGAGACACCACGCCCTGGGAAAGATTCGCCCCAGCGTACTGCGGCTCAACGTGTCTGGCCATGCTCTCGAACGTTGCATAATAGTCGGAGTAATCGTACGCTCTTTGAGTGCTCACGGCGGCGAAGGCGAAAGAGTTGACGACAAGAATGAATATGCCAAGGATGGCAAACCTCTTCGGCCCCTTGAATCCCAGGTAGTACGGGATGGCCAGCGCGCTCAGGGGCACAAGAAGGATGAAGAAACAACCCGAGACCACGTAGAAGAATGTGCTGATGAGCACTATCGGTATGAGGTAGAACAAGAAGCCCCACTTGGTCTCGTTTATCTTGGCTTGGAATCCCTTGAGGTCCATTGCCACGAGTATTCGAGGTTTGGTTATTAATATTGTGTGGTTCAGCCACGGCATAAGGTTTTTGAAGAGTAGGGGGATTCTAAGGGTGCAATGCCGGAGATCCAGGAGCAGATAGCCGAGATAGAGGACGAGATACAGCGGACGCCCTACAACAAGGCGACCCAGCACCACATAGGGAAGCTCAAGGCCAAGCTCGCCAGGCTCAAGGAGAAGGCTGAGAAGAAGACCGGCGGCGCTACCGGCACATCCTACGCGGTTTCCAAGGAAGGCAACGCGACCGTTGCGCTCGTGGGTTTTCCCAGCGCTGGTAAGAGCACATTGCTGAATCAACTGACGAACGCCGAATCTGATGTGGGGGATTACGACTTCACCACGCTCAAGATCGTTCCCGGAATGATGGAGTACAAGGGCGCCAACATCCAGTTGCTGGACATGCCTGGGATCGTAAGAGGGGCGTCCAGAGGGAGAGGCAGGGGAAGGGAGATCATCTCGGTCATCAGGGCCTCGGACCTCATCGTCATATTGCTGGACGTGTTCGAGACCAATCTGGGCCTCATGCTCGAAGAGCTCTACGACGCCGGCATCAGGTTCAACGACAAGCTTCCAGACATCGTTGCTACCAGGAAGGACAGGGGCGGGATAAGCGTCAACACGACCGTCAAGCTCACCAAGATTGACGAGGAGATGATCGAGGACATCTTCCGCGAATGGGGCTTCATCAATGCGGATGTCGTAGTGCGGGAGGACGTCACCGAGGACCGTGTCATCGACTGGCTGGCCGGGAACCGCGCCTACATATCATCCGTTCTGGTCCTGAACAAGGCGGACCTGGTCACAAAGGCCTACCTGAACCACCTGAAGAAGAAACTCAAAGGCTGGGAGTTCCTCCCCATATCCGCCAAGAACGGTACCGGGCTCCCCAAGCTGAGGAAGAAGATCTACGATACACTGGAATTCATCCGGGTCTACATGAAACCTCAAGGCAAGGAAGCCGATCTCGAAGAACCGCTGGTGATACAAAAAGGGTCCACGGTCGTAGCCGTGTGCGATTCCATCCACCGGGATTTCAGGAGGAAGTTCAAGCACGCCAACGTGTGGGGCAAGAGCGCCAAGTTCCCGGGGCAGAGGGTCGGCCTGGGCCACGTGTTGAAGGACAAGGATGTTATAACTGTAATCATTCAGAAGTGACTGGTCGGCCAAGGTGGCTAACCTTTTTATTGGAACATGCATTTGGGAAAGTCCGCCTAGCAGGTTCAGATGGCCAGGAAAGAGGATTGAGCATGGGAGAACCCAAGATCGCCGAGAAGAGATGGAAGCCGGAGTTCGAGCTGGAGGCTCTGGACAGATGGGAGAAGGACAAGCCTTACGTGTTCGACAAGAACTCGGGCAAGCCCATCTATGTCATCGACACCCCTCCGCCGTATCCATCGGGCACCTGGCATATTGGCGCGGTTGCCGGCTATTCTCTTATCGACATGTGCGCCCGGCTCAAGAGGATGCAGGGCTTCGAGGTCCTGTTCCCGATGTGTCTGGACAAGAACGGCATTAACATTGAACTGACTGTCGAAAGGAAGTACAAGAAGGGGCTCCACGAGTTCGACAGGGAGGAGTTCATCAACATCTGCAGGGAGGAGATCGGCAAGATAAGCGAGGGGATACTCGACCTTTCCAGGAGAATAGGGCTGTCCGTGGACTTCGACGAGTATTTCTACGAGACCGATACACCTGAATACAGAAGGAAGACCCAGGCAGTCTTCATAGACCTGTGGAACAAGGGGCTCGTTTACACTGGCCTGAGGCCCAGCTTCTACTGCCCCGCCTGCAAGACCGCAATCGCCGAGGCCGAGATCGAGTACGAAGAGAGGCCATCAACCCTGTCTTCGCTGAAGTTCAAGGTCAAGGAGACCGGAGAGGATCTGATAATTGCGACCACAAGGCCAGAGCTCCTGTGCGCCTGCAAGTTGGTTCTCGTTCATCCGGACGACGAGAGGTGGACGCACCTGCACGGCAAGACGGCAATCGTTCCCCTCTACGGGATCGAGGTTCCCATTCAAGCCCACACCTACGTCAGTCCAGAGATCGGGAGCGGCATCGTGATGATGTGCTCATACGGAGACCTGGGAGACGTTCAGATATTCCGCGAACTTGCGCTGGAAGCGGTCAAGGCGATCGACGAGGATGGACAGATGACCGAGGCCGCAGGCGAATACCAGGGGATGAAGGTCGCGGATGCAAGGCAGAAGATACTGGAGGATTTGTTGGCGAACGATCTAGTCACCGACGAGGAATCGCTCATTCATCAAACACCGCTGTGCAGCCGGTCCCGCACCGAAATCGAGTTCATCCCCATGGAGGAGATGTACCTCAAGCAGATCGAGTTCCTTGACGATCTAAGGGAAAGCGCTAATCAAATGAAGTTCTATCCTGCAAGACACAAGAGGATCCTTGAAGACTGGATGGACGCTCTCACCATCGACTGGCCCATAAGCAGGAGGCGTTACTACCACACCGAGATCCCACTCTGGTACTGCAGGGAATGCAGCGAGGTCATTGTTCCACCGCCCGGAGACTACTACCAGCCCTGGAAAGATCCACCGCCCGTGAACGCATGTCCAAAATGCGGCGGCACGGAGTTCGTGGGCGAGGACCGGGTTTTCGATACCTGGATGGATTCCAGCAACAGCAACCTCGTCGCTTCGATGTTCATGATGGACGATCAGTTCTTCGAGAATAACTTCCCCACCTCACTGAGGCCTCAGGGCAGGGACATTGTCAGAACATGGCTCTACTACACAACTCTCAAGAGCTGGCTGGTCAAGAAACAGAAGCCGTTCGAGCACGTCTTCATTCACGGTCTTGGATTGGACGCAAATGGTAGGGCCATGCACAGGAGCCTCGGGAATCAGATACTGGTTGAGCCGGTGCTCGATGCCCATGGAGCTGACTCGTTCCGGTTCTGGGCGGCCAGCGAGACCAATGTCGGGGACGATTTCAGGATATCGGAGGAGAGGATAGCTGGGTCCAAGAAGTTCCTGACAAAACTGTGGAACGTGGCCCGTTTCGTTTCATCGTTCGGTTTCGCGGAGAAGGGCGATCTGAAGCCAACCGATGAATGGATGCTTTCCGAGCTGAACAATCTGGTCGAGGAGTGTGAGAAGGGCTACGATCAATACAACTTCTTCGTACCAGCCAGCAAGGTGAGGAACTTCCTGTGGAACGCCTTCGCTTCCCACTATCTGGAGATGGCCAAATCCAGGGCCTATCAGGAGGATACCGGAGCTCTTTACGCTCTTCACGAATGCCTTAGGACCGTGCTCAAGCTACTTGCGCCCATCACACCTTTCATAACCGAGAAGATATGGATGGAGGTTTACGGAGGAGAGGTCCACAAGGAAGCGATGCCTCAACCCGTTGACGAGAGGAAGAGTGCTCTGTCAGAAGTTTCCGATGAGCTGATGGAATTCAACTCATCCATATGGAAGATGAAGAAGGACCAAGGGCTCAGTTTGCGTGCGGAGCTGGCGGGTGTGGAGATCCCGGAGAAGCTGGAACCGTTCAAGGACGATCTTGTTGTCATGCACAATCTGGTATGAACTCCTGAGGATGGTTTGCACTTTGTTATGTATCATATTGTGACACAGTTATGAGGATGCAATACCCACCCATCTCTGACTCTCGTGTCACAATATGACACCGAACCTACAGCAAGGTCATGAAGTCATATTTCAGAATGTGTTGGACAGAAAAAGAGTTATAACCCTCATCCAATTCTTCAGGCGATGCCTTTGAGGCCCAAGTTCAAAGAGGAAATGGTCAGTGTTGTCATCACATTCCTGAAGGACAGCGTGGAACAGAGCGGAATGGATGGCGTGGTCATAGGAATGAGCGGAGGCCTGGATTCGAGCATCGTGGCAAAGCTGGCTGCCGACGCATTGGGCCCCGACAAGGTGCTTGGAGTGTTCCTTCCAGAGTCCACTAGTTCCCAGGAAGACGCCGAACACGCAGAGTTCTATGCCAGATCGCTGGGAATAGGGTTCGAGACCATTCAGATCGATGATATGGTGAAGGCCGCTCGAGAGGCCGCTGGGGGTTCGATTGACAAAGTCGTTCTCGCCAATATGAAGGCAAGGACCCGGATGATGATCCTGTACCATAGAGCAAACTCCCTGAACCGGCTGGTCCTGGGCACGGGCAACAAGAGCGAGCTCATGGTGGGCTACTTCACCAAGTTCGGGGACGGTGGCTGCGATCTGCTCCCCATAGGTGACATCTACAAGACCCAGATCAATGAGATGGCCGAGTTCCTCGGGCTGCCGAAAGAGATAACCATCAAACCGCCCTCGGCCGGGCTGTGGGAGGGCCAGACCGACGAGGTGGATCTTGGGATAAGCTACCAGGAACTGGATTCGATACTTCTCGGGATAGAACTGAGCATGGACGATGATGAGATCTCGGAAAGGACGAACCATCCGGTTTCCGAGGTTGCCAGGATAAGGTCCATGGTAAAACGCACCGCCCACAAGAGAAAGACACCGCTCATACCCAAGATAGGCATCAAGACCATTGGATTGGACTGGCGAGAATAGGCGCGTCCCGGTGTTGGATGAAGCCGTTCAGGACCTCCACGAACCTCAAACGGTCCTCCACGTCTATTATCACCTCTTCGGCCCTCTTGCCCATCACCATTGGAAAGCGCGTCGGTTCCTTGAGGATTATCTTGACGAGTCCGAACTTGGAGGTGGTGACATACACTTTTCTGTATGTTATGGAGAACTTGACGCCCACCTTGCCCGGCTCGTCCGTGGTTTCCACCGATTCGATGTCCTCTACGGGTATGGTCGTCTTGAAGTACCATCCCTGCCTGAGTACGAGTTTCTCCGGCGTCAGTGTGTGTGAGGTCAAGAAGGGCGAGATCGAGGATATTACCATGTAGACCCCGAGGATACCCAGGATGATCGCAGAGTAAAGCGGCTTGATGTCCAGGAAGAAGGAGGAGAGAAGCACTACAACCAGCATCACCATGATGGTCTGGAGCACCAGTCTTTGAAGGAAGACGCCCTTTGAGTAGGAGAATTCAACCGATCTTGGAAGGTCCATCGGAGGACGGGGTTCCACTTCCACCCGTACTTCCGGGGGTTCCAGCTCTTCGGTCTGCCCAGCCGGCATCTTCACCAAATGCGCCTTTCGTTTGACCATCTATTACCTTCTGAGATGCTCTACTATATTTCCTTTTTCCGTTCCATGCGCAGAATGATAATGTCTGGCTGCCCCATGCCTAACAATTGCGAAATGTTAATAAGAGCCGTCCCCAATATTTCCCCCAAGAGAATTTCCATGGCCACGATGAGAGAATGTCCTGTTTGCGGCATACGAGTCAAGTTGGAGAACCTCGAAGGTCATCTGAAGAAGGTCCATCCCAATGTGAAGCTGGACAAGGCCCTGACCGAGGAGGACAGGACCGACATTAGAATCGCCAAGAAGAAGGAGAGGAAGACCTCCCAACCATTCGAAGCACACGAACGCAGGCGTTGGGCGATTGCTGGTATTGTGGTCGTGGCTATCGTCTCCTTGCTCATCATTGCAATGATAGCGCTCCCTGAGAACGAGGAAAGCCCTACCAGTCTTTTGGACACGCCCGCGCCTCTTTTCAAGTACAATGATGTTGACAACGTCCCCTTCGATCTCAACGAACACATCGGGAACCGATTGATCCTCGTCGAGTTCTTCGCCACAGAGTGTTCCTGGTGCCTGAAAATGCACCCTAACCTCGAAGAGGTGTGGGCAGACTATGGGTATGGCGACGAGGTGGAGATCGTTTCCATTTCCGGGAGTTCTGAAGATCTCCTCGAAGAAGTAAGGGCCTTCAGGGACGTCCACGGGGGGAACTGGACATTCATCAAGTCACCCGAATCACTGGCAGAGACGTACCTCGTCAGTGCCACTCCAACCACGTTTCTGATAGACAAGAATGGGATAATCAAGGAGGTCATGGTCGGGTACCAGACCGTTCAACAGTTGCACGATACCATCGAACCGTATCTCTAGTGGAAGGGTAAGAATGTTCGAATTCTTGACTCAAAGGAGGATTCACAGCGAAGCGAACATCTTGTTGTTCACCGTGATCCTGTCCTTTCTCGGGATCTTCATTGCCGGCTATCTAGTCTACGATCATTACTATCCCGGTTCTCTGGCCTGTCCTGAGGATGCGATCATCGACTGCGGGGAGGTCACTCAAGGCGAATACAACAACATCTTCGGGATACCTCTTGCACATCTCGGCCTCATCGGGATGGTGCTCGTCTTCCTCTTCGCGGCTCTCAGGCTCAAGCATTGGAACAGAGATTACACCGAGAACTTCTTCGTGATCGTCCTCATACTCTCCTTCTTGGGAGCCCTCCTCTGCTGGTACCTCACCTATCTGGAGCTCTTTGTTATCCATAAGATCTGCATCTACTGCATCACCGAATTCGTCTT
Source organism: Thermoplasmata archaeon (assembly GCA_023140195.1). Taxonomy (GTDB): domain Archaea; phylum Thermoplasmatota; class Thermoplasmata; order RBG-16-68-12; family SOIM01; genus JAGLME01. The sequence continues at coordinate 11,054 of JAGLME010000026.1, forward strand.
GATTACAATAATCTTCGGCGCTTGTCTCTACGGATTTATCAAAGGGGAGTAGCGTCACTTTTTCCGTCTAAGAAAACCTTTAGTATTGAGGTTGCTATACCCCAACTCCACTCGGGACAATCGGAAATTATCCGAGAAGAAGGCATCAATTCCTCGACGTTTAGAAAGGGGGAGGGGAATGGAGAACAGCGTATTCGAGCCCTATCTGGAAAGGGAATCCGTGTTCAAGAAGGACAGGGACATCCTTAGGCCCTCATATATCCCAGAGAACCTGCCGCACAGGGAGAAACAGATAGACCAGATCGCATCCATTTTGGCCACCGCACTCCGCGGGGAGAGACCTTCCAACATCCTGATCTTTGGTAAGACCGGGACAGGAAAGACGGCCGTCATCAAGTACATGGGGAACGAGATCTCCAAGGCGGACGAGAGGGAGAGGGTGAGCTTCCTTTACATGAACTGCGAGATAGTCGACACTCCTTATGCGATACTCCAGAACGTCGGCAACAGGTTCGTGCAGGACTTTGACGACCGGATCCCGTTCACGGGATGGTCGATCGAAAGGGTGTACAACATCCTCAGGGAGAAGATAGACGAGGAGAAGAGGGTGGTCATCGTCGTCCTCGATGAGATCGACAAGCTGGTGACCAAGAGCGGTGACGATATCCTGTATCACCTGTCCAAGATAAACGACGATCTGAAGAAGACCAAGATAAGTCTGATAGGCATCTCAAACGATCTGAAGTTCACGGAGTTCCTGGACCCGAGGGTCAAGAGCAGGCTCAGCGACGAGAAGCTGGTCTTCCCGCCTTACAACGCCAACGAGTTGAGGGACATCCTGCAGCAGAGGTCCAAACTGGCCTTTGAGAACGGGGTCATCGATGACGGCGTCATTTCATTGTGCGCCGCATTGGCAGCTCAGGAGCACGGTGATGCCAGGAGAGCTCTCGACCTGCTGCGGGTGGCCGCGGAGCTGGTGGAAAGGTCCGGGAGCGATAAGATAACCGAGCATCATGTCAGAAAGGCGAAGAACAAGATAGAGCTGGATTGCGTTCTGGAAGCAACAAGATCCCTGCCCACACAGTCCAAGCTGGTACTTCTCGGCATCATACTCAGCGAGGAAAGGAACGGCACCAGGCTCACGACAGGGGATGTCTTCTCCGCGTACAGGGAACTGGCAAGGAAGGCCGGGGTATCTAACCTCACCCAGAGAAGGGTCACCGACCTCATCTCCGAACTTGATATGCTGGGCCTCGTGAATGCCAGGGTGAAGTCCTTTGGCAGGGGCGGCAGGACCAAGGAGATCCAGTCGAGCGTCCCCATACTCGAGACAAAAAGGATACTTGAGAAGGACGAGGTCCTGAAAGGGATGAAGAACTACAGTCTGAAAAACCAGACCACCTTACTCGGCCTGAGGTGAGTCGTCGATCCCCTCTTCTGGTTCTTCCTCTGAGGGTTCCTCTTCAACTTCTTCTTCAGTCTCTTCTTCATCTTCCTCGGAGGCTTCTTCCTCCTCTTTTCGTGCCTGTTCGACCAGTCCTTTGTTCTGTTTGTGCCTCTGGTAGAATCCAAGTATGACGTCCAAGGCGATAGGTACGGCAATGAGAACCACCAGCGCGATGATCAAGGATGTCCAGGCGTTGTCCGCCGCGCAACCTCTCTCACCGGGCGCCGAACACACGGTGCCCCATGGGATGTCACGGCTGACCGAGAGCTTTATGAGACCGAACCAGGGCAGTTCCCCCCGTGCCTTTCCGATGATCCAGTCGTGCTTTATCAGGCTGTTGTCCGGATGGTCGTTGTTATCTCCCATGGCGATGAATCCACCGTCGTTCCAGTCGTCATCGGTCTTGATGGCGTTCAACAGCGTACCGAGATTCAAGGTCACGTTGAAGTTGCGATGGGCAGAACTCAATCTGATTGTCAGGGGTGTGGTCAGGTTCCTCGGCTCGGTTGTGGGTGCGGATAGGAGCCACCAATTGACGCCGTACTCCCAATAGTCGCACTCCAGGCCGGGCACGTCGAAGCTGTTATTGGTCGTCGTGTTGAACTTGAGATATATCAGGGCTCTGTGGATGATCGGTTTGTCACCACCGCCTCCCTCATTGTAGATTATCACGTCCCCTGAGTCGCCGTACGTTGAGTGACCTGAACACTCGCCGTGAACGTAGGCCTCAACCTCTTTGTGGGAATTGGTGGTCTGCACGATCACGAGGTCCCCGGTGTCTATGACCCCGACAGAGCTGGAAAAATCGTCATGCTGCATGCTGCTGCTCTCAACGACAACTATGGGCGGCCAAACCCCGGAATAAGCCCAGAGAGCCACGAAGACCAGGAAGACGACAAGTAACGCGATCCCAACATCCCTGAGGACCAGCAATGCCGACCTCATCCACTTCCTGCGCTTCGTGGGTTCAGCCTCTTCTTCCGATTCTTCGACCTCTCCCCCTTCCGGAGAGCTTACGTCGGTTGTTTCCATATCCTCGCTCTCGGCGAGTTCGTTATCCTCTTGCTCTTCCATCTGGACCACTGGGAGTCATGGAATACTTTCCGTAGCGTATAAATAACTTCGTAAACTGGATTACCCAGAGCACCCAACTAGAACTCCTTTATCCTGGCCCTTCCGGTCTGCAGGTTCACTATGGGCACCATTGCTGGTATGGGGTCGATGTTCCTCATCTTCTGGTACGAGGTCTGCGTCTGCCACGCGGAAGAGTTGATGAGCATGACGCCCTTGTACTCGTCCACCCCCACCCAGTGTACGTGCCCGGTGACGAAGATGTCAGGCACCGAGTCGATGATCAGGTAGTCCTCCTTCTCGGGAGCTATGGGCGTCTTGCCCCCATAGGTCGGCGCGACGTGTCTCTTGTTGAGCATCTCGATCATGGATGCCAACGGGTTCTCATAGGTTAGCGAGGGTACAGTGCTGATGAAGTTGTCTATCCCTTTCCCGTGATATATCAGGACCTCCACTCCGTGCAGGAGTACGGTGCTGGGGTTCCCCACGAAGGTGACATCCGAAGGAAGCAGCTTCTTTATGTTGTCGGGCAGCGCCGGTTGCGGTTCCGCCGGCCGGACGGCGTCGTGGTTCCCGGGCGATACGATGATTCTGATGTGGTCCGGCACCGCCTCCAACAGCCGAGCCAGTTCCTCGTACTGCTCATAGATATCGAGTATCAGAAGTTCCTCGTCCTGTCTTGGGTAGATGCCTATTCCGTCCACCATGTCCCCAGGTATCACCATGTACTTGATGGATGATGAGATCTCATCGCCGTTGTTCAACCACTTCATGAACTTGTCCCACTTGTCCTGCATGAAGGCGTTGCTGCCGACGTGAATGTCCCCCACGAAAGCGACCGATATGGGGTCGTCGCACCCCGAGAACCTCTTCTTGCCTGGTATGTCAGGTCTCAGGATTCTCTCGGCTATGATGAGGTCGTTGTTCTTTCCCGGCTTCCCGATCACCCCTATCACTTCGTCCGGAACCAGGTTGGATCCGCCCGTTGCAGTGTTGGGCACTAGCACGGTAGCGATATCACTGCCGTCCTCCACCTCGATCATCGTGTGTCCGCCCTTGGTGCTCCTGACGCTGTTGACGATGCATATGAACTTCATCTCGGACATCTTTCTCTTCGCCTTCGATATCTCGAGGCTGCCCCTCATCTCCCTCCTGTTCCGTACCATGTTGCCGAGCGTTTGGAACCTGTGTTTGAAGTATCTCTGAAAGTCCTTGATGGTCCCTTCGCACGTGGAGTTCCCGGTGATGTCCTTTTTTATTTCAATCTCTGAATCAAAATCTTTCGCCTTTACTGCACTCATCTTCTTCGGCTCGGGAGGCCTGATCTCTTCGACCTTCTTGGAGACCCCGTACTCCTTTGCGACCTCCCTTACGATCGACTCGACCTTGAGCACATCCTCCATCGTCACCATGAATGTCCCGTCGTCCAAGTTGGAGAAGAATTGATCGGCGAAGTCCATCGGATCCTCCTGAGAAAGCATGTGTTCTATGGCCTCTGGCTCGACGAGGGTGCCCCTTTTGGTGAAGAGATTCAAAAGACGATGCCTCATTCCAAACCATATTCTAAGTCGGCTACTATAAACTTTGCTACCGCAAACTTTTGTATCGAGTCGCCTTTCCGAGATACGTGTCCCGTGTTGTCGTCAGGACGATTTGCAAGCCCACCGAGAACCCCGATAAAGTGATGAGGAGCGTGTTGAACATCTTTCCCGATCTTCAGATCGAAGAGGTCGATGAAGAGGTCGTGGGAACCTCCGAATCGGTCGATAATCTCGAGGAGCTCCTGAGAAGACAGAAGATACGGTCCGCAGCAAGGGCCGTCCTTCGCAAGTCTGTCGAAGGCGACAAGCTCAGGTTCCGATTGAACAAGCAGGTCGCATTCGTCGGCAAGGTGAACTTCGCCGAGAGCTCCCCGTTGGGCGACATTGAGGTGACCATCGAGGATGACGATATCGAAGGGCTCATAGACAGGATCACGCCTCGACTGCAGGAGGGCTAGAATGATCTCGGTCTCTTCTTACGCTGCGCTCTCACCCATGACCCTCGAGGATGCCTTCAAGCTCATATCCAGGGACTTCGACGGCTGGGAGATCGTGGGGGAAGGGGTGCACACCATTACGGACATCCTCCCGGAGCTTGAGAGGCTCATCCCGTCCTACGACCTCCAGCTGTCCCTCCACGCGCCTTTCTCGGATGTGAACATCGGTTCGTTCAACTCGAGGATACGGGAAGAGGCCGTGAGACAGGTGATCGAGGCCATCCATGTCGCCGATGGTGTGGGAATGAAGACGGCCACCGTCCATCCGGGGTTCTTTTCTCCTCTCAGCTTCTCCAGTCCAAAGAAGGTCTTGGACATCACCCGAGAATCCATACGGCTGATCGATTCCAGCATTCAGGGACTGGGGATGAAGGTCGGAGTGGAGAACATGCCAGATATGGTCGTCACCACCTGTCATAAGGTCCAGGACCTGCTCTACGTGACCGAGGGTACCGACATAGGAATATGCTTTGACGTTGGTCATGCAAATACCACCGGCCAAACCGAGAACTTCCTTCAATGCTCGGACAGGTTCGTCAACGTTCATCTCCACGACAACGACGGTGGGAGCGATCCCCACATGCCTATGGGCGCCGGTACGGTCGATTTTGAATCCATCATCGGAGAACTCTCGGGCTACACAGGGACCTTCGTGCTTGAATCAAGATCCTATGAGGATGCCCTTGCAGGAAAGGCGTATCTGGAGAAGCTTCTCGCTAGATGATGTGGCCGCACCTGAGGCACTGGAAGAGTCCATCTTTGTACGTCGCCGCTCTCCAGCCGCAACTCGGACAAGTGTATTCCCTCTGAGGTGCCTGCTGCTGCATCTGGATTTGTGTCCCCGGTTGCCCTTGACCTGCTTCCAGTGTCCTGGCGGTCGACTGGGCGGTCCGGAACCACTTCATCATGAACGTCACCGTCAGCACCAATCCCACGAAAGCTACGAAGAGGGTGAAGAGCGCCCCCAACGTAAGAACCGGCAAGTTCCCAGTGACCGATGCCAGGTAGTTCAGCGCGATGTTGTAGTTCCAGATGAAGTGGAACATGATGGAGGCGATTAACCCCTTTTTCAGGAAGAGGTATCCGAGTATCAGACCCCCCACGAACAGGGGAGGGAAGACCCACGGACCGCCGCTAAAGGTGTGAGCCGCGCCGAACATTATTGCAGAGAACAGGAGGAAGGTCAGTTCAAGTGCTCCAAGTTCGAAACCTCCGCCGATGAAGTATCTCAACGGGCGTCTCACCCTCCTCTTCCTGACCAGCGCAATCACGAAGAGAGGCACGCCGATCAACAGGGTCCTTGATATCAGTTCCTCCCAGACCGCGGCACTGGATACCAGAGAAAGGAAGAACCAGGGCGGACCTATCTCGGTCTCTGAGGGCAAAACCCCTTCCCCGAACAGAATCAGGACGACGAGGTTGTATCCCACGTTGAAGAATATTCCGAAGGCGAAGAGCTGTCCGATCCTCAGCAACGTGCTCTTGGACCTGACCGAGAACCAGCCTTGTACGAGAGCCTTCTTGAAGTCGGCCATCACGACCGGCATGTCCTTGTAGAACAGCCAGAAGAAGCACGATGAGATGACCACCACCACGAAGCTGTAGTAAATGAAGAACGGAACGCCTCCGAACGGTTCCAGTATGGGTATCGGGGCCGGTGTGATTATGAGAAGCGCCATCTTGCAGTCGGCACACGTATCTCCCAGTATCCCGGGTATTATCTCCGAAAGACCTCCCCACAAGAGCCCCACGTAGACAAGCATAGCGGTCAGAAAGAAACCGAAGTACAGGATCAGGAAGCCCGTGAATATCCTCCCGAGATCGTCACCCGACTTGGTGGGCGCAGTATACTGGTAGATGACCGGACCTGTCGGTGTGAGCCGCAGTCCGCAGTAAGAGCAGAAAGAACCCCTTATGAGATGACCGCACCTCGGGCAACGCGTTTCAACCCGGGGAGCCGGAGCCTTGGCGGGAGCGCCGCAACTGGGACAAAAAGCTCCCTCGAACTCAACTCCACATGTGGTACAATACATCCGGTTTACGATAGTTGGTGGCATATTTAATCTGTATGGTTTCAGTATCTGGAAGGTCTCCCAACGCCCCATTTTGACGGTCAGTATCTACAAAATATTTATAAGCCCGAAGAATAGTCAAGGGTAGCTCATAAGTGCGACTACGGAAAACAATGCACGCAGCGGTCCTTGACAACCGTGTGCGTGACGGACGGAGGCACTAAGATGGAACCAGAAAGAAGAGGAGACGTCAAATTCGAGACCGTGAGCGCTGACACAGTGGCTTTTGGAAAGAACAACTTCCTAGAGGTGGCCAGGAAGAAGGCCATAACAGAGGATGGTGAGAACGAGTTCATCTCCCTCTCGAGAGGTTATTATCTTTCCGACGGAAGCGCCCGGTTCAAGAGGTCTCTCACCATACCCGACGAAGAGGAAATAAAGGAATTCGTGGCAGAGAAAATCAGAACGCTCTAAGATAAGTGCAGACCTGTTCTCTCATTTGATTGTCGGAGGGTCGATAGGTGAGCCCATGGTCTTTGGTATCTGGTATTCTCAATGATGATAACCACCCAGGGATTATATACTGCTGAGCCGATTGATGGACGAAATCTCAGAGGGGGCGAATCAAGGACAGGTCGGTTTCAACCTTAGGCTCATGGAGGAGGATTTTTTGGCCAATAATAGTCCTATGCCTTCCGCTACGCCCTCCTCCTATCTTTCTTTTCGAATGATCGATTTGTAATGTCCCCTCAACGGGATAAATCCCTCTCAGGCACTTGCAGCCATTATCGCTTGGTCGAAGTGCCCGTGCTGATAAGCCTGGTGAACGTGGCGCTATGGGCCAGGAAGAAGTATTTCCTCAACAGATCAGAGGTCGATATCTCCCGGACCGACTAGCCAAAAAGTAGACCCATTCCCCCTTCTGCCTCTGCTTCTTTGTCCTTGATCTTCTTGAAGAGTGACTCCGCATCTTCACCTTCCAGCTTGTCCCCGAATTCCTTGAAGAGCTCGTCAGCTTTCTCCAGAGCTTCTTCGCTCCCCTCTATGAGAACATACGTCTCCTTGCCCTTCATCGAGAGCGCTGCAGCGTCTCGCAACGTGATGCTCTGTCGGCTTACCAGGTCGTCCTTCAGCAGTTGATCGATCTTCCCCTTGTTCTCGACTGGGACCTTGAAGATTGCGTGCATTTGATCTCCTCTTCCGTTCAATGCCATATTCGGATATAAAGATAACTTAAATACTGACTAGGATATCGGTTTCCAGATGAAGGGTCAGGGGCTCATTCACGTCTACACTGGCGATGGGAAAGGAAAGACCACTGCCGCGCTTGGCTTGGCCCTGAGGGCTTCAGGTCACGGGATGAAGATCCACATCATCCAATTCATGAAAGGCAGGATAGACTACGGTGAGCTCAAGGCCTGCAAGGACAATCCCGACATCTCCATAGAGCAGTTCGGAAGACCCCAGTTCGTGGACAGGGACAGCCCCGAGCCAGAGGATCTGGATTTTGCGAAACAGGGCCTGGAGAGAGCAAAGGAGGTCCTTGCCAGCGGGGAGTATCACATTGTAATATTGGACGAGATCAATGTGGCCCTGGACTTCAATCTAATAGAGCTGGACGATGTCTTGAACCTCATTGAGAAAAAGCCTGCAGAGGTCGAGCTCATCCTCACCGGACGGAACGCCCACGCCGAGGTCGCCAAGGTCGCCGACTATGTCACCGAAATGCTCCCCATAAAGCACCCTTACGATCAGGGCCAGCCCGGCAGAAAGGGCATCGAGTTCTAGTACCGCGGACGGGTCATGGGCATTATGAACAGAACTATCGCCATGACGATCATCCCTATCCCGATGTACCTGTTGAGAGTGAAGACGTAGAGACCGATGAGACCTATGATGCTGGCGATGACATAAAGGACCAACATCAACCTCGATATCTTCCCCGCCATCGCTCCTGAGAACAATATATCTCTATAAAGAAATGTCGAACTACTTCGCCCCGACCCTGCTTGAGAAGATCAGCAGTTTTATCTCTGGATTGGTGAACCTGGACCTTCTTTTCAGCTCTTCTGAGTCCCCGTCCCTGATCAACTTCAGGTACAGGGGGCACCCCTTGGTCAACAGGTAGATCCTGTGGAAAGCTTCCTCGTCTATCAACTCGTTCTCCAGCAAGAGCTTGCTGGTCTTCTCATCCAGACCCTTCAGGTGCATCTCGCTTACCAGGTCCTTCTCCAGGTCCGCCTTGGTGTGGAACCTGCAGTATGAAGGGGTGGCTTCCCTGGCCAGCACGAGTATCTTGGAGTCCTTCAGCGATTTGGCTCCTTTGGTGAGATGGGACAACAGGTCCACAATGTCCTCACCCACGTGGAAGTAGTTGTCGAACACGTAGATCGATCTTATCGAGGCCATCTCTTCATGCAGACAGGAAATGAGGCTGTCTATATCGCCCTCCTCGAAGAGCTCCGAAACCTTCTTCCGCCTCCTTCTTGCCAGGAACTCGGAAATGCCACTGAATATCTCGTACGTGGAATCGTCATCTGACAGCTCCTTCCAGAATACGTCATGCTTCCTCAGCCCCTTGACGAACCTTTTTGTCAGCTGGGTCTTGCCGAAACCTTCAGGAGAGTAGATGACCAGCATGTTGACGTCTCCGTTGAGCCAGTCCTTCATCTCAGAAAGCTCGGACTTCCTGTCCAGGAACTCCACCTGCTCGGTCTCTTCCTCTTCGGGGATCTCCAGCACGTTCTCCGGGGTCAGGCTGCGAACGATCTCCAATGTGGTCATGTCGAAGGCCATTCTGGCTTCCTTTATGTTCATCTGGGTCTCTTCAACCCCTCTGATGATTATCATATCCTTCCCCAGCTCGTCCGAGATCTCACGACCGATCCTCATACCGGAATCGGTCAGCGCATAGGTCTTCACCTTTCTGGTCCTGCCCGGAAGCCGGGTGGAGGTTCCCTCCACATTCCCCTCATTGATCAATCCCTTGACAGCCCTGGGAACGTGGCTTCTCCTCATGTCCACTCCCTCCGCTATACCCTCTTGGGTCGAAGCCCTACTGAGGCGTCCCCTGCTGCTCCTGGAATCCCTCAGATGTAGGAGGATCTTCTCCTTCACCGTCAGACCCTCTCCTATCATATGGCGCACAATCAGACGCTCGTTATATAACAATGACGGTTTTCTCTCCTTGATTCGACCTCGCATTTGAACCACCTTGTATGATAGTATAAAGGGATCCCGAAAGGTGTTCCAGTCCTTGATAATCAGAAGGTCAATCTTGGTATGTTTCTGGTAAGTACCACGCAACCCTTATATACGGTCCATCCCACTTGACTGCCTAGAATTGTCGGAGAGATTGAAATGAAGAGGCGCAGCATAAGGAAGAAGGAATCTTGGGACGAGAGGGCTGTTTCTGAGGTCATAGGTACGATCCTGATACTGGCCATCACTGTCGTCCTGTTCTCGGTCATCATCGTCTGGGTGGGCAGCTTCCCTGCTCCGGAGGCATCCGTGAGGCTGACCATGCGTGGCGAACTGGAACCCATCGTTAACGCTGGGGTCTGGGGCGGCGCGAAGATATACATCACACATGAGAGAGGTGAAGCACTTCAGGGATTCATGACCAACGTCATTATCGCGGTCAGTCATCAAGGCGGAGGTTACGGGGAGGACCGTTTGGATCTTCAAGGCACCCAGGCCGGGATGCCGTACGGTCTCGTGATCGATGACACCTGGAACACCGGCGAGACCTGGTCGTACACCAACTACTCCATTGCGGCCAGCGACCGCGTCGAAGTGTTCATAATCGACACGGTGGCAGGGCAGGTCCTGTGGAGGGCCAATATTCTGGGAAGAGAAGCGAGTCACTTTCCCATCTTCATCGAAAAATGGACAGATGCGTGGCCACAGACCATCTTCACTAGGGATATAGTGGAGGACGATGATCTGACATTTGCCGTGTATGCGAGCATCGAGGACAACGATGGTGACCTTGATCCGGCGAAGGTCAGTCTGTTGCTTACCTGGGTCGAGATCGAGACCCGGCTTTTTGACAACGGATTGCACGGGGATCGGGTCGCGGCCGATGGTATATACTCCTACGATTTCGACAACTACTTCACGGACACTGGTTTCCAATTCCCTGGCATCGAGCTCACTTGGGACGGAGGGATAATGCTGTTCAATGCAACTGACGACCAGAATCATACCACCCAGTCGAGGATGAACTTGGTTGTTGTCCTTTCCGAGCAGACCAAGCAGGATATTAACCTGCAGCAGAACCTGACGCTGCCTCCAGGCGGTCCGGGGAACTTGAGCTTCGGCAACAGGCTCCAGAGGTTCGACATCTTCAATTTCACCGACTGGCAGACACTGAGATGGCAGTCCAACTCCACAAGGCAGTTCGTGAAGGGTGAGATCGCCGTGGTCCTTGTGGCTTCAAAGACGCTCGAGGCGAACGATGAGGAGAACTCCTTCATGATCTACAACAGCCAGGGCGTCCCACAGGTGTTCTGCGGTGTTGTTCCAGGTCCAGCCACCGTTCCGTCTTCCACTGATGCGTTCATATTCTTAGACGCCGTGGGTAAATGGACGGTGTTCATGTACATGTTCAATACGTCAAGTGAGGCCATTGGCTGCGGTGATGGCAAGTTGGACTACGGGAGGTACCCGATCGAGGTCACGATTAGGGACACCTATGGCAACAGGTTCCACACCGTTGACAGGATCAACGTCACCGACGAGGACGGAAACATACCCGACTATCCAGATATGCTGATATACTGCGATTCCGGCCACTTGGTCCCATGCAAGGAGTACAATTTCACCGACACGGTCTATGTGAAGATAATCGTGAATACAGCTCAAACGGACATGGGCGGTGTCGACATAGGTGACGTGATCATCGAAGATTATGTGGGCGGAAAGCAAGTGTGGGCTCCCCCTGGAGTCACACCGGTCAGCGACGCCGAGAACAACAACAGCGTGAGCTACAAGTTCTCGATCGATCTGTCAAAACCAAATGTCGATCCATGGCTCCAGGGCGACAACTATTACGGCTTCTGGGTGCGTAGTTTGGTTGACGACGATGAAGAGTACATCCTAGCTTTATCCATGCAGATCAAGGTGAACGGTCCTCGGTGGAACCTGGACATTGTGACACCGGTGCAGGAGTTCGCTCATCCCACGCATGACATCCAGTACTACGCGTTCTTCTATGACAACGTCGCTCCAATGTTCCCAAGAGACTCCATCGAAGAGTTCGAACCCTTCCCGAGCCAGCAGGATCCGCCTTGGGGCGAGGGCGCCTTCTTGTCGATTGCCATGATCGATATCGATCTGGATCAGGACCTCGACGTTGTTATCGGAATTGAGGCAGGTTACGTCTTCTGGTACAGGAACATTGGTGGTGACGGCGAGCTCTGGCTCAGATACGAGATCGACTTCCTCGATTCGGAGGTCAATGCAGTCGATGCAGCTGATCTGGATGACGATAGGGACGCCGACATAGTTGCAGGTGCCGAGAACGGGCAGATATGGTGGTACAAGAACGGAGCGGCCTGGTCTCCGACTTTGGTGGATAGTGTTGGAGCAGCAGTGAACTCAATCAAGCTAGCGGACGTTGTTGGGGACGAATTACCTGACATCGTGGTCGCTTGTGATGACAACAAGGTAAGGGTCTACAAGAACGACAATGGAACCTTCGGATCGACCACTTCGAGACCCTACTACGCACTCAGTGAGACGACAAATGTCGGGACCATTGTCTCAGGTTCTTATGCCCAGACCCTGGATTCAGATAACGTCTACGAACAACTCAGGGAAGGAACAGGTGATGCTTACACCACAACAACATACAATGCAACCGCCGATGAGAAGCCATTCTACGGATCGGTGAGCGGGACATACCTAAACACTCACACAGACGACGGAACCTATGAGATTCTCACAGAGGGAGTAGATACACAAGGTGGTGACAAGTACATCTACAGGAACACCTCCGCAGGTGTGAACACGGGACACTTCTACATGATGGGTGACGTCAACGTGCAGGCAGGAGACTCGGTCGACCTGATCATCTCCGGCTTCATAATCCCTGACAGCGGTGCAAGCACCGAGCCATGGGCGATCGGCTTCTATGACACAGCCTTCCATTGGCCAGCGGGTTGGACATTCTCATCCACAATTGAAACAAAGGTGACCCTTGATTTGGCAGGTGCATTGTTCGCCGGTGGACCGCTTGCCATAGTCATCAGGGACACGGACAACTCTAAGAATCCCTCAGCCGATGGGAACACTGACGGCACGATCACATCTTTCAAGATCGATTTCCTTCGGGTCGAGGTCAGACATCAGAGCGGTCAGACGAGCGTTCTTGACCATGTCTGGACATTTGATGATCCTGCGGCTGGCGGAGATGCGTACAAGTTCTTCGTGGAAGCGTATCGCCCCACAAACTCCGAAGGTGACAACTTCAAGTTCCAGTACTCTCTGAATGCTGCTGGTCCTTGGTCGGATCTGCTCACGGTGTCAAAGGCCGTCGACGATGGTAAGACGCAGTCCGCCACGATGCCGACGAGCGTAGGCGGCAACACAGTATACATCCGGGTCATTGACACAGACGGGACGATGGGCAACCTTCAGAACGATTCGGTCTACGTGGACTACATGAGGATAGACAGGATCGTGGTCGTCTTCCAGGGTGACGATAGAACCGAGATAAATGTCGGAAGCGCTGTCAACGATGTGGCCGTTGGAGACATGGACGAGGACGATGTGAACGATATCGTGTGCTCATTCGCTGTCAGTCCGTACGTCAGGGTGTACTACGGAGGCGACTGGACGGCCTCAGACAGTCTGACCGCAAGCGCCGATACCCTCGCGATCGACATCGGATACTTCGACGGTGATGACTACCTGGACGTGGTCGCAGGCACCACCGACAACAAGGTGTACATCTGGATCAACGGACAGGCCAGGGGTGCATGGACCCGATCAAATATCGCCAACACGGCAGGTGACATCTACTCAATCAGAGCCGGTGACATCGATGGCGACCGTTGGGATGACATCGTGTATGGAACAGACCTACAGGAGCTCGTGTATCTCAGGCACGTCAAGGGCGCATACTGGGAGAGCAATGATGTTAACATCGACCCGGAGCTCGTCACAACATTCTTCGACATAGACATCGGTGACGCCAACAGGGGCATCATACTGGACCCGGTGAGGGCAGAGAAATAATCTGACCCTCTACCCTCTTTTCTTTTTCAGTTCGGCCAGGACACCCTCCGACCTTTCCAATTCAATGATAGCCAGGATCTTGCTCTTCTTCTTCTTGGCCAGCATCCTGATCCGGTGGACCATGACCTTCTCCCTCTCCTTCTCGAGATCCCTGTGGCCTTGGGTCTTGTTCACAACCGAATCGAACTTCAGCACGAACTCCTCTGGAGTAGAAGCCTCCACGGCCTTCGTCCGAAGTCTCTTCTTGGACCAGGAGTCGCGCATCATCTCCATGGTGGACACGAAATGGCAGTACGCGTCGGTGTACTCGTCCTCGGTCATGTCAGCCCCCACACACTCCACACCGTTCTTCATGCAATGCTTGACAGCCACCACGAAGCATGGAGGGGGTTTCTTCACCTCCCCGAACTCGCTCAGGTTCCTCACGTAGAACTCCTCTTCGAAGGTCTCGAGGGCAGCCTCGTCCTTCGCCATCCTCTTCAGGGTCCGGACCTCCTCTTTGGATATGGACAGGGCAACTGAACTTGGCGTCCAATAGTCAATAGTCTGTCTGACCTTGCTTCCTTCAGAAACAAGACCTCTAACTACCGGTAGAACAGCAACCTGAGAACCGCCAAGATCAACGACTTCCATGTCATTTCTTCCTTTCCGCGATGAGCTCCAGTATCTTCTCCCTGTCCTTCACCTTCTTCAGTTCCTTGCTGCCTATGATTGGTGTACCGGCGATATTGAGCTTCACCCTTATCTCATCCACGAAGATCACAGAATCCTTCTCCACCACCTTGGATATGTTGGCGACTATGGCGGCCTTCCTCTTCAAGGGCTTCGCCACCTTGTCCAGTCCCGTGAGCAGAACCGTTCTCCTGTCCTTGGTAAAGACATCGAACGGGCATCTGGTGGCTGGTACCAGACTGTATCCCAGCATTCCCAGGTGGTCAAGCACGTCCTTCTTGAACCCGTCGTACGTTTCCAGCCCCAGAACCGGTCCTTCCGAGGGTTCAGTATAACTGAAGGGATCGATCGTCATCACCAGCGGCTGCCCCAGGAACTCCTCTATGCGCATTGCGACATCGATGGTGGCGCCCATCCCTCCTTCGTACATCTGGATGGTCCTTCTTGAGACCCCAGCGATCTCCGCCAGTCCCCCGAGCGATATCCTCTTCTTGTCCCTGATCGCCCTAATGAGCTCTCCGTCCATTCGCACGTACAGACCGCCCGGAGCGGAGAAGACAAACGGTGGAACGCCCTCCAGGAAGAACTCGGTCAACGTCCCGGGGGTCAGTATGCCCACGCTGAACCTGGAGTACATGACGCCGTCCTCCAACCTCCCGGCACCCGTCCTGGCTCCCACAAGCAGCGCCGAGGCCCCAAGCGTGTCGGCTATCATCCTCAGCTGGACAGCGTTGTTCTGGTTGAACGAATCAACGTTGGTAAGGATCTTGACAATGAGGAGAACATCATCTCTTCTCGCGACTATGTCGAAGCAGATCAACCTCGTATCGTAGTTGTCCGAGAGGTAGAATCCCGACTTCCCAAGAACCGTCCGAACCTCCTCTATCAACTGCTGGCGGTTCATATCGTTTGATATGTTTGGGTTTCTATTTAAAACTGATGATACTGGCAACCTGGCCTGGGTACCACACTCTTGCTGTCGACAGTGGTTCGCCCCCAAATGCTTTATATATTCTCACTCCAATTTCAATACAGACAGAAGTCTGGTGAGAGGGAAGAAGTGGTGTCTTTGATTTCCAAACAGAACAATGTTACCTCAGTGAGAACATCTACGGTCACCGTGATCGTTGTGATTGAACTCATCCTCGTAACCTTTTCAGCCCTCCTAACGGTCCCAGGTGTGGTGAGCGCAACAGGATGGAATCCGACCGTCCTTATCACGGACGACAACGCAAACAACACTGCCCCGTCTGGGAATCCTATGACCGCCACCGACATCTTCAGGAATGTTCACGTGGTCTGGGGGGACTTGAGCGATCTGGACAACAGCGGACCAGACGTCGACATATTCTACAGGAAATGGAACAGTACGATGGGATTATGGGAATCCAGAGTGCTCCTTTCCAAGGACGATAGTAACAAATCTGTGGGACCTAAGGTGGCAGGCGACTCTTATGGCAACATCCACGTAGTCTGGAACGATGACAACATAAGTGCTAGTTTTCCCTACAAGTGGACAATCCAAAATAGGATGTGGAATGCCCTGACAGGAAGTTGGGAAGTCTTGGCTTTCCCGATAAATGAGACAACTACAAGTTTCAGTGATCCCAGAATCGCAGGAGACCCTTACGGAAATATCCATCTTGTGGCAACCGACAGTGTCCGCATCCACCACATGGTCTGGAACGGCACAACCAAGGCCTGGGGTGAGCCGTCCGTTGTCGTGGAAGGCAATCCCCACGGCCAGAGACTATCGGTAGATGGTGATGGTAATGTGCACGTCGTCTGGCGCGATGACACAGACATCTTGGGTAGCGGGACGGACCCTGACATATTCTATCTAAGGTTGGATCGGTCCACGGGACTCTGGAATCCCGTCCAGCTGATCTCAGATGACAACCTGAACAACACGAAAGGCTCGTGGTTTCCTGCCGTAGCGGCCGACCCTCTCGGAAATGTGCATGTCGTCTGGGAGGACTTCAGTGAACTGGACGGAAGCGGACCAGACTCGGACATCTTCTACAGGAGATTCAATGTTACCTCCGGCACGTGGGAGCCCAGAGTTCTCGTCACTAATGACAACCTGAACAACACCGAGGCTTCCCAGATGTCCGACGTGGCAACAGACCCTCTCGGAAACACCCACATAGTATGGGATGACCGGAGCGACTTGGAGCAGACTGGAAGCAACGATCGCGACATACACTACAGGAAGTGGAATGCTTCCACTGGCCTTTGGGAAGGAAGACATCTAGTGACAGACTTGATGACCGACGTTTTCATGTCCAGGCACCCGCACATCGCGGTCGACCTATTGGGCAATGCAAACACAGTCTGGGAGGATGGAGACCTCCTCGGCAATGGCGACGATTTGGACATCTTCTACCGAAGATGGGAGAGCGGCATCACTCTTCCCGAGTATTTTCCTGTAAGGGTGTCGCCCTTGACGACGAAGATTGTGTCTCCAGGGAGTTCCAACATCATATCTGCAATGGTCTACAACGGGGGAAATGTATCGGATTCAGCTTCCGTGATAGCGTTTTACAACTCTACAACTCCTGCCTTCCCCTTTATCCAGGCAAATGTCCCACCATTGAAGACTGCAGAGAAGTCTCCTGCCTATCAGGCAAATTGGGAGGCGCCATTATCCCTGGGGACGTACGAAGTGACAATAGAGGTGGACTATCTTGACGACGTGGCGGAGATATTCGAGAACAACAACAAGGCGACCATAGAATTCGTCGTGATCGGAGTCGTGGACTACATCCCCTTCGACATGGTTCCTTCGACCCCTCAGTACGTCCAACCGGACAGCTTGACCACCATCTCGGCATCGGTGAAGAATGAGGGAACAGCCTCCTCGGGAAACCTGTCAACGATAGCCTTCTACAACTCCACAACTCCCCTGTTGCCATTCTTCAAGGACTCTGCAGTTCCCGACCTCCTCCCAGGAGAGAACTCTCCGACATACCAGGCAGAGTGGAGGGCGCCCTCATTTCCGGGAAGCTACGAGGTGGCCATCGAGGTGGATTACGGGAAGGACGTTGTCGAGATCGATGAGACGAATAACGTATTCTTGATCGAATTCAATGACGTCTCAATACTCCCACCTGCCAATCTGACGCTCAGTGTGCTGACTGGAGATGACATATTCCTCAACTGGACGGCACCCAGTTCCCCTCTCCTTGACCACTACCTGATCTACCGCTCGACCGATCAGAGGGACTTCGACTTCGCAAATCCAGTGCACAACACGTCCTCCGATCTCGATCCACTCAAGACGGATTGGATGGACATGGGTGCTGCCAATTCAACCTCTCCTGGGGAATACTACTATGTCGTGAGAGCTGTCAACAGCTTGGGTAGTAGGAGCGCAACGAGCAACACCGCAGGCAAATGGACCAGAAGCTTCCGCGAAGGACGAGATGCTTTCTCACTTCCCCTGGAACCCTTCATTACTAGAAACGTAAGCTGGTACTCCGAGAACATACCTGGAACCGACTTCATTAGATGGATGAACGCAACAGGTCACTGGGTGACTCACTATCCTTCGATGGGTGAAGGCGTGAACGACATCCCTGCGATCATGGGCGACAGTTACGAGATATCCCTTTCTTCTCCCACTAGCTTCACCTTCTGCGGATATCCAGCCTCGATGATTAGATTTCGGGAAGGCCTGGGAGATTCACTCGCTTTCAGAAGAAGCCTTTCCGCCAAAGTAGATGGAAATGATATCAACTTGAGTTGGGAAGCTGTAGCTGGGGCTGACAGTTATATAGTGTTCAGAAGCGAGGAAAGAAGCGACCTCCACGATCTCTCACTGTTGCCGATAGCAAATGCAACGGAAACCTACTGGATCGATTCAGGTGTCATCGGAGGCGGGAGAAGCGAATACTACCACATGGTCATTCCAGTCGATTCTTCGGGTGGTCTGGGGAGCAGCACTTACAGTGTGGGGGTCTTCAGTGTGGAGTATCGATCAGGTTCGGACACGTTTGCGCTCCCATTGAAGCCGGTGGAACCTCATTCTCTGGATTGGTACTGTGACAACATCCCCAACGTCGTGGGAATAATCCATCTCATGAAGGGTTACTGGAGGCTGCATGCAATAGAGATGCCTGAAGGTGTCTATGATGCCGATGCCCTTCAGGGCGAGGGATATCAGATTTCGGTTGACGGCAATTCAACAAGATTCACTTTCGTTGGATACTAAGGGGAGGTGGTCATGATCAGAACGAGGACTCCGTCCAAGAAGGCAAATGAGATGGCTACACCGAGAAGGTGCCGACAACTCATCTCAGGATACTGTGCAGGGCGGTGGGGGCTCCCACGGGTCAAAGGTTCGTACCAGAGTTTACTTATATCCAGCATTCCCATTGTTCTTTTCGAGAGGAGAGGGAGAGGATGAGCATTCATACATCTGTTGTCAGTAGAGGTACTGGGTGTTGGAGAATGACAGGCATGACAATGGTCTGCCTGCTGTTTTCCGTGGCGTTAACGGTTACTGTGGTGGCTTCTCCACAGCTTTTGAAGCCGGAAACCGCAGATGGGGACGAATGGAGCATATACACAATCTATCCTTCGGGATATCCTTCGGGAAGGATTCGTGGAGACATTTCAGTGGCCCTGGACAGCCACGACCTTCCCCACATAAGCTACTGTGACGAAGTCTTATCCGACCCGCATGACGCTGATCTCAAGTATGCGAGGTGGGTGGGAAGCAACTGGAGCATCGAGACCGTGGACTCTGATGGCAATGTCGGTCTCGACAACTCAATCGCCCTCGACAGCCACGACTATCCCCACATAGCCTATTTTGACGATACCAATGACGACCTTAAGTACGCGTGGTGGAACGGCAGCGTCTGGAACAATGAAACCGTGGATTCAGCCGGCCATGTAGGACGGTACGCATCCGTGGCCCTGGACAATCAGGATCACCCCCATGTAAGCTATCAGGCCCAGATCCAAGTGGGAGGAGTGGCGCACTATGACCTAAGACACGCATGGTGGAATGGGAGTGCTTGGAACATCGAGACGGTGGACACATACATCCGCGGATACACTTCGATAGCCCTCGACAGCCACGATTATCCCCACATAAGCTACCATGACGACGTGAATTTTAACCTCAAGTATGCGAGATGGAACGGAAGCACATGGAGCATCGAGACGGTGGACCCACTTAGGCTTGTCGGGAGTATGTCTTCTCTTGCCCTCGACATCCAAGACTTTCCCCACATAGGCTATTACGCCGGCGGCGCGAATGACGACCTCAGATATGCGAGATGGAACGGAAGCACATGGAGCATCGAAACAGTCGACAGTATCGGCAGAGTGGGTCAGTGGCCCTCACTAGCCATAGACAGCGGCGACTTCCCACATATTAGTTATTCCAGTGCTGATTCCGGCCTCAAGTACGCAAGGTGGAACGGAACGGCGTGGACATTGGAGATTGTGGACACCATCGACGCGGTCGGAACCAGCACCTCGATAGCAGTGGACAGCAAAGGCCATCCCCACATAGCCTGTAACACATGGAGCAGGAATCTCAAGTATGCCACCAAAGCCAAACTGCTGAAGCCATACGTGTCCCTCAACATCGACCCGGACACCCTCAACCTCAAATCCAAAGGCAGATGGATCACAGCATACCTCACCACCGAGAACGCAAA
The DNA here is from genome assembly GCA_023140195.1 of Thermoplasmata archaeon. Classification (GTDB taxonomy): domain Archaea; phylum Thermoplasmatota; class Thermoplasmata; order RBG-16-68-12; family SOIM01; genus JAGLME01. The sequence continues at coordinate 31,211 of JAGLME010000026.1, forward strand.
TGCAGAGGACATTTATCCGTCATCCCTGCTTCTGAACGACGTTATCCCACCCGCTTGGTGGAACATTCAAAACGAAACAACCCTGATGGTCAAGTTCGACCGTGCCGCCGTGCAGGCCATCTTGCCCGTCCCAGTTTCAGTGGACATCAAGATCACCGGCCAATGGAAGGATGGTGAAGTCTTCGAGCTTCATGACATTATCAGAGTCATTGACGTCGGCGGCCATAAGGGGAGTCCTTGGTCGATTCATTCCCGGGAAGGTCTATTGTCCCACCTTGGAATGGAGATCGGTGCCTCATCAGCCGACCTAGAAGCGGTGGAAAGGCCTAACAATTCACTCTCAGAGACCGATGTGTCGGCGGTCTTTGTCGCACCCGACGGAAAGGAGCGCCTTTCACATTATTCGTCGAAAGTGAGGTCGCCTGAATCACGCTTATATACAGCATCCTCGATTGCAGTGCCGCTTATCTAAGCATCCCTCCACAACGAGGCCGTTCAGCTACTTTTTCGTTCTGGACGGCCAACCTATTTTCTTGACCATAACTCTAGCAACTTGAAGATTACACTTGCTTCCTGCCATCCGTGTCCGGACGGAACTGAAAGCTTCATCCGCACTCGCATTTCCATCTCCTGTAAGGCTCTCCTCTCGCCGGCCTGAACCATCCCGCTCTGCTCCTGTGTGCTTCTCGAACGCAAGCAGTTGCTTTCCTTCAACCTTTCCTCAGCTGGAGGCGCCTGGCTCTTCAAATTCTCATATTTGTTCCTTTCGAACGACTTAAGTTCTTGCATTTCATCCAGGCAGCCAAGATGGCGGAAGCTGAACTTCGCGAAGAGAAGATGATCATCAAGGACGAGGCCGAGGCGAGCCAAATCCACAACAAGGGGTATTTCGGCACGCCCCTCTCAGGGGGAGCGCTGGAGCTGGAGCTGATCGAAGGGATATTCCTCTCCGAATCCGGCAAGGTGGACGTGAGGAGAAAGGGCAAGAAGATGGCATTCCCGGAACTGCTGAAGGCGGCGAACCGTATCCACCCCAATTTCGAGATCAAGTACCTGGTCTACCGCGACCTCAGGCTTAGAGGGTACGTTGTCAAGTCGTGCCTGGCGCCGCTGGACTTCAGGGTCTTTCCGCGTGGAGGCAGCCCCAACAAGACACCATCCAAGTACTGGGTGTCCGCGATCTCCGAGAGGGCCGTCTTCGACCTGAAGGCCCTCAGAATGCACCTGGCCAAGGTGTTGGTCGTCAAGAAGAAGCTGCTGATAGCCGTCGTGGACGAGGAGAGCGACCTCACATATTACGAAGCAAGAACGGTCAAGCCGAAGGGCCAGATCAAGAAGAAGGGGAAGAAGATGCTGGCACACGCGATGTTCCTGGAGGACAGGGTCATGGTGGCCAACGAAAGCGAGGCTCTCAAGCTGCACGAGTCTGGATTCTACGGTAAGATTATCGGCCATCGGCTCCAGCTGTCCCTGATCGAGACCGCATATCTCATGGAAAGGGGGATCATAGAGGTGAAGAACGCCAACACTGGCAGGAAGATCGGTCTGGATTCGTTCATGAAGAAGGCAAAGAAGATACAGCCGGATTTCAACTTGAGGCTCAAGGTGTTCAAGGACCTGGAGGAAAGGGGGTTGATTGTCAAGACCGGGTTCAAGTACGGGTCGCACTTCAGGGCGTACACCAACGCACCCGATAAGACCCACGCCAAGTATCTGGTTCATTCGTTCTCATCCGATCACAGAGGAATGTGGCCCGAGGTCAGCAGGGCGGTCAGGGTATCGCACGGCGTGAAGAAGGATATCCTGTTCGGTATGGCAGGGAATAAAATAGAATATGTCGCACTCAGGAGAGTACGACCTTAGAGCTGGATCTGGATGTTCAGCTTCTCGGTGAGTTCCTTGTATCTGTTCCTGATGGTGACCTCTGTCACGCCAGCTATATCGGCGACCTCTCTCTGGGTTCGGCGCTCGTTGCATGCGATCGACGCTATGTAGATGGCCGCTGCGGCCACACCAGTCGGTCCGCGACCGCTCGTGAGCTCTTTGTCGGTGGCCTCCTTCAGGATCTCTATCGCCCTTGTCTGCACATCTCCCCCAAGCTTCAGCTCGGAGCAGAATCTGGAAACGTAGTCTTGCGGTTTGGTGGGCATCAGCTTGAGCTTCAGCTCCCTGGTCATGAACCTGTATGTCCTTCCGATCTCCTTCCGTCCCACTCTGCTGGAATTCGCTATCTCGTCCAATGTCCGTGGCACGTTGCATTGCCTGCAGGCAGCGTAGAGCGACGCAGCCACCACACCTTCGATGCTCCTTCCCCTGATGAGGTTCTTGTTGACCGCCTTCCTGTAGATCACCGCTGCCGTTTCCCTGACGTTCCTGGGTAATCCCATTCCACTGGCCATTCTATCAAGTTCGCTCAAGGCAAAGGCCAGGTTCCTCTCTGTGGCATTCGAGACCCTAATCCTTCTCTGCCACTTCCTCAGTCTGTACAGCTGGGCCCGGTTCCTGGTCGGGATGCTCTTCCCGTACGAGTCCTTGTTCTTCCACCCAATGGTGGTGGAAAGGCCCTTGTCGTGGATGGTGTAAGTCATTGGAGCGCCAGTTCTGGCGCGCTTCTCCCCCTGCTCTACGTCAAATGCTCTCCATTCAGGTCCCTGGTCTATCATCTGATCGTCCAGAACCAGTCCGCACTCCTCGCAGACAAGCTCTCCCCTGTCGTAGTCCTTGGTCAGATGTCCGCTATCGCACTCAGGACACCTCTCGACGTACTCGTCCTGCTCGACTTTCTTCTTTTTCTTAGGCATTCTCCGTTCCTCCCACTGGTCATCCGAGAAACAACTCACTTCCGATCAGGTCCAGTGTTGTTTTCTTCTCAGACGGCCTTATTGTGACAAAAGGTGCTTTCGTAGGTCCGAAGACTCTGGTGACGGTTCCAACCCTTCTCTTCCTTGGGTCGAGAACGATTCCCCCCTTCTTCGGGGCGAACTCGGCTCGAACGAGAAAGAGCCCGCTATAGGTAATGTCTGTGATAACACCAAGCCTTCTCAATACACACCCTTGCCGTTCTGCTCTACGAACATAGAACGTTATAGTATTTAAATAATTCGGAAAAGTATATGAGTATGATATGATTTGAGACCGAAAAGCCTAAAGTCTTTTGTCCTCCCTCAACATTTAATAACTAGGGAAAGATGGGATTTCAATGCCAGAAAGGTTGCCGCAGCACAAACACTGCATAACATGCGGGAGGGCGGTCTCGCCCAAGGATGAGTACTGTTCAGAGTCCTGCGAGCGGGAGCGAACCGACATCCTGGCGAAGAAGAAGAGGCAGCTTCTGATGCTCTACGCCGTCAGCGTTGGTGTTGTGATTGTGGCGTTCATCTTGGCTATGGTGTGAACATGAAGGTGGCCTTCGCCGGAACGTTTGACAGGATCCACAAGGGTCACAGGACGATTTTTGAACGGGCGTTCGCTTTGGGTGACGAGATACTCATCGGGATAACATCGGACGACATGGCCAGCAATGCTCGGGGACATTCGGTGAAGCCCATTCAGAAGAGAATGGAGAAGCTCGAGGCATTCCTTAAGGAGGCTGGATACCAGGGATTCGAGATCGTCGAGATCACCGACATGTTCGGGCCAGCGATCCACATGCCCACTCTAGATGTGCTCATCGCATCGGAAGAGACGAGGGAGACGGCCGAAGAGATCAACCGAATGAGGGAACAGAGCGGACTGACACCGCTTGAGATTCATCTCGTCCCACTGGTCATGGCCGAGGACAGCTGTCCGATCAGTTCTACCCGGATGAGGAACGGAGAGATAGACGCGGACGGGAAGCTCCAGAGACCTCTCGTGGTGAACGTCGGCTCAAAGAACAAGGCAAAGATATGGGCCACCAGGGATGTCTTTCTCAAGGTGTTCAAGAAGGTGGAGATCCACGGTATCGAGGTGGAGGACAAGGGTCCCGAGAACCCCATGGACGACCAGGTGAAGGAAGGTGCCATAAGCCGCGCGAAGGAGTCCATCGGAAACGCTGATTTCGGCATCGGTATCGAAGGCGGGATGGTGGAGCTCGACGAGCTCGGCGCGAAGTGCATGGTCCATTACTGCGCCATCGTGGACAAGAAGGGTAATGTCACCCTTGGTCACGGTCCCGGTTTCCATCTCCCCAAGTCGGTCTCTGACATGGCGATCGAAGGCGTTCCTCTCAGCGAGGTCATGAGGAGGTTCCTCAACCTGGACCAGATCGAGGAGGAGAAGGGAACGGTCGGACACCTCTCTGACGGAAAGACCACCAGGAAGATCCTCGCGGAGCAGGCCGTTCTCATGGCGCTTCTTCCAAGACTTAGGTCCGACCTGTACCCGGAGCTGTGGAAACAAAATCCTTAAGGTTCGGTTTTCTTCTACCCCACGGGGATAGGAATGAAGGCAAAGATAGCTGTAAATGGTTACGGAACTATCGGCAAGAGGGTGACCGACGCCATTAATTCGCAGCCAGACATGGAGGTCATCGGTGCGACCAAGACCAGACCGACCTTCGAGGCCAAACTGGCGAACCTGAGAGGGGTTCCTCTGTACGCGGCCGCCAAGGAGTTCGTTTCCAGGTTCGAGGACGCCGGACTGGAGGTCCAAGGGACCCTGGATGATTTGCTCCCACAGGCTGACCTGATAATCGATTGCACTCCCAAGAAAGCGGGTTACAAGGAGGCCTATGAGAAAGCAGGGGTGAAGGCGATCTGGCAGGGTGGGGAGAAGCACGATCTCACCGGCGTTTCCTTCAACTCGATGGCCAACTATAACGACTGTTACGGGGCGCAGTTCGTGAGGGTGGTCTCGTGCAACACCACAGGTCTTCTGAGAACGCTGTACCCGCTCCACACCGAATACGGAATAGACAATGTCCTTGCGGTCATGATCAGGAGGAGTGCGGATCCTTGGGATACCAATAGGGGTCCGATAAACGCCATCGAACCCGTGCTGAAGGTGCCGTCGCATCATGGTCCAGACGTTCAGAGCGTTGTTCCAGACATCAATATTCAGACGACTGCGGTCAAGGTTCCCACCACCATCATGCACATGCACTCGGTCGTCGCGGAGCTGAACAAAGAGGTCTCCAGCGATGACGTGATCGATCTCTGGAAGGCGACACCCAGGATCATCTTTGTGTGGGGCTCTGACGGGATCAAGTCCACCGCCCAGATAATGGAATACGCCAAGGACCTGTGCAGGGAGAGGGGAGACCTGTTCGAGATCGCGGTGTGGGAGGACGGCGTTCACGTCGTCGGGAAGAAGCTGTACTATTACCAGGCCATTCACCAGGAGTCCGATGTGATCCCGGAGAACGTGGATTGCATAAGAGCAATGCTGGAACTGGAAGAGGACAAGTTGAAAAGCATGGAGATGACCGACAAGTACATGGGCGTCTGCTAGCTCTCTTTATCCAACCTCTTGGCAGCCTCGCCAATTACGCCCATCAGAGCGTGGAACTCCCATTTTGAAGGTGTAGCCCTTCCCATCAACCTTCGGAACATCATCTTGGTCCTTTCCATCTTGTGCTCGGGATAATTGATCGCATCCAGGAGTTTCACGAAGTGTTCCTGTAGCTTCTCCTTCTCGTGACCAGACGCCTTTCTTCTTTCCCTTTTCTCTGCCGTCGGCTTGAACAGCTCATAGAGAACGACGCTGACCGCGTGTGACAGGTTGAGGATCGGATAGTCTTCGCTTGAGGGGATTCTGATGAGCATATCGCACTTCATGAGCTCTGGGTTCAACAGTCCGAAGTCCTCCCTTCCGAACAACAGTCCGACCTTCCCGTCCATCTCTGCCAGTTTTGCAGATGCCTCATCTGGACCCAGCGCTATCCGTATGAACCTCCTGTCACTTGCCGTGTCCACTCCTGAGGTGCCCACCACAAAATCCACCTCCTTCAGTGCTTCTTCCAGCGTCTCGTAGGTCCTTGCGCTCTTGAGAATTTCAATGGCCCTCATCGCCCTCTTCTCAGCTACAACACCTATCTCGCACGGGTTGACCAGGATCAGATCTTCGACCCCGAAGTTCATCATCGCCCTCGCCACTGCGCCGACGTTTCCCTCGTTCTTCGGCTCCGCCAGCACTACCACATATTGAGGCATCCAGGCCACCTTATATAGACAGACCATAATCAGGTTTCCTATGAGGGTCGCCCTCAAGTTCGGCTATGATGGTTCCAGGTTCTGGGGATATCAAAGGCAGCCTGATGTGAGGACGGTGGAGGGGGACATGATCAGGGCCATGAAGAAGACCAGGATGATCCTTGATGTAGAAGAGAGCAGCTTCCAGGGTTCCAGCAGGACGGACAGGGGTGCAAGCGCCGTCGGGAATGTGGCGGCCATTGATACAGGCTTCAAGAAAGGGGAGATGCTGAAAGCACTGAATTCCAATATTGAGGACACATACTTCTGGGGCATTGCGGAAGTCGAGAACGATTTCAATCCACGCTACGCCAGACAAAGGTGGTACCGGTATCACTTGGATAAGGACTTGGACCTGGACATGCTGAGGGAGGCATCGGGCTTATTCTTAGGGGAGCACGATTTCAGGAGCTTCTGCAAGAAGGACGACAAACCCACTGGTAGGACCGTGGACTCCGTTGCCCTTACCAAGAATGAAGAGTTCATCAAATTCGACATCAAGGCTCAGAGCTTCCTGTGGAACATGGTCAGGAGGATCGTTTCAGCCGTGGTCAAGTATGCTGTGGGAGAGATCTCTGGAGAAGATATCGAGAATGCTCTTGGCGGGGAAGAAAGGGACTTCGGTCTCATGCCAGCACATCCATTGTTCTTGATGGACGTGTCGTACGGTTTCGAGTTCGATGTTGAACTGCCAATCGTTCATCCTGCCTTCTTGGAGGACCACGAAAGGGCACTGTTGAGGACCGAACTCTACAGCATGCTCAAGGAGCGGGCCGAATGAGCGCCCAGATACTTCTGTCATTCTCGTCGCAAACCATATATCAAGGTAATCAATGCAATTTTGAATGTTCGTGGCCATATCGGGGACGCCAGGCACAGGCAAGACGGCTGTATGTGAGAGGTTGAGGGACGATGGGTATCAGGTGGTGGACCTCAACAAGCTGGCTTCCGAGACCGATTCGGTTGTGGGCGTCGATTCGGAGAGGAATGTGGACATCGTTGACGCCGATCTGCTCAGGGTGAAGGTCAGGGAACTCGGGAACGATCTGGTCTTCCTGGACGGTCATTTCTCTCATCTCATGGATGTTGACGTATCCATCGTGCTCAGGTGCAATCCGGACGAACTGAAAAGGCGACTGGAAGCCAAGGAATGGGACGAGAAGAAGATCAGGGAGAACGTTGAAGCCGAGGCAGTGGATGCCATTACCGTGGAATCAACCGAATCCGGTGTGGACACATTGGAGGTGGACACCACCAACAGGTCGGCCGAGCAGACCGAAGAAGCGGTCCTCAAGATCGTTAGCGGTGAAAGTGAGGAGTTCAAGGTGGGTCAGATAGACTGGAGCGAGGTGATCTTGGATTGGTACTAGATTCCCAGCGAGATAGGGCGGACAGGATCCTTCTGCCCATGGCCAAGAGGCTTCAGCATGTCAATCCAAACACTCTGTCCTGGATGGCGTTCCTCTGTGCCGTGTTCGCCGGTGTCAACTTCTGGCTGGGGACGATCTGGACGCTGCTCTTCGCCTTCATATTCCTCTTTCTCAACGGACTCCTGGACGCACTTGACGGCATGGTGGCCAAGATGACCGGAAAGGCCTCCGTCCGGGGAGATTTCCTTGATCACGTTCTGGACAGGTACGCTGATATATTCATAGTCGGCGGCATCATGCTCTCACCCACCTACAACAGCGTTCTGGCCTTCCTTGCGATAATCGGGGTCCTAATGACCAGCTATCTCGGGACGCAATCCATGGCTGTTGGCGCCGGACGCGATTACGGGGGCATACTCGGAAGGGCGGACAGGCTGGTCATTCTGATGTTGTTCTGTCTTATCCAGATGTTCGCATCCAGCATCGGTTATGCCTACGTTTCCTTTGGGGAGTTCTCACTGAACTTCATAGACATGGCAATGATAGTCTTCGCAGTCGGGGGCAACGCCACGGCTATTCAGCGCGCGATAAGAACATGGCGAAAACTCTAACCCGTCTTTCTCTTCCCTTTGATCCGATAGTACGAGAGAGGATGCTTAATCCTGTTGCAGAGGTCATCTGGTTCGTAGCAGATGCCGTATGATTTCATGGTGCTGCATTCCGGCGGCGTGTACTTCGTTCCCGAGGTTATCCCGCTGATGTGTTCTATCTGGTACCTGGTCTTGCTCTCGTCAAAATCCGATATGGTCGAGAACATCCTCATTATGTCATCCGGTCTGAGGCCCAGATGTCTCAGGAACGCCACCAGGGCGAATCTTCCTGTGTGGGGTATTCCCTCTCCTGTCTGGACGGTCGCGAGAAGCCTGTGCATGCACGGAGGCAGTCTCGTGGTCCTTATCTTGCCCATGTCCTCCGCCTTGTACTTGCTCTTCCTCTCCTGTATCTTCTCTATGAGCTCGAGTGTGGTCTCCTGAAAGGTCTCCAGTATCTTCTCGTTCACTTCCAGGGGCAGCTCGTCCTCCAGCTTCCTCCTCAATGCGTCTTGGAGCACTCTCAGGAACTTCCGCCTGTTCAGGACGACGTACCCGTCCTCCACCCTCTGGTTGATGAGCTTCCATCCCTTGCTCCTCAACTGGGCCGTGTTCCTCAGGAAATCGGTGAAATGCGTCTTCATGGTCCCGTTCTCGACTACCAGCTCGACTTCCAGCTGTTCTGCTAGCCTTTTGACGAAGTCGGCGTCCTCCTCCATCCACCTGAGCGTCCCGGTCTTCGCCTCCGAGAGGGTGTATCTCTTGATCAGAAAAGGATCGCCAACACTGGACACGATCATTCTGGCTATCGGGTAGGAAAGGAGCTCTATCTGTATCTCGGCCTCGCTGACCATGCTGTGGTCCTCTATCTTGGTGTTATCAAGTGCTTCGAAGACCCTGTTCCTGCCCGCGATCCTGGCCTCCTCATATGCTGGGTCCTCCAGCAGGTCCGGTATGGATACGTCCGAGTCCTTGATGTAGTCGCTTGCCTCCTCGAGATAGGGATACCTGGCGAGTTTTCGGGTGTCCACGATTGGATAACCGCTCTCTCCAAATAAAAACCTTCTCAAGTGACGCAAGAGGGAACCGCTGGCCATTCAGTCCTATTACTGGGATATATTGATATACCTCCAAGTGGATTCGATTCCTGCCATTCTGGAAATGGAGGAGTTAGAATGTGGGGACATTCAAAATCAGTGTGGGCTGTATTAGTGTGTGCTTTGTTTTTGCTGGGGTCTTTTGCGGTGGTCATCGGAGCTCCGCCCGAGGAACCCGAGACAAATACAGGCTGCTGGGGCGGGACGAGCGAGCGAACGGTGATCGTTGAGAAGTTTACGGCGGACTGGTGTCAATTCTGCCCATCGCAGGCTTTCGCTCTGAACAGGCTCCATGATGAGCTGGGAACCGACAATATAGTTGTTCTGGAGCATCATCCATCAGGATCCGATGCGATCTATTACGCTCCTAGCAACACCCGAAGGCTGTGGTACGGCGTTACCGGATATCCGACCATGATCGTGGACGGTGGAGGCTACTACAATGGTGTCGCGATTCAGAACGGACAGAATGGTGCGACGCTGTGGTCCTCTGGTGGGACCACCAAATGGCAGAGATACTGGGACGATAGGGACGCCTACCAAGTGGAGAAGGATAAGACCGCCAACATGACCATCACACTTACAGGGAACATAACCAGTGCCGGCGGAAGGATGAATGCCCACATCTATGCTACAGATCCAATACCTGAGACCAGTCTCAAGGTCAGGTTCGTGGTCTACGAGAGTAACATCCATCTTCCGCTTAAGGGCGGCGGAGAGAACTACCTGCACCACAGGGTTTACAATCACGTTGTCAGGTTGATGCTCTCAGATCACACCATTCCTGATGGGTCCTTCAATCAGGGCGATTCTATTGATGTGGAAAGGACGTTCACCATCAATGCGGGTTGGGACATACGTACTCTGGGCATCGCCGCATTCGTCCAGACTGACAACCCGATAAACTTCATGTATGGCAATCCTCCAACGACCCCTCGCACCAATTATGCCATTCTTCAGGGAGCGGCCATGGATTTCGTTCCCACAGGGGTCCTCGTGGTTGACGGAAACGACGCCGACAATTTCGCCTGGGACTTCGACCACTATGACGAGATACTGACCAAGGGCGCAATCCCTCACCGCAATTGGGACACATATGAGCCGAGGACGGTCGACACTGAGAATGACAACGTTAGGACCATGCCGTCCTTCACAGAGATAGAGGACTACAGGGCGGTCATATGGTTCGAGAGCAGCGACACGAATACGCTCTACGCATCGTCCCGTACCGCTCTTCAGTCATACCTCGATGCCAAAGGCAACCTGCTCATCACGGGGGAGGACATAGCCTACGATGCAAGTTCGGGTGGCTGGACCACCTGGTTAGGTAACTACCTTCACGCCACATACGTAAATGACAATGGAATGGGCAGCAATGTTGACGGAATCCTCAGCGACCCCATCACCGACGGTATCGTTGCCATGGGCATAACGCACACATCACCCGACGTCATTGGAACATCCGGGTCAAGCGAGATCTTCATCTTCTCTGCAAGTCCAATGGACATTGCCGCCGTGAGAGCCGATCACGATACTGATTCGCGCGTGGTCTACGATGCATTCGACTACTTTGAAGCAACCGACATTTGGGACGGCAATACCCAGGAAGAGGATCTGATGCGGGCCATGCTGGACTGGATGGACGGCGCCACTCCGCCTGATGTGGATGTTCTGCAACCAGATGGCGGTGAGGTCATCGACAAGGTCACTGATTATGAGATTCACTGGCTCGCACTTGATGTTGAGATGCCCGAGACACCAGTATCGATCGACTATGCACTGGACTCGGGAGCCCCTGTTTGGGTTTCAATTTCCACGAACGAGCCGAACGATGGCGTTTATCTCTGGACAACACCTAATGCTGACACCACAAAGGCGCGGGTAAGGGTTTGTGCCGTGGACATGGTCGGTCAGAGCAATTGCGTGATTAGCGATGCGGATTTCACCATCGGCGCCCCGACAGATACCGCGCCACCTGAAGTATTCGCGGTCAGACTCAATGGAAAGGTCACCGAGATTGTCAACCCCGGAGATCCAGTTGTACTGACGGCAATACTCGATGACGACATGTCCGGCCCTGCTGGAGCCAACTATACAATCGATGCGGTCCTGGTAGGTCCGATGAACGCTCTGGATGGATTTTTCGATACTATCAACGAAACGGCAACTGCAACAATCGACACTTCGGGATGGGCCGAGGCCATATACTCAATCTGCGTCACTGATGCCGTCGATTACGATTCCAACGTCAACACCACAAATGCGTGTGCATCTTTGGAGATAACACTGACACCCATTGACAACGATCCGCCTGAGATCTATGCTTTGGTCGACGGTCAACCATCTGTTTTGGTTCCATCGGGAGCCCTGGTCACCTTAGACGCCCGATTAATGGACAAAACCCAGGTTGACGGTGCCAACTACACTGTTGGTGCCGCCAACTGGCCGGGCACTCCTTTGAGCGCCATGGATGGAGCGTTCGACGAGGCCGACGAGAACGTCACAACCACCGTAGACACAACGGGTTGGGCAGAGGCCAGCTACGACATATGCGTCTACGCCTGGGATTCGATGACCAACTTCAACGTCACTGGTTCCTGCCCCCAAATAATCGTATCCTCTGACTTCTATCCTCCGGAGATCTACGATGTGTTCATCAACGGAGCTCCGACCCAATCCTGGGACTATGATACCACACCACCGGACTTCTTCCTCACTGCCACAGTTGACGATTCGACGACCGGCAACAACAACATCGGTGAAGCGAACTATACCGTCGGTCCTTCAAACTGGCCGGGCACAAAGATGTTCCCAATCGACATGATCTACAACAACCCGGTAGAGGACGTTCAACAGATCGTCACCACACCAAGCCAGCCTGGAATGTACGAGTACTGCGTGTACGCCTACGACGACAAGACCAACACCAACTGGACGGGTTCATGCGCAACACTGTATATCTTGGATCCAGACCCACCGATCGTACTGAATGTCCTGGTCAACGGGTCGGTTTCCACGGTCGTACCGATAGGCACTCCTGTTACACTGGAAGCGACCGTTGACGATACTGGCACTGGGAACTCCAACATCCTCAGCGCCAACTACACGGACGGGGCCGCCAACTGGGCCACGAGCACACCTCTGCTTGCGACTGATGGAACTTACGATGGACCCGTTGAGGGCGTGACCATTCTCATCGATACGACAACCTGGACACTCGGATTGCATGACATCTGTGTTTACGGCGAGGACATATATGGGAACGCCGACCTCACAGCCAACCAATGCGCTCAGATGGACATCATAGCCTTTGGGCCGATCCCACCGATCATGATGGACGCTCAGCTCACGGGTGTGGGACTTGCGGACGTTCTGGTGACCTGGCAGGCGTCAGGCGATGATGGGACCGGATTGGACAATGTCGTGGAGTACGAGATCTACACCAGCAACATCTACGGCGGACCTTACAGTCTGGTCACAACGATACCTGCTGTCGACCAAGCCACGTACCAATACACTTGCACAGGATGCGGCTATGGGGACCCCGACAACCACTTCTTCTACGTCAGGGCGTTCAATGGCATCGAGTACTCCGCCTCTCCGAACAAGGCAGGCAAGTTCACCAGACATCTGACCGTTGGCCAGCACCTCGTATCCGTACCTCTGGTCACATCGGATACTTCGATCGGTTCGGTTCTCCAGACAATCCAGTTCGACAAGGCATGGACATATGTCGCTGCCGATACAGCTGACCCCTGGAAGTCCTACAATGAGGTGAAGCCGTACAAGGGCGATCTGTGGAACATCGACCACACTCAGGCCTTCTGGGTCAACGTTCTCGTAGAGGACGATTGGGTCGTTGCCGGTCTGGTTCCGGTGTTCAGTCAGATGCAGCTTTACGCGGGTTGGAACCTTGTTTCGTTCCCGTCATTCAATCCTCTCTATACGGTCGGACAACTGAAGCTGGACATAGCGGCTCTGGACGTGGAAGGTTATGATCCGGGTGTTCCGTATTGCCTTACGGGTCTGGGCGACCTTGATATGATCACCGCAGGCAAGGGCTTCTGGATCTACGTCGCCGTGAACACGGTCTGGGACATCATCCAGTAGGACGCTTTCGAATCCGAAATGTCGAGAATCGGCCAATTCCAGCCCGATGGCGTAAACCAAATTAACCCATATCGCATACGTCCATTCTAGACAAGGTCCACAATTGAGGAGGATTACCATGCTAAGCGATCTTGGGACACTCGCTGAGGAGTACTTCAGAAAGGAATTCAACTGTGCCGAAGCGCTGTCAAATGCCGTCGCGGAGAAATGTCACATCGAGTCCAGATCGATACCTCATATCGCTACGCCTTTTGGTGGGGGAATTGGTGGCAAGGGATCTCTCTGTGGATGCTTGACCGGCGGGATAATGGGTATAGGTCTCCTTTATGGAAGATCCGACCCCGAAGAGATGGAAAGGAAGAAGCTGTCCTACGAGAAGGCAAAGCTGTACTACGACAAGTTCGTGGAGAAGTTCGGATCCCCAAACTGCATCGACCTGTGCGGTGTGGACATCTCGACCCAGGAGGGTATGGACAGGTTCCACAATGAAGGTCTCAGGGAGAATTGCGCCGAGTTCGTTAGGGGAGCCGGGAACCTGCTTTCTAAGATTCTCTGAAGTTCATTCTCTGCCCAGCATCGGCCAAGGATTCTCAAGGAACTCCTTCATGTAGGCTGCCAACTTCTTGAATGGAATCCTCACGTGCTTGGTAAGCAACGGTGCCGGCTGGAAGACACCTTTCTTGGTCAGTTCAAACTGCAGATTCGTATAAGCGTCCACCACCACCGAAGATATCTCCGTTGCCCCATTCTTCTTCAAGGCCTCGAACCTGTGGTGGCCATCCAGGACCGCATAGAGGTCCTCCTTTGGATGTTTTATGACTATGATCGGCCTGGGCTGGTAGCCGTTCTGGATCTTCTCGTGGAAAAATGATACACCATCCTCGACCGTCTTGCCGCCGGCCACTATTCTGTTGACCGGGAGATTCGTCGCGAACTTCTCTGGAAATGTGAACGCCCTTAAGATGTCGACCAAGAGTTGTCACCCACTCTCCGCAACTTATCATTGCGTCGCCCACTTATAGATTTTCCTCTCTCATAGAAGCATCTGGACGGAGTTCTGTATGCTGCCAATCAGGTTGCTGGGTTCTTCATCGCTTTCTTCTAGTCAAAGCCAGGAACAGTATGGATACTAACAGGGCAACCATCGCCGAAGCCACCAGAATGTTCAGGCAGCCTATCTGGTTCTCTGTATCCGCCCCCATAATGTCATCCAGTTCTTCCACAGTTCCCTCGTTCCCGGCCAACGGAGTTCCCTCATCTTCCGTCGTTTCCCCTGCAACTTCTGGACTCTCCTGTTCGGATTGGGTAGGGTCAGGTGTCTCTGCGGGGTTCTGTGCAGGCGGGTCCTCTGTCACAACAACAGGCGTCTCAGAGGGATCCTCAGAAGACGGATCTTCCGTCACAACAACTGGCGGATCATCCTGTATTACACCAGGTATCTCCGGCTCCTCAACGGGAGTTTGTCCACCGCCGTCGCCCTTCTTTCCGTGGCCTCCGCCATGATCGCCCTTCGGCCCCTTACCGTGACCCTTTCCCTTGTCCTCTTCCATCATCACCGTCACGTCATGTCCGTTCGGGCTCCAGTAGTTCAGTTCACCATCGGAGTTAAGACCATAGCCGTCGGAGTGTACCACGAAGATCTCTGACGGGTCGGGCCCGAGCGTCACTTCGACCAATAGGGTCGTGACATTGTTTCCCGACTCAGTTCCCTCCAACAAGCCCACTGGGTAGGTGACCCACGTGGCGTTGCCAGATGGCGGATATACACCATGAGAACCTGCTGAGACAACATTCAGATAGAACGGGTTGAAGTCCACTCGGTCGAAATCAGCCAGGGTGAAGGTCATTGCACCGGGTGCTCCTCCTTGGATAACAACCTGTTCCATATCGTCCCCGGTCGTGTTCCCTCTGATTGCGAATAGAACATATGCGTCCACACTTTCCTCGCCCCTGTTCTCCACGGTCAGGTTGTACTGAACGGTCTCATTAGCCTCGTACTTGACGGCGTAGACCCAGCTCTCGTTTATCCACGGGTCGGTGTGATTTGCTTCGTATTCACTCCCCTCAATGGTCAGCCAAATATGTCCTCCCTGTTCCTGCGCACTGACGGATGGAATGATTGCCAGAGTTCCCCAAATGGCGACCACTGCAGCTAGAATCACTCCTATGAGTTTGGATTTCATACTCCCCTCTCCAGTTTGCCATCTACTTACTGGTACAAATCAGTTTTGCCCAAATCATGACTGGCTGTACCTTGATGCCGACGCCAATAGGCATTAATAATGTGAAAAACCCGTTCCAATATCCATTTGAATGTAGTCTTTCTTAGGACATATTGACTCAGAACGGAGGAGGCAGGATAGAAGAAAGGTAACAAACCGAGAGTCCCGATCTCTCCCGTCGCATGACTCTCATTGCGACATTCATGCTTGTTCTCCTCTTTCTGGGCCACCAGTCGCCTAATGAATTCTCATGGCCTTCTTGATCACAGAATACGACTTGAAGGGTTTGAAACCCACCTTCGAGTAAGTGTGGACGGCTGGATAGTTGTCCTTCAACACGTGTATCAATGCTCTATCACTTCTCTTTAGTATCTCTTCCACAAGAGCGGAGACGACCGATGTTGCATATCCTCTGTTCCTGTGGTCCTTGTGTGTTGCCACAACACCGATGTTGCTGCCGAAATCGATGAACCGGGTATTGCCGAACGATAGAGCCTCGCCATCCACCTTGATCCCCAGCCAGAGCTGGTCCCCCATGTTCTCCTTGACCTTGTCAGGCGTCATGTGAGCCCACCAGTCAGGGTAGGACTCCCTCATGATCTCGGATATCCGTTCTACATGCTCCATGGACAGTTCCACCGGCTCATGCTCTCTGTGGACAATCTCTTCTCCCTTCTCCAGATGCATCAGGAACATCTCGTTCCTTATCTCTGGGTTGTATCTTTCCAGGACCATGTCCTCACAATCCATAGGCGCCATCATCTCTATCTCTTCCTGGTCGAGCTGATCCAGCAGGACCTCTACCGCCTCACGTCCACCTCTAACTTGCACAATGGAATCCTTGAAAACGAGCATCATGCCCTCGATCTTGTCGTCATCAATCGCCATCAGGATCTTCGTGTCGTCCTTCGAGTACTTCCAGTCCACTCTGAACCAGTGATAGTTCATTGGGTCCTTGTTGACGTGTTGCCAGAATCTCTCTTCCGAATGGTCGTCGAGATCCATCACCTGGAGGGTCATATCTTCATTCCCCCTCCTCATTTAGAGATATCTTGAATTTCTCATAGGACTCCCAATCATCGAATGTGACCGCCGGTCCGGTATGGTCACATTCTCTGCAATGGTACGAACCCACGAACGCGCCTTTGGCTGAGAAGATCGCATCAAGGTCTCTGCCTCCACATTCCAGGCAAGCCGTTATCTGCTCCATGTTCCGACAAACATCATAATGCATCATGTTAGATGTACATTTTGAGGGCAGTTATGCGGGGTTACCTATTTATTCTCCATCTGAGATAACATGCACATGGTCGACGAACACCGCGTGACCAGCACGGAGATAACTTCCAAGACCGGAGGGATATTCTGGGGGATCGTGTTCCTGATAATCGGTCTGGTCTGGCTGCTGGCGGCTTTGGATGTCATCACGGCGGATCTGAACATAGTCCTGCCTTTGGTCGTCATTCTCGCAGGGGTATATCTCCTCGTCACCAAGATGATGCGATGATCCGTGCCAGGATTCCATCAAAACATTCTTAACCACAGTTTCTGTTATCAAAAAAGGTGCTCCTATGCCAGATTTGAGGGTCAGAGTAGAACAAGAGCGGGGGCTACTGAAGAGGATACAGCTTCACGTTCCGGGTTTTGCAGGCTACCGCAGGAAGGAGGACATTCGAACGGCGGACAACATGCTCCGCATCCAGATGGCCAACATGCTCCAGGACACTCGGAGGTCCGTGGAGGACGCACGGGAGTCGTTGGCAGAGAATTACGTTCTTGAGGTAATGGACAAGATCGGAGGTCTGATCTCAGAATTCCAGACGCTGGAAGGAAAGGTCCGCCATGCGGAAGGAGGATATTCGGGGATATCGGCCGCCATAAGAATCCAGGAGGACGAGTTGAACCACCTCTATGAGTACGACACTGCTCTGCTCGATACCTGCGTCAACATGGACATGGAGGCCAAGTCTCTGAGAGACTCCGCCATTGGCAGCGACGGTCTTCCCGAGAAGGTAAACAACCTTCGCAATATGCTTCGGGACTTCGAGGACAACTTCGAGGCCAGAATGAACGCCATTACACGTACGGATGTGATCAGATGAGTTTGTTCGGTTCAGAGACGTTCGCATGGGAGGAGGCTGGAAAGAGGGGAATGATCCTCTGGCGCCACCCCCGGAACATAAGGTTGAACGACAACATAGTCGTGAGGGAGGACGAGATCGCTGTCTTCTACAGGGACGGAAAGGCCATGGCATACATCGACCGCCCTGACAGGTATGCGCTCACAAGCATCAACGCCCCCATCGTGGGCAGGATAGTCAAGTTCCTCAGCGGCGTAGAGCAGAGGGCAGAGGTCTATTACATCCAGAAGAAGCCTTTTGACGGTAAGTTCGGTTCAAAGCAACCCTACCAGTTCAGAGATCCAGAGTTCCATGTTGTGAGTCTGAGGGTGTTCGGCCAGTTCAGGTACAAGGTCTCCTCGCCGGAGAATTTCATCAACCAGTTCGTGGGGACCATGAGCTTCACGTCTGCCGCCGAGGTCGAGGGCAGGATCAAGGAACAGATGGTTGTGGTTGCGTACGACAGCCTGGGAGAGATCAAGAAGCGCGGCATGGCCGTGCTGGACCTTGCCGCCAACTTGGAGGAGATAGAGCAGATTATCCTCTCCAAGTGCAACGACCATTTCGCACAATACGGTATCGAGATAGTCAAGATAAGCGGGCTCAACATCAACCTTCCTGAAGAGGTCCAAGAAGCAGTGGATGCAAGGTCCTCGATGGCAATTACAGGAACTGGATACACGCAGTACCAGACCGGCCAGGCGATGAGGGACGCTGCCGAGAACCCCGCGGGTGGAGGCGCTGGTGCCGGCGTGGGAATAGGCGCAGGTATCGGCATGGGCTATCAGATTGCAGACACGATGCGTCAACCTTCGGCAACCCCGGGTGCGCCGTGCATCAAGTGCGGTGGGATCATCCCAACAGGTTCCCAGTTCTGCAACGTCTGCGGAGCCAGACAGTTAGAGGGCACTGCATGCCCCAATTGCGACAAGGTGGTTGCCAAGGGCAACAAGTTCTGCCCCGAATGCGGGACGTCCATGTCGGCCAAGGTGCCGTGTCCCAAGTGCGGTGCGGAGATATCCAGAGGCAGCAAGTTCTGCAATGAATGTGGCGCCACTCTAGCTGAGACCCCAGAAGAGAAATAGGTCGGGACGAAATCTTATTCTATCCCTATTCGATTCCCACACGTTGAGTTCTGAACCCACGACCGAGACAGAAGGCGCTGACGAGTTCCGCTGTACCTCTTGCGGCGCTGGACTGACCTACAAGCCAGGCACGCTCAAGATGAAGTGCCCTTACTGCGGCTCCGAGAACGAGATACCCAAGGATTTCCAGCGGATCGAAGAGCAGAAGATCGAAGACCTTCCTGTAATGCCCGCCCTTTCCACAACAGGTTTCGGTGTCCAACAGAGAAGTTTCAAGTGTGAGCGCTGTGGAGCCATTCAGTCCATCGACCCCAAACTGATCGCCGTCAAATGTGCTTTCTGCGGTTCCGATGCCATTCTTGAGACCCCCAGCAACTCTAAGATGGTTCGACCTACCGCTCTCGTCCCGTTCGCCATCAACGCCGAGGTCTCAAAGCAGAAGTACCTGGATTGGTTGAAGAAGCTGTGGTTCAGGCCTGGTGATCTGAAAAGGACGGCCTCCCAGGCTGGAGTTTCAGGAGTCTATGCGCCGTTCTTCACATTCGACGCCCAGGCTGAGTCGGACTGGAGCGGCTGGCGGGGGACGTACTACTACACAACTGAGACATACACAGTAACGGTGGACGGAAGGCCACAGACGAGGACAAGGCAGGTCCAACACACTAGATGGAGCTACCGTTCGGGGCACCACTCACAGTTCTACAATGACATCCTGGTGAACGCATCCAGAGGCCTTCCGGAGAAGTACCTGAAGAAGATATATCCATTCCATCTAAACGGTTTGATCGGTTATTCGACCGAGTTCCTGGCCGGATTCAGCGCGGAGGAGTACACAAAGAACCCTGTGAGCCTGTGGTTGACTGCCAGACAGGTGATGGCGAGCTCGGAGAGGAATGCGTGCTCGAGGGAACTTAACGGTGATACCCAAAGGGGTCTGCACGTCAATACACAGCTCAACGATCCCAAGTGGAAGCACATCTTGTTGCCCGTTTTTGTCTCAAGCTACCTGTATCGCGGAAAGAGGTACAACTTCCTGGTGAACGGACAGACCGGCGAGGTGCAAGGTGAGGCTCCGTTGAGCTGGGCGAAGATCGGTGGATTGATTGCGGCGGTCGCTGGGATCATCGGTGGTGTGGTGCTTTTGGGACGATACTTGGGGTGGTTTTAAGAGACTGGCACCCAAAGGCACTTCATTTCCAATATCCATTTTTTGTACTAGAACGTGTCCATTCTCATGATAGTCAAGCTCTCAGTGCGTACACAATTCCTATTAAGAATCGCCGATTTAGTCGTATTGAGGGACATTAGGATGAGAAGAGGGAGGAGAACCATAGTCGTGGTGTGCCTGCTCATTGCCGGTCTTGTCACTGGAATCGTGAACACAGTAAGTGAAGAGGCGTCAGCCTACACTCCGCATGCTCCAATTGATATAATGAGCGATGGAGAATTCACCGGTGCGAATGGTGTGACTGGTGGAAGTGGATCCTCCTCGGATCCTTACATCATCGAGGGATGGGAGATCACCGCAGACACTGCTAATGGCATCAGATTGTTCACTACGAGCGCTTGGGTCATCATCCGCAACATCTATGTGTACGGCGGGAACACCTCCTATGATGGAATTAGGCTTTGGGGATCCCTTAATGTCCGGATTGAGAACTGCACAATTTCGACCAGCCTCCACGGTATCCGCCTCGATTTCTCAACTGCCGAAATAGTCAACAATACCATCACATCGAACTACGAGGACGGCATCTGGTTCGATACCGGAGGAGGTTTGGTCGTCGGAAACAACATTTCCTCAAACACTGAACATGGCATCAATTTCCAGAATGGCGGTTCAGTGCGCGTCACTGGTAACAACATTTTCTCGAACGGCAAAGACGGTCTCCGCTTTTGGGAAGCTGTTGATTCCACAGCAAGTGACAACAACATATTCCTGAATGGTATTATTGGCATCGGCGTGGGTAACTCGGAAAACATAACTGTTGTTGCCAACAATTTGTCCTCAAATCAGTACTGCATTTGGCCGACGACCTCCATGGATGTAAGGATCATTGGAAACAATTGCTCGAATCACTTCTCATCGATGCGCATCGACACGTCTTCTCACTTGACAGTGATGGGCAACAACTTCTCGAACAACTCGGGCGGCATCAATACCGGACAATCTGACAATGTGGTCATCGTTGGCAACAACTTCACAAACTCCAGCGGGGTAAGCCTTGATGACGATTCCAACAGATTCGTGGTCATGGACAATCTTTTCACAGGCAATGGTCGCATCGACTCCCACCGCAGCCGAGACACCATGATTATTGGCAACACTCTCTCGGACTTCCTCGGGGACATTTACATCTATGACTGTGACAACTTCACTATCAGTGGAAACACTCTATTGTATGAAGATGCAGGTATTCGACTTGAAAACTCACATAACATCACTGTCCAAAACAACACATTCGCAGGATACGGCATATCAATTCGCGGGGATTGGATTTGGCACTGGAATACTCATGTCATAGACACGAGCAACACCGTAGATGGCGACCCCGTCGTCTACTGGAAGAACGTCACTGGAGGGGTAGTTCCCCTGGGTGCTGCTCAGGCCATACTTGCCAATTCCTCTGGAGCGGTTGTGGAGAACCTGGATATCACAGATGTCCACAGCGGAGTTCAAATCGGATTCTCATCAAACAACATTGTGGCAAACAACACGATTTCAAACACTTATTTCGGAGCCTATGTTTATAAGTCAGATGACAACACCATCAACAACAATACCGTCCTTTCAGACACCTACGATGTTTACTTGGAAATCTCAGCCAACAATGCCATCTACCACAACAATTTCATTGACATGAGCCCCTATCCATATGACGACACAGATTTGAACCAATGGGACGACGACTATCCTTCTGGTGGGAATTACTGGTCCGATTATGCTGGAGTGGACGACTGTAGTGGTCCTAACCAGGATGTATGTCCAGATCCAGATGGGATCGGAGACACACCCTACCTCATCGATTTCGACAGCCAGGACCGCTATCCGCTCATGTCTCCCCATGGGACTCTTCTTCTCAGTCCTCCTTCTCGTATCCAAGCTGTTCTTAGTGGGCGGAACCTTGAGAATGTCTCCCTGACCTGGACCCTGTCACTCGACGACGGCTCCGGTTTCAATACTGTTGTCGGTTACAGGATCTACAGAAACATGACGTTTGACCCAAATGGATTGGGCTATGGCTTGCATGCGTCTCTCTCCAATGGCGTCGGCCAGTTTGATGATTTCTCTGTTGGTGAAGGCGATTCGAACGACTACTTCTACCAAGTTTGCTCCTTTGACATTGGCAACAACGAGACATGCGCTCCGAGCCAAGCGGGGAAGTTCACCCGCCCGCTGACCAAGGGCTTGAATCTTGTGTCGATTCCATTGGTCCAGGTGGACGAATCAACAGAAGAAGTTCTTCAGACGGTCAGTTTTGACAAGGCATGGACCTATGGTTCCTCCTCAAAGTTCTGGAAGTCCTATATGCCTTTCAAAACTTACAAAGGAGATCTGATGACTATTGATCGCAGACTTGGTGTCTGGGTAAGTGTTCTCGAAGACTCAAACCTGACAGTTGCTGGAACAGTACCCATGCTGACCGCAATACAGCTTCGCGCGGGCTGGAACCTTATTGGTTACCCATCATTCAACACAGCTCTTACTGTAGGGGAGTTGAGGACGGCAACAGGAGCAACCAGCGTTGAAGGATTCGATCCAAACGCTAATCCTTACTTCCTGAGACCTTTTACTGACATGGAGATCTTGGTGACTGGGTTTAGCTACTGGCTCCTTCTGGATGCTGACATTCTATGGACAATCACAAATACATAGAATCGATGAACACATCCACCGCTCGATAATTCTCCGATCCTCGAGCCTAAATGGACAAACTTGAAATATCAAGGACGCAAAACAAGTTCCAATGCCTGAATGTCCTTTCTGCCAAGAGGAACTGACCGAAAAGAAGGGGGATGACTGGATCTGTGGAGGATGCGGCGAGGTCGTACCAGCTGAGCATGTCAAGAGGCACAACCCGCAATGTTTTGACACGTTCAACAAGGGTAGATGAGCTCCAAGCTCATTACAGCGATTCCTCACACGTTAGGTCCACCTCTGCGTCTGGAAGCCACCAACGCAATTGACCCTGCCATTGTCGAATCTCGATTGCTATCCTTATTTATTCCTAAAGCACTTATGTAACGTACTCTTCACGGTGTCATAACAATGAAGAAGAAGAGGTTCCAGTCAGCCAATCTGCTCGCTGCCACCTTCATGGGAACGATGGACAGCAACGCCATGGTACCTGTGATCGCACTGTATGCGGTCTACTTGGGCGCCACCGATGAGCTGTTCATAGGAATCATAGTCGCCATGTACTCCATCATCCACATTCCGGCCAACATAATCTTCGGACGCCTCGCAGACAAGATCGGGCTCAGGAATCCCTTCATTATCGGCCTCACCTGGGACGCTGTGAGTGTTTTCCTTTACTCAATGGCCGCAGATCCATTTCAACTACTTCTCGTCAGGATGTCCCACGGCCTTGGCGGAGGTTTCGTCGGCCCCTCTTCAATGGGCATCGCTTCAAGAATGGCTCCCGAGGAGAGGAAAGGCAGGATGATGGCCAAGTACGGCATGGCTCTGGCTCTCTCGGTGATCGTGGGCTTCGCCATCGGTGGAATGGTCATTGGAAGGTTCGGATACCAAGCCTTCTTCTACGTCCTGTCAGCCATGTTGTTCGTCGCCATTGTTTTCGCGGTTCGGGTGAAGGAACCCGAGGGCTTCCAGCGGGTGAAGTCGAGGTTCAGTGAGGATATGCGGGATTTCATTGCTCTGCTCAAGCGCAAAGCGGTCCTCCTGTCATATTCCTCCATATTCAGCCTCTATTTCGTCATGGGCGCCTTCACGGTACTGGTCCCCCTATATATGGGGAGCTTAGGGATGGGCACTACCGATGTTGTCATTGCCTTCTCTACCTTCGCCATCCTGTCTGTGGTGATCCACTATCCCAGCGGTATCCTGTGTGACAAGATTGGTGCGAAGGTCCCGGCACTGGCGGGGCTCATCGCCATCACCATCGCAATGCTCATGATCCCGTATTTCAACACCCTGCTCACGCTTCTTCCAGTGATGGCCATCTTCGGTCTCGGGCATGGACTGGTCTTTCCATCTTCCTCGACCATGATCGTTCGCGGAACAAAGAAAGAGGTCCGCGGTATGGCATCCGGTGTCTTCTACGCTCTTCTGGTCGCCGGTGTTGCTGTCGGCGCACCCATCGCTGGCTTCATTTCCGGTGTATCATCTTATGGATTGGGTATGCAGTCAGCGGCGATTGTCTCAATCATGGGGGCGGTCCTACTGATCGCACTCAGGAAAACAGAAATGAGCTGTTAGTCCACATCCACTCCATACTCACGCAAAGCGGTGAAGCAAGAGCTCTGGACGCTCTTGGGGACCTTTACGCGAGAGAGCATGCCTTTCTATGCATGTATTGGTGTCGTGTCCACAATATCGCCACTCAATTCAAAGATCAGGTAGAAAACATAGGTCGACTCAGACTCCAAACCGACTAGGTAGAATTCATCCCCTGAGTCCAATCTCCCCTTTTTATTGTTGTCATCGAAGAAGATGGAGACATCACTCTGATGGGCCACAAATCCGTCTTGCAGGTCGGTAATCGGGATTTCCGTGATATTGTCCATTCGCAACATCACGCTGAAATGAACGACATCATCATACTTAGCATCACAAGTGTTGTCAAGATCATGTACTGCTATCTTCCAAGCACCCTCTTCAATCTCCACCGGGTCGGATAGACTCGCATAAACCTCCAGCCTGCACCCAGTTGTCATCCCTAGTGTCATTATGTAGATGAGATATGCCATTACCAACACTATTATGGCAAGTGTCCCGACCACCAGCCCCCATTTCTTCTTCTCCATTATGGATGCCTTCAGAATGATGAATACTTAATCCTTCCGTCCTCATGCAAACCAAATCAAAGTCGATGCCAAGTTTCTTCTCCCCTTTTCTGTTTCTTGTGGCTCGTCATCCGTTTTGGCCTCTGCCCTTTTCTTGATGTATGTCATGCTCACGTAGAAACCCACTGACAGCAGTATGATCCCGATCGTGTCGAAGGCGTAGAAGAACCTGTTGTCCCCCGCTCTTGCCATGGCACCTCCTATCGTCGGAAGGAACGCACCCAATCCAATGAACAGATTATACCATCTCGACCTGTCCTTCCAGAAGCTGTAAAGGGCTATTCCGATCAAGAGGATCCCTCCGGGCACCGTCAATAACGGGGTCAAGTATCGGGTGGGGTGTGTCATGGCCCCGCCAGCTCCTCCTTCAATGTTCTCGTAGCCATCCGTTAGAAGGCTCTCGTCAATTGACGCAGTGAGCCCAAAACCAAGGAGGACGACGGAGATCACGATGACATAAGCAGTGAAGTATGTGGCCCAGGGTTTGCCAGCAAGCAAGCTGAGGGACCCTGCGCCCATGAAACCGACGGTGACCGCCGCCAGGGCGTAGAACAGCTTGTACATCCATACGTTTCCTCCCAGTAGCTCCTCCGCCGATAGGAACTCGAAGACCATCAAAATGAACCACAATGTTACTCCAACGGACCAAAGCAGTTGGTGAGTCTTCCTTCTTTCCAAGTACTGCTTAAGCAGGAGGACCATGAAGATGCCTGACGCAATGGCCCCGATCAATGGGATGTAGTTTATCATGTCATCGCCCCTGATCCAGCTGTGGGGAAGAACAAGCCGAACTCGTCCCCTTCCTCGAACTACTGACCTGAGGCATTCAGTATTATGGTGTGATATAATACGTTTGCGTGTCGGACCGATTACTTCACGTAATCCTCGTCCAAGTCATACCAACCCTTCCAGTTTCCAATGACCTGATCGAAGTTGAGGCATCCTCTCCTGTACGACAACTCCTCCTTCTTGTACAGACCTCTGGCGCGCAGATCATCTAGGAACTTCTTCCTTCTCCTCTCCCTCTCCTCGATGCTCTGGGTGTAGATGAGGATGACCCCCTCCTCCTTGATGTCCTCGTCTGGGTGTCCCTCTTCCGGGATGCTGGTCATCAACTCTCTCGGCACTTCCATCTTGAAGTTCGACCATTTGCCGTGAAGCGTGTGGTCCTTCTTGCCCTCTTCCAGGAAATAATCCTTGACGGCATCTAGATCGGTGCAGTTGCTGTAGAAGATCTCCAGTTTCCAGCAATTGATGCAGTGCTTGTTGGGCTTCTGGTTCTTATCGAGCAGTTCATAGCACTCTTCACACTTTGCCGGAGGCCATCCATCTCCATATCCGAAGAACTGCCAGTATTCGTTCTTAAAAGTGTACGGTCTTCTCATTCGGGTTCCTGCAGTGGTATTCTATTCAGGTTTTGTTTATATGGTTGATGGAAATCAGTTTGCCGATCTATTGTTCCAGCTTCAGGTTTTTGAGGCTCTCATAGCTCTCAATCACGACTTCTTCTGAACCAGCCAGGGCTTTGCATGTTGACCATAGACCCGTTGCTGTTGCTCGAATTTCATCGATGCCGCGTGCCAATGTCAACTTCTTCAATAGTAAATGAAAATCGGATGGAAGCACTGAAAAGGACTTACTCTCCTCGCTCATTCGAGCGTCTGCCCGGTAGTAATAGCGCCCATTCACTAGAGCAACGAATTTGGCCGCCTCATCACACATTCCAGATGCAGACTGAACGGCGCGTATTTCATCCTCCTCATCGCAGGCGTTCAGGACCTTGTGAAAGCTCTCTCTAATCCAAAGGAGAGAATGTCCTGCTGCCCTCTGAAATGTCGAATCCGGGAGATTGTCGACTCTCTTTCTGAATACGGACGCTAATGCCTGTGCGCTTTCCTTGTCACCGAGTATTATTCTTGGGTTTAGGAAGTAAGCAACCTCGATTGGCCAGTATGGCCCAACAGCCACCACCGCTTCCTCAGTTTCGTTCTTTGCACGGAACTCGATTTGGACTTGGAGGTCTTTGTACATGAACTCGCGATACCCATCTGAAGACATCCCGGGAATTCTTATCTTCTCCTTCGTGACGAAGACGACTTCGAGATCAGAAAGTTCTGTGTCCTCCCCACGCGCCACTGATCCCGACAAGAATCCGTAAAGAATGTCCTTTCCGAACTTCTCCCCGAGTATTCTTCCAATCTCTTCAGCGACCTTCACTTTGGATTCATGGTCCATTGCTCAAGGAAGCGGGTCAGCAGTACAAAAGCATTCCGAGGTCAGCAACCAATGCAGTCAATATGGCTTCCGCTCTCCTCATCGAATTTCACCAAATTCCTCTCGGACAAAAGAAGTTAAATGAAGGAATCCCAAAGGGTCCTAAATCCCTTCCCAGCCGTCATTGGTCGAAGTTCTGTTATGATTCTTGTCTTTTCAGAGGTTCGCCACTAGAAGCGACGTCCGCCGCCTCCGCCTCCACCTCTCTCGGTGCGAGGTCGAGCTTCGTTGACCTTGATGTTCCTTCCTTTCATCTCCTGGCCATCCATCTCTGTCATCGCTTTCTTGGCTTCCTCTTCTCCGGACATCTCGACGAATCCGAATCCTCTCGATGCTCCAGTGAATCTGTCCGTGATGATTTTGCACGACGAAACTTCGCCGAAGGCCTCAAAAGCCTCCTTCAGTTCGGTCTCGGTGACCTCACGGTCCAGATTTCCTACGTAGATGTTCATTAACAATCTCCTATGGTGTCTGGTTTAAAGCGTTTTTGTATAAGTATCTTCGCTTAGTGCCCCAAGAACCTCAATTCTCCTCTGAGGAAGCCTTTTCTTTGGCAGAAGGCGACACGAACAGGCCATCCTCACCGCCCGCGATCGTCTCCTCCCCCTTGAAGGACAGTTTCTCCTTCTTGTCACCTGTTCGCTCAATGAGCTCCAGTGATCTGAGGACCTTGACGTTGTAATGCGCTCTCTGCCTGGACATCTCCAGCGATCTCGCGATACCTGATTGACTGAGGGGACCTTCAGCTTCGAGCAGGTCGAGAATGGAATACTGGAGCCTGGTAAGAATGAGAGAACCTTTCGAGAGCGAGACCCCCTGGGGGTAGAACTGCTTTATCCGTCCCTTGCTGACGGACCTGATGAATCCCAACCTCTCCAGTACCCAGAGATGATAGGCGGCGGTACCGTTGGACAATCTCAGGGATTCCCGTATCATGGTGTAATTGGCACCCGGATTTGCCTGTAAGTACCCGAAGATCCTGCCTCTGGTGAAGTGGTCCAGTGCTCTCTCCGAGTTGATGCGGTAGAACATGGCCAGTCCCACGACCAGAGAGGTCGTAATGATCGCTACCAGTGCCCAGAACCAAGTGCCGAACGGCAGACCCCTGTCCACTATGATTACCTGCGGGCCTTCTCTCCCCAGAACTTCACCGGTGTTGACGTCCACCCATTCATCAAGGTAATAGGACGATTCAGAGCCCACATTCCATTCGGTCCGGATCAGGTATGCGTAAGTGGTCCCGTTCCAGATGCCGACGAGGTATGAAGAGGTCGAGGCGTCCTTGGCATCAAAGTCCGTTATGACGTTGCCCTGGGAAAGGGTGATCGCGTCCGAAGTGGCGAATGTAGTCGCTCCTGAGGGGGAGTACCACACAGTCGCGTAGACTGACACCACCCTCAGATCCGATGATCTGAACCCGACATGCAGGTTGTTGAAGATGTATGGGCTACCCAAGGCTGATTGTTCCTCCAATCTCACGATTATCAGTAACTCATCATGTGGCATGTCTGCGAACCATACCGCGATCCCCTGAAAGAACTGTGCCTGGCTGTGATCCAGCTCCAGGTCGGTGGCAATCTGGTATGTGACTTCTCTCAGGTCGTTCTCATCTTGGGATTGTGCTGTGTACGGCGTCTCTCCTTCGAGGATGATGTCCTTCAGGATCCCGGATGCCAGATATCTAGCTTCCACGCTCCCATCCGTGAGGGGGAGGGTGTATGAATCCTGTGCCTGGAAACCAGGCGGAAGATGCGACTGATTAGGTGTGGACCATTGTCCCGAAACGTTCGCGTCGAAGTGGACGTTCAAACTTGTGGCGAACCAGGTGGTCAGGTTGTGGGACGCATCATGGCTCAACATGTCTGAGGAGGGCCAGACCGGTACAGGTGTGACATCCGCGACGGCGATTGGAATGAGGAGAATGGGGATGACCAGGACTAGAATGACTGCCTTTATGACTCGCATCCAAGTTTTCAATAGCATTTGGAGGTCTTAAGAAATGTGGTACGGTTCTTTTACGCTCAGGCCTGTGAAAGATCAGAGATAGAACT
Source organism: Thermoplasmata archaeon (assembly GCA_023140195.1). Lineage (GTDB taxonomy): Archaea > Thermoplasmatota > Thermoplasmata > RBG-16-68-12 > SOIM01 > JAGLME01. The sequence continues at coordinate 60,327 of JAGLME010000026.1, forward strand.
GAAAAGACGATGGAGGGATTCGAAGTTCAGTTTCAAAGCCGACGGTAAGATTCTGCTTTGTGCCATTCGCACGGGTCCAGCAACATTTATAAACAGGGATTCCCATTCTTCACAACGTGGTTAAGAGGGCACGCTTAGAACTCCAATTCCTTGGCGGAATCAAACTAAAGGAGGATGGAAAAGAGTTACTGGTGAAACCCAGAGGGGTATTGGGGAGATTGTCTGCCCTGACCTATGATCTATACGATGTCAATGGCAGAGTAAGCCGCGTGAAATATGGTCTGCGCGGAAGAATAGAAATAGAGAAGGACGGAAGAAGCATCTCATTCAAGCCAATGGGATTCCACAGGTTCCAGTATATGGGGCGGACGTGCTATGTGGAAGGAAAGAGAGCATCTGGCAAGTTCCGAATCCACCAGAGCGGAAGGAGATTGGCAATTGGAGAAATAGGGACCAAATATGGGAACATAGAATACACGGATGACTTCGATCTAGGCGGAGAGGTTCTGGTTGGATACGGCATCTGGGCTTTGAGCTGGTTCACTGTGATGGGTGCTGCCGTGAGTGCTGGTGTTTAGGTCCATATTCCACAGAAGCCGATGGAGGGCTTGGAAGTTCAGTTTCAAAGCCGACGGGGAAAAGGATTATAAATGCAGAAGTGGCTTCAAGGTCTGAGTAACTCAAAATATGGAGTATGGAGGGAAATGGAGTTCATTAGGCCACTCCTGGCCCACATCATTGTGATATCAATCCTCTTTACCACCTGCTCTTTTGTTTCAGTCCTTGAAGAAGTATCAGCTTACACTCCACATGCACCCATCTATATTTACGGTAATGAGAACTTCACTGCAGCCAACGGTGTGACTGGCGGTAACGGAACGGTATCGAACCCTTATGTCATTGAAGGATGGGAGATCTCTGCCTCCGGATTAGATGGCATTGGGATATGGTTCTCGGATGCCCACTTCATCATCCGGGATGTCCATGTTCATTCGGGAGGCTCCAGCTACAGTGGGATAAACCTTCGGAGCGTTGCAAACGGAAGCATCAATAACGTCAATGTATCAAACAACGAATATGGAATGGAAGCTGCACTGGGTAAGAACATTAGCATCACCAATACTACCGCCATGTCTAACGCTCGTTGGGGAATCGGTCTCACTAACTCCAATGACTGCTTCCTTTACGGGAACTCTGCGACCTTTAACGATATGGGCATTCTTTTGACAGGCGACGACAACTTCGTAGCCAACAACAACGCCTCTTGGAATAGGGAAGGCCTTGAAGTATCAGGCTCTGATAATACCGCTATCAACAATGTAGCCGTCTCAAACAGTGAGACTGGTATTTACCTGGACGGCAAAGAAAGCGTGATTTCCCGCAGCAATGCTTCTTGGAACGGGGAAGGCTTCCGTTTATCAGGTTCGAACATGACGATTAGGAACAACGTCGCATATTCGAATATTGAGGACGGCATCAGTCTGTATTTCGCCTCTGATAGCATGGCATCCAATAACACCGCACTCTTCAATGGCGGTGGGGGTATTGGTCTCACTTATTCCCACAGAAACATAATAGTCGACAACGTGGTCACGGACAATTCCTGGGGCATTGGACTGAGCATATCCTATGATAATCTTGTCTTGCGCAATCTTGTCGTTGGAAATCCGGTTGGGATTTCCCTTGGCGACTCTCATCGCAATACAGTCGCCCACAACTACATTGAAGGGGTTATCACGGGCGTCCGACTTCTCCAGGCCGATAGAAATCTCATCGCAAACAACACTGTATCGGGCCATGAATATGGCATCACAATAGGCGACTCACACAACTCTACAGTAATCTACAACATCGTTTCCGACAACAAGTGGGGAGTGCAGATCACTCGGTGGTACTCTCAGCACAACACCATTGCATTCAATGACATTCTGTCGAACCTGTATGAAGCGGTTTTCCTTCATCACTGTCGCAACAACACAGTTCATCATAACAATATCATTGACAATGGTATGCAGGCCTATGATAACTACGTCAACAATACGTGGGATGACGGTTATCCTTCAGGTGGCAATTACTGGTCCGTCTACTCCGGAGTTGATCTAAATTCTGGCCCAAATCAGGATCAGCCTGGAAGCGATGACATAGGCGACACGCCCTTCATCATCGACCCCGATAGCCGGGACAATTATCCACTCATGTCTCCTTTTGGGAGCATCCTAATTAGGCGCCCCAGTTTGCTTCAGGCATATCTGAATGGAAGTAGTTTCGAGGATGTCATTCTCTTGTGGGATCTCTCCCCTGATGATGGCAAAGGCTTCCAATCTGTGAACGCCTATGAGATATATAGAAACTCAACCTACAATCCCCTGGGATCCGGATATGGTCTGATAGGAACACTTCCGAACGGCACTTCTGAATTCGTTGACAGCCTAGCTGGTGAAGGTGACCCGAACAACTACTTCTATCGGGTTTGTGCTGTGGACTTGAGTGGCAATTCTTCATGTGCAGGCGCTCAGGCGGGAAAATACACACGTATTCTCCTTGAAGGCCAGAATCTTGTGTCCATTCCTCTGGTTCAGTCGAACGGGTCAACAGAAAAGGTTCTGCAGACGGTCAAATTCAACAAGGCGTGGACCTACGATCCCTCTATCGAGAAGTGGAAGTCGTATATGACTTTCAAGCCCCACAAGGGAGAACTGTCGACAATCGATCACAAGATGGGGATCTGGGTGAACGTTACGGAGGCCTCAAATCTGACTGTCGCAGGCATTGTCCCTTATTCCACTGAGATACAACTGAGAGCTGGATGGAATCTTATTGGGTTTCCATCATTCAACACACTTTATGCTGTTGGGGACCTGAAATCCGAGACTGGGGCAATCAGACTGGAGGGTTTTGATTCATTGGCACCTCCATACTTCCTCAAGCTTCTGGGAGATGGAGACTTGCTTCGAGCGGGAGATGGCTATTGGGTTCTCGTGAGAACCTTTGCAGTTTGGACTGTCACGAATTCCTAGAGTTCAAATCCTACAGAAGCCGAGGGGGGGCTTCGAAGTTCAGTTGTGAGGCTGAGCAGAATCTACTCAGGCGGAGGGGGTGGTTGCTCTTCCCTTTCGGCCTCGTCCTTCTTCCTGGACTTAGCCGTCATCACTATCGATGTTATCGCCAGAACAATTAGAACCACCAGCAATACCAGTGCTATCAGGGCATACAGTATCAGTTCATTTGGCCGACGCCATCTCGATGCATCATAGGGGTAGTCATCGTTCTCATCCACGTGCCCATCATTGTCGTCGTCCGCATCTATGTTGTCCAGATTTATCACTTTCGGTTGCGTGTACCTTCTCTGGATTTGATAGATACCATCCGCTGGAACAAACGACCGAGGCCCACAAATATGTCGAAAATCGACACAAAAAGGGGAATATAGTAATAACTGTGGAGCATAATCGTTGAAGGAGGTTGGGACTACGGAAACCAGTGAAGAGATGGGCGGCGAAACCTGGAAGAAGTTTGTAAGAAGACACTGGAAGATGACAGCATTGATGGTTGGAGGGATTGCAGCAGCCGCTGTTGCTGCGCTTCTTGTCTTCTTGTGGGTGGTTGCAGATGCACAGGAAACGAGCCTCGTGCCATCAGGACTGGGCGAGTGGACCGTGGGTTATGTTTTCGCTTTCGCACTGAATCTGATTCTATGGGAACTTATCCTTGTGGCGAGCTGGGCGATTCCGTTGGTAGTGATTGTATACTTCCTATGGTACAGGAAGCTTCCAGAGGAAGAACGGAAAGAGTACAAAGTAGGATCCCGACGCCGTAAATCAGCAGGAGAAGACGGTGGCATATCATTCTTCATTGGATTGGTGTGGTTGGCTATCGTGTGGCTCGATGGTAAATGGAACCTCGCATTTCAAGATTGGACGTTCAATGATTGGGTATATTCGTGGATAGTAGCAGGTCTGGTGGTTTTGCTGATTGTAGGCATTCCCGGGCTGATATACCTAATCTGGGCCGTCAGGAAGAGTGGTGAATAGCCCGGATCTTCACACCGGCAGAGGCAGTTCTGGAGCAGTACTCATGAAAGCGATCGTATACACGGAATACGGACCACCCGAGGTCCTCCGACTCAAAGAGGTTGAGAAACCCACACCTAAGGACAATGAAATGTTGGTAGAAGTTCATGCGACAACAGTATCAACAGCGACGTTGTGGGCTCGAACCGGGAGACACCCAGATTCCAAGTTCTTCACTTTCATGGCACGAATGTTCTTTGGCCTCACAAAACCAAGGAAACCTATACTGGGGTACGAGGTGTCCGGGGAAGTTGAAGCCGTGGGCAAAGATGTGAGACTGTTCAAGAAAGGTGACCAGGTCTTTGGAACTACCACTGGGTTGAGGGCTGGTGCCTATGCCGAGTATGTATGTCTGCCTGAAGAATGGAAGAAGGGAGTGGTTGCCAAGAAACCTGCCAATAGTTCTCATAAAGAGGCCGCCGCGGTCCCTGTCGCGGGTATGGCAGCGTTACATAATCTTAGAAAAGCCAATATCCAGAGTGGACAGAAAGTCATGATTTACGGAGCCTCAGGAAGTGTAGGTACATTTGCGGTACAGCTAGCCAAGGCCTTTGGAGCAGAGGTTACTGGTGTTTGCAGTACAAGCAATTTGGAAATGGTGAGATCCATTGGAGCCGATAAGGTATTCGATTACACCAGAGAGGATTTCACCCAGGACGGTAAGGTCTATGATGTGGTTTTTGACGCGGTTGGCAAAATCTCCCGTTCCCGTGGCAAGGAATCTCTGAAGGAAAAGGGAACCTATCTGTCCATTAAATCTCTGACAACTGAGAAAACTGAGAAACTGATATTCCTCAGAAAGCTGATTGAAGCCGGAAAGATCAAACCAGTCATAGGCAGGAGCTATCCATTGGAACAGACCGCCGAGGCTCACAGGTATGCCGATACTGGACACAAGAAGGGGAATGTGGTAATAACTGTGGACCATAACCCGCGCGCGGGTGATTAGACTATGGATGATGTGAAGATAATCCTTTCAGGATTGTGGGTGGCTCTGATGCTGGTCTATCTTTGGGGGGATGTGCTGCGAATATATGCAGGCGACTTCACAGCGGGAGAGATAATGGGTCAGAAACCGACTCAGAGAGTGTGGCTGGGACTCGCGATATTCATGCTGCTTCCGATCGTCATGATTCTTCTGTCTCTGACGTTGGAGTATGACGTGAATCGCTGGACAAACATCATAGCAGCCGGATTCTTGTTCGTTTTTAATATCCTTGGATTGCCCACATACCCTTCTGCTTATGACAAGTTCTTGATAATTGTAGGACTTGTGATCAATGTAGTGACTGTTTGGTATGCATGGACATGGGTTTAATGGGAGGATCGCTCTTCTCTCGAAGACAGTCTCCAAGAGATTTCTTGAACATCGAGTTCAGATCCTATAGAAGCCGATGGAGGGATTCGAACCCTCGACCTATACCTTACCAAGGTATCGCACCACCAGACTATGCTACATCGGCGCCAGCATCCCATTAATCGTTCTCGATTCTTAATGTTTCCTATGTTCGATTTGTGGGCCGAAATCTCTTTGTTCTCCAGGAGCCATCTGATTGACTGTGAATACAACTGACGAGATGTCCGAATACGAATCATTTATGATGAGGCAGTATAAGATTCTCGACCAAGAGTCTGAATGGTTTTCTTTGGACGAACTTGACTGAGAACATAATAGAATTAAGTACTGCTACCACTTTTTGCCAAGCAATGAAGAAAGCGATGAGCAGCTTCGACCTAATGGCGGTCGTTCAGGAGCTGCAGTCCTTGATCGGAGGCCGATTCGACAAGGCCTATCAGACCGGTGATGAGCTCTCGATCAGAGCGAGCTCCAAGGACTACGGAAAGAAGGCCATATTCACCAAGGCCGGGAAATGGTTCTTCATTCGTGATCACAAGAAAGGTGAGGGCCAGCCTGGGACATTCGCTATGGTCCTGAGAAAACACCTGTCCAACGCAAGATTAGTTTCTGTAAGACAACATGATTTCGATAGGGTCGTCGTAATCGGATTCGAGAAGAAAGAGAACTTCGAGCTGATCTACGAGCTGTTCGGAAAGGGGAACGTCGTTCTCATTCAGGATGGTAAGATCGTCAACCATTTCAGGAGGGAGTCCTGGAGCAGCAGGGAGATCAAGATAGGCGAGGAATACAAATTCCCGCCGAGCCACCACGATCCCAAATCGCTTTCACCGGAAGAGTTCGGTTCAATCATCAAGGAATCCGATAAAGACCTCGTCCGAACACTTGCTCTTGACCTGAACCTGGGCGGCCAATATTCCGAGGAATTGTGCCTTCGATCCGATATCGACAAGAAATCTCCTGCCAATGAACTGTCCGGTGACCAGATTAGCCGGGTCCACCAAGAATTGCAGGGCATCTTCAAGTCCATCCAGACCGAGCTGTCACCTACACTGGTTATCCAAGAGGAGGAGACCATCGATGTCACTCCCATTCCCCTGAAGGTGCACGAGGGACTGGACGTCAGCTCATCAGACTCTTTTTCAGAAGCCTTGAAGAGTTTTGTCTCCTCCATCACCAAAGATGTGGAAGAGGTCGAGGAGGATGACGAGACTGCCAGATACGAAAGAAGGATTAGACAGCAGGAAGAGGCAATCGGGGAATCAGTTAAGAAGGAGACCCAGTTCAGAGAAGTTGCGGACTACATCCACGCGAATCCAGGCCCCTTCGAATTAGTGCTGAGAGAGCTGCGCTCTGGCAAGACCGAGGACCCCCTGATCGAATCCATTGACCATAAGAGCCACAGGGCATCCATCGTTCTCCCTAACGGAAAGAAATTCGCCCTCCAATACAACAAGAGCGTCTATGACAACGCCAACATCTTCTACGAGAAGGCAAAGAAAGAGAAGGCCAAGAGGGGAAGGCTGAAGGATGTCATCGCCGAGACCCAGGAGGAAATAGAGAAGGCCGCGAAGCAGAGGGCCAAGAGGGAGAAGTATCCCAGGATAGAACCCACGAAGCAGTACTGGTTCGACGCGTACAGATGGTTCATATCAAGCGAAGGAAATCTGGTCATAGCCGGGAGGGACGCCAGGAGCAACGACAAGATCGTGAAGAAACACCTCAAGGATGGCGACAGGTACGCCCACGCCGAGGTCCGGGGCGCTCCGAGCGTGGTCATAAAGAGTGGGTCCGGTGCCAGTGAAGTCACCTTGAAGGAGGCGTGCCAGTTCGCGGTAACTTTCTCAAAGGCCTGGAGCTCGAAGCTGGCCGGAGGTATAGCGTATTGGGTCAAGCCAGAGCAGGTCAGCAAGCATCCCGAGTCGGGGGAGTTCCTGCCGAAAGGTGCCTTCGTCATCAGGGGCAAGAGAAATCACTTTCGGGATCTGGAGATGGAGGTCGCTGTTGGCGAGATATACTACCAGGACGCAAGGAAGGTCATGTGTGGTCCGAGAAGTGCCGTGGAGGCTCAAAGCGAGCGCGTTATCGTACTTAAACCAGGGGAAACAAAGAAGGAGACCGTCGCAAGAGAGCTGAGCCAGATGTTCCAGGTCCCCATCGACGAGGTGGTCAGGATCCTGCCCCCGGGCGACATCGAAATCCAAAAATGATCCTGGAGCCAGAGTGTTATGTTCTTCGCGAATTTCGAAATCTTAATATGCAACATTCGGTGATATGAGGGTACGATGCACGCAAATCTCAGAGTATTCGGTCTGTTCATGGTGTTGATGTCCATATTTGTGCTGATAGGTTGGGTCCTGGGCGGATTCTTCTTCGGAGACTACTGGTGGTTCGCAATTGCGCTCTTTCTAGGGATAGCGATAGCCATCAACGTCATCTCTTACTTCTACAGCGACAGGATAATCATGTGGTCGTACAAGGCCAAGATAGCCACACCCAGGGAAGCTCCGAGGCTCTACAAGAGCGTCCAGAGGGTGAATTCGTTCTACAGGCTTCCGGAACCCAGGATTGCCGTCATACCTTCTGACACTCCAAATGCCTTCGCCACTGGAAGGAATCCAAGCAAGGCCATCGTGGCAGTAACGAACGGACTGCTCAAGATGCTCACTGACCGGGAACTGGACGGGGTGGTTGCCCACGAGCTCGCCCATGTCAAGAACAGGGACATCCTTGTGATGACCGTGGCCGCCACCGTTGCCGGAGCCATCGCCTTCCTGGCGAGGATATTCTGGTGGAACATGATACTTGGAAGGAGAAGGACGGCCGATGTTGGGACCCTCCTTATCATTGTCGTAGTGGCCATCACGGCACCCCTTGCGGCTCTGCTCATACGCCTGGCAATATCCAGAAGCAGGGAATACAAGGCGGATCGGACGGGTGCAATGACCATTCACAGGCCCAACGACCTTGCGGACGCTCTGCTCAAGCTGGAGCATGCCAACAAGAGGAGACCCATATCGAGGGGAAATCCAGCTTCGTCATCGCTTTTCATAGTGAATCCATTCCGCGGCAACATGCTCGCCAGGATGTTCTCCACTCATCCCCCGATGGAGGAGAGGGTGAAGAGGCTGAGGAAGTTGGCAATGGAAACGGTTAGCCTTTAATCGTAGAAACGGGTTCTGGTTCCTGGGTAAGGAGATGCTTCTTGGTGGCTCTGGGCGACATGTGGGCTTGATTCCGAAGACCTTGGCTCTCGTCTTCTGTCTGATACTGGTCATTTCAGGAGGTTCAACATTCCCGACCAGCACTCATGTGGTTGATTCCGATCGTTCGAACTCGGACATCGGTCCCCTTCCTGCTCAAACGGAATGGCACATGGAGAACTTCACCAAGACAGCGCAGTTCTTCGCAAGCCTGCAGGGCATGGACGGAGGGATGATGGAGGCCGAGGATAACCCCTTTGAGAACACGGACAACACTCTGGAATCCATTTGGGTCTGGTGCCGATACTTCGAACTCACTGGTGACAACACATATTATCAGAACGTTTTGGACGCTTGGAATTATTCGATCCTTCATCCGGCATGGCTGGAGGACGATTCCGGCAAGGTCTACAGCTCCTCATGGGCGCTGGCGGCCGAGCAGAGATTCAGAACCGTGTACAGTGATTGGTCCTATAGCTGGTATGCGAACGCATCCATGCAGTTCATCACCGACAAGATTGGATGGGAGCCTTCATTCTCCTTCACGGCAGTGACCAAGGTCCACATCCGTGGTTGGGCGGCCGGGAACGTGTACAGGTACGCCTTGTTCTCCGGCAATCAGACTGCAAGGTCCCTTGCACTTCAATTGGGCAATCTGACGATGGCATCAATGGAGGCGAACCCCACATATCTGTCCACACAGGGCTGGGCACTTGCTGGAGGAACATCTATGTGGGGCATCTGGCAGTCTTCGATGCAGGAGTACCCCAACGTGACCTGGATGCAAACATATGGACCGTTCCTCAGTACCGAGGTCACCACACCTGGAATGGGCGGGGGAAACAGCCAGGTGGGATGGGAGGCGTGGTACGCCGGAGGCCATCTCGGAATATGGGACATCACCGGCGAGGACATCTATTATCTCAACTTCCTCAACCTAACGGACCGGCAGATGGCAGCGGACGGGGACGATGACGGTGGCATGCCCACCAACTACGGGGACCCGGACAACACTGACGAGTCATGGGTGACCAGCTACAGGGCGTACATGATCCTGGACGAGTTCAATAAGATGCCAACTGGGAATCCACCGGAAGCGGCAGATCTTCAGAAAGTCGAATTGTCATTGAGCAGGCAAGATATCGTTCTGGAATGGTCCTTGTCACCTGATGATGGTGGCGGAGAAGCGGATGTGTTCGTTTATGAGATCTACCTCGGCAGGAACAGCCTCTTCTGCGGATACGGGTCCTTCAACTCCACACCCATTGGCGTGGTCTTCGCTGGTACGACAAGCTATGTGCACGTGGGCGGCGGAATGGACCCTGACAACCTCTTCTATTACATCACAACGAGGGACTATCAGGCGTGGAGGAACACCTCGCGCGTGGTGGGTGGTAAATGCCACATCATGACCGCCTCCAATGAGAACTTGGTATCCATTCCATTCCAGACAAGCTATACCGATCCGGCGTCAATGCTCCAGCTTGAACAGAATGGTGCCCTATGGGCATACGACACCGTGGACCAACTGAACCCTTGGAAATCATACACTCCGTCAAAACCGTTCACTGACCTGACCTACGTCAATGAGAGCATGGGGATCTGGGTCCTTGGCCCCCAGTCCGGCATATGGACAGTTACTGGCGTTGTTCAACCTCAGCTCTCCATACAGATCAAGGCCGGCTGGAATCTGATCGGCTTCCCGTCCATGACCCAGCGTACGGTAGGGAACCTCTTGAGCGGGATCTCCTACGATCGTGTGGAAGCATATGCACCGAGCGGTCCATTCAATCTTCAGAAGGTCAATGATACCCACTTGCTGACAGCCGGCGAAGGACTGTGGGTCCACGCTCTCGCTGATGGCACAGTTCAAATCCAGAACTGATCCTTTCTAAAGCAGACGATCCAGCACTCTCGTTATCTCGGAATAATAGGCCCTGATCTTGTATTCTGGGTAGAAGTACGCGCTGGTGATCTTCGCCTTCAGGCTCTTGTACGGGAAGTTGGTCTCGAAGACGCTGTTCCATCTGGGAGGATCGATGCCGTACGATTGCCTCAGTTTGATCAGCACATGGACCCCGTCCGCGGGGAACTCGTATGGGATCTCGATGTAGTGATCGAACCTCCTGGACACTGCCATGTCAAGCGCCCTTCTGGGCGCAAGAACATTGTGATTTCCTGTGTAAGGGTGCTCCATCTCCCTTGCGAAAACCTGTACAACATCAAACCGTCCCTTTCTCTGAACGGTGGTCATTATCTTCTTTCTGGTGGTGTCGAACACTCTCTTGGAGTTCTCCTGATACGAGTCCTTCTCGCCGTCGTAATCCCCTACCTTCGTGGGCGGGAGGCCGTGGTGGGACAGTGCGATCATCACATTGGTTCTCTCTGGAAGTATCTTCATCTCGTCCTGTATCTTGGCAGCGACGCCCATCGCGAAAGAGTCGTTCTCTCCCAGCTGGTTGGTATAGCTTACCGGGATTTTGGACTTGACTTCTTTCAAGCTATCCTCGATCTTCTTCCTAAGGTACAGGTCACTGGTCACATCGGTGAATACGTTGAAGTGCTCAGCAACTAACAGATGGGCTATCTTGTCCTTCTCTACGAAGTCCTTGATGACGGCGTCAACGGTCTGCTTCTGTTTGCTCGGAACCGGGTCCATGCCGTATGCCATTCGAACTGAGATCTTCTTTCCGTAGCTGGTTTCCAGACCATCCCGGACCTCGTCCTTGATGGACATCGACTGATCGAAGAATGGTGATCTACCCCCCATCATCTGCCATTTCTGGCACACATCGAAGCCGTACATCTCATAGAAATCAGGCTCCCCCCGTCCCCGTCCTTTGTTCCTCAAGTATCTCTGACCTTCTGTTGACCCTCTGATGATCCCTGAAACGGCCGGTTTCTTCCGCGGCTTTGCACCGCTTCCTTTGACCGGTTTCAGCCACGCGTCCAAGTACTCCGAGCCGTTCGTGCCGTTATCCAGGTTCAGGCTTTCCCTATCCATCAGTACGGTTCCTCTGTCCTCCTCCAGGAATTCCTTACTTATGAGCCCGATATCAACAAGTGTCTTCGCGTAATCCCGAAAAGAATAGTAAGTGTACTCATCGTATTCTGGCGGTTCTCCTAGGTCCAAGAGCAATATTCCTATATTCTCTGAGCTACTCAATCCCGCAACCCCCTTCGTTCCGCAGAACCATTTGTGAGTTTACTATATAAGACCCTTCAAATCAGAATTGGGTGTGAGGTAGATCTCTGCGTGCTATGGTCACTCTTCTTTTTCTCTCAGTATCTTCTTGGCGGTTTTGCCCTTCTCAGAGATGTGAGCGATCTCCTCTGCTTCCTTTGTCTCCTCAATTAACTGATCCTCGATTGTCTTCAATTCTGCCCGAAGTTCTTCATGCTTGGGTATCGGTCCGAGAATATCGTCCGCCTGGCCCAAGAGTTTCTCGAGGTCTTCGTACTGTGCGATTTCCCTCTCGGGGATCTTCCTGCTGGCTCCCATGTACTCGCTTGCGCTCTCCATGAGCCTTGAGATCTCGAACGGGAACACTATCTTGGTTGCCTGTCCGTTCGCCATCTCTTTGACCGTGTCCAGTGATAATACCGTGAGCGCCTTGGAGTCCAGTGGTGCCGCACCGAGGGCCAATATCCTGAGCTTCTGGGCATTACCCTGACCTTCCAGGATGATTGCTAACCTCTGACCCTCAGCCTCCAATACCTTGGCCTGCCTCAGACCCTCTGCCTCCAGGATCCGAGATCTCTTGCTACCTTCCGCGACAAGGATCGCCGATCTCTTCTCTCCGTCCGCTCTTAGGATGGCGGCTCTTCTCTGCCTCTCTGCCGCCGTCTGTTCTTCCATTGCCGCCTTGACCGGTCCGACCGGGTCCACTTCCCTTATCTCGACAGCCTCGACCTTGACGCCCCAAGCGTCGGTTGCATGGTCCAACACGTCCCTCAGTCGTACGTTGATCGTGTCTCTGTTGTAGAGTATCTCATCGAGTTCCATGTCTCCCAGGATGGATCGTAGTGTTGTCTGTGCCAGTGCGATTGTCGCTATGGTATAATCCGTCACCTCGAAGAACGACTTGATCGGATCGATGACCTTGATATAGATGATGGCGTCAACATTGGTCGGTGAGTTGTCCTTGGTGATGACCTCCTGTCTCGGGACATCCAGGACCTGTGTTCGAAGGTCGATCTTTACTACTTGTGAGACCAAAGGTGCAACGAAGTTTACCCCCGGATTGAGGACCCTCATGAAATTCCCCAGCCGGATGTAAAGTCCCTGCTGATAGGGCTGGATGATCCTAATCATCGCCCCCAGGATGGCCATCAGCGCAAAGATGACCAAGACCACAATCGCGAGTATCAGGCCTTCAAGCTGCGCCGTCACTTCCGGGATCCACAGCGGGAACAGACCAAACGCTATCCACCATTTCTTCTCAGGTTGCTTCCAACTTCTCTCTTCTTGCGGGTCAAACATCGTTTCTCCCCTCCCCAGGGATGTCTAGGGTCCTTGTTCCTGGACCTCTCTAACAATCACGTGAACGCCCCTGCTCTGGACCACCTCGACCAGAGTGTCCTTTGGTATGTAGTGATCGGACGTCGCGCTCCAGGTCTGATTCTCAATCCTGACCTTGCCCTTGATCGTGTTGGGTATTATATCTGTGTCCACGATTCCCCTCTTTCCGACCAGCGAGCGACCTACCGTTGTGGTCGGTGGCTGAGGCGGTGCGAGTCTCTTGTATGCGTACATGGTTCCGAGGAATGCAGGAACAGTGACCCCAATGGCAACGATCGGGCTCCACATGCTCAGGAAGAAACCGTCCAAGATCATGCCGAGGGCGCCCAGGATTATCAGCACCGATGCAGGAATGGCCACAAAGAAGCCTGGCGATGCAACCTCAACTATGAAGAGGATCACACCGACTATAACGAATATCAGCCCTATTTGCCACTCCCACTCCATTGGTTGAAGTATCCATGATTCCCTATAACTATCTTTCTGAGAAGGCCACAACCAGACCTAACGTTAACCACATTTATTAGTCTTCAAAATACGGAAAGATGTCCGAACGGCGGGGAGGGCCTATTCCATGTCCATGACGACAACGTCTTTTATAGCCTTCATGCCAGTGAACGGCAGTATGATCCTTCCCTGTGTGTCCGTCTTGAACAATCGGGGCTCTATCTCTTCTGCTGGAATGACTAGTACGTCAATAAGTTTTCCGTTCTTGGTATCCACAATGAAGTTCTCAATCATCCCGAGGATTTGACCATCATTCGTCATAACGGTCTTTCCCCTCAGCTCAGTAGCAAATTTCTTCATCCCATCTCACCTCATTTTACGTTGCCCCAGAGCAACTTCGGTGGCTATGGGTCAAACGTGTCCAGACTATAAAAGACTATCTGGTGCCATACATATCGGGAACCATCTAAGCAACGTAAAAAGACCTGTCCCGGTCACTGTCGGGCTTCCTTCCCGCTTGATTTATCATCTGCCCGATCGTCTCATAGAACTTGTTCGTCTCCGGATCGATCGATGGACGAACGCTCTTCCGCGCCGCGTGGAAGTGTTCCAGGGTGACTTGTTTCTTCTTTTTCTTCTCCTTCATGGCCAGCACCCCTGCTTCCCTGCAGAGCGACTGAATGTCTGCCCCAGAATAACCTTCAAGTTCATCAGCTAGTTCTTCCAGATGGACTTCCTTGTTCAGCGGCATCTTCTTGGTGTGGACTCTTAGTATCTCAAGCCTCGCGTCCCTGTCGGGTACCGGGATTAACAGGAGCCTGTCGAACCTCCCTGCTCTCAGCAGTGCAGGGTCGAGCATGTCCGGGCGGTTGGTGGCGCCCAGCACGACAACGCCCTCCAAGCTCTCCAGTCCGTCCATGGATGTCAGAAGTTGGTTCACCACTCTCTCCATGACCCCAGAATCACCCGAAGCACCGCCCCTCATGCGGGCGATTGCATCTATCTCGTCCAAGAAGATGATCGCTGGTGACACCTGCTTGGCCTTCTTGAAGATGATCCTCAATGCCTTCTCGCTCTCCCCAACCCACTTCGAGATGACCTCTGGACCTTTGACCGTGATGAAGTTCGCCTTTGATTCGTTCGCCAGTGCTTTTGCTATCAAGGTCTTGCCGCAACCCGGTGGGCCGTACAGAAGCACACCCCTGGGTGGAGTTATGCCCATTTCCTCGAACGACTCAGGGTCTGTGAGGGGCATCTCAACCATCTCCTTGAGCTTCTCCTTGATCTCAGCCAAACCTCCGACGTCCTCCCATTTCACCCGCGGGATCTCAACAAGCACTTCCCTCATGGCGCTGGGTTCAACCTCTTTCAGGGCGTCCTTGAAGTCGTCCTTTGTGACTCTTATCTTCTCCAATATCTCCGCCGGGATCGGTTGGTCCAGATCGATCTCTGGTAGATAGCGCCTCAATGCTTTCATGGCCGCTTCCCTTGCGAGTGCTGCGAGGTCGGCTCCAACGAAGCCATACGTGATATTAGCCAGCTCCATCAATAGCTCGTCCCTGTCCTTCTCTTCCCCCTCGAACGGCATGCCCCTGGTGTGGATTTGAAGTATCTTCAGCCGTCCCTTTCGGTCCGGGACCCCAATCTCTATCTCCCTGTCGAACCTGCCCCCTCTTCGCAGCGCCGGATCAATGGCATCTTCCCTGTTGGTGGCAGCAATGACTATCAGGTCGCCTCTCGCGCTCAGTCCGTCCATTAGTGTCAGCAGCTGGGCGACCACCCTTCTCTCCACCTCTCCGCTGACCTCTTCCCTTCTGGGCGCGATCGAATCCAGCTCATCGATGAATATCACTGACGGGGCGCTCTTCTCGGCCTCTTCGAACTTCTCTCTCAACCGCTCCTCGGATGCGCCGTAGTACTTGGACATGATCTCTGGGCCTTGAATCGAGAAGAAGCTGGCTCCAGCCTCGCTTGCCACCGCTTTGGCTATCAGGGTCTTACCAGTTCCTGGTGGACCGAAGAGCAGAACACCCTTTGGCGGGTCGATCCCAAGTCTTTCGAAAAGCTCTGGGTGCTTCAAGGGAAGCTCTATCATCTCTCTCACTCTTTGAAGCTCATCATCCAGTCCACCTATATCCTCGTACGAGACCGTGGAGGTGATCATGTCCGCTTCACGGACAGGTTCTTCCTTCATCTCGATGATGGTGTCGTCAACTATCTGGACGATTCCCTTGGGAACGATCTTGGTAACAAGAAACGGCAATGCGCCGCCCATGATGGCAATACCTGGAATGATCACAACATCTCCCTTGCTCATGGGCCTCTTAAGAAGCCCCCTCCGCACGAAGTTCTCTATGCCCTGGCCGAAGCTTATTTTGTGACCTTCAGAGATTATGGGTGCTATCGTTATCCTCTCAGCCTCAGAGACCTTGGCCTTCTTTATCCTCACCTTGTCGCCTATCGAGACGCCCACGTTCCGTCTGACCAGACCGTCGATCCTGATCAGGTTCTTACCCTCGTCCTCCTGCATGACCCTGAAAAGCTTGGCCGCTGTCACGTTCTTGCCGTCTATCTCGACGGTCTCCCCTATGTCAATGTTCAAGGACATTCGGGTCTGGGTGTCCACCCTGGCCCTTCCCAATCCAACATCCGATTGAGGAGCTTCAGCAACCCTGAGTTCCACTGAATCAGGCATAGCGCCCACCTATTATGGAAGGCTCTTTAAATACATTACGCAATGAATATCGCCCCTCCGCCACTGGATACGTTGTCAGGATTGGTTGTTCTCTTGCCTCTTTAGGGCCTCTTCGAGGGTGATGTTTCCCTCCGCCACTTGGCCGGCTAGTGACTTGGATATGGTGATCTTGCCTTTGCTCTGGATCCTGCTCCTGTTCTGAAGGTCCTTTATCTCTCCTGGGGAGGGTGTGATGGTGTATTTCCTCTTGGCCGGGTGCCCCCTCATGGAGGCTATGCCGATGGCCGCTTCCTGATCCGGTGAATCCGACCTGTGAGTCGTGCCCTTCTCATCCACGATCTCGATCTCGTAATTCTGGGTCGATAGGGAGTTTATGATCCTGTTCCTGTTGGTTGGGTCCCCGTGTCCTATCTTCAGCCCAATATGGTTCGCTGGATAGGATGCTACTATTTCCCTCATCACAGGTGCCACGTCCTCGGGAGAGGCGGCTCCTCTGGTCTCAAGCACAATCCCGTCACCAACGACCGCGATTCCAGGCCTAGCCCCCGGGTCTATTCCCACTATCAGCTCATCGAACCGATCCTTCCCTTTGAGTATACGCAGGGATGCGGCTATCGCCATACCCACATCCGTGCAGGCGACCTTGTTCTCGAAATCGATGTCGTTCATCTCGTCATGCGTGGTTATCACGGCACCTACGGTAGTCGGTATCGGATCATCGAAAGAGAGGCTGACGAAAGCCAGGTCTCTCCTCTTGAGAGCTTTCACCAAGTCATGGAACAACCTGAAGTCTCTTGTGAGCAGTCCGATGGTCTTCTCCATTACCTGTTGGATTGAGTTACTGGAATAAACATTTTTGCGGGATTGGGAGGAAAACCTGCATAGATTTGCATATCACATTAATATTATTCAATGAAATCAGATGAAAAACACTATATATAATGGTGGCATATGTTTTATATGAGGGGAATTTGAACGAGAGTTCTTGTTTCTCTCATTCTTGGAAGGCAGGTATCATGGCTAGAAATGGGAAGAGTGAAGTTGTAAAAACGTTGATTGTGGTTGCCATCGGTGCCGTTGCGATTTTCAGCGTCTACGGCTTCGTTAAACTTCTGGCATACTTCGGTCAATTGCCGATACCTTAGTCCTACCTTCTCTTGTGGAAAATCCTTTTCTTACCTTTCTTGTGGTAGTCTCCATCGACTTCAGCGAACTCCTTCATGAGCCTCCGTTGGTCGGACGATAGCTTCTCCGGCGTGACCACGACCACCCTGACGAGCTCATCACCTCTCACGTAGCCGTCGATGTTCGGCAGCCCCTTTCTCCTGATCTTGAAGATGGTATCGGTCTGCGTTCCTGGAGGTATGGTCAGTCTGGCCCTCCCGTCCAGCGTGGGGACCTCGACCTTGTCGCCCAGCGCCGCCTGAGCGAAACTTATCGGAAGTTCAAGTATGATGTCCGCACCTCTCCTATCGAAGATCTCGTGGGGTTTGACGTGAACGAAAATGTACAAGTTCCCGGGGGGTCCTCCCAGATCTCCGGCCTCTCCTTTTCCGGTTATCTTCAACCTGAGGCCATCGAAGGCGCCCTTGGGAACATCTATTTCCAGCGTGCTGGTCTTGTGGATCGAACCGCTCCCCCGGCATTCCGGACACACCTTCTCCGCGAGCTGTCCCCTTCCCCTGCACTTGGGGCATGTGGTAATGGTTATGAACTGGCTGTAGCCTTCTCTCCTCACATCCTGCACCTGACCGTTGCCGTTGCACATGGTGCATGTTGAGATCATCCCCCCCTCTGCTCCTGTCCCGTTGCAGGATTCGCACTGTGCCAAATGAGGTATCTTGACCCGCTTCTTTATCCCATGGGCCGCATCCTCCAGTGTGATGTCAAGATCGAACCTGATGTCTCGCCCTCTTCTCCTTGACGGCCCTCTTCGAGCTCTGCTCCCGAAGAGATCACCGAATATGTCCCCGCCGAAACGTATCCCGAAGAGATCCCTGAAGACGTCCCTCCCGAAGATGTCCTCTATGTCCCGGTAATGTGTGAAGTCCGACCAAGTGAACCCGCCAGTTCCGAAAGACGACTCAACGCCAGCATGACCGTGCCTGTCGTATCTCGCCTTCTTATCATTGTCCGCAAGAACTTCGTACGCTTCGGAGACCTCTTTGAACTTCTCCGCCGTGGGCTTGGGATTCTCTTTGTTCAAATCTGGATGATACTTCTTGGCGAGCTTGCGGTAAGCCTTCTTTATGTCCTTCTCAGAGGCACCTTTCTCGATCTCCAGTACCTCATAATAATCTCGTTTGGCCATTCTGAGTGTGATACATCACGGACTGAATATAAAGTCTACTCATCGTCCACTATCTCGTATTCCGCGTCCCTGACCTTCTCGTCATCCGAGGGTTCTTTCTCCTCTTCCCTGGGTTCGGCCTGCTGCTGAGCCGCGGTCTTCTGATAAATCTCGGTGCCTATCTTCTGGACCTCTTTTGCCAGGATCTCCATGCTCTGCTTGATCAGTGCGATGTCATCCGCTTCTAGTGCTTTCCGGACATCCTCGATCTTCTCCTTGACCGCGTTCTTGGTCTCGTCACTTATCTGGTCACCCAGTTCCTCAAGGGTCTTCTCAGAGGAATAGATGAGTGAATCGGCTGCGTTCATGGTCTCCACGATCTCCCTCCTCTTCTTGTCCTCTTCGGCGGAGTCCTCGGCGTCCTTTATCATTCCGTCTATCTCATTCTCGCTGAGCTTGGTGGATGCGGTTATCGTTATGGTCTGCTCCTTTCCGGTGCCCAGGTCCTTGGCAGATACGTTCATGATCCCGTTCTCGTCGATGTCGAATGAGACCTCTATCTGGGGTATGCCCCTTGGCGCGGGCGGAATGCCAACGAGATGGAACCTGCCCAATGTAGTGTTGTCCTGGGACATATCCCTCTCTCCTTGCAGGACGTGGACATCGACGCTCGTCTGTCCGTCAGCGGCCGTCGTGAAGATCTGGCTCTTGCTGGTGGGAATGGTCGCGTTCCTTTCTATCAACTTGGTCATCACCCCGCCGAGGGTTTCCACACCCACTGACAATGGGGTAACATCAAGAAGCAATAGGTCGGTCACTTCTCCAGCGAGAACACCACCTTGAATGGCAGCTCCCATGGCGACGCACTGCATGGGGTCCACCCCGCGTTCGGCCTTCTTCCCGATTATCTTCTCGAACCTCTCCTTGACCACTGGCATGCGGGTCGGGCCGCCTACCAAGATCACCTTTCCGATATCCTTGTAATCCAATTTGGCGTCCTTGAAGGCCTTCCCTATGGGCTCTTCGCAGCGGGAGAGCACCGGTTCAACCAGTTCCTCCAGTTTCGCCCTTGTCAAGCTCATTTCCAGATGCTTTGGTTTGTCATCCTTCGATGCTATGAAAGGTAGGTTGATCGTAGTGGATACCGTGCTGGATAGTTCGATTTTGGCCTTCTCTGCGGCATCCCGGAGCCTCTGCATGGCGTTCAGGTCGCCCGTGAGGTCGATATCCTCCTTCTTCTGGAATTCGGCCGCCAGCCAATCGACGATCTTCTCATCCATGTCCGAGCCGCCCAGTTGTGTGTCACCACTCGTCGAAACGACCTCGAACACCCCATCACCTATCTCCATTATGGTGACATCGAACGTTCCGCCGCCCAGGTCCAGAACCACGAGCTTCTGTTCCTCGATCTTCTCCAGACCGTATGCGATTGCGGCGGCCGTGGGCTCGTTGATGAGCCTCTGGACCTTCAGACCCGCTATCTCCCCGGCGTCCTTCGTGGCCTGCCTCTGATTGTCGTTGAAATATGCTGGAACCGTGATGACGGCATCGGTCACTTTCTCTCCCAGAAAGGATTCCGCGTCGGTCTTTATCTTCTGCAGGATCATCGCCGATATCTCTTGGGGAGTGTATTCCTTGTCACCGATTTTCACCTTGTGGTCCGTCCCCATTTTCCTCTTGATCCTCATTACCGTCTTCTCAGGGTTCAGAACCGCCTGTCTCTTTGCAGCTTCCCCTACCAGACGCTGACCGTCCTCGGTAAAGGCGACCACTGACGGGAACATCTTCCCGCCGAACGACGTGCCTTCGGCACTGGGTATTATCTTCGGCCTTCCACCTTCCAGGTAAGCAGCTTCCGAATTAGTCGTCCCCAGATCTATCCCTATTATCTTCGTCATTGCCTTCCTCCTTCACTTCATTCTTCACTACGACCACCTTTGATGGTCTCAATACCTTGGATTTGAAACTATATCCTTTCTGGATGACCTCTGCTATCTTGTTGCTTTCCATCTCCCCGTTCTCCACCTGGGATACGCATTCGTGCTTGAAAGGGTCGAAGTCATCGCCCACGGCCCCGATCTCTTCCAGTCCCTCGTTCCTGAGCGTTTCAAGGAGGTTGTTGTAGATCATCCTGACCCCGTTCGCGTCCTCCTCGTCCTTGATAGTGTCGCCGGCCTTTTCGAGATCGTCCACAATGGGCAGTATGGTGGAGAATATCTTCTGATAGGAATACTCAGTGAACACTTGCATCTCCTTGGCCGTTCTCTTCTTGTAGTTCTCGTATTCGGCCTGGAGGTACTTGAGTCGCTTGAGCAGGTCATCCTGGCTTTCGGCCTCTTCTGCTTCCGGCTCATCGATCTGTTGTTCTGTTGTCTGGTTCCCGTTCTCTTCTTCTGGCATCAGACCTTCCTCGTTTGCCTTAATGCGCTTGAGATGAGTTCTTGCGGGCGCTGGTAGCGATTCCGATGATCTGTATCTATCGTGGGGTGGGAAATAAGAGAGGAAGAAGGTTAGAAGTCTTCTCCCATTCCGCCCATTCCACCAGGTCCGCCTGGCATCGGTGGGCCTTCGCCGCCCTTTGAAGCGATCACATCATCGATCCTCAGGACCATCACTGCTGCATCGGTCGCAGACTCGATTGCCTGTGTTCCGACCCTTATCGGCTCAAGGACGTTGTTCCTCTTCATGTCGAGGAGACCGCCTGAAACGACGTTGACCCCGGCATGCTTCTTGCCCTTCTTGTGCGCTTTCCTCAGGTCTATCAGGGTGTCAATGGGATCAAGGCCAGCGTTCTCTGCCAGTGTTCTTGGAATGACCTCCATGGCCTCCGCGAAGGCATCGATGGCGATCTGTTCCCTGCCTCCCACTGAAGACGCATATTCCCTGAGTTTGAGAGCGATTTCTGAAGCTGCAGAACCGCCACCAGTAACTATCCTTCCGTCTTCGATGGCAACCGCAACAACGCTTAGGGCGTCCTCCAGAGACCTGTCGAGCTCGTCGACCACGTGCTCGGTTCCGCCTCGGATGAGTATGGATACCGCCTTCGGGCTCTTGCAGCCAGTTACGAAGGTCATGTCGTCGTCGCCGATCTTCTCCTGCCTGACGCTCTTGGCTGCACCCAGATCGCCCTTGACAAGTTCGTCAAGCTTGGTGATGATGGTGCCGCCTGTGGACTTCGAAAGTTTCTCCATGTCCGATTTCTTGACCCTTCGGACCACGTAGATGTCTTCCTTGGCCAGAAAGTGCTGTGCAAGGTCGTCTATGCCCTTCTGACAGAAGACCACGTTCGCGCCGCTCTTCTTGATGGTCTGGACCATCCCTTTGAGCATGTTCTCCTCTTCCTGCAGGAACGCGTTTAGCTGAGAGGGATCGGTTATCTCTATCTTCGCGTCGACCTCTGTCTTCTTGACCTCGAGAGCGGAATCTATCAAAGCGATTCTGGCGTTCTTCACTGACTTGGGCATTCCAGTATGGACAACTTCCTTGTCTATGATTATTCCGTGGATCATCTCTGTGTCGGTGACCGATCCGCCCTGTTTCTTTATCACCTGGATGTCGTCGGTGTCCACCCGGTACTTGCCCTTGCTGTGCTCCTCGGCTACCGAGATAACAGCGTCGACTGCCACATCTGCCAGGAGGTCCCTGTGGGTCGAGGCGCTCTTGCTGATCATTGCAGTTGTAGCAATGTTGTGGAGCGTCTTCCGGTCCTTTATCGAGACCTTCTGTGCGATCTTGTCCAGAACCTCTCTCGCCTTGTTGGCCGCCAGTCTGAAACCGCCTGCGATGATGGTCGGATGTATGTTGGACTCTATCATGCCCTCGCTCTTCTTCAGAAGCTCTCCTGCCAGGATGACCGCGGTCGTTGTACCGTCCCCGCATTCCTCGTCCTGGGTCTTGGCGACTTCCACCAGCATCTTGGCTGCTGGATGTTCGATATCAATCTCCTTGAGAATGGTCACACCGTCATTTGTGATCACAACGTCCCCCATGCTGTCCACGAGCATCTTGTCCATGCCCCTTGGACCGAGGGTGGATCTCACAGCATCCGCGACCGCCTTTGCGGCAGCGATGTTGTTGAACTGTGCGCCCTTTCCCTTTTCCCTTCTTGTTCCTTCCTTTAGTATCAAGATTGGTGTTTGTCCACCTAACATTCTTATTCCTCCATTAGTGCTGAAGTGTTTCCTCTATGATTGAACTTCTATATAAACATATTGAATATTTGGGTATAGGCCATTCCCGGAAAAGTATAATATCTCGGAACTTCTGTGCTGTAACGATGATAGGTCTCCTGGAGGAGATTGCTGAAGCGGTTCACCTTGCTGTCAGGGGACGGGAAGGGGAGGACCTGAGCGCCGAGATGGGAATGGGTGCT
The DNA here is from genome assembly GCA_023140195.1 of Thermoplasmata archaeon. Lineage (GTDB taxonomy): Archaea > Thermoplasmatota > Thermoplasmata > RBG-16-68-12 > SOIM01 > JAGLME01. Next base: position 83,283 of record JAGLME010000026.1, read on the forward strand.
GATGGAACGCCCACGCAGAAGATTGATCGGATCGCGGAGGAGGCCATATTAGAGACTTTGAATGAACACGGGAACCCGCTCAACGTCCTGAGCGAGGAGGCCGACTTCATTGACAATGGTGCCGAACAGACGCTCGTGATCGACCCCGTAGACGGCACTTACAATGCTCTGGCGGGGATACCGTTCTACTCAGTTTCATTAGCGGTGGGAAAGGAGGTCATGTCCGATATCGAGTTCGGACTCATCAGGGACCTTGCCAATGGGACCGTCTATCACTCCGAGAAAGGCAGAGGTGCATACAAGGACGGATCACCCATCAAGGTCAAGGAATACGATCCAGACAAGTCGGTCTTCCTGCTGTATCTGGGCAGCAATGCAAATCCCAAGGCGTTCGAATTGGCGGCAATGGCCAGGAGAGCCAGGAACTATGGTGCCGCCTCGCTGGAGCTGGCCATGGTGGCAAGCGGTGTCGCCGACCTGTACATGGTGGACGCCGAACCCATGATCAGACTGGTGGACCTTGCAGCAGGGGCACTCATATTGAGGGAGGCCGGAGGAGAAATATACAATACAGATGGAGATGTTCTCGAATTGATGTTCGGTCCTCGAGAGAGGTCGAATTTCATCGCCGTAGGGGACAAAAAGCTGCTGGATGAGGTAATATGAGAATAGGAATATCCGCAAAGCCAGAAGTGGAGGGTCTGGATAAGCTGGCCGAAAGGATCGAAGCGGCTCTTGGCAGCCACGAGGTCATGTACGATACCGACCCCGCAAAGGTCCTGGGCAAGGAACCGACACCGATCGACCAGATGGACGCGGACTTCATTGTCACTATAGGTGGGGACGGAACCATTCTCAGAGCATTTCAGCGATCGAACTCCAAACTTCTCGGCATCAACGCCGGTGTCATGGGCTTCTTGACGGAGGTACAGGTGGATGACATCGAGACTGCCATCGAGAAGGTCCTGAATGGGGACTACAAGCTGGATGAGAGGATCAAGTTGAAGATTCTCAAGGACGGCGAGAGGGTCTCCGACTGCCTCAACGAGGTCGTGTTCCACACCGCCCACGTGGCAAAGATGAGGCACTTCAAGATCACGATAGATGGGAGCCTGGCAGACGACTTCAGGGCGGATGGTGTAATGATAGCCACTCCCACCGGTTCAACCAGCTATGCAATGAGCGCCGGAGGTCCGATAATAGATCCCAGGGTGGAGGCAATGGTCATGGTTCCGATAGCACCGTTCAAGCTATCAGGAAGACCCCTGGTGATACCCGCAAAGAGCTGTATCGAGATGGAGTTTGCAGAGTCGAAGGAGTGCCACATGGTCCTGGACGGGCAGGAGATAATCTCACTCTCGGGGAGAGAGAAGGTGGAGATGACCATCTCAGAGAACAAGGCCAGCTTCATCAGGTTCCAGGAAGATTTCTATGCAAGGTTCCTTGAGAAACTGGGTTGAGCGTGATTGAAGTGGGTAGGAAGAGGGCCTATGCGATAACGAGGGAGACGCTCGACCTGATTCTTGAGGTCTCAAAGGAGAACTTCCCAAACGAGTTCGCCGCCGTACTCAGGTGCGAAGACGGCATCATCACCGAGATAATGCTTCTGCCTGGCACCATTTCCGGGGAAAGGTCCGCACTTCTCCGCTTGCACATGCTGCCGATCGATTACACCGTCGTGGGAACGGTCCACTCGCATCCCAGTGAGTACAACAATCCTTCTGGCGCCGACCTGGGGCTCTTCAGGAAGTTCGGCTACGTGCACATAATCACAAAGGTCCCATACAAGCCCGATTCATGGAAAGCCTGGGATCTGGACGGCAACCCCTATTCTCTCGAGGTCATTGACTGAGTGATATCTTCGTACACCTTTTCGATCTGGTCCGCGACCGTTGAAATGAGGAACCGCTTCTCCACCTTCTTTCGTCCTTCGTCTCCCATCTTCTTTCGCAGTTCAGGATCCTCAATTAGCGTGGATAACTTGCTGGCCAGGTCCTCTGCGTCCATTACGTCGAAGACCAAGCCCTGCTTCCCATCCTCGATCACTTCCCTCACTCCCGGTATGTCTCCTACCACTACCGGCTTCCCGGTTGCCATTGCTTCCAACGTCGCAATCCCAAAGGCCTCCAGTCGAGAGATCGACGGAAGGGTGAAGACGTCACACGCGGCGTAGTAGTTCGGCAGGTCCGCCCAGGACAGGCGACCCGTGAAGATGACCCTGTCGCCCACACCCATGGCCTCCGCCTTTGCCTTGTACTTCTTGAGGTTCTCTCCACTTCCGACGATCAGGAACTTCACCTTCTTCATCAGTGTGGAAGCTTCCATGATATACTCGATACCCTTGTGCCAGACGATCCTTCCAACGAAGAGAACAGTTGGGTCGTCGGGACGTATCCCGTGCTTCTCCCTCACCCCCGAGCCGTCGTTCTCGGGGTTGAACCTGTCCGCGTCCACAGTGTTGGGGATGATCTCCGGGGAGTACTTCCAGACAGACCTGGATGTGGCATGATAGCTGCCGGAGGTCACTATGATCTTGTCCACCCTCTTGACCGTGTAGGCCCCGTAAGTTCTCCTGTAGAACCCTGCAACCAGCTTCCCTATTCTGCTGGGTATCTCAATGTCTGCGTGGTATGTGATCACGTGCGGTATCTTGTTCGATCTGCATCCCTTGGCGGTGTAATAGGAACTCAGTGGAGGCGGTGAGTGGGAGTGTATGACGTCCGCATCGGTCCTGCTGACCCGACCTCTTACCCTGGGGACTATGGGCGTATTCAAAACTATGGAAAGGGGCTTGACCCTCACGATCTCAAAGCCCAGCATGCTCTCCCTTTCGGGCATCTTGCCCATGTTGGTGGTGAGGACCGAGACCTCATGCCCCCTGGAAGCCAGTTCCTTGGACAGGTCCAGAACATGAGATTCCACTCCACCCACGTGTGGGTAGAAGTAAGGCGAAACTTGCAGTATCTTCATACCCCTTCCTCAGAGGATCCTTGAGTTTGGAGCGATGACCCCCTTGACCACCGCGCCCGGTCCTATGAACGCGTTCTCCCCGATGATGGTCCCAACGTCTATGGAAGCGTTTATCCCGGTCTTGACGTCGTCTCCCAGAATGGCTCCCAGCTTCCGGAGGCCGGTGTCCATGTGCTGCCCCTTGTACGCGATCTTGATGTTCTTCTCATCGAGCCTCAGGTTGGCTATCTTGGTGCCGGATCCGAGGTTGCATCTCTCCCCGATGACGCTGTCCCCGACGTAATTGTGGTGCGGTACGTTGGCCCCGTCCATGATGATCGAGTTCTTGACCTCTGAAGCGCTTCCGATCTTGCACCCGTCCCCGATGTAAGTGCTGGCCCTGATGAGGCAGTTGGGTCCTATGTCGCAGTTCTTTCCGATGATGGCAGGTCCGATTATGTACGCTCCGCTCTTGACATTCGTACCCTCCCCTATCTGAACGCCGTTCTCTATGACCACGTTCTTCTGCACGGTTCCGTTGTGCTCCTCGTGGACGCTCCTCAAGAGGATCTCGTTCGCTTTCAACAGGTCCCAGGGTCTGCCCACGTCGATCCACTCTTCGGACAGGATGTGCCCGTGGACGTCCTCCTTCTCCATCAGCATGAGGAGGGTGTCGGTGATCTCGTACTCCCCTCTCTTGGACTTTGGTGTCTTTTCAATGAGCTCGAAGATGCCCTCGTCGAATGCGTACAAACCGGCATTGATGAGGTTGGATTTGGGATGTTTGGGTTTCTCCTCGATTCCCTTGACAACGTCGTCCTCCACCTCGATGACACCGAGACCCTTGGGGTCTGTCACTTTGGCGAGTGCCATCATTGTCCCTTTGCTCTTCTTCCAAGATGAAATGAACCCTTTGACAGAATTGGGGGTGATGACCACGTCCCCGTTGACGCTGATGAACGGACCATCAATGTGTGCCCTCGCCAGACCGATGGCGTGTGCGGTCCCCAGCCTTCTCTCCTGCTCCTCGTAATCGATGTTCAGGCCCAGTTCAGAACCGTCACCCAGATACTCTCTGATTCTCCTCCCTCTCCACCCTATCAGTATCGTGATGTCCGTGACATCGTTCTCCTTGAGGGATTCAAGTGTGTGCAGCAGGAACGGCTTCCCGGCCACCGGCAGGAGCGGTTTGGGGATATTGGCCGTCAACGGCCGCATCCGCGTCCCTTCACCAGCTGCTAGAATATATGCCTTCATCGTAGCACTTCTTCCGTGATTGAATGAACCGTTCGATATATATCTTCTACCGTGTTCGGCTTCCTGGCCTCCACCTTTATTCTGACCTTTGGCTCGGTGCCGGATAACCTTACCAGCGCCCACCCTTCTTCGAACTGCAGCCGCCATCCGTCGATCGTTGTCAACTCAACGCAGTCGATGGACCTCATCTTCTCGTCGAGTCCTTTGGTGATCTCCTCTCTCCTCTTCGTGTCGAACATGATGCCTTCCACTTGCTGGGGGTACTCCGGTACTTCGTCCGCCATCTCTGACAGTTTCTTCTTGGAGACCATTTCGGCCAGCAGTGCTCCTGCGTAGACCCCGTCCGGACACAGGAAATGCCTCGGGAATATCCAGGTGCCTGAGGGTTCGGCCCCAAAATCCGCATTCCGCTTCTGAAGTTCCTCGCCTACGAAGACATCGCCGACTCTTGTTCTGTAGACCTCTGCGTCTGGAAGCAGGTCGTTGACTACCATGGAAGCATCCACAGGGACGACCAGACTGTCCTTCACCTCATGGAGTGCCAGTATCGAGAGCAACTTGTCGCCCCCGATGTACCTGCCCTTCTCGTCCACGGCCGTCATCCGGTCCCCGTCGCCATCATGTGCGATGCCCAGATCCGCGTCCGAGCTCTTCACGGCCTCCATTAGTTCCGCGAGGTTCTCTTCCATGGGCTCAGGGTCTCTGGCGGAAAAATGACCATCGGGCTCACCATTGAGCACGACCACATCGCAGCCCATTCTCTTCAGCAGGGAGGGCGTTATGTTGAACGTGGCACCGCCGCCGCAGTCCACCACGACCTTGATGTCCGATGTGCCCACCCCCGAGAGGATCTTCTCCATGTGCTCCTCAACAGCCGTATCATGGCCGCTCAAGGAACCAATCTCGTCCCAGGGAACTGGTTCGAACTCCTTCCTGGTCAATTGATCGTCTATCCTGTCCCTCTGCTCCTTCAGGAACGCAAGTCCGTTGGAGTTCCAGAACTTCACACCGTTGTACCCACCAGGGTTGTGAGAAGCAGTTATCATCAGGCCGCAGTCGAACCCTCTTCCAGCCCATGCGAGCGTGGGAGTGCTGACGATCCCAGCGTCAAATGCTTCCGCTCCTGAGGATAGAATTCCAGAGACTATCGCCGACCTGAACATCTCCCCCGAGGTTCTCGTATCCCGGCCGATCACCACTCTCTTGTAAGAGCTCCCCACAGCTTTGCCTATGTCCGAGGCTAGTTCCAGGGTGATCTCCTCGAATACTCTTCCCCTTATTCCAGAGGAGCCAAAGAGACTCATGCAGGTGCCATTCGCAACCCGTTTTAAAACCTTTCCTTAACAAAACCCCGAGAACTCGAAAAGAACGGAAGACGTCCTCTTTTACTGGCTATTTATATTTTTCCCCAATTGTAAAAATCTGGCTTAGGAAAGTTTAATATGCAGGTGTGCCATACAGGACTGGTCACATGACGTAAACCCCCCTGGAGGGAAGAACATGGTGATGCAACCAATAACACCTGAAAAAGCAATGGAAATTGCACAGAAGAAGGGATTGAAGCCTGGACGGGTAAAGGGAACCACTGGTGTTCAGTTTACCAAGGGAAGGAACGACCGCCTCGAGATCATAGATTGGGACGAGTTCAAGTCGACCTTGAGCAAGAGGAAGCTCCAAGTCTACGAGAGTGGCGGTTGGATGAAAATAATGAAGAAGCACTAAAGCTTCTTCATCTTTCACTTTTTGCCAGGTCTCTTTTTCCCCGCGATCGTCGCGAAAAACCCCTGTTAATAGTGTAATCCATCTCATCTCGTTTTTTCGGAACTGATTTGTATTCCAGAGGCATTTGGGTATCGAATGGCCGAGGCAGTCATCTTCGATCTGGATGGAATTCTTGTTGATACTGAACACTACAAGTTCACGGCCTGGCAGGAGGCTTTTCGCACTCTTGGTGTCGAGATCACATGGGAGGAGTTCAGGCAGGAGTTCGTGGTCCAAGGGTCCACGTTCGTTGAGTTTTTGGAGAGACGCAACTACAAGGAAGAGTTCATCGAGGACGACGTCAGGCCGGTTGCGAACCAATACTTCTTGAGGTCGATCGAGGAAGAGGTCCCCGCAATGCCTGGGGCGGTCGAGGTTCTTGGAAGGTTGCACGAGGAGTTTGTATTGGGGTTGGCCTCCAACGCTTACTGGCTGTACGTGGACAAGCTCTTGGAGAAGTTCGGGATGAAGAGGTATTTCAAAGCCATAGCGAACGGATCAGAGGTCGAGAACCTCAAGCCACATCCGGAAGTCTTGTTACTGGCAGCAGAAAGGATGGGTGTTGATCCAGAGGTCTGCGTGGTCATTGAGGACGCTCCCAAGGGCATCGTTGCAGCGAAGAACGCAGGAATGAAAGGGATAGCCATCCCAACGGAAGATACGGAATCAGGGGATTTCACTCAAGCCGATCTGGTCCTTAAGAGCCTGAATGACATAACCGTTGAACTCATCCGCGACCTGTAGCCGAGCCAAAAGATTTTTCATTTGCATTCACTTGGCATCATGGAGATCGATCTGCAATGAGAAGATGGTTCGTTCTTCTGGTTTGTGCTCTGGCTGTTCTGACGACAATACCAACCCCAGTGTTGGCCGATATGAACCTGCCCGAATTCAATGCTGGTGACAAGTGGGTCTACTCTGTTAACTTGAAGTTGGAGGATATGGCGATCCTGTACGGTGAATGGGAGTATGAGGTTCGGGGCGAGACCCAGGACTCAGGATACCAAGTCTATGATGTGTCCATATCAGGAGAAGGTAACGCCACTTTCGGGGATATCTTCGGCGTGCTCGGTTATACCCTGGACGGATTCATCTACATGAGGGTGTCCGATCTAGCGACCGTGAAGGAGAGCATGATGGTGGATTTTGACATCCCGGATTTCATTTCTGGAAATTACTTCTTCGCTTTCATGAATATCACGTACAATCCGCCACTGAACGGGTATGACTTCCCTATCAAAGAGGGCGACACTTGGTCTGCAACCACCAGCACCACATTCGGCGTAGAGATTGTCACCGATCTGATGCCGGTCAACTCTACTAGCGCGACGGTTTCTGTGACCACGGATTTCGAGGTCGAATCAAAGGAGACCGTGGAAGTTGCAGCCGGCAAGTTCGCGACCTATGTGATCAAGGCGACCGAGGCTGATGGCAACACCACCTACACGTACATGTCAACGAAGGCCGGATATATGGTGAAGTCGCGTCTGTACAATTCCACCGGGGTCTCAATGGGTTCCATGAACCTGAAGTCCTACTCCTACACTGCCCCTGGCGGGGATGGAGATCTCCTCTCGGACATCCTGGACCTCTGGCCGTTCATTGTCCTAATCATCGTCATTCTTGCGATTATTGGTGTCATCATCCGCATACGCCAAAGAAGAGGGAATACAGAATCCGAGGTTGAATCTCCAAGTGAACAAGAGCCTCCACCGCCTAGCGAATAGAACCTAATCGCAACTTCCGTGAGCCAAGAAGAAACAAATAAATAGACTCAAACCGTTTCGAAAACGACCAACGGGGGTCAACTCAACTTCTATCCAATGGGGAGTTAGGGGACATAATATGCTCGCAATCGTACGCGTGAAGATCAGGCTAAAAGAAACGTCCAGCAGGGGAGTGGTCTCTCTTCAGACCGCAAACATAGAGAAGGTTTGGAGAAGAATCGTCAGGAGCCACAAGAAGTGGGATGGAAACGGGGCGAGGGCGGTCTATCTCACACACAGGAGTCTTCAGGAGGATGTCAGCCTCGTCCTTGACGCCAAGAACTTGGATGTGGTTGGGGATTACATTTCCAAACATGTGGCCCCGATGAAGGAAGTGGAAGGGATCAGAATTATCCCACTTGTGAATCCGAGGTTCTTCATTCCTCTAAAAGAAACACCACGCGACATGAAGAGGTTCACCGTCTCGGTGTCAGCAGACCCAAACCGTCTCGATGAAGTGTACGAACGCCTATCCAACTTCAAGCCAAACAAGGGGTTCTCTCCCGCCTACCTGGCGTATGTATTCCGTGGGTTTGGAGGGGACATCTGGTATTCCGTCTTCTGCAGAGGCGAGACGACTGTGAAGAAGTTCGCGGACACCTACCTCAACCCACAAGCTGGAATACTGGGCACCAAGATCACATATATGAGCCAGTCCAAGAGGCTCGTCCCCAGTGAAGAATGGAAGAAGGTATTGAAGCCCATGATGGTCAAGATGGGTGATTTTGAGGTAGAGGAGTTCGAGGACTTTGATGAGGACTGGATGGCCAGCTGCTAGTATAGTTTCTTGTATCCTTGTTTGTATTAGGGTGGTGAAGATTGGGCTGTACGTGCGGAGGTAGCCAAGTCTGGTCAACGGCGCCAGATTCAGGGTCTGGTCTCGAAGGAGTTCCGGGGTTCGAATCCTCGCCTCCGCATCGATTCCCATACGGATTCTCGGCTTTTCCACACGCTTCTCTTGACTCTTATCCCATATATTTTAGAAGATGTACCCAATATCCTCGATAATGGAGTCATTCCAAAAGAGAGTTTTCTCAGGTGATGGCAAGCGGTTTCATCGCGAGGAAGTTTGGCAACTGCTGAAGAACGACTTCAAGAGCTTGGGAGAAGCTCGGGATGCTGTAAGAGAAGTCCTGAGACAACTGCACCAAACTACTATCCGGGAGATTCCAATAACCCGAGGCCCATACAAATCGTATTGTCTGCTGCGAGTGAAGTTTGGAAGAGAGGAGATCTTTGTTAGACCGATTAACAAGATACTCTATTTGGCAGATTTGGATATGTTCAGAGAAGCCTATGCGATTGCCATCTCCTCTATCGTTGGGCAATCCAAGCGAAGGGCCCATGCCGATTCGCGAGAAAGACTGATCGATTCCGTGCTATACACAATGAGTCAGACAATAGGCATTGGTCTTGATCTTTCAGCTCCAAATGAGAACACCGCAAGGAAGCATGCCGGACTTCGCTTTGAATCTCTGGTAAAACAACTTTTCAACTCCCTTGGAGTCAGCAACGAGAAACTCAGCTTGAATCTGCCTGTTGGTGATGGTGAGAACGCTTATTCGTGCGAGATAGATCGAGTCCTTTCCTCTGGAAGTCAGATCTCTTCTGTTCCAGATGAGATAGATTCTTCAGACGTTTTCTTTTCGATAAAGACGACCTCGAAGGATAGAATGACGAAGATATTTACGGACAAAGTGCTTTTGGAACAGTTCTCTGGCCACAGAATCAAGCTTGCAGCCCTATTTCTCCATGATGTCCAACGTTCAGGCCGAAGTCGAATTTCCGGCACTTTTGTTGCCAACAACTTCAGAATCTATCAAAGCCATCTGACCGAACTCTCAGGAGTCTACTATTTGGATCCGCCACCCCACATCAAGAGGGATTGGTTCAAAGACCATCTCAACCGTGTTAGTGACTTGGTAGCGTCGGATTTATGGCATATGCTTTGAAGGGCACACTTCTTTCTGGTACCTGCCATAGCGAACCTTATGGCGGTTGGCTTGACGTTTCCAATCCGTCTCTAGCCAGTATTCAGGGGGTTTTTCTGGAGCACCTGTTAGTTCAAGAAGACGAGTTGTGGCCATCGCACAGTATTCATCACTTATTTCCGATCCCAGCCAATTCCGCCGTAACTGCTCACACACCACGAAGGTAGTTCCCGACCCGCCGAATGGGTCTACCACTACATCTCCTGGTGCTGAACTCGCAAGAACAAGTCGCCTCAGCAACTCTTCTGGTTTCTGCGCTGGATGATCCGTTGATTCAGCCATTGAGTTATTCAAGGTAGGTACGCAGATGACGTCCCGTGGCTTCGCGCCACCCGGGTTAGGACTCCAATGTTTGCCATGTCTGTAATCAGTGGATGGCGAACCGTATTGGGAAGACGCCCCCTGAGGACGTTCAGGATACTTCTTTGTATGTGCGTTGTACGGTTCTCTGATACTGTTCATGTCGAAGTAGTAGTCCCGAGTCTTTCTTAAGTGAAGAATGGCTTCGTGAGATCGCACCCAGTCCCTTTCGGACAATATGGGCTTATTCCTGTAGTGCCAAACAAGCCAACGACAAAGAGAGAAGTGCTTTGAGGTGGCTTGCTTCAAGTCAGCCAATATCTCTGGAAAGCCCATGATGTAGCAACTCCCCGTTGGCTTAAGAACCCGTTCGGCTTGAGAAACCCACGTATCGACCCAAGAGACATATTCATTCATATCTTTGAACTCATCCCATTCAGCCTTTCCTATGTTATATGGTGGATCAGCAAATACGAGATCCACACTCTCGCTTTGTATAGTGGACAAGAAGTTGACCGCGTCAATCCTGAAAAGAGCTCCGTGCCGTCCCTCAGCAACGGGAGATTTAGGTGGGCCTTGGACAAAGAAACGAGACCAATTCCACTCCTCTTTGAAATCAATCAGGGCCCCCTGTTTCATCAGTCATAACATTGGGGACAAGCAATAAGAATCTTTCTGGGGGGGAGGTTAGTGAAAGTTTCACTCTACGCGGATATTCGATTGTCTGCACGATACTCACCGAGAAGAAGAACGGAATGTAGCCTAATGGATCTTGTGGTGTTTGAGTAGCCTCACGCCAGAGAACACAGAACTGGTGAGTACCGTGCGCTTGACGTGAGACTATTCCTCCGAGCCAGAAAAGGATTACTTGGCATTACTCTTTCACTGTTCTTGATTCTCTTTGGTTTCAAGTTTAGAAAGAGCGCGACGCGCCTCAGTATACTTGGGCCAAATCGTGTAGCAGGCGATAAAGCCCAGTGCGCAAAATGTGGCCAATGACATTGCGACCACAAAATAAATCAAGGAGATGTTGTCATAGAATCCGAAAAGCGCGAAAAGACCAATACCTATTGTAGCAGTTGACCATCCAATCGTCAACATGAGAAACCAATAGAGATTCTTCTGCCAATTCAACAAAACCTTCTCTTGCTTCGGGTCTCCACGTTCTCTAATCTCCTTTCGATAGTGGAAATACAAGGTCAACAACAATACATATGCAACGGCAGTCGCTTGAATGATTGCAGACAAGAGATAGAGTGTAGCGTCGCTCATGTTCCATTCCCTCCGAGGTTATGTGCAATGCCTAACCTCTATAAACCCTGCAATCTTATTACTTTCGGGATGCACCTGAATGTCAGAAGAGCCTGAAAACCTATCAGAAATCGTTACAGCTGTCTGTAGCCAATCCGTTGCTCATAACTTCTCAGATTGCTCTCGATGGCGAGTGAGAGCGACAGAACCGCGCGATAAAGGCAAGTGCCTTGTGATTCTTGAACGCGTCAAGAAGTGACGCGCCCTTAGTCTTATTCCAAGAAACACTTTAGTATTGGGCAATTGCTCTAAGATTGATGTGCCCATCAAACGAGTCTGAGGCTTCCCAAGAGAGAGATGAGGAAGAGCGTATCACTCGATATGTAAGGAGAGTCGTAGTAGTCGGTTTGCTCCTTTTTGCTCTATGCGTTCTAATTAGCTTTGCACTTATCTGGACAGACAATTATCTGGGGCTTTACATCTTCATTGGTTTGTTTCTCTTTGCATTACTTGCGTATGTGTATTGGTGTTATTGGAAACTCGGAATGAAGGGTAGAGAAGGGCAGTAACGCGGGTGAGGATGATTTGGACATATGAAGTTCTTCTGGCGAAAGGCTTTAGTCGAGGAAGACAATGGGATACTAGAGGGATTGACCACGTATGTCGCCTACTTGTCACTGATTGTTGGCCTAGTTCTCCTTGTCTTGTCAGTTCGCAATTTCAGGTGGTCCAAGAGATTCGAGGCTGGTGAATGTCCATTTCCCGTGAAAGATCCAGAAAAGATGCTACTGGGCTTCAAGAAGGTACCCTTTGTCGGCTCACTACTCTTGTGCAGTCTGGTAATGCTGATGACCGGAATCATTCTCTTGGCATCTCGTTTGACTTTCCCAACATCGGACCTTCTGTTCGAAGCCCTATCCGTACCCTTCGTCATGTTCTCTCTTTCCATCTTCTTCTTCGCTACATACCGATATTTCATTGGCTTCCTCTTCTATGTGGAGAGACTCGCAAGTTCGCGGAATTGACGTAATCATTCCTTCTGGAAGACGTTTGTCGATTAGACAGAAAATGTCTGGAATCCCTCGATGAAATGGGCTCGGAAACGAGTCCTAATCTCTCTTTTTTGGAGACCGAGTCAAGAGTTGCTAGATTGGTGTAGAACTCAAAAACTCATTCTTCGCTTTGCTGACCTTTGTCAGAGCAAGACCAACTATTAGGTCGATTGTGGCAATGAACAGAATAACCACAATCACAAAGAGGAAGTCCACCTCGAGGAGAATGGCAACGCCAAGGGCAGTGAGTAGGAAAGCATCCAGAATTGTTACAGGCAAGATTAAGGACACCGGATCTATCGACGCATATCCTTTGGAAAAACTGGGGTCCTTCTCCACAAGTCTCTCAATTCGTTCTTTCTCGGCGGCGAACCTGGGCCAATGTCTGGAGATTACTTCAAGAGTCTTCTCAATCTCCCTTGGATTCTTGAACCAGGAATTGTAGGTAACTCTTGCTCCAGAGATTACGACAATCGCGTCTTGGGGGTTCTCCACCCCGCATTCCTCGGGTTTCGATCCTAGGTTAAGGAGTAGAACTGTCTTGACTTCTTCCCAAGGTATGAACCCTCTCTTGAGAAAGGTCCTTTGAAACCAAGTCGTCGGCATGCAGATTCCCTTCTCGTGAATCTGAATGGGTCTGGCACTACATTCGTATCTCGCCATTATTTGGGAATCGAGAACCACCAATATGACCAATGCAAAGATCACAACGCTCATTATGGGTATATGGGAAGGCTTACTCAACATCAAATATGTGAGGAAGAAGAAGACTGCAATAGACATTGCCGTCAACCAGAATCGAAATGCGAGGACTCCTCTCAACCCTTTGAAGTTCGTGCCTGGTAGAGGTTTGGGCACGCGTTCCTCGAACAACAATTTGCCCTTTTCCCTCATAATCGGTCACGTCTGTTCATCTTCTGGAGTCCATTGGGTAACTGTTTACTTGAGGCTCTCAGACAGCGCCCCATCAACATCCCCTCGTATTCTCGGAAGTCATATCAGCTCGCAGGTATGAAATCCTTTTGGCGAAAAGAAAAGACATGGGCCTCGGTGGTCAATGATAGGATGGCCAGCTTGCAGATTCCCCTAGTGATACAACTGTGCCAGAAACGTGCCAAAATCGTTCCAAAACCCTCTTCCACAGTCTCGCAGAATAGGGAACTGGACGAGAATTAGGCAATGCGCGATCCTACAATTTAGGACGTTACGATTCGGACCTGAACTTCAACTTCTCGCTTCCGCATCCTTCTGAATAGAGCTTGCGTGAGGCAGAAGCCGAGGTTCGTCCAGGTGGTTGTCCTTTCCAGCCTTAAGAGTTCTGAATCAGTATTTCTCCGAGCAAGATAGCGGGAACTGAAATTCAATCATAAAGCCTCTGGGCAACGTTCGGTCTTCACCCTTCATTCTCGATAGGTTCTTCTTCCTGAGCTTTGCCTCTTCTCTTCCTAATGAG
>JAGLME010000027.1 GCA_023140195.1 Thermoplasmata archaeon
GACGAGACCCTATGAGAAGAAGAGTACTATGGAACTCTCGATCGAAGGAGAAACGTAATGACTTGGGTTGATGCATTCTGGGCATATGTCATTGGCTGTATGATAGGTACTGTCATTGTCATGATCATTGCCATGCTGAAGGAGGGATAGTATGTCTAAAGAAGTCGAACAACTTGTATGTCAGTACTGTAAGCACTTCTCTAACAACCCGGGCTGGTGCAAGAAGAAGAAGGAGCACCAAGCGCGTAAAGGTACCTGTCGATTCTTCGAGAGGAAAAAGCAATGAAGGTGACCTGTATACACTGTAAGAAGGAGTATGTGAGTATGGGTAAATACTTCGACGACCATTACAAGAATAGCAAGGACGAGTACGTCTGTCTTCGCTGTAATGCCGAGAAAAAGTAATGACGCCATTCGATATGGCATGCGTAGCACTGATCTGGTTCATAATCTACTGCGTTATCGTATGGATGATATAAGGAGGAGGAAGCTCCGATGACAGTACTTGGACGAAGCCACGAGCAGATAATTGAAGAGGAAATTAAAATCCTCAAGAGTTGGGTCAACGATACAACTGAAGGTGGTTGGAGTACACATCTGGTTGCACCTATGCAAAGGAGGATTGTCCAACTGAAAGTCCACCTCTTTGACTATGGGCATAGGAAACGGGAGGACAACTAAGTGAAGAAGATACTACATCCAGAACGACTAACTGACTACATACACCGTATACTGCGTGGCTTCAAGCAGGGTGTAAAAGACGCTGCTGAAATCCATGTTGAGCACTGGGATGAGACATACCAGGTCTATCGCTTAGTAAAAGCCAAGTCCATGAGGATGAAGGCTAGCGAGCACGGGCCGGTGACTATTATTATCTCAGAGAATGAACATGCATGAAAGCGACAGCTAGAATACTCTCAGTATGGGTACTGGTGAGCGCCGGTGTGCTTACAGCACCCCAGGCCCACAGACTCATAGGCACGTGGTATGAATACCCTAAATGCTGTACTGAGTTCTTCATCAAGCACTATGATAATGAGGACTTGACGTGGGTCTGCATGGTAAACTGTAATAAATTAGGTACTTATGTCCAATGCCACGACTGTTGGACTGAAGAGAATATATAGTCTACAAATTTGAGCCGTGCCGTGCCGTGTACAGCGGGTAAGACGCAGTAGGAGCTTGGGAAGCTCGTACGAGCGGGGCGTATGGCCGGGGTTTTACCTCCTTACTCGGCCGCGTAAGCCCCTATACTGATGAGCCGGATAGTCCGGCGGGCGGTGGTGGGATCCTATTAACCTTAAGGAGAGGTAATACCATGGAAAGAGATCCTAACTATACAATTACCTGGAAGGACTGGGCACAAGTTACAATTATTTGTATAGGTGTGCTTGTTCTGATCTATCTTGGAGTTGTCATCACTGCAGAGTGGGGATGGTAATGGATACAAGCTTTTTTGAAGTAAAGAGAGTACATGGCCGGTTCGAGCTCTTCCTAAATAAGGAGATCGACGGGAAACGCAATGCTCTGCTCGTAGAGCGCAGCGTGAGCATGTGGAGATTGACAGATAAATGCAGATTTAACGGAGAGTTCCGTCACCTACAGGCTAATGCTAAATGAGATATCTTCCGATACCTCCAGCAAAATATCAAGGCATACTCTTAGCCATACTCATATTGGCTGTTGCTTGGGTTATGTGGGTATTGATGAGATTGAATGATTTACTTAAAGGAGCGTTAGCACGATGGGGCAATAGGCTTCTAGACTGGTTGGTCGAGAAACAATCAAGGAGGATGTAATGCTAGATCATCTACAAGCGTGTCCATACTGTCCAAAGTACAACGGCGCCCTTCGTCCACCCTGTTCTATCCATAGTGATACGACTTGGGTAAACAGACGCGGCGGCTGTGGCATGTTCCCCCACAGGGACTTACCTGAGGGCATGAAGAGAAGGGTTGGACAGCAGAAGCAGAAACATCAGGACCGGTCTTACACCAGTAAGAACGACCGTAAGGCTAAGTTTAGGTCTTGATGATTATATATATTTACCATAGGCAGGCATATTGCTCTTGCCTAAATCCTAATGAAAGGAGTATTGCCAATGGAAAGCTTGCCACTGAAAATCACAGACGTTTCTCTGAAACTGAGTGAGGAAGGCAGCCCGGAGCACACTCTGGCCACTGGTATCGTTGAGTACAACTACGGTATCAAGGTCCGGGTCCGGGTTATGAAGAGCCAGAATGGTCCTTTCGCCAAACTGCCCAACTTTAGGGTTGGTGCGGGCGACACGGCCAAGTTCTTCGATTATGTCTTCTTCGGTGGGGCTGCCGCAAAGGCCCTTCGGGATAACCTGAACGCTAAGGTTATTGCGTCTTACGACCACAAGGTCGCTGAGTTCGCCGAAGAGGCTGAGGCTGTTGAAGCTACTGCTACAGTTAGCGACGACACCCCGTTCGAGAAGTAAATCTCAAACCCAGATTAGTACTGGGATAGGGCGGAGTCCTACAAGGGCTTCGCCCTTTTCGTCGTAACTATATCCTTACAACATGGGAGGGATCAATTGAAGAAGCTGTTCACACAGATAGTGGAGCACTGTGGGCTGTGCCCAGACAGTTACTTTAAATACCGATGCGTAATTGGGCCTAGGCCCCTTTACTGCAAGTCGGCAGATAAAGAAGTTGTCACCTATGGGACGCCTGACTGGTGCCCATTGCCCGACCACAAAGAGTAGGAATAACAACTAAAGACGGAGGGACTTTTATGTACAGAAGACTTAATGGTTTTTTGGCTATCGTTACTCTGCTGGTTATGCTCCTGGCAGTTCCTGCCATGGGAGCAGAGCTTAACCTAGGCGGAGGTACCCCACTGTGGGGGACGCATACTGATGACACCCACAATCATTTTGATGGTGGATGGCTCATCTATGCATCGATCGATAAGAAGGTAGAAGCCAGGAAGTGGCTTCGCTATGGGTTGATGTATAACTACACTCGCATCAAAGTGGGTATCGAAGATATCAACACAGAGACCACTGAGATAGATGACGAGTGTTATTACAATGGTATTACTTCTAATAACGGCAATGGGTGTTATTATGAAACTGATACCCGTGTTCCTCTAACTGAGACCACAACTACTATGAAGACCAATCATGACTGGTTACAGGTTCATGTACTTGGTCCTTATGCTAAGCCTACTTGGCAGATGACTAAGCGTCTCAAAGCTTTTACTATGATAGGTGCTGGACTGATGTATGTAGATGGTGCCATCTATGGTGATGAGCTTGGAGCCGCAGGCTTTGCTTCAGCAGGCCTTGGCTACAGTATCACCAAACATCTTGGGCTTTCTGCCCAGATGCTCTACGTGCAGGGCTTCACCAAGCATGTTGAGGACATCAAGTACTACGCACCTGTAGCGACGCTCTCATACTCTTGGTAGTACGTCCTAGCCTGATCAGGACGACTATGCGGCAACCAGCCACGGAAGGAGGGAGTCCACTCTGTGATATTAAAGCGAATGCGAAAGTCGGCCTTGGCATTGTTGCTCACGGGCATAATGTTTATCATGGTCGCATGCGCTGGAACACAGGCTGTTGACGGCGCCTGGTGGGATAGATCTCCGGACTGTGAAAGTCGTCCGGAATTGATAGACTGTACCACCAATAGCGGCGGAAACGGCTCCGGCTCTGGCAGTGGCTCGTAAGGAGAGGCAGGTTGGGGGCACGCCCGTGCAAGGTTGGATGGCGTGCTAAAAAACGAGACACGATTCTATAATATGGGGCAATGGGGAATGTAGTAGGTGACGTCCATCTACGGATGCCTGCTCTGGCCCCTGCGCCTCTTTGAGGACATTATGTATAGATATAGTCCAACCCGTGCTGCACTTGTTGTACTGCTTGCACTATTCCTAGTAGGATTCGTAGTACATAATGTATTCGGAGCTGAGAAAGAAGCTCCTGTGCGAGCACTTACCTTCGGATTGTGGACGCAGCACTTTAGTGGAGACCACACCGAAGGTATTAACAACAGACTAATAGCACTCGAATATAATCATGTCCAGGTAGCCTGGTTCAGGAACTCTTATGGTAATGAGACAGGATTCGTAGGTGCTGCTTTGCACACCGATCGATATGAGCTTGCTAAAGACTGGTGGACCAGAGCTAATGTATATGGTGGTGTTATGATTGGATATGGTGACCATAATCCAGTACACCTCGGAGCATTCTCTCTTGGTGTCTTCCCAACTGCTAGCCTAGGCTATAAAGACTACTCGTTAGAGCTTGGCGCCGCACCTGGGATGACCTTTCTATCACTTAAGGTGGAGTTCTAAAATGAGCCTAAGATGGAACAGATGTGATGTATGTGGTCGATTTATATCCTATCAAGACTTCGATGATGGACTTGCAATCCGATACATGAAGACTCCCGACAGTCACTATACGGCAGAGACGTATGTGACACTATGTCGAGAGCACAAGGAGGTGTCCAATGGCACTAATCATTAGAATGCAAGCCTACAAAGACTGGAAGAATGGACTCATCACTACTGAGGAGATGCGGGCTGGCAAGGTATATGCCGAGCCACCTGCACTCCGTAAGATGTGGGAGCAGATCATAGCCCGCGCCACTGGCGATTGGGAGAAGGTCACACACCACATTCATTGTTGTTGTGAGAAGTGTGCTCCTACTGAGGAAGAGAGACAAAGGAAAGTAAATCTGCATAGCCTGTACCTTGAGTCACTAGATCAGGAGCATGATATAGCATGCTGCTGCAACAGGTGCCTCGACGATATGGAGAGAGGCATGCATGAGATGGAAGAGATGCTTGAGCACGAAGAGCATCACAATCTAGCACCCTCAGATTGTGAGGAATAATGATATACACTCATCATAAAAAGAAAGGAACAATTATGAAACCATTACATTGGGTATCAATAGGTGTTTCTATCGTCCTACTGATACTTATCTCTATGGCAGGACTTCCACTGTACAACGTGTGGCAACAGGGACTATCAGGTAAGGCAGCGCTTAAGAGAGCGACACAAGAGCGCCAGATTCTTGTGGAACAAGCACAAGCTGAGCGCGACTCTGCTTCGCTTAGAGCAGAAGCGATCAACATAGTTGGTAAGGCTGCCCAAGAATATCCTGAGTACCGATACCAGGAGTTCCTTGGCGCTTTCGCGGAGGCTCTACAGAATGGCGACATTGATAAGCTGATCTTTGTGCCGACTGAGGCACAGATCCCAATCACAGAAGCTACTAGGTCAATAAAATGATAGACTTCGATCTACATAGAGAGCTAAACGTACCGTTCACTATTACTAGTGAAGAGGTATCCAGAGCATATGACGAATGGTGTCAGAAACAGGTATGTCAGGAGTGTGGGAAGAGATTCTCAGACCGCGGGCCTGATGAAATCTGGATCGTAGAGACACTATGCGGAGGTCATTAATGAAGTTGACCATGTACCAACGAGTAGCAATGATCATATTGGCTCTGTTCTTTGCAGCACCACCATCAAACTGGATGATGATAGGTGCTTCCATAGTACTATTTGGCTTAGCCTTTATGGTACCTGCTAAGGAAGACTAATGAATCCTCAACCAATTGTTGAACCAATAATGGTATTCACCAGTGTAGGTGATCTATTTATCTTTATAGGTCTACTTGTAAGCATAGGCGCCGTAGGTGTCATTGCTATCTATAAACTTATAAAGGAGTTCTACTATGATAACTAGTCCTCAACTTACTACGTTAGGAGCAATAGGTGGAGCAGCCGCGGCAGGCGGCAAGCTCGTCCTAGTGGGTGCATGCCTAGTCGTAGGTTTCTCGATAGGCAATGCAGTCATTGATAGGATCAACAGATCATACTCTGCCTGGAACTATGCCAGGCAAGAGAAGAAGAATCCGGAACCAAAGGAGCAAAGCGATGCCGATAATGGTTGATTTCGCTATTGCAATGAAAGCCAAGAAGCTTGGCGTTAAGATGTACGATGCAGATGGCAATGGTCGTATTGACGACGCTGATCTGCAGGTCATCCTAGGTAAGGAGGTACCTGGGGTACATGCTGACCTTGGATCCTTCAAAGCCAAAGCACAATTCAAACTTATCGAAGCCAAAGCAACTAAGGCCGGCTCCTATAGAGGCAGGAGCCTCGCATGGGGAGATGGCGGCCGGAGCCTGTTGCTACAAGACAGGCTACTGTGTGAAGGCAAGAGTATGGCTGAGGCTAAACAGATTGTCAAGATTAACTACTTTAATCAGCTACAATATAAGGTCAAATGAGACTCCGCTCACTATTTACTCTGCTTATCCTTGTATGGGGTATCTATGCTTCTATTGAGCTAGATAAACTCATCAAGGTATACAGACAGGTACAGTGGGAAAACTCCCCACGCTATATCCTGGAAAAGACCTTAGAGCAGAAGCGGGCGCTTCGCTCTGCTGCATATAACAAGTATGATCGCTTCAAGCTAGAATGTCTGGGCTTTGGCTCAGACATGAAGCTACTTAAAGCCATGGAGGCTGCTGGTCACACTCCAGAGTACCAAGAGGAGCTCAAAATAAACCTCTATAAACGACAGCATACGCTCGTAGAGAGATGGTTTCTGTTTGATTCACTGCTCTTCTCGGGAGCCTCTGATCATACTACCTTGATATATTATTACAAACACCTTAGACCGAGGGACACATGAACGAGATAATGAGGATAAAGAATTGGTTAATTGATAGTTCAATACCACTTCACAATGCAATCGAGTTAGCCCTGTGGGACCGCAGAGATAACCTCTTGTTTAGACAAGGGTTTATCGCGGGAGCAGCAGTTGCTGCCGTTGTCGGCGGGCTACTTACTGCTGCAATACTAAGGTATACAGGAGTAATATAATGTACATCAAAGAGTACACTCTTTATGTAGACGAAAAGGACAAGGTTGTTAAGATGACATCTACCTATGTCGATGGAGACGTGGCCTGCTATGGAGCCATGATTAACCTTGGCGATAATGTCAAACTCATAAGAGTAAGGGACAAAGTCGAATGAGATCACAATATGCTTTAGAACTTATAGCCACACTGTGGTACTGCCTGATGGGCTTTGCCCACATGGAGAACACAGTAATTATGGACCGGCTTGCTCTAGCCGCGGGTATAATAGGCTCTCTCTACATGACACGAGCCTTTTTGAAATGGATCATAGACCATGAATTGAAAGGACAGACCAATGCAAAGAAAAACATTGATATTACTGTTAATGTTGATTCTGACGGCCTTGTATCTCACGGCATGCGTGAGTACTCAGGGCCTTCAAAGAACAGATCAAATCACATCGGTTGAGACAGAGTTCGACTGTAAACAACCTGAAGGCAGAGAGTATATCTGCTACAGTGATGAGGAATGTATCGAGTATGTTAAAGGCTATGTAGGCGTCCTCAAACACCGCATATTTATGCAGAAAAAGTATGAGTGGTACAAGGGGGTTAAGACCCACACCACACATATTAATTTGTGGATGGACCACAAGAATACGCTCATGGTTGGTACTATGTCGCTTACACCAGTAGGGAAAGAGAAAACCTTTGAGATATCTACTGAGATGTATGACATGGACTGTAACCTTATACATAAGGCTCACAAAAAGGAAACATCGGGAGCAAAGATATGAGAGTAAAACTCAGTAGCAAACTGTTTGACGTGGATATCGACACTGAATCCCTTGAGGAGATGATCGATACCTATGGTGGTATGCAACTACCTGTTGATAAGAACTGGACAGCTAAGATTGGCCTGTTCCCTCATCCTGATATGAAACCAGAGACTATCTATGTGCTCAAGTACGGCTCTAAGCTAGCCGCGATTAAGCTTATTGAGAAGTGGCAAGGTGAGCAGTACGAACACTTTCTTGAAGAGATTGATAAGGACGTAGGATTTATCGAGGCTGGCTACATCATAGAGTTTATTCTTGGACTAGACTCTAGCTTGAGGTATGCAACATAATGGCTATTCACCTTGTCACGACTATTCATCTGAAAGAGGAGCTAACCTGGCAACACAGGATAGTTCGCAAAAGGTGTGTTGGGTACTTCGAGTCTCTTAGTCTTGCTCTAGCATGTGTAGAGCGTAACTGGGGTGATATTTATGAACACGGTCACTACAACCATGCTGTTATAGAGGTTAAAGAACCAGGTCTCTACGCTAATGTTACTAACGAGTACTGGTATAGATGGGACAAATCTCTCAAACGATATGTATACATAGATAAACCAGATACGCTAAAAGCTATAGTTCACTTCGGAATGGGGTAACAAAATATGCGACATAAAGCACTTGACATTATAATGAAGTGGTGTCACTGGCTAGTTGACAGTGCTCCACGTATGAAATGGGATGTCTATGAGCGCGCTCAGCCCCTGCTGAACGAGTCACTTAAGTTCGTCGGAGCGAAGAGATGGGCTAGGCACGCTACAGAGAGGGAGGAGATGTACGATCATGCTCTCCACGAGATAGTCAGTGCTTTTATACCAGAGACAACTGTCGAAAAGAAGATCTATGCTGATGCTGCAGCTCTGATAGACTATGGTCTAGATGATGAGCTAAGACCTCTGGTATCTACTAATGTTAACCGATTTCTTGAGAAAGAACAAGGGAGGAAAGACAATGGCTGCCAAGACAGGTAATGGTGGAGCACCGAGAACAAGCATCAAGACAGGAGATATGCTACTGTTCGTGGCACTTGGCTCGATATTAGGTGCCATACTTATGTTTGTAGCTGCTAACTATAGTATGAAGGCCAAGCAGGCTTCCTTTAAGGAGATCATTACTATACAAGACAATAAGATTGAGCTGCTTAACGCTAATGTTACACAGCTTGAGAAGGTCTTGCAAGAGAAGAAAGCTACCGTTGTACCTATTATAATGAAACTGAGGCCACAGCTAGACAAGATGGTTGCACAGAAGATATCCGATAGCATTATTAAATACAGTCGTAAGTACCAGATACCGCCAGAGTTTATAGTCTGGTTAATGAAACGGGAGTCTGGTTTTAATACACTGGCTACATCCAAAGCGGGGGCCGTAGGACTGATGCAAGTCATGCCTAAGGCTCACAAGGACAAAATGAAGGAGCTAGGGATTGATTATTCACAGCTATTTCACATTGATCACAACGTAAATCTTGGATGCCGGATACTGCGGGAGTACTACGACCGGACGGGTAGTATCGAGAAGGCTCTTAAGAAATACGTTGGAGGAACTCACGCCTCATATACTCAAGATATCTTAATTGGGTATGCAAATGAGACGATTCCTCTCAAGCCGGAGTTGAAGCCAGGTAAAGGTAAGCTTCATCTTGGAGGCATTCAATAGAAGGAGGAGTATGAAGAAATTACTACAAGTATTTGACTACTACGATATGCCTGACGAGTATCAGGTAGGACTGGCAGTATTCTTTGAGGCACCAAATGACTCTTACCATAGATGGTATCCACACCACAGCTGGGATTATCCTGGTGGTGATCTTAAGGCAGGGGTGAATACGTGGCTACGAGAGAAGGGTAAGATGGAAGGAGAAGGTGACGAATACTTCTATGTCCTTATTAGGATTCACTGGTAAAAGGAGGGAAGTCTATGTTTGAAGACAGTGTGTTTGTGACTGGTCATCGACCGAGCGAACTGGGCGGCTGGAACGAAGAGAACGATGTCGCCCGAGATGTCAAGAAGTGGCTGTTCCAGGCAATCCAACGTGCTTACACCAAAGGGAAGAGGATATTCATCTCTGGTGGTGCATGTGGTGTGGACATTTGGTTCGGAGAAGCTGTCCTCGCACTAAAGGATAAACATCCTGACATCAGACTGATCATGGCCATCCCGTACGCAACGCAGGCTGACAGATGGGCTAAGTTTAATCAGCTCAGATGGCGCCGGCTTGTACAAGATTGCGATGAGATGCATGTAATCTATGACGACCCGCCAGCGGAGAGTCCTACTTTTGAGTATGCGAAGCGTCTTAATGGTAGGAATCATTGGATGGTTGATAGAGGAGAGGTTGGGATCGCTGTTTGTCTGTCTACTAAGACATCAGGCGGTACAATCAACTGTCTCCGTACTGCTCTTCAACAGAATAGATCAGTGCTCGTCTACCATCCGGATACTAAAACGGAGCGATGGCAGTCATGAAGATGCGAGTCTGGCACCTCAGTGACATCCCTCGTGATATAGGTGGAGTGATCTACCTACATCATGAGGTTGAGAACTTCATGGGCCAAATCATGGACGGTGTGCCTGAGCAGGACTGGGTTGCCCCAGACCTTGCTAACACCGACGCCGCAGGCTTAACCACATTTGTGGCAGCCTTCGGCTTAGGAAATGTAGGCACAGCGGACGTTGTAGGATGTGGCCGGCTAGCCGAGTATCCACGCCCGATAATCTTCGTGGGAATAGCCACGAAATATAATACATCGAGCGTACTCAGGCTACGTGGTCTGGTAGTAAACCTGCAACACAAAAACCGCATCATCACATATATTAAGAGCAAGATCCATACCAGGGAGAATGGATCCAAGGACATCCTACTGTAGGAGGGACTTGTGGCCCCAATTGAAGTGTACGCCAATCGTGAAGGTTTTGCTTGTCCTATGCTAAAAATGAAACTGGCTATAGGACTGCATAACCACGTAAGAAGAGACAATGATGGTAATCCTACCATTCTAAAAGATGGATTTGATTTAACATATATTAAGGAACCAATAGCTCGTGGTAGGTTACACCTCAAGTGGATTGGATTCTTTGATGTAAAACATCTGGACGACTTTGAGCTCCTTAGAGAAGCTCATAAACAGTACAAGCTAGACATTATTGTCTGGATCGAAGAATCCACCTGTCTAGCCCATACAAGAGATACAGCGCTTGAATGGAGCAAGAGATGTGTAGGAGAAGGAATCTTCCTACTCGATGGTGACTCTATAAAATTATGGCAGTTTCATAAGGACTCTCATAAATTGCTTGTACCAG
Source organism: Thermoplasmata archaeon (assembly GCA_023140195.1). Lineage (GTDB taxonomy): Archaea > Thermoplasmatota > Thermoplasmata > RBG-16-68-12 > SOIM01 > JAGLME01. The sequence continues at coordinate 11,007 of JAGLME010000027.1, forward strand.
AAATCGGAGCTCTCGATCCAGGCAGTACAACTGTAAGAACTCTCAAGAACCATATAAAGGAAGCTATTAGAAAAGATCTTGCTTGCCTATCGCTTAGAGAGTGCAGAAAGAATCTTCATGATAGGCGAGATAAGCCTGACGAGTACTTCAGCTCTAAGGGTACTAGTCGTAGTGGTGCTAATGCATGGAACACTAAACTACTTCGTGACCTAGAGATTAGGCCATACGCGCGCGGTACTAAGTTCGGTATGAGCTACTCTGAAGACTATCTTGCAATCGCAGATGTTCTAGGTTACGGTAACCTATGGGAAAGAAACCAGTTTATTGGTGTAGAAGCCCACAGGGCTAGTCACCGTGATCCTACTAAGAATGCAAGGGATCTTGTATTTGCAATGGCAGCTACTCCTCATAGGAAGAGACTTATGCTATCTATTTACGGCAGTGAGCTCTCTGTTGTTGGCTCTATGAGAGCCATAGCACAAGGTGTCATGGATGTGAAGACCAAGTACAATGTAGTTGTACTTGATCCGACAATTCACAAAGAAGAACTCTTTGAAGCCGTCATTTCTTATGATGGTAGTCTGAAAGGAGCTCTGAATGCCGACAGAACAGTATAGAGACATCCTTGATGTAGTTGATGGTATCATCTGTCATCAAGTTAATCCCTTTGCAATGGGCGCCGGTCTGGCACTAGCCATCCGGACACGCTTTCCTAAAGTGTACGATGAGTTTCTCTATCGTAAGAGAGTGGATCCCTTAGATTTGGGTGACGTTCTCTTTGTCCAAGTTAGTTCAACCCTATGGGTTGCTAATATGTGTGCTCAGCACACTTTTGGACGGAACTTGCGGCGTGTATATACAGACTATCCAGCATTCCAAAGCTGTCTTGCAGCTATCGATTATGAAGCTCTTAAGAAAGAAAAGAAGGTATATTTTCCTTACAAAATAGGCTGCGGCCTTGCTAATGGAAACTGGAATACGGTGTATCATCTTATTGAGCAACGTACTCCATACGCAATCATCTGTAGACTAGGGAGGAAGTCATGAAGTATCTGCCCGGCGGAGCCTTAAGACGTAAGTCTCTAGAGATCATATACTGTACACAGTGCCACTACCTGGTATGGAAGCGCGTGCCCGTCGCTTACTGTACAAAGATGGGAGATAACCCACGTCCTTCTTACATCCAGGCAGTTGGTGCGATACCTAGTTGGTGTCCACTAGAGGACTGGCCGGAGGAGTAACGATGGTATTGGGTAAAACAGGATACCTTCAAGGTCTTCATACCAGACAGCTCCTTGCACATCTTGTAGGACTGCGTAGGTTGGAGAGCAAATGGGGTAGGTACTACCAGCTTGCATCCACCTTTAAAAATCTTAGGGAGGAGATTGAGCTCACCAAGAGCATCCTTGCTACTAGAGAGCACATTCCTAACAAACAAGAGGCTAGAAAAATAAGACAGGAGAAAGCGCGGAGTAAATGATTACTATAATCTTATACATTGACGGTAAAGAGCACGGGATGAGGAACTGGCCCGTGGTCCCTAGAGTTGGAGAGGGAGTGGAGGTTAAGGACATAGGAACACTAACTGTTGTGTATGTTAGCCATGGTCCTTACCGTGCACTTGATAAAGACCTTGATCGTCACTACGCTCATGTATCATTAAAGAAAGATCCTAGGAGGTAGTACTAATGAGAGAACATCTAGCAAAGGCTCTGACTAAGTATCTACAGATCTTAGAAGGGCTCGAAATAAGACGTGAGGACTATCGTCCTGACACGGATGCCTATAAAAACCTCACTGGTAGCATCTTCCATTGTGAGGGTCGGATCAAACAGATACGAGCCACACTCGAGTACCTGGACCAAAAAGAGGACATTATGTCCGGAGAAGGTCCATAATGCGCGAAGGTGAATGGTATATTGGTGGACACAAGATTGAGATATCTGATAGACCACACAGTCTATGCTGTGCCTGCAACTGTGTCGTAGACCTAATACATGAACTTCGTGCCAGGATAGAGGAACTAGAGAGCGACCAAGAGGACTTTTAAAATGAAAGTATGCGTCAGCTGCGGAAGAAGGTTCACCTGGGGCAAGGGTAGGAAAATAGCTATCCATGAAACGGCACCGGAACGTGATAGATGCAACAGATGTATCAGGAAGATACAGAGGTTTAAACAATGCCACAAATCGCACATATAGATGTCGTTTTTACGCTTCCCACGTGGATATGTAATCACGATTACTGGAAGAGCCACTTCTATAGTCCATCTCATAGGTGGGCCGGTCAGGTAGAGAAAGAAACTCACGAGAACCCTGTCTTTGACAGGCTCTGGGAAGAGCTCGAGTACGAAGAGAGCTGCAACAATGCAGCAGGACCATGGGTAAGGCTTCAAGTAGCCGAGTCTGCTCATCCAATGCTAGAGACTCATATTC
>JAGLME010000028.1 GCA_023140195.1 Thermoplasmata archaeon
TTCGCCTTCATGGCATCGAGCCACTGCCGGGCTGCCTTAACTCCGGAACGAGCATGCAGACTATTGAAAGTCCTCATAACCTCTTCCTTTGTAGGCGCTTGCCCCTGAGATTTGGGATCATCACCATCTGTAAGAATGGTAGGATCATCCACGGTCCCTTTGGGATCTTTTGCCATTCCGTCATTCAACCTTTCGGCCGCTTTGTTAACGTCAAAAGCGTCGATCAGTGTAGTAACGGAATCACGCATCTCAGCGATACTATGAGTCATAAACTCATCTCGGGCGGCTTCTACATCTTCGATGCTTTCGCCACTCAAGATGCGAAGCTCTATTGCACGATCGGCGAGACGATTGGTCAACTCGGTTAGGAGTTGAACATTCTCTTCACTGAGGACTCTATAATCGTCCTCTAGTACCGTCAGTTGATCCTGCTGAACTTCAATCATTGTGTCTTTAGCTTCTACCTGTGCACCAGTTTCGTCACAAGTAGGACACTCTAGTTTGACTTCCAGTTCAAGTAGCTCATCTCTGAGTTGTTTGAACTCAGTCAATAGCATTTCAGTGTCCTTAGCCTTCTTTTTACAAGCAGGTAAGGAACCCCAATGCTTACAGACACAGTCTTTAATTCCAGCAGGGTTAGGTGCATGCCGCGCGTACGATAGAGCAGCGATAGCACGCTTCTTTGTGTTCACTGGATAGCTGCCCTTGGGGGCACCACCAGCGGGACCACAGAAGGGACCTGTCTTATGTTTACCAACATTTGATCCGCCGGGCTTGTCCTGGGGACGTTTCTTGGCGGCATCTTCATTGTCTAACAGGTCTTCGGTGTCGTCTGTTACCTCTAAAAGCTCGTCCTCACCCTCTAGGGCCTCAGCATATAGATCAATAAGATCATTAACCTTATCAAGGTTGATCTTATCCTCTATCTCATCAGCCGAATTAGGATCGGCATCAGCGCCAGACTCTTTATCGCACTTCATAGAAGCCTTCTTGCGCTCCAGCGAAGCTACGATTGCATCCTTGATTCCCGGGGCCTCATAACCTTCGAGTACTACTATAGCAGCATCAATATGGTCACAGTCCGGGCAAGGAAAGGCACGCTCTTTTGGTAGAGCGAAGTCAGAAGCCCTAAGTAAAC
>JAGLME010000029.1 GCA_023140195.1 Thermoplasmata archaeon
GCTTGCATGAAGGCCCAACGAGAGCCCCACTGTCCCCGCGCGGAATCCGGCGAAACCGACTTACTGGCGCACAGTCCAGTACCTTCCATCTGAAAGCGAAGACCCCGTGGAGCTTTACTGCAGCCTGTCGTTGTGATATGAGCTTGAATGTGTAGGGTAGGCGGGAGACGTTACTATGGCTTGGCGCTAGCCAAGTTCTGAGTCAACGATGAAACACCGCCCTTTTGAACTTGTATCACTTACCTCTTCGGAGAGACACCGATAGGTGGGCAGTTTGGGTGGGGCGCCACGCCCTTGAAAAGATATCAAGGGCGCCCAAAGGTCAGCTCAGATAGGTCAGAAATCTATCGTTGAGTGTAAGGGTAAAAGCTGGCTTGATGTGGTTTGGCCCAATAACAAACCACAATGCGAAAGCAGGGCCTAGCGAACCAACCAGCCTCATTTATGGGGGCGGTTGATGACAGAAAAGTTACCCCGGGGATAACTGAGTTGTCTCGGGCTAGAGTTCGTATCGACCCCGAGGCTTGCTACTTCGATGTCGACTCTTCCTATCCTGGTGGTGCATAAGCTGCCAAGGGTGGGGTTGTTCGCCCATTAAAAGGGATCGTGAGTTGGGTTTAGACCGGCGTGAGCCAGGTTTGTTGCTTTTCGATGGAAGTGCTTTGGCGTCTGAGGGGAAGGAGCCTTTAGTACGAGAGGAACGGGGCTTCGCGGCCTCTAGTCTATCAGTTGTCCGGCAGGGCAATGCTGAGCAGCCACGCCGTAGCGGATAAGAGCTGAAAGCATCTAAGCTCGAAGCCGCCCTCAAAACGAGACGCCTTATGACACTCATAAATGATGAGTTTGATAGGACCGGGGTGTAAGTTAGAAGCTTCGGCGACTAATTCAGCCCGCGGTTACTAACAGTCATAACCGCTAGAATGCCATTCGGTGGCGTGTTCTCGGCTTAGCCGTTAAACAGGTTGCGTGTGTATCAATTTTCTCCGACGGAGGATTAATGAATGATCTAATACGGAGTAGCGAATGCCCTACCCACAGTTCTCAAAGGCCTATTGATCGGGCGGTGGTGGTGGAGGGGCCTCTTGTGGTGGGGGAGGCGGCGGAGCTTGAACTTGCCTGGGTTGGGGGCGTGGCTGTACAGGTGTTGCTGTGGGCTTCTTCTTCCTGAGTACAGCTGCCAGAACGATCACCACTACTATCACAATAATAATGACAAGCATCAGCCACCAGTAGTCTCCTAGGAACGTACCTTCGGCTATTGGTGTGGCCTTGAGGGTCCCCATATGAACATCGCTTTCGGACTCGGTCAGCTCTATATTGTCTCTTGTCACGGTCTCGTGACCTTTGGCCTTGATTGTCACATCATATGTACCGAGCTTCAGGTCGACAGAGAATCGACCGTTGTCATCTGTTGTGATGACATCCACCAGATCTCCGTCACCGTAGATCTCCACCCTAGCGTCCCCGATTGGATCCCCCGTTTCCTCGTCCGTCAGTCTCCCTGAGATTGTGCCAAGCTCAATGACAAGGTCCACAGTCTCTGTTCCACCAGACGACAACGTCACCGTCTTTTCATCAGGCAAATATCCGTTCTTGGATGCGCGTACCGTGCAGTCGCCTGGATTCACATTGGTGAATTCGTACTCTCCCTTCGAGTTCGTTTCCATTTCCTTGACAACGCTGGCACCTTGAAGCAGTTCTATCTCTGCATCATTCACAGGATGGCCATTCTGGTCCACGACAGTCCCCTTGATGTTCCCTGGTTGCGTCGTCTCTACGGTCAAATCCACATCAGCAGTATCCGTCAAGGCTCCTTCGCTTCCCGTGACCGTCAATGCGTAGGTGTCTTCCGCCACATTACCTGTGTTGGCAATCGTCAATGTGGAAGTGGCGCTTCCCCCAGCAGGTACTGTCACCGTTGCCGGAACGAATGTGGCTGTGGCGGGAGGTATCAGACCAACAGGTGTGGCTGCGACGCCTAGATCTACATCGCCCCCGTAGTTGTTCACTGATGCGACTGTGATGCTGTAGGTTGTGGAGTCGCCTGGCTCTATCGTTCTTGAGGAGGGGGTCGCAGATACGGTGAAGATGGGGTTTGTCGAAACGACCAGATCTGCATTGGCGGTGTCTCTCAAAAAGCCCTCACTTCCTGTGATGGTCAACGTGTACGTGTTGCCCGCCACAGAACTGGTGTTGGTAATGGTCAAGGTGGAAGCTGCGCTTCCCCCAGCAGGTACTGTCACCGTTGCCGGAACGAATGTGGCTGTGGCCGGAGGCATCAAACCTCCAGGTGCCGAAGCAATGCTGAGGTCCACGTCACCCGCATAACCGTCCACTGAAGTGACGGTGACGCTATAGGTCGGGGAGTCACCAAGTACTATTGTCTGGGTGGGCGGGGTCACCGAGACGGTGAAGGAGGGCACCGGGCCTGATTGGATGGTCAACTCTCCCACGCCGAAGTTGGTGAGATTGGCTCCCCAGACCGCAAATAGGTAGCTATTTGCCGCCACTGTCGCTGTGTTGCTGATTGTCAAGGTCGATGTCACGGATCCTCCGGACGGAACCGCCAACGGATTTGGGAAAAAGGAAGCTATGGCCGGCGGTACCAGTCCATTTGGCAAGCTGCCGGCGAAGTCCAGAAATACATTCCCAGAATAGCCGTTTTTCGATGTGAGTGTTAGAGCATAAATTGCGATACTACCCTGTGCCACCGTTTGGGAGTATGGATCAATTGTAACTGCGAAGAAGGGGAGTGAATTGACTGTTAGTTAGGTCTCATAAGTACTTGTCGCTACACCATCACTACCTGTAATGGTCAGTAGGTAATTGTTGTTCATCACAGTGGCCGTGTTACTGATGGTGAGGGTCGAACTCACGCTTCCACCCGAAGGAACCAATACCGTGGATGGGACAAATGTGGAAATGGCAGGTGGAAATAGGAGGGGAGGCGTGTCCGTGACGCTGAGGTCTACGCTGCCCGTGAAGCCGGCCACGGATGTGACAGTAACCTCATATGCCACCACTTCACCGGGGGCTATCGAATACCTGTATGGGACCACATTCGAGATGGAGAAAGTGGGGCCTACCACAACCTCGATTACGTTGAGGTCATAGTCATAGTCAACCGGGCCTCCACCTCCTCCCAGCTCCGTGACTCTGACATAGAGATTGTCGGTTTGAAGGGCAAGCCACACAATCTTTGAACACCATCCAACTCCCCCGTCATCATCCCCATCCAAGATCGTCACGCCATTCGAATCGTACAGGTTGATGTACGTGTCCGCCGAAGCACCAAGGTTGTGAGTCTCAATGATGTACTCGTTCCCCTCCGTCGCTGGAAAGATGACCCAATCCTCGTCACCTGGTATGTGGAATGTGTGGCTCTGCATTGTGCCATTCGTGAGAATGGGGTTTGCTTCAGCAGGCGAATTGTCCGGTTCGTACGCGTCCGGTCCAGTGCTAGATTCTATCACATTGATGTCGTAGTCATAATCAACCGGACCTCCACCTCCTCCCAGCTCTATAACTCGGACATAGAAGGTGCCTGTGGTTGGAGCAGTCCATCCGATTCTTGATGCCCATCCTGCCCCTCCGTCATCATCCTGGTCCAAAACCGTCACTCCGTCCGTATCGATCAGGTAGATGTACGTGTCCGCCTGAACACCAAGATTGTGGGTCTCAATGATGTATTGAGTGCCGGACGTCACTGAGAAGTGAACCCAGTCTTCATCACCAGGTATGTGGAAATAGTGGCTCTGCATCGTACCATTCGTGGGGATGACGCTTGCTTGTGCAGCCGTATCGTCCGGCTCCCAGATGTCTTGCGCCCTTACATTCTCGCTCATGAGATTTACCATGCCGGCAAAGGCCCCCACAAACACCAGGAAGACCACCAACATCGAGGTCCGTCTAGCTCCCTGCCCACTCTTGCGTATTCTCTCACCTTTCATTGTTCTCACATCCATCCTCAAGAGCTCTATGGCAGAAGACTCCAAGCCTGTGTTTAAACGCATTTCCTCCTCCTCCACCTAGAGACAGAAAGAAAACGGAATCTTTCTATTTAAAAACAGCACCTCTCCTCTGGAACTTGCCCAGAAGGACAAAGAGTCTGGAGTGAGGACCTAATGATCGATTGAGCAGGCACAGCTCTCGCTCTCAAGAGAATTGAAAAGAAAAAGGAAAAGGGTTGGGGGGCTCCTAGAGCGGAGACCCACAAGATGTGCAGACGCTGATACCCTCAGGGTTCACCGTGCCGCAGTTGGGGCAGCTGATCGGGCCACCCGGTGCTGCTTCCTCCTCTGCGGGAGCCTCTTCTGCAGGGGCTTCCTCTGCCGGAGCTTCTTCCACCGGTGCTTCCTCCTCGACAGGAGCAGGCTCTTCCACGACCTCCTCTGGAGGTGCTTCCTCGACGACCTCCTCGGGTGCTTCCTCGACGAACTCCTCCTCTGGAGGTGCCTCTTCTTCCACGAAGGCCTCTTCCTCGACGAATTCCTCCTCAGGCGGCAGCTCCTCTTCTTCTTCGAGAGGCGCCTCGGGGATCTCCTCCTCCGGTTTCTTCCTCATGGCCACGACAGCTATGACTACGATCACGATTATGATGATAATCAGCAGCAGCCAGACCCACCATGGGATGCCCTCGTCAGGTTGTTCCTCCTTCTCTGTGACGGTGAAGGTTCCTGTCGTGGTTTCGCTGTTGCCTGCGTCGTCAGTCGCGGTTATTGTGTATGAATAGCCTCCAGTTGCGGTCAGAGCCACTGTCTGATACGAGAATGTGTCCCCAGTTGGTGTTCCCATGTCTTGGTTCGTCACGATCGGCGTTGCACCAGGTCCTGTGATCGTGATGACCACAGTCAAACCGCTATCGTCTGTGACATCCACTGATATTGTGACCGTTTCACCCTCTTCGGGTGAGGCCGGAGTCACCGACGGCGTGCCAACATCTGGATCAGTGACATCAACGCCTACCGGTGCCACGGTTATCGTCACACAGGAAGTACCTGATACATTGACGGCTCCAGCAGAGTCCGCTCCGAAGATACATATCTCGTATGTGCCCTCAACGAAGGCACTTACGTCCACAGTCGCCTCTACGTCTTCGGTCGGGCTGTCGAACGTATCAACCGCAGTCATCGCGACACCCGCTGCACCATCTATGCTGTATGAGGCGTTGGCGATGTCTAAGCCGCCTGTATTGGTGTCGTCCAATGTTGCCGTGAGGTGAATCGAGGTGACCGATCCACCCTCAGTGAATTCATCCGGGTCGGCCAGAGGGTTTGTTATTTCGGGTGGTTTCTCGACCGTGGTCACGATCTCAAGAGTCGCCGGTGTGCCTATCCAGCCGCAGTTGGGTACAATATCACAAGCGTAGACGTACACATCGTAGAATCCCAATGCCCAGCCAGTCGAGTCAACTCCCAAAGCCTCAACTTCCTCGTACGGTGTATCGAAGGTGCCAACAGTAGCATCCATATCGCCCTTGGCCTCGGACGCGCCCGTGGTTTGGTTTCTCACGTCGTAGCTTGCGTTCTTGACGTTGCTCGGCCCCGTGGCCGGTATTGTGTCATCAACGGTAGCCGTGATGTCAAATGGCGTACCAGCCAGGAACTGCGTTGGCACCACCACCAGGCTCGATATGTCTGGAGCGTCAACATCGACAAACACGACAGTCAACACTCGGCAAGCTCCCATGACATTTGTATTCATTAGAATGTCTGCACCTGAAACACAGATATCGTACGCAGCACCTCCCATGCCAGCTGTGTTCAGGAGGCCTTCCACGTCCTCTAACATCGAATTGAATGCACCATCAGCAGGGGTCATAGCTGTGTTGGATCCTCCATCTATCGTGAAATAGGCGTTGGCGATCCAGGATTGCCCCGTTAGTGTATCATCCACGGTTGCATTGATGTAGACGTCTTCTCCGTCATTCACTGTTATTGCTCCCAACACGCTATTTAGGGTCAGACCCGAAATGGATGGTGCGGTACCATCAACTATCAATCCTGCACAGCTATCTGGATATGGCGCTGGACCATAGTTCGGTATTACATCCCAAACATGAATCACGCATATCAGAAACCCGCCATCCGCCCATCCAGTTGTGTCTATGTCCACGTACATCGTTTCATTGTCCGAGTCCAATATGTCCAAAGCCAGCATATCTCCCATAAAGGTGGTGAATACCGACCAGTTGGCTCCGCCGATGTTGCTTCCACCAGTGGCAGAGTCATCGATAATCGCCGTGAACTGAACAGGCGTTCCAGGCGTCACGTTCAGCAACAACTGGCCGTTCAACCTCGGTGCATATACATTGGGTGGTAGGGGGTCCTGTCCTATGATAACAGTTAGCGTCGCGACGTTCTGACATGTACTATTCACGTTCGGGACAACATCCGAAGCACGTACTGCTACTGTATAAGCACCATCCAATCCAGCCGTGTTGAATGTGAAGTCCACCTGTTCAGTGATCTGGTCGTAAGCCCCATCGGTGGGATTCATCAGAATCCAGGGTGCGGTACAATTGAGGCTGTACTCTGCATCCCGGATGAGAGAGCCCCCGGTGAGGGAGTCGTCTATCTGCGCTGTCAGAATCACATCTTCTCCCGGCTGGACCAATTTCGAAATAGTCCCATTGAGCAACACATTGTTGATGTCAGGGGGAACTGCATCTCCCACTGTGAAGCAGAAATCGACTGTCGTGTTGGAGAATGTGCCATCAGTGACAGTGATGTTGTAGCAGTAGGTTCCCTGTGCAAAACCGGTGTGGGTGTCCGCGTATATTGCCCCTCCGAGATCATGCACATAGTCGTTTGTCCCACCCACCCATGACATCCAAGTCATGGCAAAGGGCGACAATGGAATGGGAATGCCCGTAGCCTGGTTGTAGATGTTCAGCAAGGGTCCCAGCACTGGTGGAAAATTGTCATCATGAGCGTACCAAACCTGCCAGACGAAGTTGGTTGCCATATCTCCAGTTTCTGGATCAAGATAGTCGCTCTCATATCCAACCACTCCAAGTGGCCACAATTCCGGAAATGACGGCAAGCCGGTGCCACATATCCAATCAGCATCTTTGTCCGTGTCAATGTTTGGGTCAATTCTCATGTATCCAACGTCCGGCACTCCGCAATCGGCCAAGTTCGGATCCCAAACGGAACCAACGCCCTTGTCCAGTCCAATTGTGTCGCCACCAGAAGCTTCTGAATCACCAATGTGCGGTCCCCATTCTGCCTTGTCCATGACCACGTCACTTCCTCCTGCAATCGTGCCCACGGGATCTGCCCAGACGAGCTTTGCATTCCCGTCAGTATCCTGGAGGGCTACGTTGTGTGGTACGGGGCTGTACCCCAAAGGTGGAAGTATGTCTCCAGGTCCGAAGGCCCATAAGCCTCCATAGTTGTCTTCAATACCCCAGCCTAGAGTAAGATCCACATTGCTGGAGGCTGAAGGATTGTACAACTGGACCCAGTCACTTGGGCCTGATGTGTTCTGATGGGAAATCTGGTTCAACCTTGCCATAGGCGGCTGACCAATAGCCTGAACGACCAAGTCCAAAGTGTCCACACCACCATCGGTGTAAAGCGGTGCGTTATTTGCTATATATGGCCGGTCTCCAGGTGCGATTACCCAGAATATGATTCGCTGCCCATTCAGTCCGCCTTCTTTCGCCGTTGCATTCGCAGTGTCCTCTCCGGATACGGCCAAGCTGTAGGTGGAAGAAGTCTGATCATATCCTCCTGTTCCACCGAACATCGAATCTTGTCCGTACAGAGTTCCGTCTATCTCAGCGAACACTTCTGTCTGGTCGGGAGCGTTCAAGGCATTGAACGTTATCGACCCGCTGAAGAAGTGCATGTTGGGCGGAGCTACCACAGGAACCGAGAAGATTCCCAGCATTCCAAGCCCACTCAATAGCACAACTAGTGCCCATATTCCAGCTGACATTTTTTTTCTTATCATGTCATATCACCTCTCTATCAACTTCACTCTCCAGGTACCGTCCAGGTACCGCCCAGGATCATCAGGATCCAATATCCCTTTCCGGTCTCTATGCTCTGGAGCGGCGAACCACCAGGATCGTTGGGGTCGAACCACTTCCAAGGCATCTTTCTGTCAGTGGGATCGTAGTACATCACGATGAGGTACAATCCCGCAAGACCGTTATTATCGAGTACATCTGGCAAAGCGCCAGGAGTGTCCAACAGGTTGGGATATCCCACGAAGAACCATGAGTCCAGACCTATCGTCAGTACGATCGGCGTGCTCGTCGGCACACGGCCCACAGTGATGAAGTCCAGGTTGTTCTTGTCGGATTCCACCCGGATACCTTTTATGTTGTCCACGTCGGTCAGAGGACCTCCGACCATCGGCACCCATGAGAGCCAGGTCGCGGTGGCAGTGTCGTAGACTGAGACCTTGTTGATGTCCGCGGAAATGTCGCCGAACACGGCGCCCACCGTGGTATCATGCAGTTCGAACGGTATCGATATGTCGTTGGTTCCCTTGTGAAGCTGGTTGTAGAACTTGCCGACCTTGTTGGTGTTCGTTTCGGTCAGCCCGCTCGTGATGTTTATCGCCCTCACGACGTAGAAGTAGTTGTTCGTGTCAGCGGCTTCGTTGGGGTCAGGGTCGGTCCATGGAGGTGAAGGTGTCTGGTCGTATGGTACACCGAAGGTGAACCCGTCCACAGTCATCGACCTGAAGACGTTGAAGTGCACATCAGGCTCGGCACTGCCCGGGGTCCAATCCAGCTCCAGGTCGGGGCCGACGATCGATATCTGCAGGTTCGTAGGTGGCGGTGGCGGCAGAGACGGGAAACAGGTCTTTCCGGCTGCCCAGATCATCGAGTTGTAGAGGATCTGTTTGTCATCGCTGTTGGAGGACATCTCATGGGCGTTGGAGAGGTAGACACCTCTGTATGTGCCTGTGTCGTTGGCTACGATCGCCCCAGCCGAAGGCTCTGGCGTCGAGTTGCCCAGGTATTCGGCTCCGGTCTGCAGGTTCGCAGCGGTCCATCCTGCAGGGTCCGGAAGGGCACCTCCAGGAGTTGATGATATTCCACTGGCAGTCGTGAATGGATCTGCTATGTTGCAGAACACCGTGTGCCCTGTGTCTATCTGCTGGTAGTCGGTCACTCCGCTTGTATCAGTGTAAGGCTGAGCACCGTCTATTCCGAACAGTGGGGCCAATTGGCCGTGATTGATCAGGAAGTTGGTGTTCAGTACCGTTCCCGTTCCCATGATCCCGTGACCGGCGTTAACGTATGCCTGGATGGCCGTTATCTCGGCGTTGGTGAACTCGGATGTCGAAAGGCCGGTTGAGTTCGAAGAGGATATCAACAAGATGTCCGCGCTTGAATAGGTCAGGTCCAGTGCCGTGATGTCCTCCTTGTCCAAGTATGTGTAGTCTATGAGGACCTGATAAGGTCCGTAGGTTGCCCAGTTCAGGTTGAGATCGTCCCAAGGCGCCAAACCCGCGTTGTCTGTGCCCCACGAGTCCAATACCATTATTATGATGATATTAGCGTCGATGACCTCGATGTTCTTGCACACCTCGTTGTTGGATGTGTCTATCTCGCCCACAACCTGCATTGCCTTCATACAGATATTGTAGGTTCCCGGCGTTGCTGGCGGGTCCCACTGCAGGGTGACCGGAGTATTGAGGCCGGCTCCGAGCGTTGGGATGTTGGTCGAGTCCACAACCGCGCCGTCCTCTGTCAGGACGATGTCGATTCCCGCGGTGTTATTATCTTCATCCACACTTGCCAGGTTGGTCAAGGTTGCCGTGATGTCCATGATCGGTGTCGGCTTCACCCTGTCGGGGCCAATGATGCTTGACATTGACACGTCATGTGCAATTATCTGGTACTGGCTCCATGCCAGTGAATTGTAGAGGATCTGTTTGTCAACCGTATTGCCGAACCATTCGGGTATCCAAGAGATGTAGACCAACTGCTTGTATTCGACAAGCGCCACAGACAATCCGGTCGATCTTGCCACATACGTTCCTCCGAGGCTGCCCGGTTTCATGTCGGGATCATCCCAGGTCGAATCGTCGTCAGGGACGCTCGAGTAGTTGTTGCCTATGACGAACGGATCTGCAGCCACATTGGTCAGAAGCGGGTGGCCAGCGCTCTCGTGGTTCACATCTATCTCCGAAGGGAAGGTCTGATTGAACGTTTGATTGACGACTCCAAACATGTCCAATAAGGCGTCGTTGTTCGGTATTGAGTTATAGAACGTGGTTCCTGTAGCAACCAGTCCATGGCCTTCGACGGTGTACTTCTTGATGGCCGCTATCTCAGCATATGAGAGTTCGGACCATGCCCCTGCAAGGCCCAGTTGAGCCGACAATGAAATGAGAAGCGTGTCTGCCCCGGTGGCGACAATGTCCGCATAGGTTATGGAGGTCTTGTTCAGGAGTTTCCATTCTATCTCAAGTGGAGTCACTCCGTATGATTCCCAGTTGGCGTTGAGGTCCATCCAGGTCCCAATGACCGGGCCGCTCTTGGTGCCCATCGAACGGACAATCGAGATCTTCTTGGAGGCGACGTTCCTGACGCCTATTGTCTTGCACGCCTCATTGTTCCCGAGGTTGGTCTCTCCCTGGACCTGCCATGCCTCGATGCACACGTTGTAGTCGCCCGTCGCCCCGGGGACCCAAATGAAGCTGACTCCTTGCGATCCGCCTTGGGCTATTGACGCTATATTGTCCACCTGGACATACGCTCCATCGATCTTCAGCCAAGCATCGACTCCGTTGGAACCATTGGTCTCGGCCGACTGGCCAAGGTTGTAGATGGTCGCGGCAACATTGACGTTGTCCGTCGGAAGCGCGTAGTTGGGAGCGCTGAAATCACCGACGCTGACGTCGTTGGCTTCCTGTGCACCATACACGTAAAGCCTGTCTATGAGCCATCCTCGGAACAGATTGTTCAGGAAGTCAATAGTGTCAAAATAGAATCTGAATCTAACAGTCTTGCCGGCATAAGGCGCCAGATCGAAATACTCCTTCGTCCAGTTGTCAGTACCAGTTGTTCTCCAAAGGGCTTGCTCCACCCAAACGCCCGGGTTCGACGTGTCCTCAACGAGGAACCTTGCCTCGTCAGCCCCCACCTGGTTCTCGGTTCGGAGGTCTTGCCAGAAGCTCATTGCGGGGTCGCTGTATCCAGACAGATCGATACTGCCGGAAGTGAGGTTTCCGTAGTTCCTTACGCCCTGTATTGGGCCTATGGAGTAATAGTAAGTGTTCACGAAGGACGGGTCGGGCTCAGTGACGTTCGCATACCACCAAGCAGTCGCAGGACTCTCGCTCACGTAGGACCAATACGTGTCCATGTGCCATAGTGGAGTCGGTCCTCCGCTGAAGGTCCAGCTTCCCTGACCGCTCTCCATCTCGTCACTCCATATGACGGTCTTCACGGTCGTTTCTGAACCCGCTGGAGTTGTGATAGTAGGCGCCGGATCGGCACAGACGATCGCTGTCATTTCCATACCGAACGTAACACCCTCTGTTCCAGCTGCAACATCAATGTAAACTGTAACATACTTGGGACTGAAAGGTCCCACACTATAGCCGCTAAACGTCATCAGTTGCGGGAAAGATGGGCTGGATACCGTTGATAGAACGCCGAAGTTGGACGTTTCAACTTCGCTCCAATCCATATCCACTTCACCATCAAGATCGTTGAAAATGAATATCTTCTCGATGTCCGCGTCCGCCGCGGTCGAACCCGCGGTGAAATCGAACGTCATGCTGGTGATGCTAACAGCTTGATCCTGGGGCTGAAGCGTCAAATGCAGTGTCGTTATGTTGTTGTCTTGGGGGAACACTCCTTCCGGAGGAGCCGCGTCCGCCCCGGTCACGTCAAGTTGGATAACCGCCACAACGTTCGTCGATGCGAACGCAAAGATAGCGGCAAATGTCGCAACCACCATTACAACACACACGATCACAGACGAGGCTTTCTTAAAATCCTTCTCACTATCAGAACGCGTATTGAACATTCTTATGACCTCCTCTCCTAACCACAGTAATGCCACAATAGGGGACTTTCGGGATTGTATCCATTTCAGATATAAAAAAATGTTGGAACAACGTTTTGACGCCCACAGACCCAGACTGGGAGCCAAATACGTTGTTTCCGTCTAGGGGAAGGATCTCTCTCACCGCTCTATCAACAGTCCTTGGTATATAATATAAAATTGGAACAACCTTTTGACCGAGCCACTTCTAGATGGACGCCCCACAATACGGGTCTCACTGTTTCCTGCTCAGATCCTGATATTCGAGGCTGGAACCGTTCTTCGCCACCGAGAGCAGGCCCACCTTCTTCAGTGACTTTATGTGATAGTTCACCACCTGCTTGCTGGTCCCCAACGCCTCTGCGATCTCTGTCTGTGTCAGGCTCGGACTCTGCCTGATCATCTTGAGAATGGCCTTCTGGATCATGCTCGCTTTCGTCCTTCTCTCCGCGGCCACTCCTGCGGGGTAGAACCTCTTGTTCCTCCCATCCACGCGGGAGGCCACGAAGCCCTCTCTCTCGAGAATGTACAGGTGGTGCGTCAGGGTGCCGTTCTCCACGCCCATGGCCTTCTTGATGGAAGAATAGTTCTCGCCCGGATACGCCATTATGTACCCGTAGATCTGACCCCTGAGGAACTGGTTGAGCACCTTCTCCCTGCTAAGCTTGGAATACAGCGGCACCAGGAAGTACAGGTAGAACCTGAACCTTCCGTACTCGGTGAAGCCCGCTAACGCGCCCAACACGACCGTGGTCACCCCCATCGCACCCAGGATGAGCATCAGGTTGTCCTGTGGTTCCAGCTCCCTCTCGAGTACTCTTACGTAGAATATCTGTACGTCGCTGTCTTCGCCGTCGGTAACATAAATGAATATCAGGTTCTGTCCTTTCTGCCAGTCCTCTGGGGTCCAGGTCACCAAACCGGTGTTTTGATCTATTGCCATGCCTGCCGGAGAGTTCACCAGTGAGTATGAGAGAACATCATCCCCGTCAGGGTCATATGCCTCAGCGTAGTAGAAATAGCTCTCACCCACCTCGCCGACCTCTATGGGTTCTCTGATGAAGTATGGAGGGTTGTTCACAACCACTGGGACAGGAAAGGCGATTCTGAACCACAATTCCCCGCTTGCGGTGTTCCCGATATTGTCTTTGACAATGAAGCTGATGTTGTAGTGTTTCTCATCTGAGAAGGCGATCCTTCCAACGTAGTCGCGGAAGGAGGCTCCGTCCGATGAATACCCAAGGCTCTCGACACCCGATCCAGAATCGCTGGCTGCAAGCTCGAGGTAGGTTTCCGAGTCCATTGTGACAGGGTTCGAACCGTCCCCATCTGGGTCCAAGGTCATTGTTACGGTTGGTGCAGTCGTGTCAAGGCTGAACTCGTCTGAGTTGTTTCCTTCTAGGTTCCCCGCCTGATCGAAGCTGTAGAACCAGATTGTGTTCAACCCTTCATCGGTCAAACCGAACGGCGTCTGTGTGTAGAGTGTCCACGCTCCCCCGTTGATTGCATACTTGGTCTGTACGGGTTCCGTGCCTCCGGGTGAAACGTCAAATGAGAATTGGGTCGTCGACCCGATGTACTTGGGCGCCGTTCCGCAAGTCGGTCCCGAGATCACCAGGGTTGTCACTGGTTTCTCTTCATCGACAAGCGTCAAATGCGCCACACTATTGGTTTGGACCCAGAACTGTCCGAGGCTATCGTCCGTGTATCCGAGCTTGGATGCGGTGATGACATGGGGCGTATGGAACGTCCTGTTCTCTCCGAAGAACCCGAAATTGTCAACATATTCGGTGGCAATCAGTCTCAAAGTCCCGTCACTGTCTGTGAAGCCGCTGTTGGTTGCGGTCCCATTGGCATTGTCTTCCAGAAGGACACTGGCCCCCTCGATCTTCTCTCCGATGGAGTTGTCCACATGGACATCCAAGAACCACTGCCTCTCGATGTGTGCGGTCGGGTCCCCCATCTTGGTCTTGGTCGAGTTGTAGGTCGTGTTGAGAGCCGTCACCCATGATGTTCCCGAGACATCGAAATCGAAATGCGACATCCCCGAGAACAAGTTGCAGTTCTCGAAGACCGGATTCGAGGCTGGACCGCTCCGGGAATCCACTACGACTGCGGTCCTGAACGCTCCTATCTCAGAGCTCACCAACCGTGGCGATGAAGAGGATATGTGCATCCCAGTGCGGGCTACGCCTATCACCACGTGCTCAAGCACCGAACCTTCGTCCTCCACGAAGTCCAGCGATCTCCAAGTGTTACCATATGCAGATCCAGGGTCCAGAGTGAATTGAATGGGTTCGTCGGATGTTCCGTTGGCGATCATCTTCCCCTTTACATCAATTCCCAGGTTCTCTTTGAGGAACACGACGGCGCCTGCCTCGATGTACAGCGTTTGACTTTGATTCACGACGAAGTCCTGGCCCGAAATCACGATTGGCAGGCCCTTGGTCCAGAATATGTCATCCAGCCCTACAGGAGGTTCGTCCTCGCCAGCAGCGAAGGGACTGAAGGAAACGGCACCCAAAGAGAGCAGAACAGCACCCAGTAGCACCGCTACAGTTATCCTCGTTCGTGAGGAGATTTCCTCATCTCTACCCTTGCCACAACTGTTTGTCATGGTGGCAGACCTCGCCTACTTCGGATTGAGAGATCCGACCTTAACTTCCTGGGAGCGACCAGATTCCTGGCAGTGTCGTGTGCACCCAGATACCCATCCCTGGCCTGAGTTCGGTCAATGGGCTGCCGCCAGGATCGTTGGGATTGAACCATTTCCAGTGCTGCTTCTTGTCCAATGGGTCATACCACAGCACCAGGTCGTACCTCCCGGCCATTCCGTAGTTGTCCAGCGCGTCAGGAAGTGGCGTGTTCAGGTGTCTTGGGAAGCCTACGAAGTTCCAGTATTCGGACGCAAGTTCTTGGTACAGGCTGATATCGGTCATCGCGGAGACCTGTCCGACGCTGATGAAGTCAACTGTACCGGCTCCGGGCTTCATGGTGACCCTGAGACCCATTGTGTGGTCGACGTCGGTCAATGTACCGCCGGTTGGGGTCCAGGTCTTCCACACGCCCATTTGGGCATCGAAGGCCTCTATCTTATCGAATTTTCCTGTAAGCTGGCTGAACACGACCGACGTGGTCGTTGTCTGCTGAACGAACGGCAGGGATATCTCGTTCGTCTTGGGATACAGCGTGATGATGAACTTCCCAGCCATGTTCATGTTCATCTCTTCGTTCCCGTTCGAATCATATGCCCTGACGATGTAGTAGTAGTTGTTTGGCTCCACCACGCCGCCTGGAAGAATTCCCAGGTCCAGATCGATGTACTCGGTAGTGCCGGCAGGCACGGTGACCAGCGGGAGCCCGAGCGTGAATGTGTCAACGGTATTGGCTCTGTAGATGTTGTAGCCTACAAGTCCGGTGGATGGATTCTCTGTCCAGGTAAGCCTCAGGTCTTTGTCGCTATTCCACAGTTGCACCCACAGGTTGCTGGGAGCCCTGACGCTCGATCTTGCCCAGACCATCGCGTTGTAGAGCAGCTGCTTGTCGTTGGTGTTCGCCATTCTCTCCACGAAGTTGGTTATGTACACCGTGTTGTAGGTTCCTGGTTCATGAGCTATCACGGCGCCATACGGTCCCGCAGGGCTCTCAAGAGCCTCGTAGGTCCCGCCTGCCAGATGGCCGGGCGCCCAAGGCTCTGCACCTGTCATGATGAAACCTGGTGTAAGGGATGTTCCATTCCTCGTGTTGTAGTTCGGATTTATGTTGTAGAACAGCGGATGGTTGCCCGCTGGGTTCTGGACCTGCATGTCATTGACCCTGTATGTGGTCATGTACTGGAAAGCGCTATCTATGCCCATCAACGGACCTAGCTGAACCACGTGGGTCGGCAGCTTGTTTGTGTCGAACGAACCGCCCGTAACGATTAGCCCGTGGCCATCGTTGACGTAGCTGCTTATGGCAGCCGTCTCAGAGGCCGAGAAGGAATGTCCATCGCTAACTGGGTTCTCGTCTGGATGACCTGAATATGAGTTTGATATCAACAGTACGTCAGCGTTCATGTCCACGAGTTCCTGGTACTGGATGTTCTCCTTGTTGAAGGTCGTCCAGTCGATGAAGACCGGTGTGGTGCCGTACAGGCTCCATTGGGCGTTCAGATTGCTCCAAGGTGCCAAAGCGCCGCTGTCGGTTCCCCACGAATCCAGGACGAACACCTGAACAGGAGGATTGTTCATCGATTTGACGATCTTGCACACCTCATTGTTGCTGAGGTCTTGGTCCGTGAAGCCTATTATGTCCGCCCTTATGCAGACGTTGTCGTCGTTCTGCACCGAGGGGGTGTATGACAGCGTCACCCTCTGGCTGCCTCCGGTCGCGGTCAGGAATATTTGGGTCGAGTCCTGCGGGACCGTGTTCACCAAGAGCTTGACATCAACGTTCTCATTGTTCTTCCCGATGTTCTTGACCGTTGCAGAGACGTTCACTGGATATCCTACCCTCGCGTAATTGGGTGCGACAATGTTCTCCGTCTTCACATCGTGGTCGAAGACCTGGTATTGGGCGTTCACCATCGCATTGTAGAGGAGCCGGTATACGTCGTTGTTCGGGGTCCTCTCAGCGGCGAAGGATATCATGTAGACGCCCTTGTTGATGACGATCGCAGCCTGTTGGCCAGGCGATCTTGCACAATAGACCCCTGTGCTAATATCTCCCGTCGTCCAGCTGTTATCGCTCGGCGTCATTGTCGAATTGAACGGGAGTGAGAACGGGTCGCTCACGCCCTGGACCAACGGGTCGGTGCAGGACGATTCGATATCCATCGTGCTGATCGGCTCGTATCTCGCATATGCCTGGTCGGCTATGCCCACAAGGCCGGTCAGGTCGTTATTGTTCGGGATAAGCGCATTGAATACCGTTCCCGTAAGTATCAGTCCGTGTCCTTCAAGTGTGTACTTTTCTATCGCCGCCGTCTCCACATCGGTGAATTGGCCTCCCGGTGGTGCGACACCGTTTATGTATCCTCCCGAACTCGAGATGACAAGTGTGTCAGGCTTGGGACTCTGACCCGAGATGGTCGCGTAATCAAGTCCTGACATGTCCAGGCTCGAGTAGTCGATTATGACCTGATCGCCTCCGAAGCTCTGCCAGTTGGCGTTGAGGTAGTCCCATGTGTTCTTTGCCGCCTGGGTCGAGGTTCCCTGGGATCTGACCACATAGATGTAGTGTGCCGGTATGTCGCCGACCGTTACCGCCACGCAGTCCTTGTTGTTCCAGAGCTCGGTCTCTCCAGTCACCGGATCTGCTACCATGCATATCCAGTGCGAACCCAGTGTTGTTGCCCCCCAGGTCAGTGAGTGGATCACGTAGGTCCCGCTCAAGAGGGATGCGATTGTACCAGTGTCAACAGTCGAGTTGTCCACGGTCAATTTCGTGCCTATGTTCGTCTCATCGCTCGAACCGATGTTGTTGTATTGAGCTGAAACCGTAAGGGGGTTGCCGGGAGGGGCCACAACAGGCAAGGCGTCGTTATTGTTCACATGGATGTCATGTGCCAGCAACTTGCCGTAAACCACGAGGTCATCAACGAACCATCCTAGCCACACGTTGTTCATAGTATCTACCGTGTCAAATCTGAGTTCAATCTGCACCTGCTTCCCAGCATAGTCGGAAAGATTGACTTTCTCCTTCCACCAGCTGTTGTCTGTATTGTCAATCCCAAACGCATATTCGGGTCTTGGAGGGGTGATCTTGAACCACATTGTTCCGTCAAACAACCACATATGCCCATTGTCAATCTTGTAGAGACCCGTGTCAGGTTCTCCTGCCAACATGTGACGGAAACTTATGGCTAGGCTACTTCCAGTTCTTGCATCGATGGTTGGCGTAGTGAGGTTGCCCATGTTCCTCGTGGAAGCCAGATAGTCGCCAGGTTGATGCGTATAGTAGCTGCAGACGTACGTGCCGAGATCGAATGGATCTTCATATCGGTGGCCATACCACCATCCGGTCGTCGGGCTCTGGTAGAACGGCTGATTGAGCATGTTGTTCTTGCAGTTCTCCTCACCTGAGCTCTGATGCCAGAGGCCATCAGGTTCATGCATATGTCCCTTGTCCCATCCTTCCGTGGTCCAGCCTCCCTGTCCGGATTCCATATCGTCGCTGAAGAAGATGTGCAGGACCTCGACGGTGCTGCTCGAACCAGAATCTCCGTTGATGCTCGCCGCATCGGTTGTCATGATGACAAGGTCGATGCTAATAGTGCTACCCTCGGCCGCACCCGGTGAGACCGAAACGAAAACGAGGATGTATCTGGTCTGGAACTGGGGGATGATGTAGTTCCCAAAGGGTGTGTTGCAGTTGTTCAGGCTGCCTGCCGTTGGAAGCGCAAAGCTTCCGGTCGGATTAGTGATCCTTGTCAGTTCACACTCAAAAACGCCCTGCAGTTTGTCGGGCCCCGATATGCCTTGGGAATCATCCCAAAGTGCCACACTTGAGACCTCACCCGCCGAGAACGATCCACCCAATGAGAAATCCAACGAGGTCACCCGAACGGCACCGCCCGTCGCCATCATCTCTATCCACAGCATGGTTACGTTGCTGTCGCCGGGGAAAGTATGAGTGGCCGGTGCGATATCGTATACCCTTACGTCCAAATCTCCTGCCGTCGGCGGTGCCACCACAATCATCGGTGCCAAAACAATAACCGCCGCGATCATCATCGAGGTCAAAGCTACCAATGACCCCACATCTTTCATGCCTTCAGAAGCACTTTTCATGCTAGCCTCCTCCTTGTCCAGTTCAACAAATGGTCTGGTTCATCTTAGACAAATCCAGTATATTAAGATATTGACTATAAAAGAATATTGGAACAACCCTTTGACCTCCAGTAATCCGATTTCTTGAGGCGGAATCCGTTATCACTATCATGAATGATAAACACCCGACAGGCGTTAAATACACACCAGCGGGATTGTACTCATACATGGAGACTTCCGAACGTTTGGTGCTCTTTCGGGCCGTACCTTTCACCTCGGCTTTCAATGACGCGATCAGGATACTCAAGAGGAACGATTTGAGCATCTCGGAGTGCGATCCCGACAAAGGCCTCATCAAGGCCAATGTCGACGAGAGCTTGCCTCTGGAGGACTACCAGATAATCGCGAAGTTCTGGAAGGGCAAGGACAGGATTTTGATAGGGTTGAGGGGCAGCGTCTCGTTCAGCTTTTCCGGAGCGGAGAAGCTCAAGAAGAAGTTGAAGAGATTGGAGACCGACCTCAGGCGGTTGGATTACGCCTACTAGTCTCCCCTGACGTCCCAGAACCCTGGCTGCGTAACGTGTATCCAGATCCCCATTCCAGGTCTCAATTCCGTCAACGGTGAACCACCAGGATCATTGGGGTCGAACCATTTCCATTTCTGCTTCTTGTCGGATGCATCGTACCAGAGCACGAGGTCGTACTTGCCGGCCATTCCCCAGTTGTCAAGGGCGCCTGGCAGTGATCTTGTTTCGAACGAAGGATAGCCCACGAAGTTCCAGTTGTCGCAGGCCATATCAGATGTGATCTCGATGCTTGTGGAGACGACCCTTCCGACATTTATGAGCAGACCAGGGGTCTTCATGGTCACCTTCAGCCCCATGGACCTGGAAATCTCAGTGAGAACTCCACCCGTCGGGGTCCAGGTCTTCCATACGCATGTGTACGGATCGAACGCCTCGATGATCTTGTACTGACCGGTAACCGATTCGAACGCCACCGATGTGGTACTGACCTTAAGCTCGAAGCCGATGGATATCTCGTTGGAGCCCCTGTACAACTGCAGTGCGAACTTACCGACCTTGTTCAGGTTCTGTTCCTCATTCCCCTTGGCGTCAAAGGCCCTGACCAGGTAGAAGTAGCTGTTGGGGTTTATGCCCACACTTCCTTCTGGGTCCGTCCATATTGCAGTGGTGTTGTCGACGGTCGCGTAGATGTTGTTGAAATCGAATCCGTTCACCGTGTCCGCTCTGTAGACCCTGTACCCTTGTATCTTGGGTGAACTTGCCAAGGTCCACTCCAGTCTGAGCGTGTTACCATCCTTGTATATCCACAGGTTCGATGGTGAATCGATGCTGGTCCTTCCCCAGACCATTGCGTTGTAAAGGAGCTGCTTGTCGTTCGTGTTGGAGTTCTGCTCCACTATATTGGTGATGTAGACCGCGTTGTATGCTCCCGGCCCATAGGCGATGACCGCCCCGTTATCTGTTTGAATGGACATTGCTTTGTATTCCCCACCAGCAAGGTGGGACCACGTCCAGTTCTCCGCACCGGTCATGAAGAAACCGGGTGTTAGAGTCCGGCCGTTGGTTGTTGTGTACGTATCCGGGATCTTGTTGAACAATGGATGATTCTCGGTGGGATCTAGGACCTGGAGGTCATGCACCCCATCCCAGAACGTGTAGAGATTGGCTGGATTCAAACCGAACAGAGGACCGAAATCAAGGCCGTGTTTGGGCAACTTGTCCGAGTCGAAGGTCATCCCGGTCGCAATGATCCCGTGGCCTTCCTGTACATATTGGAGTATGGCATCGATCTCATTATCGGTGAAATAGTATCCGGCCGCCACAGGATTGTCCCAGTCTCCCGACCTCGAGGTCGAGATCAAGAGGACGTCTGCGTACGAGTCCACCAATTCCTGATAGTATATGTGCTCCTTGTTGAATCTCGTATAGTCGATAGTGACCGGCACGTTACCGTACAGGCTCCATTGGGCGTTCAGATGGCTCCATGGCGCTTGAGCCCCGAAGTCGGTGCCCCACGAATCCAGAACGTAAACTTGAACTGGAGGGTTGTTAGTGACTTCCACGGACACACAATTCTCATTATTGGCAGGATCCTCGTCCGTGAATCCGACTATGTCTGCAAAGACGCACACCTGGCGTGTGCCCACGGTCGATGGGACCCAAGTGAAGTTGACTGGCGTTTCGCTTGCATGCAGAAGTGCTATCATCTGCGTATCAACGGTCAAGCCATCTATCTTCAGGTCAACTTGGACGGATGCCAGATCCTTCTTGCCAATGTTCGAAACCACCGAACTGATCTTGGCTGGATACGACGGTCTGACGAACCTGTTGGAGTTGACGTCCGAGACCTTGACATCGTAGTCGAACGCATCGTAGCGGGACCAGACGAATGTGTTGTAGATCAGCTGTATCTCGTCGGGTGTCGGAGACGCATCGATTGCGAAGGTGAAATAGACGGATCCTTTGAAGATCGTGATCGCAGAATAGCGCTGCCCAGGAGAATGGGCGCAGTATTGGGCTCCGTCAAGGTCAGCGGCATCCCATGACATGTCGTTGTTAGGCGTCGCGGTCTGCTCGAATCCGTTCTGGAAAACAGAGTTTACGTTGTTGAATATTGGATGCCCAGTACAAGTACCCAAGACCTGAACGTCGGAGATGTTCCCTTTCGTGGTGTAAGGCTGGTCAATTATCCCCACCAGGTCCACAAGGTCGTTGTTGTTGGGCACATTCTGGCTGAACGCCGACCCGATGGCAATGAAACCATGACCTTCTCTCACGTATTTCTCTATGGCAGCTGTCTCAACATCATCCAGCTCAGTTCCTATTGGCGGTCGGAAGTAGTAGCCGGAACCCGATAGAACCAGCAGGTCTGCCTGTGTGTTGTTTATCATTTCATAGGTGATCGGATAGAGGTCAAGTCCTATGTAGTCTATCAGGACTGGATCCGGTCCGTAGTCTCCCCAGTTCGAGTTGAGGTGATCCCATAGCTGCTTAGGTCCGTCTGCCTGGGTTCCGTAGGACCTCAGCACGACGACCTTCGTGTATACCTGTGACGTAGCGGTAACGGTATTGCACTGTTTATTGTTCCAGAGGACGGTCTCGCCCGGCACAGCAGCGCTTTCCACACAGATCTCATACACCCCTTCCGCTGGCGGGGTCCATTGCAGGGTAACATTGGTAGTTGCACCGCTGGCAAGAGCCGATATCGTCTTCTGATCTATCAACGCGCCGTCCTGCGTGAGGTTGACCCTGATATTGTTCTCATTGCTCGCACCGATGTTTGACACTCTGGCCTTGATGTCCTGCTGTGCAAGGGTAACGAAGTCGGGAGCGCTCATGTCGGTGACCGCAATGTCATGTGCCAGGATCTCGCCAAAGACGACAAGATCATCAACGTACCAACCCAAGAAGAGGTTGTTCATGTCGTCCATCGTATCGAACCTGAACTCGATCTTCACCTGCTTACCGGCATATGCTGAGAGATTGAGGTTCAGCTTCTTCCATTGGTCGTCGGTGAACCACTCGCTCGAGATGAAATGCCAGCCAACATCGTCCAGAAGGTATATCTGTGCCAGGTCGACGCCCTGATACAACTCCCTTGACAGGAATTGGTGTATCTGCATTGAAAGACTGGTTCCCTTCCGAGCGTCTATCCACGGAGTGGTCAGAGTCCCCCAGTTCCTTGTCTTGGTGAGCGGTTTCCCTGCCTCGTGGGTGTAGTAGTTGCACACGTAATCTCCGAACCACGGGAATCTGTGGCCGTACCACCATGATGTGTCAGCAGAGTGATAGAATGGCATTCCTCCCAGGTTGTTTATGCAGTCCTCCTCTCCCTGGCTGAGATGCCATAGTCCGGTCGGATGAACGCCTCCCGAATCGCCGCCGGAGAATGTCCAGTCACCCGGCCCATGCTCCATGTCATCGAAGAAGAACCTGGTGTTGACGTCGATCGTTCTCGTACAGGCTGGAAGGCCGACAATCGTTGCTGCAGAGCTGTCGATGTGACCGTTGTTTATGCAGACCCGAAGGTCCCTGTCAACGAACTTCTGGAGGGGATCGAAGTCCAGGTCCAGATAGACAATGAAGTACCTCGATTGGTTCTGCTGTATCACCACCGGTTGCCCTTGGCCCGATACATGGCATTCCCTCATGACTCCCGTGGGCGGAAGGATGTATGGCGAGCTTGAGTCAATAGCGATCTCGCACTCCCCGTAGCTGCGCTCCATGTCGTAGTTCCTATCGTCCCACAAGAATGTCCGGTTGATGCCCTGGCTGGGAAGACCCCACACGTCTATCTTTATGCTGTTCAGGTCGATGTCCGCGCCCTCTGCTTTGAGAGCGATCCAGAGCATGGACAGGTTGACATCACCCTGGTACGTGTTCGTGATGGGTGACGTATCCACCCATGTGATATTCAGCGTCCCCGCAACAGGTGGCGCCTTCACAGTCCCACCCTCATATGGGTACAGTGATACCATGGTCCCGGTGACCATTGCCACTGCCAGAATGAATGAAACCGATTTCGATAGGCCATGCCCACTTAGGCTACCGTGATGCGACATAATAACCTCCTCGATTCGTTTGGTTCTTTCCCCCGATGCCCCTTTCATCAAGAAAGGTAACTTACTGTGATTAGATTGGTTTGTGAGTATAAATACTTAATCATAAATCACTGGCTTCCAGTCTCGGAATGGCTCTTGCTTGTTGCCGACTTCTTGACGCCTTCCCCCCTTCTTGCGGCGGATCCCATTGTCACTAGCGCGACAATCAAGAGAATCGCATTCACTATCAGACCGATCGAGAACCAATTGTCCAGGTCCGGGACGCTGATCGAGCTCGGATGGTTCATCCAGGAGAAGATTGCGATGATTATCTCTATGACGACGAATGGGAGGAATATCAAGACCGCTGTGGACCTTCGGTCAGATGCCAGTGCTTTGAGTTTTGCGGATGGGAGGTATCTCTTGCATCTCGGGCATTTCTCCCTAGTGTGCTCGCAATCTTCGTGCAGTTCTACAGCGCACCAGTCGCATTCGATCGTCTTCTGGTCGGCGGCGATCTCGGAGTTGCAGATCGGACATGCGTCCAGAGGTTCTTCCATCATCTCGACCTCCTCTTCCACGTATGTTTCCTCCTCCATCAGACCACCCTCCTGTCCGAAATATCAATTATGTCGTCTGCACCAGTCTCCTCTTCCTCCACGACTTCTTCCTCTAGTTCTTCAACTTCTTCGGGAGGCTCTTCTGCGACCTCTTCATATTCCTCGACTTCTTCTTCCATTGGCTCTTCTTCGTATTCCTCATATTCCTCTTTCTCAGGTTCACTATCCAATTCGGCTTCTTCCTCTTTCTTGAGAAGTGCTTCCTCGTATTCTCTCTGCTTCTTCCTTGCCATTATCAGAGGTCTCTTATGGCCCACGGCCGCTCCGACTATTATCATGATTATTATGAAGATGATGGCGATTATTGGCTTCCAGTTTGTACCAATGACGAAAACCTCCTGAGAGTCCTCGAACGTATTGCCAAGGTTGTCTATGCCTCTATAATGGATCGTGTGTTCACCAAACTTGTCGATTTTGAACGGACCTGTATAATTGATCCAATCCTGATCTGTATCAAGCCTGTACAGTATTCGATTGACACCACATCCACTTCCATCGTTGGCTGACAGGGTGAACTCGGTCTTTGTTTCGACAAATATGGTATCTTCGCTTTCGAAATTGGGTTCGCCAATGACCGAGGATGTATCTGGTGGGGTATTATCCACGTATAATGTGGCAGTCTGAGTCGCCCCAATGTTGCCCAGAAGATCCAGAGAATACCATTCGATCGGTATCGGTCCATCTGTCGGTCCCAAATCCAGAGGATTGCCTTGGACATAGTCCGTCCAGCTACTCCACGTGCCCCAATCCGGGAAGTAAACACGGTAAGAGGTCACCTCCCTTCCCACCGCCAGGTCTGGTTCATCGTCCCTTTCCCATTCGAGGTATACTGGTGTCGCTGGTTGGAAACTTCTTACCCATACATTACCGGTCAACGGGTCAATGTATTTGGGTTCCGTGACATTCAAAGAAGTTAACGGGGGAGAATTATCTACCACAATTTCCGAAGAGCGAGTTGTTTCAACGTTGCCAAGGCTGTCAAAGCTGTAGAATGTGAGATTATGCAGACCCTCTGAAGATATCGTGAAGGTCCCTGTCGAAGAGTAGTTTACTGAAGCTCCACCGTCCAAGGAGTAATGGGTGTAGGGCATGATCGAAGACTGGACATCGAAGTCGAGCGGGGTGGACGAATTGATGTACAGGGTCGTTCCGTTGACGTAGTTGGGGGTTCCATAGACCAGAGTTGTGACAGGTCCTGGGAACACGTTGAACTGTATCACCAGCGTGTTGTTGCTCTCCTCCGCCTCGTCGATGTCGTCATCGTAGTCAACCATGACCTCCACATAATAGGTCGTCGTTACAGTGACACCTGGTGCAATCCAGTTTGCGCTGTAGGGGCTGGCAGAGGTCTCATCCACATCCAGAGCAGCGACGTTTGGATTGACAAAGAACGGACTCATCGGAGTTGACTGATTGTAGAATGCGATCGTGCTGACGCTCGTTGCGTTCAGCTGGCCCACGTTCTTGACAAAGACGCTTATCGGTATCGATTTGTTGGATGTGACGTCCTGACTCAATGGCGTATCATTCAACGGTATGTAGTCCGGTTTGTCCACAAGGAACCTCAGAATGAATGTGTTGTTCAGCTCATTGATCTCAACCACGTCGTTGTTATAATCCGCGGTGATCTCGACATAGTAGTAGCCATGGAAAAGCGGTGCCAGCCAGTTGGTCACGAAAGCCCCGTCATCGACTCCCGGATTCAAGGCGCTTACCATCGGAATGTAGAAGGGAACGCCCTGTATAGGTCCGCCCTCCCATTGAGTCTCATAGAATGCGAGGTCGCTAGGACCGGACGACAGGGTCCCGACGTTGGTGACATTGGTCACAATAGTGGCTGTTGTCCCAGGGGTTATCGGTATGGGATCTGACCGGTAGTTCGTTGCAGAGACATCAAGGTAGAATTGAGTGACATAGTCGGTCGTTATCCCGACGCCTGTTGGGGTCAGGTCCGCTTCTCCCACCGAGAAACAGACCATTTCAGAATTGTTGTTCTCGTTCGTCTCGGTCACGTTGTCATTGTAGTCCACGGTTATGTTGAAGCAGAAGTACCCGCTTGCCGGAGCGTTCCAGGTGAAGATGTAGGGGCCAACAGAAGTGCTTGAGTTAACGTAGATAGCGGTGTCCTGTCCCAACACCCCAGATTGGTTCCGCAAGACGATCGTGTTCGGTTCGGCGATGTCCGTCTTTCCCACATTCTTGACGAACGCAGAGAAGGTGACTGTAGTGAATGGTGTGGCCGTCATGGGCGGAGAGTAGGGTTGCCCGTTGAGCTCGATGCCAGTTGGAATCAGGTCGACGTTGGAGCACATCACGTCCCATTGCTGCGAGTTGTTGAGACCTCCCCCTGTAAGCCAGTTTATCTCGTTGTTGTATGAACCTCTTGGAGATATCGGGTCATCCAGGGAACCCGTCCCGTTGCTCGTCGCGTTCTCGGCTAGGTCTCCCGAAGGTGTGCAGTCTATCTGGATTCGGTACTGGTCAGCGTCGCTCCAGTTCATCCCCCTCTGATCCCACGGAAGAGTGTAGGAATAGAAACCGCCCATCGTACCGACGGGGTCCCACGTAGTGTTCGAAGGGAAGCCTTGCCATGTGGTGTTGTGTTCGACCCATACCCTGAAGTCAGTGTCGTAAGGGAGAAGAAGGCCATCGCTGTCGAATATCATGCCCCAGATGTATTGATCATCATCCGCGGCCCTGGCATTTTCCATAAGAAACAATGGAAGTACAAAGACAAACAGCGTAAGAACTACGAGTATCGCTCCTGCTTTCCTGCCCACATCAGCCAAGGGCTTACTCATTAAGTCTCCTCCTCTTGGTAATTGAGTTACTACGAGTACAAATAGATTGCTGAGGCCTCACTTGCTTTCTGATAATCCTCATTTGGCTCACCATCCTATGAACGTAATCCAAGCGTAGCTCGATTCCGATACGGATATCTGATATCCAGAAGAAACCTGGATCACCGAATCGAACACGCCCGAAGGCATCTCCCTGGCGTGGAACTTCCACATTTCATTCGTCAAGTACGATATTCCAACGACATCTGGCAATTGTGAACACAGTCCATCCAATGAGACAGTCTCTTCAATCTCCACAGCCAACGCATATGAGGATATTCCCTGACCAAACGTCCTTCTGGAAACACCAAGGCTATAGCTGCTGCTTCCAAGCTCCCCCGACGCGTCCATCGGTACGACCATGTAGTAATACTCCCCGTCGGACGTCAAGGTTCCAGTGTCCACCCAGCTGGAACTTCCTTGTACTGAAACGTGCACCGGTTCTCCGAGGATCGAGAAGGATCTCGCTTGAGTTCTAAATATCAGATAGTATTCCGCCCCAGGTACTTCTGTCCATGTCAAGGTCACATCGTCTCCGATTACAGATGCCCCGAGAGAATACCTGCTGGCCAACTCGTCGCCGAAACCCTCATGATAACGTATCGTCGACGCAGGTCTGCCCGTGAAAATGTAGCTCGTTACAGCGTCCAGATAGATCTCGTAGGCCTCCCCCATCATCACTGTTTCATCGTTCACACCAGGCCCCATTCCCTTGTCATGGGTCACCCATCGCCCGTTCGAATCCATCCACCTGATGAACCGTACATTTGGGATGTCGTTGACATAGAAGCTGACGTTCTTGAGGGAATCTGGTTCGAGTGGAAGGGAGAAGACGTTGAGTCCCTGGTTGAAGCTCTTGGTCCATTTTCCCATTGTTCCATTGGATGTTGCGATGTTCCCGGTCGAGTCCACCGGCCTGATGGTGTAGTAGAGCTTGCCTGGAGCTGCAGGCCCAGCTGCTCCAGGATCTATCCATGAGACGTTCAACGGGTCCACGTCCCCGGAAGTATCATGATGCGGCGTCGTGAAATCGAAGTCGGTCTGGTTCTCCGACCGGTAGATGAGGTAGTGGTCCAGATTTGGGTCCACAGGCGCAGTCCAGCTGAGTTCTATATCCTGACCCTGAACGCTCAGAACAAAGCCCTCTGCTGGGCCAATCACGGCATCTGGCATCGATGTTGGGTTCAGTATCCTGGCATATATGTCCAAGTTCCCGTGGCCGCTCCTGTCCGTTTCCCAGGCTAAGTACACGTTTCCGGTCACATCACCTGCATGAAGTGCAACCTCCTGATCGCAAAGCGGACTGTCAGTGACCTGAATATCATGCGACCACATGGAAGAGTTGTACCTCTTCAGGAAAATGTCCTTGTTCCCGTTCCTGTCCGACTCCCAAGCCACCCAGACGTCCCCGTTCTTCGCCGCGGTGAGAGCCGATTTGATGTCCCAACCCGCATCCGTTGTGAGCCGAATGTCTGACGACCAACCCGTCCCATTGTGGTATTTCACGTAGATGTCCTTGTTCCCGTTCCTCATGGATTCCCAGGCGACCCAGATGTATCCGTTCGCGTCGACGGTTGCTGAAGGTCTCATATCGTTCGCGGGGTTTGTGGTCAACCTGTCAGGCGCAGACCACGCCGTTCCGTTCCACATCGATGCAAAGATGTCCCACTGAGTGTTCCCGACTTCGGATCCGTAGATCACCCATGGATTCCCGGCATTATCCTCGACGATCCTCGGTCCGCCCCACCATCCCTGGCTTCCCGATGAATCATCAACCACCATCTGGCCCGACCAGGCCGTCCCGTTGTACATCACGGCGGTCACGTTCATGTCCTGGTACGGGATGTTGTCCATCTGGTGCCCGGCGGTGTAGAACTGGAAATGGGTATGGCGGTAGGTAACCCAGACCTCTCCCGTATCCGTCACTGTGACCCATGGGGTGTTATCCGAATGGTCCAGGATCTCGGCGAAACTGATCTGTTCATTGGACAACCATTGCGTCCCGTCGAACTTCTGTGAGTATATGTCGAACTTCTGGCTCCAGTAATACCTGCCCTGCTTGGTGGAGATGAAGTCGTTGTACTCTATGATGTTGCTGGAATAGGACATCCATACGTTTCCCGAATCGTCAGCCGCGAGCGAAGGCCTGCTCGTCCTTTTAATCCCGATGGCGACAGGTTCCCTTTGAGACCATATGCCGGCGGAGTAGTTCTTGGCGAAAATGTCGAAGTTGTCCTCTGTCGTGTATGTGTGCCAAGCGATCCACATCTTTCCGTTGGCGTCTTCCACAAGAGCAGGTTCCAGATCATTGTATGTGACATTGGTTACTTGGATCGGTCTTCCCCAGTTCTTGTACCAGTCGGTCACGAACGTTTGTCTCGTCGCGTTGTTGTTATCCTCGTCCATCTCGAAGATGGTGCCGGCGTAGTCCACTCTGACAAAGATGTCATGTGCTCCGGTCTTCCCGGTCGTATCCCACGCCATGATCGCGCTCTCTGACGAGTCTTTGTCTATTGAACTGATGGTAACTGTGGAACCTATCTGAGTTCCTCCCAGGTCCGGGTTGCCGTCGAAGAACTCCACGTCGACGTCGTTGGCTGTGCCTGTTCCCTGGTTCTGGATTTCCGCTTCCAGTAAGACCAGATCCCCGTCTTCAGGTTCGGTGGGTGTTGTCGATATGTCTCCCGGTCCCACCTTTAAATCGATCAGTCCTGTGATCACCATCTTCGTCCTCAGCCTCTCAACCGTTGAGTCATAGAAGCTGTAGTCCGTGGTGTATGGCATTTCCAGCAGAAGAACCTCGGTGCTATCATGGCTCATGGCGGTCATGGGGACCTGAATGAAACCTCCGGCAGTACCGGTCTGTGAAAGGAACGTCCCGGCCATCATGCCCGGGTCATTGACGCCCGCGGTTGGATCATAGAACACCCTTGAAAGTGCGATGCCTCTCGTGACATAACCGTCCTCCTCCGGGATGAATGGATAGAAGCTCACATTGCCCCCGGCCCAGGGGAATTCGTCCCCCGCATATTTGTCCCTGTACACCTGTTCCGCGAAATCTGGAATGTACCTCAGTATTGCCGCACCGGTCTCGGGATTCGCCACAACATAATAGTCAAAGAAGTCCTCGCTGTAGTTCTCGATAACATATTGTCCGTCGTTGCTGTCCTGGTCCTTGTAGAACCTGTAAGAGCCGTTCGGAAGCGGGTCCATGGTGTTGACGGCGCTCTCCGCCTTGTACAATCCCATGTTCTCCCAGTAGACGACCTCTCCATTGGAGAATCCGATTGCGAAGTCCAGGTCGCCATCATCATCCAGATCTACCATCTCTGGCACGCTGTGGTCTCTGGTCCCGTCCGTGGGTCCTCCTCTCACCGTGTTCATCATGTCCGGTCTCAGTTTGCTGAAATTGGGGTTGGTCGTGTCGCCAGTGTTCAGGAACAGGTTCACCGCCATGTAGGGCGCATCATCCGTTCCGGACATGAAATCCAGATCGCCGTCAGCATCGGCATCGGCGAACTCAGGCGCGCAGTACAGGCCCGGTTTCTTGGTGTTGCCCGTGTTCAGCAGGTAGAATAGAGTATCATTCTTGGTCCATACAGGATTCGCGGCGTCTCCGGTGTTCTCGTAGTACACTATCGTGCCTGTCTTCTCTCCGATTGAAAGATCGAGGTCCCCATCTCCATCTAGGTCGGCCAATTTGGGCTTGGCGTAATCCCCAACATCTATCCCGGAGTACGTCGCGGATTTGTTTATCCATGAGGGGGTGAAAACCGTTCCGTCGTTCTCATAGTAGAACAGCATCCCGATCTTCATCCCGATTGTGAGGTCCAGGTCCCCATCACCGTCTAGGTCTGCCAGGTCAGGGGCCGTGTTGTTGCCCAGGTCTCCCAGGGCCGCGAACATGGTTGGGTCCTGTGTCCATTGCGGAAGGATGTTGCTGCCAGTGTTCTGCCAATACAACAGCGTCCCGCTCTCTTCCCCCATCACCAGGTCGTAATCAGCGTCATTATCCAGATCTCCGAATGTAGGGGTACTGAAGTTCCCCGCGTCCACCGTGTCGAATGAAGAACTGGTCCTTCGTTCCCAGTAATAGTCGAGAGTCTTGCCTTTGGTTATCGTGTGGTTGCTGTTGCCGAAGATCGTCTGGTACTCCCCGTGTCCCGCATACAGGACCGAGAACTCCATCACGAAGCCATTGTGGTTGTGGAACTTCTCGTTTATCTTCTTCTTGGTGAACGTCTCAATCATCGGTCTATCGTTGTATATGTTGATCCTGACATCGGCGTGGATCGTGTCCACGTTCTTGTAGAGCTCCTGGCTCAGCCCGAACCCCCAGTTGACCATTATCGGGGCTCTGTATTCCAGGTAGACCGAGACCATCACGTTCGTCTCGTCGATCTCCACTTTGGTCGGCGGTCCCCATGCGAGCTGGAAGTTGGTCTGGTCCAGGACCAGTTGATTTCCGCCGACTCTGACCAGGATAGAACTCCTTGCTCGCACCGCGCTTCCGTTCGTGTACGTGACCCGGACGCCTTCGCTCCAGAACGAGAGCGCATGGGAGGTTTGTATCTCGTATTGCCTGGGTCCGTCCGTCACGTAGATGTACGATCCGGCCGTGGACACGGACATGTCGCCAACGAGCGAGGGCAGGAGTCCGGTCACGACGTGGTATGATTTGGTTTCATCAGGAGCAAAATCGTCCTGAAAGACAACATCGATCTCTCTTATCGCCAACGAAGGATAGTACACGGCCGTGCTGGTCAATGCACCCGACAACACCTCTGCGCCGCTGGTGGCATTTCTCACGAAAATCTGGGATGTGTCCCACAGCTGGAAGTCTCTGAGGATGAGCTTGTACCAGACTATCTCATTCGGTCTCGAGTACGATGATGGATTGGTGACCTGAATTGGTACAACAGCATTGGGTTCAGGATAGATTATTCCGGTCGGGTCCTCCCCAAAATCCGCGATCATGAGGGGTTCCGCGGAAGGCGGGTCGCTGGTCCGCATCAATGGAAATGCACCCAACACGAATAGAAGAACAACCAATATGGACAGATGTCTGCTAACACTACCGAGCTCAACCAGTACCTGACGTCTTGGGGTTCGCATTTTCCTTCCCTCCCCTGCTCGAATGGCCTTACGAGGATGGGTCGGTATAATCGGGACGGTAAAAAATCTTTGCCGGTTTCCCACGGCGGTGGGCTTCTCAGATTCCCTCATCGATCATCAACAATCACAGTCCATTGTCTTGGATACTGCCTAATAGCCGACGTATGTGTATCTTGTTGCTATGCCGTCCACCGAAATCTGGTATCCCTCGCCCTGTTCCATGAACGGATCGTACACTCCTGCCGGCATTTCTCTCGCGTGGAACTTCCATATCCCAAAGGTCACGTAGGCCATTCCGGTCGTTCCGAGGATGTTCTCGCAGTAATAGTCCAGCGTCCACAGACCATTTGGTTTCAACGGCAGCCCGATTGCATTGTGGCCTTCTTCGTATGTGACCGAGATGACGCCAATGCTGTATGTGCTGCTCCCCTCCTTGCCTCCCGTTTTCAGGGGGACCACCATGTAGTACCAGACCGCATCAGATGCTACTGCTCCAAAGTCCGTCCAGTTCGTGACACCGGGACCGACGCTCGCGATCGGCGTAAGACTTGTAGAATGGAATGCCATCCTGTCATTGGTTCTGTATATCTCGTATCCGATGGAGCTCGGTGTTGATCTCCAGTAGAGTATCACGTTGTCCTGTATGGCTTCTGCAGTCAGGCCCTTTCTGAAGTTCAGTTCCGCCCCCATACCCTCCTGGTACATTATCATGGCCGCCGGTGTTCCCACGAATGTGAACGTGGACGGAGAGGATGTGTGGATCTGGAAGCCTTCACCTACACCCAGCGGGCCGGGTCTTCCCAGGGGACCACCCGTCCATTGTCTAACCCAATGGTCGGTGCCGTCCATCCAATCGACGTAGACCGTGTTCGGGATCGAACTTGCGTACCACCCGATGTCGTTGCCCACCAAAGGTTCCAACGGCAGGGAGAAAGTGTTGAGTCCCGCGTCGAAGCTCTTGGTGAACTTGCCGACGGTGTTGCTGGTTATGCTCTTAGTACCGAATATATCTACTGCCCTTACCGCGTAATAGTACTCCCTTGGCGTGGGTGATGCAGCCCCCGCGTCCGTCCAATCGGTTCTAGTCGGATCGGGGTCAGAGAGGGTACTTATCCAATGACTGGAGAAATCGAAGTTCCTCTGGTCTAACGACCTGTATATGAGGTAGTGGCTGATGTTAGGACCGGGTATCGTCCAAGAAAGATGGACATCGTTCTGGTCGGCGCCTATGTCGAGAATTGGTGGATTGACGGGTTCAGGAACGAGTACGGTGATGAGGGTTACAGGGAAGGAGACCATCTCGGTGGAGTTGTCCCACTTGGTGTAGTTGACCCTTGATTCCGGATACACATTCACGGGGATGTGACCGTCCAGCGTGGATGTGACCTCGAACTTGCATATCCAAGTCTCGTTGATGAATATCTTATCCACGTCCCAGTCCATCGTGGTGCTTCCGTCCGGATTGACCGTGATCGTGTCTGGAGGCAGAGGATTGCTGATGGCATCTCGGAAGGTACCAGGAACGTAACTGATGTAAGGTGGCAGGATGTCCCTGATCATCGGGTTGGGGTTCATGGGGTCGTTTACCTTCGTGCCGGCGATGTTCATGATCTGCTGGAAGATGCCCAGGTATATGTCCTGGAGTGCTGCTGCCGTTGGTGCTGGATGATACTCACCGCCTGTGATCGCAGCTATCTGTTGGAGCAATACCTCGTTCACACCAGTGCCCGCAAGAAGACCTATGGTGAATATGATGATGCCCTCGTTCGCCGCTCTCTGGGCCTCCTGAAGCGCGACGGCGTCGTTGCCAGGGTTCGAATTCGCGCCATCAGTGAGAAGGATCTCAACCTGCACATGACTGGGGTCTGCAAATCCCACCAGCTCATTAGTGGCGATCGTCATGCCGCCCGGTATGTTCGTCCCTCCTCCTGAAGGTGGTATGGAGTCGATGTCGGCCTTGACCTGGGCGTAGTTCCATGTCAGATGTCGCCCGTTGACCAAGGAGGCGCCACCGGCGAACACAACCGTCGCTGCCCTGTCAGGCACCTTCATCATGTCAACGTAGTCCTTCGCCCCTGAGAACCTCAGGTTCCCCGGGTCGTTCCACACCATGCTCCCCGAGTTGTCTATCACGAACACGGTGTCCTGGGGTATGGACCATGTCAGAGGTGTTCCGGCCCCCGTAACATTAAGGGTGATGGTGGTCTCCTGCGGAAAGATCGGAGATCCTTCAAGCCATATCGTCTCCGGATCCGCCGTTTCGTTGAGTACGACGTATGGGGGTACGACCGCTGTTGTTCTCAGTATGAGAGTCACGATAAGATTGGTGTTGACCGAAGAAGTTGCAGTGACATAGACTGTGTTGATGTTCCCGCTCTGCGGGTCCAGAGGTGCCGTGACATCCACCTTCAGGTCCATAAGGGTCCCAACGCTCATGGATCCGGTGTCTGGTATCAGGTCCCCGTCAGTATCCGTCAGAGGAGAACCCATGGCGTCGGTGATGTCCGTTGTCCAACCCAGAGAAGTTGCATATGTAATATCGAAAACATCCGGGCTGCTACCGGCATAATACAGCGGCACATCGTAAGCGGCCACCTGGCCCACGTCGACCATTTTGGACTGATCTGGACCCATATAGATCACTTGGGGCGTGGGATTCGCGCCAAACACCCACCCATCCTCGGTGGAGGTCGGATCGCTGTAACCACCGAATCCCCATTGAGCCGGGTCGCTGACCCTCGACACCGTCTGCCCGGTAACGTGAGGTGCTGACCATCCCACCATATCGACCAGTCGTCCTGTTCCGTCATACAGATATACGTTATCGCCAGTAGTGGTCCCGTCATCCATGGCGAAACTGACCGGGAAGTCGTTGCCTCGCAGGACGAAGAACCTCCTGGATGGATTGAGCGTGATGGGGGGTAGGACATATTCAGAGTCCACTACTATCGTCCAGCCGGACAAGCTGACCGTGACCGAACCGGGACAGTAAAGCTCTATGAACCTGTCATCTGGCTGATTCATGTTGAATCCGACCTCGTTAAGGACCACTGGTGGCGGGTCGAGTATTCCGGGGCGGTCGTTCTGGCTCCCAAAAGTAGGTGTTGGATCCCTCACCCACTCGTCGGTGTAGTTGAGGCCATTCCACAATTTGGATATCGTTTCATCCCTCAGCGGGTCTGGAGCGGGTCCTTGCTGGCCAAAAGAGACCTTGTCGAGCTCAAACCCGGTCGCATAGTAGAGACTGATCTTTCCACCCTCCATGCTCAAGAATGCTTCTCCAGGGCCCAGAGAGTATACGGAGTATTCCCTCGGGGCTATATTGGTGTTGCTCCAAACGCCTGCGTCCCAGACATCGAAGCCGTTGGGTGAGAGGTAGATATCCGATGTTGAAATCGGCCAGTCACCATCGTTGTAGATCTCGATATTCACATTGTCGATTGAATAGAAGTCCTGGACCTCAGTGATGTCCAGACCGATCTTCTGGAGAATCAGGAACTCCCTTGCCCTGGTCGAGGCCGATGACAGGTCCTGGTAGCTCGTTCCAAAAGAGATCACAAGAGGCAACGTCACATTGGCACCTGCAGGCAGCGTTCCGACCTCCCAGCCCACCATGCAGGCTATCTCCACAGGAGAGCCGACTACCTGGTTG
Source organism: Thermoplasmata archaeon (assembly GCA_023140195.1). Lineage (GTDB taxonomy): Archaea > Thermoplasmatota > Thermoplasmata > RBG-16-68-12 > SOIM01 > JAGLME01. Next base: position 35,570 of record JAGLME010000029.1, read on the forward strand.
GTCATGAGCGAGGCGCGAAGCGTTTTATCATCATTGGGGTCGACAGCTCCCGCTTTTCCGGCCTGGGTCCCGTGATATCGGTTCATCGGGACAGCGGAGTCCGCGGAAGCAAGTCCCATGAAGTTGCTACCCGTGGCGGTGTCCTCGATGTAATACATCGAATCGGTGGCATTCCAGGCATCCAGGTCGTCGCCGGGAGAGTTGTCGATCCTGGTTCGGAAGTTCATTCCGACCCGCAGGTCATTGATGTCCGTTCCGTAGATGTTCTCAAGTTTCCACATCAAGATGGCCCAGTCCTCGTTCTCCTTGCTGAACGCTGTCTGATAGATCTTGAGGTCGTTCGACACGCCAGTGACCCCTGTCTGAGTGAAGGAAGAGTATGTCTCCTGAATGGTTCCGGACTGGATGTAGACATTTACCTCATCCACGGTATAGTCACCCGTACCCGAACCGTATCCTGTTGCAACGTCAGTGCTCCCTCCCCCGAATGGATATGCGCTGTGAGTGATCGTAAGGTAGCTCTTGTAGATGAAATGGGATTGCGTGATCCAGTTCCAGTCGATCTCGTTGGTGATGACACCAAAGTCGTTGATGGAGAACTTCACGTTCCCTGTCGTCAGAGGCAATCCGGCGGCACTTGCGTTAGGGAATGTCATCAATCCCGAGAAAACAGTGACCGAGAGCAGGACAATCATAATAGGCCAAGGCACGACCTTGAGAAGCGTCTTTCTGACATCTCGTCTTGCGTTCAATTTCCGCCCCCATCTGCCCACGAGGGATCTGTGGTCTATGGCAAGGGCCCCGTGTTTCCTGTTGCAAGAAAGATGCCCATGCCCATAGAAATAATCTATTATCAAATATAAGAATGTTATGTCAACATGTGACAGGGTAACTGGTCAACATCACACTCCGATGAAGATGTAGTATGTGGCCCCCTCTGTCGATAGCTGATACCCACCCGACTGCTCAATGAGGACGTCGTACACTCCTGCAGGCATCTCTCTCGCATGGAATTTCCACACTCCACTTATCATATACGACATGCCAGCGATTTCACTGTTAACGTTGCAGAGTTCATCGATCCCAATGGTCACATTGAGCTTCAGGGGAAGAGCGAACGTGTCCGAGCCCCCGTGATAACTGCCTATCCAAAGCCCTACGCTGTACGTGCCGCTCCCTTCTTCCCCGCCGGATGTCAACGGAATGACCCAATAGTAGAACTGCCGATCCGGTACTGCCAATCCGAAGTCGGTGTAAGCGGTTGCTGGCGAAATGACAATTCCAATAGGTTGAAGCGATTCCTCGAAAAGCCCATCTCTTCTAGCAGAGCGGTAGACCTCGTACTCGGAGGCCCCTGGTAGTGTTTGCCAACCCAACGTGATATTCGTGCCCTGTACCCCCACGGTCAGGCTCTTACGGAAGGCGACGGAATCCCCAAATCCCTCTCGGTGGCTTATCATGGACCCGGGGAATCCGACAAATGTGCAGTTCGTCCACGAGGAGACCGAAATCTCATAGGTTCTCCCCACCTGTGCTATTGCATCGTTGACCCCCGCTCCGGACCCAGCCATATGTGTGACCCACCTGCCGTTCGAATCCATCCACCGTACGAGGACCGAGTTTCGGATCTCGTTTGCCAACTGTGAAACGTTAATCTGGTCGAACGGTTCCAGCGGAAGGGAGAAGCTGTTCAGGCCGGGCTCCAATGATCTCGTCCACTTACCGGCGGTGTTGCTCGTGGTGCTTACCGACCCGTTTGTGTCCACCGCCCGGAGCGTGTAGTAGTACTCCTTGGGAGCGCCTGGGCCAGCCGCGCCCACATCGGTCCAGTTCGTCCTCCCGGGGTCCACGTCCACGGATGTGTTGTACACAGCGACACTGAAATCGAACTCGGTCTGGTGCTGGGAACGGTATATCAGATAATAATCCACTGTCGCTTGGTTCGGCGGGGTCCATTCCAGCCTGATATCCGTGTTGTTCTCCACTGATGAGCGCAGGTCCGTGGGCGGATCTATCGGAGGAAGCACGACGTGTATCAACGTGTCCGGAAACGGCATAGTGGCGTTCTCGTTGTTCCATGTGACATACTCCACCCTCGCCTTCGGGTAGACACCCACTGGCACCCATCCCAACTGGGAAGATGTTACATCATAGGACACTGTCCAGCTCTCGTTGACAAGGACCTGTGAAAGGTTCCACTCGAGATTGAGACCATCCGTGTTGTTGTAGATATTCTCCGGGAAAATGGAGAAAGAACCGTAGTCCACGTGGATATGCGAAGGCAACACGTCCCTTATCATCGGGACCGAGTCGGTCACGTTCGTATCCCTTCCGGCGATGTCGAAGACCAGGAGCCCTATCCTGCTGTAGATCTCTTCCAGGGCCTCTGCGTTCATTGCGAAGTAGTACCTTCCACCTGTTCGGTCCGCGATCTCCTTCAGCAAGGTCTCGTTGACGCCTATGCCCAGGCCCACCGTGAATACCGCGATATTGTTGTTCACTGCCTCCTGTATCTGCTGGGATGTGAACGCGTAGTTCGTTGACGCTTCATGCCCATCTGTCAGTAGAATCTCCACCCAAAGATGGGATGGGGTGCCGTTTCCGATGAGTTCCGAGTTGGCCGCCTGCAGACCGGCCCCTATGTTGGTTCCACCGTTGGCATCTATGGTGTCAATGTTCTGTTTGATCTGGGTATAATTGCTGCTGAGATGGTCTACAAGTGTGCCCACATCGTCGAAATCCACTACCGCGGCTCTGTCAGGTACGGTCATGTTGTCCACGTACTTCTTCGCGGCTTCCAGTCTGAGGTCGAGCGGATCGTTGGAACTCATGCTCTGCGAACTGTCTATCACCAGTATTGTATCTTGAGTACGCTGCTCGATGATGGTATGCCCTCCACCGAACACCTCCAGCGTTATCTTGGTAACCTCGTTCGTCCCCACGCCCTCAAGGTAGATGGTCTCTGGATCGGCTGATTTCATGGGCTCCAAATGCGGTGACGCCCTGGTCTGGAGGATCGCCAGGTCCCTTGCCTTGTTTATGGTCGAGTTCACGTAGACATCAGCTACCATCTCACTTCCCACAGGGGGCTGGGTCGGGATTGTTACGTTCACAGTGAAGTTGAAGAAGGTCGATGCCAGTATCACCCCAGTGTCAAGGAGCCCGTCGAAGTTGGTGTCCGTTATCGGGGACCAATCCGATTTGAAGAAGTCTACCGGCCACGGGATGCTGGAGTTCACGGTGAAGGATATCAAATCGTCCAAGGGTTGGTTGATCAGCGTGAGATCATAGCTTATCGTATCTCCCAAATCTCCATACTTCGTCTGATCGGGCCAGACCGAGATCAGAGCCATCGTGGGCTGCCTTCCGAACCTCCATCCAGCCTCATATGAGGTCCTGTCGTTGTACCCGTCATGGGTCCCGTTTCCCTCGGGAACCCTGCTCATGGATTCACCTGGATTGTGCGATGAGTTCCATCCTGCCATATCGAGGAAGGACTCCGTCGAGTCGTAGAAGTAGACGTTTTCACCCGTTATCGTCATCTCCGCGAAAAGACCTGGATAATCGGTCGGTAGCAGAATGTGATGTGTCTGGATCGTGTTCAGTATTACGTCCAACGTGATGAAGTAGGGATTGTCGCAGACTATGATGTAGTTCTTGATGTTAACGGTGGAGTTGCCCTTGTACAGAATCTCAATGAACTCTTCTCCGGGCGTTTGAGAGTTGAAGTATACCTCGTTAAGAATGACCTCTGTGTCAGGTGTCCAGCTGGTGACAGCGTTCAACAGACCGAAGCTCGGCAGGAAGGAACGAGTCCACTGGTCCACGTAGGCCGTTCCGTTCCAGAATCTGGCTGACGATTCTCCGGCCACGGGATCCGGGACAACTCCGCGTTGCCCATAACCGAATCCATCCTCGATCCAGTCCGAGGTTGTGTTGACCAGCTGCAGGAACTCTCCATCGTCATTCAGCTCATTGGCACCCGTGGAGAAGACCGAATGCTGGCCGGGATTGATCTGCATGACGCTCCAAGTGCCTGAGACCGTCACGTTCCCCCATTCCTTTGCCAGATCGTAGTTGGACAGATCGTCCATCTCCTTTCCGGCGTTGTAGACCTCTATGCGCTCCCCGCCGGCCCCGCTGTCCTGCACCTCTGTGAAAAGAAGTATCGCACCTACTGGGACATGTATGACCTGGACGTCGTCGATGTACCATCCGGCCCAACCTGGCTGGAAGTTGGATGAATCCTGCCACAAATGGAAACCGATTATGATGTCCTGATCGATGAACTGGGTCAGGTCGAACAGGGCCATTTCCCAGTTGAAGCTGAAGCCGGCGTAGGCGCCCGCTGCACCTCCCGGGGGTGTTGGAGCGGTCAGGTCCAGACTTCCCGGATAACCCCCAATAGGCTCGATATGCGTCCATGAAGAACCGCCGTCAACGCTGACTTCCACGAAACCTCCGTCATTGCGGAAGGGGCCATAGATGTCGTAGAAGTGCCAGAACTTCAATCCAGCCCTTTCAGATTTCGAGAGATTGACAAGCGGCATCTCAAGCCTGAGATCCGCGCTTCTCTCGTATTGAGAGTTCAGATTCGTCCCCCAGCAATCGGTGAGGGAACTGCATTCGGTGGGTCCAATCGTTGTGGGAACTCCAAGCTCCCAGGATGTCTGTGGGTTTGTTCCGGGCGTCCATTGTCCGCCAGACGCGGGTCCCCCTGACTCCATATCGTCCTCGAATACCGGCGTCATGACCGTCATGGTCACTTCGGATACATTGTTCTCCTGGACTGCGTCTCCCACAAGCATCGTCTGCACTGTCAGGGTGTAGTCGCCCGGCACATTGGGCGTGAAAAGCCAACTAGTGGTGGTCGTTTCATTTGGGCTGAGGTTCTGGACCTGCTGCACTGGTGTGTATGCGACCGGTCCGGGTCCGTAGATGTCCAAGGATACATCGAACGTTTGGGAGAATATCCCGAGGTTGGAAATGAAAGCTGTGGCATTCGCCTGATCTCCCGAAACATGGATCTGCGGTGCGACGAGGTCATCAACTGATACATCCGGCGAAGGTGTGGACACTCTTATGTACGCGCTGTCCCTGGGGGCCGAACTGATGAACGGGATGCCGTCCACTCTCACCACATCCTCGGTCGCGAACGGTGTTCCCGCTGGAACTGTGACCTCAACTACAATATCGAATGTGGAACCCGGAGCAAGAAGTCCGCTGTCCGGAACCCCCGGGAGACCACCGGAGTCAATCAAGGGAGAAACGCCGTCAGACTGAAAGAGCGAAACCGGCCAGCCAAGGTCATCCATGTGCGCAATATCAATTATATCCGATATCGTCTGAAGGTTCCTTATGGTCAGATCGAACTTTCTGGTCGTGCCCTCCAGCCCAATCACGTAATAGTCCGGCTCAACCACCACACCCTCCCTCATGCTTGCGGTCAACGTAACATCATCTATGTACCAGCCAGGTGAATCCACGAACAGGTCGCTCCCGAAGGTGAATCTGAAGATCAGGTTTGAGGAACCGTCAAACTCCGAAAGGTCCACGGTGACCTCGGTCCAATTGAACTGATCGTAGCAGTATGCATAGAGGCCTCCCAGCAAATTGCCTGTCGCGTCCCTCAGGATTGAGTCGTAGTATGGATTGGGATTGGGCTTCGCCATGTCATCCACCTGGACCCATGTCTTGCCAGCGTCCGTCGAGACCTCGAATATCCCTCCGTCCCAGTCATGTGTGAAGAAGTCGTCCGTGTCCATGTAGTGCCAGAATGTCAGAACTGTGTTCGAGGACAGGGAAAGGTCGAATGGCGGTGACTCCAGGTATGCCAGTGCCCCGTTCGTGTAGTTGGAGGCTATGTTCGTCCCCCAGGCGTTCGTCCCTGAATGAGTTGCATTCGGTCCGTAGTTCTGAGGCGTTCCCCATTCCCACTCGGTTCCCGCCCCGTTCGAGTAGGCTCTCCATACCCCTGGACCCGATTCCATATCGTCCGTCCAAGGCGGTGGAAGTGCCATCACGTCGTCCGACTGGAATGAGAACAGGATCGTCAGTGAAGAAAGAAGAAGACATAGGACTGTTCCAAAGGATACGATTCTGGACATTGATGCCGAACGAGAATTTCTGCCCATCTTACACCAGCCTTCCCCTTAGAAGGACGCGGTAATGATATTCAATCGGGAAGTGGAGATTTAAAGATGACGGTGATTTGGCCTACTTCTTCAGTTCTCTTGGCCTTTTTAGGATCCTGGACAATGTCTGGATGGAGGTATACACCCTCTCTCTCACATCCGAGGTGTCGGGATTCGCTTCCGACGGATGGGCGGTCAGGTTCCTTATCTCGATGGTCTCCCTCATGAGGTCCTTTGTATCCTCCCATTCCTCTTCGTTCTCCACGAAGAAGTGCTTGTTGTGGTCTATTGCGTGTGAAAGAACTCCAAGCGACAGGGTGTCCCATTTCTCCTCCCATGTCCTTGATCTTGTGTTTATGTGTCCCTTGTCACCGAGCAGTATGGTAGCGCCGGTTGGGATCAGGTCCTTGAGCTTCTCCCTCAGATACGCTTCCAGAGCGTTGAAGTATACTAGGAGCAGCGCCTTCTTTCCTGACTCGGGGAGTTTCTTGGTCATCTCTCCGGCCTCGGACGCTTCAGCCTCTGAAAGCAGTGTGAATGCCTTCTCGTGCCTCTTGATCTCGTACAAGTTGTCCCCCATCTCCTGTTCGACGATCCTCTCCCCTGTCGCGAGATCTATCCTCTCTCTTGCGAACAGCGAAGCCGCCAGAGACTCGTAGTGCTGGTCAAGATCCCTCAGATAACTCTCTCTCGTGTCCAGGTCCAATTCCTTGGCCTCGATCTCCTGGGCTCTGCTGGCAAGCGCCTCATGTTCCTCCTCGAGCTTGCGTAGGAGCTCTTCCACCTCGGTCCTTCTCTGTTCGGTCACTCTCTCGATCTCCACGTAGGCGGACCTGAAATAGCGGTAGCTCACGGTTGCCCCGATGAGGATGATTATCGTCACAAGTATCGGTATCCATACTGGGAAGGGAATAACAGGTGCACGAAGCCCGACTATCGTCTCTTCTACCGTAAAAAGTCCTGAAGGGTCGGTCGCTCTGACCTCGATGGGGTAGTTCCCGTCTTCGTAACCATCTGTGTCCCAATCATAGAACCAGGTGCCGTTCGTGCGATTCAAGAACTCTGTGATATCTATCCATTCCCTGAACTGGATTCTGATTTCAAGCAACTCCACTCGGTCCGAGTCGGTGGCTGTTCCGTTGATGTGGATAATCTCCCCGATCTCGAACCTCGCACTTTCCTCCGGATTGAGGATGGTCACTATGGGGCGGACAGCGTCCGGTACTGTGTCGAAGCTCCATGTGTAATTGTCCGAGGATGTACCTGAGCCCACTCCATCTTCGTTTCCATCGAGCAGGTTCCCTCCTGTGTCACTGACCATAGATGAGACTGTTACGAAGTACTTGGATGAGAAGTTAAGGTCCAGCAGGGGCTCGATGAACATTGTTCTGTTAGTGGCCGAGTATGTTACGTTGATCTGTATTGCTCCCTTTCCGTCCGTGAGAAGAACGCTCGAATTCGTTAGCGATGAAATGTCCATATCGTCATCGAAGATGACCCTGAGGATGGGGTTGAGCGGAATATTGGCCTCTTCATGTGGTGGATGTGTGAAGACCACTTTGGGTGGCGTTTGATCAATGGTCGAGAATGAGAAGATGTAATCATCTACAGGTGAACCCTCGGAAATCCCGTTGCCGTTGCCATCAAGTCTGTTCCCTTTCACGTCGGATACTCCGTCCGTTGAGTTGCCGTATAGTGTTACCTGATACGTCGCGTCCGGTTGGAATGAGAGATCGGATATCGTCAGCGATGTCCCATTCTGGTTGAATGTGCCCAAATCCTGCACTGGGATAATGCCAGGCCCCGTTCCCTTTCCCCACGAGATGCCGTTGCTTGATATCTCAAGACCTGTCTTCAAGCTTCCCAAATCGATTGGTTCGGTGAAGTTTAGGATCATGTCCGTGTTCAGGTTAACACCTTCTTGCCCTTGGATCGGAAAAGTGCTCACCACAATTGGAGGTTCGGAATCTGCCACCGTTGAGAACTGCCATTCGTATCTGTCCGCGCTACCGCCTTGGAGTATTCCGTCCCCGTTGCCGTCCATCATGTTCCCGTTGCCGTCCAGTGTATCTCCCGAGACGGACACCGTGTACGTCGTTCCATGCGATAGGTCCGCATCAATATAGATGCATGAACTGCTCCAGTCCCACCAGACCCATCGACTGGGTGATGGTGAAATGGAGAGGAACTGTTCCACCGAGGACCTATTCATCGCCTTGGTGAAGCACACAGATATCAAGGATTCCAATGGCATCCCAATGCCGTCGGGACCGTGGGTCACTACCTGGGCTATGGGCTCTGTCCTGTAAACCAGCTTGAAATCGTCATCCGGGAAACCTTCGGAGGTTCCATTTGAGTTCCCATCGAGGAATCTTGCCGACGTATCCTGAGCTATCGAGCCATTGATGGTCAACGTGTAATCTCTTGAGAATTCCATCGATCCCACCCCCAGAACGATCTCTGTATTGGAGGGCCATGTGGGCGAGACTGACAGCGGTGGATCGAAGGACAGTGCACCTTCGACCTGAGTCCTGTTCATTTCCTTGTCAAAGGCAATGCTGATTGTGGATGTCACGGGAACATCGATCTGATTCTGAAATGGGTAAGTGGCTTGGACTATCGGAGGACAATTGGCAACAGTGACGTTCACTCTGAGGGTGATCGAGACGCTCTTCGTAAGATGGGGCAGAGGCGCCACGTTACCTCTGACGCCACATCTAGCTGCGGATACCATCGAAGGGCTCAGGAAGAACCTCTCCCCCTCGTCCTCACCGTCTGAGTCCCCGTTAGTGTCTCTCTGTTCATACTCAACAACCTGGATATTCCCAGCATAGCCACCAGCATCGGTGTATGCCACCACATCTCCGACGAACCTGTTGCTGCTGAACCACCGTATCTCTCCAACCAAGTTCCCTATCAATAGATCTTCAAAACCGTCCCCGTCCAGGTCCTTGATCGTCAGTGTGGAGTTCTCACCGGCATCTAAGTCAAGGAGGTCACTGTTATTGGCCTTCAGGAATCCTCCCAGCTTCAGTTCCCCGAAGGTGTCGTTCAGATACAGGACCAGGGTCCCATCCGATCTCCCGACTAGTAGGTCCAACAAGCCATCTCCGTCGTAGTCGGTGACGAACGGCGATGACCAGCTACCGTGCTTGATTACAGATCCATCCGCCTTGATCCTCTTGCCATTGTAGAACTCACCACTGTCGTTGTTCTGGAAGAATTGGATATAACCGTCACCGCCCGCGATGATGTCAAGGTCGCTGTCCCCATCCCAGTCAACGATTCTTGGAATGACTGGAGTGGAGATATTGATTGGGGCCCCTGTCGTTAGATCCAGCATCGCGCCATCCGCAAAGACACCATTCCCGGTGTTGTTGAAGAACCAGATAGAACCTCCGGCATCGCCCAGGAACAAGTCCTGGTCACCGTCGCCGTCCCAGTCCGCAAGATCTGGAGAACAAGGGCCGGGTACTCCCACTGGTACCCCGCCCGTTTTGTTCAGCGTTCCGTTGTAAACGAACTGGTCGCTGATCCAGATAAAATGTTGCACATTCCCATTACCGTCCCCAATCAAAAGGTCGTCCCTGCTTTGGGAGCTGAAGTTAGCCACCGTTGGTGATGCAGGTCCGTTGACCGTGGGATTCAGTGCGACCCCTCCTTCGGTCGTGTAAGTCGCAGGCCATACCCTGAGCTCGGTCATTGGAGCCGGAGACAAAGTCGCGTCCTGGACCAGGATTTGGAGATGCCACCCGACCGTCAATGATGATATGGTGTCTCGGAAGATCACTTTGGATTTATCGAATGAGGTGTTCATGGATGTTGCAGAAGATGCATCTGTGAGATTGAAACAAAACTCTTCAGCGATCACAATGCTGTTTTGCACATACACGTTGGAGTTTGAGGATATCAAGGCTGTCCGTCCCCTGACGGATGAGGATTCGATGAAGACGTCGGGGACATCCGTGATAGAAATCCCGGTTCCGTGAACCCCCCCTGAAACGATGCCCATTCTTCCTGCACCCCCATTGATTGGGCTGTTGAGTATTGTGAGGGACCCGTTCTGGACTTCTATTGCAGACCCTCCATCACCACCTTCCAGCTTCTGTCTTGAGGAATCGCTTCCGTCTCCCGCGTGAACTGGCGTCGTTGAGATGGATATGGAAGAATCTCGGGCTAGGATTCCAAGTCCGCCAGTTGATGATTTGTCTGCCGTCCCTCCCCCGTATAGGCCCTTTCCGCCCGCAATCAAGCCATTATTGTCAATGTTTACGTTCGAGTTGACAATCGACAAGGCATATCCGCCCCCACCACCTCGGATTACTTCGTTTCCTGCTATCGTCGCGGTCGAATTATCTAGGAACATGCCGTGTCTCGTGGAGAAGTCGCTGGATGAAGACCCCCATCCCAAGACCAGTGGTGCCGAATAAAAGTCCACGCTAAGGTCCTGGATATCTGATCTCAGGTTTCCTCGGTCATATAGCTGGCCGTTCTCTCTCTCGAACCATCGGACCCGGCCCGTATCATCTCCCACAATGAGGTCCAGGTCAAAGTCCTCATCAATGTCCGCTGGGCATGGTGTTGCACGTTGACTGACCTGGATTTCAGCTCCATCCGCGGTCAACCTCCCAAGAGGGGTTACGTTCCGAAGATCTCCATTTATGGCCTCGAACCTGTAGACGTATCCATCAAGGTCGCCGACCAAGATATCCAGCCTACCGTTGGAATCCCAGTCGATTGCTTTCGGAGCGGAGCGGAATCCTACATCTACCTCCGAACCTCCTGTGCTGAGATTCCATTTGAAGATGAATTCGTTGGAGCCATCGTTCTCATAATAAGATATCTTCCCGTCGTTCCCTCCGCCGAGAAGGTCTGGATGGCCGTCCCCGTTCCAATCAACCATCGCCGGTGCTGACCAGCCACCCGTTGATATGTAGGTCGGGATTCCTCTGACCTGGATTGTCTGACCTGGGAGGAGCGAAATGTTGCCTGTTTCTTGACCTAGGAAGACCGTAAGGGTCCCATTGGCGTCACCCGCTAGAAGGTCATATATCCCATCTCCGTTCCAGTCTACAACGTACGGAGCAGACCAGCTACCCACGCTCAGATTAGTTCCGCCTTCCTTGAAATTCTGAGGGAATCTGAATGTGTTATCGTCCACGTTCTCGTAATAATAGATAGAACCGTCATCACCGCCTAGGATAATATCCGGATATCCATCCTTGTTCCAGTCCTCTAGGGTCGGCACCGCGTTCTTGGAGATGTTCATGTCACTTCCGTTCTCCAATAGGACCGAACCGTTGTACTGGAAGGTCCCGATAGGAACGGTCTCATAATGGTGTAGCTTCCCCTCGCCATCACCGACGATGAGATCCCAGAACTGGTCATTGTCCCAATCGGTCAGGATAGGCGAAGAGTTGTCTGCCACCACAATCCGTTGAGTCAGGTTCACGTATAACGGACTGCTCCACGAGAAGAATGTAGTGTTCGAGCCCAGGTATGAAGTGATGCCGCCGTCACTACCGCCCAAGATTAGGTCGACCGCATCGGTTCCTAACCAGTCCACGAAATATGGGGATGCCATTGCGTCTGGGCCTGGTGCGATGCTCAAATAACCCTCGAACCAGAACACATCATTTCCATCATTTGTGAAGTATGAGACCTTTCCGTCACCTTGGCCGATGAACAGGTCTAGATCGCCATCGTAGTCATAGTCGGTCGCGATCGGGTGAGAGTATGACCCAACATCTAGGTCCTTCAAAGGTGTTCTGTTCGACAGGAGTCCCATGTCCTCGTACCCATCACCGGTGTCCCTGTAGTAGTGGAAGTAGCCTTGCTGATTCCCGATGATGAGATCCTCGCGTCCGTCATCGTCTAGGTCTACTGCGGACAGGACTGCCATGAAATCCACATCGATCTTTGCCTGATCAACCGTCCTCAATGAGCCAAGACCAGTGTACTGCTGACCTCCGTTGGCCGAGTACTTCAGCACGTGTCCTTCCTCATTGCCAACGACCAGATCTTTTCCGTACGAGTTCGTGATTATGTTCTCCTTCACCATGAGGTCCTGGGAGTTGATCGAGTATACCCCGTACTTGTTATCCATTATGACGTTCCTTTCGATCGTCGGAGAGCTCTCCTCCACGTATACTCCGTAATGATTGGCATTAATGGGACTGTTACCGAAGATGTGGGGGGAGGACCTCCAGAGTCTGATCCCGGCATCGTTGCTGCTCAGCGTGTTGTTCGATATCTCTCCGCTCGATAGCTCCATGGATATGCCGTCCCCCCGATTGCCAATGATCTGGTTCCGTTGGACGATCGCGTTGGAGGATTGCAGTCCAATGCCGGGATGGCCGCCCGACTTGCCGTTGTCCGCTATCGTATTGTACTGGACAACCACGTCAGTGCTCATTGACTTCAGACCCAGCCAGGAGTTGTTTGCTATGTCGTTTGAAGTGATCGTCACCGAAGAGGCCTCATCCAGCAGGACGCCATGATGTTGGTTGAGGGAGATATCGTTGCCCTCAAGAACGCTGTCCGAACCTCCTTCAATGTGGACTCCGTCATTGCTGTTGGATACAACATCATTGTACAACATGGATACCGAACTGGCGGATTGAACCAGAACCCCATCTGCGCCATTCCCGCTCACCAGGTTGCCATAGATCATCAAGCTCGATCCTACGATATGGATACCGTGACCCATGTTCCCAGAGATCGTGTTGTTCTCAATCGATGAACCCGAACCGCTGGCGTAGATACCGGAAAAGAGGTTCTTGGTGAAAGTGCTATCCGAGACCGTTGGCGACGCTCCCATACACGTCACCCCTACCTCACCATAATCAAACACAGCATTGGAGATCGTACTGGAGGAACCACTGGACGAGTTGAACTGTATCGAGCCCCAGTCGCCCGGCTCCCTGTAATCCAGACCGGATGTGAAAAGGACGGGTTCCGTAGCCGTGCCAACTGCATCCAAACCCCCTTCGACAAAGATGCTGTAGTGCCCCTCGAACGATATGGTGGCTCCTGCCTCGATCGTGAGTACAGTGCCAATGGGAACTAGGTAGTCATCTGTGATGAGATGGATGGAAGTTGCATTCCAGAAGATGTCGGCTCTCCCCCTAGAAAGCGGAGGACCGAATGCATGGTCACCTGACAGATTAGCTGGTAAAATGAACGATGACAACAAGGACAAAATCGCCAAGAATGAGATGAATTGGCATCTTCGCCAAATGGCCGTTTTATGCACGATTATTGCAGAGAGAATGCAGTCGATAAATACTTTCCGTCATCTGAATTGGGATGGACATGTGGGCGTCTATCCGCCCCCGCCTGCCCCTGTTCGATATTCCGCTTCCGTGGTAAATGTTGTTATCCAATCCTCGGACAACCGGTTACCGCTCGTGTCCCTGCAATCCCTGGTCACCTTGAGTTGATATGTGGTGTTGGGCTGCAGCCAGTTATCGAATAACCATGTGTTGTTTCCCATCAGGCTCGGCATATAGGTCATGAAGTTGTAGTAGCCTCCAAATCCGGACCAGGATAGGGTGCCATTTATCGATGGTGTGAGTGAGAAGGCTTTCTCGCAGGCCTTCCGGTCAATTCTGGAGACGTTGAACGGGTGCCACTTGTCGAACTCCACCGAGGGATGAGCTCCCAGGTAGGCTGTCGTATTGCCATCCACAGGCGTGACACGGACGACGGTCAGAGGATGCGGTTCCTCCACCGGAACAGGTCGCCAGAAGGGATACGATCCTATTATCGCGGCCACAAGGATCACGACAACGAAGATCGCAATCGCTCTCTTCCCAGAATCGAAGACCTTGCCACAATGCGGGCATTTCCAGTTCCAGTCATGCACCAGGCCTCCGCAGTAGAAACACTCCACAAACTCATCGCCTTTTGGGCTCTTTCCACGACTCCTTCCAGTTGACCCCTTTTGAGCACTCTTTGCCATATCGGTCGATCCCACCTTCCAGCATTGCCCCTTGGCTGCCAAACGCTGTCTTTCTGATTACTGTAAACAGTGGTTTCTGTGATTATAAACATTTCTGTTCTGTTCTCTGTATTGACCAAGAACCCACAAATCGTCGGATCGATTCTGGCCTTCATTAGGCGTTGAGATTCGTCTGTTGATATGGGAATACATGCACTAATTCAATAACCCTTAAATATTCACATCATCATATCATAGACTACATCGGACAGCACGCTCCGATTATGAGTCCTGGGGAAGGAGGGGAGAAGAATCCCTATATCATATGCAATCCGCAACCCGTTCTGTTCTTTTTTCTTGATTAATCAGAGTCAACTTTTCATGAGGAGCGCCGAGGTGGGGCGCCATG
>JAGLME010000003.1 GCA_023140195.1 Thermoplasmata archaeon
ACCGGAAGAACCACCGGAAGAACCAGTTCCAGAGGTTGAGGAAGTGACGGAGGCCGAGGAAGAAGAGGCCCCACCCGAGCCCGAGAAACCTGAGGAGCCTGCCGAGGCCCCAGAGGAAGAGATTGAGACTAAACCCGAAGAGGATTCTGAACCTGAAGAAGAGTAGCGTCGGGGTGGCTCAGCCTGGTGGAGCGCCAGACTCATAGGGAGAACCAAAGAGTTCTGACTTGGGCGCTTCTTGGAAATCTGGAGGTCGCGGGTTCAAACCCCGCCCCCGACATTGCTACTGGCTTCTCATCAGGAGCGAGGAACTACTCTGGAAAACGATGGAAGAAATGACGAAGTTCTCGTTGCAGGACGACATTTCTTCCCTTGTCTGGAAGCCAAAACGGAGGTTCATGTTTATTTAGAGTAACTTCCATTCCGTCAATGCTTACCTAAGCATCCCTCCACAACGAAGAGGCCGTTCACACTATGATTCTCCGTCGGAACGGCCTCGCACAATTTCTATCCCCAAATTGGTATCCTCCTATGAACAACCTATACGGTAGGTCGGGGACACTGCGCATCAATAGTTCGGGAGATGACTCTGGGACTGTTTGTGGG
Organism: Thermoplasmata archaeon; assembly: GCA_023140195.1. Classification (GTDB taxonomy): domain Archaea; phylum Thermoplasmatota; class Thermoplasmata; order RBG-16-68-12; family SOIM01; genus JAGLME01. Next base: position 607 of record JAGLME010000003.1, read on the forward strand.
CGGGAGGGAGATACTTCTTGTAGCGATTATTGCCTTTGGGATAGTCCTCTTTCCAACAGTTCGATCGTTGAGACGGGAAGAAGTCGAGCAAAAACACACGGTCGGCTGACACGCAGGAAGAGCGGAGGGGAGCGATTCGAATAATTCGATTGAGAAGCAGAGCGAGTTTCCTACCAGTTCTCTGCGAGCCCAAACGTCTTCTCAAGCGTAAATAACTCCTCCGTATCGTAGTCGTCCAGCCATCTAGCTTCACCATCTCTAGGCAGAGAGAAAAACGCACCTATCTTCTCTTCATTCCTCGCTTGATGATACCTGAAATGAATGAGTTCGTTGTCAATCCCGACCACTTCCGCCTTCCCAGTGGCGTGGGACATAACATATCTCGCTCGTTTAGCCAGACCGCTCATGGATTTCTTGGCTTCTTCGAAAATGCGATATCCCTCTTCAAGAGGAACAGTATAGCATCTGTTCCCAATAACAGGCCTACATTGGAAGAGATAGTAGGGCGGGACGCCAACATAGCTTAGACGGTTGAAAAGCTCAGCAAGTACGTCCGGGTTGTCATTCACGCCTCGGATAATCGGTGTTTGATTGGAGAATATGACTTGAACTTCCCTAAGCACGTTCACGGCCTTGATAGCCTGTGGTGTCAGCTCCCGTGGGTGGTTGAACTGGGTGATAAGATATATCTTTCTGTCGGGAAGGCTGTGCTTTGAGAGGACTTTCACCAGCTCAGGATCATTGAGCACTCGGTAGGGATTGTAGGCAAGCATCTTCGTTCCGATTCGGATCATCTTTATGTGTGGCATCTTGCGGATCTCAGTGAGAATGTGGTCCAATCTTCTTGCTCCTAAGACAAGAGGGTCCCCACCAGTAAGAAGAACGTTGTCTATTTCCTCATGCTGCTTGATATACTCCAATCCATCCGATACATCCAGGCTCGTCTCATCCTCCAAATGCTTGAACAGCCTCTTCCGGAAACAAAACCTGCAGAATCCTCCGCACATGTCACTTACAAGGAAGAGGGCAGTGGGCACATATTTGTGCTGAACGCCCTTTGCAACGTAATTCCTCCTCTCAGCACTCGGATCGAAGTTGCCTCCGTCTGTCAGTTCCTCAAGGCATGGAATCACTATTCTTCTTATGGGATCATTCTTGTCTTTCCAATCTATCAAACCAAGATAATAGTCGTTGGAGCGGAATGCGTATTCTTTTGTGACTTGCTCAAGTTCCTCTACTTCCTCGTCCGATAGTCCTGGGACCTTCTTGAGGGACTTGATGTATCGCACTCTTTTTGTCTTCGCTTCGTTCATTCTTTTAACCTCCCCTTTACCCGAGCATCGAGTGATTTTCGGTCGGGTTCTTTCTATCAGGCGTGAGTTGCGAAGCACTCCCCCCCCGAGAGGAGTCATGAACTCTCTCGGACCAAAAGTGTCGACCAAGAGATTAATCACTCATGTGCAAGGTCAAGAATCACACAGCGAGCAAACTATAAATCATTTTTCCCGGCAATGGGTTGAATTCGGGTTCCAGGCACATACATAAGGTCGTCGCCCCCTCTTGATAAGATAACAACTTGTGAAGGATCATGATCCGATAGCTTAACTGCTCAACGTTCCCTGTTGTTCCACTCTCCAAGGGATAGGAAGGCACCACTCTATGTTCCTCGCTCTCTGAAAAGTCGAAAAGTTCAGTTACCGGCAAACTCGAGCCCAAACCCCGCCCCCGACATTTGTTCTCATTCAATCCTATCACTGACTGAAGTCAAAACAGAAGATACTTATACTTCTAATGAATATTTGAGCAATTGTTCAATTAATGAGAGGTGACGTCGGAATGAACGGCAAGAAAGATGTCTGTCAGGTCAAGGCAATAGATGAGAAGAAGGTTCAATCTGTAAGAGGTCAAATGCTAGATGACGACGTTTTCTCCAGCCTCTCGGACACCTTCAAGGCCTTGGGCGACAGCACCCGCGCGAAGATCCTCCACGCCCTTTCCAAGGAGGAGCTCTGCGTCTGTGACATCTCTGCGATCCTCGACATGAGCACATCCGCCGTTTCCCATCAATTGAGGGTCCTCAGGAACATGAAGCTGGTCAAGAACAGAAAGGACGGCAAGATCGTCCATTACTCACTGGATGATGACCACGTGGTCCGACTTCTGAAGATGGCATATGAGCATGTGACGGAATGAGCACATGACAGAGAACAAGGAATTGAGGATCAAAGGCCTGCATTGCGCCGACTGCGTGAGGAAGATAGACAAATCAATGTCAACGCTTCCGGGCATACACAGCATGGAACTGAGCTTCACCACAGGCAAGATGGAGGTCGAATACGACCCCGACATGATATCATTGAATGAGATCCAATCAAAGGTCAGGAACCTGGGGTATGGCATACTTGAGGAAGAGATGGAAGCCGAGAAGATCTTTTCGCTTCATAATCGTGAGTTCGTGTTCTCACTGGTATCTGGAATCGCTCTGTTCTCTGGTCTTTTTGTCGCGTTCTTGACACCGGACTCGGTAATTGTGGAGTTCTACCGCAGCATACTGTTGTCGGAGCTCTTCTACTCCGTAGGTATGGTTTTCGGAGGTTACCATGTGGCCGTGAGGGCTGTCAAAGCACTGTTCAGCAAGACATTCGTCATCGATTCACTTATGATCATTGGGGCCTTGGGAGCCGTCTTCATCGACGCCTTCGCTGAAGGTGCAGCCATATTGTTCCTGTTCTCGATGGCAGAGCTGCTGGAGGACTACTCGGTGGAGCGGTCGCGCAGGTCATTGAGCGAACTTGTCGACCTCAAGCCAAAGGTCGCTTGGGTAAGAAAGGGCGCCAGATTCGTCGAGGTCCCCGCAGAGGAGGTCAAGATAGGGGACATCGTCCGAGTGAGGTCCGGGGAGAGGATCAGTGTGGATGGCACTGTAATCAAGGGATTCTCGTCAGTGGACCAAGCACCAATAACCGGAGAATCGATGCCCGTGAGCATCGGCGAGGGAGACGTCGTGTTCGCTGGCACGATAAACCAAGAAGGCCGTTTGGAGGTTGAAACAACAAAGGAGGTGAAGGACAGCACTTTGGCAAGAATCGTAGAGCTGGTGGAATCTGCAGAAGACCAAAAGGCCCCGACCGAGAGGTTCATCGACCGGTTCGCCAAGTATTACACCCCTGCAGTTGTGGGTCTCGCGGTATCTGTGGCTGTCATCCCGACAGTGGTCTTTCAACAGTCCTTTGACGTCTGGTTCTACAAGGCACTTCTCCTGCTCCTGATATCCTGTCCGTGCGCCCTTGCGCTTTCCACACCCATCTCCATGGTCTCGGGCATAACGAGCGGTGCGAGGAACGGAGTTCTGTTCAAAGGCGGCGTCCACCTTGAGAAGCTGGCGAAGATCGATACCTTTGCCTTTGACAAGACCGGCACACTGACCGAGGGTCGTCCAGTTGTGACCGATGTCGTCCCATTCAACGGCTATTCCCGCAAAGACGTCCTTTCCATTGCATCATCTCTCGAATGCCTTTCTGAACATCCACTTGGCAAGGCCATCGTTCAGACTGCCGAAGATGAGGGCGCCGCAACGGAATGCGTGGAGGATTTCACAGCCATGGCTGGCAAGGGCGTCAGGGGAAGGATCGGGGAAGAGAGCTGCCTTGTCGGGAGCAGGTCCATCTTTGGCCCAGGAGCATTGTTGGGTAAGGAGGAGGTCTTCTCGAGGCTTGAGGATGAGGCGAAGACCATTGTTGTCGTTGGCAAGGAGAACGAGGTAGCCGGAGTCATTGGAATATCGGACAAGATACGGGACGACAGCAAGAACATGATTGACAGCCTCCACAAGATGGGGATCAACCGAACGGTAATGATAACTGGCGACAATAAGCGGACCGCCAGGGCCGTGGCATCGAAGATCGGAGTGGACGAATACTACCCAGAACTCCTGCCAGAAGAGAAAGTATCCATAATTGAAGAAATCCGAGGCGGGAACGGAGGAGTCGCAATGGTAGGCGACGGCGTTAACGACGCTCCAGCACTGGCCGCAGCCGACCTGGGCGTTGCTATGGGCGTTGCAGGTTCTGACACCGCCCTGGAAGTGGCCGACATCGCATTGATGGAAGATGACATCTCCAAAGTTCCCTATCTCTTATCACTGGGCAAAAGGACGATGGGCGTGGTCAAACAGAACATAATCCTGTCCATCGGGATCAAACTCATGTTCGCGATCCTGGTATTCCCGGGCCTGGTGACACTCTGGATGGCCGTTGCCATAGGGGATATGGGTGTGAGTTTGGGAGTGATTCTCAACGCCCTCAGAATCTCTAGGTCAACCTGAGAACGCAACCTCCCAGAGTTCACATTATTTTCTTGATGGGCATCAAGAATATCAGAGAGATGAAGACGCCTGAGACCGCATGGGCAATCCTCAGATCAAACAGAAGTATCACAAGTAAGAGGACGACAGCACCAACCGCTCGACCCCCTTGCAGCAGTATCTCTCTTGTGTAGATTGCAGGACCCTTATCCTTTTCAGCATAGTCAATAGAGACCGCAAGAAGCATCATCCACACAAGACCTATCGCGAAGTAGGCAATTCCCATCACCATCGTATAGGACACGATATCCTGCATGAGGGCAGAGACCACGAGCAAAGGGCCAGCAGATAACGCGGCCAATCTGGCTATCAGACTTCTCTTACCTCGGATGTCAGAGTACCTTCCAATTAACACGGATGCGAGAGCTCCGGCGATCGCGAATATCGCCAACAACCCACCAAGTCCCAGTTCCCCTTTCGCAAACTCGAATGACAGGAGGGGCATTGTGGCGAAGAAAATGCCTTCTTGGGCACCCTCCAGAACGAACGCCCCGGACAGCCCCTTGCCCAGTTTTGGTATTATGAGTCTGTTCTGAATAGGCTTGTTCTCTATCCCTTTGGATGTCGAAATCACTGCAGCATTTGCGGCGACGAGGATTACCCCGGAAGTGAAGACGGCGACGTAGCCCAATGCCTCGATCGAGGCTCCGCCCAGGACGGGCATGAGTATCCCGATCAGAGGCCAGATCAAGTAGTAGATCCCGGTTATCATTCCCCTGTCCGTCGCCTTCGTCAGGTCCATGTAGAGCGTGTTGAACGGCAGCCAGAAGAACGGCATGTAGGCGCCGAAGAAGATGGGTGCGACGATGAGGACCCAGGACGGCGGAAGAAGAACATAGCAGCTGTATGTGATCGCCAGCAGGATCATTCCTGCGGCCATCCACGCCCTCGGGCTTCTTATGGTCCTGTTCCTCATCAAGAACAAAGCGATGGTGGCCGTTCCGAACTCGAGAACCGCGAAGACGCTGATCGATTGGTACGAGAAATCCCTGGCTACGAAGAACACCAGAATGAAAGAGCCAGCAAGATAGGCGGCCGCGGCAAGCAAGCCCTCTATCAGTAGCAATTGTCTCAGCTTCTTGGTGTCCACGGGGGTGAAGAACCAACTCCATTCTTAACCTTTGTCGGACCGATCGATCCTCTGTGACAAGTGATGGAGAACGCCACCCAGACCACCGAAACCTTTAAACAATCTTCAAAACCATTACTGACCGGGGGAGGAGGACCGTGAATCAATTCCCTAAATGGGCTAGTACTATCCATAGAAAGTGTGCTGTAGCAATACTGAGCTTCGTTCTGTTGTCGAGCGTTTTCTCGATGGTGGGACATGAGAACTCGTCGGAATCCAGAATCGAAAACCCTGAACCACTTCTGTCACCGACGTACTTCGCGATTCCCAGCGAGGACCCTGATGACGGGAAGTTCCTTGGTGTGTTCGGATCCGGCATGTCCACTCTTGGCGGCCTAGAGACGATCATCTACATCGGCGTTCCTGCTGGCGAGACCTCTTTCGAGGTCGGGATATTCGATGCGGATATCACCCACATGTGGGACTACGATGTCATCGAGAGGGGGCAGAGCAATTTCGCTATCTACAAGGACCCTCTGAAAGACGGTGACACATCCAAGTTGCTGGATAACTGGACCAGTGAGGACGGCATAGACGACGCTTACATGAACAGGACCTACTCCACCGACATAGGTGCCAGGGCGCCCAGCGGGAATTTCTTCTACAGGCTGGAGGTCATATGGGAAGACCCGACGTTGATCAACGCCAACCTTTTCAAGGTCAGGAGCACAGGACAGGTGAGCCTGGCGAAGAACCAGGAGTTCGGCTTTGCCGGCGGTCCGCAGAACCTCACTTCAGACCCAGATGTCCAAACGCCTGGGAATGACTACGACGGGGCATGGGACTTCTACTTCTATGTGCCAAAGACGTTGAACGAGGTGGAATTCCGGGACGGGGACGCGGACAAGTATCTGGACAAGGACGACTGGAACACTCCCAACACCGACCCCGACGGAAGCGGACCAGCAACTGCGGAAGGGGCCAACAACGGGGCTCCCGAGGATACTGGACCTGTTGAGAACCACCCCTATGGGAATCGAACTATCATCCAACCCGATGTCTATTACTATATAACCGATCCAGATGGAAACGTATACAACAACTCTGACCCTTCCGGAAACACCGAATGGGAGAGCTTCATCATCCAGTACAACGGAACCAATGGGGACTACAACACCTCCTATCCGCTGGCCGCGGGCCTTTGGCAGATGTCCGTGCGCGCTCTGGACGGTCACAATGGGGATTATTACAATACATCATTCGAGATGTTCACCACTCCCGATCCTCCTTTGCCGGTGAACCCTTCACCCACGGTAGATCCTGACAACACCAAGACAGTTCCACCTGGTGTCACTGTGGAGTATGGTCACATAGTGACAAATGGCGGACTCACGGACAACTTCGATCTCACCGCGGTCTCCTCAAACGGATGGACGACCCGGATATACAAGGACAGCAACATGAATGGCAAGGCCGATCCAGGCGAACCGATAATCGACGAGACCGGAAACCTGGGGAAGAACCAGACATTTGCGATCGTGGTCCAGGTGGACGTTCCCCTGGGCACGGACGGCATGTCAGATAACACTGTCGTGACAGCTTCCTCGCAGAATGAATGGGCAGTTCAGGGATCTGCGAATGACATCACAATTGTCGTGCGGAACGTGGGACCGGTTGCCGTAGCAGGAGGTCCGTACACTGCCTTCGAGGGTTCGCCAATCGTCCTCAATGGAAGCGGTTCTTCCGATCCTGAGGGTGACCCTCTAGAGTTCCGGTGGGATGTCGATAGCGATGGCACATGGGACACACCATGGTCATCTGATCCAACCGCCTCTATGATCTGGGGAGATGACTTCACTGGAATAGCCACATTGGAGGTCAGGGATCCTGCACGTGAGACTTCCAGTGATACCGCCACTTGGGGGGTCATCAATGCTGTTCCGTCTGCCAACTTGACCTTCCCATCATCTCTTGACGAGGGCCAGTCGTACAATTTCAATGTCGGCATTTTCGATCCTGGCAGCGATGACATAAAGCTAACAGTGAACTGGGGAGATGGCAGTGTTGAGACCTCGGAGTACTTCAACGACGGTGTGGGCCCTGATCCATATCCGAGTCCGGACATAAACCCGGTTATGCTCTCCGTCGGTGCCACTCATGTATGGGGAGACGATGGCATATACTTCATTCAGCTGAATATACAAGACGATGACGGCGGGTCTATTAACTTCTCAGGGAGCTTCGATGTGAGGAATCTTGCTCCATTTGAGGTCTCCTTCAGTGCACCCACATCTGGAAGCGAAGGTGACACCTTAGCGTTCGAAAGTACGATTACCGACCCTGGAAGCGACGATCTGACGTTCGATTGGGACTGGGGCGATGGCCTGACCGATACCGAGGTCTTCTACAATGACGGCGTTGGCCCCGATCCAGATCCGAGTCCTTGGGGTACGTATCCGTTCACGGCAACCAGCAGCCTGAGCCATCCGTATGGGGATGATGGGTCGTTCGATGTGCAATTGGTGGTTACCGACGATGACGGCGGAACATTGACTTTGGCCACGACCGTCGACATATCTAACCTCGATCCGAGCATTCTGAGTTCCAGTCTCCCAAACAGTTCGGATGAGGGCGATGTCGTTACCTTCACCATTGAAGTTGAAGACCCGGGAAGCGATGACATAATCCTCGAATTCGACTGGGGCGACGGAACGACCGAGATCGTGACGTTCTACAACGACGGTGTGGGTCCGGACCCAGATCCGAGCCCCTGGGGCGTTTTCCCGTTCCAGGTCACAGCCAACGTTGACCACATCTATGGAGACAATGGCGACTTCACGGTCACTGTGACCGTATCTGACGACGATGGTGGCACCGTATCTCTTTCGACCGACATATCCGTCGGCAACGTCGATCCCGTGATCGATCCCAACTCGGTCGAAGCGAAGGCGATAGTCGACCTGACCCTGAGGATCTCGGGGGAGAAGTGGCACGATGTCAGCTTGGAGATGATGCGGTCCGGAACACCTACTCAACTCATTCACATCGTGAGAATACCCGGAAATCCGGACGAGCAGTCCAAGACCGAACCGAATGTGACTGTGAACCTCTTCGAGGACGTTCCATTGATTGTTCACTACACGCCCTTGGACGACCCGATTAACGGCAAACCGTGGGGCTCGACCCCGGCGTGGGTCATACTCGTGTTCGAGGACGGTACAGAGGTCTGGCTTGACCACACCTTCAACGTACGGCACCCGAATACGTGGATCTGGGAGATCAGGGACATATCCGCACACTTCATCGGAGCGGACATAACGTTCAGTGCGACGGCATCCGATGTGGGAAGCGATGATCTGACATTCGAGTGGGACTGGGGAGATGGAACCACATCGACATCCATTTACTACAACGACGGCGTGGGGCCGGACCCGTTCCCGAGCCCTGATGTCAACCCGATTACCGTGACCGACATTCAGATGCACGCCTTCTTCCTGCCTAAGGTCTACAATGTCACAATTACAGTTACCGACGATGATGGTGGATCGACAACACTATCGTTCACTCTGCAACTGTAGAATAAGGTGTTCAAGACCGCCGAAGGACCATCACTATGCAGTCTGGCCTATGCGTCTTCCTTCCTCTTCAGCAGGAACCACGCTATCGACAGAATGCCTATGGTGATGCCGGCCACAGCTATGAGGATCCAGTATTCCAATGCAAGTCCCAGATATGTGGCTGCAGGCTCGTCCGCGCCTCTGTATGCAAAACTCTTCAGAGTGTAATCCCCGATCTTCTCGCCTGATGGATCGTAGCGTTCGATCCAGGCGCCAGCACCGGCTTCCGGGAGGTGGAAGTTGATCTCCTTGCTACCATCCCCGTTCGTGATCTCGACCACATAGACCTCATATGTGCCGGCCTCCACTGTTATCTTCGTCTTCTCTGTGCACTCATAATTGATCATTGACGGAGCCTGGACATCATCATAGCTGGCCATCGGATCCATGCCCTCGATCTCTATCAGAACTGTCAGGTTATAGGACAGGTTGACCTGCACGGTCCCTGTCTGGCCGACATCGATGGGATGCTCCCACCCATCAGAGATTATCTCAGTTTCAGTAGTTATCGTGGAAGATATGGTGAGGTTCGCAAGACCCATGCCAGTGTTCACGGTCCCATCCATCTCGGAGGTCACTGACATGCTGACCCTCTCGTTACTTTGAGGGTCCCAGTACTCGGTACCGGTCATCGTCCAGTCGCCCTGAACGGGCATATCTAATAGTGTTCCTGAGAATGTTCCCTCTCCGCTGACTTCGTTCTCAACAGCGCTGTAGCTGCTGGATCCGACATGGATCGTGTTCTCCCCCAGTATCTCCATGCTGATCGTACCGGTAATGTCGATCGTGGACTGCTCGGTCATCTTTGCCGAATACGTCCACGAATCCCCTTCGGAGAAGTGTGGCTCGGACAATTTCGCTAGGACCACCGACGAGGATGTGGCAACCAGGCTGAACGCAAGAGCAGAGCAGACAAGGAGCATCAGCCCCTGTTTGAATCCTCCTCCTTCCGACACTTCCGCTTTCTCTCTCCTTCCCACCATCTCGAAGGTTTCTGCTTCCTCATCTTCTGTGGCAGGTTCTTCCGCTTTCTCGGGCCCTCGTATCTTGGGTGGCTTCTCAATCATTCTCAAGTCCCTCCTCAGAAGGGCGAACTGCTTGGACTCCATTGCCTCTGAATCCACAGGTAATATGAGTATGGAATTGTTCTGAGCGATGTATTCATTCAGGTCCTGCAACGACGTCAGAACGGTCTTGAAATCGTTATGAAGGATCAGGTACTCCACACCGTCCAATAGAACGACAGTCTTCTCACCGGCCGATATGAACAGCTGAACGGTTTCGGAGATCTTGCCGACAGGATATGGCCTCACGGTGTCAGGGCTGTCAGCGACCCTTGTCAACCAGATTATGGGCGTCTTTTCCAGACCGTATTGACCTCTCACTTTTTCCGGCATGGTCCTCGTGATGCACAATCCCTGGTTACCGTGGGTGACCAGGTCCTTGAAGACTTCGAAGCAGAGGCTCGGCGTCTGTTCCTCCACCAGGTAGCTGTATCCTCCGGGCAGGTCGTATGTCTTCTTGGTCTTCAGGTCCGCTTCTGTGACCGGGATCAAGAGGTCCTGGAGGAATGTCTTGTCCCTTATCGCATATGCTATCATGCCAACAAGTGAGATCTGGATGACGAAACCGACGGACCTCAGATCGATTGAAAGGCCGGGAAGGATGATTTCGAAGAACATCTCTCCGAGTGCGTATCCTATGACGGCCAGCGTGATCATGTAGGCCTCCTGAACGATGTGCTTGTGAGGCTTGGCCTTTTTCAGGTAGGTCCTCATCTTCACTGGTATGAAGATGATCACCGCCAGGACGACCATGAACAGTGTGAATAGGAACCACTCCGGGAATTCGAAGTAATATACTCCATCGGTCTGAACCACCACGTTCACGGGCGTGATGAAGACTCCTGCAAGGCCGACGGCCATGACCAGGCAATACATGAAGTAGGCGTTTGGGAATTTCTCTGTCAAGTATCTCAGCAAGGACCTTCCAGAGTCGATCTTGGGAACGGCCATCGAAACAACGAAAGCCCCCATCATGATCCCCATGAAGATGTCGAACATGGCCTGGATCTTCTTGGTGTAGACGAACGAGCTCTCCTCGGTTATCAGGCCGGCTGAGACCGTGATGATGATGTTTGAGATGATGGCACACACGAGAAGAAGGATGGAGAAGATCAGGGTGTTCTTCTGGAATGCTTTGATTGTCTTCTGCCTTAGAACTGCTATTATGATCACGACCGAGAACGCAAGGGCAATCCCGGCGGCTGTGTAGGTTAGTATGACGTTACCTCCAGATAAGCAACGTAAACTCATCCCATATCCTGACTATATAACGTGGCGGTACGTTTATCGAATGTGATTATCCAGTCAGATAATAGAATGGTCCCGAGATTTATTTCTGTTCATGATAATAAAAATCATCTTTGAGATTCCGCGAAGAACCTTTTTCCCATTTTAGCGCGTCTTCTGCGTCCTAGCTTTAGCGGGGAGTGCCCATTCGTTGCCTAAGACAACAGTCCGCATCAGTTCAGAGGACGTCAGCTTCCTGACCAACAATGTCCTGAGGCTCGGGAGTTATGCCGAGAACCTTCTCGACAGCTTCAACTTCGGCATCAAATCAGAGCAGCTAGCCAAGCATATCCGGGGGACATGTGACAACCTTGACATGCTTCTCGGCGATGGGGGTCTTTTTCCGATCACACTTCGGCCGAGCAGCCAACCAGATTCTCTACTGGAGGACGAGCCGATAGATCTCTGGAATTGGTCCCAGACCCTTAGATACGCTGCTGGAGCGACCATGATATCGCAGAAATATTCCAAATACATGTCCAAGGAGAACCTCCGAAAGGCCATTCTCGCAAAAGTGCTCTACAAGTGCCAGACAGGCATCCTGGACGATCTCGTCGACAAGGGCTCCTACTCCTACATGGACGCCAAGGACATCTACCACCACGTTCTCGCCTCCATGACCGATCTGGATTTCGACATGAACGCTTTCAAGAAGAGACTGGTTCCGAAGATCAACCGGAGACAGATACACATGTTCGAACTGATAGCCACCATCTCTTCCAGCTTCAACAGACTCTATGTGGACTCTCCCAACGGGGTCGACCTCTTCTACCAGATGGAGCTCCTGGACGAGAGGGTCATCCTGGGACAGGCTTTGACCATGTTCCAGAAGGAGGAGTCATTCAACATTGGCAAGGTCAGGAGGATCGCTCGGAAGTTCTACGCCCCATCAGAGGACATCAGATGGCACGAGAGGCTGTCTGCTTACGTGAGCGGAGGAACCCGATACAACCTCATCGACATGTCGTTCACCGACGAGAACTTCGACTTGGACGACCTTCAACACTTCCTGGAGGGATGGTACTACTACGATATCATCGTGGTGTATCTGAACAACATCGTGAATGTCCGACAGGACCTCATGGACGGTATCGCGAACCTGTCTCTCATTGCCATGAGGGAGGACGAAATGTGCTCCGTCCGAAGGTTGACCAACTACGATCCCATGCTCACCATCGATGACTACAAGGACCACATCGGACGAATAGCCCAAATGTCCAGCAGGGCCATCGCCGCTGTCACCAAGGATTTCGAGGATCCCGAGAACTACTACCCATTCATTACGATCATGATGCCCGTTGTGATGATGGCTGATTGGATCGGGAAGAGGGACGATCTCATCTGCACCTACCTTGAGGAGATCTCCCCAGCACTGATAGAATTGTCTAAAAAGGCATCCGCGGTTGCCTGAGCTCCACCTTCCGGAACTAGACTATCTTGTAGACGATATCGTTCGGTCTGACCCTGTCTGCCGTCCTTATTCCGACCGACTGTCCCGCGCCAGCACTCTCCACCTTCTCGTTGTCAATCTCCATCGAATCGACGGTCTGCTCGAAATCTGTAGTAGCACCCTGGATCGAAATCTTGTCGCCGACGTTCAGTGTACCGCTCTCTATCCTAATTGCAGCAACCTCCGGCTTCGCGAAATACTTGAACACAATCCCGATTTTCTCTTTCTCCTCCATGAAATCGACCAGATGCGATATCATTCCGCATTCTTAAAAACCTTGCTCCGACATCCCGTCGAGGGCAAAAGGTTTAAGTTGAACGGTTTCTTTAGACATCCGTATATCAGAGGGGAGTTGGATGGTTCTTCCATTGAACGTGTTGGAGAAGTCGCTTAACAGGCGAATATCGTTATTGCTCAAAGACAACAGGACGCTGGAGGGGAAACTGGTCGGTTTCGATGACTTCATGAACCTCGTCCTGGAGGAGACTGAGGAGACCAAAGAGGAACAGGTCAAGAAGCTGGGCACGGTTGTCTTGCGCGGTAACAACGTGGTTACGATAGTACCCACAAACTGATGACTTGCTTCCAAAAGCTCTTTTAGTCCAATGATAATGCTCTTAGGATGAAAGCTGTCATACTGGCAGGTGGGGAGGGAACCCGGCTTCATCCGTTGACGTACACGAGGCCGAAGACGCTCATACCCATTCTGGACAGGCCCATGGTGAACTACACTCTTGACTACTTCAGGGAGGGCGTGGACGAGATAATCTTCGCCGCCGGTCACATGGTCGCCGAGCTCAGGTCCTACATGGATTCGATCGGGGAAGGGTCAAGGGTCAAGATAGTTACAGAGGAGAATCCTCTTGGCACAGGGGGCGCCGTGAAGAACGTGGAAAGCCTCCTTGACGAACCATTCATCGTGCTTAACGCGGACATAATCTCCTCCATCAACATGCAGGAGTTCATCTCATTCGCCGAGGATAAGGGAGGGATGGGGAGCATAGCACTGTTTCCGTCCAGTCACCCGGAGGACTACGGCGTGGTGGAGCTCGAGGAAGGTCAGAGGATAGTCCGTTTCGTTGAGAAACCCACCCGCGAGGAAGCCTTCTCCAACCTGATCAATGCGGGTGTCTATTATCTGAAACCAGAGATACTGGACCTGATGGAACCCAACAAGTTCGTGTCCATGGAGAGGGAGGTCTTTCCGTTGATAATCCAAGACGGTTTCTTCGGTTACAGGTTCGATGGACATTGGGTGGACGTCGGGAAGGTGGACACCTACCTTGAGGCCGTGCGAACCCTTTTGGACATCAAAGGCAGCAGAATCGATGAGGCATCTCAGATAGGTGATGGTGTGGAGATTGTCGATCCGATTTACGTTGGTCCTCGGTCGGTCAAGAGGTCTGGCAGACTGGGACCCCTCACGAGTGTTGGGAATGGCTGCGATCTCGGAACGTCTGAGATCACTGGTTCGGTCCTTTTTGACGAAGTGAGGTTGGGGGAGAACGTCGGTGTTACCGATTCTGTTCTGGGTGAGGGCGTCGTCGTTGGTGACAATTCCACTCTCAAGGGCTGTGTGATCGGTGATGGGGAAGTGATTGACGAAGGTTCGAACCTGGTGGACCAGAAGGTGGGCATGAGATGACGCGACTGTTCGGAACCAACGGTGTGAGGGGGATCGCCAACTCGGACATGAGTATCGAACTCGCAACAGATTTGGGCCGGGCCATTGGGACGTTCTTCGGGAAGGGTGAGATCGCCGTGGCATCCGATACGAGGGTATCCAGCGATATGCTCAGGAACGCGGTTTTCGCAGGAGTCCTTTCCACTGGAGCATCCGTCGGGGATCTGGGTGTGGTTCCGAGCCCCACACTGCAGTTTGCCGTTAAGCACGGAGGGTACAACGGCGGTATCATCATCACGGCCTCACATAATCCTCCCGAGTTCAACGGCATCAAAGTGATCGATCCATCCGGTCTGGAACTGGCCAGGGAGGACGAAGAGCAGATCGAGTCCCATTACTTCGAGAAGTCCTTCGCCGTAGCTGACTGGAAATCCCTAGGAGGTGCCCGGTCGGACGCTCAATGGGGGGATAGATATGTCGAAGGGATCCTCGGGAATCTGGACGTGGAAGCCATCAGGGAGCAGAGATTCAAAGTGGTCCTGGATGTGGCCAACGGGGCCGGTTATGAGATATCCCCCATAATCTTGACCAAGCTTGGTTGCGAGGTAACAGTTCTGAACGGAGAACCAGATGGCATGTTCCCCGGGCATCCATCCGAGCCAACGCCCGAGAATCTCGCAGGTCTGTCTCAGGCTGTGAAGGAAAGCAATGCTGACCTGGGCATAGCCCATGACGGAGACGCCGACCGCACCGTCTTCTTCGACGAGAACGGGGACTTTGTACAAGGTGACAAGAGCCTGGCATTGACCGCGGGCTACATGTTGAAGAAAAGGAAAGGGCTTGTGGTCACGCCTGTAAGCTCCTCGAGCATGGTGGAGGACGTGGTCGTTGAGGCCGGCGGTGAGATACTCTATTCGAAGGTCGGTGCCCCCATCGTCGCCAGGACCATGCTGCAAAGGAATGCGGTGTTCGGTGGAGAGGAGAACGGCGGGATGATCTTCCCGGAACATCAGTACTGCCGGGATGCTGCCATGTCGGCGGGCAAGGTCCTGGAGATTCTAGCCCTGTCCGGAAAGAAGATGTCTCAGCTTGTCATGGAACTTCCCGTGTACTTCACCACGAAGATGAAGGTCAGCTGTCCAGATGATTTCAAATCAAAGGCCTTGGAGGAGATGGCGGCCTTGGTCTCCGAGGGCAATGTTGACAGGACAGATGGCCTGAAGATCTACGGCGAATCCGAGTGGGTCCTCATACGTCCGTCAGGTACTGAGCAGATAATCCGCGTGTATTCCGAGGCGAAGTCCAAGGAAAGGGCGGATTCGCTCGCGGATGAGAACTCCAAGATTCTCCAGGGTGTTGTGGATAGGTTGTCCTAGGTGACCAGCGCCACCAGTAGGATGGCGACTATCGACCCTATCGCTATTGTCACCAGATTGTTGGTGTCCTTGTTCAGGACGCCTCTTTCTTCCAGTGTTGCCCCCAGGACGCTGTCGACCTGACATCCTATGAACCCGACAAGAATGGGGATCCATACTATCCAAATACCGGCTGCCAATGTGTCCGAGAAAGGGTGCAGTATCAACCAGCCGAATATGGACGTGAACGCGGCGCCGAAGAAAGCCCAAAGCTGACCGAACCATGACACGCCCCCGTTCGTCCCCGGACTGACCCTGCGTCCCGAGATTATCGAGTACGTCTTATCAGAAAGGATGCCGATCTCACTAGCCAGCGTGTCGGCCGCTGCGACGCTTATCGCGGAAATGAATATCAATCCGGTTATGTCCGTTGGAAGGAGGGGCAGATTGAAGTATCTGGACAGAAAGGCCAACACCGCAATGACCGATGGGATCAGACCGTGCGCAATGACGTTCATACCCTTTCTTTCGCCCTTCACTCCCTCCTGGACCCCCCACGCCTCTTTGGTTGCGAACTTGTATTTCGTGGCGGCAAAGCCGCTGAGAAGGAAGAAGAGCAGCAGGATCAGCCAGACCACATCCCCAAAGACGCCGATGAGGACCCCGACACCGAACGCGGACACCGAGCCGGTCAGGGTCAGCAGTTTCCTCATGTAGGTAATGGAAGCCAGAACGCTGCAAAGAAAGAGGACGATTCCTATCCTGACTACAGACTCCCACACTTCCATTGGCCTCAAAGGTGGATAAGCGGATTCAACTTATAGGTTTCTTTGAGAGAACGACCAGAACTCCGGACTAGAACCACTCGTCCAGGCTCTGCTGCTGACGCGCCGACTTGGCATCAACCATCTTGTTCAGCGCTCCTCTAACCCTGTTCTCCGAGAAATCGAACCCTCCGCACAGGAAGTCCAGGACACCCTCCACGTCTGGATCGGTCCATTCCAATTGATAATCGTCCGTGACATCCGGGCGCAGGAAGATACCTTTGATCTCCTCCGCGTTCTCTATCTCGAATCCCTCCTTCTCCATTATCGTGTTCAAGTCCCCGTGCTTTCTGATGAGCGAGAACGCCTTCTTGGGGCCAATTCCTTTTATTCCCGGATTGTAGTCCGTGCCTATGAGAATCGAGAGGTCAACCAGCTGTTTCCTGTCTATCTCCAGCGAGCTCAAGGCCATCTTGAGCTCTATCTCTTCCGGATTGACGTCAACGAAGACCTGCTTGCCGGGCAGCTTCCTCTTGCCGGTGATGGTGAGGTTCCTGATGAGCCTGGGTGAGCCAAAGAGGAGCGAATCGAAGTCCTGGGACGCTGTGGCCCAAACATCCTCCCTCGAGGACATGTGACTTGCCTGCGCCTCTCCTTCGCCAGGTGCCTGAACGTGTGGGATCCCCATCTTGGTCAAGAGTTCCTTGGACTGGGTGACCATGTCCTTCTCCAACTTCGAAGCTCGCGTCGCCTTTGAGAACGCCTTCTCCATATCCCCTTCGGCCAGTGCCTCTTCCCATTCCTTCTTGGCCGTTTCCCTCGTCTCGGTCCTGGACTCTATGGTCCGCCTCTTGAGGTCGGGTGGCTTGCCGTCGAACACGAACGCGGGGCTCATACCTTCCCTCAGAAGGCTGGAGGTGCGGTATATGATGCCGGACAGGTGCGATGTCACCCTTCCTCTCTTGTCCATCAAGGGGGTGCCGTCGGGCTGTCTGATTATCGAGAGGAACTGGTAGATCGTGTTGTAAGCGTCAATTGCTATCTTTCTGCTCCTAAAGTCCTCGAGTCTCCTCTCTTTCGCCATTATGATATCAGAAATGTTAACTCCCATGTCCGTCTGGGTCTCCAGCCGTCAATCTTTAAGGTCTCTCCTGTCTGCCCAAGAGCTACTTCTTTGATCTCGTCTCTATCTTCTTCAGGTCCTTGGAGATCTCATCCAGCTGTTTCGTGTTCTTCTTGGAGAGGTCCCTGTTGATCTTGTGGACCCTGAGCATTTCCTTGGATAGGTTGTTCTGTGCTTTCAGGTTGTCCTTGAGGTACTTGATCTCCTTCTCGAACGCCTTCTGTCTCTCCATTATCTCAAGGATTACTTCGTGCACCTCTTCTCTGTCCATCCCTTTCTTACCCATTCAATCACCAGCCCCATATCGGGAAACTGGATAAAAAAACTTGCCATCAGATGATGTGGTCCACGATGTCGTCTAGCTCTCGGTCGCAGTACTTGCAGTTGAGTCTTATCGGGTCCTTGGACTTCAAGGTGAACTCGGTCTCTACGGGTTCATTGGCGTTGGTAACACAGTTCGGATTCCCGCACTTGAGTATCCCGATGGCAACATCTGGAAGGCTGACATCCATCTTCTCCACGACCTCATAGTTGCGTATGATGTTGATGCTGGCCTCCGGAGCGACCAGGGATATCTTGTCCACCTCTATCTGCTCCAGTTCCTTGTCCTCCACCTTGACTATGTCCTTCCAGCCCATCTTCTTGCTGGGGACATGCATCAGCACGCTTACGGTGGAATCCACCTCCCCGTCGGAGATTCCCAGGACCTTGAGGACCTTGAATGCCATGCCGCACGCTATGTGGTCTATTACCGTTCCGTTCTTGATCGGTGCGACCTTGATTTCCTTCATTTGACCACATCGAATATCAGTGCCAGTAGGGCCATCCTGACCGGGACCCCGTTGAACGCCTGCTTGAAGTATATGGCGTGCTCGGTAGTGTCCACCTCCGGAGATATCTCGGTGACCCTGGGCAGCGGATGCATGACGATTATGTCCTTGCTGGCATTCGTCAATATCTCGTTATCCACCCGATACATGCCGGCCACCTTCTCGTACTCGGCCGGGTCCGGGAACCTCTCCTTCTGGATGCGGGTCACATACAGCACGTCCGCAGACTCGATCGCATCTTCCAGAGCATTCGTGGATGTGTAGGAACCACCCTGCCGTTCCACATGCTCCACCACCTCTTTGGGCATCTGCAGGACCTCAGGCGCCACAAAGGTCAGGTTGGCCCCGAACATGGCCAACGCGTAAGCCAGGGAGTGGACCGTTCTGCCGTACTTCAGATCCCCCAGCAGAACCACGTTCTTGTCTTCGATGTCCTTCTTCTCGGTCCAGATGGTGAACAGGTCGAGCAATGTCTGTGTTGGATGCTGGCCGGCTCCATCTCCAGCGTTGATTACCGGCTTCTCAGTGAAATCTGCTGCAAGCTTGGCCGCGCCCTCCATGGGATGCCTTAGAACAATGACGTCCGAGTAGGATTCGACCATTCTTATCGTGTCCGCCAATGTCTCGCCTTTCTTCAGGGATGTGATCTCCGGGTCCGAGAAGCCGACCACAGATCCGCCCAGGCGGTTCATGGCGGCCTCGAACGAGAGCCGCGTCCTGGTGCTCGGTTCGAAGAATATGGTGGAGAGGATCTTACCTTCGAGCGAGAGGTTCCTCTTCTCACCTCTGGCAGCCGGTATCATATCCTTGGAGACCTTCAAAATGTGTTCGATCTCCTCGCGTGAAAAATCATGGATGGATATTATGTCCCTCCCTTTGAAGGTCTTAGTCATCTTTCTGCCTTATCAAGTGGGGGGTAATAAAACTAACGAGAATGGCCAGATGAAAAACAAAAAATATCTCAGGCAGGTCTGGGAAACCCAAACGCTGCCTGTGGGTTGTGGAGGAGGGGGGCAAGTGTTACCGGGAAAGAACGTCCACTGCCTTCCAGTCGCCACCAAAGTCCTGGGTGTGGCCGGATGCTAGCTGGAATCTTACCCTGATCTTTCCATTTTCGAAGAAGATGTATGCGTTCTTGAGCTGTGAGAGATACAAGCTGATCCTCTTGCCTTTCTGTGTGAGCGCGCGCTCTGTGCATCTAATGAGTCCTGCCTTCTCCAGTGCGTGAATTCGCCTGTAGCAAGCCGCTATGGGAATTCCGTATTCCCGACTCAGCTCGATTGCGCTCTTCGGTCTCTTGTACGTCGCAACTAGGATCTTTGCGGAGTATTCGTCCGTTATAAGCCGTGATGCCTCCAAAGGGTCCATGAGTTTTCGCTGCCTCCTTAACTAGACAAAATATCACTCAAGTCGTTATATATAGACTCGTCAATGATTATCTTCGATGATTCTTAATTGTGATAATGCCAGGTGTTATCATTCTTGAGTATGATACTTGGAATAATTCGCCTTTCTGCGGGGTATTCTCAGCGCTAACTTTAATTTATTATCTGAGTAGAATAATTTTCCTCCTCTCAACTGCGAGGAGTACAATGCAACGCCCTTTCCGCTGTCCGAATACAGGGTCGCGGCCTTCTTCAGAAGCCCTAGCGACTCAAGATGCCGGATTTTCCTGTAGCAGTGAACTATCGGGATATCGAGCATCTCGCTCAGTTGCCTAGGCGTCATGGGCCTGGAGGCGGTCGCTAGAAGGATCACGCCCGCTTCGTCCCCCGGAACTCGTTTCATTCTTCTCATCAGATTTTCACCCCTGGCTCATATCGCTATTGATTGAAGGGCTATTTAATGCAACGAACCCATCATCATGACTGATTATCAGATTCCACACAAGGTTCTGTAGGATCGGCGAAGCCTCAGGCAACTTCAGCGTTCCTTTCCAGCAAGGCCATCTCCCTCTCGTCCAAGGCCCTTTGGTCGATCGTGATTATGAGGAGCGCCTTGTTCTGCATCACCAGTTCGTTGATGTACTCGACGAACTTCAGCAGGCGGGCGAAGTCGTTGTTGACAAGGAGATACTCCATGCCATCCAGCATGATCACCGTCTTCACCCCGCTCTCCACGAATCTGCTCATTATGTTGGTCAAGCTGCCCAGGTTGTGAGGGTCCACGTAGCTCTTACCGAGGGTGGTCGACAACCACAGCACCTTCAACTCGCCTGGCCCTGATCTCCGTTCCACGTGGTCTGGATGCTGCCTCGTTATCAGAAGTCCCTTGTATCCGTTCTCGATCTTGTTCCAGAAATGTGTGAAGGCCTTCTTGGGTTTCTGCTCCTTGATGACGTATGTGTACCCGGGCTTGAGGTCTCTCCCGGATTTTCCGAAGACAAGCTCATTGAATAGGTCATCTCGGGTGACCTGGCCGACCAGGAGCATCGCCAACAGCGGTATCACTCTATCGTGTAATGCTAGGCTCGGCTCTGTTCAAATACTATTTGCGCTCAATATCATCGATGATTATCGATTGGGGAACATCACAATGCCCCGCACGCCCAGAAAAGTTAAATTCTGGCGATAGATTAGCCTTCTCGATGAGAGGAGAGGTTCGACTAGGTGTTCTAGGCGGTTCAGGTGTCTACGAACTGGAGATACTTGAACAACCTGAGATGAGGGATGTGGATACGGCTTATGGTAAGCCATCCGGACCGGTCCGAGTCGGCACGATTGCAGGTAGGAGCGTCGCATTCCTTCCCCGCCATGGAAAGCGTCACGGGATCCCAGCGCACAGACTTCCCCACGAGGCGAACATGTTGGCGTTGAAGGAACTGGGAGTTCAGAGGGTGATCAGCACATCATCGGTTGGGAGTCTCAGGATGGAGATAGAACCAGGGAGCTTCCTTGTCCCGGATGACTTCTTCTCACCCTGGAAGATCCTCACATACTTCGATTCCGAGGTCAGACACGTGACGCCGTCCCTTGATGAGGACCTCCGGGAGGCATTGGTGGCCGCTGGCAAAGGTCTCGGTCTCCATGTGTATGAGTCCGGCACGTACGTCCAGGCCATCGGGCCCAGATTGGAGACCAAGGCTGAGATAAGAGCGATGTCCGAGTTCGGCGACGTCGTCGGAATGACCATGGCCTCGGAGGCAACCCTGGCGAACGAGCTGGACATGGACTACGCCTGTCTGTGCATAGTCGACAACTACTGCCACGGATTGGTGGAAGAACCTCTGACCTATGAGAAGATAGTAGAGAACCAGAAGACGAACGCAGAGAATGCCAAGGCTTTGATTGCCAGGTTCCTGGGTGAACTGAAATGAGCATCCTGATCGAGAACGTGCTTCACGAGGGCGACCGGACCAACATCTACGTGGAAGGCAACAAGATCACGGATATCGGACCGAAGGTGGAGGCCGATCAGATCATTGATGGCAGCAACCACGCAGTGTTGCCAGGTCTCGTCAATACCCACACCCATGCGGCCATGACGCTGTTCAGGGGATACGCGGACGATATGCTCCTCCAGGAATGGTTGAGGGACAAGATCCGGCCCTTGGAGTCGAAGTTCGTGCCCGAGGACATCTACTGGGGTACCAGGCTCGCCTGCCTCGAGATGATAAGGTCCGGGACCACATGTTTCAACGATATGTATTTCCACCTGGACCAGCAGGCCAAAGCAGTTGAGGAGTCCGGGATAAGGGGTGTGCTCTCGGAAGGCTTCGTCGACTTCTTCCAGCCTGACCTGAGCGAGGAGCTCCTCAAACAATCCACGGACATCATAAGGAAGGTCCAGATCATGGGCTGCGACAGGATCACTCCGGCGCTGGGACCGCACGCCATCTACACGGTCACCGAGAGCTCACTGCGGAGGTTCAAGGAGATCTCCGATGAGGAAGGGCTCTTGATACACTTTCATTTGAGCGAAACGCAGGAGGAGGTGGAGAACTGCAGGAAGGCCCACGGCAAATCACCCGTCGGCTACCTGAAGGACATAGGATTCCTGGGCTCGAATCTTATTGCCGCTCACAGTGTCTGGCTTGACGAGAGCGAGATCGCAATGCTCGCGGATGCACATGTCAAGGTCTCGCACAACCCGGTATCCAATATGAAACTGGCAGTTGGAGGGGCTTTGCCCTACAAGGAAATGCGACAGGCCGGGATCAACGTGTCCTTGGGAACCGATGGCACCGCTTCAAACAACAACCTGGATATGTTCGAGTCCATGAAGTTCGCTGCATTGCTCCAGAAGTTCAGCACCAACGACCCCACCGTGCTGCCCGCGGGAGATGTTCTGGAAATGACCACCGCCAAGGGCGCCGAGGCCTTGGGGATTGATGCTGGAGTGGTCAAGGTCGGGAAGCTCGCAGACCTCATTCTGGTGGACCTCAGGTCACCCGCCTTCAACCCCAATCATGATCTCACCTCCAACCTGGTATACTCGGCGAATGGGTCGTGCGTCGACACTGTCATCTGTGACGGCAAGGTTCTGATGCGGGACGGTCACGTGGAAGGAGAGGAAGAGGTCATTGAAAGAGCTGCAGGGGCGGCCCAGGACCTCGTTCGGAGGGGGCAGGAATAGATGCTGGAGAAGCTAAAGAAGTCTTTGGAGCACAGCCCGATAGTCGAGTTCGGTGAATACCAGTATTTCGTTCATCCCATAACCGACGGTATCCCCGAGGGAGACCCCGAGGTGCTTGAAGAGGTCGTTGACGCGATCATTGCGACCATGGACCTCAACTGCGACAAGATAGTGACGGCAGAGTCCATGGGATTCCCCCTGGCTGCGGCCTTGTCGCTGAGGACCGGAATACCATATGTGTTCGTGAGAAAGAGGAAGTACGGTCTCCCCGGTGAGACCTCCCTCCAGAAGACAACGGGATACTCTGGCTCCGACATGTACATCAACTTCATCGAGGAAGGGGATAGGGTCGTGTTCGTCGACGACGTTCTGAGCACGGGCGGGACGCTTAAGGCCATCATCGAGACCTTGAGGGTCATCGGTGCGAAGGTGGTGGACATCCTGACCGTCTTTGAGAAAGTGGGCACAAGGGAGCAGCTTGAAGAGGAGCTGGGGATCCGGATAAAGACCCTGGTCCAGGTCGAGGTCGTCGATGGAAAGGTAGTGGTCCACGGTTCGGTTTGAGCCGCCGCTCATCCGATAGCGGTAAATATCCCGTGGTGGTTCTTTGGAGGGGGTTAGATGAAGGAGATAACTATCGAGAAGGCGAAGAGTATTGCCGAAGAGAAGGGCCTGCATCCGGGCCTGGTAAGGGATACGGAGGTCATCCAGTTCACCAAGGGCGGGAACCCGAGGATCAGCATAATATCGTGGTCGAGGTTCGAAGACATTCTGAAGAGCCGAGGCCTCAGGATAATGGAGAACAATGGCTGGATGAAGATCCTTGCCAAGTAAGCCATACATGGGTCTCTGGTTGACCAGCCAGATATCCAGATTCCGCAATCATTGTCGATGATATATCCGAGATTTCCTTTACCCCTTGCCTGGTTCTTGTCCCAATGCCCGCAGAGGGAACCTCATTGAAAGCAACGCCCAGACCCCCTGATATGGACAGGTTGTCAATTGGAATCGTCGGCTTGGATGAGATGACCAAAGGAGGCTTCCCCCCGCCCTCGGTGATCTTCGACGGTGAAGAGGATCCTCACGAATCGAGCGTATCTGGGGGAGTACATCTACAAGGACATCGTGACGAAGCACGAGGATGTCAGGATAGTCGACGAGGACAAGTTCGAGAAGGTTCAGCAGAGATTGGAGGAGAGATCACGCCTGGGCGTCAGCAACAGGTACTACGACAAGAAGATGGACAGATGCAGACAAGGGCTGTCCTTTGGCGATAAGACAAGCGATCCGGTCGTCCAGAAGTACCTTCAGAAGAAAGCAGGTATGCCTCCATGTCCAAGATGCGGAGACCGGATGAACGTGATCAAGTACGGGAAGCACAAGTCACCGACCGTGGGAGAACTGCAGCAGTACTGCTGCAAGCCGTGCAACTACGAGTTCATGCTCTTTCCCAAGCTTCCACCAAGGACGGATGTGGAACCCTGTCCTGAATGCGGCGGAATAGATGGTGTGAGCAAGCACGGTCGCGTCTATCGCAAATCCCACAGGAGGCATTATCAGAGGTTCTACTGTCGGTTCTGCAATCGGTGGTTTCAGAGTGATCTGGGGGATTGAAATAGAATGAACTCCTGAATGAGATTCCGCAGGTTTGCTTAGTTTTCCTATTGAGGCTTCATCATGTGGCAGTGCTGGTCTGGTCAATCCACTTCGCATCTTGGCAATGGGTATGAAGTGCTTGTATCAGCCTATTCCAGAAATCGTTTCTATATCCATAATTCGAAAACGGCCTCATTGCAGGTGCGGGAGGCTCGCTAGAGTATATTGTGAGAACATCAACAACACCCTCGGTAGTGTCCCTACTCTCTAACTCGATCGATGTTATTGCTTCATATGGCACATATCCTTCGCCTCTTCGGGATTCAACCAGAGTTGCCCTCACATTGGAAACGCCCTTTTCATATATGCCGTCAACTTCCAAACCAATAGTGTTCGCATAATATCCGATTATCGCGATCAAAAGGAGCACGAAAACCCAGAAAAACACAAGAGACCAAAACCGGTCCGTCGTAATCCCACTAATTGACGACAGGAATGGGGATATGATTGCTCCAATGGCGACAAAGAAGGCAATCAGGAGTGCTAAACCCAAGATAGCATTGGCCTTGCCTTTGACGGTGTCACTAATGGAGGACCCTCGGACACCAATGAGAATCAGATGGCCCCTTGCTTCCTCGGTTCGTTGTCCCATACTAGCCACCCAATCTGCATGATACCTCATAAATCATATGTCTTGGTGAGCATTGCCACTACACTTAGTAACTTCCACAAGACCCAAGAAGATTCAGGATTGTATTAGTCGAAGTAGCTCACGTTCGTTTCTTGGTTTCGAGTCTATTGAGACAATCTTTGACACAACATCCAGAAACCGCTCCTTCTCCACAAAATCTGATTCTTTCAAGATTCTATATCTCCTTCGAGGAGAATCCTTGAGCTCCAGCACCATCAATTTGACTCCACTTCCCTCCGCGTCAAGCGTGTCCGATGTCACATCAATGTACAACCTGACAATTGATTGCGTATGAATGAACTCGTTGCGATACCCGAGTCTGTTGAAACGACGGAGTTCGATTCCATTCTTGAGAATCGTTGTATATTCGTTACTGAGGCTTGCAAGAAAGGCCACAATCCCAACACCTAGGAAGATGATTGAACCGATGAAGAGAACCGATCTAAGCAGAAGGTCTTGCTCCCCTATTGGGAAAATGTCAAGAGTATAAAGGAGAAGAGCGATAGAAGGTAGTGAGAACAGAATTGAACCCATACCAAAGAGAAATCTGGATTTCCTAAACTTTCTACGCATCACATCTGAGTTTCTTTCATCGAAAAGGATGCGATTTCCAAGTGAAGAAGTATTCATTCCGGGTTCCGTGTCTGGACACATGTGATTTCATCCTTCATATGCGGAGTGGATTATGTAACCGAAAACGAGGGTAGATATAACTTCTTCGATGTAGTTCCACGGACCCATCCCTGGTGTTGTGTCAAATGCATCATCTACAACCAAAGCACAGAACCATCCAATCTTCTTTTGACGGTCTCAAAGGCTGCAAAGAACCCATTCATGTGGAACCGAGTCAGAAAGTCAGAGGAGACAATCTCATTCTAATCGTGAATCAACACCATCAAGTCGAGCCTTCTCATACAGATTCAACCTTCTTTGAAATCCCCTTGAACGGTGGAAAGAGTAGAGCAAATAGGATCCGGAGAAAATAAACAGAACTCCAGCCACCGCGATGGGCAACATCAAATCCTGGCCAATCTTCAAAACTATCAACCCAATGACTATGGGTATCATAACAAAGAAGAGTCCGAAAAGTGCATCTCCTGCCATTTCAAATATGTTTGACGAGAATCTCAATCGCTTTCGTCTTTCCCTGAGGGAGAGTATCTCAATATCTCCGAATTCATTGAATTTGTTGGGCCATCTCTTCTTGACAATCTGGATTATCTTCGAAATCTCCTCAGGGGCTTTCTGAGGAGAAGGGTGATGTCTTCCATTATCTGTGTGAACAACAATTCCAGAGTATATCTCGGGTCTCTCACTGTTGAATGAAGGGTAAATCATAGTGATTCTTGACTGTAGAATGACCTTGGGTCCGAGGAGAAATCTCCGAATCGGAGATGAAGGCACCTCCACCCCGTTCCTGTAAATCTTGACGGGAGTAGCTGAGTATAACAGAAGACGCAAATACAGATAAGCTCCGATGACGACCCCGATAACGAGAATCGTGAACAGAAGAAACACCAAGTCGATTCCACCATCCAGACTCTCTATGTGTTTCAATAATAGATATACCATCAAAGGTATCGCTGCAAGCACAAAATACATGACGAAAATGATAATTGGTCGGCTTCTGCTTAGAGGTATTCGAGCCATGGGCACCAGGGCTGATTCTTCGTAGAGAAGCTCTCCCAACTTGCTCGTAACGGAGTACCTGCCCATTTCATCCCACCTATTTCACTGCCAAACGCATCAACAAGGTCCTATTCCCCATTGACATTCAAGACATGATGTGCTTTTCCAACTTCTGGGTAACTACCCAATCTCTAGTTAGTTTACGTCGCTCAGGTCTATAGGACCTCAGACCTTGCTAGCTGCTTCAAGGATGCTTTCCAGTCTTTCAATCTCTCTGTGTGAATGAGGGTCTGCTTTGGAACGCCCTTAAGTTCCCTTATCCTGTCGCACAAATCAGAAAAATCCTCTGTATGGCTCTTCTTTATGAAGAGGGTTCTGGCTTTCTCTCTTTGGGTATTTCTGAGTGCGTAGCCAATTGCAAGAAAAGTATCATAGAATTTGAACTCTACAATCTCAACCCTCAGTATGGCAGAAATTGGAATCCGAAAACTGTAGAATTCGAGCGCTTCGTCTGTCAGTGTTATACCTAACTTCAATTCATTTCTAGTAGCGACAATATGCAGTCTGTGCAGAATTCCAAAGATCAATAATGCACCAAGAATCCAAAGGACAACGACCACTGTATTCGTCTCAAGTGAACTCGCCCTCCATCCAATGACAAGTACTATGAAAGGTAAGGAGTACGCAATCAGGATGCCAATGGTTACGAAGTATGCCGCCTTGACATTCAGATTCCTCTCTTCAATCATCCTTTCGGAGTCTCTATCTGAGTAGTACACCCTTGGACCCATCTATATCACCCATTGAATGCGTCATACACTGCCCAGCCAGCCAGACCTGCCCCAATGCCTTCATCGAGAAGACCTACGACCGATGGCAAGTCAGGAGACGAAAGCCCGACAGCCAAACCCAACGCCGCTATGACAGCCCCAATGCCCTGGAGATTGTGAGAGTGTTCCGCATACTCTGTTGAAGACGCGGCTGCTCCAGCCATTGATATGGAAAAACCAAGAAGTATAAGAAACATGGCGAAGGCGTCTGCCCTGTCCATTGATTTTTTCATATGCAACACTATGATTACCCATCCCAAAAGAGCGAGCAGAAATGACCCAGTAGCAGTCACTGCAGAACTAAAGGGGTCGCCGTGTGGAACGACCGCAGCGATTACTTCACCTAGCATAGTGAATAATGTCGCATATGCCACTGCAAGCGCCAGTCTTCCTAGATACTTCATTCCGCGGTATAGCGAGTCACTCAAGAGGGTTGCCACTTGGCCCAAACCTGGAATGAGATTGAGAAAGATGAGCAAAACACTTTCCACGAGATAAACTATCACATAGGCCGCCGCAATCAGTAGCTCGACATAAATCCCAGTGAAGAATGTTGCCCACATGAGTCCAACATCAACATCATCAATGTCTCCAACATTCATTATCCTGTCAATTGCATAATACACTCCTTGTGTCCAGGCCTCGTATGTGACGAGAATAGGTGCAATTACACCATCAATCATGGCCTGAATCATGTTCATTAGCCAATCCAAGATGAAACTCACAGCCTTCGCCACAGCATCCACAATCGCAGTCGCAACATCCACGAGCCAATCCCACAGGTCCTCCAGCATCCTGAGCACTCCGCCGAAGAGCCCGTCCATCTCCTTTTCGTAAGGAGGATCGAGACTGTTCCCCGCGAAGTCCTCCATCGTTATGCTCACTTCGTATGTTACGAGAACCTCCGCCAATTTCAGATCAAGCGCGACCATGAACCATTCATGTCCCTTTCCCACGAAGGTCACCGTTCTGGTGTCATCCTCGCTTATGCTGACCGTGACGCTGAACTCAGATACGTCCAGGGCCTCAACTTCGATTTCCGCCCAGAGCCTCTTGAGGCAGGGAAGATAGATACCCCAACCGCCGCAGTCTCCCCACCTTTCGTGCTTCGTTATGGCGATGTTGAGAACGATCGGTGGGGTGCTCTCTCTTATGAACGGGTTGAACTGGCTGTCCATCATTGTCTGGTTGTCGCCGTATATCCGCACGAAATCCTCGATCGACATCGTGGTGGAATTGACGGGATCGTGGTGCTGAAGAGCCAGTTCCAATAATCGTTGTATCAAATCTGATAACGGTCTCGGCACGCTTTTTATATGAGAAACATACGCCGACTCACATCATAAATCACGATGTCCCCTCCTCTGAGGAAGGGTAGTAACCCGCGATTTTGCGGGTGTGGGCTCTCGGGCCTTGCTACCGACTTCCTCACCCCCCTTTTTTTCCCGTTCCCATCTCATCGGGCGGGCACGCTGATGATTAAGAAGATCTCGAAAAGAATGTTCCCTACTCCTCCTCTTTGTTCTTCCGTTGGCTTGGAAGGACTATGATGTTGAGTGGAATGATCTGTCCGCTGTCGTCATCATCCTTGGGGTAGATGACGCTCTTGCCCTCTGGTGCTATTTTGTGGAATCGCAGTTTCATCGTATCTGTAGTTCATACCACCCTAGGATACTTAAAACGGAAGCAACGGATTATCGTGGCTGATTATCTTTTGCACAACTGGTAATACCGACCAGATGCGGTTTGCACCGCTCAACATTCAACTAAACCAGAACAAATCCGCGAAGGTCCAGGATGGCCGTTCAATCTATCAGGAGCTCAAGTCCGGTCCAATCCCCACCGAAGTCCTTGACGGCGCCGGTGGCGAGATGGAACCTCGCTCTGAGTTTCCCGTTCTCAAAGAAGATGAAGGCGGTCTTCAACCTCGAGAGGTAAAGGTTCTTCCTCTTGCCTTTCGGCGTGAGAACCCTGTCCACACATTCTATCAGTCCAACGTCCTCTAAGGTCTTGATCTTCCTGTAGCATGCCGCGATTGGTATGCCGTACGTGTTGCTTATCTCCTGGGCGCTCATCTTCTTCTTGAAGGTCGCCAGAAGAATCTTCGCAGAATACTCGTCTGTCAGCATTTGAGAGGCTTCAAGGGCGTCCATATTTATTCCCCTACCCACTGTCCACAACCTTTGCTATTGGTGAGTAAACCCAGCGTAAAGTGTTCAGATACTTAAAGTATGCCCTATCAGTTTTCTGTTAAGATAAGAGACATTTTTTTTCACGGTCATCAATCACTTGGTGACTGGTTAGGGATTCGTCTCTGACCACGGGGGTCGACCGAGAGTTCTCGTAACTTTCATGGTGTGTCAACGACCCCCGAAATCTCTAAAAGGAGGGAGATGATATTTCCACACCATAATCAAGAGTGAGAGACTAGTAACCATGGCTCACAAATGGTACAAGTTGAGTCAAAAGGCATTCGAGAGGGACAACTACACGTGCCGAAACTGTGGACAGAAATCGAAAACTCGGACTGAGCGTCACTTCTCAAGAGTATACTCTTACATATCACCACCCCTAGTAGCACATCATATCGTAAGAGATGATGATTACTGCAATACGCCACTATCCAATCTAAAGACCTTGTGCCAGCCATGTCACAACAAGTACAAAAGAGACGATTCATTGTTCTACAGAAACCAGAGGAAATGGAAAGCACCTCAGTGGATTGACATAACGAAACCAGCAGAACGACCACCAGAAGAATGGGAATGTCTCAAATGTGGCAGTATGTTTGATTTATCTCTGAGGACAACCTGTCCCAAATGCAGAGCCTTTTTCAGGTGAGAAAACTCCAAAAGATTCATTACAGATGAATTACAGAGATACGACTGACACAGCATGAAAGAATGTGGAATAGTGAATAGACTGCCGAGGGTTTTCGACCCGCCAATCCTACCCTGTCTCGTTGATAGGGTGGAGAATATGCTTAGATGCATCAAGTCTGTGGAATTCTTCCCGAGGTTCAAAATCGAGCGCTTCCCCGATTGCCCTTGAACTACGTGGGAGTCTTTATCTCACTTCGGGTCTTGTGATAAGTAGACCAATCTATCAAATTAGACCATCCGTCGTTAAATGGCAACTTGATTCCAGCAATCCTCGCAGGTGTGGTCTTGAGCGTCTGATGTGGTCGAATGAAATTGTAATTCAACGAGAAACCGTCCAGTAGTTGCCTAGGGTTCATGAACGCCCGCATCACCTTCGTTCGCTCCTTGAGGGTGTTGTGGAAGCGCTCAATCCTGTTGTTATTGCTGGGCATCGCCTTCGATATGCCCGCCTTCTGAATGAAGTTGATTTTGTCGTGAACGGTTCTCCCACCGAGAGCCATCTTCAATCCACCGTAGTAAGTCGGTAGTCCATCACAGATTACGGTTTCTGGAATCTCTTTGGAAGTCTCATAAGCATCCTTGAACACCGCCTTGGCATCTTTCTTTGTTCTTGTCTTTGACAGGTGAGTACCAAGAATCATTCGGGTATCTCTGTCCATCACTTCCCAGTACCACCACCCCTCGCCTTTGACCCTCACATAAGTTTCGTCAACATGCCAAATCCCGCCGAGAGTAGGAGTCAGCGACTGAACGAACTCCTTTACGAGGGGAGAGTACTTTTGGATCCAATTCCACACCGTGACTTGGCTGACCTTCACCTTGAACAACTTCAGCAGATGCTTGGCAACCTTCCTCAGGCTCAGACCGTCATAGTAAACCTCCAAGGCGAACGCAATCGCTTCCTTCGGAACCCTCATCCTCGTATGGTTGTCAGGATTCACGAACTTGTGTCCGCATGACTTGCACAAGAATCTCTGCTTTCCGTTCTGCTTTCCATGCTTCACAAGCTTGTCGGAATTGCAGAACTTGCATCCTCCATTATCACTCAGGATTTCCCCGACGAAAGGGTTATTAGCACCGAAGTCGTTGACCTTTCTTGAGGTTGATAGCACAATATCAATCTCCATGAAACAGGGGTGTTCAACCACCCGCTGTTTCTCAATACTGGCAATGGGTTTCGAGCATATAAGCAGTGTCTGGAGGGGTCGGTGAAAATCGGGTTTTGAAACGAAAAAAGGCTTCCATTTTCCACTCAGACGCTCTGTAGTCGAATCTGACGCACTTTCACTTTCATTCGAAGGAAAGGCATTTAAAGATAGTTGCTCATATCCTAATTGTAATCACCTTGGGTGCCCCCATGCGGACTTGAACCGCAATCTCCTCCTAGGTCTACCATGTGTGTCATGGGGAGGCGGTCTTCCGTTTAACCTATGGGGGCGTGTCCCTCTTTTTCTGTTCTTTTTAAGGCAGTTTTGTGCCACATTCCTTACACTTATCCTTATCAATACCATTCCCTGCACCACAATATGAACACATTACCCAATGGCTGTCGACGAATTTATTCCAATCCTTAACATCCTCAACTAGACCAGATACCAAGTCACCAAAGGACAAAGCATATCTTCGTGTGAGCCTCTGCAAGATTCGATATTCCTTTTCGAATATCCTGATGGGGTATGTGGGCATTCATTTCACCTTCTCTGCTACAGTGTTACTGGAGGAATCCAGTAACTTTGTAACACAGATACTGCCACTGGATAAAAAGAACCCGTTTCATGTGCAATGGATATATCTGTAGCGGAACAGATATGTTCTGGGCGAAACAAATACGTTCTGCCCGAAACGTATACATTACACAGAACAAGGAACATCACAGAGAACTACTTATCCACTCGATTATTCCTCAATTGATGAGTCATACGATACATGATGACATAATCATCATAATCAGGACTCTCCAAGAATCACCTGATTTGACCATTAGAGGACTTCAGATTAAGATGAAACGGCTGAGAAAGACCTTGATATACAGAGATAGGCTGTTGGATCTCTGCGAAGTTCTCGAAATGCTGAACATACTGGAAGTTGATGAGAAGCCAAACATGACCTATCTCAAACTGACCGAATATGGAGAGGAAGTATCTAGAGAACTGGGCTCGAAATGACTTCTCACGAAAACCTTTTTATCAGTCCTTGCGGATTCTGGTTCGGAACTGCATTACCTAGAGCGGGAAAGTCGGGGAGATAGTCTCTACTCGTTCTTTCTAGGCGATGTAGTTCCAGCTGTCTCTTCGATTCTAAAGTCGAAGAGATGAGACGGAGTGATGAAATGAAAGGAACTGAGTACGAAGACTACCGAATGGAGAAGAGCAAGTACATCGGGTCGACAATTTTCTATATTGGAGCCATTCTTCTGTGTATGGGGTTAGCTTTTTCCTACATCCTATCCTATGACATCGATACATCATACGGTCAAGAACTTGGGTATGTTTGGGTGCCCACAGCAACGGACTTGTCCAAGATACTTGTCATTGTTGGAACGGCAATGGTCTTCATCGGCGGAGTCTGGGCTATTGATGTTGGGTGGTACATCAACAAGAAACGTGCGGAAGAGTTTTGGGCAACGCATAAGAAATAGCTGAGTATTCAAAATCAAAACATATCCTAACTCTCATGTCTCTTTACTTAACAAAGTACCCTATCAGAATCAGGTCGATTCCCGGTCATGACAACCGGTCGGAAAAACCGTCTCTCAGTGGCTGATTGGAGTGTTCAGCTTGATCCAGGTGTTGTTGATCGGCTCCTGGGTTTTGAATTCCAACTTCACCTTGAAGACCCCATCCTCGTACATGATGCAGGCCTTCAGCAGATGTGAGCGGTACAGCTTCATGCTCTTGCCCTTGCGGGTTGTCACGATCTTCTGACACTTGAGGAGGCCCGCGTCCTCCAGTTCGTGTATCTTGCGGTAGCACGCTGCTATGGGCACGTCGTATGTATCGCTGATCTCTTGAGCAGATCTTGCTGAGAAATATGTTGCTGCAAGAATACGTTCTGCGTAATCGTCAGTAAGTAGCCTCGAGATCTCTTTTTCTCGCATCGTAGGTCTTACCTCTTGGGGATATTAAACCACTTTCATCCGATTATCATGGATGATATCTGCACAGGCGTGTGGGCCTACACAATCGGGGTCAGATTCGTCTTCGGATATCCCTTCGAAACATCGAAGGACAGAGCGAAGAGCTCGGTGAACGGCTTCTCCCCGTAGAGCACTACCGAGCCGTCAATGTTCTCTATCTTCAGGTGAGTGTGAGCGACGTTGGCCAACTTGCCAATGGACTCGTCCGTCGGCACCAGAATTCCCACAAAGATGTCCTTGTCCCTTCTGATCGACGTCAGGTGTGCTGTGAGGCCTTCTATCAGTTCCCCACCGCCGTACATGGATTCCAAGGTGTCAAATGAGAGGATTGACAAGTATGGATGTTTCGAATCCTGCAGGCTGAACTCTATCTTCTTCCATTTCAGATCCTCAGCGACATCTCCTCCGTCCAGCGCGATCGCGTTCTCAGCGCCTACGAAGGTCTCCAGTTGCAGCGCCTCGAAGACCCTGACGTACTTGTTGTACACTTCCTCTCCCAGGTATGGTGATATCTGACCTGCCACGATCTCCGCAGGAGCCCTCTTGGATGGCAAGAATGCCACTCCCCGGCTCTGAGCGGCGAAGTTGGATATGATCCCGGCTTTGATATTGTCGATGTAGTAGCTGGGGACGTTTCCGCCCACCTCTATCGCAATTATGGATCCCTTCTTCACCCCTCCTATGAGCTGATCCAGCTCCTCGTTCCCGGTTGAGACGACATCCTCTGAGACATCCTGGACCACCTTCCAAGGCTTGATCTCCTGTGGCATCTCTTCCTGGCCGAACGCGAAGGTCCTCACCCGTCCGTCCTTCAGAGTGTAAATGTACTTGTGCTGGGTGATCTCGGACCCTCTCAGTTTCTCAATGTTCAGGACCCTCAACCTTCGTCCCTTGTGCTCCGCCTTGGCGAAGGAGATCACACCATCTCCCAGATAGTCAAGCTTGTTGTCCATGCCGGTCTCCAGGATGTAGAGAACATCCGCCTGTGATTGCTCCACCAGATCCTTCTGGAGGGTGTTGATGAGCTTGGATGAGTGAACACCATATCTCTCGCTTAGAGCGTCAATGCTGTCGATTAGGACCAGTGTCTTGTCCGGAAGGGTCTGCTCGACCATGTCGTATGCCAGATCTATCTCCGGGAGATCCGATCCAAGGTCGAAGATTATTGTGTCCTCGAGGAATGAACCTTCCCCAAGACCGCCGAAGTCCTCGTCCATGCCTTCCTCTCCCATCTCGATCCTCCCTTCCAGTTTTTGCAGCTCTTGGCGGTTCACTTTCTGACCGCCCAAGGATGTACCTTCCAGGGACCGAAGCAACTGCTGGGCCGTTCTGATCCTCACTTCCAGGGCCACATCAGTGTCCTTCTCCTGATGAACGTAGTTCGAGGTGAGCGTCTTTGCGTAGCTCTTGGCCATCTTCAGTTTCTCTTTCTCCGCCAGCTTCTTCCTCAGCCATGGGAATTGGTTGTACAGCGATTCGTCTGAGACCCTCACTGAGATGTAATGGCTCTTGGTTATGTTGTCCAGCTCCTCGGCTAGCTGCAACGCAAAAGTGGTCTTTCCTGTACCTGCCAGCCCTTTGACGATCAACGAATGACCGCCGGGGCCTTTGAAGAAGTTCACGAGTTCTGTTGGTATTCCCGCTGATCCTGTCAATTTCCCACCTCGGGAGGTCGAGATTGACGTCGGTATAAGATACTTTGGCCCTCTATTATCAGTTCTGATATCGATGTTCGGAAGGGCGTAGATGACCGTCCCGTCTTGGATCGCGCAAGTCACGCTAGATATTCTATTTGGAGGCTAGACGCTCGGCCCTCTTAAGGTCCGTGACTATCTCCTTCTGCAAGCCACGATTGTAGATGATGGCAGCCGGATGGTACGTCACCACTATCGGCACCCCATTGTGATCCAGTTTCTTCCCCCTCAGTTCTGCTATCTTCTGCATGGCGCCGATAAGGCCTTTGGCGCCAAATCTTCCGAGAGCGACCAGGACCTTCGGGGATATTGTGCTGATCTGGCTCTCCAGGTGGGGTGTGCATGCTTCGATCTCGTCGGTCTTCGGATTCCTGTTCTTTGGCGGTCTGCACTTCAATACGCTGGTGATGAAGACCTGTTCCCTATTCAGACCTGCTGCTTCCAGTGCCTCGTCCAGGATCCTCCCAGCATACCCAACGAACGGCCTGCCTAGCTCGTCCTCTGATTTTCCCGGAGCCTCCCCGATGAGTATTATCTTAGCGTTGGATGCCCCCTCACCAGGTACCGCGTGGGTCCTGCTTTTCGCCAGATGACATCTCCTGCACCGTCTGACCCTTGTTGCGATCTTCCTGAGTTCGTCCTTCTTGGCCAAGGCATTCACCCTCTACCTGAGATATGTTTTGAGCTCTTCAGCGGTCATCGTGTTGAGAACGTCCTCCTTCTCCAGCCATCCGCGTCTCGCCGTTCCCACCCCGAATTTGATGAATTGCAGATCATGGATGCTGTGGGTATCCGTGCCCAATGATATCTTCGCCCCAGCCTCCTTTGCCATTCTAGCGTGCGGCCCGTTGAGGTCCAGTCTGTCCGGGAAGCAGTTGATCTCAAGTGCCGTCCTGGTTTCGGCCGCCTCATCCATTATCTCTTCGATGTCCAGTTCGTAAGGGTCCCTCCTGCCTATGAGACGTCCGGTCGGATGCGCGAGTATGTCCATGTTCTCGTTCCTCATCGCCTCCACCATCCTCTCGGTCATCTGCCTTTCCGGCATCGAGAATTTGGAATGGACTGCTCCCACAACCACATCCAATTCCTTTAGGATCGAGTCATCCAGGTCGAGCTCTCCATTGTCCTTGATGTCCGCTTCGATGCCTGTGAGGATCTTGAAGTCCCTCATCTTCCTGTCGACCTTCTTCACCTCCTTGATCTGCAGTTCAAGCTCTTCCTCGGAAAGTCCGTTCGCAATCTTGAGAGACTTGGAATGATCTGTGATCGCGATGTATTCTCTTCCCTGGGCCTTGGCGGCCTCCGCGATACCTTGGATGCTCTTCCCTCCGTCGCTCCAGTCCGTGTGAACATGCAGATCCCCTTTGACGTCCTCAAGTTCGATCAGGTCCGGGAGCTTTCCGTCCAGCGAAGCCTCTATCTCTCCAGCATCCTCTCTTAGTTCGGGTGCAATGTAAGACATTCCCAGCAGTTCGTAGATCTCTTCTTCCCCCTTCCCACCTATCTTCTCATCACCTTCAAAGACCCCGTATTCGTTGATCTTCAGCCCCATTCTCTGAGCGATCGACCTGAGATGTATGTTGTGGTCCTTGGAGCCGGTGAAGTACTGCAGTGCGGCGCCGAAGCTTCCTGACTCGACCACCCTCAGGTCCGCTTGGAGGTCACCTTCCAGGTAAACAGTGGTCTTGGTCTTTCCCTTGAGGGCCACATCCTCAACATGTGGCAGGTTCGAGAATGCGTCCATTACGACCTCGGGATTCCCCGAGACCGCCAGTATGTCAATGTCTCCCACGGTTTCCTTCATCCTTCTCAGCGATCCGGCCACACTTATCTTCTCCACCTTGGATCTGAGGCTCTCCACCACTTCCTCAGCGATTGGCAGGGCCTCTCCGAGCAGCATCCTTCCCTTTGTCCGCTTGAGCATCTCTATGCCTTTCAGAATGTTCTTCTCGGTCTTCTCCCCGAAGCCCCTTAACCGTCTTATCCTCCTCTCTCTCGCCGCCTTCTCGAGCTCATCCAGGCTTGATATCCCCCTCTCCCTGTAAAGAAGTCCTGCCTTCTTGGGCCCCATTCCGGGAACCGCCAGGATATCGAGCACTCCCTGAGGAATCTCCGTTCTCAACCTCTCGTGAAGTGGAATCTTGCCTAAGTCCAGGTACTCCCCGATCTTCTTAGCGATGTTCTTGCCGATGCCCTGCAACCCAGTCAGTTCCCCCCTCTTCCTGATCTTCTCCAGGTCCTCTGGAAGTTCCTCTATCACCCTTGCCGCCCATCGATACGCTCTCGGCGTGAACTGCTCGTTCTTGATGTCCAGCATGTCAGCGATCTCGTAGAGGATCCTCGCGATCTCCTGGTTCTTCACGGATTGAGAATTCTGGATTGGCGATAAATAGTTTCTCTCACTCACCCAGAACCCTTTTTATGTCCCTCTTTGATTATGCCCTGATGAAGCTGATCGTCGTCTCAAGGAACGACACCGCCAGTCTGAACATCTCCAAGAATCTCTTGAACTTGAGGGAATGGGAGGACGCAGGAGAGTTCTCTGGCAATCCCCTTCGCAAGAGTGGGGACTTCTTGATGGCAACGATCAATGACGAACACCTCTCCCATGACGGTCTTGACCGAGAGCTCCAGGAATCGACAGACATTGAACCAGAGGTCATGATATTCGCGTCAAGACACAAGAGCGCTTCCGGGCTTAGGAGCTTCACCGTTCACACGCCGGGCAACTTCTCCAAGGCAGAGATGGGAGGCAGGAGCGGGGAACTGGTGCCTTCCAGCCCCCACTACAAGACGAACGCCCTGAGGAATCTGAAGGAACTCGCCAAGAACATGGACCACACCGTCTCATACGAGGCCACACACCACGGACCCTACCTTGAGACACCGGCATTCTACATCGAGATCGGAAGCGACGAGACCTGCTGGGTGGAAGAGGAAGCCGGACGTGTAATCGCGGAGGCGATTCTCTCCATTGATCAGGAGAAGGACCCTGTTGCAATTGGGATCGGAGGCGGACATTATGCGCCTCGGCATACCGACGTCGCTCTCAAGAACCGTCTGTGCTTCGGGCACATCATTGCCAATTACGCACTTGAATCGATAACTGAAGAGATGTTGGCCAAGGCGATCGACAGGACCCCGGATGCAGAATATGTGTATTTCCACAGGAAGGCGATGAAGAAACCGCAATATCGGGAACTCAAGGCTTGGTTCGAGGATCACGGTCTTCAGGCGGTGAGCCAGAAGGACATCCCGAGCAGACTCTGACGGTGCTACACCTTAGACTTTCTGGCCAAAAGACTAATATTCAATCCATCCATTATGCCTTGAGGGTGTGGAATGCTCAAGGAGTGCAGGTCCCACGGTTTCTTCCGTGAAGAGTTCTGTCCATCATGCGAAGGCAAAGGGAAGTTCCTTCTGAGTGATAGCGAACTGGACAGTCTGGGCAGGACGATGGCGGGCGTTCTCCGTCATTTTCCGGAGAGATATGGGCTGGACATGGACGAACATGGTTTTGTGGATCTAAGGGATTTCATCACTGCGTTGCAGATCAGGAACAAGAAGTTCAGGTTCCTGAAACCTCATCATATTCTGGGTGTCATCGAGACCGACGCAAAGGGGAGGTACGAGTTCAGGGACGGAAGGATCAGGGCGACATACGCCCACTCCTTCGAGGTGGACCTGGACCTTCCTCAGGACAACATCCCGACCATTCTCTACTTCCCGACGACGGAGGAGGAGACCCCCATACTGCTGGAAATCGGTCTGAAACCCTCGGACAGGAAGATGGTCCACCTGAGCCACTCTTACGAGGACGCCATGGAGGCTGGGAGAGTCAGGACCGACGATCCGATAATCCTAGAGGTAAACACCGAGAAGGCGATTGACCAAGGTGTCGTGATAATGAAGGCTGGCAAGACCGTCTACGTCACCAAAGAGACACCACCAGACTGCCTTTCCACTGCAAAGAAGAGGTAGGATTTCTGTTATCAATTGCCGATAAGCATCACCAATACCTTTAAAATGGAGAATCAGAATACGATTTTAGAACCTAAGGATGGAGATGCGCATGACCACAGGTTTCGATATTATTGGCAACAATAAGGCACTGCAGGACCATTGGCTCAGGCGAATAGTCGCTCTCATCATTGATGGGATAATAATCGGTGTAATTGCCTTCTTGGTCAGCATCGTTTTCTGGATTCTCTCCCCCATAGGATTCATCGGATGGTTCTTCTCGGGACTTCTGATGTTTCTGTACTTCATCGCCTTCGAAATGATGATGGGCGGGACTCCAGGAAAGAAGCTCTTGAGCTTGGAAGTAGTGTCGACCCAAGAGGGAGAGCTGAGCTTCGTGTCCTCCCTCATGAGGAACATATCCAAGATATTCTGGGTATTCCTGCTGATAGACTGGATCGTCGGAATGTTCACGGACGGCGATCCCCGACAGAAGATGTTGGACAGATATGCTAATACCACGGTTCAGAGAACCGACCAGCGGGCCTACATGGAACAGCAGTTCAGACAGATGGCCTATGTGCCACCCCATCCCACATACCAACCACCACCGGGGCAACCCCAGCAGCAGTCATACCAGCCCTCACAGCAGACCCAGCAGCAGCCGCAGGGACAAGCGGGCGCATGGCCACACCAAGAGGAGAAGCCGAAGACCGACTGGCCCCAGCATGACCCCGGTCAGGCACCGCCACAGCAGCAGCCACAAGCACAACAACAACCCCAGCAGCAGTCTTACCAGCCTCCGCCACAACAGCAAGCAAGCCAACCACCTCAACAGGACGCACCGAGGTTCTGCCAGAATTGTGGAACCACACTCACACCTGGAGCTGACGGAAGACCAACTTGCGGGAATTGCGGGAAGACGTACTAGGTTACGATCTTCTCCATCGCATCCATTTCTATTCCGCGTCTTATCTCCAGTGCCAACCTTCTTCCGGTGCTCATAATGGTTCTCCAGATGGAGTTGCCATATGGGTGACCGACGGCCAGGTGTACGTTCGTTCCTCCACCGACCCTCGGCGAAACGTCATAAATCCAGAAGTTCAAATCCTTGTCAACGCACGTCTGCAGAGTGAAGGCCCCTATCATTCCCGGCGAGTAGTACTCCTTGGTGCCCTCCACGTATTTCTCAGCAAGCGGGAACACCTTCCTCAACAGCGACTCCCTCAATGTGGCGCTGTTGTGGCCGCAGACCGTGTATTCGGGCGTCGCCTGTGATTCGAGCAGGGTCATCTGCTGTGGTGCGGGAAGTCTCACATGTCCATCAAGTGAGGTCTCGAACCTCCAGTCTATGCCCAGAAGCTCGAGTTTCTCTGCGCCTTCTGTCAGCGGTGAATAAAAGAAATCGAAGTTGAACACCGGACCGACGATGTACTCCTCTATCCTCGCCTTTTCGAGATCCTCTTTCGTTATGACGTCGTTCCTCAGGAGAGCTTCCACTTTCTCGATATACTCCTTGTAGCTGGCCGCCGTGAAGAATCCCCGTTCCAACCTCTTGACCTTGTGGGGGAGCTTGACCATGACCAGGAAATCGATGTCCTCCGGGTTCTCAAGTTTCTTGGGGAAGGGCATATCCATCTTCTCCAGTATCCAGTAATAGTCCCTGTCCTCTCCCCTCTCTTCCGATCTCAACAGGTTCCTGCTGCCGACTATGGGCACGTAGAACTCGTTCTCCACGCCGTCGATTCCGGCATAGGCCACAAGCGACCTGTGCGGGGCGAAGACAGCATTCTCCCCGATTATCATGTCCTGGTTCTTGGGTTCCAGGATCTCGTTGAACTTGTCGAAGACGACCGCCTTGTCCACTATTCCCCTGACGAGCGTCCCGTCCGCTGAACGCTCGGCCTTGAAGTAGCGAGTGTAGGGTTCCTCTCTCCCCTTCTCGCATATCACCATTGTCTGGAATCCTTCGTCCACGGCACCATCGCAAACATCCAGCGCAGAATGGGATCCCAGGACTCCGATCTTCGCTTTGCTCAAGTCATATTTCTCAAGTGATTCAAGAACTCTCTTTCTCTCTATCATAACCTCCCCACCGGTCGAATCGGTAATCACCATCGGGATATTAAGAGTTGCCCAAAACAAGGGAGTAGCCCCGGCCGGATTTGAACCGGCGACAAGAGATCCAAAGTCTCCTATGTTACCTCTACACCACGGGGCTATATCACTTCAGCGAATAGCGTTACCCTTTCATAAACTGTACTTTGACGCTGGAAGAGGACAAGACGCCTCTCCAGCTATCGTTGGGCCTTTTGTTGCTTTTGTATCTTTGCCCATTCGTCCCTGAGTCCCACTGTTCTGTTCAGGACCAGATTCTCTGAGGTCGTGTCCGGGTCCACGCAGAAATAACCCAGTCTCTCGAACTGGAATCTGTCGAATGGCTTGAGGTCCTTCACACCAGGCTCCACCTTGCATGACCTGAGAACCTCTGATGAATCTGGGTTAATCAGGTCCTTGAAGTCCGCGTCCTTCTCTCCGAGAGGATTTGGAACTGTGAACAGCCTGTCGTACAATCGCGCCTCGGCGTCGACCGCGTGCTCTGCCGACACCCAGTGGAGAGTGGATTTGACCTTTCTGCCGTCGGGTGCATCCCCGCCTTTGGTGTCCAGATCGACAATGCATCTGAGTTCCGTTACTTCTCCGTCTTCCTTGATGGCCTCCTTGCATGTGATGAAGTAGGCGTACCTGAACCGGACCTCTCTTCCTGGTGCCAACCTGTAGAACTTCTTCGGCGGGTCCTCCATGAAATCATCCTTTTCTATGTATAGAACCCGGGAGAACGGAACCTTCCGCGTCCCAGCGCTCGGGTCTTCCGGATTGTTGATCGCGTCGAACTCCTCCACCTCGTCCTCTGGGTAGTTCTCGATGACCAACTTCAGAGGGTGAAGCACACCCATGAATCGCGGTGAGGTCTTGTTGAGGTCGTCCCTGAGGCAGTGCTCCAGAAATTCAATATCGACCGTGCTGTGTACCTTGGCCACTCCTATTCGGCCGCAGAAGGACCTGATGGCCGACGGCGAATATCCTCGCCTCTTGAGGCCGGTCAGGGTAGGTAGCCGGGGATCGTCCCAACCGTTGACATGTCCATCTTCCACAAGCTCCAGCAGCTTCCGCTTGCTCATGACTGTGTAGGTGAGATTCAGACGTGCGAACTCGATCTGCTGTGGGTGATATACACCAAGCTCGTCCAGGAACCAGTCGTAGAGAGGTCTGTGGTCCTCGAACTCAAGACTGCATATGGAATGCGTTATGTTCTCTATCGAATCTTCAAGGCCGTGGGCCCAGTCATACAAGGGGTAGATGCACCATTTGTCCCCGGTGTTGTGGTGTGTAGCGTGGAGGATCCTGTAGACCACCGGGTCTCTCATGTTCATGTTGGGGTGCGCCATGTCTATCTTGGCTCTCAGCACATACTCTCCGTCGCCGAACTCTCCTGCCTTCATCCTTTCCAACAGGTCCAGATTCTCCTCAACAGGACGGTTCCGGTACTTGCTCTCTATGCCTGGGGTCGTAAGTGTGCCCCTGTACTGGCTGATCTCCTCTGCCGACATCTCATCTATGTATGCGCTGCCCTTCTTGGTCAGCTGGACCGCGTAATCGTACAACTGATCGAAGTAATCCGAAGCGAAGTAGAGCCGATCCTCCCAGTCGAAACCCAACCACTTGATGTCCTCGATTATGGACTTAACGTAGATCTCCTCCTCCTTGGCTGGATTGGTGTCGTCGAACCGCAGGTTACACTTACCTCCATATTCCTCAGCTATTCCGAAGTTGATACAAATGGACTTAGCGTGGCCTATGTGCAGGAAGCCGTTCGGCTCGGGCGGGAATCTGGTGTGCACTCTACCTCCGTGCTTGCCGGTTCGGTTGTCCTCGTCGATTATCTGGCGTATGAAGTCTCGAGGTGCCTTCTCTTCTGTCGTCATTGTATAGCCCCGGCCGGATTTGAACCGGCGACAAGAGATCCAGAGTCTCTGATGTTACCTCTACACCACGGGGCTGCCTGACATGTAATGTAGAAGTGGTGATTCATAAGTTTCTATTTATCCTTTGCTGGAGCGCTATCGTCTCTTAAGAGCATCGTCCAGTCTTTCGAGCACAAAATCCTTGTTCAAGACTGATAGGAACGGCGCCGCCCTGGGACCCTGCTCCTTTCCAAGCATCGCGAGGTACAGGTTCCTGAAGAATCTTCTCGTGTTGACAGGGAATCCCTCTCCTTTTGTCATCTGCATCATCGCCTCCTTCAACGCGTTCTCGTTCCAATCGGCCTGAGCAATCACTTCTCTGAATGTCTCGAGGGACTTGAGATCATCTTCCGTGAGTGCGTTCCTCACATCCTCCGGCACT
Organism: Thermoplasmata archaeon; assembly: GCA_023140195.1. Taxonomy (GTDB): domain Archaea; phylum Thermoplasmatota; class Thermoplasmata; order RBG-16-68-12; family SOIM01; genus JAGLME01. Next base: position 44,553 of record JAGLME010000003.1, read on the forward strand.
TCTTCGAGCAGTTCCACATGATACGACTCAGGTGCATACTTTTTGATCCAGGTCTCCGCCAGCTCCAGCCTTCCCGAGAGGTGCTCCGACTCGTCATCCGCGAGGTCCTTCCGCAGTATTCCAGTGTCCGTCAATCTGGAGACCACCCAGTGCAGCTTGTCCTTGGGCGGGGATATCTGGGTAAGCAATGACGCCTCTTTGTAGGGCAGAATGAACATGTCCTCCCGTGCGACGAAGTCGACTGCGGAGATCTCAAAGGTCCTCGCAGCCAGCTCACCCTGTTCATCCCTCTCCTTCTCCCAATAGCTTTGGAATCCCGCATCCAGATGATCGTGATATATGTCTGTCTTGGAGAGGTCCAGGACTATCCTCTTGGACGGATTGGCCTGCAGGTAGATGTATCTCAGAGCCTGGGGCTCTCCCAGTTCCAGCCATTCCCTCGGCGTGAACCCCTTGAAGGCAGAACTGCTCATATCGCCCAGGTCTGTCCCTTCGCTCGACATTCCCACCCATTCATAGGGGATCCCGAATGGCGGCTCCAGGCCCATGATGTTCTTGGCGATGTCCTTGCAGCTGTCTCTCGACCCTCCGGGTGTTGCGTGGTCCTTTCCGAACGGCTCTATGTCCACTTCGAGAACCTTCCACAGAGACGGCCACTCCAACCGCCAGTTCAGTTTCCCTTCGTCGATGCCTGAGACACCTTCTCCCCCGCACGAACACTTGTATGAAACCTGTCCGTCATCCGACACCGAGAGAGCTTCCGCCGTGCCGATTTTCATGCAGCTCTTGCAGAGCGGTTCAAATGGTATCCAACCTTCAGGATACTTCCTCCTCCCCCTGTACTTGTTGATGGTCTCACGGATCACGTCCCCTTTCTTCAGCAGTTCCAGTACATTCTCTTTCATCTCCAGGGTCTGATAGACCTGAGTTGTAGATGTGATATCCACTTTCTTTGCGAACTCATCCAAGACATCCCCGAAATCCTTCCAGTAATGGTCCACCCATGATCCGTGACATCCTTTCGGGTCCGGGACGTCGATCAGCCTTCTCCCGATGTATTCCTTGCCTTCCTCGCCTTCGAACTGCTCCAACTGGCCATCCTTGCCCTTCCAGGAATCCTGGGTGTAAAGAACGAGTATCTGCTTGACCGCTTTCCCGCCATTCCTGAGACTTTCCGCGACCGCATTCGCAAGGACGACCTCTCCTCTGAGCCTCCCAACATGCTGCAGTCCCGAGACTGACAGGCCGGCAGAAATGACGATAGATTCCTTCTCTCCAAGAAAACTCTCTATTCGATGGATTAGCTCATCAAACCAGTGCATGAACTCACGCGATAGTCCGAGCCCTGACCAGCGCCCTCAGCGGAACACCGTCGATGTGGTCGTGCTCAGTCTTGTTCACCAGCACCACTGTAAGCACCGCGGAACCCTTACATTCCTGAATGTCAGCAATGGCTCCCTTTATCGTATCTCCCGAACTGAGAACGTCATCCACTATGACGACCTTCTTTCCGTCCACACCAGCGTAATTCGAACTGAAGGCACCGCCTCCTCTTTGTCTGGCGTCGCTCGGACGGTAAATCATGAGCTCCTTCCCCAGTTCCTCCGAGATGAAGGTCGCCAATGGAATGCCATTGATCGATATCCCGCAAACCGAATCGAAATCTGCGTCAGTCTTCTCCATTTCCTCCAAGATTATGTCGGACATGACAGCAGAGATGAGCCCCATCCTGTTACCGTACACACCGACAGTTCGCCATCCGATCTTCACATCCAGTGGGGGCTCTTCGCCCTTTCGGCCCTTGACCAGCAGCCAAGTGATCGTGTTCACTGACAAGTGAAGTTCGTCCCCGATTTCCTTCTCCGACAGTCCCTTTTCCTTTAGCTCCAGGGCCTTGTCTATCAGGGCTTCTAAGTTCTTCAATTCATATCACCTCAAACGACTTTGCTATCCAATCTTCCGATATTAACCTTATGGTCAGAGGCCCATTTCCTGGAGTTTGTACAGGAAGGTCTGGCGGGTAAGATAGACCGGCAGACTGCCCGATCCCAGGAAGGTGTTGTGGAAGAAGGTGTCCGTGAACTTGTCGCCCATCCTCTCCTTGATCTCTTTCTTGAGCCCGACGATCAGATGCTTTCCTATGAGGTAGCACAGCTGGTATGTCGGATACATGGTGTATCTCTTGACCTCCGCCACCGCTGAAGGCCTCTCCATCCCGACATTGTCCACCAGGAAATCGATCGCCTGTTCCATGGTCATCTTCTTTGTGTGAAGGTCCACATCCACTATTATCCGAGCGGCTCTCCACAGGATGTCTATCGTCTGAACGAACCTGGCCTCCGGCGTATCGTCGAATCCTTTGTCCTTCATCCAGTCCTCGCAGTAGTGCGCCCAACCTTCCACCGTCTCCGTTGAGTGGACCAGGACCATGGCCAATGATGGGTTCATGTTGGACACCGTAAGCTGAAGGTGATGTCCGGGGTAACCCTCGTGGACTGAGGTGTTCACAATCCCGGCGTAAGAATGCTCCTTCAGAAGCTCTGGCTTGTCTTCGACCGGGGTAACTATGTATATTCCCTCCTGCTCTTGGTCGTACTTCCCCGGCATCATGTATGCTGCGAATGGAATGGTGTTCCTTAGGTACTCTGGGGTCTCGATAACCGTGAGCTTCTCCCCTGCTGGTATGTCAATCATCCCGTTCTCCTGGACGAACCTCCTGGATTCTGCTACAGACTCCCGGTACTTCTCCAGGACCTGATCGAAGTTCTCCGGATGGTCGGACTTGACAATCTCTCTGACTTCCTCCACTCCCGCACCGGGTTTGATCTCCTCCGCCAGCTCCTCAAGCCTCTTTTTGCACCAATCGAGGTACTTGTCCCCCAGCTCCCGTATCTCGGCCACTGAGAGTCCCAGATGCTTAAGCTCGATGACCTTGTGGAACATCTCCTCGCCCATTCGGTGCTCTTCTATTGCTGTTGGCAGAAGGCTCTCACTCATCCACTTCTCATAGTCTGTAATGGCTGCTTTGGCGTCCTCGACCGCCTTCTTCAACGTTTCCAGCTTCTCAGCGTCAAGGACCCTGGTCCCGGTATTCATGATGTCCTCCAGGAACATGGGGAATCTCTTTGAAGATTCCAGCTCTATCTCGACCCACAGCTTGACAGGCTTGGTGATCATCGTCTTGCTCTCCTCCAGAAACCTCGGCATTGCCTGGATCCTGGACGTGATGCTCTCGAGCCTTTCCTCAAGCGGTGCGAACTCCCTCGCGTACAGGCGGAACAGGCTTGCGCCCAATATGTCTATGCCCATGGGTTTGGATTCCCACTGCCGGTAGACCTCTGACATGTAGAGGCCCATGTTCATCATGTGAAGTACTGCTTCTCTCTCGGTTCTCTTCTGAGGGCTGAGCTTCGATTCGTCGATTGCCTCCGTCCTCGTTCTGAATTCCTTGATCTTCTCAATGTCTCTGAGGTGTGCGTCCCTGCTTCCGTCAGGCAATAGGTGATCGTATTGATGCAGACCCAGCACTGTCCCCATTATTGGGTTGGTCTCAACCCACCAGTCAAGATACTCCTGCACAAGATTGTCAAACTCTTCGTCCATGTTCTCCTCCTCCCAATTTCGATTCAATATCCAACTTCTCACTAATCAAAGATTCGGAATCAACGGGGTCCTCTTCCCCGCAGGGTCCCTGCGGTGCTTGTTGAAGTCCCCTTTTCCGTACACTTCTTCCCCGTCAAAGACCGGACCATCCGCACATATCCTCAGTCCGTCGAAGGCGCATGATCCGCATACCCCGATGCCGCATCTCATGAAACGCTCCATGGAAACCTGGGTTCTGACGTTGTGCTCTCTCCCGAGCTCAATGACCTTCTTCATCATGGCCTCCGGCCCGCATGTCAGCATCTGATCGTAATCCCCTTCTGATAGCAAGTCGCCAGCCAGATCCGAAACGAATCCGTGGAAACCCTCCGAACCATCATCCGTGGCAAGCTTCAGATTTGCACCTGAATCTTCCACTCTTCTTGCGAAAAGGAGTTCTTCTTTCGTTAGTGCTCCGATCGCCACATCGACATCCCTATCCTTGACCGCGACTTCGACCACTGGCATGAGAGAAGCTATCCCGGTTCCACCAGCGATTACCAGCAACTTTGAACCTTGAATGTCGAAGCTGTTTCCGTATGGTCCCCTGATCCCTATCTTGTCACCTTCATTGAATGAATGCAGTTTCTCGGTGGCAACTCCAACACTGTGAACTGTTATACCCATCGTCTCTCCGATCGTGGACAGCCCCATCGGTATCTCGTCGACTCCAGGTATCCAGATCATCACGAACTGTCCTGGATTTGCGTCAAAACCGCCTTTGAAGTAGAAGGATTTGGTGTGGTGCGACTCGGTCACTATCTTCTCTATCTTCCTAATCAGCACGAATGAGCCGCCCCTAGTACATCATTAAGAGAACTATGGCCGTTCCTTTCGAGGAACTCCTCTATCTCCTTGCAGACGCTCGCGAAGACCTCGGGTCCCCCTATCCACACCCCGCTCCCTATTTGCACCGCTGAAGCACCAGCCATCAGGTATTCGAGGGCGTCCATTCCCGTGGAGATACCGCCTACGCCTATCACTGGTATTGGCACCTCCTCCCATATCTCGTAGACGCACCTCACTCCTATGGGTCTTATCGCTGTTCCGCTGAGTCCTCCGATCTTGTTGGCGAGTATGGGCATCCCGGCCTCTGGTGATATTGCCATCGCTCTGACCGTGTTTATGGCGACAACCCCATCCGCTCCACCCTTGGCTGCCGCATCTGCAAGTTCTACTATGTCTTTCACGTTCGGCGTGAGCTTGGGAAAGACCGGGATGCTTACAGAACCCTTAACCCCTTTCGTTATCTCTTCAACATTCTTGGGATCTGCCCCTATCTCGTGGCCAAGACCTTCCGCGTGTGGACAGCTCAAGTTCAGCTCCACCGCGGTCGCGCCGAATTCTTCCATCTTCACAGCCAGTTTGGTGAACTCGTCAACGTTCTTGCCGAAAATGCTCCCAATGACGGGAACGGCTCCCTTGGTCGCGACCTCCATCTCTTCCTTGAAGGCCTCTATTCCCGGGTTTGCGAGACCCACAGCGTTCAGCAGGGCGTGCTCCATCTCAATTACCGTGGGATTTGGATGGCCTTCTCTGGGCTCTAAGCCTATTGACTTTGTGACTACTGCCCCCGCTCCACTGTCGGCGACCCTGAGAAGCAATTCTGCGGTCTCCCCGAGTACGCCCGAAGCGAGCATGGTGGGATTCCTCAGTTGGAGCTTCCCGACGCTTGTTGAAAGGTCCACCATTCGCCGTTGAATTGAAATCTTGCCTAATAAGGCTTCGCCGTGTTCCGTGTTCAATAAATGATTTATACGAGCGGATTGGTTATTGTTATGGAGATATGTGGGCGTTCGAATGAGGAGATTTGTTGTTCTAGCTGTAATCATGATTCTCTTCAGCCAGTTCCTTCTAGCCCTGATGCCCCAACCCAGCGTGGTGGCCGAGGAGTTCAGGTTCAATGTCAGAGTGGACAGCAATGTGGGTTCAGGCACGTTCCGGTCCTTTCCGTCCATTGCTTCAGATAACGGCAATATCTACATCGTCTGGCAGGACAACAGGAACGGCGGATTGGATATCTACTATTCCAGAAGCAACAACCAGGGAGCCTCGTTCCTGCCCGATGTCAGGGTCAACGACAACCCGATCGGGGACGGGACGAACCAGCAGAATCCGGATGTTGCAGCCGAAGATGGGACTATATATGTCATTTGGGAGGATGGCAGGGCCGGAATCGGACTGCACGAGATATACTTCGCTATGTCGACAGATGGTCTTGTTTTCGGATCGAGCATCAAGGTTGGCGACGGCGGAACCGAGAGAAGTTATCCTTCAGTGGCTGTCGACAGGGTCACCGGGAACATCTACGTCGTGTGGGCAAATCAGGAAGAGACCATCAGGCTGGCTAGATCCATCGACGGCGGACAGAGCTTCGAATCCAGCATCTTCGTGAGCGACAGCACATTGCAGGGAAGAAGTCATCCCAGCATCGACGTTGATTCATCGGGAAAGGCGTACGTCGCCTGGAGTGATGGAAGGCTCGGTATACCGCCCTGTCCCGGTTACTACGATGTGTTCATAGCCAGTTCCGCAAACGGAGGATTGAGCTTTGGCGCAAACACCCCGGTCAATGAGGTGGACACGGATGCAGTTCAGGAGAGCCCATCCATTTCGATCGACGGGAACGATGTTATCCACGTATCCTGGGAAGACAAAAGGCGTGGAAGCAAGGATATCTTCTACTCCAAATCCACTGACGGCTCCACCTTCGGGCCAGACGTCATCGTCAACGACCCTTTTGTCCATCCAAGGAACCCAGCAATCGCACACCAGACCCCTTCGATGTCAGTTCATGAATCTGGAAGCCCCATATTCGTGGTCTGGACGGACGACAGGGCGGTAGGTCGCAACGTCTATCTCGCCAAATCAACGGATGGGGGAAGCTCATTCCAGACGGCAACGTCCGGTGGGGGAGGGAACTACTTCTTCGACAGTAATATCACATTCAATGGGGGATGGAACTCCAATGAAGCGGTCATACTGGACGACGGGAACGGCATACTCGATCCCGGCACCCTCAACGGTCTGGATTCTCCGGACAAGATAGTCGTCCCCGGTCAGGCCAATCTGGAAGAGGACCTGGCGGGCCACAGGATCAGGTACTGCGATATCAACGACAATCAGCTTTGGGACCCGGAAGAGGACATCATTGTGGACGGTCCGATCATCCTCTATCCCAGGGTGCAACCGACCCGGAAGAACGTGGAGGACACGACTACCGGCAACTTCCCATCCTACTTGAGATGGGACCTCAGGAACGTGGACTCCATGTACTACACCACCGAGAAGGACGAGCGAATGGTGGTTGGCTGGCTCGATCCGGCCAATGCCAAGGACGAGTCACTGAACCCTTTGTATGAGGGGCTGATGCCCGGAGATCCGATATCCGGAATCGAGATCGAGATTGCCTACAAGACCGACGCCGGTTACGACGGCACAAACGTCATCACATGGTCTGAGGCCTTGGCAATCGAGAATCCCATCTTCCAGTTGCAGGACACTGGAGGCATAGAGGTTTACGAGAGAGTGGACCTTTACGCGCTGGGTGTGGACAGCGTCGAGAAGCTGGAGACGCTCAACATAAGCTTCATCAACGATGCATCCTCGCAGTACAACGTTTCCTTCAACAGCATATTCCTGGCAATCGAGAGGGGCCTTCCGGACGGATACGACGATTACGATTTTGCGGTGTACGAAGGCTCTCCCATTCCTCCCCTGAACCGCCCGCTGACCACTTTCTCGGATTCCGATGACCTCATGTTCATTGACGGCAGCGGGAACGGCCTCTATGATAGGGGAGAGCCCCTGATCGTGTCGTCTGGAGATGCTGATCCAGGCAGTGCGGTCAACGAGTCTTTCACGGTTCTGGAGCGCGGGGACAGCTCCCATTGGAATGCAGTGTTCGAACCCTTTCCGCTGAACGACGACCTTGACAACAGCCACCAGGAATCGCCGGATGTTGCCGTTGACGACGCAGGTGACGCTTTCATAGTCTGGAGGGACAGAAGGCACTGGCCACTCGCCGATTCCATCTATTTTACCACAAGTTCGGTGGATTTGGTGCAACCGGAGGTCTTGGACTGCTATCCCTCGCAAGGTGCGCAGGAAATCGCACTGAACGCGACCTTCTCATTCACACTGAGCGAGACCATGCAGCCAGATACGACATCCCACGTCAACATCACCCCCCAGGTCAATGGTCTCTGGTTCTGGAACCGGGACAAGACAGTCCTCACTTTTGTTCCCGACCCAGCTCTGATGGACAACACCACATACTCCTTCACACTGTCCGGTGGACGGGATAGATCCGGGAACCAGCTCAAGTCACCACTCTCCTGCAAGTTCCATACGGTCGAGGGGCCTGCCATCCTTCACAATGTTCCGCAGGACCCACTGACTGTTTACGAACCCGTTGAGATTACCGCAGTCATATCGGACAACGACACCGTGGCCGCCGCGATAATATTCTACAGGAACATCGGAGAGGTCTTCTTCTCACAGACCACGATGCGCCATGGAATCGGCGCTTGGGTCGTGGGCACTTGGAGCGGCGAGATTCCAGCCCAGCCATTCATGGGCTTTGTGGATTACCACATCGTCGCGATTGATGCCATAGGTAACACGGGCAGGAGTCCCAAGTCCGGGGAGCACATCATACTCATCGGGGATACCGTACCGCCGAAACTGGATCACAGCGCCATCAACTCCGCTTCCGCTGGCTCGTCGGTAACCTTCTCTGCCACGGCCCGGGACAACGTGGAGGTTTTCACTGTGAAGCTGTATCTCAAACCTCTCGGTTCATCGCGTTTCAACCCCCCTGTAGAGATGGAGCGAGTCGGTGATACCGATGAATTCCAAGCAGCCCTCAGGATGCCCAACGAGAACGGGAATCTGTACTACTACATCGAGGTCACAGACTTATGGGGGAATGTGGTCAGCTCAGGAGATTCGTCCTCACCTCACAAGATATCCATCACCGATGCGCCGGTCGATATAGGGGCGGTCGCTATCTGGGGCGGTCTCTTCTTGTCCATCGGACTGCTGTATCTTGGGTTGTTCATCCTCTACCGGAGACCTGCATACGAAGAAGATGAGGAAGAGGAAGAAGAGGAGACATCGGGAGAATAGGAGTGGCAAAACCTTTTCTTTTTGTACGGCGTTCTCACCGCAATGAAGCTTTCTGAGATCGACCTCGGGGAGGGGGTCATCGACATACTTCGCGAACAGGGGATAGAGGAGTTCTATCCACCTCAGGCCGATTCCATCGGGCCAACCCTCTCCGGGAAGAACGTTGTCCTTGCCATGCCCACAGCCAGCGGTAAGTCCCTGGTTGCCTATCTTGCGATAATCAAGGCGGTCCAGAAGGGAGGAAAGGCGCTTTACATCGTACCTTTGAGGGCTCTTGCATCAGAGAAGTATGACGACCTGAAGGCGTTCGAGAAGCTTGGCCTCAAAGTGGCGCTATCCATAGGTGATTTTGACTCGGCTGATCCAACGCTCGAGAAGTTCGATGTTATCATTGCCACCTCAGAAAAGGCTGATTCGCTCCTGAGGCACAGGTCGCATTGGCTGGAGAGGTTGTCCGTCGTGGTAGCGGACGAGATCCATCTGATGAACGACCCCAACAGGGGACCAACGCTTGAGATTACCCTTTCCAAACTGAAGCAGATTAATCCAAAAGCGCAGATCGTCGCACTCTCGGCCACCATAAACAACTCCCAGGAGATGGCGGATTGGCTGAAGGCCGAACACATTGCCAGTGATTGGAGACCGGTCCCTTTGAAGGAAGGTGTTTACCATGATAAGAATATCCTGTTCTCGGACAGCACCAAGAGGGAGATCAAGACCCGTGGGGATAAGATCGATTCACTCGTGGCAGATTCCCTCAAGGAAGGCGGCCAGTGCATAGTTTTTGTCAATACCAGACGGTCAGCGGAATCCACAGCAATGAGGCTCAAGAGATATACACAATCAGTTCAGACCCCAGAAGAGATGAAGGAAACGGCTGCACTGGCAAAGAAGGTCGTGCGGAGGCAGGACGAACCCACATCCATCGGTTCCAGGCTCGCACAGTGCGTGGAGGACGGTGCTGCATTCCATCACGCTGGACTCACTAACGAACAGAGAAAAACCATCGAGGCCAACTTCAAGAAAGGCCTTATCAAAGTGGTTACGGCGACACCTACACTGGCGGCGGGAATCAACCTTCCCGCAAGAAGGGTAATCATAAGGGACATCAGGAGGTACGACGGGAACTTCGGTAACATCCCCATACCTGTATTGGAGATCAAGCAGATGGCCGGCCGGGCGGGCAGGCCACAGTTCGACAAGGAGGGGGAGGCGGTTCTGATTGCCAGGAAGGAGACCGACATCCCATTCGTGATGGAGAACTACCTTCACGGTGAACCGGAGAGGACAGAGTCCAAATTGGGTAGCGAACCCGCATTGAGAATGCACATCCTGGCTTCCATTGCCACCGAACACGTTCGTAACAAGGAGGAGCTCATGACCTTCATCGACAGCACCTTCTTCGCTCATCAACTGGACGTTTGGACGATAGAGGACAAGATCGAGCACGTCCTTGATTTCTTGATGGAAGAGGAGTTCGTCACCGGTAACGGACACCTGACCCCCACTATATTCGGGAAGAGGACGTCCGACCTTTACATCGACCCATTGTCAGCGGTCATCATAAGGGACGCTCTACGGAAGGACAGCGATGAGATCTTCCCGCACCTGCATGCGATCTGCGCCACCCCGGACATGCCCAAGTTGTACCTTCGGAGAGGGGATTACGAGTACGTGGAGGAGAGGGCCAGGAAGGTCAAACTCTTGGTTGATATGGAAGATTATGAGTTCCTGCTCTCGGAGATAAAGACCGCTCTGTTGATCGAGCAATGGATCGAGGAGGCATCCGAGGACAAGATCGTGGAGACGTTCTCGGTCGGCCCCGGCGATATAAGAAGAAAGGTGGACCATGCAGAGTGGTTGATCTACTCCATGAAGGAGCTCGGGAAGATATTCAACAAGGACAAGGCCAAACTGCTGACACCGCTCATTCTACGCTTGCGATACGGCGTCAAGGAAGAACTTCTGAATCTGGTCTCTCTCAAAGGCATTGGCAGGGCAAGAGCAAGGGCATTGTACCGAAGCGGTTTGACCTCGGTCGGGGACCTGAAGAAGGTGGACATCGACAAGCTCGCAGGTATCCCTGGCATCGGGCCCACCATTGCGCGCAACATGCTTTTGCAGCTCGGCAGGAAAGAGGAAAGAGTGGTCGAAGAAAAGGCGGAGGAGATTGCTGGACAATCAAGTCTCATAGACTTCCGTTAGGGTTCCCGCCTCAAAAGTTTTATACACATCTTTGTATATTAATGTGGGGCTTAGTTGCCGTCTTTGTTGAGGAGAATTGCGGACAGATTCCACATCGACATCAAACCTGCCCTTCTCAATGAGTTCTTGATGCTGAACGCGTTCGCCATCCTCATTGGAATGGCCATTCACGGCCTAGGCAGATTCCCAGTAGTCGAAAGAGAGGACGGGAAGAAGCTAGTAGGGTTCATAACCAGGAGCGACATAATCAAGGCTCACAGGAAGAAGATGGAGGAGGAAGGACTTGCGACCCCAAGTAAGGGGAGCTAGAGGATCGATAACGAGTGTGGACGACGCTCTCGACAAGGTGAACCAGTTCTGCAAAGAGCGGGATTGCGAGGCTCAGATGATGGATGCCGGACTGGTCTTCGGAACGACGCACATCCTCTCGGCTTTTGAGCATGCACAAAGGGCCTTCGATGAAGGTCGGAACTCGTCCAGGACGCTCGCTACCGAGGTTCTGCTGTATGCTTCCGGAGAAAGGCAGATATCCGAATCCATCGAGAAGATGGGGATCAATGACGAGACGACAGAGTTCTGCATCATATTGCTGGGTGACGCGGACATCGGTGAACTTCTCGGCCACTTGGGTCTGGAGATGGACGACTCGGTTCTGGAAGGGGATATCCGCAAACTGAGATCCTTCGGAATATCTCAGAAGGAGATGGACACGTTGCCTGAAGAGAACGTCTTCGACCTCGTCCTGGAGAGGGTGGCGATGGTCGATCTGCTGAAGTGAGCCCGAAAAAGTAATTATCTATTGAATGATTAGAGCATCCAACTTGAGAAGCGGGGGTACCCGAGCTTGGTCAAAGGGGCAGGGCTTAGGACCCTGTTGCGTAGGCATCCGCCGGTTCAAATCCGGCCCCCCGCATCCCCAATCATACTCTCGGATCCGCAACTGTGATGATCGTGTTCACTGAGTTTTTGTTGAAGCCTCTGAATCTCGCGTTTCTCTTGACGATCTCTAAGTGGTTGTCTATTTCTTCCCGCCCCAGCGGCTTATGACTAGGATGAAGATAATCATCACCACGGTCAACACTATTGCCGTAACCACGCCGATCGTCCAACCAGTTAAGTTGGTTCCTCCTGCCAAGTTAACACCCGCGGTGGCCAAACCACCCAGAACAACCTCTTTCCATAGTAAGGCAATCACAAAGCCGAATGCAGTTGCCAACGACGTGGCAATCGTTCTCCTTACCTCGCTCACCGATAATTTCTGTTCTTCCTCTTCATCACCCATGATGAACCCCTCTCTGGATTGCGGTACATCTTCCATTTATTAAACCTTCTTCGCGGAGGAGAATGAACCTAAGGAAATTTCGGTATACCGAAATATTGATATAAGGAGCACCCTATCATATACTCGTGAAGGATGAGCGAATCGACGAATACCTGGAAGCATTGTACAAGCTGACCGAGGACAGGAAGCCTGCAAAGACAAACGAGATCGCATCTGCACTTGGCCTCTCCCCATCCAGCGTCACCGAGATGTTGAAGAAGCTGAAATCAAAGGGTTTCGTGAAGTACAAACCCTACTACGGCGTGACTCTGACCCGAAAAGGCCGGAGGCATGGGAAGAGGATGACAAGAAGGCACAGGATCCTTGAGCGTTTTCTTACCGACGTCTTGGAGATTGAGGACTCGGACGTCCATGACCAGGCATGCGAGATGGAGCATGCGATTTCCGACGAGGTGGAGGAAGCCCTGTGCAGGTTCTTGGGCCACCCAGAGGAATGCTCGGACGATGAGATGCCCATACCCCCATGTGACAAGGATGTGGACAGCTGCGTTGAATGCATAGAAAAGGGAGGCCCTCACCCGGATAGGAAAGCGGAGCTCGTATCTCTGATAAGCCTGAGGAAAGGCGAGAAAGGAACGGTCAGGTTCCTCAGAGGCGGAAAAGGGCTCATCAGAAGGCTCTCGGACATGGGGCTCACCAGGAACACCAAAGTCGCCGTCAACAAGATTGCGCCCTTACATGGCCCGATCGAGATACGCGTACGGGGTACCAATCTCGCACTCGGCCGCGGTGTGGCAAACAAGGTCTTTGTAGAAAAGGGGTAATCAGTTGGAGAAGACCCTGCGAATTGCACTGGCTGGCAATGCCAATGTTGGCAAGAGCGTTCTTTTCAACGAGCTCACGGGTCTGACCCAGATCATCGGCAACTGGCCCGGAAAGACGGTCGAGAAAGCGGAGGGTACCGTTCGTTTTGGGGAGTACACCGTTCACGTGGTGGATCTTCCGGGAATATACTCACTGTCAACCTACACCATCGAGGAAGTGATATCTCGGGGGTACATCGCCCTCGAGAAGCCCGATGTGGTCGTGAATGTGATTGATGCAACGGCGCTGGAAAGGAACCTCTTCTTCACAGTCCAGCTCCTAGAGCTCGGAAGGCCGATGGTCATTGCCCTGAACCAGATGGACCTCACACGAAAGAAGGGAATAGAGATCGACGTGGATAAGCTGGAAGAGATGCTCGGAGTTCCCGTCATTCCCACCGTTGCGATCAGAAACACCGGTCTGCATGAACTGCTTGAGGCCGTGGTCGGCGTCGCCGATGGCGATATTCCAGGGGAGGGTGTGATACCCGGGTACAGCCCTCAATTGGAGTCGAGGATCGAGACCCTTGAGCCCTTGGTCGAGGATGTAGAAGGGGAGTATCCGTCAAGATGGATCTCGCTCAAGTTGCTGGAAGGTGACGAGGACATTCGGAAGAGGATCGGTTCGAAGGGTGCCAGCGTCGTCGATGCATCTACAGCACTCCAGGAAGAGCTCGAGGACCAATTTGGCCAATCTGGTTCCGAACTGGTAGCATCCGAGAGATATCTCTACGTAGGGAAGGTAATTGACGCATGCCAGGAGATTACTGCACCCTCGGAGCTCGGTTGGGGAGAAAGGCTCGATGCCGTGACCACCCACGGGGTGTGGGGCTACCTGATCATGGCCGGAGTCATGTTCTCCATATTTGGCACCATCTTCATACTCGGAGATTTCATGTCGCGCTCGATCGACGATGCCTTCAGCGGCCTAGGGCCCGCCGTGATCGACGGTCTGGGTGGTGGACCTATTGCCGAGTTCATCTGGTCAGGTCCGCTGCTCGGAATCGTGGCCGGCGTCACTATCGCCTTGCCCTTTCTCATCCCTTTCTTCGTCTTCCTCGCAATCCTTGAGGGCACTGGATATCTTGCACGGATAGCTTTCCTCATGGACAGCGCCATGCATCGGATGGGCCTGCACGGAAAGGCCTTCATCCCGCTCATGTTGGGCTACGGATGCAATGTTCCAGCATGTCTTGGCTGCAGAGTGATGGAGACTCACAGGGAGAGGCTTGTCGCCGTATTCGTTGTCACCTTGGTCCCGTGCGCCGCGGTCACGGTTGTCGTCCTTGGCATAGTTGGGAGTTACGTAGGTATCGAGTACGCCTTCCTTTTGTACCTGTTCAATCTGTTGGTGATATTCTCACTCGGTAGGATAGCCTTCAAATCCCTTCCTGGCGAACCGATCGGCCTGATAATGGAGATGCCTCAGTATAGAGTGCCCAGTGCCAAAGTCGTGTTGCGCCAGACATGGGCGAGGCTCAAGGACTTCATCATCGTGGCTTTCCCTTTTATCATAATTGGCAGTCTGGTGCTGAGCGCTTTGAGGATAGCAGGGCTTTTGGACCCGATCGGAGATGCTATGAGCCCGATCACTGTGGGTCTGCTCGGCCTTCCCGTGGCTGCGGGTATCGTTCTGGTGTTCGGTGTCCTGAGAAAAGAACTAACACTGATAATGTTGGCGACCCTGATTGCCCCTACTGCGGGTTCGGTCGACTTCTCCACCATTATGGATCCGATTCAGATGATCGTCTTCACCCTGGTTGTGATGTTCTACGTTCCCTGCATCGCCACCTTGGCGGTCCTGGTTCGCGAGATCGGCCTGAAAAGGACAGGTGTCATAGTGGTCGTAGAACTTCTACTGGCGTTGCTGATAGGAGCCGTCGCTTTCAGGTTGCTTGACTGGTTATTCTAGGTGCTCTGGGGAACTACCGTGACTCTCTTCTCATCCTTGACAGTGTTCAGAACGACATGAGTGTTCGATCTCTCTATGTACTCCATCGAGAGCACCTTCTTGATGAACTTGTCAAGCTCATTCCTGTTCCTGAACCGTGCCATGACCACTGAATCCCAGTCGCCTGTGACATCATATACAGCGAAAACACTCTCGTCCTTTGCTATCCCCTTCTGAGTGGTGATCAGCTTCCCTTTGGATATCCTTATCCCAACCACTACCTGTAGTTCGTACCCCATCTTGTGAGAATCCAGTATGGGTGCATAGCCGGTGATCACTCCCTCCTCCTCAAGTCTGTGGATCCTGTTGGACACAGTGCTCAACGAGACCTTCAACTCCTTGGCAATGTCTCTGAAGCTCTTCCTCGCATTCTCGTTCAGGCTTTCCAGTATGTGAAGGTCAAGGTCGTCCACTCTATCACCCTTTCAAACTCTTAATTCGTCTGTGTCTAGGGACAAAAAGGTGGACATTGTCTTAAATCTTTCGCACATTATCGGTCGTATGATGGGTATTCTCCGAGAAAACTATTAATATGTGTCTCTCATTTCGGTGCGTTATAGCGAATCGGTGAGGTCAATAACATGGGCAAGAAAGTTCTAGATAAGGCAATGTCAACGATCGAGGAAGAGAAGGTCGAGTTCGTTCTACTGCAGTTCATGGACATACTCGGAATCGTGAAGAACGTCACTATCCCGTCTTCCAGGTTTGAACAGGCGGTGACGGATGGTGTGGCCTTTGACGGTTCGTCCATCCTAGGATATGCTACCATAGAGGAATCCGACCTGAGAGCCCAGCCGATCCTCGAGACCCTCAAGGTCCTTCCTTGGACAAGCGGAAAGGTGAAGTCCGCGGGGATTGTGTGCAACATCCACGATCCAAGTGGAAGAAGGCACGGTGGCGATCCCCGTTTTGTCCTCGAGAAGATGATGGACAAGGCCAGGAAGAAAGGCTGGATCTTCAACACAGGCCCTGAGTACGAGTTCTTTCTCTTCAGGACAGATGAGATGGGCAATCCGACCAGGACGCACAGCGACTCCGGTGGATACTTCGACCTGCTCCCTCTGGACACGGGCGATATCGTCAGGAAGAAATCCACGCACCATCTGAACGCTCTTGGCTACAATGTTGAAGCTTCTCATCACGAGGTCGCGCCGGGACAGCACGAACTCGACCTGAAGTACACCGATGCCTTGAGCTCTGCGGACCGAGTCCTGACCCTCAAGCCTGCCTTGAAGACATGTGCGATCGAGCACGGCCTTCACGCCACATTCATGCCCAAGCCGGTCCACGGGATATGTGGAAGCGGGATGCACATCCACGAATCTCTGATCACTCCCGAAGGCAAGAACGTCTTCTACAGCAAGAGGTCCAAGGACGGTCTCAGCAGGCTGTGCAAGTGGTTCATCGGCGGTTCTCTAAGATACGCAAGGGAAACCTGCGCCATCTTGGCGTCCTGGGTCAACTCATACAAAAGGCTGGTCCCCGGTTTCGAAGCACCCGTATACGTATCATGGGCCCACAAGAACAGGAGCGCTTTGATACGAATGCCTCCTGGCAGAGGAATGAGCACTCGGGTCGAGATCAGGAACCCGGACCCCGCCGGGAATCCCTATCTGCAGTACGCGGTCGCGCTGGCGGCCGGATTGAAAGGCATTGAGGAGAAGATAGAGCCCCCCGCGCCTGTAGAACGGGACATCTACAAACTGACAGAGGCCCAGCACGAACAGTATGAGATCAGACCGTTGCCGGAGAATCTCTCTGAGGCATTGGATGAGCTGGAAGGAAGCGATCTTGTGAAAGAGACCTTGGGTCCGCACATAACGTCACACTTCACGTACATCAAGAGGCAGGAATGGGACGAGTACAGGCAGCAGGTCACCAATTGGGAAGTGGAAAAATTCCTTTCGGCGCTCTAGCTTTCCGCAACAATGATTTACCTTTCGAGGCATATTCTTGTCCGTGAAAGTGGGTGTTCTCGCTGTTCAGGGGGCTGTCCAAGAGCATTTTGATATTCTAAGGAAGGCATTATCCAGTCTTGAGATCTCAGGTTCTCCGATAGGAGTAAGAAAACTGGAGGATTTCCAGAAGGTGTCAGCACTCATCATACCGGGGGGAGAGAGCACCACGATATCCAAGCTGCTTCAGAAGAACTCCCTGTTCGATCCGGTCCGAGAGAGGGCAGAGGAAGGAATGCCGATAATGGGGACATGTGCTGGATGCATTCTTATGGCAATGGAAGGAGACCAAGCGGTGGCCAAGACCGACACTCAGTTGCTATCACTCATGGACATGGCGGTCATTCGGAACGCCTTCGGCAGGCAGAGGGAGTCATTCGAGGCGGACCTGGATATCTTCGGTTTCGACGATACGTTCAGAGGCGTTTTCATCAGGGCTCCAGCGATCTCCCGTTTATGGGGCGGTTGTTCAGCACTCTCCACATTTGAGGATAATACTGTGATGGCCCGTCAAGGTGCGAGGTTCGCGTTGGCTTTTCATCCTGAACTGTCTGGAGACACCAGGATACACGAAATGTTCCTGGAACAGATCTAGAAGAACATCAAGAAGACAAGTGCAGAAAGTGTGACAGCAACGAGCAGGTTCATCACTGCATTCCATCTGAGCGTGTGCATGGTCGAATTAACCACCGATGCCAGTCTTGCGGTGCTCTGAGGACCGAAGACGTTGAAATCGTGTATCAATCCGGTCTTCATTCCAACCTCCACATCCTCCAGGTCGTTCACAGCCTTTCTCATCAGGTCCTCTGTTATCTCAACGATCCTCTCGTGGCTCATCTTCTCTCCCACGGGATTGAAGCCTCCCATGGTGTTGTTCACCGAGTGATTGTCCGTTGTCAGAACTTCCGCATCGTCCAGAATGCCTCCGATCCTGGCAAGTATCTTCTCCCTGAGACCTGCCACCATGTTGTTGCCATCGAATAGCAGGTAGCCGTTTCTCTTTCCAGATGTCTCAATCACCATGACCTGTATGCCCATGCTCCCCAACCCGTCCTCGTCCACCGAGAACCCGTCAGCTGATGCGACTCCCATCCGAACACCTTCTGACCTCTCCTTGAGAGCCTGACCGACGGCCTTGCCTGAGGCTTCAACTATGTACCTGGCAATTCGTGAGCCGAAATGGACGTGTCCGCTCCCCCTCTCCAGAGAATTATGGGCATCTATGACCAGGCAATCCTCGACGCCCTGCTTCTTCCCCTCCATCATCGCCGTGTATCCTGTGGAGAAATCAAGATCATCGGTGGGCTTCGGAGCCATGGAAGCCACCACCAGGGAGGAATTGCCGAACAACTGCGCACAAGCGTTGGCCTCTCCCATCGTCCTCTTGATCAATCCACTTGACTCGGTGCTGTATTCGATATCGTGAAGGAGGTTGCCCACCATCAGGGATATCTTCTTGCATTCGTTCTGGTTCGAAGGGTTGTAGTCGTGCGTCGAGGGCCCGTGAGGGACCAGTACATTGGGCGTCACGCTCTGAAGGTCCTCTGCAAGCTTCGCCGGGAGATCGCTCCCGCCTATGTAGCCAAAGGGTCCAGGATGGACGGACGGGACGACGATGAGGGCCTTGATGTCATCCCCCTTCTTGAAAGAGACAACTCCAACATGAGCGTCTATTGGCGATGAAATGGACTCGAAGAAGTTGTCGATCTCATCCACTCCGCTGCCCTTCTTGGTGATGTGGTCCAGGAAGTACCCGGCCATGGCAACACCATCAATGCCAAAGGCCCTCCTAAACGGTGTGTTGACCATTCGCACCAGAAGAATCGCAGCCGCTCCGAAGATCATGAACAGGAGGACGCCCACGTAGACGTCTCCGATTTCGAAGCCGAGATATAGCGCTGCGATCAATCCACCGGCAAGCGGCTGGGTCAGAGATGAGGGCATGCTGCCCATGTGACTGCTGTTGGATGTCGTAACGAGAGTTATGTGCCTGAACCACAAGACGGTGGCGAATGAGAACAGTATCATGGACGTTCTTATCTCGGAGCCGATGTTCCCATCTATGGCGATGATGATCCTCCAGGCAATGATGGAAGGGCCCATGATGAGGAGCGCCAGGAAAGCCAAGAGCATCGACCTCCTTGCGTACATGACACCTCCAAGCACCAAGGCCAGTGGTATCGTTATGAGACCCGCAAGAATGCTGGGGAGTGCGAATATTATCAATCCGGATGAAAGCGAGTCCACCGTCAGACCTTCCAGAATGAGGCCGAACACCAAAGAGGCTGCAACAATGGCCAGGATGGACTTCTCAGGAGATGGTGCTCTGAAAACCCGACGTATCACTCTTGCGGTTTCCTCCTGTGCTTGCTGTGGTGTCATCAAACGAAGGGGGTTCATCTTTCCTACCTTGCCGATTTAACAGATTCGATTATTTCGCCCAGGATGGACTGGGTCTTGTCAAGTTCGACTATGGTTCCAGTGACCACTATGTCGGCTCCTGCCCTTGCGACCGTACCTGCATCCTCAGGGTTCCTTATTCCTCCTCCAATGACGAGTGGGATCTCTATCTCTCCCTTGACCCTGCTGATCATCTCTTGAGGTACCGGTGCCGGTGCCCCTGAACCCGCCTCCAAGTAGATCAATTTCATCCCGAGATACTGGCCTGCGAGAGCGTATTCCATGGCCGCCCCAGGATCGTCTCTTGGAATCAGCGAAGCCTCACCGATCTTTCCGACGGTCATGCCTGGTTCGATTATCAGATATCCCATTGGAATCGGTTCTATCCCCAGTTTCTTGATCACCGTCGAAGCCTTCCTCTGCTCCCCGATCACGTTCTTGACGCTCTTTGAGTTCAGTATGCTCATGAAGTAGATGGCGTCCGCATACCTGCTGATACTGTGGGCACCACTCGGGAAGAGTATTGTCGGAACCTTCACGTTCTCCTTGATCTCTTTGACGGTCCCGTCCAGATTCTCCTGGTCAACACCAGTTGATCCTCCGATCATGATCGCGTCAGACCCCAATTCCACCGCCAGTCCAGCCATTCTCCCCGCTTCCGCTGGGTCCTGCTTGTCCGGATCGATGAGCGTCATGTGCACCTTCCCATCTTGGACCTTCTTGAGGATGTATTCGTACGCCTTCACGTGAATCCTCCAATCACGAAGGCCAGCAAGGCAATCACCATTCCCATCTTTGCTACACTGCTTGCCTTCTGGGGATTTCGGGATAGTAGAGTTGAGGAGTATATAAAGATTATATCAGCCACAATGACGATTGGCAGATAATAGAGGCTCAGCAGACCGATGAAAGGCGGTGCCAAGCTGAAGAAGACGGCCACAAAGAAGAAGAACGCGGCGAACTGTGACGCCCTTTTTACCCCCTTCTTCTTTGGCAAGGTCATTCGATCTACGTCGCCATCGATGTCCTGAATGTCCTTTGCTATCTCCCTTCCAAGTGAAGCAAAGAAAGCGAGCATAGCAAGATAGAACGTTCCAGCAAAGGCGTCGAGGTCTCCGTGGTAAGCAGCGAAACCACCAAAGATGAATATCGATCCGGTCAACCAGCTCACTTCGAGGTTCCCGAGGAACCCCTTTCTTTTTAGACTTCTCTCATAGGAGACCAGAACCAGTATGTTCAAGCCAGCCAGAAGGAAACACTCCACATTGACGAGAAAGGCCAATGGCAACGAAAGCAAGAACATCACCACCGACAGCGAAAGAGCGCTTTTGGGAGAGACTTGACCCGAAGGAATGGGCCTCTCTGGATGGTTGACCCTGTCAGTGTCTCGGTCCGAGTAATCGTTCAGGACATTCCCGGCACCCGTAACAAGTCCCGCCGCGAGACACGCGAGAAGAACAGGGATGAGAATGTCCGCGCCCACAACGTCCGTTCCCATGGCGACAAAAGACCCTATGAATACCGCTCCAGCTGCCAACATGACGTTCAGTGGACGAACGAGTTTGAGGAAAGTCACGAAACACTAAAAATGGGTGCGTTTAAAAAGATTTGTATAGGTTCCAAGCCAAGTCGGGACAAGATGTCATTCATCGCCAGAGCCAGAAAGAGCAAACATACCCACTCACCATCTTTAAATAATAGCTCTCTCTTATGTAGAAAGCCATCTACCCAGGGTGAACAATCTTGGCAGAAGAAGAGCAATCGGATTTCAGATTTATAGTTCGAATCGCGAACACCGACCTAGACGGTGGAAAGTCTGTCGTGACAGCCCTTCCAGGCATAAAAGGTATCGGAAAGCGACTCGCGGAGATCGTGTGCGACCGCACCAACGTTTCCAGGACGGATAAGATAGGCGACCTCTCTGAGGATCAGACCGACGAGATCGAGAGAATTGTCGAGGAGATGTCGGAGGACATCCCAACCTGGCTGTTCAACAGGAAGAAGGACTATGATTCCGGCGAGGACATCCACATCATCGGACCAGAGCTGGAGATGATCAGACGCGGCGACGTCAACAGGATGAAGATGATCCGGTGCTACAAGGGCATCAGGCACGAACGGGGTCAGAAGGTCAGGGGCCAGAGGACACGCTCCAACGGAAGGAAGGGGCTGACCGTCGGCGTTAGAAGAAAGGCGGTCATCAGGCAGCAAGGAAAGTGAAGCGATGGGAGATCCTAAGTTTTCCAGAAGGACGTACGACAAGCCCAGACATCCCTGGCAGGGCGACAGGATCAAGGCCGAGAACGAGATCATCAAGAAGTACGGTCTCAAGAACAAGAAGGAGCTGTGGAAGGCCCAGACACTCTTGCGAAGATACAGGCAGAGGTCCCGAGAGCTCCAGGCCAAGGTCAGGTACCAGGATAAACAGGCCGAGAAGGAAAGGTCTGAACTTCTGAAGAAGCTCGGTTCATTGGGGCTGCTTCCGCTGGAAGGTGCATCACTCAACGACGTTCTTGCCCTGGACATCGAAGCCATCCTTTCCAGGAGATTCCAGACCATGGCATACGTCAAAGGTCTTGCTTATTCAACGAAGCAGTCCAGACAGTTGATCGTCCATGGCCACGCCGCCATTGGCGACAGGAAGGTCACAATTCCCGGTTATTACGTCAAGAGGGACGAGGAGAACCTCATACGCTACTCCCCCGATTCTCCGTTGGCAAATGAACTGCATCCTTCAAGGCCGGACGTTGAGGCCGTCAGTGGCCCGCCAACACCCGAGAAGGAAGTCGAAGCTGAGCCTAAGGCTGAAGAACCCAAGAAGGAAGCCAAGGGCAAGGCCGAAGAAGCTCCACCCAAGGAAGATGAAACCAAGAAGGAGGAGAAGTAATGCCAAAATGGGCTGTGGCCCACATATACGCTTCATACAACAACGTCATCATCACTCTCACTGACATCACTGGAGCTGAGACCATCACCAAATGCTCTGGAGGAATGGTCGTCAAGGCCGACAAGGACCAAGCTTCTCCCTATGCTGCGATGAAGACGGCCGAAAGGGTCGCTGACATCGCCAGGGATAAGGGGATAGACTCTATCCATGTTCGGATCAGAGCTCCTGGCGGTAACAAATCCGTTTCACCTGGACCCGGTGCCCAAGCAGCCATACGAGCGCTCGCAAGGGCGGGTCTTCGGATCGGAAGGATCGAGGATGTGACACCCGTTCCCCATGACGGAACCAAGTCACGGGGCGGAAGGAGAGGAAGGAGGGTATAGATTGGAGCTGGAGGTCAAGGAGTTCACCGACACGAGCGGTAACTTCGTACTTAACAAGACAAGGCCCGTTCTGGCCAACGCACTGCGGAGAACGCTCATTTCCGACATCCCCAGAATGGCGATAGAGGAGGTGGAGTTCCATCTCGGACCAATAAGAGGCGAGGACGGCAAGGAATACGAAAGCATCACTCCTCTCTTCGATGAGATGATTGCTCAAAGAATGGGCCTGATCCCGATCCCCACCAATCTCGAGCTATTCGGTTTCAGGGAGGAGTGCAAGGCCTGCAAGGGGGAAGGATGCCCCAACTGTACCATCATGTACGCGCTCAACAAGAAGGGTCCGTGCACGGTCTACTCTGGAGATTTGGAACCTGTCGGCGATCCCACCCTCAAGGTAGCGGACGAGAAGATACCCATCGTCAAGCTCGACGACGGTCAGGCCGTTCTGATTTACGCCACGGCTATTCTCGGCACTGGCAAGGAACATGCCAAATGGCAGAGCGCTCACGGCGTCGGTTACAAGTTCAATCCATCCATCAGTGTGAACAACAAGAAGTGGGACGGGGATGAGACATGTATCGAGGTGTGTCCTTCTGATGTCTTCAAGGTAGTGAAGGGCAAGATAGTTGTCAAGGATGAGGAGGCATGCATCTACTGCATGCTGTGCGAGGAGTCCTGTGGAGAGGGTTGCGTCACTGTCGAAAAGGACACGTCCAAGATTCTATTCCAGTTCGAGACAGACGGCGCACTGAGCTCAAAGGAGACCCTTACCAGAGCGTTGAAATTGTTGGAAGATAACTTCTCCGAAGTCAGTTCAATGGCTGCAAAACTAAAGTGATTTTCTCTTTCTTCTTTTCAGTACGATCGGAACTGCCAGCAGGAGCGGAACGAAGATGATCTTATCGAGATATTCCGGTATGGCCATTATCATAACTCTTCCGGCATCCGTTTCTGAAGGGCTACCATCATCCCAATCTGGAGCACCGCCGGCAAGTACGAAGGCGGTGTCACTGGCGAATTCCCCGCCGGCCACCGACCAACCGAGATGCTCATTGCTTTGGGCGCCATCAATGCTGTCGTCAATCACGGCGTCCCCACCGATCGGGTCATCGTAGATGAAGACGGAACCTTCCGAATTCGTTTGATTATATGGGGCGCCAACAATCGCATCTTCCTGTCCGTCTCCGTAGAAGTCTCCCACGGTCACATTGTATCCTGCCATGCCTCCAACTCCCCATCCTGGAAGATCTATATCCGGGGTGGACTCGGCAAAGATTCCGCTTCCATCGGTTTCGGATTGGTAGACATATGCTCTACCGATGTCGGCTCCGCCCTCGTCGTTCTCCGGAGCGCCCACCAATATGTCAGCGTAGCTGTTGGTGTCCATGTGGCCCACCCCGACGCTCCATCCGAATTTCTCACCTGTCTGTTCATTCTCCAACCACTCGTTGGGGGTCTCCAATACCGTGTTTATCTCATCACCATAGAAGATCTGGACTGATCCATCGCCCGAATTGTTGAAGGGTTCGCCAACCACGACATCCAACTTGTCATCGCTGTCTATTTTCCCCAGGGCGATCGAGTGACCGAAATGGGCCTTGTCCTTGTTGTCATCAGGCCTGAGCAAATGGTCCTCTCCTGTCTCGGTGGAGCCGAACACGCTCACAAACACGTACACTCCCCCGTCTGGATTGTTCCCGGGCTGACCTGTTCCGATGTTCTTAAAGGGAGCACCTATCAGAAGGTCGTCGAAGTTAAGCGGGGTCCCATCGTCGTCGAAGTTGCCGGTCGCCAGGGACATTCCGAAGCCTTCTTCCCCAGTATCATCAGTGATCGAACTCTCATCAAAGGTCACATCGGGCGAGGTCACCCAGGCACTCCAACTGGATGCTCCATAGTAAACGTAAACATCATTGTCCTTCTGAGAAACGGCTGCATCCCAATAGTCATCGTTGTTGAACTTCCCAGCGGCGACTGCCCAACCGAGAAGAGCTCCGGTGTTGCCCGCCACAATCTGCACGTCCGGGTTTGTATCTCCAGCAGAGAAGGGGCCGAAGTAGATGTAGGCCGCACCGGAATCTGTGGTGTTGGAATCAGAGTAAGGGGCACCCACCAGAACGTCCGCATATCCGTCGTCGTCAAAATCACCGACGGCGACCGAGTATCCGAACCTCTCAGACGCTTCACCCAGCGTTCCGTCGTTCTCAAGCGTGTATGTGGATACCGTGGGATCCATGCTCACGGGATATTCAGCGCTCACGAACCACTCTGCCGGGCAACGGAGGTCCAGCAATTGTCTCTCGGAGCTATAGAGGTAGTTGCACTCGACAACATCACCATCAGCATCAATCGCATAGGGGGCCTCAATCGAGAAGCTGGTGCGGTCCGTATCCCTGAATTCCATTCCATCGGTGATTACAGCCCATTCCCCTGATTCGGTACCACTGGTCTCTATCATCAGACCGTCAGTGTATCCCAGGTGGCTCATCATGGATAGATGACCATCTCCGGTCAAACCGGTGATAGCACTGCCCAGCACGAAGTTCTCTTTGAGCACGTTGTTCTCGAATGTGTACTCGATCGAAAGGGGCAGACCTGAATATGTGTTCGGGTAAATGGCCCCGCCCTCGGACAGGACCAGGTCGGATGGGACCAGATCGCCCAGGACCCTCTCCGAAGTTCCGTCATCCCACATAACCTGCCGTGGGACCTCCCATGCAAGTTCTTTTCCTACCGTTCTGAAGGAGACCTTGTCAGCAAATTCTGTCATATAAGCGTCATAGTTCTGGGATATGAACCTGGCGTCATAGTCACCAAAAGACCCTCTGGTCGCCGACCTTCCGCGTCCTGAGAGATTTGTCGTCATGTCGCTTTCATCCTCCCAGTCCGACGTTTCAAACACGACCTCGAAACGGTCTCCAATCAGATCGGTTGCGTCCGCGGAGGCCTCGATCCTGTGCATATCGAGTGATGCCGAAACTTCACTTCCGGTCGGTGTCCAGTCCCAGTCGGTCCCGGAATTCCCGCTGAACTCCATGAGCGATATCCAGTTGATGTCCCCGTTCTTTCCCCTTATCTCAAGGAGGTAATCGGCGTAGATGGGACCGATGGCATATCCTTCGACATTGCCGTCTACGTCCACGAAGGCTCGTATGTAGTCCTCACCGGTTACCGTCGGTACGGTCCTGGGACCGATGTAGATCCTCACCTCTCTTCCACCGTATGGTGATGGGTAACCCACTGGAATGGTGGTTTCTAGATAGTAGTCTGAACCGAGTGGATAGTCGAGGATCTGATCGCCGTCAATGTCTGAACCTTCCTCAACGTCCAGTGTGTCGTCGTTGTCGAAGTCGAATGGGAATATGTCCATGGTGTCCGGCACGGTGTCCCTGTCGCTATCCCGGACATAGACCATTTGTTTGAGCGGGCCGGGGGACGCGTAGGGAACGAGGCTGCCTCCTGCTATCCTCCCGGCCACATTGACATAGAAGAAAGCGTCAACCCTGACCGAAGGAAATGGCCTTTGCACCGTCTTCGTAGCGAAATCGGTCACATCGATGTTGGGATTGGGGACGGTCACATTGTCTTGGTCGATCTCCGCACCGTTCCAGTCGGAGAATCCCCCATCGATCTTGATCTGTGAAGTGTCAGCTTGACCTACGTAGTCCATGGAGCCCTCTGGGTAGGTATCCTCCAAACTTGCCACTCCCGAAGAGAGCTCAAAATCACTCGAAAAAGAGACCTTCGCACCCAATGTATTGCCGCTTGGTGCCCTTACCGTGGCGTCCAGGGTGATTGCAACGGTCTCATCCTCGTTAACGGTTATCCCGCTGAATGTGAATTTGAGCATACTGGTTTGAGGGGAATTGATGGCACCGACCTCAGTTCCAGCTGCCAGTACCCTGATTCTGTCCAGTTCGGTTGGGGCCGCATCCCCGGTCAGGTAGGCCGTGAGTGAGTTGAGCCTAATCCTGTTTCCCAGGGCCCGTGCGTGTATTGTCAGTAGGGTGTTTCCGCCACCTGCCAGCTCCTCGGCTTGATCGCTCCAGAACTGCTCGATGACCAGGACACCCTTCTGATCGCTGATGACGTAGTCAGCGAAATCCGAAGAACCGTCATGAGATGATGAGTGAACTAGTATGGACACTTTCTTCCCCAACCCAATGAGGGATTCATACGGGATCTGAGTTTCGAGCATCTTGGCGGACACCGCAACTTGTACATGGCCACTTGAATCCCACGCGGACCAGTTGTTCGGGTCGGCACCTAGGCCGAACTTGTGCAGACTAGAGGTCATCGCCACTCCGCCATGTCCCTTTATCCTGATCATGTAGTCAGCACCTATTCCTCTTACCAGGTATCCGGTGGATGCGTCGCTGTCCACATCAAGCAAGAAATGTATCGTGTCCGGGATCCCAGTGGCCGGATTCCCGCCCAGCACTATGCTATCAACCTCAGCGTAGAGGGAGAGGTATCTGTTGTCCTTCTTCGCGGCCACGCTGACAATGTCAATGTTCCTAGGAATAGACAGGTCCCTCGCAGATGCTATCTTCTGAACCCCGGACCAATCGTCAAACTCTCCGTCCACTTCGATTTCTGAAACAGGCAGCTCCGTATACATGAAGAATGGTGTCGTCAGAAGCAGAATGGCGATGAATGGGATGATGGTCAATTTCCATTTCTTTCGCTTGTTCTCGTTCTGGAATCTGATTGAACCCAGGCCGTTGGTGATGCCGTTGCCGTTGGTGATGCCGTTCACGAGCCCGGTCTTCATGGTCTGGAAGCGGTATATGAGGCCGTTCGTGACGCCGTTGACTCTACCCCCCTTGCCGTTCGTGAGCCCGTTGACCCTACCTCGGCCGTTCACCATCCCGTTGACCCTACCTCGGCCGTTCACCATCCCGTTGACCCTACCTCGGCCGTTCACGAGCCCCACCGGTCTGTCCTTTCCAAGGCCGTTCACACGCCCCCTCATTCCGTTCGTGAGCCCCACTGTGGCGGGTTCTCTCCCGATTCTGGCCCCCGGCCGTGTGGTTCTCTTGGCCTGCCTGGCCTCGATACGCCTGATGAGTTTATCATATTCCTTCCGAATGGCGAACATGTTGTACGGGCTACGGAACAACTGGTTCATTTCCTTCAGTTTCATCTCGAAACCGGTGGTTTCCATGGATTCCAGGTTCTTCTTGAACTTCTCTATCTCGGCGACGTTCTCCTCGAATTGGGCAACCACGCTCTTCGCACGGTGCGGTTCCGTCTTCAAGGTCCTGACAATTGGTGCAACTTCATACCCATCCAATCGATATTCTTCAATCTTCCCAATGAGCCTATCCCTCATCTCCTCCTCTGTCAGCTCTCTTTCAGGCTTGATATCTCCCTCATCAAATGCCAGTTCCTTATAGTCCTCCTCGTGGAACTCCCATTCGCACGTCGGACATATCTTGGTTTCCCACAATACGTTCGAGCCGCAGATAGGGCACGCTCTCGTCCTGACCGTTTCCTCCCACTCTCTGGACTCTTCGATCATCTCTCTTATGACTTCCTCCACTGGGAGGCGCTCTGCCATTACAGCTCCGATCTCGGGTGCGACCTCCTCCGAGCTCATGTCCAGAGTCTTTCTGTACCATGTGGAGGATTGTTCAATCTCACCCATCTGGAGCAGAGCAGAGGCCTTGGAATTGTAGACCGCCTTATTCCTAGGATCCAGCTTTATGACTGCATCAAAACACCTCAGAGCTTGCCCGAAGCGCCCCATCTCTGCCAGCAGGATTCCCCTGGCGAACCATATCTTGTGATTCCGTGGGTCCTTCCTGAGGATTTCTTGCTGGTTCTTCAAAATCCTTTCATTCTTGGACATCTGCTTCTTCTTGGAGCCGCCCGCTCTGGACCATTTGCGCACAAAGTCCTCTGTGAATCGCTTGTCCTTGTCTGGAGGCATCTGATTCCTCGTCCCCGTTTCCAATCAAACCTACCATTTCTCAGTATATATACGTTCTATTCAATGGGTGTCCTGGTCTATTGACCCCCTTGCTGTTATTAGAACATGAATTTGTGATTTTTCTATCACTGACATCTCAGTACCCCCTTTCCTTGGGAGGGTATCTTGTGATCACGACATCCTTGTATCTCAATTCGATCCCATCCTCCTTCTGGAATGCGATAGTATGCTTGAGCCAATTCTCATCGTCCCTGCCGGGATGGTCCACCCTCCAATGAGCTCCTCTGCACTCCTCTCTCTGCATTGCCCCATACACTATTATTTCGGAGAAATCCAGCATGTTCTGGGTCTCCAGAGCCTCTGTCACTTCGGTATTGAACGATTTCGACCGGTCTCCGATTCCGATGTCGTCGAACCTCTTCTGGAGTTCCTTTACCTTCGCAAGACACTCCTCCAACTTCTCTCTGTCCCTGAAGACACCGCACTTCTGGGTCATGGTCTCCTGCAGTTCATGTCTGAGCTTTGGTGCGGACTCTCGACCATTGGCTTCCCTGACCCACTTCACCCTGGTCACCCCCTCGATCATGACCTCTTCGGGAAATGGATGGAAATCCGCTTCGTTCAGGTACTCGATCGTCGCAACTGCCGCTTTGTGTCCGAACAGAGCAGCATCCAGCAGGGAGTTCGTCCCCAACCTGTTGGCTCCGTGCACGGATATGCAGGCACATTCTCCGGCCGCGAAGAGTCCGGTCACAGGTGCGTTCTTCTCATCCGAGATGACCTGACCCGTGACGGTTGTTGGTATGCCCCCCATCGAATAGTGTGCTGTGGGCTGGATGGGTACAAGGTCCTTCACCGGATCTACCCCCACGAAGCTTCTGGCCAGGTCCCTCAACTGGGGAAGCTTCTCGTTTATCTTTGCCTCGCCAAGGTGTCTCAAGTCCAGGTAGACGAAGTCCTTGCCTTCTCCGCCCCTTCCCTGGTCTATCTCTGTCTGTTCCGCTCTCGAAATGACGTCCCTGGGTGCCAGCTCCATCTTCTCTGGCGCATAGTTCCTCATGAACCTGTCGCCGTCCCCGTTCACCAGGTAGCCGCCTTCTCCTCTTGCCCCTTCTGTCAGCAGTATCCCTTGGCGGTACAAACCGGTCGGATGGAACTGCACGAACTCCATGTCCTCGAGCGGAAGTCCGGCTCTCAAGGCCATTCCCAGGCCGTCCCCGGTGTTCGCCAGTGCGTTGGATGTGATCTTGAACGCCCTTCCATACCCTCCAGTTGCCAATATCACTGCCTTGGAATGGAATGCCTCAACTTCACCGGTCCTGATGTCCAGGGCCACGATCCCTCTGCAGACACCATCCCTGACAGCCAGCGAGAGCGCGAACCACTCATCATAGAACGCTATCGTCTTGGGAATGCACTGTTCATATACTGTATGAAGCAGGGTGTGTCCGGTCCAATCTGCCGCGTAGCAAGACCTGGGTTTCTGGTGACCTCCGAATGGTCTCTGTGCTATCTTGCCCTCCTCGGTCCTGCTGAAGGCCACTCCCAGATGCTCAAGATCATAGATCGTCTTGGGCGCCTCCTTGACCAGCGTCTCGATGGCGTTCTGGTCGCCCAGGTAATCGCTTCCCTTGACCGTGTCGAACATGTGTTCTTCCCAGGAGTCCGGAGTCTCGTTCCCTAGCGATGCTGCGATGCCTCCCTGGGCTGCTCCGGTATGCGATCTGAGAGGATGCAGTTTGGAGACGACCGCAGTGTCAGCGACCTCGCTGACCTTCCATGCCGCCCTGAGGCCTGCCAGACCGCCGCCGACTATGATCACGTCGTGTTTCTTCATCTTTGATCACCCCGCCAGGACCAGGTTGACGAGCACGAAGGCTCCCCAAACAAAAACGACCACACCAACAATCAGGAGGATACTGGAGATCGCCTTTCTGGTTCCCGGTTTCGGGAAGTAGTCATATGCCACGTTCCTCACGCCATTCAGGCCGTGAAAGAGCCCAAAGCCCAGAAGAAGCGAATCGACAATGATGAACAAGAAGGACTGTAGCCTCACATGTGTGTCTGCCAGGGTTATCTCTGCACTTGGATCGACATAGTGCAGCACGATCATGTGGAAGAGCAGGACCACGATGAGGCCCACTGAGGACACCCTCTGGAGGAACCATAGCCAGAAGCTCCTTTTCGATGCATGGATATGAACAGTTTGCTGCAATTCACCACCACCCATGTGCAGCTCCGACCAGCCAAGTGGCTATCAGAACCGATGTGGCAGCTATCGCCATCATCACCCAGAAGAGCTCCTTCTGCCTTCTCGAGAA
The DNA here is from genome assembly GCA_023140195.1 of Thermoplasmata archaeon. Classification (GTDB taxonomy): domain Archaea; phylum Thermoplasmatota; class Thermoplasmata; order RBG-16-68-12; family SOIM01; genus JAGLME01. Next base: position 75,507 of record JAGLME010000003.1, read on the forward strand.
ATACCCCATGTCGAAGAGCATAATCCTGAGGCCGTTCAGACCGTGTATCATGACACCCGCGAACAAGACCAGGTCTACGATCAGAAACGGAGTGCTTGCGAATGTTGCCATCAGGTCGTCGAAGCCGCTTCCCGCATCGAAGTAGGTGTACGACATGGCCCCTATGTGGAGGAACAAGTAAACGACTATCAGAAGTCCGGTCACCCTGTGGAGCAGATGCGCCATCGTTCCCGTTTCCAACGAGACCCTGAGGACCCTCCTGAGATAATATCCGAGTCCGCTGTGCCCCGCCATCTCAGATCCTCCCTGTCAATTGATGCCAGATTATCTTCTTCCTCAGACTCTCTATGCTTCCCGCCGTGTCTATCTTCTTTGGACAGGAATCCGTACACCGGAATATTGTGTGGCAGCGCCAGACCCCTTCCTCATTGTTCACCATCGCCAGTCTTTCCCTGGTGATCTCGTCCCTATCATCTGCGACGAACCTCCACGCCTTTGTGAGGGCGGCAGGTCCCAGGTAGTTTCCGTCCGTCCATACCACCGGGCATGAGGATGTGCATGCAGAGCACATGATGCATTGAGCCGCTTCGTCGTATGCCTTTCTCGTCTTCTGATCCTGGATCCTCTCCTTCTCTGGAGGAGTGGATCTGGCAACCATGTATGGCTTCACGGAACGATATTGATCGAAGAACGGTTCCCAGTCGACGACAAGGTCCCTCATCATTGGGAAACCGGGAAGTGGCTCCAGTGTTATCCTGACCTTCTTGAGGTCATTAACCTGCGTGTTGCACGCAAGCAAGTTCTTTCCATTGGCACATATGGCGCAGGAACCGCAGATGGCAGAACGGCACGATCGTCTGAAGGAAAGCGTGGAATCCATGTTCTCTTTGATATGGATCAGGGCATCCAGGATTGTCATCCCAGCAGTGTCCGGGAGATCATACGTTTGAAATGTCGGAGCATCGTTTCTTGCCGGGTCGAAGCGGAAGATCCTGAAGACGACCAGATCAATCACCCCTCGCAGGACGACATTCTCCACATCCAGCTCCTGCAAAGTCAACGCTGTAATCATAATATGCTGTTCTGGTGTGCATCGTTCTTGTCTCCCCGCTCCCCTGACCCCCCGATCAATGCGTGCGTTGAATCGGAGGTCTATGAATATTGGTCAGGTATATAAAAACTATAATCGGTCATTGCGAAAATCGAATATGATTTGCACCTTCTCGAATGAGTGGAACATGACTGTCCAGTACGTCAAACGAGTATTCGAAAAGGCTGAACGGCTCCGTGCTTCAGAAGTCAGCTTCAGTTCAGATCATCGGTGCGCGGATAGATCACACACATGGGAAGCGACTTGATGTGCTTGCAGTCGGTCTTTAGTGATACCACGTCGTACGTTTCAGTCCAGGAGAATTCTAGTTGTTCCATGTTTCTACCCCTTTCCTATTAGCATACATCTTGGGTTGGAAGGGGCTTAAGGCTTGGTTTTCGCTTATCATACTTGATTATCAGAACTCGGAACATACTGGCCACCTCTCACAATTGGTGTTCCTTCGCGGGTTCTTGCACAGAGAGAGGACTTCACCGAACCTGTCCTACCTCTACTCATCCTTATGGACCCTTAAGATCTTCCTCAAGCCCTTCCTCATGCCCTCTCCGAACACCAAGTTGATGAGCACGCCGAAGACCATGAAGACGATTGAGAACGCCCATACTGTAACTATGAATATGGGAAAGCTCCCGTAGTAGAAAACGGCGAAATCTCTCCAGTCATGAAGTCCCCAACCAATGTCAGACCCCATGGACACCAGTAGACCCGGGTCCTCGGATATCATGTGAAGAAGAAGGAATCCCTTCAGGAAGAAATGAACGATGGGTATCCAGAGACAGGAGAAGAACAGTTTGGCAGTGTCATCTCTCTCGACCAAGAATCCCAGAATGATGTATACGGGAGCAAGCGCTGCGAGGTATGCCAAGAAGTTGGCGATCACGTACACGATGTTCCATGTACGGGTAAACTCCGTGAAAGGGTTCAGCACGTCCAGTACCAGTACCAGTAATCCCAATCCAAACAGGAGCAATGACAGTCTCACCCTGCTCTCGATGATGTCATGGAGCTTCACGGCTGGGAATCCCAATCTCGGCAAATAGGCTTTCGCAATCACAGAATAGCCGCGCGGAGATTCTCACTCTGACCTTTCCCTCCATAGATTGTGCACTTTGATAGCACTAGCTCGACGCTTCTTCCCGTGGGGACTTCAACAAGCTCTGCGATCGATTCGGATACGTTACTCTTCTGAAACCTGAGGCATGTCGTGTTGGTCGCCAAATCTTCTGGAAACTGCCCTATTTACAAGTTTGGTTCCGATGTACTTGAAGACCTTCTCGACGTTCTCTCCAGTCTTGGCGCTTGTGAATACGAAGGGAGAGTTAAGATCTTTCGACACCCTATTCACCTCAACCTCGGTTACGACGATCTCATCACTCAGATCCACTTTGTTGGCGAGGAGGTGCGTAGGGATGCTCCCTGTCACATCGTAGGCGTTTTCCACCCAGTCATCCAAGCTGTCAAGCGTATCTCCGCGCGTGACATCAAAGACTGCCATTAGTCCATTGGCTCCCTGAAAGTATGCTTCCCTCAGAAGCTGCCTGAATCCCTTCTCTCCTATGATGTCAAATATCAGGAGCTTGACATCCACTTCAAGGTCCAGGTCAGGAAATGGGACCTGCAACCTCCGCTTGGTCACTTTGGTACCCAGGGTCGAGAGGTACCTGTCGTCGAACTCGTCGAACACGTATCTCTTTATCAGACTTGTCTTGCCTACCGTTGAGTCTCCCACAAGGCAGATCTTAGTTGTCATCTCTTCTCGTTGTGTCATGATTCCGCCTTCCCAAATCTGGGATACTTGTATCCGAAACCGAATATTACTATTAACATTTTTTGTTCTATTTTCATTAATCGGAATAACTCATCGTCATTCTCACGGAGCCAGCCGACAATCGAGACGGCGAGCCAGTCGACCAAAGCATTATACCCAGACCGACCATACACCTTGACGTAGGCAACAATAGTCGGAAGTTAGCTCAGGGCCTACACAAAGATTCCCCAGGATTGGAGGAGTAGTAACCGGGGACCGAAATTTGAGGACGGAGGGGAGGAGAATCCCGAACTCAAGTCTTTCATTCGAAGTTCGTCAGTTCAGCTCAAGCCATCACGATCGACTTCTTCGAAGGAGCGCCGAGGTGGGGCGCCATGAGGAAATACCAATAAGTTCTAAGGAGGGGAACAAATGAAGTGGAAATATGCGGCAGTTCTTGCATCATTCCTTATGGTGGCTACAGCATTCGCTGTTC
>JAGLME010000030.1 GCA_023140195.1 Thermoplasmata archaeon
GCGCATGGTCAGGCAAATAAAGAGGCCATTAGATCAGTGCAGGCAACAATTTTCAATGATGCGGGTGATACGCTTTACTCATTTTCAAATAATACAGGCGGTTGGTTTGCGTGGAATGATATAAACGTGATTATGGAACGTGAAAGCGGGCCATCTTCAATATTTGATAATACGGATTTTAACGATGGTGTAATTAATCGCGGGTTTTTACTCATTTTCCTTTTTGCATAATGGCATGGACAGCGGCACAGGCAGAAAAATTAATTGAAGGTGTTTACGGCGGCGTAATCAGCGCGTTTAACCTACCTGAAGCACTTTTTGAACATACGTTCATTGAATTAATGGCACAGGTAAACCGCGGCTATAAAGTTGGCGGTATTTCAATTGATGCGGGCAAAATTGAGGCCGGTTTTCGCAAAAATATAAATGAATTTAGCGGCGCGAAAACTGTCAGTGAAGTAACAACATTAAGCGAAGCGGCATTTGATCCAACGGGCGCAAAAAGGGCATTTAAAGAGTATCAAGTTATAGGCCGCGAAATTGATAAAACGTATAATTTGAAATGGCTGCGAACGGAGCAAAACATGGCATTTGCACAGGGCCAAAGTGCTGACCAATGGGTGCGCACGCAGGACAAAAAAGAATTATTCCCTATGCTGCAATATCAAACCGTTAATGACGGCCGCGTACGTCCTGAGCATAGAGATTGGGATGGTATTATTAAGCCGGTTGACGATGAATTTTGGGATACGCACATGCCGCCGGCAGATTGGGGGTGCCGGTGCCGGGTAATACGATTGCGGCAGGGTGCTGAAACGGATTTGGATGAACGCCGCACAGATGTAAACCGGGAACGTGTGAAGCGTGGTGAAAAACCGGTGCCAAACTTAAAAAATAGCAGTGATGTATTTGATACAAACCCGGCCAAAACGAAATACATTTTTAAGGAAAGCGCAACACCATATTTTGCAGATGCAAAAGCGATTGGCCAAATACCGGGCAAAGATAATTTTGGATTAGGGTATATGTAGAAATTATGGCATTTAAAAATTGGATCATACCGGCCCGCG
>JAGLME010000031.1 GCA_023140195.1 Thermoplasmata archaeon
TTCCAAGTTTGGGCATTCAATTTTTCGATGATCTGCCAATTGGCATTTCACCATTTGGCACGCTGGTTTTTGATTCGTTAAATGTGCCGGCCGGCCGTTATACTGTAATTAATACTGAAGGTGTAACGGAAATTGTACCGTATGCCGGCATAGAGATTCAAACAATTGTATTTGAAGCCAGCCAACAAAAAAACATTGTAAAAACTCAAATTGCCGGCCGTGATGGTGCCATAAAAGAATATATTTCCAGCAATGACACCGCAATAACAATGCGCGGTGCGGTTGTGAATAGCTTGAATATTGCATACCCGCGCACAGCGGTACAAAATTTGATACGTATTTTCAAAGTGCCACAACAAATACGTGTTGAATCAAAATTTATAAATGACATTTTAGGTTTTGAATATATCACTTTTGAAAGCTGGAATTTGGTAACAACGCCGGGCCTGCGAAATATGCAGGCATTCACAGCAACGGCAGTAAATGACGTTTCGCCTGAAGCTGATGAAAATATTGGAGTAATATCGTAAAATTATGGCCGCGCAAAAGCAGTTGGTTAGAAAAATAGGGGTGTTGCCTGTTGAGGTTATAACAGGTAAAACAATGATGTTAACCCGCCGTGATACAATGGAAATAATTGCGGAAGAAAGTTTGAACCATTTTTTAGAGGGTTTCCGCAAAGGCGGCGGTCAAACTGATGCCAGCAAAAGCGGTTGGAAAAGGCGTAAAAATAATGTTGATCCGGGCCGCGGCATATTAATAGGGCATGCCGGCGGTTCAATGTGGCGTGATGTAAATGTGCAAATGGTAACCAATGATGTAATTATTATAGGCACAAAGCGCATACCATATGCGGCAACACATAATGAAGGTTTACGCATACCGCGCAGAAATATTGACATGCCAAAACGTGAGTTTATAGGGCCAACAAAAGCACTTGAAATTGCCAATGCAAATACCATTGCCGTTGAAATGGGTAAACCTCTAAAACGAAAAGTAGCATGAGCGATTCAATTAAAATTGATTTATATACGGCCGTGCGTAACGCATTAGCTGCACTTTTGGAGGGCGGGCCGGCAAGTGATCCACTTTTTAAATTCATTGGCCATTATAACAGCCCCGAAATAGACAATGATAATAATTTTGCATACCGCACGCCGGCCGCATTCATTGCATTAAATAATGTTGATTGGAGTGAAACCCGTTTTGATCATCCAAGTTCAGATTTAAGCCGGCAGCAAAACGGATTAGCAACTTTAACCGTGCATATTTTTATACATGATTTGCGCACTGATAGCGAAACTTATATAGAGCATTTAACCACAATAAACCGCGTTTACCGGGCGTTAATAGGATTGCGAAGCCTGCCGGCCGTTGAGGGTAAATTTTCCAGCCTGCGCCGCGTACGTGATATTGATGATTCACAGTTTGAAAATTTACGGCATTGGCGGCAGATTTATACAAGTTGGGTGCAGGAACCACCGCAAACATTTGGGCAAACGGATGCGCAACCGGTAACCCTTAAATATAACATAGACGTTCTTCCATAAAAAACCACTGACACCATAACGCAAAAAGGTGTTAACTGTCCTGATTAATTGGCATTTACTGTCATAATTGTTTATCTTTACGTAACCGCGCACATAAGTTAAACGATATGAAAAAAACAGGTGAAACAATCGACCGCCGCCGGCAATACATTCAGGAGCGCATGACAAATCGTTCAACTTCCGTATCGAATGAAGTGCGCCGCATTGCCCGCGAATTATTCATTTCAGAACGCACAGTTTACCGTGATTTACATTGTTGAGGTAATGACAACACGGAAAAAAAAGTGTAATCTCTAAATATTGTATATTTCTTTGGTAGCATAGGCCCGGCAAAAATGCCGGGTTTTTTGTTTGCTGACACCTTTGTTATCAGGTACTTAAATACTTTTTTCTGAGCCGCGCAGGTTGTATTTTTAGTACATGGAAAATTCAGATAAACACGTTGCGCGGGTACGTCTGCAAAGTGCTTTTATCCAAGATACATTTAGAGGCGTTGAGGT
>JAGLME010000032.1 GCA_023140195.1 Thermoplasmata archaeon
GTAGGGTACCAACCGCCCATTCCATGGGAGCCAGGATGTTCTTCGCTATATCCCGGAATGTACCGATGATAACCTCCGTCAAACATGTCATACAGGCTCCCAGATTCCGAGAACAACGCAATGAAGTAGGTTGTTAGCACTTTCTTGGTCCCAGGAACGTAAGTCACATTCAGTTCCATGTAGTCTCTGAAGAGAGTGAAGGTGTGATTCAGACTGAATTCCTGACAGGATTCATTGAACCACGCAACATTCCCCTCAAGCCCCCAGGATGCTATTGTCATGCTAACATGATCAAGCGGATTCCCGAACTCATCCACAGTTCCCTGACCCGAATGAAGAGGATTCAGTCGTTGATACCTTATGAAATCACTAGTGAAAACAGGTTCGATTCTGTAGTCAGTCCAACCTGGCTGGGACCAGTTCACAGTGATGTTGTATTCATCGGTTTCAATGACTGTCTCTTTCAAGCCAGCCCGACGGGATAGAACGGTCGACGAGACCACTCCCAAAGAGAAATCCTCATATTCGGTCGGAACTCCTTCACCGTGAATTCCATAATCGCCATTAATCAAACCATCCAACGGGAAGGGATTCTGATCATCTTCGTATACTACCGGAGACTTCATGCCAGGTGAATGAAGTGAGTTATACGATACAAGGTTCGCCAAGAGAACTGCAAAGAAAGCCATTGACACCAGAAAGCAGACCCCTCTCTCTCTGGGAATCTTGGCTCTGTTGCTCCATCGAGAAGAAACCCTCCGAATTCGACCTCCAAAAGACAATGTCTTCATAGAGGTTTTGATTGTCTGGAGTACTAGTAGCACTTTCTATCCAGATATCTTGTTTGAGTATTGGTAGTGATTCCTATCGTTGATGTTGAGAGTCACTTCTGATTCTCACCGTTAAACAGGAAGTTGTCACAGGCCGAAACCTCTTCTGTAGGGAAAAGGCTATCCTCGGCTCGGAACTTGAGCAAGCTTGAATAGCCTATGGAAATCCATGTTTCTTGGATATCGTCCTTGTAGTCAGTAATCAAAAGAGATCGCAATCGCCAAGTGTCAAGAACCACTTGGGGTTAGGTGGCAATCTCACAGAATCTGGATTATTAATGTGACATACGAGTTTGAGGGGCGTTTTACGCCGTAAGAAACCGAATTGCTTAAGGCATTTGTAGTAAGAGGATTCTTTTGGCATCCAGCATTTAACCCACAGCGCGTTCTTTTTTCTAAAGAATTGCATCGCCGTGAAGATGAGATGCTGAGCAGACGATGAGTGCTCAGGATGAGACAGCAGATCCAAGATGCACCCCATCCTCTCCCTCTCAAAGTATTTCGCGATAAGGTAGCCAACTACTCCGCTCTCATTCTCCGCAATCCACATTCTGTACCCGCCATCTGGACAATTCGTATACCTCCAATTCAGATACTCTGCGTTTCTGACAGAGATAACATCAAACTCCTCAGAAGCATGCTTCCACACGTTGTCTATATTTACTTCGAACGTTTTGACCCGCGTTATTGCAAACTCCTCCTGTGTCTTCTTTTCAAGACGGGAAGTTCTACTTGAGAGGCGAACGTATGCTTTGACCAAACTCTTTGCCGCTAGCAGACAAATCCTGTTACTATGACGTCTTCCGAGAACGGCCTCGTAATCAAATATCCTTACAAGGTTCGAGATATCACCTATCAGGGACCATCCATGTCTTTCCAAGTAGGTTTCGGCCACAAAACCCTGAGCAATCCCATAGGTCACAGAGATGTTTGAACACTTGGCTCGATTCAATACAGCAGGCACGAGCTGATTGAAGATCCCCTTCCTCCTGAAGCTTCGATGTGTTGCGGCATCAACTGCTTGCGATCCGATAACAGTTCTCTCACCAAACTTCATTGTCAAAGGCAAGATAGACCAACTTCCGACTGGTTTCCCTTGGTAATCTTCTGCTATCCCAATGATTGCCTGAGTTTCATCTGTGGGTGGGTTGTACTTCCATTCCCACTTCTCTATGCTTCCCCAATGCCCGAAACCGGCATTTAGTAGCTCAAGTATCCCCTCCCCATTTGTGGAAGGACGGTATGCAATTCTCCATTTCTTATCTTTCATGTCAACCTCATTCTGACAATCTCGCGTGGCAGTACCCAGTGACATTTGGAGGTTCTCTCTATGAATTCCAACGTACGTATCAGAATGGATTGCCTGTTGGAATTCCCAATAACCCATGGATGGAAGTTCAGATTGAAGTAGGGTCCCGATCTCAAGAATTGCTGCTGTATACTCCAGATGAAAGTCTCGACTCTCTCATTCTCACTCGGCTGATTAGGTGCTGGTATTCCGAGAATATCGCAATCCATGGAAGATGTGAGGGGTATGTCGAGCATGTTTCCCCGGAGTTTTGGAGTTCTGGAGAAAACCTTGTCATCAAGGCTGACTTTCGCTGAGAGAAGCCTCCTTCTAAATCTCCCGAGTTGGTCGTATGTTTTGGTGAATCTAAGGGAAGCTGCAAACTCTTCTGGAAACACGATTTTCCTGAAACTGATCCATTTGTATTCTCTGTCTGAAATCTGTTTCAATATCTCGTTGATGGCCCGAGGAGCTGAAGAACTGTCACCTGTTCTCGACATCAGATTCGGCGGTCTTATTCCAGATATTCGACCGCCAACCGCGTCCTCAAAAGCTCTCTCCGTCTTTGAAAGGATGTAGTCAAGCTCCTTAGGACTGAGATACAAGATGTTCTCGTGAGCATAAGCATGCGACGCAATCTCGTGACCGTCCGAGCAGAGTTTCTGTATCAGACCGGGCCTCTCTTCTATTATCTTGCCACATACGTTGAAAACGGCTGGAACACCAAATTGTTCAAGTGCCTCTGTTATGAATCCAATGGTATCATCCAGATTGGAAGAGCCTGAGAACGGACTGCCCCATCTGCCTTCGAGGTCAAAGAAAATCGTGACAAACTCCGCTCGTCTATTTCGAGTCAATGGCATACTCATCATCACTGTTGCTGAATGAGAGAAGAAACTAGTTCTCGATACTTCTGTCCGAATGTTGACAGAGAAAATGACTTGCAGACGAGCTTTCTTGAGGCTTTTTTAGCTTCTTTCTGAGTTGACTCGGAGGATTTCAGTTCAAGAATCTTCTTCAGATAGTCATCAGGATTGAACGAATTGACAATGAAGTCGCGCAGAACCTCATATCTCGTCAGAATCTCTTCTCCGATATTGATGTTAGACATTATCACGGGAAGTTCACAAGCCATAGCCTCAAGAGGAGCCAAAGGGCAAGCTTCGTATCTAGAAGGGAATACAAAGAAGTCCGCTCCTGAGTAGATATATGGTAGCTCGTCAAATGACTTGGGCCCGATGGGTATGATTTTTCCGAAGCGGTTGTTCGCATAGCCATTTCCGACAGTCGCTATCGCTACATCATCTGGCAACTTTCTGGAAACCTGCTCAAGGATGTCAATGCCCTTCGCGTATTCGTGTCTACCGACAAATAGGCCAAGGAAAGTATCCTCATCAAGACCGAGTTCTGTTTTGATATTCGAGGATGTCAATCGCCTGAAATGGTCAGTATCGATTCCATTGTAAATGACTTCCTCGGCACTGAGATGATAAGCTTCCTTCAATTCTTTCGCAACTTGATTCGTAACTGCAACTACTGTCTTACCACTCCCACTGAGTTTCTCAAACTGGCTTCTTATGTATCTTGCTTGAAGAAAATACCCAAACGGAAGGTTATTTCTCAGAGCCTCAGAGTATCTAGCAATAGTGCCATGATAGATGTTGATTGCCTTTCCGCCTCTGATTGGCCAACCTGTGATTTGGTTTGATATGACCAAGTCATAGTTCTGAGTTTCTTGGCATTTCTGGCGGAGAAGACGCGAGATCTTATACGCTAAGTAGACCTCACTGAGGCCCATACGGTTGTATACTGCCGGAACCTGTTGAGTGGGGAGCAGACCTTTGTGGTAGATATCGACATGGGTACTCTCGTTTTCAATGGCTTTCTTCAAATAGTACACCACTCGTTCAACACCTCCATGAATGTTCGGCGGTCTCAAGGTCAGTATTGCTACGTGTCTCATGAACAATCCTCTTCGCGCGCTAAAGGATAAAAGCCTGATTACTGAGGTCTATGGAAATCCTACATCCAGATTACGTTCTCAGTGACATTCTCCTCAGAGTCTTCTTTATTCGGGTCTTTTCATCGAGGGTCTTCAAATCGACATAAAACCGATAACTCTCATGTAAGTGCTTTCTCAATAGGAAATCCAACTCAGCCATGAGTCCGACGTGTTTCTTAGCATCCAGTTTCTCCCCCGTCGGCCAATTGGTCAACTCATATTCCTCCTTGGTGAGGTTACCATTATTCTCCACTCTCACCGTGAGTTTATGGTTTGACTTTCGTACACTGAATATCTTTCTACTACTTGCATATCCGGGGCTCCTATCCAGCAAATCGTTCACCTCCCAAGCCTCCGAGAATAATGGCCTTGTCGCTAAGGTTGAAACGATGCTTTTTTCGTCCTTTCCAAGTACAAGTGGTTTCAAGGATAGACCTCTCGCTGTAGCCGGGACTTCCAAATCTAAGATGTCAAGCAATGTCGGAAGTATATCCAGTGTCGACACTGGGTGTGGTATCTCTCTATTTCTTGAGTTGATGGCAGGTGAATAGAAGATCAAAGGAACTCTTAGCAATCTATCAGAACTCGAATGGGGAGAATGACCGAAGAAACGACCGTCCTCGAGGAATTCCTCACCGTGGTCAGCGGTCACAACCACAATGGAGTCATTCAACAGATTCCTGGAGGCTAGGCATTCTGTTATTGTTCCTATCAGAAGGTCTGTAGTCACCAGAGACTCAACATATAATCTTCTCAATTGCTCAGCGGTCTGAGGTGTCACAAAACCTGAAATCCCTTTGTAGTTCAGGATATCGACATCTCTCTCGGAGAACGGAACTGTGCTTGCGGGGGTGTATGGCAAATGATTCAGTATTGTGTGGATCCACAGGAATTGCGGCTCCCTGAAATCGTCGCGTATGAAGTTCTGGATTGTGTTTCTGAACGACTCATGCAGTCTCATTCTCTCCTGCAGCCTGTTCGTAGGATCCGTCAGATAGAGCGACAGGAATTTCCAGATTTGATATACTCTCTTTCCGACTCTGGGTGCTTTGGGAGCAAACTTCCTTGCCAGCACAGAGATTATGCTCTCGCCACCTTCTCTATCTTCGTTTCTCTTAGTCCTTCGATTTTCCAGAAAAACATTCTTCAATCTTCTGTCGCTTCTGTGAGACAGTTCAATGAAATGTTCTTGGAAGTCCATTCCTTTTTCGTAGCCATAATATGGTGACAGCAATGCATTAGACTCGTTTATGATAGCCGTGTTATAGCCCTCGCCTTTTAGGATGGATGCAAGAGTTTCGACTTCTCTTGGAATTCCGAAGCCAAAATAATAGGGATAGATGCTGGATATGATACCAGGAAACGAAGTAAAAGTGTAAGGCCCTGTGCTGAATGCATTGACGAAGCTAACACCTTCCTTTCTAAGTCTCCTCAAGCTGTTCAATCTGTCCAGAATCCGCAGAGCTAGATCGTATCTGAATGCATCCAGAGTAATTAGAATCACATTTCGGATTCTGCAGTTTTTCACTATTCGTCACCAACATACGCTATATAGTACCGTGGAGGTGTGTAGGTCTGTGTCCCTTCAGCAAATACCGACAGTTTCAGATTGCTGTCTAGGATCCAATGGTGAGGAGTTTCCTTCGTGTCTCAAGTTGCTGGTTCAGGCGTAACAGTCTTCCCTATGTGAACCAAATACACTGCCCAATCTGGATGCCCGTACTTGCTGATATCAGCATGATCGAAGAACTTCCACAGAATTGCATCCAATATGAGTGTCCGAAGGGGCCAGTCAGATTATTCGAGGTGGGAAGACGAGATGTCCTTAATCTTCCTCGCTCTGACAAATAAGGTCCTTCCACATGTCGTGGGGATGTCGAACTCCTTGTCGACGAACCTGTCGACAATCCAGTCCCGGAGACGTCCACCCAAAGGACCTCTGATTTGATGAAATAGTGAATAGTCAACGACATCAAAGGGCAATAGGCTCCATCGGAGCAATTCAGAGAAAATCAAACCCCTTTCCATAGAGATCTCCACTTGAAGACCGTGAGAGTTCATGAGTTCCTGAATTCCCTTCACGTCATAATGCCTATGTCGAGGCCTTCGGATGAGGATTGGCAATAGCCAGAACTCAAGGTCGACTAGGTTGTAGATAAGTCTCTTGTTTGGCACGCTAATGACAAGCGAGCCATCTTCTCTCAGAATCCTCGAGACTTCCGATATGGCTTTGGATTCATTGCCAACATGCTCCAGCGTATCCAGCATGATGACAGCGTCCACTGACTCGGACTTGAAGGGCAGGTATTCGGAGTCAGCCAGTATGAATTGACGTTGTGGACAATGGTTCTTAGCCTCTCCCACGGCCTGACGATGTACATCGACTCCGATGCAGGGAATGAAACGTTCTAGAGTGCCTATTGAGCATCCAACATCGAGAACGACACCTTCCGTTGCGCCCAGAAGTTCGATACCAAGTCTGTATCTTTCTACCGGTTTACTTGGGTCAACATTCAAGAACCAGATCTCCTTGGATTCACGATGTAATTTATCCCTGCTCTTTGGACGCAAGAACTTGGGGAAGGGCTTCGAGGCTGATTACCGATCCGAACACTCTCGTGTCCATTACACTCCCAAGTCTAGTGAATTTCGTCAAATCTCTATTATTGGACCCTGGCAATTGGACAGGCTTTGTGCACCTTGTACAATCACCTAGGCACTCCAAATAGTCGACACCGGCTAGGGACTCAGAACCTTCGCTTCGAGCATTCAGTACTACGTGCTCACTCCTTCCTGGGTGGACAGTTTCTCCTATGCTGAACTTGCCGCTTTGCGGTATACGTCCTCCACTCTTTTTGCCACTATCCTGATATCATACTCTCCCTTTGCTCTGAGTAGCGCCCTTTGACCAAGCCTCCTTCTCAAATCCTCGTTGGTAAAAAGCTTGTATAGTGCTCTGACAAGAGAATCAACGTCGCTTGGCGGAACGAGGATTCCACACCGTCCGTAGTCCAAGAACTCAGGCACACCACCAGCGGATGTGGCTACTATCGCCTTCCCAGCAGCCATTGCTTCCAGGACTGCTGTTGGTGTTGCGTCGCGGAGTGCAGGATGGCAGAAGACATCGCACATTTTGAACAGCCTTATCTTGTCTTTGTGAGTCTTGACAAGACCAGCAAAGTGGACGTTCTCGTCCAATCCCCTGTCAAGAGTGAGTTGCTTGAGTTCCTCTCTCAACGGGCCGCTTCCCGCAATCACAAGTCTGACATCAGGAACTGTTTTGCTCAATTTGCCTATGGCCTCGATTGCCATGTCGATACCCTTTTCTTCAGAGAGTCTAGCAAGCAGCAGAATGGTGAAACTCCCTGTGGATTCTTTGTTCTCATTTCCAGCATACTCATCTGTGGGTATCCCATGACAAATGACCTTGGTTTTACGAATCAGGGAGGCTGGCAGAAATCTCCTGACAGAATCAACGCTAACGATGATGGTCGCCGCTTTTCTGAGTGTAGATCGATATAGTGGCCGAGAAAGAGTCTTGACGTAGAGTGTCATCATACGGTCTCTAATGCCTATTCTATTTGGATATGGTGTTGCGGGAGGAAGAACTGGACCATAGACAAAAGGAACAGTCTTGATGGCGTGTGGTACAAGGCTATAGGCAACATCAATGCCTGTGGGAAAAATGTGATGAATGACATCAAACTGCTCAACATCAATGTCGGATATCATCTTCAATGCAGCCAAGTTATACATCAGCCAGCGTATGCTGGAATTCTCAGTCCTTCTCTCAGAACATGCAAACCTGGGCTTCAATATCTCAGCAAAGCAGTGATTATCCAAGTCCGTTTGCGGAGCGAGGATAGTCATATCGATATCTCTTCCGGCCAAGTTTGAACAGAGCTCAAACGCATTGTACCCTTCGCTACTAATATGCGGCTTGTCTGTGAATAGAAGAGAAGACGAAGACACTAGGACTTTCATATCGCACCTTTGACGAGTGGTGTGGTGTCCACGGTTAGTTCTTGGGAACAGTTTGGGAAAGAAAAGTTGTAACTCCTTCCACATCCTTTGATTTCCCTTGGTACGCAAAGATTTACACGGAAACAAGATACAGATTCCCTCATTCTTATCATACTCCTTGTTTGACTCCGATTTCCTGAGACGGCAAAGAAAACGTATCCATTTGATTCTGGGTATCAGAGGAAGTTGTCATTGATGAAATGGGATGACTCTGCTTCCTTCGTATCCTCCCGGTTCTCGCATTCGGTTAATCCAACGAGCAAATCATCCAGTTTCTCTCTCGCTATATCCCACGTGTACTTCTCTCGAATCAGCTCCCTGGCTCGCTCTCCTAGCAATCTGTGCGATTTTTCTGTCTCCACTAGTTCTATCGTTCTCCTAATGAAGTCCTCCTTATTGGCGGCTAGAATGACATTCCAATTATCCTTGAGTTCGGGGATACCATCTTTTGCAAGCGGTGTTACCACAACAGGCTTTCCACATGCCATCATGTCAAGAACTTTCGTCAGGATTCCTACCCCAGACCACAGCGGTGCGACGCAAATATCCGAAGCCCGAATCAAGTCATAGATGTTTGGCACAAACCCCAATATGGAGACTATGTTGTGAGGAGTAACAGGAGAGGTATCACCTCTTCCAGCGATGCAAATTCTCACGTTTTGAGACATCTGTCCAAGTTCTGGGGCAAGAACTTTGTTTATGTAGTCTACAGCTTCCTTATTTGGAGCATAATCCAAGGCCCCAAAGAAGAGCAACATGGTGTCCTCGCTCGTCAAATCTAGATCCCTTCTGACCTCTTCGCGGCTTGCCGAGCTCTCAGAGACCATTGAGAAATCAATACTTGTTGGAATCACATGAATCCTGATTGGCACCTTTATCGTTTTCTCATATGCCAGTTTGTCCTTCTTCGATACAGTTATCAAGGCAGCAGACTGCTCAATTAGAGCTTTCTCAAGAGCCAAGGACAAAGCAATGTACGACCCCGATTTTCCCAACTGCTCGTAGAAGGTTGATGTGTTTCCGTGACTATCAAAAACGCAGGGTTTGCCCACCATCTTTGAGACTAGAACACCAATCAATGCACAATGAAGTCCTTCGCAGAATATGAGTTGGACTCTGTGCTTTCTCGTCTTTCTCAGAGATGACCAGAACATGTACGCGTTGTTGACGAGGTATAAGAGAAACCTGAAGGCCTTGAGTTTCTTCTGATTGTATACATGAATCGCGAGTTTGTCCTCAACGCCAACCACAGTATGACTCTCGGCAAGAATCTCTCTGAGCTTGGGGGTTCGCTCATTTGTGTTATGTTGGATTTGCTCTGGGATGAAGAGAAGTCTCATGTCTATGTCTCCGAAGCGATCATCAGACGGTAGAGATTACAGAATCTTCTGCTCACTACGTCTAAATCGAACTCTCTCCGACACAAATGCAGGGCTCTTCTGCCCATCTCTAGCCGAACATCTGGGTTTCTTACAAGATATACTATCGAATCTGCGAAATTCCTTATGGAATCGTTTGGAACGTACATCCCTGTTCCATGATTCCCTATTACGTCTAACTTCACTCCTCTTCCAAAAAGTGACACTATTGGTTTCCCACACGCCAAGGATTCTATTGCTGAGAAAGGAAATAGGTCAATCCTGCTGCTTATCGCTGTGAGATCTGATGCATTATACAACTCATTCATACTTTTTCTGGAAATGTGCTCGGAGATGATAGATGTGTGATCTTCCATTTGAAGTCTCCGAATTAGATTCTCCAGGTAGTCTTTCTGGGGACCATTTCCCTTTATGGCTAGCGAAATGTTGGGTATCTTCTCTCTCGCCTTTGCCACTGCCCTAATTAGAATGTCATACCCTTTGTTTGGGTGCAATCTGCCGACTGAGAGAATCAAGGGAGAGTCTGATTTGAATCCATACTTCTCCTTCAAGTTCTGATCTTCCAATGGATGGAAGATTTGAGTATTGACACCAGTGTGTATTATGGGACAAATCTTGTCCGGGGGGATGCGTGTATTGAGAAGGTATCTTCTTGCAGACTTTGAACGAGGCACGAAACCTGAGATTCTCCTGCAAATCATCCTTCCATAGGACTTGTTATAGATTGCTTGTAGAAATCCCCCAGGAAACTGAGGATTGATGTCAATTTCCTGCCATACAACTAAGGGTATGTTGGTCCTCCTTGTGGATTTCGATGCTAGGATCGTCCCCCACTGAAAGAATTCACCGGATTGAACAATGTCAAAGCCATTAGATGATATCTCATCAACCAGATCCGGAGTATAGGGGATATATGCGGGTGGGAAGATTTTGGCGTACCTAGTCTTTAGATACCTCGCTATCACTCCAGTCCCGACATCAATTGAAGTCTCCATAGGCCTGTACACATCCGAGATAAAAACGGTCACTGAGTTCCCCCTCTCAGAGATTCTCGAGGCGAGTTCCATGATGTTTGTCTCTGTATCCTTCTTTGGGCGGCTTGGGCCCAAACCAACTATCGCACTTTTCTTCTCAGGCATATCGACAGTTGCTGTAATCGGATTCACTATTGCTACTTTCATTGGGTCGACCTCAAGTTACTTCGGACCTCCAGAACATCTCATATTCTCCATTCACATATGTCTTGTTCATGGTGGTTGTCTCATTCCTCATTGCATCATACGCATTCTTCCCCAGCCACTGTCTCATCCAGATTTCTGTATGAACATCAAGGACGATGATGTGAGACGTTGTGGGATATTGGGCGTCTTCACCTTCTTTCTCAAGTTTCTCGAAGTCTGAAGGAAACATTCCACCTTCGATAGTAGTCCCATTTGAGGCGCTATTTTCTAGGAAGTCCCTTGCGGCAAAGCTGGCATCGGGTACTATATAGAGGTTCTCTTGGTAGAACACTGTTGTGAAATTCGCAAACGCGACAACGCAGAGACAAGTGATCACAACAACGCATGTCCGAGATTTCGTGAGATATTTCCTCTCTCCTTTTGCCTGCTTTGAGGCTTTGACGTTCTTTCCAAATGTGTACGCAAATAACACCGCGAAGATTGGCGAGATGACAGCGACAATCAAGATATTTCTATCGTAGAACTGCCCACCAAATGTCAGTACATCCGCCGCGGTGAGAATGAATGCGACCAGGACAAGAGAGATTGGTATGGTCAGATTGGGTCTTCTTCTGTTGTCCTCATTCTTTGACCCCTTGTAGAATTGCCTAGTTGCCACATAGGCAAGATAGATCATGGATATCAAGATAAAAACGCCCAAAGCCCCGATTCTGACGATGGGGGGTATTGGATATATGTTCTCTGTTGTCCGGACGGCCAATATGCTCCCTACCCTCTCATCAAACAGGAAGATCTGCGCAATCTGGGACACTAGACGCTTCATAAGAACTTCAGATGTTCCCAAAGCGTTCCATAACAGCCATGATGTCGTTAGGACAGCGAAGAGAAGTGCCGAATACCTCGTTTCCTGATTTGGAGACTGGTTGCTCTTCAGTCTGCTTTTACTCTTTTCAAGTAAGAAGGCAACTAGAGCCGTGGCCAGAACTATGAACATTATTGTTGCATGAGAGATGAGCAGGGACGTGAATAGAATGATGGCCAGAATTCTCCAGGGACGACTTCTCTGCTCAAGGCAGAAGAGAGTGAGAATTCCGAGAACCAGACCGATAGACTGCGGCGAAACATGAAATTGGAACCAGACGCATAAGAATGACAGGATCAAGAGTGCAATTCTCCCTGTCGTACGAGAGAGGTATTTTTTCAAGAAAAGGCTAATTGCAGCGATTGTCAGACCCGATGCCAGAATTGGGTAGAATTTTATGAAGATCCAGGGATTGATGTTCGGCACCTCTTTCAGGACACCAGTGAAGATGAAGAATCCTGGCCAGTTAACACTGTACAGATTGATATCATATGTTGGCAAAGATCCAGTAAAGACAATCTCAAGAGCGCCCTTAAGATGTCTGTATCCATCCCACACAGGCGCGTTCTTCTCAAAGAGAACTGGAATGCCCCAGATAAGGAGAAAGAGAATGAATGCCTTCAGGAGGAAGGTTCTATTAGAGTCAACTCTGATGCCAATAACAAGTGAAACTAGGCACGCCCCGAATCCAATCCAATAGTTCCACGGTAAAACCTGCAGAAGTCCCAACTGCTTGTCTAAAGGAATCCAATGAAAATCCACTCCAGCCGATGAATGGAGACATACAGCAACTCCTGCAAATGTCAAGATTGAAAGAGACAATCTTGCTGTCCGATTTGTAAAGGGAATGTCTAACGAGAATGCCAAGTCATAACCTCTGTAGAAATAAACCTCAATATCCAGTATCAACCATTCGGGACCGAGAACCTCGTACAGTATGCTTGTCTTGTATCAAATCTGAGTGGACGATCAGAGAATGTTGTCCTCTTGTATTAGATAAGCTTGTCTATCTCTCTCCCATAAGCTCTCATGAAGGCCTGAGGAGAGAACAATCTGGAGTACGAGTTCTTTGCGTTCTTTGACAGATTCTTGCGTAGGACCCCGTTCGATGCCATCCTCTCAAGTGATTCTCTCAAGTTCCCTGGATTGGGACAGTTGACAATCCCACTCCTGGAAAGTCGCACTAAATCGCCCACACCTCCAGTATCGGATCCGAGGACTGGCGTTCCCATTGACAATGCTTCCAGAATGACCAAGGGACAGTTCTCCAGGCATATTGAGGGAAGAACTAGGGCCAATGCTTTTCTGTACAGGCCGTACAAAAGGTGGTGGTTGACTTGGCCAAGAATGAAGACTCTACCTTTCAACCTATCAGTGCGGGATTTCTTCACCAAGTGGTCCCTGAATTTCCCGTCTCCGACAACAACCAACTTTGAATCAATGTCTGCCTCCTCAAAAGCATCTATCAGAATATTTATACCCTTGTGTTTTTCGAGAACTCCCACATACAAGAAGAAATCATTGATGTCCACTCTCGCAATTCTGGCTGGAGGTTCTGGAGCAAAGTTGCAGATGTGGGATACTCTTCCATTGAGTTCTTCTGTAAGGTGTGAGTGCAGAGTCTTGCTTGGAGCTATTATCAGATCGAGTTCTCTCAGGATGGATTGCAACCGTTTTGGATTTCGCCAAGGTTGGCGGATTCTTTTTGACAACAGAGTGCAAGATACGCAATTCCTTGATGTGCAAATGCGGTTCCCTCTATACATCATATCATTTCTCGGACAGAGAAGCCAATAATCGTGAGCTGTATGGATATTGAGATAGTCATCTCGCTTCCTCAAGATTTCAGATCCGAGGAGTGATATATTGTGATGATGCACTATGTCAGGCGAAGTTTCCTCCACTACTGCATCCAGCTTCTTTGACACATAAGCAGATTTTCCCAATGCATAGGCAGACAGAGGGCTCAATATGCCAAAGGGACTTCTGCTGGGATGTCTGAAGATGCCGTCATCTCCTGTGTTCTCGAACTGTCTTCTTCGTGTTTTCAATCTATATGCATCAATGCTGTGAAGTACATGAACCTCATGGCCTCTTCCCACGAGTTCTTCAGCTAGATAGGCAACATGCATTGCGTCCCCACCAATGTGATATGGTGGATAGAACGATGTTGTAAACAAGAAGGTCTTTGTCTCCATTATCTTTCACATAACCTTTCATATTGATTTTCGAGTACACTCTGACACGATTCTTGGGACACTTCACGAGATGAATGGAAGGCATAACATCCGTCGAGGAATAGAAGGCCCTAATGAGCGTGCTTCATTCTATGTATGACGAAGTTGTCTAGTATTCTCAAGAAGTATCGAGTCGCAAGTGCCAAATCTTCAGGATGTCGCATCACGTGGCCAAGATTCCTCATGTACCACTTCGGATTTGAATAGAGAGATCTGTACGCCAATTCCCTCGCCTCGTTCAATTCACTTGAAGACATCTCCTCAGTCCGCATGACCGATTCATGCTGATACAAACTCTTCCAGTCATCGGTTTCAAACCAACCGTTTTCTTTGGCTATCTGGCTCAACTTCGTTCCGGGATAGGGAACCGCAACATTGAACTGAGCGCCTGTCGGAAGAGTTCTTCCCACGAAGTCAATTGTCTCTTCCACCGTCGTCCAATTCTCCCCAGGCAAGCCGAAGATGAAACTGCAGTTAGATTTGATGCCAGCTTGGCGTGACCATTGTATCGCCTTTTCTGCCTGACCCACTGTGGCTCCCTTGCAGGCTCCATCAAGTATTTTCTGACTGCCCGATTCAACACCAAACGAGATTCCCCTGCAGCCTCCTTCACGCATCTCCTTCAGCATGGCAAGGGTCACCAAATGGACCCTTGTGTTACAGAACCATTCTATGTCCAATTCCTTCAAAGCTCCAGAGATCTGCAGCACTCGGTTCTTATCGATAGTGAATGTCTCGTCGAAAAAGGAAACTGTCTGGATGCCATATTCTCTCTTCAGAAACTGAATCTCTTCAAGAACGCTCTCTGCGGATCGCGCTCTCCACTTGGTATTCGCTACCGTGCAGAATATGCAGTTGTAGGGACAACCTTTGCTGGTGTATATTATACTGAAGACTTTGCCGCTTGGCGTATTGATGAAATACGGATCAAGGTTCTTAAGCAAGTCATAGGCCGGCATAGGGAGCGAGTCGTAGTCATCTATGGGCTCAGCATCAGGGTTGTTGTGGATTTTACCAGAATCACGATAACTTATGCCCTCAACGCTGTCCAGCGAGCCGCCATTCTCAAGCGCGTCCACAAGTCTACCGGCAACAACTTCATATTCGTGCCTTAGATAGACATCGAGATTTGGGCACGACTTCATGACTTCCACTGGAATGTCTTGGAGTGTCCAACAGATACCCGCTGTTCGTGCGCTTGGTTTCACTTTCTTTGACAGAGACGCTGTCCAAGTATCATTCTCAAAGGTCGTAGGTGTGAACCTGAAAAGGAGAAGGTCATATGATTGACTTTCTAACCATCTCCTGAGGGTGGTAGTGTCATAGTCGAATCCATTGCAATCCAGTAGTACTACGTCGTTTCCATTGTCTCTCAGAATAGATGAAATCTGCAGAAGACTGTAGGGTTCGAGGACGGAGTATCGCTCAGTGATCTCACATCTTTCTTCTCTTATTACGGGGATTCCGTTAAACCTCGGGGGATTTACTATAGCAATCTTCAGTTGCATGCCTCCATTACACGTTCGTAGACCGAGAAGGTCCTTGCAGCCATTTTGCGAGTGGAATACTCTGCTTCAACGGTCTCTCTCGCTTTGTGTGAAATGCTATGCCTCAGTTTTCCGTCATCAAGAAGTCTCTCAATTGACATGGCTAATGCATCGACGTCATTTGGTGAAATGAGCATTCCAGAAACACCATTCTCAACAATCTCAGGAATGTCACCAACAGATGTTGCAACGACTGCCCTCTCACTCGCCATTGCTTCAAGAAGACTCATTGGACAGCTCTCGGCCAGGCTTGGTAGAACACAGACATCTGCTGCTGCATATAGCCTTGGCATTGAAGCATGCTCAACTCTTCCGAGAAGAATGAACTGGTGGCGAGGCAAACCCAACCGGGAGATTTCGCTCTCAAGCATGTTGCTTGTTCCGTCGCCAGCAAACACAAAAGTAACATTTGGTCGGTTATTCAGCACCAGTGACGCTGCTCTCAGAAGTATGAATATTCCCTTTAGTGCAAGGAGTCTCCCACTGTAGAACACGATGGGGCCTGATATGTCCGAGAGTTCTGAGACTTCCCCTCGAGCTTGGTCTCTTTCCGTTGGGCGAAACTTACCCGTATCGACTCCATTTCTGATGACTTCCTCAATTCCAATAGAGTATCCAAATGTCTTTTTGAACACCCTTCTGATATACTCAGACACAAAAATGGCACCTTGCGTGTTTTGCAGGCAGAATCTTTCTGCTAACCTTAGCACGGGAAGGAATGCAAGAGTGAATCTCTCAGACGATTCCAGATGACTTATGCCCGAGCCCGACGCCTTACTTCCGTCGCGTTGTGAGGCAATCGTAGTGTGGATGGTTCTGACAATCGGCGGGTTATCGGTCCTGACGCTTAGGAGAAGATCCGACATGTGTGCGTGATTGCTGTGAATCAAGTCAAACATATGTTCTCTATCGAGGGCAGGAAAACGCTTTCTAACCGCGTACTGAAAAAAGAGATTGTATGAGAAGTTGTCCTTTCTCGACGATAGGAAGTGGACATTGAGTCTTCCGTCTCTCACTCTCGATTTGAAAGTCGGGCGTTGATCTGAATCACATTCCGTCGTCAGGATATGGAGCTCGACCTCGTCGGGGAGATACTCTGCGAGTTCAGCACAATACGTTCCTACGCCACCCCAATTTGGGTAGAATTCTGGAGTTATTAGAGCAACTTTCAATCCCACTCACCACGTGAACCTATAGCTAAAAGTCTCCTGATACTGGGAATTCATCCAGAATGTGGCACTCGCTGTCAGGCTTCCGTAGCTTCGCTCATCAGACTAATGTGCCATTACGGGACAAACCTCTTTCTCAGTAGTTTCGAAGCAATCATCAATCCACATTTCAGAGATCCAAGCTTCGCTTGACCTCTCCTTCTTGTATAGTCAATTGGAACTTCGTGGATGCTCAGGTTTGCTTTCACTGCCTGAGCAAACATCTCGGCCTCGATTTCAAATCCACTTGAATTGAGTTCGAGAGCTTCGATTGCTTCCTTAGTGAATCCCCACATTCCAGTGCACACATCCGTTGTTTTCTGTCCATAGAGCCTGTGTGCCAAGAAACTGAGCAATCGGTTGCCAGCTCTATTCAACTCCGACATTGATCCGCTTTCAACATGACCTAGCATTCTGGAACCCATAACCATGTCGGCGCCGTCCTCCAAATGTTCAAGAAACCTTGGTATTTGATCGCATGGATATGTTCCGTCAGCATCCATCATTATCAGAAAATCGGTATTGTTCAACCCAAAAGCTGTTCTTACGGCGAAACCCTTTCCTTTCCCATTCTGCATGACTATCTTGGCACCCTTTTGCTCGGCTATGGCTATCGTCTTGTCAGTGCTGTGTCCATCGACTACAATGAGTTTCACGTTGTAGCCCTTTTTCTCCATCAATTCCCTGGGCACTGAGTCGATAACTTCGCCTATTCCATCTTCTTCATTCAATGCGGGAAGCAGCACTGAAACTGTGCGGTTCCCATTATTTCTGATATGTTCCATTTCTCTTCCCCCCCTCAAGGTGAGCTTGGTCGTATCTCTCAACATATGCGTCAATTCTGAACCCAGATCCTTGCTGGCATTCGCTACATTCATCCGAGGCACAGTGCTTGTGCCACACACAATAGTCCCCTGTCATTTCCTCCTACCCCTTTCAAACCCATTTCTTCTCCGTTTTTCGATCACCTTCAACCAAAGGCTTCCGCTGCCGCCGCCGATCCTTTTCTCATAGCGCTAGCTCAATACAGATTCGGCGGTCAAAGAAAGTCTTCGATGAACTCCTCTCTCAGATTCGTATACCGTGCCACTGTGTCAACGAATATTCTCTCCTGATTGTGCCCGCTCAATGTGTAGAAATCCTCGAAATCGTGGATCCCCTCCAGCTCCTTCACAATCAGTCGCATCTGTACGTCCGTTACGGCCTTCTTCTTCCGTCTCTTGATATCTGAGAGGATGTTCACGTAGTATCCGATACCTTTTGCTCTGTCCGGACCGATATACTTCACCTCTCCGCAGTCCGAGCACCATGGATGTAGGCTCAGGAACTTCTGGTCACCCCTGGGCTCGTATGGAAGCCATGTCCTCTCATCATTATGGCAATCAACGTGAATATGCATCAGTATCCTCCTCTTTGCCAGATGCAAAAACTAGTCTCTCTTCAGGAGCGGATGTCTTCCCAAACGCCCTTCCGAGATAGACCGCGATAGCGCCGACCGCTATCACAGAAATCGAAAGCAATGCAGTGTCAATAAACAATACTCCGGATGTCATCCGCCAGACCGTTAGGATTGCCAAGATCACGCCCAGCACGATCAGTAGTGAACCGGTGATGGCGTAAAGCATGAGGATTCGCTTTGCGTGTCCTGGCGATGCGTTTTCCTTCTGTATGTTCTACCCTCCCAACTCTGATCTGACCATGTCCTCCTCACGAGTGGCCGCTTGGCTGCTGTTCCCTAGAATCTTGATTGTCGGCTCCTTCCCGAGCCTAGATTCATCAACTTGGATTCGGTTCTCTCGAACCATCAAACTGTGAAGAACGGAACTTGAGTACGCCACAAATCCTGTCTCCGAGCACTCAACTATCTCAGCATCTCCGCTCAGAACAGGATCAAGAACACGCGAGATCTCATCCGGATTGCAGTAGCCGTTCCCATTCAACACCACCAGGACCTCAGGGTCCCTGTCGATGGCAGCTCTCAAGAGAGAGCGGCAAACAGCCGCTCTGCCCAAGCTCATGGGATGTCTTACTACGTCCACCCCTGCAGCCTTGGCGATCCTGACCGTGTCATCCTCGCTTGCATTATCCACCACAAGAATATGTGAGAACCTGCTCCTGGCTTTTAACAAAACCGTACCTAGGTACTTTTCGCTGTTGTGGGTGGGAATGGCCACGACTACGTGAGCCAGAGGCATCCCCCCGCGTTTGGATCTCGTAATCCGAAGTGAGAACTAGAAGAGACCCGATTTAGACCGAGCGGGCCCATATTTAGCCCTTTCTCGACAAAATTATATATCCTTTGTTCTGATGTATTCATTGCATCATGCCTCAGCGTGGTGTCGCCAGTGGGACAATCCTTTTTCAGGGACGGCTGTCCCGCTGGCGTTAATTCGGATTTCTAGTTCTCACCCCCACTACTTGAAATCCTCATTTGATTTGAAGAAAGCTGCGCAGAGCAGTTGCCCTTCTTGGAGCACGTTTTCTCTATAGTGAGAGTCTCCTCGGGAACGTACATTTCATTCCCCCTCCTTTTTCTCCCCTTTAGTGTTTAAAGTCTATTGGCGATGTACATTGGAGTATATGAAATTTATTATATGGGGCTTGGGCAATTGTATTGATTTTTGTTGTGAGGATTACATCTTCGTAACAGGGTGTGATATTCCGTTGCTCATAGTTCAATGAAACTCACTCTTCCTTTCCGGTCTCTTCAGATTTCTTCGACCTTTTCTTCATCAGAATCGCCGATCCTGCGATAGCAATCACGATGGATGCAGCAATCAGAATCATTGTCCAAGGTAGCGATTCACCAGTGCTTTCATCTTCGATCTCCTTGAGGACCAGTGAAGGGATCTGAACAGAAGAACCGCCAGAGATAACGACCTCTCTCGTGATTGTTGGATAACTTGGTTTGCTGATCACAATTGTATAGACGCCGTCATCCCGATGGAGAAATGTGAACATGCCTAAGTCATCCGAATGGGTCTCATCGATCTTTGTCTCCCCAACCATGAGCTCCACCCGTGCCCCCGGAATCGGATCCCCATCTTCGTCAACAATGGTGCCACTGGCCTCTCCCTTCGTCGGCGTCTGTGTCGTGACCTTGAACTCATCGTGCTTATAGCCCCAAGTGATGTGGATTCCCTTATCCAGAAGGTTATCATATGCGTCGTAAAGATAGATGCCGATCTCGTAAGGCCCGTCGATCCCCGAGTTGAGAATATCGTCCCCGCTGTAGAACATGGTGACAGTGTTAACCCCTTCAACAATCTCCACTTTCTTCTCCCTGTCAGCGATCAGAATCGAACGCCCAAGATCATGCAATTTGCCCCTCAAGCTGCAACCCCAGTCACCCAATGACTCCACTGAGACGTTGAGAACCAGAGAATCGTAGTATCCATCTGCATCGGAATCTGAACCGTGGTCCTCGTGGGGTGGACTCAGAAGAGCCGGGACATCGTGCTCGAACTCGGTGTGAGCGTATTTGGCGGTTGTGTGGAAGTATGTGACCAGGGAGATACCTGCACTGTCCAAAAGGACCAGATCGGCCACATAATCGACATCGATCATTGCATCGTACATTCTCTGTCCAATGAAGTAGAGATCCACCAGATCGGAGCCTTCTATCAAGTATGTGATGTTCGCAGTAGAGGCGATGAAGTTGAGGTGGAATATAGCATCGAACAGGTCCGCCTCGACTCTATAAATACCAGATCGGTTCACCTCCACGTCAACACTGATGCGCAGGTAGTCATACAGCAGGTCGCCGTCGAGATCCACCACATCGGATGAAGCGCCTGTGATGTATGCATCGAATCCGTCAAAGTCGGTGTGCGCATATGTTGCAGTGTCATGCACGTCCTCACTAATCAGATGGGAACCATCCTTCCTCAACTTCAGCTGCAGTTTGTACGGGCCATCTATCCCCGCCTTCCTCATTCTGCATCCAAGCAATGGCAGGTCGACAGTGTGATTTCCCTTGCTGTAGTATGATTGATCTGCGCCATCAGTGATCCACGTCGACTGTGAGCTGTCGAACAGATCAGCTTCGACCTCGTAGATGCCCGGTATCTCCACGGTTATGTTTATCTTGGCCAGTAAATGATCATGATAGAGGTTCCCATTCGTGTCGACGCCGAGGTCGTAGTGAGGGGGACTGAACTCGGCCAACAAGGGCTGGAAGTCGGTGTGGTCATAGTCTGACGTCTGGGCAGAGTCAGATTCAAGAACCTGCCACTTATCATCGTAAAGGGTAAGCCAGACACCGTACGGGCCGTCCAGGCCAGAGTTGTGGATGTCAGCGCCATTGAACATCAAGGGGACGAGGGATGCTCCTAGAGGCAGGTTCTGCACTGAGTTCTCTTCCGTGATAAGTACGGAGAACCCTGGGTCGTAGAGACCCCCATACACACTAAATGTCCCAGCTTCAGTTATGTCCACGGTGACATTGAGAACCAGGTGGTCAAAATAGCCGTCACCCTGCGTGTCCAGTCCATTATCAGTGTACGGAGGTGAGAAGGCACCGTTCGCTGCATTGACATCCGAAGGTATGACGGCGCAGGAAAGGAACATCAGTGTCAGAAATGCCAAACAGGATGGCCCTCTCGTGAACCATTTCGCATCTGAACCAGTGTCAGCAATCATCTTTACTGGACCTCCCGACTCCGTTATTCCAGCATTCAGTCATGTTGCATCATTCATCCCCTTTCTTCCTCGACCTTCTCTTGAGGACAATAGCCACGACTATTGCAGTGACCACCACCAGTATCACAATCAACAGGAGGATCTGGTTGAACGGGACTCCCCCTGGTCCAGTATCTGGTAGTCTCTCGATCGTGAGGTCATATACTACGATTTGAGCTCCACCCATCATCATAACATGCCGGCTTAGAGTGACGTGTCCTGTCTTCGTGACAACCAACTCGTAGACTCCGTCTTCGATGTTCAGAAT
Source organism: Thermoplasmata archaeon (assembly GCA_023140195.1). Classification (GTDB taxonomy): domain Archaea; phylum Thermoplasmatota; class Thermoplasmata; order RBG-16-68-12; family SOIM01; genus JAGLME01. The sequence continues at coordinate 21,506 of JAGLME010000032.1, forward strand.
AGTGAAGTTCCCCCTTGCGTTGCTTTGGACCGCGACGACGCGTTCACCATTTTTCTTCAACTCAACTGTGGCCCCTACTACCGGCTCACCTACTTCATCAACAATCGTCCCTGATATCGATCCCTTCTCAGGTATTTTGGCCAAGGCCTCGTTGGAATATCCTGATTCGGCATCATCGGAAGTGAAAGCAGTCACCACGTAGAAGCCTTCAAAACCGACTTCCAGACCCCTGTCCCCATAAGACTCGCTCAGAATTATCAGCGTCGCAATGAGGGTGTATGGCCCGCCGCTTTGATTCGAGCGGTATACATTGTAGCTTTTGAGATTGGTGAGCTCTGAACCGTCAGTGTTCGTCGTAGGTGCTGTCCAGGTCAGTAAGACGAAGCCCTCCCCAACCTCCGAGACTGCAAGGTTCTCAGGTGCGTTGGGTATCTTCTCTCCAATCACGTTCACATACATTATGTCCTGATCGTGGTTCCCTGAAACGTCGGTCACTTTCAGGGTGACCATGTACGTTCCGGGCTTTGTGAAGGTGTGCTCAGGAGCCACTCCGTACAAAACAACAACAACGCCACTTCCGTTGGTGAAGGTCCACTCATAGCTGTCTATGGCATGATTGTCGCTCGATCCTGAACCGTCAAATGTTACTGTATCTCCGTGCATTATCTCCTTATCGGCACCGGCATTCGCGTCCGGAGGGGTTGAGTCTTGGATGACAAATGAACTGAAGGCTGATGCCCAATTGCCACCGCCGTCCTTCGCCCAGATATCGAATGAGTAGATACCTAGAATGGAATATGAGGTTTCATGATAGTAGACTCCGCTATTTCCATCAAACAGCATCGAGAAGTTGCCAATGGACGCTCCAGTTGGGTCCAATATGAGCAACTTGACCTCTTCGACCATGTAGTTGTCCGTCACGAGAGCCGAGATGTTCACCATCCCGAAGATCTCCTGAGGGTCGGGATCAGCTGCTACCTTGGAGATGACAGGACCAATGCCATCTGCAATCGCGAATTGACCACAGTCAGAGGCCCAGTTTCCGCTAGAATCCCCAGCCCAGATGCAGAACCGATACACACCTAGCAGGCCGTAACTGTCATTCCAGAAGTACCTGTCTCCAGAGAGATCGTAGCTCATGGTCGTGTTCCCTATTGGGACCAAGTTGGGGTCTTTGATGTCTATCCAGACCTCCGAAAGGATGTAGTTGTCAAACACGGAAGCTGAAACATTCACCCTCCCCGAGGGGAGTTGCTGGGATGGTATTATCGTGGTGTTGGCGATAACGGGCGGAGCATTATCCTCGATCGTGAACTGTCCGATATGGACCTGCCAATTGCCGCTCGAGTCAACGGCCGCGATGGTGAAGTCATAAATTCCAACCAAGTCACAGCCAAGGCCGAACAGATATCGATCACTCGCCATGTCGTAGGCCATCGAGAAATTGCCAATTGGAGAGGTTGCTGGGTCCGTGACCTCTATGAACACGTCCGTCAACATGTAGTTGTCCAAGACCTGTGCAGAGATGTCAACCCAACCATATACGACCTGAGGATCCGGGACAACGTTGACGTTCGATACCGTCGGAGGGGTGGTGTCATGCATGGTGAATGCTGAGGATTGGGTGTCCCAATTACCGCTCGTGTCCTGTGCCGATACGGTCAACGTATATGTTCCGATCTTGGAGTAAGAGGACTCATAGAAGTATTGACCAGACGGGGAATGGAATGTCATGGAGAAGTTACCAATGAGCTGACCGTCAGGATCAGTTATCTCCACTTGCACTCCGCTCAGCATGTAATTGTCACTAACTATGGCTGTTATGTTGACTCTGTCGTTGATTTCCTGGGGGTCGGGCGTTTCGGCAACATTTGTCACGATTGGCGAAGTGGAGTCTTTGACGACGAAGCTACCTGAGTAGGAGTTCCAGTTGTCTGATGAGTCCCTTGCCCAAATGGTGAATGTGTACGTCCCGATCTTCTGAGTGGCCGTCATGCGGTAGTAGCGATTGCCTCCTGCATCGAACATCATAGAGAAGTTGCCCACAACCACGGCGTCTGGATCCAATATCACAATCCTCACTTCACTGAGCTCGTAGTTGTCCTGTGCAGCAGCCGAGATGTTGACGTCGCCATAGACCTCCTGCGGATCGGGTGCCGCTGTTGCCCCAGAGATCTCTGGAGGAGTACCGTCCACCATATCGAAGGAAGAGAACTCAGAAACCCAGTTCCCGCTCGGATCGATCGCGAACACGATGATGACGTAGGTGCCGATCTTGGAGTACGCAGAATCATAGTAGTAAAGGTTGCTTCCAGGGTCGAACGACATGGAAAGGTTGCCCAGGAACACCCCATCCGGATCAGAAATCAAGACCCTCACCTCTTCCAGCCTGTAATTATCCGTGACCAATGCAGTTATGTTGACGTTCCCGAAGACCTCCTGGGGATTCGGAGAAGAAACCACGCTCGAGACCACTGGCTGAGTTGTGTCCACCATCATGAAATAAGTAGAAATACCGTTCCAGTTGCCGGAGAGGTCCACAGCCCAAACTGTGATCGAATGATTGCCTGGCATTGAGTAAGCGTCCTCGTAGTAGTACTTCCCTGATATCGGGTCATATGCCATTGAGAAGTTGCCGACGACCTGACCGTCCGGGTCGATCACTTCTACTTTTATTTCGCTCAGTTGATAATTGTCGCTCACGCTGACCGTGATGTTGACATTTCCATGGACATCCTGGGGAGAAGGTGCTGCCAGAACATCTGATAGTGTCGGGGGCGTCGTGTCCTGCATCGTGAAACTTCCGGAAGTATAGTTCCAGTTGCCTGAAGAGTCCTTTGCCCAGATGGTGAAGGTGTAGTCGCCGAGCACGGAATATGAGCTCTCGTAATAGTAACTGCCAGTAGCCGTATCGAATGTCATGGAGAAGTTGCCAACAACCTGGCCATCGGGATCGGTTATGATCACGACCACCTCCTCGAGCTGGTAGTTGTCGATCACGTCAACGGTCATGTTGACATCTCCATGCACTTCTTGTGGATTAGGGGAGGTGGTTACACTATTGATGGACGGTAGTGTGGTGTCGACCACGAGGAAGTTTGAGGAGATGCCGTGCCAATTGTCCGATGAATCCCTGGCGAGGACAGTGAATGAATAGGTCCCGACCTTCGTGTATGTGGAAAGGTAAGAGAATCTCCCTGCCGTGGAATCGTAGGTCATCGAGAAGTTCCCCACCGCCAAGCCGTCCGGATCAGTTATCGTAACCCTAACTTCGCTCAACTGGTAGTTGTCGCCAGCGATGGCAGAGATGTTCACCTCACCGAAGACCTCCTGGGGATCGGGAGACGCTGTCACGTCTGATATTGTCGGCAAGGTGCTGTCCTGGATTGCAAAGGTCCGAGAGGTGGAGTTCCACTTGTTGCTCGTATCATTCGCTCTGATCGTGAACAGATAGGTGCCCAGAAGCGTGTACGATGATTCGTGGTAGTACCTTCCGTTGACAGAGTCGTAGTCCATGGTGAAATTGCCAATCAGGGCACTCAATGGATCGTATATCTCTATCCACACTCCAAAAACACCCACATCATCTGACACTATGGCAGAGATGTTCACCGATCCACCTGTCTCTTGGGGGTCCGGAATCGCAGTCACGTCATGAATCGTGGGCAGCGAAATATCATACATGGTGAAGGAACCTGAAGCAGAGTTCCAGTTGCCGGAGGAGTCCTGTGCCCAGATCATGAAGGTGTAGGTGCCGATCCTTGGATACGACGATTCATAGTAGGAGTACCCGCTTCCAGCATCGTATTCCATTGATATGTTACCTACAAGAACGCCATCCGGATCGCGTATCTCCGCCTTGACCACACTCAGATTGAAGTTGTCGCTCACGCTGGCTGTGATGTTGACATCACCGAACACTTCCTGCGGATCCGGGGATGCAGCGACATCAGATATCGCGGGCGGGGTAGTGTCATGAATGACAAAACTTCCGGCACTTGAGTTCCAATTGTCAGATGAGTCCTTCGCCCATATCGTGAACAAGTACGTGCCAAGTTTCGAGTAAGAAGATGCGTAGTAGTATTTCCCTGAACCCGAATCATAGCCCATTGAGAAGTTGCCGACCTGTAGGCCATCTGGGTCGGTGATAACCACGTTCACTGTGGTCAGATTGAAATTGTCCGTCACGGTCGCGGTGATGTTGACATTGCCGAAGACCTCCTGAGGGTCTGGAGATGCGACTGCGCTGGATATCTCGGGCGGTGTTGTATCTTGAATGGTGAAACCACCAGAGCTGGAGTTCCAGTTGTTTGACGAGTCTCTCGCCCATATCGTGAACGAGTAATCGCCCAGCTTGAGGTAGGTGTCTTCGAAGAAGTACTTCCCGGATCCAGAATCGAACTGCATTGAGAAGTTCCCAACGAGAAGTCCGTCGGGATCCGTTATTGTCACTTTCACTTCACTCAGATTGAAGTTGTCATTAACCGTTGCTGTGATGTTGACACTGCTAAAGACCTCCTGTGGGTTTGGCGATGCAACAACGCTGGAAATCGTCGGCGGGGTCGTGTCCTGTATTGTGAAAGTACCCGAGGTTGAATTCCAATTGTCGCTCGTGTCCTTCGCCCAGATGGTGAAGGAATAGACGCCCAGTTCTGAATAGGAGTTCTCGCAGTAGTATTTCCCTGAGTTGGTGTCATATTCCATTGAGAAGTTGCCAACATCCATTCCATCAGGATCTGTGATCATCACACTGACCTCACTCACATTGACGTTGTCGTCCACCTCAACAGTTATGTTGACAGAGCCGAAGACCTCCTGGGGATCGGGTGATGCATTCACATTCGCAAACGTTGGAGGAGTCGTGTCGTGAATGGTGAACGTGCCGGAAGCAGTGCCCCAATTTCCGCTGTTGTCCTTGGCCCAAATGGTGAAGGAGTAGTTGCCCAGCTTTGAGTAGGTGGCCTCATAGTAGTACTTCCCGTTGTCAGAATCGAACAACATGGAGAAGTTGCCAATCTGCAGACCATCTGGGTCCAATACCACGATCTTCACTTCACTCACGTTGAAATTGTCACTGACTGAAGCGGTGACGTTGACCGGACCATGGACCTCCTGAGGATCCGGAGTTGCATCCACATCAGAGATGGTCGGTGGAGTCGTATCTTGAATAGTGAATGAGCCTGAACTTGAGTTCCAGTTATCGGAAGAATCCTTGGCCCAAATCGTGAATGAATAGTCGCCCAACTTCGAGTAAGAAGCGTCGTGGTAGTGCTTGCCAGTACCTGAATCATACTCCATCGTGAAGTTACCAACAAGAATGCCATCAGGATCGTTCACAACGACTTTCACCAGGCTGAGATTGAAATCGTCACTCACAATTGCAGTGATGTTGACCTGGCCATGTACTTCCTGTGGGTTGGGATTTGCATCAACATCCGTTATGGTAGGTGGAGTCGTATCTTGAATCGTGAAACTGCTGGAACTTGAGTTCCAGTTATCAGAAGAGTCCTTTGCCCAGATAGTGAACGAATAGATCCCCAGCTTCGAGTAGGACCTCTCGCAGTAGTACTTGCCTGCGCCTGAATCATACTCCATCGTGAAGTTCCCAACAAGGATGCCATCAGGGTCCACCACCGCGACCTTCACGACTGTGAGATTGAAGTTGTCACTTACGGCAGCAGTGATGTTCACATTGTTGAAGACCTCTTGTGGGTTGGGATTTGCATCAACGTCAGAGATGGTCGGCTGGGTCGTGTCATGGATTGTGAAGGTGCCCGAGCTTGAGTTCCAGTTATCCGACGAGTCCTTGGCCCAGATTGTGAAGGAATAGATGCCCAGCTTGGAATAAGAGTCCTCGTAGTAGTACTTCCCAGAACCTGAATCGTAGACCATGGAGATGTTGCCGATCAGAACACCATCAGGATCTGATATGCTGACACTCACAACAGTGAGGTTGAAATTGTCGCTGACAGTGGCCGTTATGTTGACATCTCCAAACACCTCTTGTGGATTGGGTGACGCGTCCACATTCGATATTGAAGGGGGTGTGGTATCCTGGATGACGAAGCTCCCTGCAGTGGAGTTCCAGTTGTTCGAGGAATCGTTTGCCCAGATGATGAATGAATAGCTACCCAGTTTTGAATATGACTGCTCATAGTAGTACTTCCCAGCCCCTGGGTCATAGCTCATCGAGAAGTTGCCAACCAGAATCCCGTCTGGATCTGTTATCGCCACTTTCACTGCACTCAAATTGAAGTTATCGTTCACTTTCGCTGTAACGTTAACGTCGCCAAAGACCTCTTGCGGATTTGGAGAAGCGTTAACATCTGAGATGGTCGGCGGGGTCGTGTCCTGCATCGTGAAGCTGGATGACGAATAGTTCCAGTTGTCCGACGAGTCCCTTGCCCAAATGGTAAAGGAATAATCTCCCAGTTTTGAATAGGACTGCTCATGATAGTACTTCCCAGAGCCGGAGTCGTAATCCATGGTGAAGTTTCCCACTTGGATCCCGTCTGGATCGGTTATCACCACCTTGACGAGGCTCAGGTTGAAGTTGTCAGTCACAGTGGCAGTGATGTTGACGTTGCCGTGGACCTCCTGGGGATTCGGAGAGGCATTCACATCTGAGATACCTGGAGGGGTCGTGTCTTGCATGGTAAAACTCGCGGAACTAGAGTTCCAATTGTCAGAGGAGTCTTTTGCCCAGACGGTGTATGTGTAGTCACCCAGTTTCGAATAGGATTGTTCGTGGAAGTACTTCCCGGAGTCGGAGTCGTATCCCATGCTGAAGTTGCCAATCAGTATACTGTCCGGATCTACTACGACCACCTTCACTGTGGTCAGATTGTGATTGTCGCTGACAGAAGCGGTTATGTTGACGTTACCATAGACTTCCTGCGGATTTGGGGACGCGTCCACGTTCGAGATAGTGGGTAGTGTAGTGTCCTGAACAGTGAAACTCCCTGAAGAGGAGTTCCAGTTGCCAGCGGTATCCTTTGCCCATATCGTGAACGAGTAGTCGCCCAGTTCGGAGTAGGATGCCTCATGGTAATACTTCCCGGACCCCGAATCATAAGACATGGAGAAGTTGCCGACCAGCAAGCCATCTGGATCAGTAACAACGACCATCACTTGACTGAGATTGAAGTTGTCTGAAACGGTGGCAGAGATGTTGACGTTCTCATAGACTTCCTGGGGATTCGGTGCTGCACTGACGTCTGTTATCGTGGGCGGGGTCGTGTCATGAATGGTGAAACCCCCTGATGAGGAGTTCCAGTTGCCGGAGGAATCCTTCGCCCAGATGGTGAATGTGAAGTTGCCAAGCTTCGAATAGGAGTTCTCATAGTAGTATTTCCCAGAGCCAGCATCAAGTTCCATGGAGAAGTTGCCAACAACCAATCCATCTGGGTCCGTTATCTCGACCTTCACTGCGCTCACATTGTGATTGTCGCCGACTTCCGCAGTTATGTTGACCTTCTCAAAGACTTCCTGAGGATTCGGGGAAGCAGTGACATTCGATATGACTGGCGGAATCGTGTCCTCGATTCTGAACGTCCCAGAGCTCGAATTCCAGTTGTCTGAGGAATCCTTGGCCCAGATGGTGAACGAGTAGTTACCCAGCTTCGAATAGGATTGCTCATAGCAGTACTTCCCGGAGCCGGAGTCGTACAGCATCGAGAAGTTGCCGACCGTGGCGCCGTCAGGGTCCAGGACCTCTACCTTGACGACGGTGAGATTGAAGTTGTCGCTTACCGTCGCGGTGATGTTCACATCCCCATGGACCTCCTGAGGATCGGGTGATGCATTCACGTTCGATATGCTTGGAGGTGTGGTGTCCTGTATCGTGAAGCTCCCAGAGCTGGAGTTCCAGTTATCTGAGGAATCGTTTGTCCAGATCGTGAATGAATAATCTCCCAGCTTGGAGTAGGGATCTTCGTGGAAGAACTTGCCAGAACCCGAATCGTAGGACATGGTGAGATTCCCGATGAGCAAGCCATCCGGGTCCTTGATTTCCACTTTCACCAATGTCAGGTTGAAGTTGTCGGTGACGCTCGCAGTTATGTTAACATCGCCGAAGACCTCCTGTGGGTCTGGGGACGCATTCACGTTTGATATTTCGGGAGGTGTAGTGTCATGGACCGTGAAGCCCCCACTACTGGAATTCCAATTGCCTCCTATGTCCTTCGCCCAAATCGTGAATGAATAGTCACCCAGCTTTGAATAGGAAGCCTCATAGTAGTACTTCCCGGAACCTGAATCAAGCGACATGGAGAAATTCCCAACTGGAACACCATCTGGGTCTGTTACAATCACCCATCCCCCGGCCACTCCTTTGTCATCGGTGATGGTTGCGGTGATGTTCACATCTTCGTATATCTCCTGAGGGTTTGGTGATGCGAGAACGTTCGTGATTTCTGGAGGCTTTGTGTCAGAGACAACCCGCTGGAACTCGTCGTATGTGTAGTTGGTCGTGTTGTAATATCCTCTGCCGAGGAAATGATCATACTGATCATACAAGCGTATGGTGACATTGTACGATCCGTTTATGGTCGAGTTGTATATGTCCCACCCGTTGAAGTACAGGGGAACTGTCTGGGCTCCAGTGCTCAAGTTCGTGGTGTTCTCTGTTCCGGTGATGAACACAGCGTGCGCTGAGTCATACAGACTCGCGTTGAAACGATACTCCAATGCCGCATCCACGTCCACGGAAATGTTCACAACGAGATAGTTGTACAAGGTGTCAGAATCTGTATCCAGTCCGTAATCTGAATGGGGTGGATCGAGATTGGCAGGAGGATAAGGCTCGAATTCGTCGTAGTCGTACCTCGGAGTAGTGTGCATCCATCTGCTGAGAAGGACGCTATCCTCATCTCTGATTTCCAATTCGGCGACGTATTTGCTATTGATCCCCGCCTCGTAGATCTTGAAGCCTGGGAAGTATAGGTCAACAGTAATGTTCCCCTGGTTAAGATATGTGAAGTTGGTGGTGGATGTGATGTATGCTGGAATGGGTGAATCATCTGAAAGGTCTCCTACTATCTCGTAGTATCCAGATTCATTGACGACCACTAAAACGCTCACCCGCAGATACTCGAATAGCGAGTTTCCATTTAGGTCCACTCCCTCATCCGTTGAAGGGCCCTTGAAATACGCGGCGAAACCATCAAAGTCAGTATAGCTGTAGCTCCCTGTGGTGTAAGTGTCTTCATCCAGTATTTGAGAACCGTCCTTCTTCAGCTGCAATTCCAGTTTGTAGGGTCCGTCTATCTCCTTGTTCCTGATCTTGCAGCCCAGAAATCTCAACTCCACTGTGTGGTTCCCTTTGACGAAATATGATTCGTTGGTCGTGTCCCAGATCCAGGTGCTACCCGTGCTGTCGTAAAGATCGCCCTCGATCTCATAGGTTCCATTGGCATTTGCTGTGATATTCACCTTCACCACTAGGAAATCGTACAAGGAGTTCCCATTGGTGTCCAGACCATAGTCATAATGGGGCGGATTGAACTCGGCAGGATTGTGCTGGAACTCAGTGTAGCTGTAGTTGCTGGTCTGGGTGTCATCCCATGAGAGGTTCTGCCAGAGTTGGTCGTACAGATAGAGGTAGGTCGCGTAGGGGCCATCTTCCTTGGAGTTGTATATGTCAATTCCATCGAATTCCAGTTGCACAACGTGGACCCCCACGGAGAAGGCTTGCTGATGTGTGTCCTCTGTGATGAGCTGCGTGGTGCTGTTGTAAAGCCCCCCATATATGTTGAACGTCCCCGCTTCAGTGATATTTACGGTGGCGTTGAAGACAAGAAAGTCATAGTATCCGTCACTGTCATCATCCCGACCATGGTCCGAATACGGAGGTTCGAAATGGCCATTGGCGGCCAGAGCATTCCATGAGAATGGGAATGAAACAAGAATACAAACAACAGTGATAACTGTCAGCAAAGGATGCCTTCGCCTGGGCCCACGCGATACGATTTTGTCCATATTATCTCCTCCCCCTTGGATCAATAATCCCTATTCTTCCTGGTCTTCACCTTCTTCCTCTTTCTTCTTCACGTGTTTTCTTTTTCTGATCATCAGGACGACCGCAATTCCGACGATTAGGAGCACGACTATCACTGCAATCAGTATTATCCATAAGGAGGAATCCTCAGTCGGTGGTGTTGGAGCGGTGTCTAGAGAGATGGAACCCAGTGCAACTGACGAACCATCGGCGATTACCAGCGGTACGGTTGTCATCGTATAACCTGATTTGCTGATCTCAAGCTCATAGGCACCATCGTCAAGATCGATCATTGTGAAATTCCCATTGCTATCGGACCGTATTGTGAAGGTCCTCGTTCCATTCCGCTTCAGCTCTATCGACGCGCCAGGAATGGGTATTCCATCCTCATCCACAACCGAACCTGAAATGGATCCTTTTTCGGGTATCTCGGCTGATGCCTCGTTCGAATGATCGGATTCTCTTCCGTTGGCATTCATTGCGGTCACAACGTAGTAACCTGAGAAGCCAGGGACGAGTCCGTCATCACGATATGTCTCGCTCAGAAGTGCCAGAGCCCCAATCTTGACATACGGCCCTCCGCTCTGTGAGGATCGGTAGATGTTGTAGCTGCTGAGATCGGTGAGGTCGGATCCGTCAGTGTTCTTTGTAGGGGCCGTCCATGTCAGGATAATGTAGTTCTCTCCTGTTTCTGACACGAGCAAGTTGGTCGGAGCACTTGGCGTCTTCTCTCCACTCACCCTCACATACATCGTGTCTTGACCGGAGTTTTCTGAGGTGTCGGTTACTACCAGAGTGACCAAGTAGTCTCCCGATATCTGGAAGTCGTGTTGTGGGCCGGCGCCGACGAGGTTTATGACCCCAGTTCCATCGTTGAACGTCCATTCATATGTGTCTACTGCGAAGTTGTCACTCGACAAAGAACCATCAAAGGTGACGGTCCCACCGACTCCCACATCCTGATCCGGACCGGCATTCGCGACTGGGCTCGTGGTATCAACAATCTCGAACACATCGCTCGATGAGCCCCAGTTGCCGCTGGTGTCCTTCGCGTAGATCGCAAACGAATATGTGCCCAATTCTGAGTAAGAGGTTTCGTGATAGTAGGAACCTGAGATCGAGTCGTACTGCATCGAGAAGTTGCCGACAGGCTGTCCGCCAGGTGCTTGGACGTCCACACTGACCGATTCAATAAGGTGGTTGTCTTGGACGACCGCTGATATCTTCACGGTCCCAAAGACCTCTTGAGGAGAGGGGTCTGCGATCATGTTGGAGATGTTGGGTAGGGTGCTGTCCCTGATGGTGAATCCATCACAGGAAGACACCCAGTTGTTGAACGAATCTCTTGCCCAGATGCAGAAGGAATGCACACCCAGCGTGTCGTAGGAGGCTTCGTGGTAGTATCGACCGCCTATTGAATCGTAGCTCATGCTGAAGTTGCCAAGGAGCATGCTTCCAGGGTCTCGAACCTCGACCGAGACTGCCGATATTTGGTGGTTGTCCACCACCAAGGCGCTGATGTTCACATTCCCATGCACTTCTCGGATGGCTGGGTCGGTCGCCACATTGGATATCGTGGGTGGAGTGTTATCCTCCACTGAGAACTGCCCATCGGCATATGACCAGGCATTTGTGGAATCCCCGGCCCAGATCGTGAATGAATACGTCCCCAAGAGGTCACAACTGGTCGCGTAGTAGTATCGGTTGAAGAACGAGTCGAAGGACATGGAGAAGTTCCCCACGACAGAGCCAAGAGGATCTGTGATCCGGATCCAGACATCCAGAGGAAGATCGACATCGAATATGGCTGCAGAGACATTCACAGACTGGAATATCTCACCAATGGCTGGGTCGTTTTGCACATCGGTAATCAGTGGAGCTTGCGTCTGCTGTATGGCGAAGTTGCTGCAGTAGCTGTCCCAGTTGGAGCTTGAATCATTCGCCCAGATGCAGAAGGAATACACTCCGACCACACTGTAAGTGTCGTTTCTGAAGTGCCTGTCATTTACCGCGTTGTAATCTGCTGTGAAGTTGCCAACTGGGCTTGAGTTCGGGTCCTTGATGTCTATCCAGACTCCTGAAAGAAGGTAGTTGTCGTGAATCGACGCTGAGATATTCACGAAGCCTAGGGGCAACTGGGTCAGTGGCATGACCGTACTCCCCGAGATGGTGGGTGGGGTGGAGTCCACGATTAAGAATTGTCCGGGAGATGACTCAGAGTTCGCACTCGTATCGCTGGCCACGATTGTGAAATCGTATGTTCCCACTACGTCGTAGGTGCGGTTCAGGGAATATCTGTCAGTCGCTGGACTGTAGCTCATGGAGAAACTACCTAATGGCAGACCGGAGGGGTCTGTGATACTGACATCCACGCTCAGAAGCTGGTAGTTGTCAGATACGTTCGCAGAAAGTTCCACCCACCCGGAGACCTCCTGCGGATCGGGCGAAGCCCGGATATCCGACAACGTCGGGGACGTCGTGTCCTGTATCACGAAATTTCCAGAGCTAGCATTCCATTTCCCACTTGTGTCGTTCGCAACCAATTCGAAGGAATAGGTGCCCAGTGCATCGTACACCGCTTCGAAGAAGTATCTCCCGGACAGGAAGTCGAAGCTCATTGAGGAATTACCAATCGGTGCACCTAAGGGATCTTGAATCTCAACCCACACACCGCCCACACTGACGTCATCCGTGACAACGGCGGATATGTTCACCATTCCCCCAGTCTCTTGAGGATCTGGGTTCGCCTGTACATCGGAGATCTCAGGGGGCCATTGATCAACGATCAGGTCGGTAATGATGAACTGGCCATTATGCGATTCGGAGTTACCGCTCGTGTCATCCGCGGTTATCTGGAAGTCATAGGTTCCAGTTGTATGATAGTTGTCTCCGTGATAGTATCTGCCAGTCCCAGCATCGTAGTCCATTGGACCATTGAAAATGACTGATGGAGAAGGATTGGTAACCTGAATGGTCACAGTTTGGAGCCCGAAGTTGTCTGTGATGATTGCAGATATGTTCACAAATCCATGGAGTAGCTGCGGGCTTGGATTTGCAGTCACGCCCTGAATAGTCGGCACTGTGCTGTCTTCAATGGTGAACATTCCAGAAGCTGAGTTCCAGTTGTCGGAACTGTCCTTCGCCCAAATGGTGAATGTGTAAACTCCCAGTTGTGAATAGGTCCTTTCGAAGAAATGCTCTCCAGATACTCCGTCCAAGGCCATAGAGTAGTTGCCAACAACCGAACTTCCAGGATCAACAACCTCGACCCATGCTTCACTCAGCTGGTAGTTGTCGATGATGGTCGCAGTGATGTTGACGGACCCGTGGACCTCTTGCGGAGAAGTTGCACCGACATTGGATATCGATGGAAGTGTCGTATCCTCTATCACGAAGAACCCACTGTCGGTCGCCCAATTACCGTCCGGGTCCGATGCCCATATGATGAAAGAGTATGCTCCCAGCATATCATAGGGTTTCAAGAAAAAGTATTTGTTGGCGCCTGCGTGATAGTTCATTGTGAAATTGCCAGCGAGTCCCATTGCAGGGTCGGTGATTTCCACTTTCGCGATTTGTATGACACCCAGATTATCCTCGATTCTTGCCGTTATGTTCACGTTACCATAGACCTCTTGTGGGCTTGGTTGCGCTTGTGTGAGCGATATTGTTGGAGGTGTAGTGTCACCCACAATATGTTGGAAGTCGGTGTGCAAATAGGAGCTGGTGTCGTAGTACCCTCTCCTCAGGAAGTTGCCAAAGATGTCGTATATGCGAACGGTCAGATTGTACGACCCGTCAATGCTTGAGTTGTATATTGCCCACCCATTGAAATACAAGGGTACGGTTTGGATGCCGGTCGCCAGAACGGCAAATTCCTCTCCTCCGGTGATGAAGGTCGAATGAGTTGAGTCATATAGGCTCGCGTTGAAACGGTATCCTCCTGCCGCCGCTGCATTCACCGACAAATCAACTACAAGATAGTTGAACAACCCATCTGGTTCCGTGTCCAAGCCATGGTCGCTGTGTGGAGGACTCAACGTTGCCGGCGGATCGGGCTCGAACTGGTCGTAGTTGTAGCTTGGGGTTATGTGCATCCATCTATCCTGGATGGTGGATTCACTGTCTCGCATCTCCAGTTCTGCTACGTATTTGCTGTTGATTCCTGCTTTGTAGATCTCGGATCCGAGGAAATAGATGTCAACCGTCCCAGTTCCCAAGCTCAGGTGGGTTGAATTCGAAGTCGCGGTGATGTAGTTGGGGAACGGGTTCGCATCATCCCAAAGGTCTGCCACTATCTCGTAATCCCCGGAGACGTTAACCGTGACGCCGACGCTGACCTTCAGATACTCGTAGAGGACATTTCCGTTCAGGTCCACTCCTGCATCTGTTGACGGACCTGAGAAGTAGGCAGCGGAACCTTCGAAATCGGTGGATAGGTAGCTCTGGGTCATGTGCGTGTCTTCATCAATCAGTTGGGTACCGTCTTTCTTCAGGTCCAGGAACAGTTTGTAAGGTCCGTTTATGGGCTTCTTTCTGATCTTGAAACCATCAATCCTCAATTCAATCATGTGATCTCCGACGGAGAAGAAGGATTGGTTGCTGTCGTCAGCTATCCATTCAACTCCTGAACCGTCGTACAGGCCACCGTCAATTCTGTAGGTTCCTGATGCACTCACCGTTATGTTCACCATTGCGACCAGATAATTGTAAAGGGTATTGCCATTGATGTCGAGACCATAGTCATAGTGTGGCGGATTGAATTCCGCCGGATTGTGTTGGAACTCAGTGTAGCTGTACGAGCTCGACTGAGCAGAATCGGTGTCGAGAACGTTGAATCCCCCATCATATAGGATCAGCCAGACCCCATACGGTCCGTCGATTGCAGAATTGTATATGTCTATCCCGTCCAACTCAAGTGGAACAACTGCAGACCCTGCTGAAAGGCTCTTAGGCACAGTGTATTCGGTAATCAAGGTCGTGAAGCCGCTGTCATACAGGCCACCATACACATAGAAACTCCCACCTGCTGTTATGTCGATTGAGGCGTTGAGAATCAGTTTGTTGTAGAAGCTATCTCCATCGGTGTCTTTGCCATAGTCGCTGTACGGGGGAGAGAACTGTCCGCTCTCTGCCAGAACATTTCCAGAGAGAAAAGCCGACGTGGGAATCAATAGGAGACATGATAGTGATAGCAGGAAGATTCGTTGTCCTAGTCTCGCGTGTCGGTAGCCGCGCATACAGACCCCTCCTCGGTCTTGTGAATATACTCTCCCGTTAGGGACGGCATTCTCCATATCGGTTTGATTCTTAAAAAGGTTTCTTTATAGCCCTCACATTGTCTTTTGAGGAAACTGGAGGCAATGGCCATACCAAGATTTATATAACACGATGGGTATGATGTGATTGAAGTTTCAATCCTATAGAGGGGGGTCTGCGAGAGCAAAGCCGTCCTGTCTCGTTTGGTATCCCATAGGAGGATGTAAAATGAATAAGATATTCCGAGGTAAGGAGGGAGTCCTCAAGAAAGTGTCGGTTGTGGCAGTT
The DNA here is from genome assembly GCA_023140195.1 of Thermoplasmata archaeon. Taxonomy (GTDB): domain Archaea; phylum Thermoplasmatota; class Thermoplasmata; order RBG-16-68-12; family SOIM01; genus JAGLME01. The sequence goes on from JAGLME010000032.1 coordinate 37,047, forward strand.
TCTGTGGCGTTTGTACTGGTTACCGCGATGGTATCCTATGTTCAGGCTGCAACTCAACCGCCGAGCAGCATCTGGTTACAGATATATCCTGAAGAAGGGGAAACAGATGACTTGACAGTCGACTTGAAGATCCATCGATTCACCTTCCATAAGGACTTCGCGATATTCCATTATCTTCTCAGAATAACCAACGATTATGATCAGGAGATATACGTTCACGAGATAACCGCCGAGGCCTGGAGCGATATGAAGGGCGGTCCCAATGGCGGAGTCATGTATGGTAAGGATACTAAGACCAACATCAGTATTCCTGCTCTGGAAACGAAGGTCATACGGCTGAACCACAAGGCTCAGAATCATAACCTGCTAATTCTAGATGATTCTGTGTATGCGTATGCCTACATAGCGTGGAGACATGGAACCAATGAATACACGAAAAGCTGCATGGTCATGATAGACGCTGAAGACTTCTGGCATCAGCTAGGTCTTGCAGGAACATAGATGATTTCACCGAACCACTGAAGGACAGCTTTCAATTGCATCGCCCTAGGAAACCATGAACCTGAATAATACAACAGATTCCAATCCGATAGCGATTTTTGAGATGCTCCCCGCAAACAGCACAAATGTTGCGTTGATTTGAGGATTCTCAACCAAGTATGGAGACAACGCGGCGAAGGCAAAGGCAGAGAAGGCGATAAACAGCACCGCCATTATGATCAACGGGGAAAGCACAAGCCATGAACCCTTCCTTCGCGCCCCCACTCGTTCAATCTCTTCGATCAACCGCTCCGAGTCGATATCATCTCCCTTGATTTCATCTAGGACGGCCAACCTGTCCTTAAGCGCACTCTCTTTTGCCAACAGACGTTTGGTGCGCAATTGTCCTGCGACGAGTACAGAGATAAGAAGAATCATTGATCCGAGAAGCATAGTTTCATACATCTTATAGGACTGGCGTTCCAGATACCAAACAAAGGTTGAATTCAGTCCCAGGTACGAGGACATTACAAGTGAGACTAGCAAGGCCGTCCAGAAGATAGCGTAGATGAGCCCAAACCTTTCCTTCTTTGGCACGTTGCTCAAATAAACCTCAATTAACTTAAAGACTATGGACAAGGTGTTAATTCAGAGGCTCCTCCTCTAAGAGAACCTAGATAATTAATATGTATGAGTACCATTCCCTTTTCGAGGGGGACCTGTTTGACGGAGGAAACTGAACCCGAAGACGTTAAATCTCAGGAAGAAGAGGATGACAAACTCACTGTTCACACTCTATTCTCGATTTTGGTCCTTTTGACCGGGATATTTCTCTTGCCCACGAGCGGTTTTGTGTTTTGGCTGCTCTCCGGATCTCTCTTCGAGATTTTCCCTGTCATTACTGTTCTCTTGGGCCTGTTGGCCGTGTGCGGGATTCTCGAGATAATCGGTTCCATAGGTCTATTCAAGAAGAAACCTTGGGCCAGGATTCTGACCATTTGGGTTGTGTTCATAGCATTTCTTCTGTTTGCCGCTCTCATTACCAACGTTGCCGCCTTTGGGGCCACTTATGGGGTGGGCATAGCGGACGTCCCCACCTTCGCGGTGCCCGTGTTCATAATGCTGCTGGGCCCCATGATGATACATCTCACAATCTTCGCATATTTCTTCACGAAAGAAGGAAAAGAACCATTCGCTCCCAGCCCCACAGAGTGAGCTCTCAAGGAGTGACTTCCACCCACAAGTGGAGCGACCTATATGGTTCTGACTCACCCCCATCCTTGAAAAGCAATAGCTCAACTTTGAAGTCGCCGGCATCATTTATGGAAAAAGAGAAAGGATTCTCCCACGTTTCGTCATGGTCGAGCGATATGTTATCGTAACCAATGCGTGTCCTCGAGATCTCCACGGGTTCTTCCTGTCCCGTGGTATCGTTCATGACGAAATTCACCTCCACCATCTCTTCAACGATCATGTAGCTAGTTGTGGAATGCTCGTGGTTCACCACGCCGATGATAAGGTCGCCATTCTCCCCCACCGTGAGCTCGGTCGGGTAGTCTCCCGCAGTCCCATTTGCGTCCAGTATGTAGAACTCTGTGAACCTCTCTCCTGTCTTCGGAACGGTGAAGGCGTAGACCATAACGGCCAGAGATGCGACAATTGCAATCACAAGACCCACCGTGAGGGCTTTGTCCAGCCAGGAATACTTCTTCCACCCTGGGACACCCAGTTCCATAGAAAGTGACAGCCGCTCCTCAACCGGGAGCTTCATTCTTCTAAGGTAGGCCACTCCGCACATGGCGAATATGAACAAGGTAAGAGACGCGACGATCGGTTCCAATCTTATTCCCCAAGGGGTGTAGTTGAGAATCAAGCCTATCAGCGGTGTCACAGCAATCGAAAGGCCAAAACCCAACGCTATCCTCTCAATCCAATCGATGCTCTTACCCGAAGGAAAAAGAGCGGCGATCAACGCATAGCCGGGAAGGAACAGAATGAAGATGAGCCCCAACACTATTCTGACGGCGCCTTCCCCTGACAGAGCGACCGCGGTGACCAGCAGCAATGAGAAGACAACCACTGCCAGCAGGTCATATGGCTTCTCTTGGAATTCGATCCTCAAACGCGTCCTCCTGTGCGAGTCATAGCCTTTTCCAGATATATAAAATTACTAGCCATTCCACAGAAATCAACTAATACTTACCGACAGTTCAAGGAGCACAGTTTGTAGGGGGAAAAGATGACGGCCAACGAAGATTCAACTTCCACATCCGACCATCATGGGGTCCTTCAAGCCATCCTCAGTCTTGGATTCTTGCCGTGGTTCTTCCTTCTGCTTGTGATTGTCGGTGAGATCTTCGTTTCCTATGTCAGCTTGACAATGGGGTTGGTTTTCCACGGTTTCTTGGTCTTCCTTCTTGTCATAGTGGCCGCGATGGTCTACACGAAGAACCCGCTCTTGTCCAACCTCTTGGCCGTTCTGATTCTAGCCCCCATCATCCGGGTCCTCAGTCTGTCAACACCTCTCTGGCCCTTTACAGAGACCCTCTATTGGCTTTTTGTGATATCATTCCCTCTTCTGGCAGCAACATTCGCAACAATGAGCGTTCAGAGACTGAAGAGAGAGGACGTCGGTCTAGTTCTTGGTGACAAGAGGAAGTTGTGGATTCAGGTGTTGGTCGTCCTCGTGGGAGCTCCTCTTGGCGTGGTTGAGTTTCTCATTCTTGCGCCCGACCCCTGGATACCAGCCATCACTCTTCAGAATGTTATGATGGGTGTTGTCATCATATTCGTCGGAACGGGTCTGGCCGAGGAGTTGATATTCAGAGGCGTAATGCAACACAGTTCGGAAAGGGTGATGTCGGAGAAGTGGGCCTTGGTGTTCGTTGCACTTGTTTTCACGGCTCTTCACATAAGTTTCCTTTCACTGACCGATCTGGGGTTCGTTTTCTTTGTCGCAATCCTGTTTGGAATCACCGTACAGAAAACCGGGACCATAGTCGGTGTGATAGGAGCGCATACGCTACTCAATTCGATGCTGTATCTGGTAATGCCGTTCTTCTTCTGAAACCTACAACACTTCCCAGATCTTGGCCATCACTATGACGGCAAAAACAACGAGCAATGAAACGACTGGAACCGTCAATATAGACGCAAGATTCCTCAGCCTCTCGCTATTCTTCTTGTCCTGCACCTCTGCAGATGAAAGCTCTCTCATTATCAGGAACACAATCAGCATTATAACTACAACAGCTCCGAGACCCGAAGCCATCCCGACTGCTGAAGAAACGGTTGTCGTGGTAGTAACAGTGGTAATCATCTTCTTCCCCCCTGCTAATCAGTGCATATAATCGCGCATACTTAAGTCTTTCTTAGACCGTCTGGAACAACGCGGTTCATTATGACGACTCTCGATATTCGGCCTTAACTTTTGGATAAATCAGTGCTAACGCAGAGAGAGCATACAATGTCGTCACGATGATTCCTCCGAGCACAACAATCGCGGTCATCGTGTTTATGTTGGGATTGACGCGGAGGAACCAATAGGCGGAGGGAACCGCAGCCGAAGTGATTGTCAGCAAGAAAAGCAGTTGGAGGACCGGTCCCAGAAGCTTCTTCCAGGCGTTACTTCTCGAGTCTGAGAACAGGTCGTATTCCCGCAGAAGATTGGACACATCTTCTTCAGACTCTGGCCCGTGGGATTCTCTCGCTTCCTTCATACCAACGATCCAGTCCTTGAGGTCGTCACTCATGATTGGCTTCTCCCAGCCCCTCTTGACGGCCCATTTCACAATCTCATCTTCCATTTCAAGCATTCTCTTCTCGACCTTCCCGATCTGAAAGGATCCGACGACCAATAGCAGGCCCAGGACTACCATGAGAATCAAAAACGCTGGCTCGTACAGAAGATAGGAAGTCTCTTCGTCAGTCAGTCCAGAAGTCGCATCCCACCCCATAACAAGGGCAGTGATTCCAACAATGAGGAAAGCCACCCAGAAGATGATCAAGTGCAACTTCCAGGAAGATGTCATGTCTTGCTACCGTCTGCGTAAGTGAATCTGTGGTATAATTAATAATTGCCTCCGGGTTGTCACGAATGGAAGATATCTTCCCAAGTGGGTCAAACTGATATATCCAGAAACGCAAACGCGTGTCACAACGCCCAAACTAGCTACCCAGTCATTTTGAGAAGTTTCCTCATGTCCAGCGGTTTGATCATCCTGCTGGTTGTCTGAAAATGTTTGTCATCGGTCAAGACGTGCTTCGCATTGGCCACAATTCCAGTTGAGCATATGATTGCGTCAGCCGTGGGAATCTCGTAGTGGAGCCTCAGTTCTCCTGCCTTCTCTGCGATAACGGAGCTGACATCAATCATTCTGAGACTCGAGAACTTGAGCTTCCTAATGGTGGTCCTCATCTCCTCAATATCTCTGGACCCAAGTATCTTCACAAGTTCTGTCAAGCTAAGGACGGACGCAACGGCCTCTATCCTTCCGCTGTCAATGGCATCTGCCAACTTCTTGTGCTTCTTGTCTGCGAGCACCGCGGCAATGTACATGGTGTCTATAAGGACTCTCAATACCAGCACCCTCAGTCACGCCACTGTTCTCTTGATTCTTCGATCTCTCTCTTGACATCTTCCAGGTCCATTTCCCAGGTTCCACACAGGTCAGACAGCCTTGTGGGAACGACCAGTCTTATCACGCCGTCTTCTTCCTCTATTTGGAGTTCCTTCCCCTGTCCTAGTGAGTATTTGTGCCTTATCTGGTGGGGGATGACTATCTGTCCCTTGGAGCTGATCCTTACGTTCATTCTCTTACTACCTCTTACTATGTAGGATATGTCTTACAGACTATATAAGACTGTGCGTTCGTGGATGTTCGATTCGGACGGCCTCGTACATATTGGCGTAACTCGGTCAAATTGAAATATCGAGAACGCTTATCTCCAGAAGACCTCATCACGATGAGAGTCATGACAACCCGGGGGTAGGAATCTGAGAAGACGCGTTATCATCATGGGGGCGGCGGGAAGGGACTTTCACAATTTCAACACCTTGTTCAGGGACAACGACCAGTATGAGGTCGTAGCGTTCACAGCTACACAAATACCCGGGATTGCTGATAGACCATATCCGCCCGAACTTTCAGGCGAACTCTATCCGACTGGCATTCCAATCCGTCCAGAGGAGGAACTGGGAGCACTCATCGATCAATACAAGGTGGACGATGTGGTCTTCTCGTACAGCGACGTGAGCTATCAGTATGTCATGCAAAGGGCGGCCCTTGTGGCCTCTCACGGCGCCAACTTCGTTCTCCCCGCTGCGGACGACACCACGATAAAATCCTCCAAGCCAGTGATATCCATTTGTGCGGTTAGAACAGGTTCTGGAAAGAGCCCCACGAGTCGTAAGATTGGGAAGATACTGCAGGAAAAAGGGAGGAAGGTCGTGCTCGTGAGACATCCCATGCCCTATGGTGATCTTGCGAAGCAAATCGTCCAGAGGTTCGAGACGGTCGAGGACCTGGAGAAACATGATACCACGATCGAGGAACGGGAGGAATACGGGCCCATAATCCGAAGTGGGATGGTCGTGTATGCTGGGGTCGATTACGAGAAGATACTCCGGCAGGCTGAGACCGAGGCCGACATAATCATCTGGGACGGTGGCAACAATGACTATTCCTTCTACAAATCAGACCTGCACATCGTGATCGCCGACCCCCTGAGGCCAGGCCACGAGCTCTTGTATTATCCAAGTGAAGTGAACATCAGGATGGCGGACGTGGTCATCATCAACAAGGTGGACTCAGCCAAGCCGGGGGACGTCGAGCTGGTGAGGCGGAACATCAAGGCGACCAACCCGAATGCGGTCATCATGAAGGCCAAGCTCCGGGTGATTCCCGACGATGGAGAACAGATCCGAGGCAAGCGCGTTCTGGCGATCGAAGATGGACCAACCCTCACTCACGGGAACATGAAGTTCGGGGCGGCCATTGTGGCGGCCAAGGAATTCGGAGCGTCCGAGACCATTGATCCGACGCCCTTCGCCGTGGGTTCGATCAAAGAGACCCTCCAGAAATACGGTCATGATGACCTTCTTCCGGCTATGGGATACGATGACTTACAGGTCAAGGAACTCGAGGAGACGATCAACGCCGCTGATTGCGACCTCGTCCTCAGTGCGACACCTGCGAACCTCTCACTCATTCTACATGTGAACAAACCCATCATCCATGTCGCTTACGAACTGGAGGAGATGGGAAAACCCGACCTTGAGGAGGTGCTGAAGGATTTCTGAGATCCTTCAATGCTACTACTGGTCTCATTTGAAAACCCTTTAATATCCTCCGCCTCATGATACACTGGAAAGGGGGTATGAAACGAACTGTACGAATTGTGGTGCGGCAGTGGCTGATGAAGCGAGATTCTGTCCCTCTTGTGGCAATACCATTGTAGCCTACCCGACATCCACCGTGAGTCAGCATCCGCCATCCTACGCAGGTTCACCTCAACCCGTTGTCGCGACCGGAGCTGGCAACGAGAGGTCCAAGCTCTACATCATCCCCTTGATATTCAGCTTCTTGGGTGCTTTACTGTTGATATTTGATGATTTCGGGGGGTGGTATTCGTCCACTGGAACCGGGTATGGGTACATCCGTGAATGGGGTTGGATAAACATCTGGGGCTTTGCAGCGGTGGTGATCCTCCCATTGGTGGTTGCTCTGTTCTATTGCACATTCATCTCACTTCAAGCGGTCCGATCCAAGGCACCCATCGCAAAGAAACATGTGAGAAGAGGGTTCTTTGTGGCACTGCTCGTGTTTGTGGTGGTCACCGTCGGTGGTTTCGCTCTCATCGCAGCAACCTGGGAGGCTGCTGAGAATTGGCTAGATCTGGGCTTCTATGGCAGTTTCATCGGCAGCCTGGTCACGGCCATCTTCTTCGGGGTCGAATTGAGGAAACTGGATCAACCGTCGCACCAAGCACCTGCCGTTTCAGCGTACGCACAGCCTCCTCCGCAGACGTACCAGACCTATCCGCAGACCCAAACACGGCCTCCTCCACAACACCAACATCCGCCTCAGTACCAATCTCCTCCTGCCGCACCTCCTCCGCAATATGTTGCTCAAGCTCCTCAGTGCCCAAACTGTAACGCCTCAATCCAGCAGGGAGCCAAGTTCTGTCCCAGTTGCGGTTCGCAAATCAACTAGGATTTGCTGAACGTATGAGGAGAAGGATTCTCGCAATATCAGGTTTAAATAGTAGCATCTGGTTGAGAGAAATCCCTTCCCAACCGGAAGCAATTCAGGGTGAATATTTGTCCAAGCAAAAGAGGATCGTCGCGGCCATAGGCGGTAATTCATTATACCCTCCCAACAACCCTTCATTTGAGGTTCAGAAGGATCTCATAACCAAGACCTGCAGGAAGCTGGCTGATATTGTCGAAGAGGGACACCGGCTCATCATAACACACGGCAATGGACCGCAAGTGGGCAACATCCTCGAGCAGAACGAGAGGGCTCGGAAGGTCGTCCCGTCCATGCCGCTTGATGTCTGCGTCGCACAAACACAGGCCCAGATCGGCTACTTGATGCAGCAAAGCCTTCAGAACGCGTTCCACAAGCGAGGGATGAAAAGGAGGGTCACACCAGTTGTCACTCAAGTGCTGGTCGATTCGAAGGATGAAGCGTTCAAGAATCCCACCAAACCAATAGGACCTTATTACAGCAAGAGCAGGGCCGATCAGCTGATGAAGAAACGGAACTGGAAGATGAAGTACGACAGGAGGGGCGGCTACAGAAGACTGGTCCCTTCTCCAAAACCGTTGAAGATAGTGGCGATGTCCTCGATCAAGAAGCTAGTATCTCAGAGTGGAAGCGTTGTTATCGTCGCTGGCGGTGGCGGCATCCCCGTGGTTGAGAAGCGCGGCAAGCTCGTTGGTGTGGAAGCTGTCATCGACAAGGACCTTGCTTCCGGGCTGGTCGCCGATGAACTGGACGCACAGATGTTATTGACGATCACAGATGTGAGACGCGTTTCACTGAACTTCGGCAAGAAGAACCAGAAGGATCTGTCCAAGATGACTGTCGACGAGGCACGCGAACACATGAAGGACGGTCATTTCCCACCGGGCACCATGGGTCCAAAGGTCCAGGCCGCCGTGGACTTCATCAAGAACGAGGACCGTCAAGCCATCATCACCTCTCTGGGGCACTTGAAGAGAGCATTGAATGGGAAGGACGGAACCTGGATAGTGTTCGAATAGCCTACTTCCACTGAAAAGTCTTATACCCGCTACACGCTTCGTTGACAGGGGAGGACATGAAAAGGGACCTTGTCTCCATGCTGGAATTGACCGACGATCTTCCGCAGATATTGGATCTGGCATCTAACCTGAAGAACATCCAAACAGCTAACGAGAGACATGAACCGTTGAAGGACAAGAGCCTAGCAATGATCTTCGAGAAGCCCAGCACCAGAACTCGAGTATCCTTCGAGGTGGGAATGACACAGTTGGGCGGACACGCCTTATACCTGAGCACATCGGATCTCCAGCTCGGAAGGGGGGAGACCATCGCGGACACTGCTAAGGTCCTAAGCAGATATGTTGATGCGATAATGTACCGTGGGTTTGAGCACAGCAAGACTGTGGAGTTGGCGCGGGGCGCGACCGTCCCTGTTCTGAATGGCCTGGATGATCTGGAACATCCCTGTCAGATTGTTGCTGATCTTTTCACGATAATGGAGAAAAAGGAGGATTTAAGTGGATTGAAGCTGGCCTACCTTGGAGATGGCAATAACGTCTGCAACTCTCTTCTCCTGGGTTGTGCCATGAGCTCGATGAACATCTCGGCAGCATGTCCCGAGGGCTACTACCCGGACAGCGGCATACTTAGAACCGCAAAGGAGATCGGAGAAGAGAACAACGTCTCGGTGGATGTTATCAAGTCTCCCGAGAATGCTGTATCGGATGCGGATGTGATCTACACGGATGTCTGGGTATCGATGGGTGATGAGGCTGAGAAGGCAGTCCGACTTGAGGTATTCGCCCCTTATCAGGTGAACGAGGAGCTGGTCAGCAGGGCCAAGGATGATTGTCTCGTGATGCACTGCCTTCCCGCTCACAGGGGCGAGGAGATAACCAACGGGGTCATCGATGGAGACAGGTCAGTTGTTTTCGACCAGGCAGAGAACAGGCTCCATGCTCAGAAGGCGATACTTGTCCATCTCATCGGCTAATTCAGTTGTCAGTTCTATTGCTAGAGTGAATAATCCAGGTCAACCTTAGGTTTCATACTTGGAAGCGCCGAGTAGGGAGTCAAAGAGTGAACCAGAAAAGATATAAGTTACCACCTCACTCTTATCTTCTGGAGGATGGATTTGGTTTCGATGGAGGGTCTTCTAAACGAGAAAGCTACTGCTATGTTTCTCGCTGTGATCTTGGCACAATCGGTCCTAACTCAAGCTGACTTCGGTCATGATTCCCCTGAGACACTGGACGCTCCAACTCCTCCCAGCGTCAACTGGGTTGTTGAGATTGCGGATATCCAAGCATACACAGGAAGAGGCGCCTCACTTGCCATAGACTCAAATGATGTTCCTCACATGGCTCATCAAGGCCCTGGCCCTTCTCTCAGATACACAAGGAAAGAGAATGGTACATGGAGTTCTGAGGTGGTGGACAATTCGGATTTGGTCGGTGAATTCCCTTCTGTCTCCATTGATTCGGGTGGTCGAGTCCACATTAGCTATGCCCCTCTCGAGCCCGTGCTTGTGCCTCCTGAATATCCGCCACCCCCTCAAGCAAAGGACAAGAGCCTCCGATACGCGGTTCGAGATAATACTGGCTGGACAAGGATGGTAGTGGATGAGGCCGTGTGGGCAGGCTTCACATCATTGGCTCTGGATCCTTCCGACAATCCCCACATATCGTATACTGACTGGAATCAAGGCGGGCTGCACTATGCCAAGTTAGTTGGTGGAAAATGGGAGACAGCACTCATCGATCAGGAAGGTGGACTAGTGAGCTCAATATGCGTGGACTCACAAGGCAATCCCCACATAGCGTATGCTAGGTATGGCAATCCTTGGAAGGAAGTCTATTACGCAAAATACAGCGGAGGATCGTGGCAAATAGAGCACTTGGGAGCTGGTAGCTACATCATTGCATATATCTCGATGGCGATGGACGCGTTCGATCGTCCTCATGTAACTTGGAGCGGTCGTGAAGGATTCAAGTATGCAGTTTGGAACGGAACCTGGAGAGTGGATAACGCAACGGATGGAAAAGCCGGTGTGGTTGCAATTGCTCTCCATGATAACTCACCTGGAATCTACTATTCGTATTATGGCAGATTCTTCGGCTATCTCAATAACTCGATTTGGAAATGGGAGAGAATCAACACCACAGTGGTTGCGGGTACAGGCTGGCACACAAGCCACCCTTTGGCATTCGATAGTAGAGGCGTTCCTCATTTGGGTGGGTGGATGAGCATTGACAACAAGAGCCATCTCGCCTATCTCTCGAGGGAGCCTTTGTTGCCAGTGGCTCAAGCAGGAGGTAACCAGACAACATACGAAGGTGATGTTCTTATTCTGGATGGAACCGGATCAACAGGGGAGTCTCTCACCTTCCATTGGGACATGAATGCTCAGGAGGACAGCAATGGTGATGGCAACTTCACGAACGATATCGATTTGATCGGACCTTCTCCCTCATACGTGTATGGCGATGATGGCGAGGTGACCATTACCCTTCGAGTTGAGGACAACAAAGGAAACTGGGATGCCAACGCGACGACGGTCACGGTCCTGAATCAGGGACCTGTGGTCAATCTCGATTATCATTGCACGAACATCGGTCCCATTAACATTCAACTCCGAATTGCTGGGGAGAAATGGCATGATGTGTCGCTCGCGATATCTTCGGGCAATGAAGATGTCTTCAGCGGCACTCTTCTCCGACAGCCAGGGAATCCAGATGAACAGTTGCTTGAACTCGAGGATTTGGAGCTTGATATGAATAACTCGTATTCGGCCCTTATCAGATATTCACCCGAAGATGATGATATCAACGGACGCCCTTGGGGCTCAACTCCAGCATGGATTCGACTGCTTAGTGATGGAAAGGAGATTGCCAGCATGCATCACACGTTTAACGTCAGACATCCTAATACATGGGACTGGCACATCCCCGATATGGATTCATATATCTTGGAACGCGAATGTGTGCTTCAAGCTGAAGTCTCTGATGTAGGAAGTGACGACCTAAATGTTGAATGGAACCTGGGAGATGGCTCTTTCGAACAACACATATACTACAATGACGGCATGAATCCAGATCCTTATCCAAGCCTTGAAGTCAATCCAATCTACGTCACCGATACTGTCAGACACACATATCAATCCGGACGGAGTTACAGTGTCATAGTCAGTGTTCAGGACGACGACGGTGGGACATCGCAAGCTTCCATTATCTTGACAGTCTGATGAACTGAACGCTCTCGTTGGAACCTTGGGGCTTTCTATCAACTCTATCACTCGTTGGTCTTCCAATGGAGCACATTAGTCTGAGAAACCCTTTTTATATCGCGAACAGGATGGCATCTAACGATGGCGGAGTTCAAGATCATACACGATTCAATATACGGAACGATGAAGGTCGAACCACTGGAACTGGACCTGATGGAAACCCTTGAGATGCAGAGGCTCAACGGAATCAAGCAGCTGGGTCTGTCGTATCTGGTCTTTCCAGGCGCAAACCACACCCGGATCGAACACTCCCTGGGCACTGGCCATTTGGCCAAGCGGATATCCGATGTCCTTACCCTTGAGAAGCCCGAGAGGGACCTTCTAGTGTCCGCCGGTCTGCTGCACGATGTCGGCCATGGACCGTTCTCGCACACTTTGGAGACAACCCTTGAACAAGCGATCGGAATGAACCACATGGACCTTACCAAGAAGATCATCACCGGGGAAGAGGATAACATCAGCAAGGAAGAAAGAGAGGCGTTTCCACACGTCCCGAGAGTGCACGAGGTGCTCGAGGAACACGATGTGAATCCAGCGGAAGTCGCTAGTCTCATATCCACGCCCCATCCTTCACATTCGACCACTTTGCACTTGGACAAGGGCCAGGAGTTCTTCAACGAGAAAGGATACCTGACACAGCTCATCAACAGTCCCATTGACATCGATCAGATCGACTATCTGCTCAGGGACGCATACTATACTGGCGTCGCCCATGGCATCATCGATGCGGACAGGCTGGTGCAGACCTTCGCTATTCATCACAATGATCTTGTCGTCGATCGAAAAGGGCTCAGCGCATTGGAGGGCATGTTCGTCGCCAGGGCACTGATGTTCTCTTCCGTTTACTTCCACAAGACGGTCAGGATAGCCGAACTCATGCTAGCCAGAGCGGTTGAGAACTGGAAAGGACTTGATCCTTCATCAATTCAGAGAATGGTGGACTCGGAGCTGATGTCCTCCCTCACCGAGCAGGGAGGTTTCCAGAAGGACATCGCAATGAAGATCAAGTACCGGAAGCTGTACAAGAAGGCCTACGTTGGCAAGAAGAAGGACCTGACCGAGGAACAGGCCGAAGGCCTCAAGAGGTTCGAGGACCCCCGAGAGAGGAAGAAGGTGGAGAGGGAGCTCTGCAAGCGGACCGGTGCCCCTGAAGGGCGCGTCATCGTTGACTACCCCCCAGCCGAGATAAAGAGGACCGAGCCCAGGATATCCAAGACGGACATTCGAGTTCTTGACAATGGAAAGGTGAGATTCTTCAAGCATGCCAGTGACATGGGACGGATGATCGAGGCAAGGGACGCCGCCGATTGGCTGGTAATGATCGCCGCAGACCGGCCTTATGTCGAGAAAGCGTCCAAGATCGGAAAGGGCCTCCTTTTCTGAATCATCAACAAATTATTTATCCAACGTTTCCTATTCCCATATGCTCATGGGATGGGTCAATTGCGATTTTGAGGTGACAGCATGAAGTCTATAGTAGAAGAAGCACTGTCAAGACACAAGGCTTTTGAGGCGCACGAGGAGATTCCCGATGCGAAGGTCCATGTAAGGGACACGAAAGTGGACTCAGAGCTCAGGGAGATCCTTTCGAAACTGAGGACGAACATCAGGATAATAGGCTGTGGTGGCGGTGGATGCAACACGGTCTCCAGGATTGCCGAGGAAGGCATTCACGGTGCTGAGCTCTTTGCCACGAACACCGACGCTCAACACTTGCTCTCCATTCGGTCCCCCAGGAAGATACTTCTGGGAAAAAGGGCAACAAGAGGACTAGGTGCGGGAGCATTGCCCATGGTCGGCGAAGAAGCGGCGCGAGAGTCAAAGGAGGAGCTCGCCAAATCCCTGGCCGGATCTGACATCGTCTTCGTGACCTGCGGGCTGGGAGGCGGAACCGGCACTGGCGGAGTCGGCGTGATCTCCAAAATCGCAAAGGATTCTGGCGCCCTCGTTGTGGCAATAGTCACCCTCCCATTCAAGGGCGAAGGCAGGATGAGGATGGAGAATGCGGAATGGGGTCTGGCAAGGTTGAGGAAGACCGCCGACACCGTCGTCTGTGTTCCCAATGACAAGCTCGTGGAGCTCTATCCCAGATTGCCACTGAACCAGGCCTTCCGAGTCGCTGACGAGGTTCTCATGAGAGGCATCAAGGGTCTGACCGAGGTGGTCTCGAAGCCGGGACTGGTCAACCTTGACTTCAACGACTTCAAGACAATAATGAAGGGTGCAGGCGTCGCTATGATCGGCCTCGGTGAGTCCGATGCCTCCGGCGGGGATAGGGCCGTGGAAGCGATCAACGAAGCGATCAACTCGCCCCTTCTGGATGTGGACATCTCAAATGCTTCAGGGATCTTGGTCAACGTCGTGGGTGGAGAGGACATGTCCATCCAGGAGGCCGAGAGGGTCGCTGAAGAACTGCAGGCAAAGGTCAACCGGAACGCGAGGATCATCTGGGGCGCAACAGTGGACCCGACCATGGAGAACAAGATACGGGTCATGGTGGTGGCGACAGGTGTTTCTTCAAGGCATATCATGGGCCGGTCGTCCGCTTCAGAATTGAAACAAGGTCCCGTAGAAGTGGTCCGATAGGCATATCAACCCATCAGTCCCAGATGTGCTGGGTCAGTCGTTCTCAATCCGAAACTATTTAAAAGTGGTCGTATTTACTTTAGCCCGGTATCAGAACTTTCTGACAGGATAAAATGCAGCAATCTGAAGGAAGTGCATCAAGCCTGGAGAGGATGAGTGATGAAATCCATAGTTGAAGAGGTTCTGTCCCGAGCGAAGGGCAGGACGGAGGTTCGAGAATCGCCCACCGAGATAGGCGGGTACAGCACGGACGATGCCGAGCTCGAGCGAATATTGGCGGGTCTGAAGACCAGCATCCGCATAGTAGGCGTTGGAGGAGCGGGATCGAACACCATTGACCGACTGGTCGAGGCAGGCGTTCTTGGTGCCGAACTGTATGCCACCAACACGGACGCCCAACATCTGCTCGTCGTCAGGGCACCGCACAAGATCCTCCTTGGGCGAAGAAGCACGCGAGGCCTGGGTGCGGGCGCGTTGCCCCAGGTGGGTGAAGAGGCTGCCCGAGAATCCGAAGAGGAACTGAGAGCAATGCTTCAGGGAGCTGACATGGTCTTCATAACCTGCGGTCTTGGGGGCGGAACGGGCACAGGAGGAGCCCCATACATAGCCAGCATCGCCAAGGAAGTTGGAGCTCTGACCATAGCAATCTGCACACTGCCATTCCATGCCGAAGGCGCGATCCGAACTGAGAACGCCGAGTACGGCATGGACAAGTTGAGGAACTTTGCCGACACGGTCATTGTCATTCCCAACGACAAGCTTGTGGAGCTTGTTCCAAGACTTTCATTGAATGCTGCTTTCAAGGTCGCCGATGAAGTGCTCATGCGAGCGATCAAAGGAGTTACTGAGATAATCACCAAACCCGGTCTGGTCAATCTGGACTTCAACGACATCAAGACGGTAATGAAGGGTGGAGGCGTCGCTATGATAGGACTCGGAGAGAGCAGCGATTCTGACGTCAGGGCAGAGGAGGCGATTGAAGCTGCGATCAATTCTCCGCTCGTGGATGTTGATATTTCCACTGCCTCTGGAGCGCTCGTGAACGTGACGGGTGGAACCGACATGTCCGTGGGCGAAGCGGAGAAGGTCGCCGAGATACTTCAGGACAGGATAAACCCCAACTCCAGGATCATCTGGGGAGCGGTGGTGGATCCAGCCCTGGAACAGCGAATGCGTGTTCTGTTGATTGTCACCGGAGTCAAATCGAAACAGATATTCGGTCCTGCAAAACTGAAAAGAGAGGAGACTGCTGGAGTAGAAATGGTTAGCTGAGGTCGAGAAATGGATATCGTGAAGAGGTCCTGGAGGGCCCAACGCAAGATCGAGGAAAGGGCAAAGCGCATCGGAAGGGGGAAGTACGGCCAGGTCCTTCACATGGCTAGGAAACCCGAGCCGGATGAGTACATCAAGACTCTCCAACTTGTGGGCGCAGGCCTGCTCATGATCGGATTGCTGGGTTTTGCGATATATTACATCATGGTCTTCCTGATACCTGACTTGGTCTCCAGTTTCTCACCATAGGGGAGGTTTTTTCTTGGGAGTGTTTGAACCGGAAGAGATAGAAGAGGAAGAAGAGGAGAAGAAGGAAGAAAAGCCATCCCTCATTGGCTACGGCCTCCATGTAGAACACGATGAGCTTCAGAGGGTTCTGCCATCTGGGGCCGATACAGATTATCACCTCAAGCTTGAGAACACCGGGGATCATGACGACACCTATGCTCTGAAACTCGACCTCATATTCGCTGAGGAGGACGAGGGTGCCATGGAATGGTCCATCAGGATATCGGGCCTGAAAGAAGGTCTCTGGGATGTCACCCTGACCGGCGAGACAGAGAAGAGTATTAGTGTGAAGAAAGGCGACTCCAAACCCATCGCCTTGAAAGTCGTTGCTCCCAAGAATCCCCAATACGGCTCCCGGGCCAACGTCATCCTCACGGTAATGTCAACAGGGGATGCAGCTGTCTCAGAGACGATAACCACGGTTACCTCTGTAAGACAATCGATTCTGGCCGTCAAGACCTCGATAGGACACGAGAAATCGGTCGCCAAGTCGATAGCCAGCAGGGCTAAGCGTCAGGTTTCAGGCATTTTCTCAGTCCTTTCCCCTCCCACCCTCAGAGGCTACGTCCTAGTGGAGTCCATTAACCCGGATGCGCTGGAGCGCATAGTGAAGGGGATCAGGAGGGCCAGAGGCATCGTCAAGGGTGAGACCACCTTCAAGGAGATAGATCATTTCCTCACACCTCAGCCCTTGGTCTCGGGCGTCATGGAAGGAGATATCGTGGAGCTCGTGGCCGGTCCGTTCAAAGGGGAGAAGGCGAGGGTGCAACACATCGACGAGAGCAAGGAGGAGATTACCGTTGAACTGTTCGAATCAATGGTCCCTATACCAGTTACGGTCAGGGGCGATCACGTCAGAGTGCTTGAGAAGGAGGAAGGATAGCCATGGTGGAAGTTCTTGAGATGCTGGTCGACGCCGGCAAGGCGAACGCCGGACCCCCCCTGGGTCCCTCTCTAGGTCCCCTAGGACTCAATATTGGCGAGATCATCGCGTTCATCAACGAGAAGACGAAGCATTTCGAGGGAATGAAGGTCCCCATCAAGCTCACGGTGGACCCGAAGACCAAAGAGTACGACCTGGAAGTGGGAACACCACCAACCACCGCACTGATATTCAAGGAGCTGGGGGTCGAGAAGGGCTCTGGGAACACACCAAGTGTCAAAGCCGGAGACCTGACCATCGAGCAGGTCATGAAGATAGCCGATATGAAGATGGACTCGATGCTTGGCAAGACCAAGAAGGACAGGATGATGGAGGTCATCGGTTCCTGCGTTTCGTGCGGCGTTCACATCGAGGGAAAACCGCCCAAGGAGGCCCAGGCCGAGCTGAAGGAAGGAAGGTACGACGGCATAATCCCGCCCGAGTAGCGTTCCTACGTTCCAAAACTTTATAAATGGCTTATGGCATTGGTCCAACTCCCCATGTAGGAGGCTCGCGCCGTTAGCACTACAGGAGGAATGGTATTGGCAGATAGCAAGACCGTTGAAACATTGAAGAAGGTCGTCGAGGACTCCAGGAAGAGGAACTTCGAGGAGAGCGTCGACATTGCTTTTAATCTCAAAGATGTTGATCTTTCAGTCCCAAAGAACAGGGTGGAGCTTGAGGTCGTCCTCCCCAAGGGCAGGGGAAGAGACGTGAAGGTCGCGGTCTTCGGTAGTGCAGAACTGGCGTTGAAGGCCAAGAAGGTCGCCGATCTCGTCATACAACCAGAAGAGCTGGAGGATCTTGCAGACGACAAGAGGCAGGCCAGGAAGATTGCCGATTCATACAGTTTCTTCATTGCCGAAGCTCCATTGATGCCGGTCATCGGAAAGAGGCTCGGCATCGTGTTAGCACCAAGGGGAAAGATGCCCCGGCCGATTTCACCTGGTGCAGATCCCGGACCGATCGTCACGGGTCTCAGGAACACGGTGAGGATAAGGAGCAGGGACAAGAGGACATTCCACGCGCCAGTTGGAGTCAAGAGCATGAGCGTGGACGACCTCGCTGAGAACGTGGACGAAGTTGTCAAGAGGGTAGTCGGTGCGCTGGACAGGGGAAAGATGAACCTGGCGTCGGTGCACATCAAGACGACGATGGGCCCCTCGATTAGGCTTATGTGAGGTGTCTGAATGAGAGAAGTATCCCCGAAGAAAGTGGAAATGGTCGCTGCTCTTGTAGACGCCTTTGTGAACAGCCCTGTGATCGGTGTTGCCAGGGTGGAGGGCATTCCCGCCCCCCAGATGCAGCAGATGAGAGCTGGATTGAGGGGAAAGGTCGGACTGGTCGTCTCAAAGAACAGGTTCATCAACATGGCTCTCGTGGAAGCCTCCTCAAAGAAGAAGGGCCTCGAGAAGCTGAGCAAAGTGGTGGATGGACAGACCGCAATGGTGTTGTCCGACATCAATCCCTTCAGACTCTTCAAGGAACTTGAATCAACAATGACAAGCGCTCCCGCGAAGGGCGGCGAGATCGCTCCCAGCGACATCATGGTGAGGGCCGGTGACACCCCATTCAAACCAGGCCCGATCGTCGGGGACCTGCAGAAGGCCGGCATCCCGGCATCGATCGAAGGAGGGAAGGTGGTCATCAAGAAGGACAAGGTCCTTGTTCGGGCGGGCGACAAGATATCCAAGGATATTGCGAACGCCCTTACGAGGCTGGAGATATATCCGTTGACCGTCGGCCTGGACCTCAAAGGAGCCTATGAGGATGGGGTTTTCTACGAACGTTCCAGCTTGGCGATTGACGATGAAGAGTATCTGCACAACATCCAGGAAGCTGCGAGACAATCGCTGAACCTGGCGGTCTTTATCGCATATCCCAGCCCCATAACGATCCCGATACTTCTATCAAAAGCGTCCAGGGAAGCGTTCAGCCTGGCGATCAACTCCGGGTTCCCGACAAAGGAGACTATGGAGTTCATGTTGCTGAAGGCAAATGCGGAGATGCTGTCATTGGCCTCCGCCGTCCCTGATGCCTTGGACGACGAGCTGAAGGAGAGATTGTCCGTGTCGCCGCCACCGGAGAAGGGGCCGGAGGAAGAGGAGAAGGCGGATGACGAGGAAGGAGAGAAGAAAGAAGATAAGAAGAAGGAAGTGAGCGAGGACGAAGCCGCTTCCGGACTAGGCCAATTATTTGGTTGATAAAGAGGTGAGCAAATGGAATACATATATTCCGCAATGGTTCTCCACTCGGCTGGGAAGGAGATCAGCGAGGCAAGCGTGAAGAAGGTCCTCACCGCGGCGGGAGTCAAGCCTGACGAGACCAGGATCAAGGCTCTCACTGCCGCCCTGGAAGGGGTCGATATCGAGGAAGCTCTTTCTACGCAGGTTGCACCGGTGGCATCCGCTCCCGCAGCCGCTCCGGCGACTGCCGAGCCAGAGGAGAAGAAGGAAGACGAAGACAAGAAGAAGGACAAGAAAGAGAAGAAGGCTTCCGAAGAGGAGGCCGCTGCGGGACTTGGAGCTCTCTTTGGGTGATCCCTGAAGAGCTCTGGTCCTCCAGCCCGTTTCGGGGATGAACTCAGTTTCAGAGTTCATGTCCCGGCAACCTCATCTCAAAACCCTCAGGTACACTCGAACTGCTATCCATTCTGATAATCATCCGTCGAGTTTTGTGTGGACATCTTTATAGCCACCTGGCGACACTTCCATTGCATAATCCGTTTGTTGATTGAAGGGACGAAAGGTATCACTGCGGACTTGTAATGGAGGAAACCCATGCAAGGATCCGATAAGAAGGCAAAGGCCGAGAATAACACCGAGGACGTGCTTAAGGGTCTGGAACATCTCTTGAGCGAGCTGCCTGGCGATGACGAGAGTGGTATGATCGACGACCCAGAAGAAGAGGTCTATCGTCCCGGCCCATGGAGGGGCCTGGACTGGGTATCAAAGGCTCAGGCGCTGAACGAGATGGAGCGGTACAGGGAGGCTATCCAGCAATGCGATGAGGCTCTCAGTATAAACCCAGGAGACTCAAAGGCCCTCTACGTCAAGGGTGAAGCTTTCAGGGGCATTGGCAACCAGAGAAAGGCCCTGGAGTGCTACACCAAGGCCGTCAGGGGGAAACCCAACGACGAAGAGATCTGGTACGCGGCAGGGATCGTTCTCAAGCAGATGGGAAAGCTCGAGGAAGCACTGGTAGCCTTGGAGAAGGCCACTGAGTTCGGAGATACGCATCACGACGCATGGTACGAGAAGGCGGTTGTCCTCAGATTGCTGGGCAGGCCCCAGGAGTCAAGGTCGTGCTTGGAGAGGGCTTTCAGGAATTATCCTCTTGGCAATGGTGATTCTGAAGACCAGAAGGGAGGACCAGAACCTCCGAGCGGTGAAACACCAGAGTCTGAAGGTACCTCATATGACGATGAAGAGGAGGAAGAAGGAATCAGCCTGGATAACCTGGACTCATTGTTGGGAGATCTCATGGTCGAACCCGAGAAGTCGTC
Organism: Thermoplasmata archaeon; assembly: GCA_023140195.1. Lineage (GTDB taxonomy): Archaea > Thermoplasmatota > Thermoplasmata > RBG-16-68-12 > SOIM01 > JAGLME01. The sequence continues at coordinate 57,635 of JAGLME010000032.1, forward strand.
CGATTCCCAGGAATCGATACCCTTCGACCTCGATGATGAGAAGGTCCTTCTCAGTACTCTGAACCAATCCTTGAACATCCAGCAGATCAGAAGCCTGGTGAAGATGCCGCTTGTCACATGCTACAAGAAGGTCAGGAAGTTGGAAGAGCTGGGGCTTCTTCGCCGGGTGAAGGTGGAAGTCGTTGGAACCGACAACAGAAAGCGGATCGGCTATTACAGAACAAATCTGAAGAAGGTCAAGCTCTACTCAAATCAGGGCCAATTGAAGCTCGGCGTGGAGTTCATGCAGTTGATACCACAGGCCGAGGAGAAGATCGATCCCAAAGTGTGAGCCCGTAACGGTTCAGGCACAATCCGATCCCGAATTCGACTGGACCTGGACATCTTTATATTCTCTTATCTATTTCACCCGTTGGTGATGAACGGACTCTTGCTGAGCCTTTCGGGGCTGTGATGAGGATCTTGAGTGCTGACTCAGGCCTTTCCTGTGACTTTCTTCTTTTCCCTGTTCCTTCTCTGCTTGGCGTTGAAACCCGTGGCCCTTTCCATGAAGGCGTTGTAGTTCTGTATTGTCTTGAGAGCCGTTGCATCATCCGTGCCCGGATTCATCTCTGTATCCACGAACAGCAGCTTGCCGTCAGTCCACACTGCCAGCTTCTTGAGGGCTCCCCATGAAGCCTCGATCCTCTCATCCTTCTCTTCCGCTTCTCCAAAAACATCTATGACCAGTTCCTTGAGCTTCTCTCCTTCAATGTTCTTGAAATGGCCCCTTTTAATGTCGAACGTCTGCATCGGTCCACCACCCATTTTCATACTGAACTCTTTCACCCGTAATATCGCTGAATGTCTATAGAACTTTGCGTGAATCCCTGCAGATCGAGCGTGTCCATCCATCTCTCCCTGCACCCACACTCCAGGTCCCCGAAGTCGTTCCTCTGACCGAGTGAGTACTCCGCGATTCCCTTCAGCACATCTGCGTCACACACGGGGCAGTTGTGAGCGCCCCTCTTCTTCCCCCCGCCGGTGGGTGAGGAAATGATCCTAGGACCCAGACCCTGGCATTCCTCCATTATTCGAACAACCGACCATAGCCACGTCGGTCTATACTCGCCTCTCCTCCAGAGTCTTTCCACCAACGTCCCCTTTTGCACGTTGACCGGGTTCAGTGAGATGACATCCGTAACTCCCTTGATCTGGTTCGCCGAATTCACTGCGTCTCTTATCGCCTCGTTCTCGGTCAGGAAGAGGGGTTTCACGAGAAGGTAGGTCTTGATCGTCGCTCCCGCCTGCTTGATCACCCCTGCAGCTTTCAGGTAGTCATCATAGGTGAATCCCTTGTTTATCGAGTGTTTGAGGACCATGTCGTTGGCAGATTCCAGACCCAGTGCCACTTGAAGTCCGGCAACCTGGGAAACACTTTCTTTCAACGACTCTTCAGTGACGTATTGTGGACGTGTCTCTACTATCACTTGCTTGAATCTCTCTGAGGCGATATCCAGAATATCCGCCCTTGTTTCCCGCGGGATCTCTCTCTCATCCAGGAAACTGCCTGATGTGAACACTTTGAGCATGGTCTGTCCATTGGACTTCTCGACAGCTTTCCCGAACTGATGGAGTATGTTCTCTCCGTCCGCATCTGGATGGCAATCGTTGAAGTAGCCGCACATGGTGCAACCCTTCTTTCTGGCCCAAGAGCATCCTGAAGTTCTCAGTATGACCACCAAGGCATCGACGACCTCTCCGCCCAGTACGTCCTTTTCCGTCCAGCACGAGACGTATTTGTTGACATCCCCTTTCGGAAAAACCCTCTTCTCAGGTATGCAGTCCTCCAACTTGGTCATATCGAACAGCTCGAATCAGATGGAACGGCCGTGCTTACTTCCGCTGCCCCGCTCTGGGGAGCCACTTAGCCATTGAAAAGCCGTAGAAGGCGACTCCCAATCCTCCGAACAGAATTGCCAGGAACAGCAGAATGTTGAACGTATAAGTCACGGTAGACGGCGAGGTTGATGTGTCGAGCTCCATGCCCGTTATGCCACCATCTAAGGTCACCTTGTAAGATCCACTCTCAAAGAGGGCTACCGAATCCACCGATCCTGTGTAGACCATGAGAGTGATCAGGCCTGAAATGATGAAGAAGACGATACCCAGCAATACCAGGATGGCGCCGGCCTTCGCAGTTCCGTCTGACGGGACGACCGCGGGAGCAACGGCTGCTGGCCGTGCAGCTGCTGGTCGGGCCCTGGTTGCAGGTCTTGCGACACCCGGTTTCGCACCGGGCGGCCTCACGGCGACGGTCACCCTCTGCGGTGGGGCCTTGAGAGGTCTGTATGCTCGACAGCTCCAGCAGTAATACTGCCTGTGCTTGGGCACGTATTTCATGTCCGAACCGCATGCCGGGCATCGCTTCACCGCTGGAGGTGCTCCAGCTCTCGGCTCGACCTTCTTGACCCCCTCGTACGCCTTGCAGCTGTTACAGTACCACCTGTTGTATTCTTTGATGTGTCTGAGAGGTCTCCCGCACGTAGAGCATGTCTTTCCAGGTCTCTTTGCGACTTCTGGAGCTTCTTTCCTGGAAATGGTCACCGGAGCGTATGTTCCACAACTCTGGCAGTACCACCTCTCGTATTCCTTGATGTACTTGAGAGGCCTCTTGCACGTGGGGCAGGGTCTCGCTTCTTGTGCTGGGACCGCTGCCGCGGCAGGGGGAGCAGCAGGCTTGGGCTTCTCTCTGGGAGCATATGACTTGCAGCTGTGACAGTAATACCTATCATACTTCTCAATGTGTTCGAGCTCCTTCCCGCAAGTTGGGCAGGGACGCTCGATCTTCTCCTTGGGAGGTGGCGGGGCCTCTTCCTCAATGGGTGCGGCGACTTCTTCTTCAGCGACTTCCTCTTCAGGCTCTTCTTCTGGAGGCTCCTCCTCTTCAGGTGCTTCTTCCTCTTCGGTCTTCTCTTCCTCAGGAGCTTCCTCTTCCTCCTCGGGTTCTTCCTCAGGAGCTTCCTTTTCTTCCTCTTCAGGTGCTTCTTCCTCTTCGGTCTTCTCTTCCTCAGGAGCTTCCTCTTCAGGCTCTTCTTCCTCAGGAGCTTCCTCTTCTACCTCTTCCTCGGCCTCCTCTTCTTCACCCTCAATAGGCTCTTCCTCTTCTGGTTCTTCTTCAGCGGGACCTTCGCCAGATATGTAGGCGTACAACCTGTTCTGTAGATCTTTCTTGACGCCAGAAGTATCAAGGTCGCAGGTCTCACACATGTCCTTCAGTTGGGCCTTCTTAGCTTTCTGTATGTCTTCCTCCGTGATAGAAGATTCTTCGGCCATTCAATCCGCCTCCTAAATGAAGTCCAATTCCTTGTTGAGTTAGGTCATCTTACGTGTATCTGAGGTAACTCAAGAACCGGTTGCTGCTTCTCTCCGATGGTTCAAGCGGTCATCTTGTAGCAAGATGTCCCACTGTTTCAGTCAAATAGTCTTAGCCTTATATAACGTTTAAGGTATACTTGTCTGGCCACCAGATTTCCCATATGCTTTTATATCGTTCTGGATATGGTAACGTCCGCCTCATTTGGGTCTATGCCACCGTAGCTTAGCTGGTAGAGCGGCTGATTTGTAATCAGCAGGTCGGGAGTTCAAATCTCTCCGGTGGCTTCCATATCTGGTTATTTTCATTCTGTCATAATTATATAATACGTTCTTTGGACTACTTCCGAAGCGAAAAGAAGTAGGGTAATCCTACGTATGCATGTAGCGGCTTCAAACAATTTCTGTGGCACTGTTAGTTTGTTGGTTGTGTCAAATCACAGTCCCTTTGCCAAGTTTCTCTTATGAAATTTGCTGGCGATAAGCAAGAAAACGCAGGTGAACAGCATCAAAGCGAGTATGTCCACCGCCACGGGAAATGCCGAGGTTCCAGTCAGGCCTGCGTTGAACATATCTACAAGATAGGTAAGGGGAGAGATGTATGCGAGAATCAGACCCATTCCTTCCAGTTCGGTCAGAGGAATGAAAATCCCGCTGATGAAGATCAATGGGAAGCGTATCAAACTGGAGAACATCATGATGTGGGAAGGGGAGCGGACTGACGGTGATGCCAGAAGAACGCCGAACGATGCAAAACAGATGGTCCCCAGGACGATAGCCAATCCTAGGAGTATGGGGGCGGTGAATGCGACCTCAAGAAAAAGGACTGCAACTGTCATTACAACGGACGTGATGATTAGTCCGAAGAGCGCTCCGGCCAGTACATCCCCGAGTATTATGGTGTTGACGCTGACGGGGTAGGACAGCAATCTTTCGTAGGTCCCTGCCTGCTTTTCCCACGGTGTGATCAGCGGGCCCACAGATGACGCGGTGAAGAACAACGCCATAGCAAGGAACCCTGGAAAGAACACTGACATGTCGATTTTCCTTCCCATGTAGAACGCGAAGAACATGAAGAGCGGGAAAAGGAGGCCGAATATGATTACCGGGGCCTTGTTGTAGTATATCCTTATGTTCTTCTCTGCTGTAACTATCACGCCCCGAAGAAAAACAGACTCCTTCATTGCTCACCTCCAGTGAGCCTAACGAACGCCTCTTCAAGACTGGGGCCGCAGACGGTCATGGAGACTATCCGCAAACCCCTCTCATTTGCCAAGGCCACAACATGTTTGACCGACCTGTCCGGGTCGTTTGTGTATAAGCGCAATTTATCCCCAAACCTGTCAACCTTCGATATAAACTCAGCGTCGAACAGATCGCCTTCAACACTCTGATCAAAGGATATCTCAACAGATTGGGTGTTATCAAAGGTGCCTCTCAATATCTCGGGTCTATCTATGGCCACTATCCTTCCTTTGTTTATGATGCACACCCTTTCACATAATCTGTTTGCTTCCTCGATGTTATGTGTTGTCAGGAAGATTGTGCTCCCTTTCTCATTCATCTCAATTATCGTGTCAATTATCAACCTTCGACTCTGGACATCCAATCCTTCCGTAGGCTCGTCCAGGAAAAGGACCTGCGGCTCGTGGATTATGGCACACGCGATACTGATTCGCTGCTTCATCCCTTTCGAGAATGTCCTAACGGGGTCTTTTCTCCTGTCGTACAGTCCAAAGGTCGATAGAAGCTCTTCTGATTTTTCTTCGAGTGCACTCTTTGGCAGACCGTAATACTTGCCAGCCAGAACGAGGTTCTGCTTAGCCGTTAGGTCGACATATACGTCCCCCATCTCGGGTATGACCCCCATCATCATCTTCGCTCGAATCATATCCTTTCTTACGTCAACCCCTTCAATTGTCACATTACCAGCATCTGGGATCAAAACGCCTGTGAGCAACCTTATCGTGGTGGTCTTCCCGGCTCCGTTCGGTCCCAAGAAACCGAACATCTCTCCTTTCTCAACATCGAAACTGATGTTGTCCACTGCGACCACGTTCCCGAACTTCTTTCGGAGGCCTTCTACCTTTATCGCTGGCACAGTGTCAACCTTCCTTAGACAATAGATCAATAGTTATCTTCTTCTTCAATTTCCATATCTTACTGGGTCGCCACAACTATCGATGAATGAGACTCATATTATTACAGTTTTTCCGTGAATCCAAAGGAACACTGGCCAAGAAGCATGCCAGCCTTGAAGGAGGTTATCTGAATTCCTGGACTATCTTCTCCAGTTCTTCCGCGAAGATCCGAACCTCATCCTCTGTGTTGTAGATGTAGAAGGATGCACGAGATGAACCCCTAATGCCGTGATCATTGAACCAAGAGTTGTTGCAGTGCATCCCGCTCCTTATCATCACATTGGCCACTTCATCAAGGATCATTGCCACGTCATGAGGTTCCATTCCATCAATAATGAAGGCGGTGATGCCCCCTCTATACGCTGCGCCCGGTCCGAGGATTGTCAGGCCTGGAATGTTGGATAGAAGGTCTGTGGCAATCCTGTTCAAGCTCTTCTCGTATTCATGGATCTCTTCCATCCCGATGTTCATCAGGTATTCTACCGCAGCACATGTCCCGATTATCCCTGCGAAGTTCTGGAGACCAGCCTCGAATTTCTGCGGAGGCCTCAGCAGCTTGTAGTCGTCATATGTCGTGTCAGCGACCGAACTGCCCCCAACCAGGAACGTGTCCAGGCCGTCCAGCAGATCATACTTGCCATAAAGCACCCCCATCCCGCTCGGACCGCACATCTTGTGGATTGAGAAACAGAGAAAGTCCAAGTCCAATTCCTGCACGTCCATCTTCCGGTGAGGGACTGACTGTGCTCCGTCGAAGAGCACTAATGACCCATTATCGTGAGCGACCTCGATCAGATCCTTGGCGGGTACGGTCGAACCGTCCAGGTTGGACACCTCTGCGATACTGATCAGCTTCACGTCCGGGCTCAACTTCTCCTTGAGGTTCTCCATGGAGAACGACCCGTCATCGTTTGATTTGAAGATCTGATGTTTGGTTCCGGCTCTAGTAGTCAGAACCTGCCAGGGCACCAGATTGGAATTGTGTTCTTTGTCTCCGGTCAGGACTATGTCGCCTTTTTTCAGACCCAGAGTGTGGGAGAGTAGGTTGATGCCTTCGGTCGTGTTCTTCAAGAAGATTATCTCTTCCGGTCTCTCAGCGTTCAACAATCTCTGCAATTGGTCCCTGCTCTCGTCACACCTGATAGTGACCTCTGTGCCGAACTTGTGAACGCTCCTTCCTCCGCATGCTGGGAACTCGGTGTAATACTCGTTCATTGCATCTATGACCTGCTTGGGTCTCAATGCGGTGCACGCTGTGTCTAAGTAGATTGGCAGCTTGCCATTGATCTCCTTATGAAGACAGGGGAAGTCTTCTCTGATTCCAGGGACGTCCATCGCCCCTCCTAATGCGAAAAGGGGATTAAATCTTTGCTTTTGTCAGAAGAAAGTGTGCTATCTTATTATATCTGGAGGCGTTTTGGCGACTGGTACGATGCGCATCTGCATGATATCGCGGTCCCTGAAATCTCACACTATCGGGGGAATGGAATACCACATCGATGTTCTTGCGAAAGGCCTCGCTGAGAAGGGTCACTCAGTGACCGTTGTCACCACGAGTCATCCAGAAGGCAAAGAAGCAGAGACTATTGGTGGCGTACAGATACAATATTTGCCAGGAACGAAACCTGGGGCATATTCGCCAGAATGGTGGCAGAGCAGCGCTGAGAAGATTGAGGAGATTATGGGCGATATAGATGTTCTCCACAGCCAGAGCATCGCATGTTACAGCGCTCTGAACTCGATACGGGACAGCGGCACAGCGTTAATCACAACATCTCACGGGACTCCGATAACTGATGCGGTGTCGTACAGCAGAACAGCGGGATTGAAGGCCAGCCCGATTTCCATGGCAAAGACCCTGTACTATTTCAAGCATCACCGGAAGGTGTACCGCTCGTCCGAGAAGGTCATTGCAGTGAGCGATCAACTCGCTGAACACATCGTCAAGTGGGGATTCGCTTCGGCCCAGAATGTCGCCACGATCCCCAATGGGATAGATCTGGGCAGATTCAAACCCGGATTGGATACGGCTCAGGTCAAAGAGTCTCTCGGTCTTGAAGATGAGAAGGTCCTGCTGTTTCTTGGCAGGGTCAGAAGGGAGAAAGGCGTTGACCTGGCAATGAAGGCTCTTCCAACACTTCTGAAAAAGGTCGGTCCGGTCAAGCTGGTCATTGTGGGTGAGGGCGATTTCGATGACAAGGTCATCCCCCTTTCAAAGTCCTTGGGCGTTGAAGACCGAGTACTCGCCGTCGGGAGGATAGAGGAGGAGCTGGTTCCTCTCTACCACAACCTAGCAGACGTTTTCCTCATGCCCTCCACCCGATGGGAAGCCTTGCCTCTTTCTCTTCTAGAAGCGATTGCCAGTGGAACCGTGGTGGTTGCGTCGAGTGTCGGTGGCATCCCGAGCGTGGTTCGCGACGGCTACAATGGATTCTTAATCCAGAAAGGAAGCCTTGAGAGCTTGGTCGATGGATGTCTTCGAGCATTGTCCTCACCAGGATCTGAGATCTCGGAGAATGCCAGGCTTACTGCAGAAGAGCGATTCGACGTTGGCAAAATGGTGGATATGGTAATCGATCTCTATGAAGAAGTACTGTCCTGATTCCTATCTCAGCAGTTTCATCCAGATCCTCTTGAGCGGCACTCCGGTTTTCTCCATCATTTCAAGGACAACATTGGAGACTGGTCTCAGAAGTTTTACCATTATGAGATAGACCACAAGGCCCAGAGGCAGCAGAATGATGACCGGGTTCATCCCAAAGACGGACCCTCCCAGGAACGTCTTCGCACCCAGAACAACGGCACCCATCACCAGTGAGGCCAGAAGCACCTTTCCGAGGAACCTTGTCGGGTAGTCGGGTGACACCAGTTTGTGGACCACATACGACTCGTAGCTTACCCCCAGGATGCCTGCAATCGACGTGCCAATTGCCGCCCCGACCGCTCCATATTCCGGAATGAGAACCAAATTCAAAGCCAGGTTCGAAATTCCAAAGATGGTCCTTGAGGCCACAAGCGCCTTTTCCCTCTCCATCGCGCTCATGAATGTGGAGGTTATTCCTCCGAGCTTGATCACACAGAAGGACACGAAGAAGATCGTTAGTATCGGTAGTGCCGCCACATAGTCCACCGGATACAGAAGTTCGATGAGCTCCTTCCCCACAATGATCCCGCCGACGGCGATTGGTATTATCGTGAAATAGTTGTACTGAAAGAAGACGGTGTACGTCTTCCTGAGCCCCTCATAGTCTTTCTTCGCGTAGAGTTCTGAGAAGAAGGTCAGGGTTATTCCGCCTGCCAGTGCCAGGTTAAAGACCGAGACCCCGAGGTAAGCAAGATTGTAGCCAATGAAGTAGAAGCCGATCTCAGCATCCGGCTGGAACCTACCCAGAAGGATGATGTCCAACTGCTGGCCCAGGAGGACGTTCATTATCGCATACGCGTAGAGGAGGGAGGAGTACTTCACTACCGTTCGGAGGTTCACCTTGTTTGGTGCGACCTTCGTTGTGAAGACCTTCCTCTTGCTTTCCACCAGGATGATCGTCAGAAATAGGCTCCAAGAGATGAGTTCTGCATAGAGGCCCCCTGAGATGTCCCCCATCACCAGTATCAACCCCGTCGCCAGAATCAGGTTGAGGAACCTGGCTGTAACAATGGAGAGATTGGCAACCTTCTGCTCGAAGTAGCTTACCAGGAGCGGCCTGAATATCCCCTCAAATCCGTAAGGGATGATTATTATGGCAACCAGTTTGATGTAGAAGGAAAGCCCGCTTTTCGTGAAGATCTGCTGAGCGATGATGTCCGAACCAAAGAAGAGAATGAGCGAAAGCGACAGTATCACCCCCAACTTGAGGAGAAACATCTTCCTGACCATGTCCACGGTCCTGCCGGTCTGCCCCTCCACGTGATGGATCGGAACGAACTTGTTTATGGCATACTCAAAACCCATTGTGCTGAGGAGAATGATTGTTGCCAGTAGCTGCAGAAGAAAGGTCAGCCTTCCGAAGTCATCGGGACTGACTATCCTCGCAATGACGAGTGTGTAAATGAAATTGATTGTAAGGGTGCCAAAAACCCCGACAAAATTCCACTTGACACCTCTCACAACCCTGCTGGAGAGTTTCTCAGTGGCCATCTCCCTTCAGCTCGAAAGGTTAATACACGTGCGATAGTTAATGATTAGGGTTCATGAAAATTCTGATGGCTGCTCCCGCAATCATGATTCCAGAGTCCATCGCTCAGTCAGTTCACCAGCAACAGTTCGCCAAGAACCTGGTGGAGATGGGACACGAACTTCATATCGTGTGCAGGAGGCCTCCGGGAAGGGAGGATGTGGAGGAAGGTGTTACATACCATCGCGTCATGTCCGAGGACTTTCCGTTGAAGAGGATCGTATTCACTCTCGATGCGGTCAGACGGATGAGGAGATTGTTGGACAGGGAGAATTTCGATGTCATCCACGATAGGGGCTATCTGTTCGGGGCAGTCGGGACCAAGGTCGGGCTTGAGAAGAGGGTTCCAACCGTTCTGCAGATAGACGACGATTGGGTCGAGACCGAGGCCATGGCATCTCGCATCACCTCCACGCCCATCTACAAGATGTCAGCCATGTCCTGGTGCAAGAGCCTTATGAAGAAGTCCAGGGTCATGTTCGCGGTCAGCGAGACCCTGAGGGACCTCGTTTCAGAAAGATGGGACGCAGAGCCTGAGAGGATCTCGATCGTGCCGAACGGTGTTGAACTGGAGGTCTTCCGGCCTGATGCAGAACCATTGGGCATTAGGAAGGAGTTGGGCCTGGAAGGCAAGAAGGTCATCTGTTTTGTCGGCGCTCTGGGCCCCTGGCACGGCCTGGAGAACCTCATCAGATGCTTCCCCTACGTGTTGGAGGACGTACCAGATGCAGAGCTGGTGCTCGTGGGGTCCATGAAGGAATTCGGCACTTCACATCTGGCTGAGATGGCGAAGGAATACGGCGTTTCGGAGAGGCTGCACCTTCTTGGCAGGAAGCTCCCTCATGAGGTTCCCAGGGTACTGGTCGAATCGGATGTGGCCTTGGCGCCTTACCCCGCCAGGGATTTTGGTTTCTCGCCCTTGAAGCTCTTTGAGTACATGGCTTGCGGCGTCCCGATAGTGTGTTCGGATCTACCGTCCACGCGCGAGATAATAGACCATGACAGGAACGGCCTCCTTGTACCGCCCGAGGACAGCGATTCTCTTGCTGAGGCGATTGTTCGCGTTCTCGTTGACAAACCTCTGGGTAAGAGATTGTCCGTTGAAGGTCTGAGAAGGGTCACATCTTTCAGCTGGAAGGAATCCACCAAGAAGTTGGTGAACGTCTACCAGAAAGCTCTGGATCCTACCGCCTAGGCCAATCCCCAGTTGACGTAGTAGAGTCTGGAATAGCCATTGTCGAACAGTTTCATGAAGGGAGCCTGATCGAACTTGTCCACAGCTTCTGTGCTCGGAATCGGGGCTGGGTTCCATGGGTAGAGCATCACACCCTTCTCCATGTCCCTGTCATAGGTCACGAAATCCACCCTTTTCTTCCCCGATGGCGCGTTCACTTCCTCCATTTCGTCTCTCGCTTCTTCAAAGGTGTCCGCCAGCAGGGTGTCCTGAGCAGTGTCCCAGGTCCCGTCTGCGCCTCCGAACCCGAACAACGTCGTCGAGGCCATATGGTCCGATGCCACAAGTCCGTCGACATACAAACCGGAGAAGAAGGCGTTTGAGACCAGCTTTGCTGGGACTCCTTCATCCAATCTGTCAAGCAGGTCCTTCTGTGGATGAGCTGTGGCGGCCAGCATGAAAAGAAGCGTCGTTATCAGAGCCCCCACAACCACCTTTCTTCTCTTGTTGGTGGCGCCAAGAAGTCCTGCCATCCTTGAAAGACCGATACCTATCAGGAGAGCGGAGGCAGGCATCATGTACTGCAGGTGTCTGTAAGGGATTATCACGTCGCTTGCGAACATTGAGGCCAAGACCAGAGAAGCTGTCATCACGACAGACCAGCTCGTTGGATCCATGCCTCTCCTGTAGAAGTCTGAGAATCCCCGTCCGGCAATTCCGAATGCAAAGGTGACCATGAGCGGGGTGAAAAAGATGAAGGCCCAATCCGAGGGGGTAATCGTGGTTCCGGGGATCTGCACATACACAATGATGGCCATTATGGAGTAGATGGCAACAATTCCGATCGAGAACGAAGCCAGTCTATTCATCAGGGTGGGGTACTTCGGACGAAAGCTCCAACCCGCCCTTCTTCTCAGCTTGACCATTGCGTAAAGTCCGACGATTGCCAGCGCAAGGACCGCGATAACGACCCACCAAGCACCCAGCACCTTGGACATGACGATATCCCTGAACGGTGCCGCGTAAAGGGCCCAGTAGAGGAACGCGGAAGCTACCAGGAAGGTCAGGAACATGACGCTGTGACGGAGCCCCCTGATGTCGGATTTCTTTGAAATGAGCTCCTGGACGAAGACCGCTCCCAGAAGCGCTATGATAAGGAAGTAGGTCGTCAAGTGATGGGTCATGATCAGGGCAACCGAAGTTGGGTACAGGAGGTAGTACATCTTTGGATTGAACTGCGCCTTCACGAACAATAGCAGGCAGGTGACGAAGAGCAGGTCACCAACCGAGCCGGGGCTGGCGTGGGATGTCGTGTACACCATGGGCATGGACACCGCCATTACGCCAGTCGCGATCAAACTGGCAGCGTCTTCGTGGAACAATGTCCTCCCAATGAAGAAGATGGGAAACACGGACAGGGATGCCAGGATGACGGATACCAGTGAAACCGCCATCGGAAGTGAGACGGTGGTGAACCCGACAACCCCGTTCAGGAAGATCGATCCCGGGAAGTATGGATATGTGAACCCCCAACCGTCATACGACAATGATATCGATCCGTTCTCCACCAGACCTCTTGTTATGAAGAAGTACTCTCCGAAGTCTCCGCCCCAATACAGATTTCCCAGCAGCGGGAGCAGGCGCAAGATGAGTCCCGTTAGGAATATCGATAGAAGTGCAAAGCCAGTGGACTTCCGCATTGCGGTTTAATGCGTGATTCACTACATTATGATTGTTGCGCTCCCTTCCAGATGTGCTCTCTCATCTTTGAGATGAACATCTTCTCGTCGAACAACATGGACCTCTGGAGGCATGCTTCCCTCATGGCTTCCAGCCGATTCTTGGTGAGGCTTCCTATTCTGTCCACGAACGCTTCTGCTGTTGGGGGCAGAAGCCAACCCGTCTCGCCATCCACGACCGTTTCCCTGTACCCTCCTTCGTCCGTCACCAGGGCTATCTTTCCCGACGCCATGGCCTCCACCGGCGTCATGCCGAAGTCCTCGTCAACGGCCGTTGCGATGAAACCTCTGCACTTGGAGTACAGGTCAGTGAGCTCTTCCTGGTCGATCTGGCCAAGCAGTTCCACGTTCGGCGGGATCTCTCCCAGGTTGGAGATATATGATTTGGAATGGTCCCCCTCGGCGAACCCGCCCACGATCTTCAATCTCTCCTCCGGCAGTTTGCTGAATATGTCCAGCTGGAGGTCGATCCTCTTCTCTGGGTACAGCCTGTTCACGGACAGCCAGAAGTCGCCCACCTCGGAGAATCTGAAGCCATCCGTGGGTACTGGTGGATTGACAACACTTGCATCTCTCCCATAGAATCTCTTGACCCTGCCCTTCACGTTCTCGCTGTTGGCGATTATCCTGTCAACATTGCGAATTGACCTCTCGTTGAACCTCTTATGAGTGAATATCCACATCCTTGCCGCCAATCGTTGCAGTCCGTTGTCCAGGTTCTTCAGCGTCCAGTCCTTAAGATCATAGAATGCCCGAACCGGGGTGTGGCAGTACAGAAGGTTGGGGTGAAGTTTCCTTGCGGAATAGTGTGACCAGTTCCCTGAGAAGACGTAGAAGTCGTACCTCTCCTTCGGACGGAACCTCTTGAACTTGGTCGAGGCATTGATCTGTTTGAGAGGAGGCGTTCTCGACAAGGGGCCAAGGTCAACTATGTTCACATCATCATAACCAAGCTTGGAAACGGTCTCCTTGTTCAGGTCTGTGGTGTAAAGATCGGCATCCATCGCCCGTGCCAGAGTTAGGACGAGCTTCTCCCCTCCGCCGATGGAGCTCATGAAATCATGGAAGATTGCTATCCTCATTGAACCTGACCAGTATCTCCACTATGCTTGAACACTTCTTAATTGTTTCTTGGGTGGCCTAACAGAAGTCATCCAGCTTCAGGTCCTGCACCTTGTCGTTGGTGAAAAGGGACTGAATGGCAAAGTCTATCAGTTCCAGTCTCTGCTGAAGGTAATTGGAGACGCCGTATTCCTCCGATATCTTCTTGGATAGCTCCAGATACTTCTTCACCGAGCCCTCGTGGACCGTCAAGGTGAGGTTGCCTCCGCACTTGGAGCATTTCCCCTCCAGTGGTATCCTCCGGAACTTGGCATTGCATTTTGTGCATCTCAGTTTCTGGTTCGAGAACGCGTTGAGGTTGCCAATAATGTCAGGAAGGAAATGGTGTACTACCATCCTGGAGACCACATCAGAAGCGTCCACCGCCCTTATCTTGCTCTGCAGCTCGAGCTGCTTCTCCATCTTCTCCCTCATCGACCCCGATGTGTACGCGGACTTCAGTGGACCGACCGCAATCCCTCCTGTCTGGTGTGTGAACCCGAAACCTTCGTACTGCAGTACGGTCCCGATCCTGTCGCCAACCATGTTCACAAGGTGCTCCACGTCCTTAGGATTGGTGAATTTCATGGTCTCCTCGTAGAACTCCAGAGGATATGACGTTTCAAGGTCCACGTGGTGCGCTTCCTTGTCTATCTCGTCCGGGTCGATCCTCAAGGTCAGAACGAGGGGTGCATCCATCAAGCCTCCTCGCTTCTCGGGCAGGAATGACCGACTGAAGTTTATTAGGCCGTCCAAAAGGAGCATCACGCAGTCCTCATCACCGTCACAGTTCCTTCTTTTGGCAGCATGGAAATACGGGTGCGCATATCCCACCCTCGCATCGGTGTAACCTATGAGCCTAGCCAGGACGCCGCTGGACGTGTGGGGCGCCAGTCCGACGATCATGTGTCCGATGAGGTCCTCCTTCTTCTCCGCCTTGTAGAAGGGTTCTATCCCGTACACTTTCTCCAGAAGGTCGTCTATGAAGCGGGATATCTTGACCATGTATATGCCACATGTCGATGAAGCAACGAAGTCCTGCGGACGGAGCTCGACCAACTGGTCCTCATCCTCTATCGGTTCCCCGTTGACATCCTTCTCGTATCCCAGCTCCTTGAGGCGGGTGAGGCTCAATCCGATCTCCGCCGGCTTGAAATGTGTCAGTGGGACGTCCGTCATGTCGAACCTGCACGTACCGTCCTTGAACACGTAGACCTTGTTCTTGGCCCTCAACATGCCTTTCTCCAGAGCCTCAGGCGTCTTATCCTTCGATATCATGCCCTTGACTCCCTTGATATTCGGGACGTCAATGATGCCCAGTCTGTCCTTCGCAGAATTGTAGATCTTGTCCAGCTCTATCTCCATGGGTTTCGGGTCACCGATCGGCTTCGTGTGTCCACCGCACGTGCATTTCGAGAGTGACCATCTCTTGCCGCACTCCTCGCATCTGCGTGTTCCGACCTCTATCTTGATCCTCCCTTTGGAAAGCGCCTGCTGCAGCAGACGTTGGGGCCCGCCGGCGATTCCCACTGGGAACAGGGAGTGCGGAGGCGGCTTCATCTTCCTCTCCTTGGCCTTCTCCGGTCGGGCCATCCTCGCTCCGATACGGGTGCCGGACCTGGGTCTGATCTTGACCCCTGAGAGCTTCGAGACGTACTCGATGGGGTCTTCTCCATCCGCTTGGACCTTGGAGACGAGCGTCGAACCATCCACTTCCAATCCGAGGCATCTGACCAGCGGATAGGAGTATTCGCCAAGCACCAGATTGTCCCCGTCAACCTTGTGGGTTGCGCCCAGTGATATCAGTGATTCCTTGATCTCCTCTTCATTTGGCAGTTTCAATCGACCTTCTTCATAATTACCGTTCTTCTCAATGGTCTCCGCCAGCTTCTTCAGATCCTCAACCTCTAGGTCATGCCAGAACAGGTTGTACATCGGATGCAGGGGGATCTTGAGCTCTTCTGCCAGCTCGAACGCCCGCTCAGGTGTGGGCGATTCCCAGTCATCGGGCAGCTCCTTGCATTCCTTCAGCATTTCCTGCTGATACCACTCCAGACAATACGAACCCGGGACCAGAACATGGTTGTTCTCCAGGAACTCCCCATAGGGTATGAGAAGTTCTCCCAGGTCGGTGATCTCCTCTATCTGGTCTGCGAGGCGTTTAGCTTCCTTGTGATCGTCAATCCTGATGAAATCTCCGTTCTTCAGGACAACTAGGGGACCTTCGATGTGATCGCAGGGTGTGACCGCTCCAGCTTTCCCCGGTCTCTCGATTTTCATCTGGGTGCCGACGGCAATGAACTCACCCACGATCGTCATGGTCGCTGGATTGACTCCCAAAGCCGCTAGACCTGTAGCTCTGGTCCTGCCGTACCTCAAACGGAACCCACCCTTCCTGCTTGGATGCGACAGCACCGGTCGTCCGGCGATTATGTTGCTGATGTATTTGTAGTCCGGCGTTATCTCGACCTTCTCTTCGTCCTTCTCGATCTTGCGCTTGAGATACTTCCCAACGAAGTCCCATCCGTCTATCTTCAGCTTGTTGACATGCTTCGCTATCTTTGGGGCCTTCAGGCACAGACCTTCGGCAACAACGAGACACGCCCCACCTCTCACCCGGTTGGTCTCTATCCTCGGCAGGTCACGATGTCCAGATATCTCCTCTTCCTCGGTTCCTTCTCCATTGATGCACACCGGGCAATTACCCACCATCAGCTCGATCTCCTCGCTAGTTGGTGTGTACTGGAGGTGCTGTGAACGCTTGTAGAGGGGTATCTCCTCCTTGAAACGCTCAACTTCCTCTTTGGAGGGCTTGTATTCGCCAATACCAAGATCTCTCCTGACCACATCCGCTATTAGAACGCTCATCGCCTGACCGGTTCCTCCCGCGGAGCGTATGGGTCCTGCGAAGTAGATGTCCGCATACGTGCTCCCGTCCGGGTTCCTCCCGATCTTGACCGCACCCACGCCTTCAAGCGGTGCTACGAGAATACCTTCCGTGAGTATTGCCAATCCCGTGCGTATCGCCTTGTCGAGAGCCTCCTCTTTTCTACCCTTGTACCTCTTAGCGATCTCTCTAGCTATTTGGAGGGAAACCTCTTCTCTATCCATCTTCGTGCTGAGCTCTCTTATCCTCCTCGAGATGCCCTTTATGGTGTGATCGCCAAGGAGTTCCTCCACCCTTGAGGCAAGGTCCTCAGCCTTTGGGATCTCAACGTAGAGCTGAGGATCGAATCCTTTCTTCCTGGCCTTTTCGGCAACCTTGTAGCACTTGGCCGCTGCCCCCTCCAGGCCCTTGAAATAGTCCTTTATCTCTTTGCTGGCTATTATCGCCATACCATCCCTTGTCGTTCCCCGGAAAAGCAGACCAATATGCGGTAGGGTTTGTATAAATATATCGTTGAGACTTGGAGACATCAATTGTCTAGAATTGGGGTTCTGGCCAATACTCTTGACAAAAGTTTCTTATACACCACCTTCGTTGGAAAGGGAAGATGAAGAAGATCAAGAGCGGAATCTATGGTCTGAACGAGCTCATCGACGGGGGGATGAACGAGAACTCGACCACCGTCGTCATCGGTTCATCAGGTGCTGGGAAGACCACCCTCGCAACCCAGTTCATCAGACGCGGTTTGGAGGATGGACAGGAAGGGATATTCGTCAGCCTCGATGAGAACAAGGAACAGATAATCAGAGAGGCGGTCGAGATGGGGTGGAGTGAGATCCTCGAGTATCTGGATGACGAGCTCTTGGTTTTCATTGACGCTTCTGGCAGGGAGTTCTCCAACTTCATCAAGAAGGAGTTGCCGGCATTCGTTTCAGACTGGAGCGGCTCCAAGGCCAGGATTGCCATCGACCCCCTCACACCCGTCATGTGGTCAACCAAGGACCCCTACGAGCAGAGAGACCTTGTCGGGTTCATGTTGAAGCAAACCAGAAAGGTCGGTACTGTCCTGTGCACCCTGGAGGAGCACGGAGGCACGAGCGATCTTTCGGGGTCCGAGACCGTCATCCCCATGTACCTTTCTGACTGCGTCATCCATCTTCGCTACATCCCTCTTGAAGGCGGAGTGAGCAGAATGTTGAAGATTGTCAAGTGCAGGAGCAGCAGGCACAGCGAGCACTCTCATCCGTACTACATCATGAAGGGTCTGGGTCTGGTCGTGGAGAAAGGGGACTTCAAGACGCTCACAAGCAACGACATACCCTTAGAGATGAAGAAGAAGCTCGCGGAGAATAAAGACGATCTCCCTGAGAAGGTTTATGCAAGGTTGGAGAAGGTCCTGGACGAGCTCACCGACGGTGATTTCCGGGGTCTGAAGGCCGCTCACCTTGTGGACAGCATTCTCAATGAATACGCTGGTGAGTAAATGCCCGAGGGGGTTGGCAGAGCCCTCGAAAGGATGGTCAAGCATAAGGAGCCCGATGAACGGGAGGGGAGGAGAGACGCTTCTCTTTTGATGAACGCTGTTAGGAGGAGACTTTTTGAGTATCTCTGCCTGCATCCATGTTCTCATTTGTCTGAGATCTCGAGCGCCTTGAAGGTCTCGACAAACACCGCAAGATGGCATCTCCGCAAGCTCATTGGTGGGGACCTGGTCTCTAAGAGGAAATCCGGAGCCAGGACCTTGTATTACCCGTCCGATTTGATCTCTCTTGACAGTCTTGACGTATTCGAGTTCCTCAGCGACCGACGGATGAGAGAACTCTATCTGCTTTTGGTCGACAATCCTGGGTCCACCCAAAGCGATCTGGCCAAGTCATTGAAGCTCAGCAACCAGGCCGCGATAAGGGGGACGAAGAAGCTTGAGAATCTGGGTCTGGTGTCCAAGATACAGGACGGCGTATATGCCAGATACTTCCCAACCGACCTGCTGTCAAGGAAGAAAGAAGCTGAATCACCTAGAATGAAAGCTTTTCAGGACAGCATCCTCAAGAGGCTCCAGAGCGAAGGTCTGAAGCCTAAGATCATCAGGCGTGAATCCAGCTCGATCATGATCGAGTTCAGGCTCGCGTCCGAGAAAGGTCTTCTCAACGTCCCAACCGACCCTTTCTCCACTGCACTGGCTGCTGAATAACAACGTTTTGTTCGAATGAGTTCCGATTTGTGGGCAAATCCGTTGATTTCAGGGCAATAAACCAATTATATACTCTGTGAAGGTAGATAGTCTGAATGGAAGAGGATTTCCTCCAATGGATCTCCATCATCCCTGGTGTTGGACCTCGAAGAGCAAGGCGTCTCAAGGAAGCTGGATTAACATCTCCCGAATCGATTCGGGAAGCTTCGATTGAAGAGATAGCACTGATTGAAGGGATTGGACGAGAGTTGGCCAAGCGCCTCAAGGATTATGCCGAAGAGATCGTTCAGTTGAAGGAAGATCAGGCCTTCCTGTTCATTTGTCCGGAGTGTGGAGCATTCATAAGCCGGACCGCCAGGAAGTGTGAGGTCTGCGGTGCGGCGATTGAGGAAGGAGAGCTAGATGAGACGGGACTGGCACCCGAGCCCGAGCTTGTCAGTGAGGAGGAAGAGACTCCAGAGTTGTTCATTTGTCCAGCGTGTGGCAGGTTCATCGGGAAGGATGTTCGGACGTGTCCACATTGCAGTGCATCCTTCGACGAGGAACCAGAGAGGGAGGAAGACCTCGAGAAGCTCATGTCGGAGCTTGAGAAACAACTGGAAGAACTTGACGAAGACATCAAGACCCCCTTGGAGGACCTCGATGAGTACCTGAAGGAGGAGCCTCTGGAGATCGAGCCAGAAGAGAAGAAGGCGATAACCAAGGACTTCCTGAAGAGATGGCAGCGTGTCAGCGAGGAGGAAGAACAGGAGGGAACCAGGAGGTTCGAGGAAGAGCTCCGGCATTACGACAGCCTGCTCGATGCCGACCCCACACTTCAGAGGGCCTGGGAGAAGAAGGCCGTCATTCTGGTTGAACTTGGCCGGTTCGAGGAAGCAATAGAATGCTATGATATGCTCACTGAGCTGGATCCTGATAGGGAGGAGGAGTACAAACTTGAAGTCCTTAACCTGGTCAAGGAGATCGAAGGGTTGGCCGGGGCCCCGGTCGAACCAGAGGAAGCTCCGCCGCTGGATGAGACGGAAGCGATAGAGGGGGCAGTCGCCCATTATGAAGAACTTCTGCGGATAGATCCCTCATTGAAGCAGGCCTGGCAGACCCGAGGAGAACTGTTGGAGAAGCTGGGCCGACACGAAGAGGCCGTTGCCAGCTATGACAAGGCCATAGAATGCTCCAAGCAAGAGAGATTGCTCGAGATAATGGACCTGGCAAGCCTCAGGAAGAAAGGCTTGATGGAAGGCCGGACCTCCAGCAAGGCCCTGATACAACGTATGGGCAGGACCAATGGCCTCGTGAACGGCATGGTCAACGGACGCACCAACGGGCGCGTCAATGGCATGGTCAATGGAAAGACCAACGGCCTCGTGAACGGAAGGGGCAGGGTCAACGGCATGGTTAACGGCCTTGTCAATGGTCTGATGGACGGCGAGGGCAGGGTCAACGGCATGGTTAACGGACTGGTTAACGGCCTTGTCAATGGTATGGGAAGGGTCAACGGGCTGGTGAACGGCCTGATCAATGGTAACGGGCTGGTGAACGGGAGAGGCTCGAAGCGCATGCCCCGGTTCAGAACTGCTGGTGTGGGATGGACCAGATCCCTTGGAGCAATTGCGGCTGTCCTTTCAATACTGATCATCGTGCCGCTTCTTATTGGCCTGATTTCTCCCCACGCGCTTCCCTCTCCGATAACGGTCGACGGCAATTTCGATGACTGGGCCGGCGTCCGTGCTTTTGCTGATGGTCCGTTGGATCAAACTGCCAATCCTGACGTGAATGTCATTTCGTACAAGGCCGAGATACACAGGAACACCGCATTCGTCTATGCCAAGGTCGAGGGTGTCATACTCAACGGTTCTGGGAGTCAAGGCGTTGATTCAATCTACGTGTTCATAGATAGGGACAATGACGCGGACACAGGATATCTTGTTGCGGGACTGGGTGCCGACAGTCTGATTGAAATCGGGGGATGGAACAACTCAATCGAGAAGAGCGCCTTCTACACCTTCTCTGAGGGCTTTGAGAGGGATGACTGGAGCTCATTCCGAAGGGTCCAACGGGTGAGCAGCGCGATTGGAAGCCAGGAGTTCGAGACGGCGTTCGGAGTGAACGGCGTCAAGGATCCCCGGATATTCGTCACGACCTCGGACAATGTCGGTAACTTCGACTTCTCTGACACAATAGTCAGTCCAAAGAAGGATGTGCTGAAGGTTGAACAGACCACCATTGCCCCTGAAGTCATCCCCGTGATCGCGCCTGTCCATTTCCTTAAGATCGATCTTGACGCACGAAACGGGGCTGCTCGCATCTCCCAGATGAACATCACCAAGAATGGCAATGTCCTCGATTCGTCTGTCGCAATCGAGCTCGGAATAGACTTCGACGGCGATGAAATCCCCGATCAGCAGGTTTCCTCGGCGGTGTTCTTGACCGATATGGCAACATTTGATGTCGACCTCGAAGTGATCGGGGGAATGACATTGATCGTTACTGCGGCACTCACAAATACGGCACCCTCAGCCAACCTCGGGCTCGGTTTGACAGGAATGACCACCAACGCAACCGTTTCTATCATTGATGAGTTCATCACCAATGTCTATCTTGAAGCCGATCCGATCGTCACAATAGATGGGGCATTCGGTGACTGGTCCTCCATCAACAGGGTCCAGGATGGCAATGACGATGTGGTAATGAAGGGCCAACCGACAGCTTGGATTAATGAGAACGTCGATATCAGGAGCTACGCGGTTGATGTTGGTACGGAAGCTTCATTCTATATGAACGTGGACGGAAATATGCTCGGAGGTGTGGACATACCGATCTTCAGGCGGAGGCCAAGCGTTTCCCCCGTATTCTTGGACAGCGACCGGGATTCTGTGCCCGATGACTTCGACTTTTACGATTTCGATTTCAACAACGATGCGATTCCTGACAGACAGACTGGCAATGACTTCGACGAGGACGACATCCTGGATTATCCCTTGGGATCTGACTATTGGCTCAATACCACGATACCCATTGACTTCCCGGCGCCTTATGCGAATATCAATGTCTCGGTTTTCATCGGCCCGGTGACATACCCGGTCGTGAAAGGTCTGGATACGCTCTCAGTATACATTGATGTCGATAATGACACCACCACCGGACTCTCCATGATCCTGAACAGCCAATCATACGGAATGGACAACCTCTTGGTGGTATCCGGGAGGAACGGTATTGCTCATGTAGCAGGATTGTACGGGTTCGTCACTGGTCACATTCCCTGGGAATATGTGGAAGATATCTCCAGTCTAGCCTTCGATACCAGGTCGATGGAACTCTCTGTTCCTCTGACTTCCTTGCAGCTTAGCACCGGCTTCTCGGTGGTGTTCAATCTCATGGACTGGCAAGGCGATTTCGACGTCTCCGACCAGGCTACGGGTAGGTCTCGAAGCCCTTCCACTGGTACGAGATCTCCAGCTGGTGACAATGTCGTTTTCAACGAGATTTATTCAGTCACTGCAACAAATGAGTGGTTCGAACTTGTGAATCCAACTTCCAGCGCAATCAACCTGAATAACTGGGCGGTCGAGATAAAGAGCAAAGGAAAATGGACAAACATCCACACTTTTGGCGCCGTGTCGATTGGAGCTTGGCTGAGCGGAAGTGAGTACTTGGACGTCGACCTGCCACAGAACTCCATCAAGGACAAGCCTGTGAACATCCGTCTATTGGACTCGACAGGGACTGTAGTGGATGAAACCAAGCTTCCCAAGCTCAAACCGGGGGAGAGCTGGGCTCGGCTCAAGGATGAAACAGATGGAAAGCCCGAGGACACGGACGATGACTCGACTGACTGGTATGTGTCTATATCACCAACAAAGGGCAAGTACAATGACAGGAAACGCCCGATAATAGCCGTGGAGAAGACCTCCAACACCGGAACTGCAGCTCCAGGGGATCTGATTACGTACACCATCTACTACAACAACACAGGGGATGGCATCTCGAAGGACATATGGATAAATGACACTCTACCATCAGAAGTCACTTTCGTCTCCTCTTCTGAAACGCCCGTTGGGTCCTCCGGCAGCACATACTACTGGGAATTCACGAACGCCGCTCCCGGGTCATCAAACTCATTCACCGTGACCGTTCGAGCTAATGACGGACTTACGGACGGAACGGCGTTCAACAACTACGTGGAACTGGATTATACGGACGTGTTCCGGCAAGCCATGGAATGGTCAAGTTCGAACAAGACCATGGTCGTTGAGCGTCCGGTCATCTCTGTGATTAAGGTCTCAGACGTGTCCGATGGGGGGATTGGCGACACGATCACCTACACCATCTATTACAACAACACCGGCAACGGGACGGCAGGCCATGTGTGGGTCAACGACACCATTCCGATCTTCACCACCTTCCAGTCTTCCAGCGTTCCCTACGAGTCCCAAGCCGGGCTGACTTATGTGTTCCACTTCTACGACGTGGCGCCCGGATCCAACTCGTTCACAATCTCGGTGACGGTCAACATGACGGCCCCAGACGGAATCGACCTGGTGAACTTGGCTGTCTTGGATTACACCACCGCGAACGAATACCCCCTGGAAAGCAGCAGTGACACGGCCATCGTCCACGTTCCCGAGTTCGATGCCTTTCTTATCCCGATAATCAGCGTGGTCGTCATCTTCATGTGGAGGAACAAGAGGGCGAAGAAGCGCAAAGAAGAGGATTCTGAAAAAGAGTGAGGGTGGCTGACAGCTTTCCATGAGCCAAAAGGCCGTTAAGACAGCGCGGTTTACCGACAACCATTGGCCGAAGCCGCCGGAAGCCAGATCCCGCACCTAGGCCAAAGGTTCACGACCCCCGAAGGGGCTAAGCTTCCCGTGGGCTCGCGCACCACAGTACCGCAGAGAACGTAGGCGGGCTTAACTTCTGGGTTCGGGATGAGACCAGGTGTATCCCCACCGCTATGGCCGTCATACCACTTTAACGTTCAAAGGACTAATGGCTATAAAGATTTTGCGATGTCAGGAACAAGGATTCAGCCGATTCACCTAGGTTATTGCCAACACAAGCCCCAAGATCAGGTTCCCTATGAAGAACGATATCAGAAGACCGAGGAGCATCGGAACCATGAAAGGTAGCTGCGGTGTCGCCCATGCTTCATCCCGGCCAAATGCAATCAGTGTCTGGATCTCCCCCTCTTTGTCGCCTCTCCTTTTCGGGAAGACGCTTGTCTCCACTCTTTCATTGCGCACTCGCTCCATCAGCCAAGCGAACTTGGGAAAATCGGCCAGACCTGCCTTGTACCCGAACAGGCACTGAGGGAACTCAAGATTCCCCTTTCGGGCGTTGATGACCAGGAATACCAGTGGTGCGAAGACGATCAATATGGCCGCGTTCATCAGGATCACCAAGGAGAACGGAAAGACGATTTCCATGAAACTCCCGGCTGGAAATCCCATTTCAATGATTGGAAATCCGAGGAACGCAGGATAGAATGGGGCAAGTACTGCCAGGGACATCAGGGCCTTGGCATCGGCACCGCCTTTCAGCAGCCCTGTCTGGAAGAATATGTGGGCAACGATGATCATCGCTGGTATGGTTAAGAGGCGGAGGAAAAGCTCCATTTGAGCAGCATCCTGATGGAGCAAGAACATTTGGACAATGATCACAACCGCCACCGTCCCGTAGAGAATGAACCCGAGCGGAACGAAGTGGAGGCCTTCATCGATTATCGGCTCGCGTTCGATGTAAACCTCATAGAAGAGTATCCCTGCCGGTAAGAAGATCAGGAAGTGGACCCAGGTCGCGTCGGAATGACTAAGAAGGTCCATCCCCAGAATCAGGAATCCTAAGGCCCCGAGGGCCATCCAGACCTCGTTCTTAACCCTCCTTGTTCTGACATCGGAATAGGCGGCAAACCCAAAGAAGACAACCCCAACAAGAAGTCTCAGGAGGGAGAGAGTCTCCATGTTTCTGTGTACAAAGGGTTCGTATATAATACTATTGAGATGGCCATTGAGAAGGTTTATTAGTTCTCTTTCTATTGCCTGCCACATGTCAAGCAGACTCGCCGTTATTTCGATTCTTGGCATTTTCTTTTTGGCTCTATTCAGTATGAATGCCTTGGCATCAGAACAGATTGGCAGCACCAATCTCTACGCTTTTCCTGATGGCGATGTGGATGTGGAGGTCCACCTGGATGAAGAAGTTGTGTATGTTTGGTCGATCTGTAACACCGGTTCAGAGAGGTATCAAGTCTCGACGTCCGTGAACAACACGGGCGACTTCGATGCCTTCGTCACTCCGACCCATCTCGATTTCCTGCCGGACCAGAGCGACGAGGGCTGCAAGGATGTGACCCTGACCGTGAACGCTCCCTCAGAAGGTGAAGAAGAGGTTGTACTTATTGGAGTCGTTTTCAGCACCACCAACCTGGCGACATTTGAAGTTTCGAACGAGACAATCTTCACGACCAACAGATTGACTGGTGTGACCCATCCTGCAGATCCCGAAGGGAAGCTCTTCGGCTTTTATGATAACTTTCTACCCTCTCCCCTTGACACTTCTTTCTGGGCCTTCATTATCACATTCCTGTTATGGATCGCAATAGCGGGATTCATCGTCGGGCTTGCCAATTTGATTGCCAGGACCTTTGCACGCGAGACCGAGACAAAGGTCGACGACATGATCGTCGAACTGATGAAGGGCCCCATATTCCTTCTGATAATCTTCTTTGGATTTCAATTCTCGATGCCCATCGGTGGATTCGACAGTAGCCAGATACCGTTTCTGGACTCGGTCCTCGGCATGATGTTGACCGGATTGATAACTTGGATTTCGTATAAGGTCTTCAAAGACATACTCGTTTACTACGGCAAGATACTCTCGGCCAGGACCCAGACCGACCTGGACGACAGGTTGATACCAGTGATCTCGAAGCTGGGCGGTATGGTGATAATTGTTTTTGGAGTCATCGCAATCTTCGGGTCCTTTGGCTTTGACATAGCCCTGTTCCTCGCTGGTATGGGTTTCTTGGGCATTGTTATCGGCTTCGCAGCCAGATCCACTCTTTCGAATTTCTTCGCTGGTATTTTCCTAATGCTGGATCGGCCGTTCAAACCTGGCGATTTGATCGTCATTGGATCCGGAGAGGTCTGCAGGGTGGCCTGGGTCGGATTGAGGAGCACCAAGTTGTATCACGTTTCCAGCCATCAGATGATCACCCTTCCGAACAACATGCTGGCCGAAGAGAAGGTCATTAACATAACCCAACCCGACGAGAGGTTCAGGACCAAGGTCGAGATTGGCGTTGCTTATGGAACGGACCTGGACCATGTGAAGAAGACTCTGCTTGATGTAGTGAACAGTCATCCGGACGTTCTCAAAGGAGAAGACACGAAGATCCTCTTCCGTGTGCTGGCATTTGCGGACTCGAGCATCAACGTCAAGGTGATCTTCTGGGTCAACAAAGTGGAGAACAAGTGGCGGGTAGAGAGCGAACTGAAGGAGATGCTCGACAAGAGGTTCAAGGAGGAACACATCGAAATACCATTCCCCCAAAGAGTGGTGTACATGCATCAGGAGACGAAGATGTAGCCCTCTCGTAGGGTTACTTCTCCTTTTTCTTGTTGTCCATCTTCTTCTGGAGCTTCTTGGCCTGGACCCTCATCCTCCTTTCCTGGTCCAGCTTCTTTTTGAGCTCTTTCTTCTTCAATGAGTCCTGCGTTCTCTCATGCCTGAGTTTCTCTAGCTCCAGAGGACCCTGTTTGGCATTCCTTCTTTCGCTGAACACGACTCCCAATGTTGTCACCACAACGCTGATGACTATGATCAGGAAAGCTATGTTGAGGAACTGGTCCTTGTACGGGCTCATCATGTCATAGTAGGAAGTACCTTCTTTGAACGCATTGATGGTGAACGGGAGAGACGCCAGGACGGCTGCCGCCAAACCTCTCCCCATCATGAGCCAGATGGCGAACTTGTCATCCCTGCTCTCCGGGTGTATCCTGACCGTTATGGAAGTGGTCAGGTAACGAACGGCCATCAGCGCCAGGAAAATGAGGACCACTCCGATCAGGAACAGAGTTCCAGTGTTGTTCAAAGCATCCAGTCCTGGGATGATCGTTTCCACATCCATGTGGCCGCTCAAGGATAAGGTGAAGACCAATCCAAGGAACACAAAGAAGAACGTCCTGACAACGAAAGACAGCTCCGAATGGAACTGTTTTATTCTCTCGTCAAGAACGAACTTCGTCTTGATTTTGAACATCCTTGCGATCTCATCCTTGTTGCCGAGAACGAGACCGAAGATGAGCGCCGCCATCGCACCACTCCCACCCACCAGCTCCACAAACCCGTACAGGATGAACAGGGCTGCTATCGTGATCATGAAGGAGAAGGGCTTTCCGTAGAGCCTTTTGAGAATCCTCAGCCAAAAGATACCGAAGAACAAGGCGACCAGGAACGCGATGGAGAACCCTGCGAACAGGTTGGTGACCGCTTCTGCTGGATCATCCGTTCCAATGATGAATTCAACAAGTGCCAAGGCAACTATGATGCAGAGGACATCCGTCAGGACCGCTTCAAGTGTCAGGACCGTCTGAGTCTCCTCGTCCATGGTCATCCGCCTTACCAGCGTGATGATGACCGCTCCGCTAACGCCACCCAGGACCGCCCCCAAGAGGATGCCGATGATCAATGGATAGCCCAAGATGACGTTCGCCACAAAAGCAACTGAGATGACTGTCAGGATGAATCCGACAAGCGTGTGAATGAAAGCGATGTTTATCTTCCTCAGAACCAGGTCGAAGTTGAGGTTGAGTCCACCGTCGAACAGGATTATCACCAGAGCCAGTGCGGCGAAGTAGGGCATCACTGTCTCAAGCAGGGCCCTCGGTACCAGTTCGACGCCAAAATAAGCAATCGCGATCGGACCCAGGATCAGCCCGAGGATTACCAGAATAAGCAGGTCGGGTACTCTGGTCCTCTCGAATATCAGGGTCGCGAAGAAGCCGACGAAAATGATGGCTCCTATTGCCATGAAGGCCAGCAGGACGGTGGGAATGTCACTCACTGGCGTGGCCGCGACTATCTCGGTTTCTGTTGATACGACCAGTTCACCGCTCTCATTCGTCGTTTGGGCAGTCGCATTGAATGTGACGCTCACATTCCCCACCTCTCCGGTTCTGGCGGTTCCGGAATCGACGCGGAGGACTACATCTTCGGTTTCGTAGGGTGGTAGCTGGAACTGTTCTGTGGATAGGTTGGCGACCATGTTCGGATTATCGGGGATGAGAGTGAGGGTGACGAGATATGTGACATTGTTGGAATTGAGAAGGGTCCAAGAATAGGTCACGAAGGAGCCCACTTCCGCCTCTTTCTGGAGCGTCTCCTCAATGGACATTATTACGCCGGTGTCTGGTATCGGCTCAAGGGCGGAAGCATTGGTGGATAAGAATACACAGAATAACACTGCGAAGATCGAGAGTGCTCCCATCAGCCTACGCATTGGCGTGCAAATGAGATGAATGGTTTATAAATGTTAGCGAAGCGTGGATTTCTTCAATTCGGCTACTTCATTTCCACTTTTCCCTTTTCCAGGAGCGTCTTGAGGGCATCGTCAGCAGCCTTCTCCTTCTTCTCTTTGCTGTCCAACGCTTTCCGGGTCTCGATGTTCTGCTTCTTTATGATGTCTCTGGCCTGCTTCGCTTCTTCCCTCTTCTCCTTTCTCTTGGAGAGTATCTTCTCCCTCATCTCCATGGCCCTATTGTGGTAGTAATCCGCCCTTTCTCGGATCGCTGAGAACTCCTCGTGCTTCTTGTTCGACTCAGAAATGAGATGTGAGATCTCCTTCACCAGGCCGACTATCTTCTCATGTATGATGTGAGCCTCCTCTGAGAGCTTCACCACCAGTTCATGCTCCGCGTCAGCCTTCTGAAAGAAGAGGTTGATGGAATCATCCAAGCTCTCAATATCGGTCGAGATCCTCTCCTGCTCCTGGAACAATTTCTCGTATTCCTCGATATCCTTCTTCTTCCTCTTTATCTCTTCCAGGACGAGGTTCTCGTCCTTAAGCCCCATCGGAACCGTTTCCTGCTTGTTCTGCAGGTTCTCGATATCTGTTCTCATCCTTTCGAGGTTGGCTCCCAGGTTGCTCCCCATCTCCTTTCTCTTCTTCTTTCTGAACTCGATCAGTTCTTTGCCCTTCTTCTGGCACTCGTTCCTTTCTTTCTTGTGCAGCCTCATCTCAGCCACAAGCGAGTCCCTCTGCTCCTTCAGGGTCTGCATTTTGTCGCTGATCTCCCTCCTCTCTTGATTCAACGAGTCTCTCCCCTCCCTGAAGACGTTGGCCTCCTCGTTGAACGCGTCCCTCTTGTCGAGCAGCGAACGGAACTTGATTTCCGCCAGTTCCAACTCAGATTTGCTTCTCTTCCTTACCATCCTCATCTTTCCTTGTCTCGAGCGTTGGAAGTGGTAGAATGATGACCTTTTGCCAAATTAAGCTTTTCCTCTATTATCCGGTTGGACAGTTCACCGATCTCCTTAGGGCTCAACTCTTCCACTCTCCTCTGGGAACCCGGAAGTCCTGAAACGAACTGAGCCATCGATTCCTTGGTGTCTGTGAGTCTCCTCCATTCAAGAATCAGCGAGTTCCGTATCTGCTTTCGCCTATGGGTGAACAGGGCCTTGACGACCTTGAAGAAATGATCTTCGTCAATGGCCTCGAAGGGCGGACGCCTGGGCTCGATCCTGACAATTGAAGCGTCCACCCTGGGTTCAGGGTAGAACAGGGTCCTCGGGACCGTCTCGAGAATCAAGCAATTGGCCCTGTAAAATGCGTTGACCGAGAGCCTGGAATAGTCCTTGTCCCCCACAGATGCCACCAAACGTTCAGCGAACTCCTTCTGATACATCAGTATGCCTGAGTCAAAGGGTACCTCCAGTAGCTTGAAGGTGATGGGCGATGAGATGTTGAACGGGAGGTTTGAGACCACCTTGTCGAATTCCGGCAGGTCGATCTTGAGGATGTCTCCTCTGATGATCTCCACATCCTCATATGTTCGCTCGATGTAGTCCGCTGCCGCTGGATCAGCCTCCACCGCAACAACCCTCTTGGCCCTCGTGGAGAGAATGCCAGTGAGCGTCCCCAGTCCTGGACCTATCTCGAGCACAGTGTCGTTCTTTCCCACCTTGGCGTATTGCACTTGTCTGTTTGCGGTCGCCTCATCACTGAGGAAATGCTGGCCCAGTCTCTTGTTGGGAGTCATCCCAAGATCTCTTATCCTGGCTTTGAGTTCAGAAACCTCCATCTTGGCGACATCGATGACTGGCCCTATAATAGTTTTTTGGAGATGCGATCCATCCAACAAGTATTATATATCCATGCACCTAATGAAACGAAAATGCTCATCCCTTTCCAGACCAACGAGAGCGGCCCTGCATGCTGGCTTTTAGGACTTGTTCTCCTTCTTCTCTTGATCGCGCTGGTCATCTTGTTCTTCTATCAGCGATACATAGCCAGCAAGAAGGCGGTGCATCACCTCTGTGATTACTGCGGGCACATGGTAACTGCGGTATCAGACTGCCATCATGCCATGGTCAGGGAGAGGTTCCTTCA
Organism: Thermoplasmata archaeon; assembly: GCA_023140195.1. Classification (GTDB taxonomy): domain Archaea; phylum Thermoplasmatota; class Thermoplasmata; order RBG-16-68-12; family SOIM01; genus JAGLME01. The sequence goes on from JAGLME010000032.1 coordinate 87,999, forward strand.
CGGGGTTTGCATGGAATGCAAGAAGGAATGCAAGCTTGTTTGCGCAAGGTGTAAGAGACCTCTGTAAGATCAGGTCAGACTCTTGGATTCTCACTTCGTTTATGCTGTTGATCTGACGTGATCCTGAAAGTTCCGAGCATATTCCTCGAATGTCCCACAGCCATCCTTGCCTGGGCAGAAGAACCTCTTGTACTTGGCGCAGTACAGGCCGTACCACGCATCGTAGTCGCAGGTCTGTTCCTCCTGGTCATTGGACTTGGAGAAGAAATCACAAACCTGTCGCCCACCACATAGCACACCATCGACATTGGAGTTGGAGCAATGCCCTTCCCCGTAGAAGTATTTGCACATGTCTTCCCATCCCTTTGATAGACGATCCTGGTTATGCGGCGGAGGAGATATAAACCTTCCGAGATTCATGCAACACTGACACTGTCGATGTTGTGATGCCGGCTCATCAGCTCCCTCGCAACCTTCAGGTTCTTGGCGTCCCTGCCGATGGCCAAACCCTTCTGGGTGGTCTCGACAGATACCGTTGCATGAAGACCCTTTTCCCTCTTCTCGATCTCCACGCTCTTTATGTTGTATGACCTGAAAATGTTCCTCAAGAACTGCTCTGGCATGGAGGAATACTCTATGATCTTGATTTCCTTATGGATCATTTCCCTGAGCTTCGCAACGTTCTTCCCGCCTTTGCCAATCGCCTTCCCGCCTTCTCCTTCTTTGACTACAAAAACGAGCTTCTCAGGGGTCTCCAGGAGGTCTTTAGCTGTGGACCTAGTCACCCTTTGGAACAAGCCGATGATTCTAAGGGTGTCCTCATTGAAACTGATGTCTGTCATTGGGCATCCTACCTGGACAAGAATCCCGATCTCCCTGCATCGATAATCGTCAGAACTGATATTGAAAACGGTTTTCCGCAAAGGGCTCCGAGTGCGACATTGTCCCCTGGGAACTCCAAGACCTTGGCGATTTTCTGGTTCTCAAGATAATCGTTCGAAAAGTTACTGGCCAGAACAATCATCTTAGCTGTCTTGTTCTTGACCGATTTCTCCGCTTCCTTCGCTCCGAACAGGACCTTTCCCGTGGTAATTGCGATATTGAGATTCCTCTCGATGTCCATCACTTGCCACGCCCCTTCTTTTTCCGCGGTGGCTGGTACACGAGGTTCACCGCCCCGGTCCCCAACGTGATCGGCTGTCCCACTATTACATTCTCCGCCACTCCGTCCAGTTTGTCTTCTTCCCCCATGATGCCGGCTTGCAGAAGATGCGTGCTTGTGATCTCAAATGCAGCCCTGGCCAGAACGCTGGACTTCCTTCCCGATATGCCGTGTCTGCCAATCGCCTTCACATCCCCATCGTTCGTCATTATGTCTGCCACGAGCATTATGTGCCTTATATCGACCGTCAAGCCCTGCTCTCTGAGTGTTTCATTCGCTTCGTGCGTGATGGAGTTCCTTGCAGCCTCGATACCCAACACCTCGTAGATTTCCTGGATGCTGTTCGTCTTGGTTCTTGTCGGATCTATCTCATCCATCTCGAGCACGGCCGAGAGGTTCGAACCTTCCGTGTATATGACGAAGCTTGGCCCCTTCCTTCTGATGATCGCCCTGTGAATCCCGTCGATTCCTTTTATCTTGAAGTCCTTCACCGTTTCCACAAGCTTTTGGAGGTGTTTGTAAGATGATTTCTCTGACTTGATCGTGAAGAACATGCCCTCTTCCTTTGTCTTTCCTTTGGTTGCCTCCACCTTCTGGCCGCCCTTCATCTTTATCATAACATCCTGAAGATTGGTGATCGAGACCCTCTTTTCCTTCATCTTGTCGGGGTCAGGATGAACCACGACCCGCATGCCGGTGATGTCGGTTTCAATGTCGGAGAGATCCTCTAGACTTGTCTGCTCAATCTCTGATGCGATCTGCTTCACATCGTCCAGCGTGACGTTGCCTCTCTTCATGTGAATTTCCATCAAGGGTGTGCTCGGAACCCGTCTTGCATCTACGATTTCTATGAGTCTGGGCAGGCCCAATGTGACGTTGATTTCTGCAACACCAGCGTAGTGGAAGGTTCTCATGGTCATCTGCGTTCCGGGTTCACCTATCGACTGCGCCGAGACAATACCTGCCGATTCGTTGGGATCTATCAAGTGGAGTTCATACCTCTCGTTCAGCTTGGAGAGGATTTCCTTCATCGTTTTATTAGTGATCTTGTGGCCTTCGATCCGACGTACCAGATTCCTCACCACCGACAATGGGAGGTTCAGCCCCATTTCCGTCTGCAGACCGTCGATTTCCTTCTCCTTTGGGCTTAGCTTGATCTTCACTGGGATCTTGACCTTCTTCTTGGGCACTTTCTTCTTGGCGGTTTCTGCCTTCTCCTTTGCCTTTTTCTTGGCGGGCTTCTTGGCCGATGGGACTTCCCGCCCCAGCTTCTTGAACACTTGAGCCGCGTCCTCCTTCGAGATATGCTTGACCACGTCCTCGAAAGAGGTCTTCTTGAGTGAAGTCACGGTAAATCCAGCATCTGCAAGTATGGAAGAGACCTTGGCGCCCAGATCCCTCTTCTTGAGTGCGTTGACAGTGTCCTTCTTTGCCATCTACTCATCCTCCTCGGTCGAAGGCAGGGCCTCATCATCGACTTCCATCCCCATCATGTCCTTCTCCTTCTCACCATATCCGGTGATCTCCTTCTCCACCTCCAGGAGGTTGTAGTCAGCCTCTCCCAGGACTTCCAGCAATACATCGTCCATGTCCACAGGGTCACCTTGAACGCTCCTAGATGGGTCCACGTTGTCCTCTCCGAATTTGAATTGAATGATTGTGTCTGCTGTGTTGCGGACCGTCCTGTCCTCTTTGACCTTCAGATCCTCCAGGGCATTGACGAGCCTCCTCTGCATGTAACCAGATCTGGATGTTCTAACAGCTGTATCGACCAGACCCTCTCTACCGCCCATGCTGTGGAAGAAGTACTCCGTTGGAAGAAGACCGCTCTTGTAGCACGACTTGACGAAGCCCTTCGCGTCGGCTCCAAGGTCGCCCGCTTCGAAGTGTGGCAACGTTCTGTTCCAGTATCCTCTGGACAACCTCTCGCCTCGGACCGCCTGTTGCCCAATACATCCAGCCATCTGGCTGAGGTTGAGCATGGACCCTCTTGCACCGCTCTTGGCCATTATGACCGCAGAATTCTCCAGACCCAGATGCTTTCCCGCGATCTCTCCTGCGGTGTTCCTAGCCTTACCAAGTTCCTGAAGCGCTTCCACCTCGAGCGTTTCCTCCAGAGACCGACCAGGTATCTGGTCCAACATGCCCTCTTTGTACGCTTCAACAAGGTCTTCGACCTTCTTTGCAGCCTTCCTGAGGACCTCGGCTATTTGTTTCTTCTCCTCCTTCGGTATGTCCTCGTCGTCTATGCCAGTGGTGAATCCTATGATCCCAATGGCACCGATGGCCAGCTTAGTGGCGTCGTCCAAGAACTCTCTTGCCCTGTCAGGTCCATAGTCCCGAGCGATCTTGTCCAGGATCTTGCCCTTGAACGCTCCTATTCCTTTCTCGTCAATGGTTCCTGTCAGGATTTCCCCTTTCCTGATCTTGACATATCCGTCGTTCTCACAATTCTCCAGCTTGCACTCATCGCATTTCTGGCAGATGGACGCCTTGAAGTTCATGTTAAGGTCCTTCGGCAGGGCGGTGCTGAACAACTGCTTACCCGTCCAGTATTCCCCTTTCTTGTCCTTGATCTTGGGTTTTGGTATCTTGTCGAGATTCACCAGCGGGGCGAGAATATGCAGGGTCTCATCCCTGGTGAACTTCGAGTCCATGTACGTCATCAGGAAGGCACCACTGATGTGGTCGTGAATGGCCCCGATCACCGGGCCTCCGAACCTCGGGGACAGTATGTGTTCCTGGACCTTCATCAGGATTCTCGCCTCGGCTCTCGCCTCCTCGCTCTGCAGCGCGTGGAGGTTCATCTCATCTCCGTCGAAATCCGCGTTGTACGGTGGGCAGACCGAAAGATTCAGTCTGAACGTCTTGTTGGGCATGACCCTTACTTCGTGTGCCATCATGCTCATGCGGTGAAGCGAAGGTTGCCTGTTGAAAAGAACGATGTCTCCATCCTTCAGCTGTCTTTCTATGATGTATCCGTTCTCGATTGTCTCCGCCACAGTCTCGGCGTTCTTCTCGGTGATCCTGATCCTTCTGCCGTCCTCTCTTATCACGTAGTTGACGCCATGGACATATGCATCGCCCTCTGGCAAGGGACCCTTTGCCACCCATTCCTTGACCGTGTCGAAGTTGTAATCCTGAACCCTAACCGGAACTGTAAGCTCTCTGGCCGCTTCCACTGGCACGCCCACCTCGTTCATGGACAGCAACGGGTCGGGCGAGATGACCGTCCTGGCCGAGAAGTTGACCCTCTTTCCAGAAAGGTTGGATCTGAAACGCCCCTCTTTTCCCTTCAGCCTCTGCACTAGCGTCTTCAGCGGCCTACCTGATCTGTGTCTCGCTGGAGGTATCCCGCTTGTCTGGTTGTCAAAGTACGTGGTGATATGATACTGCAGAAGCTCCCACAAGTCCTCCACGATCAGTTGTGGTGCTCCCGCGTCCCTGTTCTCTCTCAACCTCTGATTGATTCTCAAGACGTCTACCAGTTTGTGGGTGAGGTCATCCTCTGACCTGTCACCGCTCTCAAGGGTGATCGAAGGACGGACGGTCACCGGCGGCACCAAAAGGGCAGTCAATACCATCCATTCAGGTCTCGCAACAGCAGGCGCAATGCCCAAAGGCGGCAAGTCCTCGTCAGGTATCCGCTCCAGTCGTTCCCTCACCTCTTTCGGAGTGAGCTTGTGCCCGTCCTCCCTGAAAGTGGTGGGTTTGTCAAGCGTTATCTTGGACTGCTCTGTTGCACAATGAGGGCAGATCTGGCGCTTGCTCGCGTCCTTTGCGGTCTCCTTTGTGACCATCTGGATCTTGATGTAGCCTCCGCCCATCTCTTCGATGGTCTCCCTTTCCTCGGTATACTCCTCGATTTGCTTTCTCGTCAACAGCAGCCTCCCGCAGGATTTACAGGTCGCCTGAAGAAGCTTCTTGATATCTTTGATATATCCTACATGGACGACTGGCATAGCAAGATCTATGTGCCCGAAGTGACCGGGGCAGTCGTCCACTCTGCCTCCGCATGTCTTGCATCTCAGACCAGGTTCAATGACGCCCAAATGTGAGTCCATCAGACCCATGTCTATCGGAAAACCGTCATCGTCGTAAGTATCTGCGGTAATGATCTTGCTGCCCGACATCCTCCTGACCTCGTCAGGGGACAGAAGTGCGAATTTGATCGATTCTACACGTTTGGTCATTCCTCTATCCATCACTTGATCACCTCAGGTAAGGTCCTCCAACTGGAGCCTCATTGCCACTCCCAGCGAAAGAAGCTCGTCCAGCAGCAGTTTGAACGCATAGCTCGTCTGCACCGGATAAATCTTGGAATTGTTCTCGCACACCGGACATCTCAGGTTCCCCTTTCTGTCCTTGATGGCAAAATGACCGCATTCCGGATTACCGCACACATATTGGAGGGTTCCATCCGACTCGTCCAGCAGCCTGTCCTTGATCACCATGGCTGCGCCGTGCCCTATCAGGCAGTCCCTCTCCATCTCTCCGAACCTGAGCCCGCCCTGTCTCGAACGACCCTCGGTCGGCTGTCTCGTTAGAATCTGGATCGGCCCCCTTGAGCGAACATGCAGTTTCCCGGAGACCATGTGGTGGAGTTTCTGGTAGTAAATGACCCCCACAAAAATCTCGGCATTGATCATGTCCCCTGTCAACCCGTCGTACATGACCTCCTTGCCATTTGACTTGAATCCGTTAGTTATCAATGCATTCCTGAGCGACTCCTCCCTCTCGCCGCTGAACGGGGTACCGTCCACGAATCTTCCGTCCATTGACCCGATCTTGCCGCCGATCATTTCCAGGACATGCGCGACGGTCATTCTGGACGGAATGGCGTGCGGGTTCATTATCAGGTCCGGAACGATGCCCTCGGCTGTGAATGGCATATCCTCCATGGGTGCTATCAGTCCAATGACCCCTTTCTGACCGTGCCTGGATGCGAACTTGTCCCCAAGCTCCGGAATCCTGAGGTCCCTGACCTTGACCTTCGCCAGCTTGCTCCCGTTCTCGGACTCGGTCAGCATGGCGCTGTCCACCCAACCGCGTTCTCCGTGCCGAACGGTGATGCTGGTCTCTCTCCTCTTCTGCGGCGTCAGAAAATCGGTTTCCTCCTCCAGGAATCGAGGGGGTGATGTCTTCCCGATGAGGACATCTCCTCCATCAACAGCAGCCTCTGGGCATATCATTCCGTCGTCCGGTGTGAGATTGCTGTACGACAGGTCAGCCCTGGCTCCCCTGACATCCGGTGAGGGAATCTCGAAGTGGTCCTCCTGGCCACCGGGATATCTCCTCTCCTCGGAGCTATAGGTCCTCATGAAAGTGGACCGCCCAAGACCTCTGTCTATGCTGGCCTTGCTGAAGACCACCGCATCTTCCATGTTGTAGCCGCGATAGGACATGACCGCGACGACGTAGTTCTGACCGGCTGGCCTGTTGTTGAAATTGACGTATTTCATCTCATCAGTCTGGACAAGCGGTGCCTGCGGGTAGTGGAGAAGATGACCTCTCGTGTCCGGCCTCTTCCTGTAGTTCGACGCTCCGAGTCCCAAGGACTGCTTCGCCATTCCGGCGCCCATTGTGACCCTGGGTGATGAGTTATGTTCGGGATATGGAACCAGACCTGCGCAGACCCCGAGGATCGTCATAGGGTCCATCTCGAGATGCGTGTGTTCCGGCCTGAGAAGCGTCTCGACTTCGAAGACCTCATTGCAGTGGTGGCACTCCAGTCTTGCCATGTCATCCTCGCCCATATTGACCCAGCCCACATCATTCCTGGACAAGGGGGCTCTGCAGTGCTCGCATCGTGCTGGGACATCATAGGGATATATGGCGATGAACGAATCCTCTTCCTCCTCCGCATCCACCCATTCGACCACGCCGATCCTGACGAGGTCGCTCATCTTTCGCTTGCCCATGGTTACCTCTTCCAGATGTTTTGCAGTTAAGACAGGCCTTCCATCTTTGATCACTACCAGCGGTCTTCGTAGCCTCCCCTCGTCGCAGTTGATGACGACCTCATTCATGTGTCGGTCATGACGTATGTTGACCTCATGAGGGAGCAGACCTTCCCGTCTCCTTTCCCTGATCTTCTTGACCAGTAGTTCTGCGTTGTCGTGCAGGCCGACCAGGTCCCCGTTGATGTAGACCCTTGTGAGCGAGGTCTGTTCCCCCTTCACCTGTTGGGTCCCTAGATCAGCCAGTAGGACCTTGACTTCCCCCTCTGGCACACCCTCAGAAACATCGACGATCAGTGCACAGTTCTTCACCAGGCCGCAGTTCTGACCTTCAGGGGTCTCGTTGGGACACAGCCTCCCCCATTGTGTTGGATGAAGGTCCCTCGCCTCAAAGTGAGGCTGACTTCTTGTCAGCGGTGATGTGACCCTTCTCAAATGGCTGATCGCGCTCATGTTGGAGGTTCTGTCCAAAAGCTGCGATACGCCAGCCCTGCCGCCCACCCAGTTTCCTGTAGCCAAAGCGTGGAGAAGTCTCTGCGTGAGCAGGTCTGGTCTAATGGACGAGGAGATCTTGACCTCCCTCTTTCTGGCATAGTTCCTCTCTACCTGGTATCTCAGGTCCTTGATGAGATTGGCGAAGCTCACTCTGAACAGATCTTCCATCAGGTCGCCAGCCAGTTTGAGCCTCTTGTTAGCGTAATGGTCCTTGTCGTCCTGATGTCTCTTCTCCAAGGACAACTCAAGAACGGTTCGTGCCACACGACCCAAGAATATTGACTTCTTTAACCTGTCCTCGCGCGCATCTCCGAGATGGGGCAGAAGTGACCTGTCGATGATCGAGGATACCTTCCGTTCTCTGTATTCCTTGGCTTGACCCGTTGCGAACTTCTTCTCAAGCCAACTCAGTGCTTCGGCCTTGGTGAAGATTCCAGTCGGAGGGAACAGTTTCTTGTTCTGACATTCCTCGATGTTGGCATATACAATGTTCCTCATCTCCGGATCGGAGACAATGGCCTCGAAGATATCCGCGTCGGAGTCCATCCCGAGAGCCTTCATCAGGATTATCAGAGGTATTTGGCCGGACGCTGTTGGCACGGAGACCATCAGCATACCATCCTTCTTCTTCTCCATCAGTGTGAGCGCCCTGTAGCCCTCCTTCTGGGAGAAGACCTTGGCGACCTCCACCTTCTTCCCGTACCTCTCGCTGTATTCCACAAGGACCCTGTTTGGTGCGAGGTCCTCGAGCGAGATGGTCGCCCTCTCAGTACCGCCGATGATGAAGTAGCCACCTGGGTCGCGGGGATCTTCGCCCAACTCGATGAGTCTTTCTGTGTACTCCTCATCCGTCAGCTCCCCATCGTCTTCCAGGTTCTCCTTGTAGAGGGTGCACTTCTTGGACTTGATCATTATCGGGAGTGAGCCTATCCTGACCCTTTCTGGCTCGTGTTCTACTCCGTTCTCGATCACCGTGAACTCCAGCTCTATCGGGGCTTGATAATTCAGATTCCTGAGTCGTGCCTCCATTGGGGTCAGCTTGTGGGTCGCCCCGTTCGCCTCCCGAACCTCTGGCGCCCCAACACGGATGGTCGGCTTCGCCTCGTAGTCGATCTGGAACTTCTCGTCCCTTTTTCTGCCGAACCTGATTTCGACCATGTCGCCATCGGTTCTATCCTCATCCAGCCTTATCATTCCCCTCATTTCGTCCTCGACGCTGCTCCTGAGGTTGTCGACAATCCTCTGCATTCTGGCGTTCGGATTATCCAGCGTTGGCAGAAAATCGTTAAAGCTGGCTATATGGTGGTTTACTATGCTCCTCTCCCTGAAGAAGGCTTCAACAAGTTCTCTCATTGAGGATTACCTCCTTATTATCAATCTATACGCCTTTGCCTTGCCTGCGGTCTCGCTAGCCCGAGTTATCTCGACGACCATGCCCTCCTTGACCTCTTGGCCCTGACCCAGAATCTTGATGCACGGGTCCGTGAACTTGATCTTGGGGAGCTGTTCCTTGGAGATCTTTAGGTCAGAGATGACCTTCTGCAACTGTTTTTCATTCAACAACCTATGCTCTGGGACCAATTGGTGTTCCATAACGTTGAAGGGCATATTCTACCTCTGGGTTTTCTCTCCTGGGGGGCGTTCGACCATGTGGGTTTGACGGGCCCGCGGGGAATTTCGAGTCCTCCTGTGTCGGAGTTTCTATTCGAACCCCGGACCACCTGGTTTCTTTCTAACTGGGTCGCGCAGCTTGTCTCTTCGATCACGTTAGATAAAAGCCAGATGCTCTTTCTAGGGAGTTTTGTCACTCAGACAAGAACTCCAACCTAGCTGAGCTACGGGCCCTACGCTTCTCCAGGCAAGCATGCGAACTGTAGCGATTGCTAAACACCCTTATTAACTTTTTGGCCGGACGGTCATTTGATCGGTCGATTTTCCGTTTTCTTGTATAAATTCAAAGAGTAAGATATTAATCCAAGGATAAAAACCCAAAAAAACAATAAATATAAATATGAGTGCTCAAAACAGCCCTGGAATCCGATAAAATCTTTATATTAAGCCATTATTCTTAGGACGGGTTCAAATGGAAGAACAAAGATGCTCATCCTGCGGGGCCATCCTTTTCGGAGAAGGCAACGTCGTCTTCAAGTGCCCTAAATGTAGTGAGAGCGAAATCGGGCGCTGCTCCAATTGTAGGGATCAGAGCGTCACTTACGTATGCAAGGCTTGTGGCTTCGAAGGACCTTAGGTGGGAAACATGGGAAAAGTGGCAATTACATTCAGGCTGATGCCGGAAGGCCTTGAGACCAACATTGATAAGCTTCAGGAAGATGTCAAGGCCGTTCTGGGAGATTATGTGAAGTCGATGCAGTCCAAACCCTTCGCTTTCGGTTTGAACGCATTGTACGTGGTGGCTCTGGTTCCAGACGAGAAAGGTATCGCTGATAAGCTGGAATCCTCACTTGGCGAGATCAAGGAGGTCCAGGGCGTTGAGGTCGTAGGTCTGGACCTTTTATAGGCCAGTCGCCAGATATGCTCGCTCCATAGTCTGTGTATTCTCTGATACTACTTATCTGAAAACGCTTAAATAAAGGAGGATTACATGCTCGGTGCGATGCCTTTGATTCCGTTCGACATCGGTGGGGATATCTCCCAGTTCTTTGGGGACTACGGGCTAATCATACTCGTGGTCATAATCATGTTCGTCGTGATGCTATATGGGCTGGCCTACTTCTCGAGGTACGTCGAGTTCCAGAAGCTGAAGGAAAGCAAGTATCTTGATGATTCCATACTGAACATGATTAACAAGGCTGTTCATGTTATCGTGATATTCATCGTCCTGATGCTCTCCATCGTCCTTATCCAGACGAGGTCCGAGGCGGTTCGGAGCGGATTGATCACCTTCTTTGAGTTCTTCCCTGCGATCTTCGTTGTCATTGTCATCCTTTTCACGGTCTACGTGTTCATGAAGGTCCTGGAGAGATTGATCATATCTCTCCGAAGCCAGGTATCCAAGGGGGACGCGGCCATTGAGACCTCACGTTTCCTGAGCTTGACTGAGGTATTCCTCAAGTACGCGATATACACACTTGGCACCTTGTTCGCCATTTTCGGAGGGTTGGCCGCTTTGCCCAGTGGTGATCTTAAGTCCTGGGTCGTGGATAACGTATTCGGCCCTCTGGGCACCAAATGGCAGAGCCTGGCCTTCGTGGCCATAACCATCTTGATCGCTTATGTTCTCCACATGTTCATCGACTCGGTGTTCGAGGATTACAAGAAGAGATCGAAGAAGTTCAGTCCAAGGGTAATCGATGTGTTCAGGGCGATATCGAAATACGTATTCATATTCATCACTGGAGTCATTGTTGCATTGATACTGCTGAGCACCGTTGTTTCCGAGACCGAGATATATGTAATCGCAATCGGGTTCTCCATCATGGCGGCAGGCGTCTCGATAGCTCTCGCTGGCCCTATCAGGAATGTCCTCTCCGGGATCGTCCTCATGATGGCAGATCCATTTGACGAGGGTGACCGCGTGAAGATCCTCGACCACTTGGTCTGCGATGTTCTGCAGATGAACCTGACTTTGACCACTGTGAAGTCCCTGAAGGGTGAGGTCATCAACATCCCCAACGGCGAGGTCATGTCCAAGAGCATCGTCAATTTCACCCGCTCTGGCGCCTACGCAATGAATGTTCATGTCAGCGTTTCTTTTCACGTTCCCCACAAACATGTCGAGGAGATCCTGATCAAGGCGGCGGAAAGGACCGAAGGTATCATGGAAAAGCCTGAGCCACAGGTCTTTGGGCGGGAAACTGAGGGGAATGCGATCATACATCAGCTCTTGGCATACATAGAGGATCCGATGGAGATGAAGAAGGTCAAGAGCGAGCTCGTCTACAACGTACAAGACCTGTTTCATGAGAACGGAATCACCGCTCTTTTCAAGGACTAATCATCCTCACCCAGGACCTTCCTGAACATGAGAACCGGCTTGTCCACTTTCTTTGCTATCTGATCTGTTACCGCTCCAAAGGAGTACTTCCTCAACACCCATTGAGTTGTGGCTCCCAGCACTACCAGATCGTACTTTGCGGACTCACCCACAACTCCGCTCACCTCCGACCGTGCATGAATCACCTTCAGGTTGTGTGGAATCCCTGAGTCCTCGCACATCATCATCAAACGATTCGAGTATTCCAAGTCCTTCATCTCATCTGACTTGTCCGTTGCGATCGTAAGGATGGTTATCTCCGCACCGTGTTCTTCGGCAAGCTGTATGGCCAGCCCCGTTGCATGGGTCGCATGCCAGGAATGGCCCGAGACAACCAGAATCTTGTTGAGATTCTCGGGGAGCCCTTCGGTCTTGAAGACAATCGCATCACACCTGCTTCTCTGTATCAGATGATCGATGTTGGAGCCCAGTATCCTTCTCCCGCTTACCGGCTTGCCCTTCCATCCCAGGACAAGTATGTCCACATCCCCTTCCTCCATCGAGTTGAGTATGGTCTGATATGGACTGTGCCCGATCTTGATCATTGACCTTACCTTGGCGTCTTCCTTTCTGGCAATCCTCTCCAGTCTGTCCATCTTCCTGATTCTAGGATCCACCATTGAGAAGGATATCGACTTGGGGGGTGTTGCAGCAGGCACCTCATATACGTTCAGGATGTCCAGCTCTCCTCCAGCGTTTCGAGCCAGCAGGGCGCCCAAGCGGATCAAATCCTCGTTCTCAAGGTCCGATATGGGTACCAGTACCCTGAAGGTTTTCTTGTCTATTACGGCCTTCTTGGAAGCCAGCAATTCAAACAATTCCTTTCTCTCTTCCATGTCTATCTCGGCTATTGCCCGTCTTCCACCTGTGGGATAATGGATCACCAGACCTGCAACAATCCAGACAAGCGCCAACGCCCATGCGATCTGTCCGTAGCTCCACAAGCCTTCCTCGAAGAACAGGAACCAAACTCCGATTGCCAGGGCAAGGTTCAGAATCATCCCGATTATCGGAACCACTGGGACAAATGGAACTTTGAAACCACGGTCCAGGTCTGGCCTTTTCTTCCTGAGCGAAATCAGACATGCATTAGCGACAAAGAACAATAGAAGGAACATTATCCCTGCGGCCGCAGCCAGTATCTCTATCGCGGGAAGAAGTGCCATCAGAATGATGAAAACACCGCTCAAGATGACCGCGTTTGCGGGTGTCCTTCTCTTCTTATGCACCTTTCCCAGGGAGGTGGGGATCACCTTGTCCCTGCCCATTGCAAAAGATACCCTCGAAGAGGAGTATATGGTTGCGTTTAGAGCGGATGTTGTCGCCAGGAGCCCTCCCACGACCATTAACATGAAACCGAAGAATCCCAGAAGGTCCTGACCCGCTATCAGCATGCAGGTTTCGGAGCCATCAACGCAATTCAACTTGGGGTAAGCGATGTAGAAAACGCTCACGTAGAGAATCACAGCAACGATGATTGATATGAATATGGCTCTTGGAATGTTCTTTTTCGGGTTCTTGACCTCCTCGCCGGATTGGGCTATGATCTCATACCCCTCGAAGGCCACGAACATCAACCCCATCGCCAAGAATATGGCGCTGAAACCGCTCGTGTAGAACTGATCATTGAAGTCACGGGCCAGTGATGGATTCAGAATGAACTGCACTACTCCCGCGACCACGAACGTTCCCAGAACGATGATCTTCGAGACCGTTATGACACTTTCAGCCTTGCCAGTAGTCTGAGCGCCCCAGTAATTGATGAAAGTGAAGAAGAGGATAATCAGAATCGCAATGACCTTAGTGGTCCAGAAGAAGTCCGTGTTGAGAACTCCCAACTGGTCAGGTCCAAGCAGATAAGCTACAAAACCTCCGAAACCAGCCGCATAAAGAGAACATGCGATCATGGCCGCCGTCCATGACATCCAACCACTGAGGAATCCCGCGGGTGCAGGAAGTCCCTCTCTCGCCCAAAGGTAAACTCCACCAGCCTGCGGAAAGCAAGAACCGAGCTCTGCGTATGTCATCGCCGTGATGAAGGTCACAACGCCGTTCAGGGCGAGCGCAATAATTGCAGCGGAATACGCCACCTCCTTGGCCGCGCCCATGAGGACGAAGATGCCAGCCCCGATCATGGCGCCTATGCCGATCATGGTGATGTCGAAGAGTCCGAGGTCCCGACTGAGGGTAATCTCGGTCCTTGATACTCGGTCCTGTGCCATTCCCCGAAAGTATGGGTCGGCAATAGATAAGTCTTTTCTGAGGTTGGCTGGTAAGTTTATTTACGTAAATGACTATTGAGAGAGCGGGATGAACGCCAAGGAGGCCCTGCCCAGATATTTCCGTGTTCTGGACGAGAAGGAACTGCCCTATTACATGATATGCAAGGGGGTTCCAGTGCGGTCATCTTTGGATTCTGAGACATACCTGCTTTGGGAGGAGCACGCAGAGCTTGTGGAGAAGGTCAGATCGATCAGGGTGCCCTCCCCGGTTGCTGAGACGAACCTGCTGGATCTGAAGATCGAGCTTGCGAGAAGGATGCTAAATCCCTGCCGTCTCTGCGAAAGGAAATGCAACGTGAACAGGTTGGATGGGGAGGCGGGGTACTGCAGGGTCAAGGAGTCCAAGGTCTCATCCAAGTTCGTGCACTGGGGCGAGGAGCCGGAGCTTGTGCCTTCGTACACCATCTTCTTCTCCAGATGCACCTTCGAATGCGTTTTCTGTCAGAACTGGGACATAAGCCAGAGGGATACTGGACAATACATTTCAACGGACGATCTGGCAAACTCGGTGGAGAGGATGTTAGGAGGCGTGCGGAACGTTAACTGGGTAGGTGGGGATCCAACACCAAATCTGGTCTACATTCTGGAGGTTCTGAAGAGCTGCAACGCCAACATACCCCAAGTCTGGAACTCGAACATGTACCTGACCGAAGATGCAATGGCTCTCTTGGATTGCATCACGGATGTGTACCTTGCTGACTTCAAGTATGGAAATGACAAGTGTGCTGGAAGACTATCCCGGATAACGAGATACTTCGAGGTCGTTTCAAGGAATCATGCGATTGCCAATAAGCAAGCTGGGATCGTCTTGAGGCACCTGGTTCTGCCTGGTCATATTGAGTGCTGTACGAAACCAATAATGGATTGGATCGCGGAGAACCTGGATACATCTCGAATAAGGGTAAATGTGATGGACCAGTACCGTCCAGAGTACAAAGCCAGAGATTTCGAAAGATTGGAGAAGCGTCTGTCCCACAAGGAGTTCCTTCAGGCATATCGTTATGCCGAGGGTCTAGGTCTGAACATCATCTGATTCCTCCAATGATTGTCCCTCAGCATCAACGTTATCGGGTTCATCCTCTTTGTCAGAATCCCTCGTTTTCCTATACCAGAGGTAGGGAATTAGAAGTAAGACAACAGCGACTATGATAACCAGAATCACCACAGGATACAGCAACACCGGGGGACCATCAGGGTGAGGGTGACAGCTTCCCGTTTGGACAGTCGTGTATGATGGTATGAAGTCGGTTTCGTTGGATGACACGACAAGATTGTATGCCCCACCACACTCGACACTGTCTGGAATAACGAATGTGGTTGTGATGATTCCATTCTCTCCGCTGACAGTGAAGGCTTCTGTACCGACTAACGTCGTGTCGAGGCTCTCAAGTCGAAGAATCAATTCGACACCTTCGACCCCTTGTTCTGACCCAACCTCGCGCACCCAACCATCGACAAGGATTTCCTCTCCTCCATCGATCCTCTGGCCCTCAGTTGGGTTGTAGACTGACACGTAGATGTTTGTGGGAGTCGGATTGTAGGTTTCCTGGACATAGAACGTTTCATCCAGCGAAGCCCAATTTCCACTTGAATCCACTGCCCATATCGTCACGTTGTAGTATCCAGCCAAAGGATATATCTGGCCGAAGTAGTACGGCGTCCCTGGATTCATGCTGTTGTTGGACACCTGCAGATTCGGATCCTCAATGACGATCCAAACACCCGTGAGTTCGTAGTTGTCGGTGACAATAGCAGAAATGTTGACGTATTCGTCTTGTTCAGGATTAGTGGGAACGTATCCCCAATTGTCTATTGTGGGTGGCGTCAAGTCCACCACTTGGAACTGCCCCGTCGTCCAATTCCAGTTCCCGGAGGAATCTACCGCCCACACCGTCATGTTGTAATATCCAGCCATGGGGTATATTTGGCCGAAATAGTAAGGCGTCCCTGGATTCATGCTGTTGTTGGACACTTGCAGATTCGGATCCTCAATGACGATCCAAACACCCGAGAGCTCATAGTTGTCCGCTACAATGGCAGAGATGTTTATGTAGTCGTCTTGTTCGGGGTTAGTAGGACTGGATTCAAGATTGATAATTGTGGGTGGCGTCAAGTCCACCACTTGGAACTGTCCCGTCGTCCAATTCCAGTTCCCAGAGGAATCCACTGCCGATATATTGAAATCATAGGTTCCAAGCACATCCCAATTGCTGACATTGTAGAATCTGGTTCCCAACGAGTCCAGAGTCGTGTTGATCGGAGGCAATATAGGGGGCGTGAACTCGATCCTAGCGCCGAACACTCCAAAATCGTCGAAGACATCAGCTGATATGTTGATGCTGTTGAACACCTCCAGTGGGGAAGGAATCTGAGTGAGGTTCTCTATGACGGGTGGTTGTGTATCCGGTGCAAGTGCGGTCCTGAAGCTCCAGCTGTAGAGCGAAGCCAAACTGTTACCTGGGTCTGAATCGTCAGTTGCTAGTGTTGTAAAGTTCGCTGTATACCAACTGGCAACAGCCAGGTCAAAGTCCGGGTTGAACGAAAAGACTGTACCCATCCAGCTCATTTGCCCAGTAACCGTTGTCCAAGAGGCATTGTCCTTGAGGGAGAACGATACGTTCGTTATCGGCATGTTCATCAGTTCGCTCCAGGTCGACTGCAGTAGAGCATTCGTTGGTACATTCTGTGTCCCGTCCGACGGAGCTACCGAGATTACGATAGGTCGCGTCGAATCGATCTCGAACACGGTGCTTGTTCCCGAACCAGTTGCACCTTCTGAGTCCACCACCTCAGCCTCAATGTACGCCGTGGTTGAGTCCACCATCGGCAAAGTCCAGAGATATGGTGAGGAGTCCCCAGCGATTGGCCCCACTATCGGAAGCCAAGGAGCACCCCCGTTCAGAGAGTAGTTGAGCCAGACTTGAAGAGAAGAGGACGGATTCTCCGTATCGGAAGCAGTGAAAGAGACGAAATGGTTCGAATTGCCAGTCCAGACTTCTCCACCTGCAGGTATGTCCACCAACACTGTCGGTGCTACGTTCTGGGTTTCAGTCGTGAACGAGAAGCTCAGCATGCTATCAAGCGGATTTCCTGGTGAAGAAGCATCCACAGCGGTCTGAAGAAGAGTCACGAAATATGTTTGGCCATACAAGAATGAGTTGTGAGTCCCGGTAAGGTTGTCATTCGGATAGGTGATCGAGGACCATGCCCAAGACCATCCGAATGGATTTGGTATCACGCCCATGGATGATATGACCGAGTTAGTGTCCATACCCTCATTGAATTGGATGAAAATAGGCTGATCAATTGGCATATCAATGGCCCCGTTCTCGGGAATCGTATAGAGCACGTTCGGAGGCGTCGAATCGATATCTGAGATCATTATCTCATCCCAGTTCACCAGACCTCCCGGGTCAAAGACCGTTAGGTTGATTGTCGCATCAGTCGCGTCGATCGATGGCGTTGTCCAAAGATAAGAGTTCGGATTTGCAGTTCCAGCCATGGGTCCCGCGATGGTGCCCGTTGAAGCTCCAGTGTTGTAGCTGTAGTTGAGATAGACGAGGAGGTTGGAGTTAGGGCTGTCGTCGCTCATGTTCCACCAAATGGTGTGAGCGGTATTGCCCGTCCAATTCTGGAGACCTGTAGGATAACTGAATGAGACCTGTGGTCTGAAAACTGGCGGTGCTCCCTGCTTGTAGACGCGCACTCCTGACGTGCTTGTGGCAGCTATGTCTTGTACCCCATCATTGTCCATATCTCCGAAGTCCACTCCCCAGTACTTTCCCGTGGTGGGAATCCCTGACACTCCCGGATTGGACCAGATCATCGAACCGCTTGCTCCCCCATTACCTCTCATATATCCAATACCTGTCGCCCCCGCGTTATCCACGCTCGTGAAGATCAGGTCAGAGTTGCCATCGAGGTTGGTGTCGCCAATATCCACTCCACCGAACCGACCTGTCGCCGGGAGACCGGTATCTGCTGGTGTCCAGATCATGGTTCCTCCAGCTCCTCCGTTGCCCAGCCAAACATGCATTCCTTCCCATCCTGCAGTGAACCCAGTACCGACAAGATCGGGATTCCCGTCATGATCAACATCAGCGAAATCGAGGCCCAGCCAGACGTTGGTTGTTGGCAACCCTGTATCATTCCTCGTCCAGCTCCCTGGTAGACCAGTTCCATCCCCGGTCCAGAGTTGAGTGCCCAGGTTGTTCATCGCGCTGGCGGCAAAATCCAGATGGCCGTCATGGTTGACGTCCGCAACTGCAACATCATCCACGTTTATGATCTCTCCAGGCGGCCCCATGTCCGTGGTCCAAGTGAAATCCCCGTTCCCCAAGTAGATCATCGGACCCCAGTTGTTCTCCCAGTATCCGGTTATCACGTCTAGATTGCCATCATGGTTAAGATCGACGAGCTCCAATCCCGCACCAGACTCTGCGGCAACCAGCCCCATCTCGGTCCATGACCCAGCCCCATCTCCGCTGTATGCATGGATTCCGTTGCTTCCTCCGCCGCCGTCTTGGGCGACTATCAGATCCATCGTCCCATCGTGGTCAATGTCCGCGAACCTCAAACCGCTGAAGTCCCCTGATGTTGGCAGGCCATTTGAGGCGAGCGTCCAAACACCGGTGCCATCCCCCAGGAAGACCCTGATCCCTTGGTTTTGTCCCTGGAAGCTTGTGATGCCGATGTCAAGTCTTCCGTCGTGATTCACATCTGAGAACTGAACATCCGCCCATGTATTGAGCGTGGGCAGGTTGATTGAAGCTGAAACGTACGAGTCAATGATGAAATCGGCTCTGTCGTTCTGCCATATCTCGACACCTTGACTAAGGCCTGCTACGAAGTCGATTTTTCCGTCGTTGTTGTAGTCTCCAGCATCCACGGCTAGGTAGCTTCCGGCTGGAAGTCCCGTGGAGGTCTCTGTCCAGTCCATTGTTCCTCCGTCGCCGCCGTCGCCCAACCAAGACCTCAATCCTCCGCCGAAGTAACGCCCTGCGAATATGTCCAGATCTCCGTCGTCGTCGATGTCTTCCAGTGCAACCCCGAGCCATGAGAACGTGTTCGTCTCAAGTCCGGCTGAGTTCTCGGTCCAGACCATCGATCCTCCGGCGCCTCCGTTGCCGAGCCAGACCCTTACCCCGTTGCCCGAATAATAGGCGGTCGAGACCACATCCAAGTTTCCATCGAGGTTGACGTCACCGAGATCGACGCTGGCGTAGGGCTCCGTTTCCGGCAGACCTGTCCCCGTGTAAGCGTCGGTCCATAATGCCGAAGGGCCACTGAGCCCGTTCCCGGTCCACGCCTTTATTCCGTTGTTTCTGTCCGCACAGACGATGTCGGGCTTGCCATCGTGGTCAATGTCCCCCACAGCAGGCTTCCAGAAGGCCCCTATCGCAGGAAGGCCTGTGGATGATTCTGTCCATACAATGCTCCCACCGGCACCGCCATCTCCCGTGTAGACGTGAACCCCGTTGTCGTCACCTGCGATAATGTCCATCTTGCCATCGAGGTTCATATCCGCGGCGGTTGCAGAGAACCATGATCCTGGGTCGCTGTCAAAGGTCCATGTCATCGAACCCCCCGCACCCCCATCTCCGAGATACACTCCATCGCCAGCCAGGTCCAAGTTCCCATCGTTGTTGAAGTCTGCCAGAATGACCTCATATGAATTCCCCGCAGGGATCCCGGTGGACTCCTCTGAAAAGGACCCAGCTCCATCGCTGACATAGACATGCATCCAACCCGTGGCTGTGGCCGCGGCTACGTCCAGGTTGCCGTCGTTATTGACATCTCCATATTCTACGGTGTAGAACTCTCCGGTCGATGGGAGCCCGTTGGTGATAGGCGTCCAGTGACTCTCTATGGGCTCGGAAAGATGGGGAACAACATCGTTCAATGTACTGCTAGATGGACTTTCAAGTGCAGGAAGCAAGGCACTGGCTGCAAACAAGCAACAGATCAAGATTGCCATTGCTCTGGGCGAGCTTGCCCACAATCGGCTCGTGCGTTTGCGTATGCCCATCGTTTCAATCCTCCGGGGCTTATAGGTTCTCTTCTTCTGATTCTGACGCGATCAGAGTCGTAGTGGTCGAAACACCCTCGATGTTCCGAATGCGCTCCAAAACGATTTCGCTCAATTCATTTAAATCATTCGATTCCAGTCTCGCGATTATATCATAATGCCCGAAGACCATCTGGATTCCCTTTACTTCGGACAGGTTCGTGAGACCGTCGAAAACCGCTCTCTCCTTCCCCGCACCAACCGTTATCAAAACGAACCCGTTGACCATTGACTCCCCATATTGTATGTTCGGATGACCATTAATAAGTTTTTCTATGGTCAGGATGACCATTGAACGTCATGGCTTTGTCGCAGCGGCCTAAACTCGGGTGTGAACGATCTCGCCCCGCTTGATGACCATGTCCACATGATTTGACGCGAAACGATAGGGGATCTGTTCGTGGTTCTCTATGTCCAGTATTATGATGTCACCCTGTTTTCCGGTTTCCAGCGAGCCAACATCACGGGCCCTTCCTGTGGCATGGGCCGCGTTGATGGTCGACGCCACTACGGCCTCAGCCGGGAACATCCTCATCTTGTAGCATGCGAGGGAGATCATGAACTGCATCGACTTGGTCCAGCAATTAGGGTTGAAATCAGTTGCAAGGGCCACCGGAAGTCCCAGATCTATCATCCTCCTCGCATCCGCGTAGCCGATGTTCGTGGAGAACGAGGTCCCGGGGAGCAGTACACCCACGACATTCGCTTCTGCCATCTGGCCTATCCCGCCGTCCGATGACTTCTCAAGATGGTCCGCCGAGATCGCGCCCACCTCCGCTGCGAGATTCGCACCCCCCACATCACTCAGTTCATCCGCGTGCAACTTGGGAACCAGACCGTACGTCTTACCCTCCTCAAGGATCGCCCTTGACTGCTCAACGTCGAAGAAACCTTCTTCACAGAACACGTCGCAAAAATCGGCAAGTTCCTCGTCAGCAACTCTCGGTATCATCCTATCAATCACCTGGTCCACATAGCCTTCGGGATGGTCCTTGAACTCAGGGGGAATTGCATGTGCGCCAAGGAAGGTCGTTGAGACGTCCGCCTTGTGCTCCTCGGACAAAGCTCTGGCAACCTCGAGGATCATCATCTCGGCCTCAACATTCAATCCGTATCCGCTCTTGACCTCAATGCTGGTCGTCCCATGGCGCATCATGATGTCAAGTCTATTACTCGCCAAGGCCAGGAGCTCGTCGCTCGAAGCTTCTCGAGTGGCATTCACGGTGCTCAATATGCCGCCACCTTTGGATGCGATATCAATGTAGGACGCACCCTCGATCTTCCAGCGAAGTTCGTTCTCTCTTGATCCAGCAAAAACCAGGTGGGTGTGAGGGTCCACGAAACCAGGCATGACCGTCTTTCCAGCTGCATCTATGATTATGGCATTATCAGTGTCAACTGAGGCCAAAACCTCCTTTCTTGGACCGACTTCCGAGATGATTCCGTTCTTGATCACGAGTGCCGCTTCCTTCATGATGCCAATGTCCTGAAGCGACTCACCTCTTCTGGGCTTCCTGTTGTTCCCGGCGACCGTTATCATCTCATTTGGGTTGTCTATGACAAGCAATCCGCTTCCCTCTGGAGTACCCTTCCTGGCCTGCATGACCTTGTGTGCCATTCTGCTAGCCATCGATCCTGACCCCTTCTCTCTCGGTCTCCACTATGTATGCCTTCCCGCCTTGCTCCTCGATCAATGATGCGACCTCCGTGGGATGGTCCGTCAGCGCGATCATACTTCCACCGCCTCCCGCACCCGTAAGCTTGGCACCGTACGACAAAGGCTGGACCGCTTCCACGAATCTGTCCAGGAGTTCATGTCCCACCCCCAATCCATTGAGGAGGTCGTGATTCCTCTTCATCAGCTCACCGACCTTGCTGAAGTCTTCGTTCTTAATGGCGTCCAGGCCGTCCAGCGTAATGCGACCAATCTCCTTGACCATGCCCTTTGCTCTTTCGCTGGTTCTCACGTAGTCCTTGACCTTGTCCACCAGCGGGCCGGTGGATGCTTTTATGCCAGTGTCTCCGACCACTATCTTCATCTTGGGTATGTCACGGCTGTGAAGGAACCATTGCTTCTCATCCTTCTCTATCAACCAGAGGAAGTCGCTCTCCTTCTTCTTGGTGACGAAGACCGCACTTCCATGACACGCGGTGGTCGTATCTATGGGGCTTGCCCTTTCCTGCACCTTCAGCTCCACCTCGAAACCCTTCCTGGCAATCATCTCCCTTGAGAACCCCCCCTGCATCTGTGTCAGTAATCCTAGCGTGGCCACGCTCACGGCTGCGGAGGATCCCATCCCTGCGGCCGATGGAAGTTCTGATTCGGTCACTATGGCGAGAGGTCCACCCTTCCAAATGAGATCCAGGCAAGTGCCTATGTAGGGTTTGCCCTCATTTGACAGAGGTCTGCCGTTGAAGGTGAACTCGGAAGAAGGTCGCCCAGTTACAAGGAGCCTCTTGTTGATGGCAGTTGCTAGTGCCTGTTCTCCGAAAACAACAGCATGTTCGCCGAACAATATCACTTTTCCAGGCGCAGAACAACTAGTCATTCGCCAGTTTCATGATGCCGAGCAACTTAAGTTTTGCGTTGAGGGGCCCTCTATCTCATCCTCTCCAACTGTGAAGCTCTGACCTCCTGCTTCTTGGCCTTCTCGTCGAGCTTCTTGGCGGATTCCCTCAGTTTCGCTGCCCGAGCCCTCAGCCTTCCGGCCTGGACCCTCGCCTTTGCCGCCTTCTGTTGTCTAGCAGCTCTAGCCTTGGCAGCCTTGGCGCTTTTGACTTGATCCTTTGCCTGCCGCACCGTCCTTTGTTGTTGCATAACTCTCGGACGAGAATTTGAACCTGAATATATAACTATTTCGAAATGGCTTTGGGCTGATAATTGGGACCCCGGAATAGCCTGGCCTACTCTATCTTGATTTTGTGGGGTTTGGCGTCCTCGGTTTTGTTGAGAACGACGTCAAGGACGCCGTTCCTAAAAGTCGCCTTTATCGATTCTCCGTCAACACCGCAGGGGAGTTCAATCTCCTTCTGTATTCTCCTGTGTTGGTCGTCAACATTTATAGTCATTCTCCGGCCATCAATGTCGACGTCAATGTCATCCTTTTCGATTCCTGGCAGTTCAACCGTGACTGAGATCGTGTCCCCCCTCTCGATGATATCCGAAAGGGGTTCCCTGCTAACTCCGTTGCCGACGCTCTCGCCGCTCCCAACCGCATCTCCGAACCTCTGGAAGACCGGCTTCCCATCATCCGGACCTGTGCGCACGCTGAACCCATACACGAAAGGCTCAAGGTCACCCTTGTCCCTTAGAGTTCGGTCGGCCATCATGTCCATCATCTCTCGGATCCTGTCCCATTCCCGGTCAAAGAAACCGAAGGAGTCATCGAACGGATGTTTCCTCTTCTTTTCGTCGTTCATGCTATCTCAACTCCTTCTCTGCCGAGTTTGCCTGTGAAATCCACATACTTCTCCAACTTCTTCTTTTCGGTTCCGCGGACCTTGTCCATTGCCCTTTGGAAGTACTTGTTTGATATCTTCCTTTTCGCTATCCTCTCTTCGCTGAGGTCGCCCCCTTCCAGAACGAAGTCTCTAATCGAAAGCATGGTGGCCTCATTGCTAACACTCGCTATGTCGGCACCTGTGAAACCTTCTGAGTCTCTGGCGAGAACATCTATGTCCACATCCTTCGCTATAGGCTTGTCCCTTGTGTGGATTTCGAATATCTTCTTTCTCGCTTCCAGGTCCGGTACGGGTATGTATACTAGTCGATCGAATCTCCCCGGTCTCAGCAGTGCTGGGTCGATGATGTCAAGCCTATTCGTTGCAGCGATGACAGTCACGTTGTGAAGATCTTCCAGGCCGTCCAGTTCTGTTAGTATCTGAGAGATGACCCTCTCAGTCACATGCGAGTCGGAGTTGCTTCCTCTGACGGGTGCAATGGCGTCCAGCTCGTCAAGGAAGATGACGCACGGGCTTGCCTGCTTTGCCTTCCTGAACGTCTCTCTGACCGCTTTCTCGCTCTCTCCGACCCACTTCGACAGGAACTCGGGGCCCTTCACACTGATGAAGTTGGACTCCGCCTCCGTCGCTACCGCCTTTGCGAGGAGCGTCTTTCCGGTTCCAGGTGGACCGTACAGCAGCACCCCTTTTGGCGGTTTTGCGTTCATGTGTTCGAACAGCTTCCCATATTTCAGGGGCCACTCTACCGTCTCCATAAGCTCTTGCTTGGCACCTTCCAGTCCTCCTACATCTGTCCACCGGACATCCGGCGATTCGATGAGGACCTCCCTCAAGGCAGATGGGGCCATCTCTCTAAAAGCGTCATTGAAATCATCAACTGTGACGATTATCTTGTTCAGTATTTCGACCGGAATGCTCTCGACTTCCAGATCGATCTCGGGCAGTATCCTTCGAAGTGCCCTGATCGCGGCTTCCTTGGCGAGGGCCGCCAGGTCCGCACCCGCGTAACCATGGGTCATGTTGGCGAACTTCTTCAGGTCGATGTCCTCGGCCAGGGGCATTCCTCTGGTGTGGATCAGTAGAACCTCATGCCGTCCCCTCTTGTCAGGGATACCGATCTCGATCTCCCTGTCGAACCTTCCCGGTCTTCTGAGTGCCGGGTCAAGTGAATCAGGGCGATTGGTAGCTCCGATCACGACGACTTTTCCTCGGGCCTTCAAACCATCCATCAACGCCAGAAGCTGGGCCACGACCCTTCTCTCCACCTCTCCGCTGACCTCATCTCTCTTTGGTGCAATGGAATCTATCTCATCGATGAATATGATGCTGGGGGCGTTTTCCTCTGCCGTGTTGAAGATCTCCCTGAGGTTCTCTTCGCTCTGTCCGTAGTACTTGGACATGATCTCCGGTCCAGACAATGAATGGAAATTTGCTTGGGTCTCACTCGCGACGGCCTTTGCGAGAAGGGTCTTGCCCGTTCCCGGCGGACCGTGCAGTAGCAGTCCCTTGGGCGCTTCCACGCCAAGCTTGTCAAAAAGTTCAGGATGTCTCAGGGGCAGTTCGATCATCTCCCTGACCTTCTTCACCTCGTCTCCGAGGCCTCCTATGTCCTCGTAACTGACCTTAGGGAGTGACAAAGTCTCCTCTTTCACCGGCTTATCGCTTATCGTGACCCGTGTGGTTCTCTGGATTATGATCGCATCTGATGAGGGGGAGAACGAGACCACCACGAGGTCGATCTTCCTCCCCATCACATTCAGCTCTACGATATCTCCCCTGGAGATCGCTCTTCCTTCCAGTATCTGGGATATGTACTGCTCTCCGCCCACTATCCTCAAGGGCTCGGTCAAAGCCAGTTTCACCTTCTCCGCCATCTTCGCCCTTGTTTTCCTGATTCCCACCTTCTCGTCAATTCCTACGTCAGCGTTCTTTCGGATCGATCCGTCAATCCTGATGACGCCCCTGTTCTCATCCTCTGGGTAGCCGGGCCAGCAGATCGCGACGGTCTTCTTTTTGCCTTCGACTAGGACGACGTCCCCTGTTGTGAGGCCAAGGATGTTCACCACCGCTGGGTCGATCCTGGCTATTCCCCTTCCGACATCTTTGGGCTTTGCCTCTGCAACTCTTAGAATCTTATCATCTTCACTCATGCTACTTCCCCGCTTAACTTATTAACCTTAGGTTAACAACCTTGAGTTTATATATAGTGCCCCCCACTATTTAAACATTACGACTAGGATTTCCTTTTGACAGTTATCGGGATCACGGCCTTGTCAAACTCCATCATGGCGATTGTTATTGCGTCTGTCAAGTTCTTGGGGATTTTCAATAGAACGGGTGCTCCCAGCGAAATCTGCAAAGCTCTGGCCCCGATTATCCGTGCCTTCTCGAAACGTGTGTAGTTCATGCTCCTCCCTCAATTACTATTTCGCTCTCTCCGAGCCTCCTCAGCATGTCCTTGACGACCTTCTCCCTCAGATTGAGTCTCTCCGAGATCCTCGCAAGGTTTCTATCCGCCTTACCCAGCATGTAGTAGAGCAGCCGTCTCTCATCGTAATCCCGGTTCAACATCTCGACTGCGGTATGTGCTTCTCTCATCGCCTCGTTCTTCAGCCCCATCAACTGGGCCCTTTTCGCCTCGAGGTCGTTTATCTCCTCATCTATCCTGTGTAGGAAATCGGATATCTCATTTAACCTTTTCTTGGGATCATCTGTAGAAAGGAGCTCGTTCCACTTCTTTTCCAACTCCTTGTACTCTCCCTCGAGCTTCGTCTTCACGTTAAGTGACTTCAACTCGGCGCTGAACAGGTTGGGAGCGTAGTCTATCATCAAGGAGAAATTGTAGCTGGCGACGTAGCATTTCCTCTCCGGGCCACCGGCATCGCTCTTTTCCGGTTTGCATTTCACTAGGTTGAAGTTCTCCAGCACCTTCAGGTGCTTTACGATGGCCTGCTGGCTCACCTTCAGTTCCTTTGAGAGCTGTAGGGGGTAGTGTCTCTCCCTTGAGATCTTCTGGAGAATTCTCCTTCTAGTCGGGTTCTCAAGCACTGCCAGGATCTCGTCTAGTGAATGATCGGTCATTTCAATATTCCTTTCTTCGTTGATTCTCATAACACATCTTATTAACCATAGGTTAACAACCTGCATTAACTACATAGCCTATTAACTACTTGAATCTACCGAGTGTGTGGACCCTATCCGCGGGGTCTCTTCTCATCCAATCTCTTCTTCTCCACCCGGAGGATTATCTTGCTGGCTCCGCACTTCGGACATTGATTGACGAAGTCTGAGGAAACAAATGTCCCGCATTTCCTCTCACCTCTGCACATGATCTCATAAAAGACATCCATATCGCCCACATTCTCATAGAACTCCACGGTCCTTTCCGATCCGAAGACCGCCATATTGTCGCTGAGGTGACCTAGAGAGAAACCGTGGTCGATTCTGGAAACGATCTCGTGAGTTTCCGGGTCCATGAACACGGTCCCGCCTTCAAGGATGACCAGAATCACTCCATTCGAGACAATATGTCTAACATGATTGGGAAAGCTCTCTTTCCAAAGCGACTCACCTTTTGAATCTAAGGCATGGACCTCTCTTCCGGAAGCTAGATATATCTTCCCCCCAGCAGAGACAAGCGATGAGATTCCCTTGTCGAATCCCATATCCCATTGGACCGCTCCTTCACCGTTCACCTCGATTATTGAATCTTCAGTAGCCACAATGAAGTGGGATCCATGTCTGATAATGGCTTCCGCCTTGACCTCAAGCTGGACCTTTCCGAGCGGTTCCCAGTCTGGATCGAAAGCGTGCAGTTCATTCCCTGCAAGGAGATCGACCGTCTCGCCCGCTAGGACCTGCACCGGTTCGCTGTCCAGTGGTATCTCCTTCTTCTCATCCCCATCCGAGTTGAGAAAGGTCAAAGCATCCTTGCACGCCACCACGATTCCGCCGTCAGGGAGCGGGGCCAGGTCACGGAAGTCGCTCTTCAAACCCTGCCTCCACCGCATTTCCCCGTCCAGATCGAACGCTCTCATGATCCTCCTGGAAGCCACAACCACGCCCCTTCGGCTAATAAGATGGCTCAGACCCAGAATGGTATCACCTACATCACGCTTCCATATGATGGCGAAGTTCACAGGAGATGGATTGCGAGGGCGATTAAAAAGTCTTCGTTCCTCAATCTTGGAGCACCATACTTCGATATTTTCATTCTCAAGAATCAGAGCCAATAATCTGCTCTTAACCTACTTAACCCCTCCAAGTCTATGATTTGCAGACTAGACTCCTAGCTATGTCTAAGACCGATAGACCGAGCGTTGATCATGGACGATGAAGAGTTCATCAGAGCAGCTAGAGTCCTCTCTAGCGATCACGGTTTGCGAATCCTGAGAGTCCTCTCGGACGACCAGTGGAAGATAGCTAGCGAGATCTCATCTCTTCTTGACATTCATACAAGCACCGCTTCGAAGTATCTGGCGCTTTTACACCAAAGGAGGCTTCTTGATCGGAGGACCCGGAAAACAGGTCGGCGCTCCACATTCGAGTTTCATCTGAAGAGACCGACAATCATGCTGGAGGTGGACCTCTCTGGCGGTCGGGACCTTAGGGCTCTGGATTGCTGGGATGAGTGCCTTGCACTATTCCACTGGATTATCTCAGCGGCCAATGACCGTGGATACTCTGGGATTGATGACAGCATAGACGATCTGCTGCGGAAACTGGAAGGGGAAACGGGGGTCGGGAATCTCTCGCTTTTCGATCCGAAGTGCGACATCGGCGTTGCCAGGCACCTTGTGAGAAGGAGGATCGCCGATGGCCAGCTGGACGGCGACATTTCCTGCATCAAGGATGTGTGTCAGATCGTGTTCGACTCGGTCAAGAAGCTGTGCATCGAGGAGATTGGCGGAAGGTCCACCGAGGAGCTGTTCAGATCGGCAATGTCCGAAAGTGGGGGAGAGTACGGTAGGGTTGTGCGAGAATTAGGATTGACTAGCACTTTCGAGAGAGGATTCGCAAATGCCTGAAGCGGGCGATAGAACAACAACTGGAGTAGTCGGACTCGACGGATCGCTCCAGGGAGGATATCCCAAGGGAAAGGTCCTACTGGAAGGGCCGTCATCCGACGAGAGAAGTGCTCTGGCACTTAGTTTTCTCGCCGACGGTCTCAAGAATGGGGAATATGCGATGGTGGTCACATCCACCATATCTCCAACCAAAGTGAGGATGGTCCTCAGGAAACTGGGTGTGGATGTCAAGGAGTACGAACGCGAAGGTAAGCTAATAATCGTCGACTGGTTCTCTCACAACAGCTCCAGTGTCCCCGAGATCGAGGAGATCGGAGCGGTCATCAAGTGTCCTGGGGACACACTGAATCTGAACGAAGCGTTCCACAAGGCATTCTCCAAGTTCCCCGCTGGTAGCAAGCACAGGGCTGTTGTTGACGGCCTCTCGAGTATTATTGGACAGCAGGACGTTGATACAGCATTCCTGCTCGCCAATTCAATGAACACAACCTTCGGAGACGATCAGTCAACAGTTCTGTTCGTTGTCGACAGCGAGATGCACGACAGCACGACCATGTCCACATTGGAGAGGGGATTTGACGGCCGGATAGAGCTGAAGAGGATCAAGGGTGAAGGCCCTGTCATCGGTGAGATCTCCATTCACTCAATGAGGGATACCGAGATCTCTGGCGAGCACCTGATCTTGGAGAGGGCCGATGATGAATCCCTTAGGATCGAAGGATGTGGGGTGCAGGCCAGAGAGGTTCCGGCTGAAAAGGAAATGGCAGACCTTGTGGACTCCCTCAAGGAGGATTCCCGTAACGAGACCACCTGGTTCGGACTCGGTGTCCATTACGCGTCTGAGAAGAACTACGACAAGGCCCAAGAGTGTTTCGACGCTGCTCTGAAGATCCGACCCGGCTATGTGGCGGCCTGGATCTCAAAGGCGAATCTCTATATTGAACAAGGCAGGAACGACGAAGCGCTCCGCTGTTATCAACACGCGCTCAATCCAGGGCCCGACGAGGAAGGAGAGGACGAAGGTCCAGATGAACCTGGTGAATCACAGGAGGATTCCGAACAGAGAGTGTGCCCAGAATGCGGTACGCCAGTTGCAGTGACAGATCCTTTCTGCCTCAGCTGCGGAATGGACATCCCCAAGGAAACCCCAAAGAAGAAGGCCCAGTCGGTTGAAGAGGCACTCGAAGCCTGTGAAAGGAGGATCCGAGAGAACCCCGAAGAAGCGGATGCCTGGTTCGTCAAGGGTCTCTGCCTGGCAAGATTGGAGCGTTACGAAGACTCCGTCGTCGCCCTCAATGAAGCTACAAGGCTGAACTTCGAGTATCCAGGCTTGTGGATCGTCAAGGGAAAAGTCTACTCCAAGCTCGGTGATGAGAAGAAGGCCTCGCTCAGCATACAACGGGGAATCGAGTTCGCTAGAAAGGATGTGGACAGTGTCGGACCGACCTTCGAGTGCTCCATCTGTGGAGAAGATGTTGACGTCAAGGCGGATCAATGTCCAAACTGCGGAGCCAGATTCAAACCATTGGTGAAAGAGGCTGAGAGCGAAGACAAGGAGTTGCCTGGTTTAGGAGAAGAACTTGAAGGCATCCTCAAGAAATGGGAGATCGAGCTCGCGGAGCTTGTGGCCCCGAAAGAAGAAAGCGCGAATGTTGAGCCAGAATCTGAGCGTCCGGGTCTTTTCAAGAAGAGAGTCGTTCGAAAGCTTGGGCTCACAAACGGAGTCAAAGGTCGCACCAACGGACTTACAAACGGGGTTCGCGGAAGAACAAATGGACTCACCAACGGCGTCAAGGGAAGAACCAACGGACTCACAAATG
>JAGLME010000033.1 GCA_023140195.1 Thermoplasmata archaeon
ATATACCCTGTTGATGAAGACGTAGGTCTGACCTGCGAGAAGAATGTCTTCATTGACAACAAGAAGACCGAGTGCTTTAAGCCGGCTACCTGGTACATTGAAGGTAACTGGTATTGCAAGGACTGTAAGCAAGAGATCATCACAATTCTGGAGGAACTGTAATGGTAGTAAGCATAGAGGACCAGTTACAATCAATCAGCGGTGATCTACTCGGTGCACGAGTAGCTCTAGATGCCGAATGGTCTGAGGCTATGGAGAAGCACCACTATCAGGACTCTCCTGATTCCAAGAAGTTTGTCAGAGCAGCAAAGGTGCTGCTATTGGCCCAGCTTCATATTGATGAGGCGAGAAAACAACTCAAGAAGGGAGAATGACCGTGGCACAAGTAATCCGAAAGGGTAACAAAAAGTACATCCTTAAGTTCTATGCTCCCAAGTGGGGGCAGAATGCCTTCTACATTGGCAAAGAGAAGAGCGAGCCTAAGTACACGAAAGACTTGGATATTTCCAAGCAATACGTGACTCGTGGCAACGCTGTGAAGATTGCTGGTCAGTTAACAACGCTGACTGGTGTGAAGCACAGTCTCGGTATCGTCTACCGTTAAGAGGTGTAAAGTGGACTGCTCATTATGTCAGTATGCCGTTACCTGTGTTAGTTGTTCACGCTTTAGAGCGTTACGCAACTCACACACATGCAAGCTCCTTGCTCATTATCACCTGTATCATCATGATATACTTGATAGAACAGGTGCTGTTGAGTACAAGAAGGATGCTAGCCGGGAAGTAACAGCATCTGGCTGTTGCCTCACCATAGAGGAGATCTGGAATGCAGAGCACAGACCTGATGCTGGTTGAGTATGATGACACTCAACCAGAGCTGATGGAACGGATCGCCGATCACTGGCAAAAGATGATGACTATCACCAAGAGTGAAAAGGTGAAGGCTAAGATACTGCTAGAGTGGAGAGCTGGTCATACCACTCTCTACTTCTACAAGGAGGTGTTCGAATGCCTGAAAGAGATGAACAGCAACGGAGAGCTGAGCAAATAACTGCACAGCTGTACATCGATAGCTTTAAAAAGGATCCTCTCGTTGGTCTCAAGGACATCAGGAACTATACTGAACCCAATTTTATTGGTAAAGACAGTGGTGTCTTGTACGTAGTACGCTGCTATCAGTGTCCTGATGCTGAGGAGCGTGGAAGAGAGAACTATAAGCCCAATGCCAAGTACGGATGTGCTTGGTGTGGGTGGAAGGCTGACCCTACTATACTTGGGTATATCAAAGCCATACGCACTCTCAAGAGGCTGCCTCCTAAGAGAGGTACAACGATAGAAGAGATCAAAGAAAGGTATCAGGAACAATATGAAGAAGCTGTATCACAGTATGCGCCTGAGAACCAAGAGGACGACGGCGAGATTGACTGATAATGCTAGGCTCTTCTTCCACTTCACTCCGTGGGGCAAAGCGCACTGCAGAGCAGCAGCTCTGAAGTATCGCATGTCTCCACTATGGAGGGATAGAGCAGCATTATTCGGTCTAGAGTGGGCTGATGATGTCTTTGCTTCAAATCCTAAAGAGATTGATTTGTTCAAATACTTTGCACGCAAAGACAGAAAGCTACTAGTCCGCATTGTCTTTACACCATTCAGTGTAATGCCATAAGGAGCTGTCATGCTACTGGATGACACACAACAGTGTATCTACTTCGGCTGCGGACAGGTAATCACTTATGATTACTTTGACGAGCTCCGTAAGAAGGGTCACAACTGTCGTCTGTACAGAAATCTGTCAAGACAACTCCAACAATATGATTGTATGGTTGAAGACACTGGTATTAAACTCTTTGAGTTAAGGAGGATAACTGATGTCAGGTATTCTATGTAGACCAGGCCAAGCCTGGGAACATCTCGTGGCCGTTGAGTTTCATAAGCTCAGTGAAGAGGCCTATGATAGGCGCGGCAGAATTGTCTCGCTTATCTTCAAGAGAGTCCCTAATCAGGACTATCAGCAAGAGATTACTATCCTTGCTGTACGTGCACTTACCTCTATACTCTCTGGTCATTATACTCTAATGGACCAAGCTGAGTATGCGTATGATGAGATGAATGACTGCTGGATCTACTACAATAACCCACTCGAGCGCCATCGTAAGATGTGCGTAGAGGAGGAGAAGGTGGTTGTCGCAGTCAACCACAAGTACTGGAGTAGGCCACAAGTGGATGTATTCAAAGAGTTCTTGGAATCCATCGCATTCTTGTATCACGCACCCTTTATCCACATCGACTAGAAAGGTACTCATATGGAGCTTGCTATCGTTGGAGTGATCATTGGGCTATTGTTGGCTATTCGCTGGTTAAGAAAAACTTAACAAAAGGAGGAACAGGTGACGTACATTGATCTTAGTGATAAGAGCATAGACTATCTCACAGCCATCAGTGATGTGCGCAAGTCCATCGCCTTCCGTAGAGGAAGAGGCTGGAGCTGGGACCAGATCATCCAGATGCTGGAAGGTCTTGGTCACCTTGCTGACCAGAACATAAATGTGCTCCTCCTTGATATGGCGTCCAAAGAAGACAATATAATGCTTGAGGATCTAACAAAGGATCAATTCTAATGCCTGATTGTAAGCTATGCGGAGATGTAGGCCTCACGCTTGAGCACGCTCTCCCATACCCTGACTTCTGTAACTGTGAAATAGGTCACGCTCTAAATGATCGTGTGCATGACTATGCATATACCTTGGAACAAGGAGAGGAGACATTGCATTGAGAATGCTTAAGTGGGGACCACACACTAAATGGATACTAGCATTTCTTGGTAGTATAGCCGGCACTGGAGTGTTGCTTGCTGTGGTATCACATGGATACCATATTGGAGCTATAGATCCCAATGCATGGCTGTACTGGAAGAGTAATGCCATTACAGGGTTTACATATAACCCGGGCTATCTATTCCTGACCATCCAAACTATCCTACTGGGTGTCATCACAGTGTATGCTGTGAAGATACACAGACTATGGAAAAAGGGCTGGGACATCAAATTATGGGACGATAGGAAGTAGAATGAGTCTGCCTAGACTAAGACCATGTCCCTTCTGTAATGGGACGCACACGTCCGAGCACAAGGGCAGGATCATCTGCTACAGTTGCGGGGCCTGCGGTCCCCAAGGACGAGACCCTATGAGAAGAAGAGT
>JAGLME010000034.1 GCA_023140195.1 Thermoplasmata archaeon
CCGTTGAGGTTTCCAAATCTACACCTGCAGCCGTGAAAGTACCAATATTTCTGGTCATCTCGGTGAAATTATAAATCGTTAGGTCTGCGTAAGTGTTTAGTTCCTCAAGAGCAGCGCTAACGTCTTGAAGTGTTGTGCCGTCTTTTTCGGTATTTGCCAGCACGGTTTGGATGGCATTCATTTGGGTCTCATATTCCATGAAACCTTCTTTCATGGGCCCCATAATCCGAGAAACCATCTTCCTGCCGAACGCTATTGCGGCATTCGTAAGATTTTGAATAACGCTAAACCCAATAACGCCCATCGCCGAAAAGCCACCGGAAATACCACTGATTCCCTGACCCATCTTGGCTAACGAAAAGCCTTCAGATGCTCGAGATAACTCACCTATACTCCTTGTAGACTCATCGAAGTCGAGACCTTTCTTCATGGCATCGAGAGATTTCATTGACTGCTTGGTTCCTTCTTCGAATGCCTTGTTGTCAAAACCAAGCTCGACAACTCGACTGTCAACAGATCGACTCATAGCCTCTTTACCTCCTTCCATAGCTCGTCCGCTAATTTCTCAAATATGGGCTTCATTGCGGGGTTAATATAGTCCGTCGGACGAACATAACCACCAGTACCAGTACCATGACCATATTGAATCAATATAGCGATAACAACACCCCGGTTTACGTTAGTGTTGAACCATTCTATCGTATATCTTCCACGTTTGTAGTTGATAGAAAAATCCCAGGATGATGCTGTTAAACTCGAATCTTTCGGTGTTGCGGAGGCAAGTGCGGTTACTCCGGCCTGCCCGTATCCCGTTAAAAGCGATTTGACTTTCATCTTTTGGGCATTTTTTAGAAACCTATCAGTACGATTCCAATCGCCTTTTTGTTTTACCGTTACTTTGAACATGATCTTATCCCGTTGTTTTCAATGCATCTAGGCGTTGCCGATTAAGGTCGTGGTTTCTTCTATGCAACGCCGCCATCGACATCTTCTTTTTGGGTTGTTGTTTGATGTTACACACATTGATTAGGGTTAATAGGCGGTTAAGATGCCATTTTTCGCATGTAAAAGGTATAGTAAACACGGTCATCCAGTAATATATAAGCTCCGCAGTAATCGACTCACGATGTACCCATGGAGTTTCGGCTTTACGGAATACCGTAGCAGACATTGGGAGTTCGATGTAGGCATAAACTTCCTGAAGCTTAGTCCTAAAAATCTGATTAAATATCACAGGATTTACATTCTGCGTGATCGTCATGCAGCGAATGTAGCTCATCGTTTCCGCCGGAGACATTTTTAGTTTCGGGGATAGAAACGCCTTGCTCCATATCGCCTCCCACTTGGCTAGGGAGACGAGGGAATGCTCTAGTTTTAGTATCTGGCCGCGAATGTACGTAAACTCTTTCAAGTTTTCGTCATAAAGTTCGACCTTAGGAACTTTGATTTCAAGCATACCCTCTATCTCCTCCTAGCCAAGTAAGATTATTATTGAACTACCGGAATGATGCCGTTCACAAAGTTTGCTGCGGCATCTGCGTCAGTAGCTAGCTCCATGAAGAGAACACTGTAGGCCTCTGTTTGTGAGAACAGTGCACGGACCTCGTCGTTCTTAACGAAGTACTTGCCGTCAGCGGATTTCTCTCCATAGGATTGGAGAATCAAATCCTTCCAGAGCCGGATCATCTTTGGGCCGTTTTGTTCAGCAACAATCTTTTCAATGTATTGCATCATCCCGCCGTCCATTGACAGTTCCATCTCCGTCAATTCCGCCCGAGTAAGATTGAAATGAAAATCCTCTTCTCGCTCAACGTCGTTGTAGTCCTTGAATTTGATCGTTTTCTTCAACATGTTTTTCTCCTTTCAAAAATTTCTTGTGTTAATGCTCTTTGATATCAAAACGAGCACGCCTCGTCTTGAACCTACCACCATGGGTTGTGATCTTACAGGCGACAACATAACTTTGATTGAGGGTACCGCCTTCTAACCACATCAAAACGGAGACATCGTCAACAATTGATGGTGTACCATCCAGGGTTATCCCTGTGGGAACAGTCACCGTAGCTTCAGAAATTGTGTCGCCATCCAACCAATCTTCCCACTCCCAGAGATAGTCTAGTTTATCTTCAACGAGTGGATTTTTTATAAACGTTTTCATATGCTTCTATCCTCCCGGGGTATCACGAATGTTCTATCCTCCTGAGTAATCACGACTATCCTTTCTAAGCGAGGGATTCGATATCTGCGTTCTATGGGGGTGTCTGCAAGCCACAAACGAAGTGTGGGGTCCGACACTAGAGGTACACCAGATATAACGTCGTCACCCGTAAGAACGAATGTCTGTTCTATTGTAGGGTCTGAGACTACGGTTATACCAGATACAACGTCATCACCAATCAAATCCTGAGTAACTTCTTGAAATATCGTCGGATCTGAGATTACGGGTATACCTGATACAACGTCATCGCCCGTGAGGATAAATGTCTGTCCTATCGTCGGATCTGAGATTACGGGTATGCCTGATACAACGTCATCGCCCGTGAGGATAAATGTCTGTCCTATCGTCGGATCTGAGATTACGGGTATGCCTGATACAACGTCATCACCAATCAAATCCTGAGTAACTTCTTGGGATATGGTTGGATCTGAGACTACGGGTATACCTGATACAACGTCATCACCCGTGAGGATAAACGTCTGCCCTATCGTAGGATCAAACACTACAGAAACACCAGATATAACGTCGTCACCCGTGAGGATAAACGTCTGTCCTATCGTAGGATCAAACACCACCGATACACCTGATACAACATCGTCACCCGTGAGGATAAACGTTTGTCCTATCGTAGGATCTGAGACTACAGGAACACCAGATATAACATCATCACCAATCAAATCCTGAGTAACTTCTTGGGATATGGTTGGATCTGAGACTATGGGTATACCTGATACAACGTCGTCACCCGTAAGAACGAATGTCTGTTCTATCGTCGGGTCTGAGACTACAGAAACACCAGATATAACGTCGTCACCCGTAAGAACGAATGTCTGTTCTATCGTCGGGTCTGAGACTACCGGTATATCTGATATAACATCGTCGCCCGTGAGGATAAACGTCTGTTCTATCGTAGGATCTGAGACTGCAGATATGCCGGATATAACGTCATCGCCAGTGAGATCGTTGCCGCCAGCTTCATCATAATCAACGTTAATGTTAACGTTATCTTCATAAAGTGTAAGTTGCGCCGCAGCATTATTATCCAGATCTATATCTGTATATATGCGGATACGAATAGACGTATTACTTGCTTCGTAGGTAGAACTTACAGTTTGATAGGTTATAGGACCAACGCTGACGTAAGATCCTTCAACACCAGTAATGGTGCGTCCAGTCCACAAAGTAGCAATTAAAACGGTTCCAGTAGAATCCCATATCTCATAAGGACCGATGGATGCCGCATCAACAAAATTAAACAGCGTACATCTACTATCGCCATTAGCTAATTGCACTTGCGTGACGGTATCTCCCGTAGGAATACCTAAATCTTCCCATGTTCCGACCCACTCCCAATACGATATTCCTGCCTTATTTCTTCCCAGAACATCTGTCTCTAGAGAACCTGCAGGATTTCCTTCTGCTCCATCATAGGTTAGTGTGAAACCAGAACCATAGGGAACACCGGTGAATCCCTCGGCTGTACTAGCAAACGGAAATAGCACATTGAGAGTGGCCATCGATTACTCCTATGTGGTCGGATCAGGAATTTGAATGTTAAATGCTGTGAGGGTAAACGGGCTACCCGTTGCGATAGCTAGTGCCGCTGCAAGATTTCCGCTGACCAACAGTTTACTTAAACTGTCATCGCACAAAGCAAACCATGCGGCAGTACCACTTGCATCAACCACCCCATCAGAAATAGCGCTGACGGTCACCTGTCGGCCACCACCCGCACCACCGTCCGTAGGACCAGTGATCGTGGGGACGGCTTTTGTACCAAGCTTATAGGTTACCGAAGCTTCGGTAAAGGTGGTTGGTTGTGTGTCGCAAATGTAAAGGTTCTCGACAAGAGTCAACAACTCACTTAGACCCAAATCGAAAATATCATCATGCAGAATGTCCGCCATGAGTGTTTTCTCCTTTTTTGAAAGGCCCCAGAGACGCTTAGCGACTCCAGGGCCTTTGAAAACTATATGATTATCTCAGAGACGCTTGGCGACTCTAGAGCCTTTGAAACTACGGGGTCATTATGGTGATCACTTCATCCGGGGAAGGCAAATTGGGATCGCCAACATCGCCGAAGAGCTGGAGTTCCAAAAGGGCCAACTCGGTGGGGGTGGCAAGGGTCGAATCGATCGTGATGACCGAAACTGGCTGTTCGCCACTAACCGCGGCTGGAGTCGAGTTCACCTCCCAACTGAACGTGATCGCTTCAGGGGAGTCACTAACCGTCTGATAGCCCTTCTCAGAAGGTGCAGCCAGAAGGCCATATAGAAGGTGCAATTTGTAGCCAAGTGAATCGCCGGCAACGTCATTGCCCAAGCGAGTCCGATAAACCATACCGAATTTACCGCGTGGCTGTTGGCCGAGCAGAACACCTGCAATCGCCGCAACGGAACCATCAAGCAAGCCGAATTCCGGCGGATAGGTGAAGGCCTCGATCGTTGCAGCAAATTCCTCAACAGACATAAGGGTCAGATATTTGATGTTGTCCGCATACAACGCGCTCGGTTCTGCCCCAGAGGGGGATTCTGATACCGAAATCAGACCGTTCCAGGCTACGCCCAGAGGGTAGTCGCCGGAGCCATCCATAGGATAGATAACCCCTTTATCGATACCGGTTTCGAAAAATCGTACACCTGTACCATCCCAGGTCAAAGCTGTCATTGTTTTTACTCCTTAGTAGAATATCGTGATGTTTGTGTGGTTAAGACCATCCACAACAAAGGCCCGTTCATGGCGAGCAGACTCTAACATCATAATTTCTTCCGGTAAAATACTGTCCGGATTTTGAGTTATAACGGTCAAAGTATACTCTTTTCGCATGGTATAAGGCTTATTGTTTGCGTAATCGATGCGAATATCACTGCGTCGATAAACAACACATGGATAGATCAAACTTACCGATTCAGGAGGTTGAAAATATGCGGCAGACGTCCCCAACAAACTTATTAAAACTGCATGAAGTTCAAGTCTGCTACCCATTGTAGACCCCCCGAATCGATAATATGATGCGAGGATAGTTAATCTCAAAGGAGCTTACGGACCAGGAAGCTCCGTTCCATACCACATAGCGAATATGGGTGAGATTTTCTTCGGCATACGCGTCACCAAGGATGCTGATACGATTATTAACATCTACGTTCGGATTGACTTGATCACCCTGACGCAACTGCTTAATTTCTCGTATCAGATCCCCAGTATACAGCCTTTCGGTCGTAATTTCTTCGTGTATACCTGGCGAAGTCTCCTCTGTCCGTACGAAACCTACACTACCGTGAAACTTAGCCATTTACTCCTCCTGCTGGTTAGACGCTATCAGATATGATTAGGCGTTAGCCTGCTCAAGGACGATGGCGCTCTTCGGAACGGTCAAGGCGCCGGAGCATCGAGTTTCCAGCAAGTACTTATACTGGTTGTAGTCGATGTCAAAATCATCAAAGAAATTGATCTCTCCGCCCTTGTCGGCGCCAACAACGTAGTCGTTCAGATTGACCACAATTGCCCGCAGATTGTACTGGATTGCGTCAGGAGTCCGATTCAAACCTTCCATCGCAGGAACTTCTATGATCGCTTTCACACGAAGCTCGGCAGCCAACTCGGCCACAGTCTTGTACATACGGCGACCGTCGTTGTCCTTCAAAAGCAACCAAGCATTCAGCTGGGTCGGAGCAACGAAGCAAACCGGATTACCACTGCCACGATACTCAATGCGAGCAGTGATCATGTCGTCGATCAAGTCGTCATCAGTACGATCAACGGCGACTTGTTCGTAGTGAACGTACACGGCTGCATCCCCCCAGATCGGGCGAATATTCTCCGTATTGATGTGGTCGTCGATCTCGGTGATGGGATCGCGGCCGTCGTTAACGAGGATAGCGCGGGCAAGTTCTTCGTCCAACATAACGCGCATTTCGGCCTTCAGCCAAGCTACAACGTTGAAGTCGGTGATGTCGATAATATCATCACGATCGAGCTTCTGCTTTTTGTAGATGGTCGTCGGGGTGGTGACGCGGCGCAGGATGGGGAACACTTCTTCAACTTTCAGATTGCCGGTGATGTAACCGCGGGCACGTGCTTCGTCGGCGGTAATATCAGCATGGAGGGATTTGATGCGGGAAAATGGTGTGTGCTTCGTTTGACCGAGAACGGTCGATACCCACTCCATCCGGCGGGAAATCCAAGTAGGTTCCTTTGTTACATTGCGGGCATCCGGGAACAAAAGTTCCAAGTTCGCCCGGTCGCTGCCAATACCATAGGTGGTGGCATGCTGCAGGATCGCAGCCTTCAATGACCCAAGCTCGACGGCCGTCTTCTGAATCTCAGCAAAGCTGACATGCGCCAAGAGCCCTTCTTTGGCCACGGCATCTTTCTTCTTGTCAAACACGTTCTTCTTCATAGTCATAGTTTCTCCTTCTTGATCTGGGGATTCGTTGCCGGTCATGCCGGACTGTTTCATATCGGATTTGCCGCCGGGTATCAACTCTGAGGCCATGATATAAAAGATAGTCTTTTGTTCCTCGTTGAGGGTCTTAAAGACCTCGGCAACAGTCCTGCTGGCGTGGATCACAACGCCTTTATGCTCCAGAACTACCTCTTTGTCTTCATCATCTGGTTCGGAAGGGAGTTCCAAGTCTTCGCCACTATGAATAATGGCTTCATCTGCCGATTCCATCACGCGTCCATCGTCGTGCTGAATCGCTACAAAATCAATCATAGCACCGGGATTAGCGCCAGAAAGAACTAGACTAGCCTCGCGGATCATACCGTGAGCGACTCTCTTCGACTTTTCGACCAGGTTATTCGCCCAGATCGATAGAGACTTGAGGTCGCCGTTTTCCACTGCGGACTTGGCGTGGGTGCCTGATTCGGAGTTATTCAAAAACCCGAACATATACAGCCCCTTTTCACGATGCTCGAAAAGAGCATGACCAAGAACGTTTGAAACTGCGGTGTGACCGTGTTGCCAAACTAGCGGCACTATCTCCCCGTCCATGTGTTCAAAGGCGCCGGGCAAAATAGTTCGCCCATCGGTGCATTTGATGTTGTATTTAGTGGCCCAGCCACTGAAATCGTGGTTTAGTTTTGACATGGTTAGGAAACTCCTTCTTTATTATTGGTACCATTTTGACGTTTTTGCTCTTCAGCGACAGTTGGATCCTCTGCAGACTCTTCTCCCTTCTGATTCAGGTTTTTGTTACGCAACTCGTCGGCACCTGGATCCTCACTAGGATACCAGCCGACAATGCCGCGAATTTCATTCGAAGAGAAGACCTCATTCCTTGTAAACTTATCAGCAAAGTCGGGGAGATCTTTCGGTGAGATATACCTGAATGCTGACCGAATAGACATAATGGCTTGGCCTTGTGTTCTCCCGGTCTTCGTGAGAAAGGTTCTGTGCATTGCATCCGTAATCGCCGCCGTTAGTGGTTCAATGGTTCGGTTATAGTAGTTCAAACTTTCTTCCTCGCTTGCCGTTCCATCAAAGATGGCTTGCGTTAACCCTAACTGGCTATATAGCATTCTCGTCAAGTATTCAACTTGAGCCATTAGCTGATTTTCGGCAGGACGATTCAGTTGTGTGATGTGTTCTGTGGCGTCAGTGTAGGCGATACCGTATTGGCTGTCACGAAGTTGTTCCGTTATGGCTTGTCTACGATTCTCGGCCTGCTGTTGACGCTTCTCGGTTTTAATGACAAAAGGAAGTTGAATGATTAGATCTAACTTTCCCGAACCGCTTTGTCTATCAACCGCATCTAAGAGATTTAACTTTTCAATAAGACGTCTCAACGTCCCATTGGGTTCGTTCATAGTCGCATACAACGGGTTCTCTACAATGGCCACCGTTTTTTTGGGTAGTGTGAGCTCCTCGAACAAACCTGTCTGATCGTTGTATAAACGAACGATGACATGCTTTGGGTACCATTGAATTATTTGTCCCGTTCTCATTGAGTGAATATCATAAGAACCCGAGATGCGGGGATTAACTGTCGTGTCAACTGGAACGATAGCAACGACCCCTTCATCGCACATAGACATAGCAGCGTCTTGTATAAAAGAACGCGCAGATTGATCGATATTCGCCTCTACAGTTAAGCAGTTGTTTAGGGCAGAGGGAATAACCTCTTGAAACTGCCGGTTCTTATCAACACGAACGTGATTCATCCGCATAGCCGCAACATCTATACCAATACGATTATAAAGAGGAGCTACAGTAGATTGCTCGTTTCCGAGTGAGAATTGGTGCATGTCGGGTCTATAGCCGGAGCCTGAGCCCAGGTCAGTAGAATATGGTACATACAAGGCGTTGCCCCGAAACACATTCCAAGCCCGTGACAATCTTGTTAGAATATTATCTGGCACTCTACGCACCTCCTTTTTAGTTATTGGGTTTTGTTACTCCGTTAGAACGAACTAATTGAG
>JAGLME010000035.1 GCA_023140195.1 Thermoplasmata archaeon
TCTAGAAACCATAGATAGCTGGGCCGCTTGAAAAACCGCTTGCACCATATCAAGAACGTGTGAAGGTTACGCTTTACATCCTCCCCGTCGTTGGGGAATTCGCCAGGGTATGTCAGCGTAATCATAGTGCGGAATACCACTCCTGTGTTGTTGGCGATAAACGCCAGTCGTTTTCTACTCTTTTTCGATAGGAACATAATTTTACCTCTTCCTGTGTTCGTGTTTTCGCAGTTTGGGTGTCGGCGTCCACGACGTTTCACGACTACATCACGTCTGAAAATCTGGACGCCGACAATCGGCCCTGGGTCATAGTGGAGGGCAGGGTACATAGGCTGCCCTCCGGTCCTGCGTGGTACTAGGTGGTACCACGGTGTCAGGCACGGTCTAGCCTTTCTGCCCGGTCCAGCGCTGCCCGGACATCTGATATGTCAGCCAGGGCAGAGTACAAGGTCTGTTCAGATATGGACAATCTGACAAGCCCCTGACCGCTTTCATCTTCACGTCGCCATACCTCATATACCGACACAGGCAACGACCAACCGTACAAACATCTTGGTGGGTGTGCTTCATCGAACTGTAGGTAAAACCACCCAGGCTTGCTGTCGTTTTTCCATACCCGCAACACCGCAGGGGAAAACTGCTTTTCCAGTTGTTTCGCTACGCACCTTGCGCTTTCGCGCCCTTCCTTGACGTGTACCCGCGTCGTGTGGTGCCCGCCAGCTTGTGCATAGATGGCAATGGCAAGTGGTGCACATTGTGGCATTATGCTACCTACAAGATAGCCAACCAATGTTCCGTAATTCTCGTGCTTCATCGCGTGCCCTCCCATTCGCTAGGTCGTTCGGCTGTTTCCGTGGTGGTGCATACTCATAGTACTCTGTAAAGGGGGAGAGAGCAAACTAGCCATCCCTGGGGAGGATGGCTAGTATACTAGGCTGCTTACTATGGGTTTACTGGCCCGTTTTCTGCCAGTTTTCCCCCTATCGCAATTTTACGCTAAGGGGGCGGAATCTCATAGAGTACTCGCGCGTATTCGACTTGTAGCGGGTAAGGCGAGGTGTCGTGCTGGCCATCTGCACCTTCTAGGCGCGCCCTGTACAATCCACCGGGCAGGGGGGGCGACTGTGGGAAGTCTGTTTCGATAGTGTTCAGATTGCCCGCGGCCGCTGAGGTATTGGCAGACACAATCGCTTCAG
Organism: Thermoplasmata archaeon; assembly: GCA_023140195.1. Classification (GTDB taxonomy): domain Archaea; phylum Thermoplasmatota; class Thermoplasmata; order RBG-16-68-12; family SOIM01; genus JAGLME01. Next base: position 1,197 of record JAGLME010000035.1, read on the forward strand.
GTATCCAATCCTCCAGAATGGCGTCCCAGCGGTCAATCGAAAACGCACCCACGGTCCAACCGCTCCCGAATCGTGACCTAAACCGTATTTCTACCTCAATATTCAGAAACGTACCCATTGTATTGATGTGTTGCTGATGCGCGTCGTCTATGTCACCATTGAAACACAAGCGACCGCCATCACAGACACCGCCATCCTGAAAGAAATCGCCAGGGCAAGGCGGAAACGTCCAAGTAAACTCAACACCTTCTGGCAGCGATTCGCAGGACGTGCAATAGTCCTCGGAATAGTCGCCTTGCCATTCCGTATAATCGCGCATCGCGCCGTCAAAGATGCTAGATAGCGTCTGATAGTTGAACATCTGGCGTGTAGGTTGGTCGCTCGAACTTACGTCCCAATTGTCAGAGATGTATGCTGATATGCGTTGATGCGCTTCTCCTGTCGTCGCGCTCTCGTATATTGCGCATACTAGGCTTTCCTTGTGGCTAATCAGCCAGCTCGTAACGTCTTCATACACATAATTGACGGCAATTGCTGCAAAGGTTATTACAAGCTGGAGCACCATAGAGATAGGTGCCGTAATGACGCTTAGCAATAACAGGCCGTTTAGCACAGAGAAGGTTAACAATATGCCTGTGGTTAGCTTTACCCCTATTTCCTGCGTTGTTGCGGTAATGTCATCCACTAACCGCTGAGCGCCCTTGCACTTTGCCACACGCCAAGCGTCCCACGTCCCAAAGCCGCCAGGGACCGGATTGACATCCTCGACGACAGTCGAGATGTAATCATCGTATGCGGCTTGCCCTGAGTACCCCTCATCGGCAGGTTGGCCTTGTACGTTCGCTGTAGCCATCGCCTGACATATGCAGGCAAGTTGTGCAGCGATACTATTTAATGCACTAGCCAATTCCTCGCATCCCATTAGTGTATCCTCCAAGTCTGCGACAATCTGTTGTATGCTATCCCATTCTGCTTCCGTTGGCGCAAGATAGCCTTGTGTTTCGTACGCACTCACGAACGTGCTACGGCGTTTGAGGTATTGCGTAAGGTTACGCAACATTTCAAGCTGTGCTCCCGTTATGCAAAGCAGAGCATCGTCAAGCTGTGGCGATAGTATGCGCGCTGTGTCAATAAGTACTCTCTTGCTGTAGTATTTTTTCCTACGCCACGTCTCACTCATAACCGCAACACTAACGCTAAGTCTGACTGAGCAGGATCGGCTTTGATGCGCGCTTCTGCTTCTGCTATGTCGTTTTCGTGCGACGCTTCTGCTGCATCGTCTGCCACGCACAACACCCACGCGTCATCTAACATCATTTTAGTAGGTTGTGGCCCTGGCCCTCGCCACGTGAGGATTTCCTGTGCATCGTCTGCTTGACTATGGTTCATCCGATATTCCGCCTTATGTGAGATTCTGTGTATCGCGCGTGCTAAGTCCACTTATGTCTCCTTCCAAAACTCTGCGATGGTATACCTTTCGTCCCCAATGTTGGACCGGTATCCAAAGCCCCAGTTGGCCTGTGTGTTACCGCAATAATGCTGGATTTCCAGCGTCTTTTCCGCTGCGAGAGTAAAGCGTCCTATAATCCAGTCTTGGACCGTGGGCGCTGAGCCAATATGTGACCAACCGGACGTGCTGTATAATATGTCTGTCGCATCGCTGATATTGCGCAATCTCGCCTGATGCACGTCGACTCGCGCGCAAGGCACAGATATTAGGCAGCGGTATGTCCCTGGCTGGAGCGTTATCTGATTGCCCGCAATACTGCAAATACCCGCCACATCCGCTTGTTCATCGTTGATATCCCTAGTCCTCCATCCTCCTGAGGTGAACGTCCCCGCGTTCGTTCCTCTCGGCTTGACATCTCGGACGCATACGTATGCGTCATAGAACCCCACGATACTAGTCATCAGCATTTCCTCCAATGATGCAACAATTGCGCTAATGTCGTCCCAGTCATCGCTGTCAGGTATAATGTAGTACCCGTCGTGGTATTCATCCACAAACGATGTTTCTCTTGTCGCGTAATCTAGCAGGTTACGCAACAGTTCAACGTGTGAACCTGACAGAAACACATAGACAGCATTAAACTCTGGCGAAAGGATACGCGCCGCAGGTATCAATATGCGGTTTAGCGCGTATTTGTGGCGTCTCAACGGGTCACTCATTTTCACCTCCAATGAAAACGGACCGCCCAGGGCACCACTCCTGAACGGTCCGTGATGTTGACACAGTCTAGCGGTCAAGCGCTGCCCGAATCCACGTGTCAATCTGTTCACCGTCGCTCAGATTGAAGACATCGGCATCCTCGAACAACGCCAGGAAGGTCGCGGTCGCACCTGCGATTGCAACGCTACCATCAGCCGCCACGAGGGCTGGCTTGATGCCAGGGATTTTCATCGATGCCTTTTTCTGGCCATCGGTAATCCAACCGCTTGCCGTCGCCCCCACGTCAACGTTCGCCCCCGCGGTTTCGGCAAACTCCGGCGTAGTCACACCAAACGAGATGGTCGCTTTCACAACGCCAAGGTCCGTGACCGCCTGTAGCGCGGTCAAAAACTCGGCGGCGTCCGTCTGCATCTGTGCCAGCGTAGTCACTTCCTCCATACCATACACACGGGACGTGGTACGTCCGTATGCGTCGTCCATCGTTACGTGCAGCTTTGTGGCCATTTGTCGCGCTCCTTTTGGTTAGCGGTTGACTGATTTCAACCGCTTACGCTTAGCGTAAGCATACAGCAAGTAAGCACAAAAGTCAAATCTGGTAAGCCGCGCGTGTTGCTGGTACGTCATCCTGCAAGGTCAGCCACGAACGTATTCCCGAGTACTCCTTGAAGCGTTGCGCACATCCAAAGAGCGTTTGGTACACCAATGTCTCGTTGTCTGGGCTATACTCCCAATCCATCAATATCTCCCTGACAACATCTTCATCCATAGGTATCGTCCGTGGTTCTGTTGGCGGTACGTCGCGCGACGTGCCCCAGAATCGGCCCACGTTTTGGTATGGTTCTGGAACTGACTTTTGGTCGCACTTGTACGCGTATTTTAGGCAATATCGCGCCGCGCCGTCTTTTTTGCGTATGCGTTCACACCTTGTACCGGCATCTCTATGGCGTGTGTCCCCACTGCCAACCGTCTCATACCATTGTCTTGCTACCAGATAGTACGTCTCGACTCGCTTGTCGTTGTCGACCGGCAGTGGGCTATCAAGTAGTACGTGGATAACTCTAGAAACCATAGATAGCTGG
>JAGLME010000036.1 GCA_023140195.1 Thermoplasmata archaeon
AAGAAGAAGCGAACGAACTACGTCCGCGGACGAGAGGTAGAGTACAAATGTAAGGCTGCCCTCGTCAAAGAAGGCTACGAGATCATGAGGGCCTCGAGTAGTAAGGGCGTCTTTGATATCATAGCATTCAATGGTGAGTGTACTCGCTACATACAACTAAAAAGAGAGATGAAAAGACAGGGGAGCTACCCCTCTGTAAGAGAAGAGATCAGACAGGTAGCAGTACCAGAGTATGTAATAGGAGTCTTTAATGAAGCTGAGGTGGCAATCCCTATACCTAATACCAAAGAGCTCTGGATCTGGACAGACAAGCTAGGTTGGTCACAATGGACTATCAAACAGGATGGAAACGATGAACACACAGACCTTAGACGTGGAAGACGTAAGGCTAACAAGTCATGAAGTAACTGTACTGGCAATGAACGCTAAAGAGTGCCAGGATGCTAAGATGCAGCTGCTTGATGCCTTCGATGGGTTCCTTAATAAGTACGTGGGGATCCTGAAGGGCAATGTCTCCCTTGATAGCGAAAACCCCGATATAAAAAAGTTCAAAGACCTCTTTATCTCCAACCGTAACTTCTCCTTCTATAAGCCAGCGGCGCTTACTAGGCTGCTACGTTCTCTCTACGGTGTAGTGGACGAGAAGGAGCTTAAGCAAGAGTTTATTGCTGACTTCCTTACTGCTATCCGTAACTTCACACCGAAGAAAGCTAGGAATGGATTCCTCCCCTATGTTATCCAGTACATTAGATGGAAGGCAAAGGACAAGATAGACGCATCAATGCGTCATCCGCTCTATCTGGCACAATGGAACGCTGTGGTCCAGCAAGGGCAGCCAGGCTTTGTCGCTCAGAATATCAATCCTATTGATCTGGCAGTAGGTGGGGATGCAACAGAAGATGACTTCTATGAAGGGTTGTCAGAGATGACATTGGATTGGGTTGATAACTGTAAGGACCCACTCTTCAAGGAGTTGAGCAGGTATAGTAGATATCTCCTCTATCTTAGATTTAAGACAGAGATGACATATGATGAGATAGCCACGGCCCTTAACCGGTCTCCGCGGACTATTAGCGAGCAAGTCAAACGAGTGGTTCATAGACTGAGACTAATGGCAGACAGGGATGGGGCCATTGATGACCCCTCCTGCCTGGAAGAATTTAAACACCTGTATGAGGAAGAATAGCCTCCACCGTCACCCTCCTCCAGAGTGACGTAGTCAGTACTCCTCTCCGAACCCCGTCGGGATCCCAACCCGGTGGGGTTTTTTATGTATGGAAGTCCTGTAGAACTTTGACTTGAGAATCTACAGTATCAAATTCTGTATCAAGAGTTTCTAGGTCTGACTCTAGAGCATCAGTTGCCTGACCTAGTTCATCCTTCGTGGCTAATAGCTCCAGGCTTTCTGCCAATGAGTAGGCTAGATTTTCCAGGGCTCCTATCCTAGGATAAAGATCTGGTTCTGGTGGCCATGAGCGAAAATAGAAAACCTTCTGTAGGTTTGGAACGAATTCACTATTCATCCATAGATTCATTCCAACCGGACTCGTTTGGCTAAAGTCAAGAGTGCGTAGGACTGCTCTCATTGAATCCCAGCTATCCAACGGAGGATCGAACCATGTAGTATTTGCGACATCAAATGTTTCCGCAGGTGCATCCCATACCAATTCTGTCCAATCATCATCAAAGGTCGGCTCTGTAAGAGACCAAAAGAAACGAGTGGTCTTAGTATCGGCATCCCACTTCTGCCTAAGATATATGGCATCAATAGCGAGACCTTCTGCATCCGCGTCTGCAATTATATTTGCACCCTCAAAAGCTGAAAAGGGAGCGTACCCGTTGCCCCATACATCGGCATAGAGCGAGATAAAGAGCTTTTCACCAACAGGAACATCAAAACCACCGCCCTTGCTCCAAAAACAAGAGAGATATATAGCTCCATAATATTGTCCCGGTGGTGGATCATAAGTCTCTGGATCATACCATCCAAAATAGGTCCCAACGGAATTACTCAAGCCAACAATATAAGTTCCAATATCTATTCTCGCCCAAAAATCATGCGAAGCGGAAACTTGTTGGTGGAGCTGCATACTTCCACCAGCAGCAAGATATTCTTTGTAAGCATGACCATATCGTTCGCCATCTGGAGGATTGGTGGTTTCCCAAAAACCAGCGAGTACACCATCATTAAATTCATCGTATTGGAGTGCCATTACGAGTGGTATCCTTGTAGTTCTAGAACAGCTGCTTGTAGTTCAGCAGCAGTTGTCTGCAGATCCTGTATATCCTTATCGAGTATGAGAGTTGACTGATTCAGCATAAGCTTGGTAGCCAACTCTTCTACGGTCTGCATCATAGTGTCAACTAGACTTTCCAGAGCTGCTACCCTGGCTTCTTCAGCCGCTGTCCATGCCATGATGTTAGCTCCTATTAGGTTGTTGTCGTAGTAGTTGTGGTTGAGGTAGTTGAGGTACTGGTAGAAGACGTGGTAGTAGTTGTGGTTGTCCAGCAATCGCTTGTTTCGATAAAAGCAAACCTACCAGCGCGAGCATAGGTTGGTGCAGTATCACCGCCAGGAACGGCGTCACATGTATTGATACCACTATTCCAATCAGCATGTATGCCATAACCAACAGCACCATTACCATTACCACCACCATTACTAGAACCGTCTGCGATCTGAGCATGAGAGTTCTTTGTTACAAGAAGACCATTGTTGTTGTCGGCGTTAGGCGGAGCACTTCCAGCTGCGCCTCCATTCAAGCTCAGGTCATATGTTTGCATCACCAGTGTAGAGTGATCAGTTACTCGGATACCATTAAACCAACAGCTTTCTGCATTGATCCTATTGGCTACTACCTTGGATCCGTTGGCGATCCTAATACCGTCAGCAAAAGCATTCTGTACTGTGAAATTGTCCAAGTGCACTCTGACAGTGTTGTTGATATCTAGAATGTCACCCTTCTGTGGATGGACCTTAAAGGTGAAGAAGTCGTCTACACTATGGCCTACGTCAGTAGACCAGCTAATGTTTATACCTCTCTCGAGGTCCATCACTCCACCAACGTTTTCTATTGGCACACCAGTAGCTACCTCTAAGGGCCCACGGTACCATGTGAAAGTGTCCACACCGCCCGGGCCGCCTAGCTCACTATCTATTTCTACTGTATAGATTTCTTCAAATGGCCATGTGTATGCTCCTGATGTACTCAGTGTACCTTTAGTACCCTTAGGCTGTGTGATAGAGCTGCCTGGGTCTATGGTGACGCTTCCAGGATTGGCTCCTGTTCCCTTCAAGAGTATAAAGCCCTGATCAACAACTTTCTTGTTGATCATAATGTTTTCTGTGTAGGCACCAGCTGCTATATTAATCGTGACAGGATACATGACGAGACCACCAATTTCATCCAATGCTCTATTGATAGTCTTAAACGCATCGTCAAACTCACCACCACCGTTATCAGCATCGTCACCAGTTACTGCATCAACAAAGAAGATAAATGCCTCGGGGTCAGTCGCTCTATCCGCGGGAGATGTTGCTATTTGGGTCTGATCAAATTCTAGTCCCGCTATTTCGACTCCACCAAGAAGGAACGCAGCATGGAACTCATTGATAGCAGCCTCTACATCGGTAGATATGAGCGGTTCACCTGTATTACTAGTGAACTCTATGACAGAGCCATCATGTGCCGGGTCGTCTGTATCCTTATGTGCTGTAACCTCAGCCTGTAAGGTTGAGATATCGGTGATATTTGTGGCGATAAGACCTGCATTGGTGAAGATCTGAGCATCAAGTACGGTCAGCGCAGCGTCAACATCTGCTTGACCTACCATGTAGTTGGTACCTGAGCCATCATGCTGGATCTCATCAGCAAATAGATCATCAATCTGTGTTTGTAAATCGAGGTCAGCAGCGATTCTCGCAGAGACCTCGGCAGCCAGCCCACCAGAACCGACTCCTAACTCAGCGTCCAATATTTCTAGAGCTTC
>JAGLME010000037.1 GCA_023140195.1 Thermoplasmata archaeon
GAGAGTGGAGTAGCATCCCATGGGTCCAGAGGTAGATTCGTCCAGAGAGTTGAGCCTAAACCTCTTTTGATTTGGGTCCTAATTTGATTGAGTTCGTCCTCGAGATGGTCTGGTACTCCCGGCCAACCACCACTGGCAAAGTCTGAGTCAACTAGACCAACAGCCTTGACCATATTAGAATACACCTGTGGTAACGTGGAACCTTCAAGGTCCGGATCAGCAAAGGCGTGATGTACCTCTATGTAGTTAGTACCAGTTGTGTTATCATGGAAGTATAACAACGACAGTATATACTCCATGAGTGTGTTGTCCCTGGTCTGCAAGCCATCCTCTACAGGATAGAGAGCTAAGTTAGGCGGCGCGTCTGCATCTGTACCTTCGTTAAAGATATCAGAAATCAGCTGCTCTACAGCCTGGCGTAACCATATTGTCTCACCGTGCAGTGACGCCGGAGACGAGCTCCTGTTAACATAGAAGATGTTTGCACCGATCCGCTCTTTCTGTTCCTCGCTAATGCCAGCAAAGACAGCAGCTTCTCGCGCTTGCTGAATGGAAGCATCCACATCTTCCTTGAATACCTCAAACGTCTCCTTAATAGTATAAGGGCGCTCTGAAACGGCCGAATAGTATGACGTATTACTCTCAAGAGCAGTCATATCCATATAGATCTGGGATCCGTCCATACCATTGTCGAATGGATTCGGATCTACCAGACGATCGGCCTGTGTTACCTCTACCGGACCATTCGGTAGGCTCCCTAATAGGGGGTAGAGCAAACTGTTCCACGCATTTTGCAGTAAGCCTACACTGTGGACCATCTCTTCGATGGTGTCGTTCCACACATCAGACTCTACTGGACCATTAAATGGAACCTTGCGCTCAATAAGACTCGTGATTACTTTTTCCATCTGGCTCATGGGTTATTCCTCTGGACTATGTTTGTGCCTCATAAAATGGATCAAACTTAACTTTATAGTCATATAATATTGGGGTTACTGATCCGTCATCACTTGTGAAGTTGGCTCTTATGATTACAGTCTCCGGTAAGTTCTCTGCAGCCGAGGTAAAGCTCTGGATCTTGAACTTTTCGTTGGCTACATCGGGAGTACCTGGATCATATTTAACAATAAACTGTGAACCTCTCTTTGCAAATCTAACGTAGTCATCATCTTTGGCATTGTTGAGTATATCGAAGGAAGAAATCAGTGCTGGTCTCAGACCCGCATAGACATCTACACCAAAGTATACCTGGTTGTCCCAGGTGGTTATCGATGTATCGTATGGGATACCTTCTATCAAGTATTTGTGGTTAAATGGATATAGTTTATCAGATATCGCACCTTGTATGCTGTCAGTAATTGTCCCGCCCTTTGTCTCTGCGGTAATTACTGTTAGTGTCCCTAGTGAACGCCAGTTATGCTGGCGTGTTCTAAAGAAATGTCGGCCGTAAGGGATAGTAACGAGACCAGTAATGGATGCACCATCAAGCTCTGCCACTGTGTCACCCATGTCTATCGTTAGACCGTAGAAGTTTTCTACCCACACATAGCATGAGTAGTACTCGTCATCGAATATCCAGCCCCTTTGCACCTTACGCACCGTACTTACTACGCCTTGCTCACCTACATTCCTCCAGATCGTAGTCGATATAGCATCTACGACCTCTGCGTCATAATCGAGGGCTATGTCGTAAGCTCCGACTACACCATCAATCGCTGTTGTCCCCACCTCTGCACTCATCTCAAGCTGTATTTTATTTAATGATGCAACCTGTGGAAACTTTGGGTCTGCCCTGTTAATAGGAGAAACAGGTACCCAGGTCTCGCCAGCGTCGAATGAGACTGAGTATAGAATGTCTGTATTAGGAGGCACATCCTCACATGCCTCTATAGAAACTCTGTTTATGTAAGCATCTTGACCAGCTTTGGCTGCCGGGAATAGAGGTTGGCTCTGTAACTGCCCACCATCTTCATCATAAGAGATACCATAGAAGTCTATGTGCTTTGCACCGAATAAGTATACGAAGCGACCTTCGTCGATCGTATCATATCCGGCCTTGGTTAGGGTAAACCTAATGTACCTCATCTCTGTAGTATTACAGGTATATACACCCTTATGATAAATGTTCTGTGTTGGGAACTCGCTCGGGAAGTCAAACCAGTTATAGTTATCGATTGAATACTGTACTGCAACAGTCATAAGACCGAACGCAGAGTCATTAAAGCTCTCATACTCTATTTTACTGATTTCTATATCTTCACCGATGTCCACGATAAGCTCAACAGTCATGTTGCCAGACTGCAGAGAGGTAACATTCTGTCTCCAGACGTCGTCTCCGTCTTTAAATGCGTTAAGCGTTCTCTTGTCTACTGCTCCAGTTGCACCCTCTATCTCGCTACGGGTGATAACCTGGAAGCGTAGATCTGTTAGCTCCATAAAGTTTAGGTTAAGCTTCTTGGTGTTACCTCCGGCACCCTCTTTCATGGCGACGATCCCGGCCTTAAGATCTATCTGTGCCGTTGTATTGAGAGTATCGATATACTGTAAGGAGTTGAATGTATCGGTAAAGAATAGATAATAGCCCTCAGTGTCTTTGTTTTGTAGCAAGAGCTCCTCAACCCTATCCTCAAGGCCCTTTAGTCTGGCCTTGAGCATCTGGATTTCCGCTATATTCCTGTTAAGAAATACACCTGAGTCCTGTAGCTCTGCTGTTACCTGTTGATATAAAACAGAGAGATCATTGAGGAATGTCTGCTGCATCTCATTAAACAATTCTGCAGACGACTCATCTCGTTCATCTACTTGGAGATCCAAGAAGGACGACATGGGTTTGGACATGTCAGTAAACCACTCGTCATACTCGTTGAGATCTGCCTGAAGATTGGAGAGAGAAGGAATAGTCTGTGCTAACAGGTATTCCTGTATGACCATGTTTGCCAAGAATGCTCTATATCGATCGGCTATGTTCATTGCTATTTTGCCTCGATTTCGAAAAAAACCACAACAAAAGGTGACTTACAGTAGACCAGGGGTTAACATTTTGAGCGCGTAGCCCTTCAAAACTGGCGTGAAAAATGGCTCTAGCTCTTCGATTGACTCCCTCACCTCTGCAATGTAGTCATAGAAGACTTTGATTAATCCTGAGTGCCTGGTTGTTGGAAGATAGTCATCGAGCACCGCTGGGTCTATGATGGTGATAAGCTTATCATCCGGATTAACCTTAAACATAAAGGGCTCTAGCTCTTTGGCTATGCGGTATCTTACCGCATATCTGGTGTATTCATAGTCGACAAAAAGATCGGCTCCAAGCCCACTGTAAAGATAGACAATACCTTCCCTATAGTCCACACTGTACGCACCGGCCAGGTCGGTTGCCTTGGCTGTGTCCTGATAGTAGTAACTCACTGTCCCATCATCGAGCGTAGATACCGTTGTCACTTCGCCCGTTACATAGTCGACATAGTAATCGCCCGGGACTGTCGGAGTGGGCGTTTCGGTCTGAAATACTGTGGTATCTGAGAAGACTACAGGATAAGCTTCCAACGGTATGTTGACAAGGAAGAAGGAAGTACCTCCAGTGGGTACATCTTCTGAATCAACCTCGAGAATGTCTAGAAACTCAGTAATACCATCGATAAATGGTACCTCTATCGTAAGACTTGTACCAGAGAATGCGATAGATCCTCTTACCACGCACTCATTGGCAAGCGTTATCTTAAGTTGGGCCGATTGGGCAGCAAGAGACTCATCATCTATATGTATAGACCTGTAGGCGCCATGGTCTAACTCTATAGTTTGGTATGTTCTATCGTTAGCAAACTTCCAAAGGTCAGGATCGACTACATCTAAAGGAGTGTAGGTATAGTTGACCGTAACAAGACTATCGACCGGTGTTATGGTCTGACTGTAAATGATACCGTTGAGATAGTCAACCGAGTAGTCTCCAGCGCTGGTAAGCTCTGTGACTCCATCGATAAATGTCTCTTCACTTGTGAATATCGCACCAGCCTCATTGAATGTGATACCTGTACCATCATCTATGTTACCATTCCTTAAATGATGTCTGGTTGCAGTCTGCGATAAGCGCTCACCAACCACATCCTCTGGGATGTTGTAGTTTACTACCTCCATTGCATTCTTGTCACCATCTGATATATTCTCTAACACGATAGTATGGGGTTCTTTGCCCTCGACTACAACAAATTCAGCCGGCAATTCAATGCTTATAATGGATCCATTTGATGGAATAGAGTTGTCGGGTCCAAACTTGATCAATGGTAGCTTGTCTTCCCCATGTTCGTAGTTAATAACGTACTGATACTCCGAATCAAAGGTGATCACAGAGGCCCATAATTGGCTGTCTACGTAGACTTTCTCCTCACCCTCCCGGATGTTCGCTCCGAGAGGAAAAGTCTGCCCAGGCGTCCCGTCTGACGTTCCTACGTACAATTTAGGGCTAGTCCATCCTTTTGAGCCATAAACCGGGTTAATAATCCTCACTGAGCCGACTATTGGACGTTGATCGATGTTTACATTGAATGGTGTGGCAGCAGGAATCTGTCGAAGCTCGGCCAAAGGGGCTACTGTTTCACTGATTGCTGCCTTATCTGACGAGAAGCCACCGCTCTCTCGTATCAATACTGCCTTGTGTCTGATTGTTGTCGCAGCACTATCGGTTTTGATTGCTCCCTCGCTCTCGTCGTTAAACGTGAGAATCTTGGGAATATCTGGCTCTTCTCCCGATATGGCTTGTATTGGATACCATGTGGCACCATCATCTACTGAAATATAGTGTTCAATCTTTGCAATCTCTGAAGATCTAACCGGATTCTCTACAGCGATGAGGGCTACCTTACTGATCTCTTGTGTCAAACCAAATGGGAGGCTCACTACAGAACCTTGAGCATCATAGCGTATCGCACGTACGTCTATATCTCTGATGCCTACGGCATAGCGGAAGCGCTTGCCAGCAGTAGTTTCAATAAAATACCCCTGAGGCTGCTCAAAGACTATTCTGACATACTTAGCCTTTCTTGGTGTAAATGTATAGAATCCCTGCCCTGCAAACTTGGAAGTCGCCGGTGCAAGAATAAAATCATCGTCTTCCAGTAGCTGTACGAAGCCTTCTACTGGTAAATTCTCTTTAATAGAGATATATGTACGATCGTCCAGTGATGTCTCTATCGAAGCTATCTTGACCCAGTTGCTAGTGCCAAAGTTATTCGGATTGACCCGGATATGGTTGATGATGTATGAGTCTGCAAGAGTCATTGTGAGGGAGAGTACTAGTTGTGTATCTGTTGCCTTGAGCCCTACCCTCTCATACTCAAACCATGTATCTGCATTTTCATCGAGAATCTCATTAATATTTGCATGGTGCGCGGCATCAATCTGTTGGTTGTTGCCTATCACACCATTGCTAATCTCATTTATCTTGACCTCATTCACTACTACTGTAGATGTTGTGAGGCTTTGTGGCAATGTAACGAGGCCCTGCTCTGTATCAACAAAACAGAGTGCGCCCTCTTGAAAGCGTAGGTCGTAATCTATAGAATCAAAGTCGATAAAATCGTCGGACACATAAAGAGCTCTATCTCCTGCGTTAGTGACAAAAAGCTCGAGGTCTTGTAGCTTATTGTATAGCTTCTTTGTACGTGCCAGGATAGCCTTCTCTTCATTGACCAGCCGATTAAAATTGGCCACAACTATATCACCAGTGTACTTCAGCTCTGAGAATACTGTCTGAATATCACTAATAAGCTGTGAAAAGACCCAATTATACCTATCGGGGTTGGGGGTGGTGCCGACCGTAGCTTTATTGACCTCAAATATCGGTGCGTAGATATCGGTAGCGGCCTTACTTAGGGCAAACTGTACAGCAGCATTAATCTGCTCGATAGCCACAAGTGTACCATCCTGAACCGCTTTATCTACACCCGACAAAAGATCTAGAAGCTGGGTCTTTGCTATCTCTGACTGCTTGTTGTTCAGAAGCTGGTTAAGCATTTTGTTCTTCCTCTACTTCCTCACATTCGTCCAGATTATCGTCTGATTCCTCTTTGGGAAAGAACTTGATATCCCTTCGGTCTATAATACAGGCTTTAGGGATCATCACAGTAAATCTGATATTGGGTATTTCTTCATTGAATACTTGTTGCGCGAGACAGACAAACTCCTCGTTCTCGCTTACTAGAAAGCCCACTACATAAATCTCTAGGCACTGGTGATCGGCTATATCTGATAGGCGCATTTGGTCACCGAACATAGTCCAGTCGTAAGCATAGATCACTGTGGTTTGGAGTTCTTGCATTTCATAATCTCCTACTCATAGAGTTTGTTCGGATCCTGACTTGCTACCAGAAGGGAATATTCATTTACTCTTGGTGATTGACTATGATCTATGTTATTGTTATGTCTTATTACAATGATAAGATATAGATCACTTTCCTCTACATCCTCACTACCTATCTGACCATCGGTTCGAATTACATTACTCTCGCCAAAATAGTATGCATAGGGCTGATTTGGCTGATAATGCTTACTAGTATCGGCGCCAGGCAGAAACTGAACTGGTGTATACCTTACAGTATAGACCTCTCCTCCCTGTGGGTCTGTGATCGTGACTCTGGTATAGTTGACTAGTCCTAGATCGCCTGAGTCAGTGAATGTCCAGTCTACTCCCAGTTCTAGTGGGATACCATTAAGGTAAACGCTTACAGTGGTGGGATCGGGAGCACCCCAGTGTCCCTGAAATCTTAATGTAGTGGTGTTGGCTACGCTACTTCCACCTGTACGCTCTGTTAAATGTATCCTCTCGTAAGCTTCTGACTCTCCTTCGTGTAGAATGGGCAATGCCGTGATACCAATGAGACCGCCGGCAGCATTATAGTCCTGCTTATACATCCAGTACTCAATAGTAGACTGCTGATTGGGAAGAATGAATGTAGTATCTTCCTCGATCGCGGACAAACCTACACGCCTACAGCGACTTACTGTGAAGACCTCACCGACAAATATACCCGTATCTTCGTAACTGATCCTTCCAGTCCATATATTATCAAAGCCAACTAGATATTGGTAGACTCTTACCGCAGAGTCAGCTTCAGCGAAGAGATCCTGTAAGTGAGCAAGTAATGCATCGTCATCTATTGCATCATTGACGATGTCTTGTACTGCCTGTGACTCTAGGTATGTACCCTCGAGATTCTCTTGTGGTTGCTCTTTGACCGAGCTACCATTGTAGCTATACAAAGTATAATGCTCTTGGAGAACTGTCACATATAGCTCTCGTGCTGTGATTTCGGTAAAGTGAAATCTTGTGGGCCGGTACATCTCAGTATCAAGTAAGTCAGCTTCTTGCAATTCCACAGAGTAGGTGATACCATCCTCTGCCTTATACTCTATTGCCGTAACCTTGAAGGGATAGTCTGAAACTGGATACAGTTCGATGTAGTTTAGCGGCCTAAGCGCACCGCAGTCAAGCGCCATTGTGAGCTGTGCACCAGCAGTCAGCTCATCCAAGAGAAATGCTTTCAGGTAGAACGTGTTCCTCGTACCGTCGATAACATTATTGATATTGTTTCCTTCTAAGTAATATTCTAGGTCGGTCTCTGTTGTGGTGTCTAGCACCTCCTCAGCCCCAACAAAGAGAAGTGTATTGACGGTACTTGGCAGTTCCAATGCTTCATTGACTGCGTCTATGACAGCATCGAACTCATTATCGATAGCTTTACGAGAACTTCTATCAAAAAACAGCTGTGCTGCCAGTGGACTAGAGCGATTAGTAGACCTGGCAACCTGTGTAAACGTATTGTACTGCATATTCACAAAACCTTCTTGGTTTTGCTTTAGCAGACTATAAAGTGCTATCTTCTCCTCAACTATTCCAATGACTTGCTTAAGCTTGGCAAGCGTGTACTCCTCATAGATCTTCTGGTGTGCGACAAGTATATCTTCTATAGTCTGTGCTTCTGTAAAGCCAGACACCAGATCAGATGTGATCTTATCTATCATCCAGTTAAAGGACTCAGAGTCGATATACTGATCTAAGAGTGCTGGAAAGAGCTTAGACAAAGGCACTGGATCGGTGGCATTGATTGCACCGGTCAGTCTATTCAAGGCGTCACGATAATCTTGTTCCGTCTTGATAATACCCTTATCTCTCATGTCTGTTAATAGTTGGACGACCTGAGTACCCTGCACAGCAGGAATAGAACCCGACCAAGCTTCGAGGAAGTTATACATGGAATTTCTTCTCCACGGTGATTTTGATATCGCCTGTATTGGAGACGGTTACTACGAGGTAGCTGCCGAAGTCAGCTGAGGTGATACGAGTGGCGTTGGGGGATTGTGCTCTATCTATTTGTATAGTAAAGATATTTGGCTTCCAGCTACGAAGTAAAGCCCAACCATCCTCTCCATTGTGTATCTTTTTGCCGACTTGTCTAGCTATCCGTCTTGGTGGTAGGTTGTAACCACTTGTAAAGATGTCTTTCTGCCAAAATGGTCCATCACCTTTAAGAGAAACATACTTCTTTGCAAAGTACAGCGTAGCAGCAATCATGGAGTCGAGGCGTCCTTGACTCCAGGACGCCTCTTTCTTCATGATGTGTCTATCGCTACCTATTTCTTGTTTCCCATCTGAGAAATGTTTAATCCAGTGTGACATTATCTCTCCCTAGCAACCGCAGATCTTACTATGTAACATGCACATCAGTTTCTTGGGCAAGCGTAGCACCCAGAACAATAGACTTTTGCCTTTGTCTAACATGCCAGCAAGAAAAGCCTTTAGCATATCCATCATTGATTAGTCCTCCTTAGCTTGTATAGCTATAGACTGTATATAATGATACCTGCCTTATGCCTATCCTGTCAACCACGTCCGGCAATGAGATCTTCACCTTTATCTTCATTGTGGATCCAAGGATAAGCGTTCCATTGTTATCTGCCACTGGAGTCGTTGCATTCTTATGTAGCGCAATGGCGTTCTCCGGAACGGACCCTTGTCCGCTGTGACAGCCTTGCCAACCCCACTCTGGAAAACCAGGTTGCTGATTGATAAGGAATCCTCTCTGTATTAATGGCGCCTCAGTAGTAGAAGTGGTGGTGGTCGTCGTAGTCGTGGTCGTAGTGGAGCTTGAAGTAGACATGTCCGGTTCAATAGGCTCAAGCAGAGGAACGGGACGAATGTTACCCCATTCTATAAGATCATTATAGTCCGTAATAGCATCGTGGGCTCCTTCATAGATGCCATCGTATGGACCAATGTAGAATCCTACGTCTTCGAGCAATGTAATCCCTAGATCTGTCTCGAAATGCCCGAACATGATGAGGGAGTTTGTCTCATCGCCTGAGATTGCCATACCCAAATCCTGATCATCTCCAGAAATGTGGATCGCATCTTGATATTGCCATATAATGTTAACGGTCACGTTCCTGTCTCCTATTTAGGGACCAAATGAGAAAAAACCACAGATAAGGCTCCTTATGTGGTCGTCGTAGTAGTTGTAGTAAATGTGATAGAATATTCCTGCAGATCTAAAGCTCTTAACCAATCTATATAGTAGGGATCATATGAAGTGCCTAGATCATCATAGCCACCCTGATTTACTTCACGCATGTAGAGTTCAAAACCCCAACCATACGCAGACTTGCCACCAATTCCTAGATTGTACTTAGTCAAACCAGGAGGAGTAACACTATACCAGTTTTCATCGCCATCTGGCTGTATGTCAAATGTCAGAGTCCCGTCTGCGGCCCTTGCAAATCGCATGGTAAACCAACCACCGTGAGTCTCATCGGCAAAATTAATAACATAGTCTGCCTTTCCATCGTAAACCATCTGAGGCGAGCCGAATATTGTGGAAGAACTGGGGTTAAGCTCGTCATCTATGTCTAGCCGTGCCATATAGCATGGTTCACGCCCATCCATGTTGCCACCATTAATGTCTGCTCCGTAACACCAAGTAAACATAAAATCCCAGTTTATATTGTCATCCCACAGGTTGAAATTACAGCCGTGGTAGTTATGTAAGTCCCAAGATAATCCCGATACAGAAGGAATATAAGGTGTTGGCGGTATGAAGCACCTCCAAGCCATACTGAATGGTATACCTACTGGAACAGGTTCTATGCCGCCATCACCAGCAGGAGGATCTTGATACCATCCCATATAACTACTCTCGGCTGTACCGGTGAAATTAGCTTTAAGAGAACCATCTATCTCGCTACCGCTACCGCTACCGAGCGGATCTGGAGCCCATTTGGGATCTAGCACATCATCGTTAAACTCATCATAGATCTGAGCCCAACCAGGCCATCCTTTAGTTAGTATCTGATCACCCACTCTAGCATAGAGACCACTCTCAGTTATTCTCCACTCACCGTCTTTCATCTCTTCTACTGTGAGAGGAGCTAAACTATCAACCTTTATATTCTTACCTAGAGTTCTCATATATATACTTCCTATGTGGTCGTAGTCGTCGTAGTTGTTGTGGTAGTTGGTGCAAGCAGCCAATCTCCCAGAA
>JAGLME010000038.1 GCA_023140195.1 Thermoplasmata archaeon
AGTTCCTCCTCTGAGACCAGAGCTGAAACAGAATCAATCACAATAATATCCATGGTCCCTGACGTAGTGAGCTTATCAACAATCCTCATACCTGAGTCACCAGAGTCTGGCTGTGACACGACAAGCTCATCTACTTTAACACCTATATTCTCAGCATAGTTAAGGTCTAAGCTGTGCTCTACGTCTATGTAGCTTGCTAAGCCGCCGGCCCTCTGAGCCTCGGCTACCATATGGAGGCCAAGAGTGCTCTTACCGCTGGCTTCTGGTCCATAGGCTTCTATGATCCTGCCCTTAGGCATACCACCTGTACCAAGAGCAAGGTCAAGTGCCAATGAGCCGGTTGGGATAACAGGTATCTGGACAATTGGACTATCACCAAGTACCATGACAGAACCTTTACCCTCTTCCTTCTCAATGAACTTGAGGGTAGATTCTAAAGCTTTCTTCTTCTCGTCTTTGTTCAAATTAATCCTCCTACTTTGACGACATCAATTACGTCTGTAAACTCGGGGAAGTTGTATGCCAACAGGCCTACGATTTGCTTAAATGCTATCTCGATAGGACCATTATTGTCAACAGTATACCATCTAGCAGGTGCTGCAATGTCATCAGCTACTTCCTCAAACTGTTCTTTCGAGTGGTTGATGTAGCCATTTCTAATCTTATCAATCTTACCGAGGACATGTTTCTTCTCGAACTCATTCAGATCGCCACGATCCTGCATGCGCTCACCGCAGACTTCAGGATCAGCATCGATGAAGAAGACTACTGGAAATTGTCTCATAAAGTTCAGAAGATTTGCGTGCCTAATATCTCCTCCGTGTTGTGGTCTGTAAGCATAGTCACTCATAACAGATCGATCACTTACAACCCACTTTCCTGCATTGAGAGCAGGCTTAACTACCCTCTCCATATGCAGCTTAGTGTCAGCAGCAAACAAATATGCATAGAACTCTGGATCACGATCTATATGCAGGCCAGCGTGGTTAAGTATCTCTTCCCTGATATCGACACACAATTGAACGTGTGGGCTGCCAGGCTCTTTAGTGACCACCTTGTCATTAGGAATGAGGTCGGCAATCATACTTGACAGGGTAGTCTTACCGGAACCGTCTGTTCCTTCAAAAACGATGTACTTGTTTGGTACAAAGATTGACATCAATTCACCTCTTCAGTTCTAAGAGACATACCTTGTGGGTGGTAAGCTATCCACCCAAGTGGATCCGGTTCGTTGTCATGGAAGTGCAGTTCGCTATAAGCGTTCCTTACTATCCGAGTTGTCTCTTCTTGGGTATCGGCCTTGCGTGCATCTCTGATCATGTCTCTAAAGATAACTACATTCTCTGGCTGCACGCCTAACATTTCTAAAGCTTCGCCGAACGTAAAGCATAATGCATCTTCTGCATCACCCCACTGTGCTATGACCTGTGGGTTGGTGATCCAGCGCTTCGCAAACCTGTAGTACTTGTAGCTTTTATGAGCACTACCGTACTTCTTAAAGAAGACATAGTCCCTGACGGCCTGAACAATAGTCCAGAACAGGTACGCTGAATCCTCGTTTACCTCAAGCTCTTTACGATTGTGATCTGTTGGAAGCAATAGACACTCCTAATTACAACGGTTTACGTAGCCACATTCACAGCTAATACATCCCGACTCACGTCGGATGGTGGATTCACATTCAGGACACCCCTCATCTGAAACCCAAGGCCCGATAGTCTTCTCTAAAGCTTTCATAACCTGAGCAGGCACAGACATAAGGGAACCACCCCTTCTATTTGCTTTCTCGAGTTGGCTGATAACCTGTATGGCTGGTATGCCTGCCCTTAAGCATAGAGATGCTAGCCTGGTGATGGCTTCAGCATCCTGTTCGGACTCGAACGTAGTGTGAGTCTTAAGGAACACCTCTAGTGGCATGCCCTCCTCATCTACAGAGACGATAGCATATGCATTGCCTTTATCGGTATTGATCTTATACCTCTTGGCATGTAGATCATCTGGGGCATCTCTTACGGCATGTTTACGTCGATCATTAGTAGCGCCATTACTGAGCTTAGGTGCAGCAGACACGAGAACTTCTTGTTCTCTTGACCCTTCTCGGTAAACAGTTAGGCCTTTACAACCTAACTCATGTGCAAGCTTGAAAGCACGGCTAATCTCAGCCCGCTCTGCGGTGAAGGGAAAGTTAATAGTCTTTGAAACTGCATTGTCTATCCATTTCTGGAACTGTGCTTGTACCTTAACATGCCAGTCCCAAGAAATCTCTCGAGAGGTACGGAACACATTCTCTATGTCATCAGGTATGTCGTCTATACCCGATAGGGTTCCTCCGTTTTGACTGACCTGGGTAATGATTTCTTCAGAATAGATACCCCTCTCTCGTAGCATGCTCTCAAATACTGGATTTACCTCGAAAAGTTCGTCTTGATCGAGGATATTCTT
>JAGLME010000039.1 GCA_023140195.1 Thermoplasmata archaeon
GCCCATACCTATAGACGACATGTCGTCTTCAATGGGCAATACAAAACAGGCTGCCAGGATAGGTTGATCAACCTTACCTGCATTCATTAGGGTAGGTGAGTTTGGAAGAAAGTCGAAACGAACCATCATATCATAGAAAACTTGGGATGTCTCAACAGCTGTAGTGCTATCAGCAGAAGCGACATAGTCCGCCACTCTGCGAAACATCTCCGATGGTGTTTCGATTATGCGCTCAGGATCTTGCGGATCTTTCTTCAGATATCTCTTATCAAGAACTATCTTGCTGCTTCTACTCAGGTTTGGCATCCACCTTGTCCTCCAACAATGCGCCTATCGCTTTGATCTCGGCCTGCATTCCAATGAGCACGTTAGCCATGTTACCAATGCTCGTGACAGCGTTACTAAGGAGTCTTGATTCCCTAGTGGGAGTAGTACCCGGCATGCCAGAAGCAATCGCTTCGACTTCCTGGCGTGCAACCTCTATCAGACCGAGGAGAGTAGCCACGTTCTGCTGAGTACCATAAATTGAGCGACTGATCTGTCCATCCTCTTCAAGCTGGATCATAAAGCCAGCAAGAGGCTTTGCCTTCTCAGGTGGTGCCTCACCAGTAGCTTGCACTTCAGGTTCCTGTGTTTCTACTTGTCCGTCTTCGTCTTTGCTCATAATATGTTTCCTTTCACTCCTAACATCTTGTTCTCACTCATTTGTGCCATCTGAAGGTTCTTGGCTACACCATAGGTGAATCTCAATGAACCAAGTATGCCTTCCCATAGTTTCAGTTGGATCTCGGCCACAATCATCTGTTGTTTAGTAGCCGATACTTCTGGTGCTATACGAGCCTTGTGCTTTGCCCGCTCCACGGGCATAGACCATGGCTTCTTCTTACCCTTGATCACAATGTCTTTAGTTGTGGTCAGGTCATCGATCTCCTTGTTATATACTGCAGTGTACCTGGTCTGGGCCATAAGAAACAATGCTTCTGCATTGTGCTTATGAGTTGTAGCTTCATGATGTTTCTTCGCTAGCGTTACTAACACTGGTTCTAACTCAGCGTTGGTAGCGCCCTCTGGTATGTTAACTTTGAAACTTCTCTTCCACTCTGTCAGAAGCTTACCCTCCCAGGTGATCTTCTTTTTGAGATATGCTCCGGAATATTGTACCCTCTGGAATCCTTCCTCAAAGTCGTCGACCGTCTGTATAGCGGCCACCTCGGGGGACAGGGGCTTACTGCCATTATCCTTCTTCTTCGTCACAGTATTTTTCTCCTTACATAATACCTTCAAGACCACAGGTCTGGTGCCTGAAGTCCTTAAGCGCTTTCTTCCGCGCGGGCAATTCATTTGCCAATCTAGAGACCTTCCTCTGCATATCTTTAGGAAGACACTGGTTGCCACAGAAGTTCCTAGTGAGGGTAAAGATCTCAACAAAGACAGCCTCTTCAGCAGCGTCCGCGAAGGTACAGGTTCGGTAGTTGCGATGGAATGGCTTACGACATTTCTTACAGATGCCTGAGGCAACATCCATTCCTCTACTCGGGTACAGCATTTTCTTCCTCCCTAATAATGGGTTTCCACCTGATAGATTTAGCACGAGTCACCTCAACGAGCTTAAGAATAGTATAGAACTCTTCGAGAGAGAACTCTATTGGCATTCTCCCTGGTGGATCATCTAGGTATACACCTACCTCGGTACCATTGCTCGTAAAAATATAAGGATCCGTGGGAAACCTTTCCTGAAAGATCTTCCTCACCTCTTCCAAGGTGAGTGGATCCTTCGGAGGGGGTAGTAGCGCATCCCTTGGATCAATATCTACGGTGCCTTTTGGCTGAAGGACTTCCTCCCCTGTTGGTAGGATACTCTTAAGGTAATCCGCTACGAGGAGACCAAGTCCTTTATATCTTTTCTGCTCGGGGATAAATAGGCTTACATCTGGAATGGCATAGATAATGGTACCTAGTCTGTCCAAACCTGTCCGTGCCGCGGCAAATGCTTCATGACCTGAAGCTATGACACGTGGTGGTATGATAGGCTTATCTATGTTGTCAATGATAGTTTTGTCTTGCCTGATATCAAAGATATCTATTGGCAGACCCATCTTCTCTAGCCCTTTACTGAGATTAGACTTCACCTCAGGGGCTAGGTCACAGACAAAAAGCAAAATGGACCTGGCCTGCTTAGCAGACCGGCCCACATTTTTACCAGCCATATATCTTCTCTAGAGCCTTCTTGAGAAGTGTCTGGATCCGTACCATCTCACTTAGATCAACAGGTACGTTTCTTTTGTTGTCTTTGCCTGCAACCATATTCCAGAACCAACTCTTTTCAGTAGCTGTGATAGTCAAGCTCTTGATGCCGGCGTCCTCGGAGGCGCCGGGAGCCTTACTGGAATCATGGATCAGTTTTACTTCACCCTTAGCACCGAACTTCAGGTAGGCAAGTATCTCTCCAATGTCCTTAGAGGACATCTTAAAGACAATCTTGTTTTCCCAATCGTAAGTGCGTGCTGTCTTTCCCGCGTTAGCTATCTCAAGCATGACACACCCCTCTTTAAGATAGGGGCTGCCTTCTTCTTTGGGCTCTGCGGGCAGCAGCTGAAGTCGAAGTGCTCCCTTGCCTTTGTATACTACAAAGGGTACAGCTCTTCTTTCGTCGCTCATGTAGATACTCCTTTCCTTTCTTATATACATCCGACCCGATCGATGCAGTCGTCCCAATGATGTCTTCAACAATATCTATTAGAGGATCTCGGATCTTAACTGAAATTGCCCAGATGGGCACCAATATCCACATTATATCCATAGTCTTATTATACCACACTTTCTACTGCGGGCGGTCTATTTTTTTACCACAAAGAGGACAAAACTTGAAGTAAATCTGGTCGTCTCCCACCTTCCAGAAGGACAACAGATCTGCTCGATCTGTCAGGTAGACAGGCTGATATCCCTCATAGTCTATCCCGGCCAAGTAGACCATACAATCACATTTCTCTGGAGTCATTGG
>JAGLME010000004.1 GCA_023140195.1 Thermoplasmata archaeon
AAGTGTAGACTATGCACTCAGTTTAGCGAACAGTCCGAGCAGAGAGCCTATGACTTACACTCGGAAAAGCGTTTCCTCAGAGCCTTTGAGATGGAGGCGCGCTGGGGTCTGCCGATTCTCTCACAACTCTCTCCGAATAACCAAGTCTGTTAAGCGGGTGGATGTTGGCCCCATTGTGTTCTCATCAGCTCTCAATCATTTCTATGATTTTCTGAGCGGACGAGATCATGTATTCGGCTTGCTCCTGAGTCAGCTTACCTGCATCTCTCAGCGCTTCCACGTGATGGATGAAGGCATTGAGTATGTTTACCGCTGCCTTCTCCTGACCGTTTGAC
The DNA here is from genome assembly GCA_023140195.1 of Thermoplasmata archaeon. GTDB lineage: Archaea > Thermoplasmatota > Thermoplasmata > RBG-16-68-12 > SOIM01 > JAGLME01. The sequence goes on from JAGLME010000004.1 coordinate 336, forward strand.
AGAGCGTTCTCGGCGGCATTCAGTTGTGAAATGAGACTGTTCTCTATTCCATTCGGTATATCCAGAGCCTCGACGTATGCCTTCAATTTCCCTATGGCATCAACAGGATCAGGAGACCAGGGACTCATCAAGGGATACCAATCCACTCCTTGATGTGGAAGGTCCGTGTCTCCAATTCCATCGCCTGCTACTCTCCCTCCGCTTCCGTCATCTGAACCAGTGTAACCAATCCAATAGTTGCCTTCACCTGCATCGTTGTCCCATGTGTTTGTGGATGCATCTGCGACTCCGTACTCGCTGTCGATGAAGTTGTTGTGAAAGATGATATTGTCGTTAGAAGCAGAGATGAAGATGTCGTAAATGCCGCCCGTGACCGTGTTGCATTCAATCGTGTTTCCGCTGGAGGCGTCAAGGCGGATTCCATAGCGGCCACCCATAGCCGTGTTGTCCTCAACGGTATTGTAGCTGGACCTCCAGAGATAGATACCTTCGTAGCGCGGGCTTGAAGCAGTGTTGCCAGCGATCGTTCCGCCATCGGTGTCTATGAGTAGAATGCCAGCATAGCCACCACCGTAAGCCGTGTTGCCGGTAATCGTGTCGCCGCCACCGGTGGATGCGAGCTGGATGCCGACATCGCCAGCCGTGGCCGTGTTGCCGGTAATCGTGTTGCCGCCACCGGTGTATAGTATGTAAATGGCACGACCCCTGGCCGTGGCCGTGTTGCCGGTAATCGTGTTGCCGCCAGAGCCTGACTGGACAAAGATACCTTCGAAATGGCCATGAGCTGTGTTGCCGGTAATCGTGTTGCCGGGGCCTCTGACCTCGATCCCAGCATAGCTAAAGGAATACGCCATGGCTGTGTTGTTGCTGATGGTGCATCCACGTGACCCCCGGATGCGTATCGCGTAGCCTAACAACCCAGTACTCGTGGCCGTGTTGCCACTTATTGTACAACCCTCGGAACCCGCAACTGAGATCCCCATTTCGGCACCCGAGGCGATATTGCCAGTCACCGTGGTGCCACCAGACATATAGAGGACAATGCCTACGGCACCGTTTCCCCCGGCATTGTTCCCCCGAATCGTATTGTCCGGCGAGAAGCCGAGTATCACGCCCACTGAACCAATACTGACATCCAAGTTCTCCACCACGATGTTCTTACTGTTAGCAAGGATTACCTCACCCGCGTCAGAGGGAATCGTCCCGCCGTCAACGTTCTTCCAATAGTACACGGGCTTGCCGTTGACGGTGTTCGTCGTGTCGTCGATCGTGTGAGTGTTCCAATGACTGAGCAAACTCCCCTCCATGGTTATCCCGCAACCTGTCATCACATTTCCAGTAAGGATGGCATTGCTGGAAGAGTCTACGCCGATGCCAGTCAAGTCGGCACCCGAAACCGTGTTGCCGCTGATTGTGTTTGTGTCGGAATTATATAGGTAGATGCCGTAGTCGTTGCCCGTGACAGTGTTCCCGCTTATGGTGCTGCCGTCGGACTGGTCCAGATAGATGCCGTAGTAGAATCCTTGAATCTTCAGATTCTGAATTGTAATACCCGAAACGTCATGAGAGAGTATTCCTTCACTCCAACCACCATCGGATCCTGTTCCGTCTATTATGGTCGTTTCTTTATCCTCACCTTCCAAGGTCAAGGTCTTGGGTATTGTCACTTCCTCATAGTAGGTTCCATCATAAACAAATACTGACCCGCCTGTCTCGATGGCATTCACACCATCCTGTATCTTGTCGAAGTGGTCCACTCCCCAGCCTGGAGTGGATGCATCGAAATCATCATCGACCCAGACTTCCGTCGGTTGGGCAAATACGTTAACAGGCACTGCCACTGCAAAAATAGTGGCAATCATCACTGCACACAAAGTCATACTAAACAATCTTCTCATGCTTGTTCCTCCCTCTCACAAAGAACGAAACTCGTCCCCCCTGAGCAAAACAGAATTAAAGACCCTCGTTATAAGGTTTTCCGATGTGGAGCGTCGAAATGTTGACATGCGGAACTGCAAATCATCAGTATGGCGAGAACATTGGGTTTTGGAGGCCCATTGCCTCCGATGGCAAACACGAGGGTGTGAGATACCAGAAGAGGTAGATCATGACCCCTTAGTTTTGTTGCACTTACACTAACTGTATTCATTTCCTTTATGACACTTCAGATTCTTCTATCTCCTGATGACGAGGGCGTTGCTGTTCACAGGTGTGCTTCTTTTGAGCGCATTCTCCCTCCAGGCGTTGTCTTCACAGGCCGAACTACAATACTCGATTGTCTTGAACGAAGTAGTCTACAATCCCCAAGGGCCTGAAGTTGAAGGTGAATGGATAGAGCTCTTCAACGGCGGAGACGACGTCGACATACAGGACTGGACCATAACGGACCAAGACAACTGGATTTTCCAGTTCCCCTCCCTTGCCGTTCCCCGGGAATGCTATATTGTTCTGCACATTGGTCCAGGCATTCCGGACAGCGACTTCAATGACTGCGTCGCACACCTGTACTCGAACAGAACGACCCCTCGTCTCAACAATGCTGGCGATGATCTTCTCCTCCAGGATGGTCTTGGCGCTGCTATCGATTTTTTCAGCTACGGCTCCGGCAGTGGCCTCGACCATCCACCCCCCGGGATACAATGGGACGCGGCCGCTGATACCGTTCCAGAGGGCTATTCGGCTTCGGTCTTTCCCAACGGATATGACGTTGATACACACGAAAGCTGGGTCCGGTCCAACCCGAGCCCGGGAGAGACCAATGGAGAGCTCGTAGCGGTGCCAACGGACGTAAAGATCGTTGAGATCTACTACAATGCTTACCGTGATGATGAGTATGTGGCGATAGAGAACTTCTCACCTGGAGAAGAGGACATTAGCGGATGGATACTTACCGACCTGGAAGGGTACGTGGCGTTCCCTGCTGGAACCTCGATCCCACCCCAGAACACCTTATATGTCACGAGGAACTCGACTTCTTTCTTCGAGGATACGCTCTTCCAGGCCGACTTCCAGTATGAGAATGGTGATGTCGCATCGATGGCCGTCATTGGCAACATACCCAAGCTGAACAACGATGGCGATGAGGTGATCCTGTTGGATGACCACGGGAGGGTAGTGGATGTCTTCATCTATGGGTATTCCAGCTATGATGGAGCCGGATGGACGGGCGACGCTGCGGAAGACTTGTGGAAGGGGAAGATAGCTAAGAGAAACTCAGAAACGAACTCGTCGGCGGACTGGATGGGTCTGAGAGAATACGGCATCGGTCAATCGGATTTCGATGCGGACCTGCTGACCTTCGATGGTTCGATCACGGCCTTCTCGTCTCCTGATACGAGCTTTGAGGTCATCACCCAAGAGATAAGGATGGCCGAAGATAGGATTGACATCAACCTGTACGAGTTCACCAGCCAAGACATAGCCGACACTCTTGTCTCGGCCCTCGGAAGAGGGGTATCTGTCAGAGTCCTGGTCGAGGGGTCGCCGGTTGGAGGCATCAAGACGCCTGAACTGGAGGTTCTCAACCGACTCTCGAATTCCGGAGCGGAGATACGACTTCTACGTGCAGGCGAGTCAAACGACATTCACGCCAGATACACGTTCAACCACGGGAAATACGCTCTGATTGACGAGGACGTGGTGGTTGTCTGCTCCGAGAACTGGGGCAACTCAGGTGTTCCTGAGAACAACCGATCGGGCAACAGAGGATGGGGGATCCTGGTAAAGGCCAGCGAGGTCCATGACTACTACGGGAACATCTTCGAAAGCGATTGGAACCCTCTGGCAGGTGACAGTGTCGAATTTGAGAGCGTGAAGGAAGAAGTGGAACCTTTTGAACCGAACGAGGACCTGTTCACATCCTATGAGTATGCAGGTGGCTTTCCGATCCATTCAATTCAAGGGAGCTTCGGTGTGAGACCGGTCATTTCGCCAGACACATCCCTGGACGACTCGACCATAATCGGGATGATAAGATCGGCCGAGGACGAGATACTTCTGGAACAGTTCTACATCCGCCCCCATTGGGGAAAGGACACCGAGACCATGAACCCATATCTCGACGAGATCATCAAGGCTGCACGGAAGGGTGTGAGAGTGCAGGTACTGCTGGACTCAAGCTGGTACAACGTGGGCGATGACGATCCTTACAACAACGACGATGTTGTGGCCGACCTCAACGAACTGGGAGACTCGGAGGGTCTTCAGATAGAGGCGAAACTGATCGATTCAAATTCCCATGGATTCCTGAAGCTGCATAACAAGGGCATGATAACAGACGGGAACACAGTACTAATATCAAGCATCAACTGGAACAAGAACTCGATAGCGTCCAACAGGGAGATCGGGATAATAGTGTACAGCGAGGAAGTGGCATCCTTCTACCGAGAACTGTTCTTCTATGATTGGCGGGATGATGTTACCGCACCAATTGCTGACACTGGAGGGGACAGGGTCGTGGTTCAGCATGAGACGTTTCAACTCGACGGGAGTGGCTCGTTCGACGACGTGGGCATAGCCAACTACAGCTGGGACCTGGACAATGACGGAGTGTACGAGGCATTTGGCCCCAACGCATCAGTAAGTTTTGACACACTGGGCAACTTCACGATGACCTTGAAGGTGGAGGATATCTGGGGCAACATCGGGACCGACTCCTGCTTGATAAGCGTCAAATCAGATGATGAGGCGGCCCAGAAGCCAACCGAGAATGTATGGGGAGGCATAGCCCTGATGACAGTCGTCTTCATTGGTATCTTGGTCCCGGCAACGTTCTTTCTAGCCAGACATAGGAAGCAAAAAGATATAAGAAAGCCCGATGAATAACCACAATCGTGGACCCTACAAAAGACATTTCTGCGAGCGAGATAGAGAAGTTCGCTTACTGTCCGTTGAGCTGGTGGCTGAGCGATTTTGACGATGAGCAAACACCCGAGCTGGAAGAAGGTGAGAAGAAACACAAACGCATGTCGAAGAAGATACATGACATACTCACCCACGAGGAGAAGGCAAAGGAGAATGAGACGAACGTGCTCTACTTCGCGATCGCTGCCTCAATGGTTGCCGTTCTCGGCCTCGCGTTCTTGTATAGACCCGTACTGGACATAAGCATGATACTGGGGGTCATCTCCCTGATATGGCTGCTTGCAGCCGTGTATTTCCTCTATAGGGCAGAAACGATCTCGACAGAATCCGAGAAGCTCCTCGCAGAGAGAATTATCTTGGTTTTCGCAATGGTTGCCACGATAACAGCTGCGTTCATGATCATCTTCGCGCTGATCGAGGACGCTGAACTGGCAGAGATCGTCGGATCGATTGCTCTCGCCTGGCTGGTAGGTGCGACCTTCTTCCTGTACCATTCGCTGAGATACATGGAACTGGCGGCAATGGCGAGGGAGAAGCACGGTATTGGATCCAGTGACATAGTCTACATCGATGAGCTGGACGAGAGACCAAAGATGTTCATCTCCAAGAGATTCGGTCTCAGGGGAAGACCTGACTACGTCCTCCTGGCAGACGACAACCACATACCGGTGGAGGTCAAGACCGGCAGGAACCCCAGAGGACCATTGTTCTCGCACATCCTCCAGACGGCCACCTACTGCCTTCTGCTGGAAGAGGAATACGGCAAACCCCCTCCGTTCGGACTTCTGAGATACGAGAGCAGCCAGCACGAGATAGACTACACCCCGGACCTGAAGAAGCTCGTTCTGAGCAAACTCATTGAAATGAGGGAGCTGATGGAGACCAGGAACGTGCACAGGAACCACAATAGAAAGGGCAAATGCATCCACTGTTCCAGAAGGAGCAAGTGTCATGAGAAGCTGGCCTAATCCTTCTCTTCTCCGACCATTTCATCGACCTTCTTCTTGATCTCCTTGACCTCTTTCCTCATCTGGAGCATCTCTTCCTCGAAAGGCGTGAAGCTCTTTACGGAGAATATCCTGTGAGTGATCAGGACCCCCATGAACGCTGCGCCGATGACCGCAAGCACGGCAATGATTACGAGGGCCAGAACGAACACGAAGAAGTAGGATATCAGGTCCGTCAGCCTGATGGTCTCGGTTATCTCGGCGATGAAGATGGAGAAGAGAACGATAACGACTATCAGCCAGAGAATGACCCATCTGAGTCTCATCAGGATTCGGCCTCCTGGGAAATGACGTCCCTGTATGGGAACGAATCTTCGGTTGTGATTATCGGTTCCTCCCTGTCCGGCAGGAGCACATTGATGGTAGCGACGTCAATATCCTCGCCGATCTCGACCTCGCAGCCGTACTCCAAGATGTCCTCCCCCACCATAATGGTGATGTTGAGCTGGAAATGTGTTGAATGGACATCCTGTACGATGACCTCCATACGAATCGTATTGTAGCTGGTGTCGGATGCGTTCCAGTTGTTCCCGGAAATGTCCATGATATCCATCGTAACGTACGGGTATCTGGTCGTCTCGACGGCGCCCTCAACATAGATGCGGGTCTCCCCCTCGGCATGATCGATCAGCAGCCTGGGGATTGCACCCAGAGAACTGCCTCTTTCGAGGAATAGAGGCGTCAACAAGACGAGTGCGAGAAGGACCAGCACGGTCCCGAACATCAGAATCCTCCTTAGCATCGAATTGACAAAACAGGATGCGAGTACATAAATCTTGGTTAGACGGAGCCATACCAGCGTTATACGAATAAAAAGAAAAAAAAGGGGGGGAGGTAATCGTGACCAGGATGGACCTCTCCTAAAAGGGGGGGATCCCATCCCTTGTGAGTGCTGACAAGGCTACTTCTTCAGGTACTGCTTACGGACCTCTTCCAGTTGCGCTATGGACCTCTCCGCGTCCTGCATCTTCTTGAGCTTCTCGGTGACCAGATCCACCCTTTCGTACACCAAGTTCCTCACTGCGGCCCGTATCGCTTCAGATCGTGTAGGAAAATCGTCCATCTCAACCAGGAAATCTATCGCGTCCAAGAATCTCTTGGGAACGCGAATAGTGACCTTCCCGTAGTCCGATTTCACTGTACCACCCGATGCCTTTTGTACGTCTTCTGTATGTCCTTTGTCTGACGCTCGTATGATTTCATTACATATAAATCTTCTTATTTAAACCGTGTGCATACGTGTCATTCACAGCCCCTCAACCCGAATTCTTTAAGTGTGAATCGTTTATCTGCCCCACCATGGACCTCGAAGATAACGTCTTCATGTTGCCCGGACCAGTGAAGATCCATCCCAGGATCCTCAGGGTCATGAGCAAGCCTTCAGTGGCGCACAGGTCGCCCGAGTTCACTGAGGTGATCGGAGAGATAAGAGACCTTCTGAAGTACATGTTCGACAGCGACAACGATGTCGCTCTGGTCTCGGGATCAGGGACCGCTGGCATGGATATGGCGATCTCCAACCTCTTTGGAAAGGATGACAAGGTGCTGAACATAACCAACGGCAAGTTCGGTGAGAGGTTCGGTGAGCTGAGCGAGATGTATTCCAACTCCGTCACTCTTGACTTCCCCTGGGGCAAGCCGCCCAACCTGGATGAGGTCGCCGCAGAACTGGAGAAGGGCGATTTCAAGGGCGTCACCCTATGCCACAACGAGACGTCCACAGGACTCACGAATCCCGCTCCAGAGATTGGCGCACTGGCAAAGAAGCACGATGCGTTGTTTGTCATGGACGGAATAACATCGATCGGAGGACTTGATGTCAAGCTGGACGAATGGGGAGTGGACATTGCGATCATGGGATCCCAGAAATGCCTGGGGGCTCCAGCCGGTATCTCGGCGCTGTCGGTCTCCGAGAGGGCGATGGAAGAATCATACGACGACGCCTCCTATTATCTCAATCTGAAGAAACACGTGACCAAGATGAGGGAGAAGAGCCAGACGCCTTGGACACCGGCCGTGCCGCTCCTGCCTGCGCTTAGGGAATCGCTTCTGATGTTGAAGGAAGAGGGGCTCCAGAACAGGATCGGGCGAATAGCCAAGCTCGGCCAGGCCACGAGAGCGGCCGTTAAGGCTTTGGGGATCGAACTGTTCCCTGAAAGGGAGTACGCATCCAACACGGTGAATGCCATGCTCTACCCCGAGGGCATAGACGACTCGTTCCGAGACATACTGAAGAAGAAGCACAACGTGATAGTTGGGGGGGCACAGGCACACATCAAGGGCAAGGTCTTCAGGATAGGCACCATGGGCATGTGCACATTCACCGACCTGATGGCATGCTTCGGTGGGATCGAGTCCACGCTCAAGGAAATGGGTCACGAGTTCGAAGAAGGCGCGGGTACTGGCGCGATAGTAGAGTATATGTAGACTATCTCCAGGTCACGTCCACGTCATCCGTTCTGAATCTTTGATTGATATGAGTATCATCTATTGTCATTCTTATCCCGGACTCGTACTCCAGAAAGCCGGTCCAGGCTATCATGGCACCGTTGTCGACGCATAGCGATGGATCCGGAACGAACTTGCTGGCTCCCCTATCCTTTGCCATCCGATCCACCATTTCACCCAGCCTCTTGTTGCAGGCGACTCCCCCGCCGAGCAGGACCTCGTTCTTCTCCAGATGCGCCATGGCCCTCTCGGTCACTTCCGTCACCATCGCGAAACTTGTCTCCTGAAGCGAGGCGCAGACGTCCTCCAGGCCCTCGCCCTTCTTGTGGAGGTTCAAAGCCGCGGTCAGGATGCCCGAGAACGACACGTCCATACCTTTCACCGAGTATGGCAGTTGTAATAGCTTGTCGCCTTTTTCCGCGAGTCCCTCTATGGCCGGACCCGAGGGGAAGGAAAGACCGACCTCCCTGCCGAACTTGTCCAGCATGTTCCCTATGCCGATGTCGAGCGTTTCCCCGAGAACGCGGTATCTCTTCTCTGTAAATGCGATGACCTGTGTATTCCCGCCGGAAAGGTACAGCAGAACCGGGTCCTCGCAGCCCGTGGTCTTCCTCCCGATCTCCAGGTGTGCGATACAGTGGTTCACTCCCATGATGGGTTTTTCGAGGGAAATGGCAAGCGCTCTGGCACCTGTGGCTACCGTCCTCAGACACGGACCAAGACCGGGACCCTGGGAGAAGGCCACAAGATCCACGTCTTCAAACCTCTTCCCCGCTGACTTGAGCGACTTCTTGACGAGGTGGATAAGGACGTCGGCATGGTGGTTGGCCGCCTCTCTGGGATGTATCCCTCCCTCCAGAGGTTCATACATGTCCGTGAGGTTGGACAGGATGTTGCAGTTCTCGTCGACGATGCCCACACCAACGGTGTGAGCCGTTCCTTCGATGCCAAGACAGAGCACGCAAGAAGATTGACGACCTTCCTAAAATCCTTTCCCAATCGGTTTGTTGCTGGTTTCGGACATTGGAAGCCATGATTAGTCTTTTCGATGTTCGGATTCGTCTAGAAGTTCTCGTTTCATGAGAAATAGTTAAGTAGAAATCAGCATATCCTCGAGAACGTACCCGCGCCCTATTGTGGAAGGCGAGGGTGAGAACTCTGTAGATCTATGACTTATCGGGGAGGAACGGGAAATGAATGACGCTGCTGAGGAAGGCGACAAGAGCAAGAAAGCTCCTAGCGAGGAAGAAGTAGAGAAGTTGATTCACAAGGCTGAACTGCCGGCAAGGCAGGCTGCCGTCTACCATCCATTCTATGAAGGAAAGATCGAGATCATGCCCAAGGTCAGAATCAAGGATTTCAACGACTTTTCCATCTGGTACACACCGGGGGTCGCGGAACCGTGCAGGATAATCGAAAAGGACCCTGAAGAAGGGTTCAGACACACGAACAGATGGAACACCATCGCGGTCGTCTCGGACGGCACGCGGGTCCTGGGTCTGGGGGACATCGGTCCTCTTGCCGGACTTCCGGTAATGGAGGGCAAGGCCTTGCTCTTTAAGTACCTGGGAGGAGTGGACGCCTACCCCATTGTCCTGGACACAAAGGACCCGGACGAGATCATCACCGCGGTGAAATGGCTGACTCCCTCATTCGGCGGGATAAACCTCGAGGATCTGTCCCAACCGAAGTGCTTCTACATACTTGACACTTTGAGAAAAGAGGCGACCATTCCGGTCTGGCACGACGACCAACAGGGAACGGCGACCGTAGTCGTGGCGGGGGTCATCAATGCGCTCAAGGTGGTCGGGAAGAAGATGAACGAAGCGACGATCTCCATGATAGGAGCAGGCGCTTCCAACATCGCCATCGCGAGAGTCCTGATAGCAGCTGGAGCGAACGCCGACAACATCATAATGGCTGACAGCAAAGGCATACTCGGGCTTAACAGAACCGACATCAAAGACAAGTACCCAGAGAAATGGGCGATGGCACAGATGTCCAATAAGGAGGGACGCGAGGGTGGCACTTCAGAGTGTATGAAAGGCACCGATGTCTGCATTTCTGCCACGAAGCCAGGCCCGGGAGTCCTGAAGAAAGAATGGGTATCCTCCATGGCAGACGACTCCATCATTTTCCCGATAGCAAACCCGGTTCCCGAGATTTGGCCTTGGGAGGCGAAGGAAGCTGGTGCGAGGATTATCGGTACCGGCAGGTCCGATTTCCCCAATCAAGTGAACAATTCCCTGGGTTTCCCGGGGATATTCAGGGGTACTCTTGACGTCTACGCCAAGACGATCACCGACGAGATGGTCATAGCTGCCGCGGAGGAGCTTGCACAGACAGCCGAGGACAACGGGATCCACGAAGAATACATCGTTCCAACGATGGACGAATGGGAGGTCTTCCCGAGGGAGGCCACAGCCGTAGCACTGAAAGCCATCGAACAAGGCATCGCAAGGGTGAAGAAGAGCAGGCAGGAGATCTTCGAGAGGGCCGAGTTCCTCATAAGGACGGCGAGGGAGAAGGTTCAGTTATTCATGAAAGAAGGTTTTATCAAAGAACCGCCACACGTTGAGTGAGGGGGGAGAGACCGGCTCATTCCAGCTTTCCGGTAACGAACCCGGGCAATCGGTCCTTGGGTAGGATCCACCAGTAGAACTTGTTGAAGAACATCTTCTTGAAGTACGCCATTCTTGAGAAGGGCGGAGGCACGGGCGGGTGCTCATAGTCGAAGTCCAGCATTATTCCCCTCCTGAAGCCAGCGTCGCAGAAACAGGTGACCCTTCCATCATACTTCTCACCCTTTGAGGTCCCCCGGATGTCCCCGATAATGCTCCCGGTAACAACCGAGTTCTCGTAATGGGCGGCAGCGCCAGATTTCGAAACCGGTAGATTTGTGGCGTCACCTATGGCATAGACATCGTCGTAGTCAAGCACCTTCAGTGTTTCCCTGTCCGTTATGATCCAACCTCCCCTGTCACACAGTTGAGTCGCCCGAATTACCTTGGCTCCCTTGTGGGGGGGAATGAGTATCAGAAGATCATAATCGGCCGACTCTCCTTCCAATGAATGGACCAGCTTCTTCTCCGGTTCAACGCTCTCAACGTTGAAGAATGTCTGGCTCTTGATGTTCTTCATCTCGAAGACCTCAGAGACGAGAGGGTCGATCGGCTCGATCGGGAAAATTCGGGGGAGAGGGGAAAGGAGCTCAATTGTAACCTTGTCCCTGATGCCCCTTCTGTGGAAGTAATAGTCCATGAGGCAGGCCGACTCTGCAGGAGCTGGAGGGCATTTGTACGGAATACCGCCGATACCTATGACGATCCTACCGCCGTTGAATTCGGCCAATGCTTTCCGCAGTTTCACTGAGGATTCAGTGTCGTAGAAATGATAGGCGTCCTCGCACCCGGGTATATCTTCCGGATGTATTTCCGCACCCGTTGCCAGCACGAGGTAATCATATTCCAGCTTCTTGTCCTTCGAAGTTGTAACTTTTCGATCATCCACATCGATCTTGACCGCCTTGTCGACCACCAGATTCACTTTCCTCCTGAGCAGTTTCCTTTCATCCTTCACGATCTTGTGCGGTTTCTCATTTCCAAAGGAGATGTAAATGAAACCTGGCTGGTAGACATGCTTTCCATCCTCGTCCACGAGGGTAATCTCGGCCTCTTCCTTCTTCAGGCTCTTGGCAAGTGAGTTGGCGACCATCGTTCCCCCCACTCCACCACCTAGAACCACAACTTTCTTCGTCACTTGATGCAACACTCCGTTCGAAAGCGTACGAGAATAGCCATCACGACTATTTCAATTTCTTCACGACAATCCTGTCATGATCCTCTTTGTCGAATACTCCAATGAGCTCGTGTCCGGCCTTCCCGACCCAAAGAGGAATGTCTCTCTTTGACCCGTTATCATTGGAGAGGATGGCAATCGTCTCTCCGACTTCGCCTTCCCTTATCGCACGAATGAGTTCCATCAGAGGTCCTGGGCAGAAACTTCCCCTGGCATCTATCAGAACATCAGTTTCGACATCATCGGACATTGAACCACCTGTAAACCGACCAGCTTAGATAAAGAGTGTTATCTTCGCGTCCTTGGCGCTGTCGACGAACTCACCCACGCCGACGATATCGTCCACGATGTCATCGAAGCTGTCTTTGTCCATTCCCATGAGGTCTGCGGTCATGGCGCACGCCAAGACCTTGACATTCCCTAGCTCCTTTGCGGTCCTCAATGTGTCCAACCATGATGGGACGTTCTTCTCCTTCATCATCTGCATCATCATAGGGGCCATATCCTCGAAGTCCTTGCTCATTCTCGGCGGTTGCTCTGACGCGCCTTTGGCCAACGATTGGAGTCCCCAGAAGGTCGCGAAGATCTCCACGTCCATTCCCATTGCCACTCCCCCGGACGCCAGAATGCCCACGGGCATCAGCTTGTCCATCGTTCCTGAGAACACTATCAATGACATTTTGTCTGCCATATTTGACACCTTTAGTCGACTTCATGTCGATTTCCGATTTAAGTGTTTGCAGATACTGGACAGACCTGTTGCGACTATCGTCACTTCTTGAGCGATTCCCGAACATCGAATGCGAATCTCACATTCGGAATTGCGATTGAGCCGCCTATGACGAGAGCGATAGAGAGAGATTCGTCAATCTCCTCGTTCGTTGCGCCTTCCTCTAAACATCTATCGATGTGGTAGAATATGCACTCATTGCATCTGAGCACGACAGAAGCGACCAGCCCCATCAGCTCCTTGGTCTTTACAGGCAGTGCGCCTCCCTTGTAGGCCCGATCGTCCAATGCGAAGAACCTCTGTATCTCCAGATTTCCAGATGCCAGGACCTTCTCGTTCATCCTTGCTCGGTATTCTCTCATCTCCTCGATGTTGACCATGGTAATTCCCCCTGTTACGACGTCAGTACTGAAACACGGTCAAACGAAAAAAACGTTCGCTTTGGAGGGACTCGGCACTGGCTAGTTGTCCACAAGCTTTGCCCTGAGGTTCTGTCTTGCGAGAAGTCGTGCGATGTCTTCGAACGCCGGCTCCACGTTCGAGCCTGTCTTTGCGCTGGTCAGTCTATGAGTGGACTCGTAGTTCTGGGACAGCTTCTCGATGTCGCTCTCGGTGATGACGTACTCACCCTCGAGGTCGGCCTTGTTGGCCAGGAGCTCGACAGGGATCTTGCCGGTGACGTTGAAGGCGTTCATTATCCAGTCCTCGAGACTCTCGAACGTCTCTCCGGATGTCAGATCGCAAACCGCTATCAGTCCTTGAGCGCCGAAGAAATAGGCCTCCCTAAGCAGGCTCCTGAACTCCTTGGCACCCATGATATCGTAGATTATCATGGCGATCTCGTACTCGATCCCCAGCTCCGGGAATGGAACTATCTCGCTCTTCTTGGTGACCTTTGCTCCGAGAGTTGCCAGATACTTGTCCTCAAAGCTGTCATAAACGAACCTTCTGACCAAGCTGGTCTTCCCCACGGAGCTGTCTCCGACCATGCAGACCTTGGCCTTTATCTTCTCACGTCTCAGGGGCGCCACGGGTGAATCCTCCGTGGCATTCCATTCGGTAGTGTGGGAATAAGAGTTTCTTTTTCATTATCATATATGATAAGTGTAGGCCAGACAGTCCCGAAATGCTCTGAAATCACCTCGAAAAGGAGAAGAACTTGGAGATCCGGGGCAGAACATCGGACAAGGTCCGGGCCGAGGTTCGGAAATCGAACTTAAAGGAAGGAATGTGCATCCTCTTCGTGCCTCACACGACAGCGGGGGTGGCCATAAACGAGAACGCGGACCCGAGCGTCAAGAGGGACATTGTGATGGAGACCACCAAAATGGTCCCGTTCCAGGATGGATACCAGCACTCAGAAGGCAACGCGGCTGCTCACATCAAGTCAGTGCTTTTCGGACCCAATCTCACCTTGTTCATAGAAGACGGGGATATTGTTCTTGGAACCTGGCAGGGGGTGTTCTTCTGCGAGTTCGACGGACCGAGGAAGAGAAGAGTTCACCTGAGAATAGTTGAAAGTTCGTAGTGCGCCCTCCAGCAGAGCTGTGTAAACGATAAAGAAAGCTTCGAATGCCAAAGGAAGTTGTAGAGACCTCGGGAAAAGTGTCTCATGTCATTACCATCTACGACGAAACCAAACGGCCTTTGCTTGATGTCTACTCAGAAGTATGAAGGAAGAAGACTTCGAAACATCGACAACGACGTTTTAGAGAGTTTAGTACACAAGGAGTCTTCATACGGGCCATTGATGCAATAGCTTCTAGTCGATAGAACTAGTTGCTTCAGCCCAGATCTGGATTTCCAAGGCCTCAGACAATGAATGGCCTCACTTTCTTTGGAAAGATTCCACTACCTAACTATACCTTGCGCAAGAATAGAAAAATAGAGTAAAGAAGTTGTAGGAGAACCAACAACTTCCGAAAACAGATTCTATATCGATTCAAGAATCAGATGCGGTATTTAGAATCTTCTTGCTGGTTTGTGCTTCTGAAAGCACTCCCGGCAGTAAACAGGCTTGCCTTGCGTAGGTTTGAATGGTACTTCACATTCCTGCTTGCAGTCAGAGCACGTTGCTTTGTGCATTTCTCTTGGTCCTCTATCACCATATCCCATATTCTTACTCTCCATAACGACCAGCAAAAGTCAATTGTGAACCTGACGTTACGCGTCTTGGAAGAAGCGGAGCGACAATTCCATACCTTGACAATTCCAATCGGTTATTAGCGGGAGAGAGTGTTATCACGTATTTAGCCTTTATTCTACGGTCTGAATCCCACGTTCTTTGGACGGGAGGTCAATACTGCTCTCAGGGTCGAAGGAATCGGTCTCTCTGGCAAACCGTACCGATTAGTGATCTTGCAGGAAACTGATGTGCTGGAGGCAGGGTATCCATATTGGATTGAGGCGGCTGAAGATACCTGCTGGCTTACCTCCAACTGAGGGAAGACACTTCTAAACGCTCGTCACACTCTTCACAGAAGAAGCCCTGGAATCTGTCATGATTGATGGCTTCTGCCAAGCACAGTCAAATGAATACTCTCCCCAAACCTACGACCCAAGCCCTTATGTCGTAGATGATAATGAACCACGTCTTATTCCATTTCAGTTCCGGAAATAGCCCAGGAAACCACTGAGAAGTGCCTGAAGATTTGATGAGGACGGGACCTAATTCCTGTCAACATCAGGCTTTCCACCCAGGGGGTTTCAGGTTGACAACAAAATTACCAGAGTCCTTGTACCCCATGTTCATAGTTCAACCGTCGAGATAGGAATTGAGATTGTGGGATAGATTCAATCCTCAGAACTGTTCGGCTCCCCGTGTATCGGACAACTCCTCCCCAAACGGCAAAACCTGCACTTCTTGCGTTCGACCGGCATCAGAGGTTTTACCATTCTCCCGTACTTCCTTCTCGGGATGCAAGCACCGATCCTGTATGGAGCTGTTGGAGATAAGAATAGCGATTGAATCCCGAAAGAACCTTCATTCACATCATCCATGGCAGGCCCGATGAGGATTGAGATCGATGCCTCTTTGAAGAGGACGCATGAAGGGTTGAGCGTTCATGAGATAGACATCGAGGGGTTGTCAATCATGAGAGAGACCCCTGAGCTCAATGACTTCAAGAACGAAGTTGCCAGCAAGGTCAGGAACGAGTACGACCTGGAGAAGCTCAAGGATGTGGAGACGATAAGGAAGTACAGGGATTTCTTCTGGCGACTGGGCATCGACCCCACCAAGATAAGGCCAGCCAGCGAGGCGCTCATCAGGAGGATCCTGCAGGGAAAGGACCTCCCCAAGATCAACACGGCGGTGGACGCATACAACCTGGTCAGCATCGAGACCCACATTGCGATTGGAGCCTTCGACGATGCATTGCTCAAGGGTCGGTTGTTGATGAGAACAGCTGAAGAGGGGGAGAACTTCCTGGGAATAGGAATGAAAGAGACCAAGGTCTTGAAAGGTCAGGAGATAGTGATCTCAGACGAAGAGAAGCTCATCGCGGTATATCCGTACAGGGACGCGGACAACACCAAGGTCACCGATAGAACAGAGAGCATCTACATCCTCTCATGTGGAGTACCTGGGATAGAAATGGAACAGCTGAGAGGGGGCAGCCTCCTCACGAAAGAGTACTTCGAGAAGTTCTGCAAGCGGGGCTAGGATAGAAGTTGGGTTCACTCAGAAATCTCTTCAAGGTACAACTTGCCCTCGTTCGTGATCCCGAGCTTCCTTATCACGCTTGTAGCGTATCCGTTGAGCACTTCGGACTCAACGCTGGTGACCATTACGAGGTCGCGATAGAGCATTGAGGCGGTGTAACATCTGAGATCCGCCAGTTCGAGGTTGATCTCGTTCGATATGGCCCTCTCCGAGGCTTCCGGAACAGTCTCCAGATAGCTGAGCATCTTCCTTTCTTTCTCTTCATCCCGCAGGTCGCAGAAGTGAGTTATCCCGCTGATGTCCTCGAGCCTCTTCATCCGCTTCTTTATCTCCACCAGCTCGTCATAGAGCTTTGCCACATCCATGTTATGTCTCCATTCGAATCGTATGCCACCAAGCATATTTATTGGTTGTTGAGCAACCAATCAGTCCTGGCCAATTAGCTTGAAGCCGTCGAATGCAATTGATGGACAATATGTGTCTCCGGGGTCGGAGATCATGTAAGGCCCGCCGAACTCCAGATCATTGCCGATGGAGATTATCTTGCCGAGGCTCTCATACAGGTTCCCGGACAGCAGTGCGAACTTGACGTATTCCTTGAGTTCCCCTTTCTCGATTATGCTGGCATTCCTCACTTCCAGGCCGAAGGCGCCCATGAACGGGTTGACCTCCGGGGCGGCGAACTTCTCCACATATATGCCCTTGTCCATTTCAGATATCATGTCCTCCAGGCTCTTGTTCCCGGGAGGTATTGTGAGGCTGGAGACCGAGCATCTGGCAGGGCCCAAGTAGCTCTTCTCTATGGTCCCGACCCCTCTTCTGTAACCGTTCCCGGCCTCCTGGCCGGATATCCCGGCATTGTAATGGTCGTTGATGAATCGTTTCAGAACGCCTTTCTCGATAAGTGCCCTGTCCTCGGTCTGGGTGCCCTCGTCATCCACGGGAGCGGACTGCATTGCGTTGGGAAGCAGGGGTCTGTCAAGTACCGAGAGTTCCTCCGAGAACATCTTGGTCCCCATCTTGTCAGCCCATGGACTTCTCTTCTTGTTCACGTTCTCTCCGCTCAATGCAGATGCAAGGCTCGAAAGGAGCATCTGGCCCAGCTCCACGTTGGCTATGATGGTCGGGGCCTCCAGCTTTCCCTTGAAGGGTGTTGCGTTGAGTGTGTTGACCGCCCTGGTCGAGATCTTCTTGCCTATTTCCTCGAAATCGATGCCAGTGATCTTCGTGGAGTAGACCTTCTCAATGCCCTCCCCGCTCTTGCCTCCATCTGTGAGCTTGGACGAGAAGAACGCGAAAAGAAGTGTGCCCTTGTGCCCGTTCTCCAGTCCGGTGGAGTTGGATATCCTGAACTCGTACTCCTGGGCCCTGATATGGCCCTTGGGGACCTCCATTCCGTCGGATTCCATCGCAGAATCGACCACTATCATCGCCCTGTCCATCAGCTCTTCGGAAGCGGCATCCAGGATCGCTCTGTCGTAAACGCCTTCGACCGTCCGTGTGACCTTCTTGACCGACGGGAAGGAAACGAAGTTCGGATCGTCCGGTGAGAGTTTCGCTATCCTGATGGCCGACTCAAGAGCGGACAAAGCATCCTCTTCTCGCTCAATGGTCGCGGAGGCGAAGCCGACCTTCTTCCCTATGGCCACATTCACCCCGATACCTGATTCTTCGTCGTGCAGCGCGATGCTCGGACGAGAATCTTCGATATAGGCAGATCTGGAACGCCATCTTAGAGAGAAGCATTCAACATCGGAAACTCCTTCCTTTGATGCTTTGGATATCACTATATCATTGATGGAACCCAAGTCGGTCATCTATGCACCCCCAACCACGATCTTGGCCCGTACATACGGACCTCCAGAGGAGACGTTCACCCAGTCCTCGTCGCCCTTTCCGCACATGCCCCCGCTGAGCTTGAATTCCTTGCTGACCAGATCTGCTGTGCTGAGTATATCAAGAGCACTTCCAGTTAGAGTGAACGATGGAATGGGATCGGTAACCTCGCCGTTCTTGATCAAGTAGCCCTTGAGCGCCACCGCCTCAAAGCCGCCGCCGACAGGGTCCTCCATACCCCTCATCGCTTTGGCGGTGAGGATGCCTTCCTTTGTTTCTTCGATCATCTCGTCCAGGCTGTCCGAGCCCTTTTCGAAATAAGTGTTTGTCATCCTTACGTAGATGCGTCTGGAGTAATCCTCGGCCCTGCCGTTGCCGGTCGGTAGAACACCCATCTCATTGGCGGTCTCCAAGCTCTGCATGAAGCCCCTGTAAATCCCGTTCTCGATTATCAGTGTGTTGGCGGATGGCGAACCCTCGCTGTCGAAAGGTATGGTTCCATTGGCACCTGGATACGTTCCGTCATCGACCATGGAGATCTTATCGGTCGCTACCCTCTTGCCCACCATTGCTGTAAGGAAGGACCTGTTCTTGACCACTTCATCAGCTTCGGAAGCGTGTCCCATTACCTCATGAGCCAGCATCCCTGAGATGTCCGGGTCGGCGACCACGGTCATCATGCCGTTGGGAGGCCTCTTGGCGCCCAGAAGTTCCACCGCCTCGGAACCGACCCTCTGCCCCATGGCATTCGGGTCGATCCCATCGATCAGCTCGTATCCTCTGGACCCATCGTACACGTCGTAGGAGAACTCCCTCTTTTCCCCCTCGGCGGCGATTGCGTGAGCCACTGCCAGCGTCCTTATCTCGCTCCATTCCAGTTCGCTGCCGAGTGAGTTCACAAGCCCGAACTTGTAGATCTTCTCCCCGTACCTGGAATTGGTATTGACGACCCTGTCGTCCACCTTCTGGGCCTTGGACAGGTCCGTGGTGAACTCGAGTTTGGTGTCTGCGTCCACGTCCTCAGGGTCCTTCTTGACATGTGCCTCGATGCTCTTCTTGATCGTCGCCATAGATTCCAGGGAGACTTCCTTCTTGGTCTTCCCTGAATTGTGCTTGGCCATCTTCACCGCCCTTTGAGCGGCTTCGAGCAGGGAATCTGGGTCCAATCGAGATGTGGAGCTCTGCCCCCATGACCCGCCCACAAGAGCCCTGATGCCCACACCCTTCTTGGACATGTCCTGGAAACTGCGCAGCTGGTCGTTCACAACTAGGATGGTGGAGATCTTCCTGTCCTCGAACCTCGCGTCCGCGAAGTCGGCACCCATGTCCATAGCCTTGTCAACGGATCTGGATAATCTCTGAATCATGTGGATTCCGCCCCCAATGGATAGGAAAGAAAGGATGGAAAACGATCCTTTCCGCTCTCAAGATGTACACGCCATTCGCAGATAAAAGGGTTTGTGAATCGGGACATTCATAACGAAAAATCTGTCTCCATCACCGTCTTCGCCTGGTCTTCCGGAAGGTGCTTCACCGCCTCTTTGACATCGGTCTTGTTGAACTTGGACTTGTTGAACATCATATACTCGAACACGAAATCTGGATATCCCTTGCCCATCTCCCTCAGCACCCAGCCGTACACCTTCCTCACATAGTACTCATCGTCGTCCAGAACATCGTTCAACATTGTCAAGGTCCAGAACGGGTCGCCTTTTCCTGCGCGGTTGCCGAGCATGGTGGATGTCAACGCTGCCCTCCTCCTCCAGAAGTTATCGGACTTGGTCCACTCCATTATCTCCGAGATCACCGAATCGTCCTTGAGCAAGATCGAGCCCAGAACGTACACGGACATCCCGTCGCAGTGCGCCCAGTTGTCGATATCGTCCCACCACGCCTTGACCACGTCGAAGGTGGACACATCCAACTTCCTGCGAAACCTCCTCAGTATGGATATGGCCAGTGTCTTGACGTCGTATATCGGGACAGCCCAAAGCTCGCCGGCGGTCCGGTGGACTTCGCTGAGGTCCCCGTCCTTCTTGTGCAGGTCAAAGAACTCCTTTGCGATCGAATCCAGTATGGGCATTCTTACTCCAAGGAGCTCCAGATTGGTCTTGATGTACTTCTGTGCATGAGGAGCGTCCTCGGGACTCGCATTCTTCCTGACCAGGTCCACCAGTCTTTCGGTCCCTTTCCGCACGGAGGAGAATCCAGTTCGAGGTATATCGTTCTTTGTAGGGAATGGGTCCACTTGTTACAGTGCCAGCACAAGCCTTATATTCAGATTTATGGTTCAAAGGAATTGTGTCCCTCATTCCGGACTATGGTGACCCGTCCGACCCAGATGTAAGGGCCAAATACGGATATCTGGAATCCGCGGTGGGTATCGTAGGCAACTCATCTCTCCTTGTCTCCAAACTGGTCCTCGGACTCACCATCTCCAGCATCGCCCTTTTTGGAGACTCGATGAACCATCTAACTGACCTTGGTATCTCGATAGTGATCATCTTCGGCTTCAGGCTGGCCAAGAAAGAGGCCGACCAAGAACATCCGTACGGGCACGCGAGGGCAGAAGGCATCCTTTCGATAGTGGTGGCGTCCTTGGTGGTCGCGATGGGCGTGGTCGTTCTGGTTGCTTCCGCCCAAGGCCTCTGGGAACCGGAGATCCAGGGAAGTCTTACGGTTGCCGTTCTGATACTGTTCTTCGCAGTTGTCAAGGAGGCAATGGCCAGGTTCGCATTCAGAATCGCAGACAAGATAGACAGCAGAGCGTTGAGAGCGGACGCCTGGAACCATAGGTTTGACGCATTGATCTCGGTGGTGATCGCTGTCGGTATCTACGTGTCGAGCATCAATGCACATTTCAGGATAATTGACCCGATAATGGGGATTGTCGTGGCGGTCTTCGTGATATCCACCGGGATCATGCTCATCAAGGAGTCTGGGAACGAGTTGCTGGGACGCGCACCTTCGGAAGAGACGCTCAGGACAGTGAAGGAGGCGGCGTCATCGGTCGAGGGTGTTGAGGATGCTCACGACATTCTGGTGCATGATTACGGAAGCTACAAGGCCATCTCCATGCACATAACCGTGGACGAGTCCATCTCGGCAGGGGAAGCACACAAGATCGCGTCAGACCTGGAAGCAAGGATCAGAGATAGCATCGACGCCGAGCCGACGGTGCATGTTGAATCCAGAGAAGACACTGAAGGAGTGAGACGGGTGGAGGAAGAAGTGGAGGATGTGATCACTGGATACGACGAGATACTGTCCTCCCACAAGATCGAGGTCATCCGTTCTGCCAAGGGCGGGAAGATCGAGATGCACATTCTGATCGCCAAGCATACGACGGTTGAGGATGCGCACAGACTTGTCCATGATATAGAATCCAGGATCTCCAACCGAGTGCCAGATTACGAAGTGAACGTCCATGTGGAGCCGTGCTCCGGAGACTGCAAGATATGCGAGGAGATCTGTTCAAAGGGTTTTGAGGAAGGGGCGGACGACGGGAATTGAAAACCAATTAATATTGTATAGGGATTCTTGGGGTCAATGAACAAGGTCATCATCTTGGTCGGGAGCCCGAGGTCCAAGGGGAACACGGCCAGAATCGTTGAGCGGGTCGATGAGATTCTGCAGAAGAGAGATATTGAATCGGAGATTGTGAAGCTGAACAAACTGGACATAAGACCCTGCAGGAACTGCGGTGCATGCGAGGAAGATGGCCAATGCGTTCAGAAAGATGATATGCGAGAACTCTGGGAGAAGGTGGAATCGAGCGACGGGTTGGTACTTGCATCACCGACATACTATTCGGGCGTCACTGCACAGATGAAGATCTTCATAGACCGGACCGGGAGAGCGAAGGTCATATGGGACTACAAGAGGAACTTGCCGAGCGGGAGTAGATTCTCAGAAGGGAAGAGGGCGATGGTCATTGGGGTCTGCGGCCAACCTGGTGAGAGGTGGCTCAAGTGTTCGATCATGCAGATGAAGTCCTTGCTATCGGACCTACAGATTCCGTTGTACTCAATTATCAAAGGCGATGGCGCGGATGTGGGTGGAGGCCTTTTTAAGGGAAGACCGGAGGTGATGATAGATATCGATGAGGCGACCGAGGGGTTCGTAGAAGGTGATGAGGAGATAACGCTATCCTATAAGGAGAATTGGAACCTAGGCCGTGATTCCCCCCAAGAGTCTGGGGAGTCATAAAGGCTCAAAAACTCAACACGTTTTTATTTGAAACAGCATTAGAAGACTGGGGACACCATGGCTGACCTCTCATTAGTGGGACGATGCGGGTTGTTTTGCGGTACTTGTGGGATCTATCGTGCTTACAAGGACAACGGGTCTTACTTGGAGAAGGTGGCCGAATCCTTTGATTGTGCTCCGGAACTTGTGAGGTGTGAAGGGTGCCAGACGCTGACGCCAGACTGCTGGGGGAACAGGTGTAAGATCGTCATCTGCCTGAGAAAGAAGGGTCTGGAGTTCTGCTACGAGTGTGGGGAATTGGACGGATGCGGGAAGTTCTCAGAATTGAGCGATGGTTACATGGAGCTCGGCATAAACCTGCGGGGCAATATGGATAGGATTAGAACCGGCGACGCCGAGAGATGGTTGGAGGAAGAGGATATGAGGTGGCGCTGTGGATCTTGCGGGGAGCCCATATCCTGCCACATGGAAGAATGCAATCAGTGCGGGGCCGGACTGGTAAAAGTGAAGTATTGATTTCGTCTCAGCGTCCTCAAACTGCGCCTCTTCTTCTAGCGGCTACGACCGCCACCAGTACGACCACGATGATTACTATCAGCAATAACAGGAGGATACCTCCCAAGTTCTCTTGGGCGCATTCGTCTCCTTCACATTCCGGTTCTGGTGCCGGTTCGAGATAAGCGGTGTACACTGGATCGTGTTCGACCCTGAAGCTGTTCCATCTGGGGAATGAGACCGCGTACCAGAGAGTTGATGTTATGAAAGAATTCTTTCCATTCTGGAAGAGATCAAGCGGTCCGTTGTACTGGGCCTGAAGGTCGGGGCTCAATGCGTACGCCATTGTCGCCATCACGCCCAGGCTGAAACCGCCCTGCCAGGCAACGAGTATCAGATCCCAGAGCCTGGCCTCGACAATCATGTTGTAAGCATCCTCGTCCTCTGCGACAACCTGTCCTGTGGTCTCGTTGATCAGATCGAAGGTGCCTCGCAGGCCCAAGTTGAAGACCTTCCTTTCAGGAGAGCCGACAGAGAGGTCCAGTCCCTCATTGAGCTTCCGTTGAATTCCGGTATCGATGACATGATTGGTGGTATCACCTGTGACCTTGTAGGTGGAACCGAATCTGGCTACATAGTGAACTGCTGCAACCCCCCAGTTATCAGGGATCTCCAGCGGGTCAACTTCCTGGCCCCAAAGCCATAGCTGTGTTACCTGGCCGAGTGTGTAGAAGGTCTCGGTGGTGATCGTGTTGTCATCGTTGAATGTGATGTCATAGACGATCGTCAGCTCACTGAACCGGGCAATATACAGCGGAAACGCGGCACTGAGGATCAAAGCAAGCGGGTTGTTGGCATCGATGATCTTCGCATACATATTCTCGTAGGTCATTCCGAACCTGTAGCGGTTGCCGGGCAGGCTCTCGGCCTCGATGGCGGAAACGGTTGGGACATATGTCCCATTGGTCAATGTGCCGCCC
Source organism: Thermoplasmata archaeon (assembly GCA_023140195.1). GTDB lineage: Archaea > Thermoplasmatota > Thermoplasmata > RBG-16-68-12 > SOIM01 > JAGLME01. The sequence continues at coordinate 24,366 of JAGLME010000004.1, forward strand.
ACTCCGTAGGGTATGACGTAGTACACGTCCTCATGAGCTGGATCTGGCATCCCGTTCTCGCCCGGTCCCGAACCGTTGTACGTATCATTGAAGACCATCAGAAACGCCAGAACTGCGCCAATGAACACATCGTGCCCCCCAAGACCGGTAAAATGCATCCCGAAGAGCTGGTAAGGTAGAGTGGAGACGTTACCATCCTTCTCATAGGTCTTGAAGGCCAGAAGGAACGCTTGGGCTTCGTTTCTATTGACATAGGACATTGTCATGGTTATCTCCGCGCCATCATCGGTCGTATTGGAGATGTCGGCCGTCCAGTACTCCTCGTCGAACGAATGGCCGGTGATAGCGACCTCGTCCCCGGCTTCCCAGTGTTCCGGAGGAAGGCCTATCACGACAGGAGCGAACATCATGCTCAGCATCAAACACACGGCGAACACACTTGCGAAACTTCTAAACCTCATTTATCCCACCAGCGGCAGATGAAAAATGGATGCATAAAAAGATTGTGGGAAGCTTATCAAATCGAGAGAATCATCATCCACCAAAGACGATCTTGGTCAGGTACATCAAGGCTATACCCAGAACGAAGACCATCATGGTCGTAACAGATTTCCTGAGGGCGGTCTCCTTCTTGATCTCGGGCAAGAGGTCGGTCGCTGCTATGTAGATGAACCCTCCAGCGGCAAATGGCAGGAGAGCGTTGGCAATGTCAGTGGCCTGACTGGCTATGAAGAAGCCGACAACTCCTCCGACGACCGTTGCCAGAGCAACAAGGAAGTTCAGGGCAAGCGCCTTCTTCTTGGTGAACCCGGCATACACCAGGACACCGAAGTCGGCGATCTCCTGAGGTATCTCATGTGATGCAATGGCCACTGTGGTCGCAAACCCCAGCGGTACGGAAACCACGAAGCTGGCTGCAATTATCAGACCGTCAATGACGCTGTGAACTCCGTCCCCTATCAGGTTCATGTAGCTGAAGGTGTGCACGTCGCAGATCCCGTCGTGACAATGGTGCCACATGAGGACCTTCTCTATCACGAAGAAGAGCAAGAAGCCGACCAGGGCAAAGGCGATTATGTCAGGGCCGGACACCTCCGCGGCCTCGGGGAGCAGATGGATGAATGCGCCGCCGATCAGGGTCCCCGCCGACAGACTGACCAGTACCAGGAGTGCCTTTCTAAGGAGCGCGTCGTTGGAGGAAAGCGTGAATGCCCCGTTGAAGGCGATGAGGCTGATGATCAAAGTACTCAGTAGTATGTAGACCAGTATTATGTCCAAGGCCAACAGCTCTCCGTGACCATTTCCTCGAGCAGTTTAAACCTTTTGCACTTCCATTATGAAAAGCTTATCAACATAATCGTAGTAGGCATGATGAGGTGATGTAGTGGCAGCAGAAGTGGAAGACAAAGCGCCGGATTTCGAACTTCTGGATGTTGAGAGGAACAAGCGGACACTCGGCGAGTTCTCGGGCAGCAAACTTGTCATCGCATTCTATCCTGGGGCCTTCACATCAGTGTGCACGCAGGAGATGTGCGCTCTCAGGGACTCTCTGGCGAGGTTCAACGAGATGAACGCCACCGTCGTGGGGATAAGCGTCAATGATCCGTTCTCCAACAAGGCCTTCTCTGACCAGAACCAGCTGAATTTTCCTCTATTGAGCGACTACGCGAGAAGGGCGGTGACCGATTATGATGTCGCTTTGAACGATTTCGCGGGAATGAGCGGCTACACGGCCGCAAAGCGATCGGTATTCGTAGTTGACGGGGAGGGAACGATCCGGTACAAGTGGGTGTCTGAGGACCCTGGCGTGGAACCCAACTACGATGATATCGCGGAAAAGCTGAGAGAGATCGCTTAAATCAGCCAAACGGGAAGAAAGCCTCAATGGCCACGATGATCCCGATAACGATGAAGAGTATTCCGGACACCAGCACTATCCACTTTGCGTCCACCCTTTTGCCAATCTCTTTGCCTATCAACACCCCTATGGCAACAACCACTGCGAAACCAAGCAGAGCACCGAAAAGGACAGATAGAGGTGCTTCGTAGTGTGCGGTCAGCCAGATGACCATGACTTGGGTCTTATCTCCGAGCTCGGCCAAGACAAGAAAGATGAACGTATGAGAAAAGACCTTCTTGTCCGGAATGTCCTTCTTGACCTCCTCTTCCTCTCTTTTGACGAGTGTCCACACGCCGAAGACGATGAAGATCACTGAGGCGATTATCTTGATCCAGAAATCGTCAAATGCGGCTCCGAGTAGAATCCCTATCACAACTCCGATGACCGTTACCAGCCCCATTCCAAGCCAGCCCCCCAGGAATACCATCTTCTTTGAATACCTGGAGGCAAAAGAGATCGTTATCAACTGAGTCTTGTCTCCCAACTCGAGTAGAATGATGAAGCCAAACGCCAACAGGAAAGGAAGAACGACATCCATGGGCATGACACCAAAGTTGGATTCGTAAATAAACGTTCCCGATTGTCGAGTCTGATTCATCCAGTCGCGGCTGTGCTGAAAGATGACAGTGGAGTTTTTCAGAAGTTGTCTATAAAGATGCTGACCTCATCCGAGCCAGCGTTGCCAGCGTTGTCGGTCATTGTCGCCATGATGAAGTAGGGTCCGTTCGGCAAGGTCTTGGTGTCGAACTCTATCCACCAGCCATCTGAGGGATCTGGGTCGACCCCTATCTCGGTCCATATTGCCCCATCAGGCGAGATCTCGAAGACCGTTGACACAACATCATCAGCTCCGGTGAGCTCGACGGCTTCTACGATGGACCATCGTCCAATTATCATGCCATCGAGAGGATTGATGATCTCTGGCTGCGGCGGGAAGACATCCACGACCGTCATGTATGAGCGCATGTGGTCCACGAACTCCAAAGCTCCATCGCAGACCTCATCTCCGTACTTGCTCCTCTGGGCGTTGATGTGATTGATGTATGCGTCCAGCTGGTTCAATGCGACCCCGAAGTTCCCTTTGTAATACGACATGACCCCGTTGGCCAGCACATGACCTCGGATCTCTTTCTCATACTTCAGATACTTGAATCCTTCAACGATGACCTGCCCGTAACCTAGACCGTAGATCAGGCCGTCCTCCTCGCTGTCAAAGACCTCCATCATGGTAGTGACTTCCATCACATGGGACACCTCGTCAACCTTGATGGTTCCACTAGTGGCAAAGCCGTACAGCATCAGTTTCTTCCAGAGTATCAACTTGATCAGGTCCAGCGGGAACCACTTCTTTAGAAGATCCGCGCCCCAACCCTGAGCTGTGATGTTCTTCGCGTCGTCGACGGCCCTCTTGAGGTGCTTCTGAAGGTTCCCCATTTCCCTCTTTATCTCCGCCCAAATGCTGCTCTTCTTGAACTCTCCTTTCTTCAGGAGCTTCTGCAGGAGCTTGATCGTCAATCCCGAAGCCTGGATCTCCTTGATGTCGGTCAGATTCGCTTCCTTTGTCCAGTTGTACGGAGTGGTTCCGCCCACGCTGTCGTAGTGTCCTTCAGGATCCCGCCATTGACCCACGTGTACAAGTTCGTGGGCCAGGACGGTCTTCATCCTCAAGAGGTCGGAGTCCACATACGAACGATTGATGGCGACGTAAACTGTTCCTCCTCTCTTGGGTGGAAGATCGGGATAGGTCACACCTGCTGAGGTGGGCGCCGCAGTTCCGGTGTTGTCTGCGGGAAGGACTATCGTCGTACTGTCGAACGTCAAGGAGGGAGTGGCCCCACTGGTCGCTGTCAGACCGCTCTCACTGCCGTCCCATCCGCTCCAAGTCCCCTCTGGGAAATCATCTCCGAACTCGTTCCTGAGCTGCAGAAGTGCACTTCTCAATGTCTCAGAAGGTGTCATCGGTGAGCCGGACTCAACAATCGATGAGAACGCAGGCATCAGAAATATCGTTAGAACTAATACAACTCCAACTGCTAGTCTTCTGTTCTTCATTGGACCCCCTCCCCTTTTCCTCCAGGGCTGGACTATCCATCGGATTGTGCAACTAAATAAGTTTCGGCGCTTTGGCGCCATTGACCTTGCTATAGACCGTTCAGCAAAGATAAAACGCAATAAGTGCATGCGTTGCCCGTGGACCCCAAATTGAGCCCCAAAGGCGCTATAGTCGTCGCCGTGGTGTCGATCTCGTTCGCGTCCATCTTCATCAAGTGGAGCCAAGCACCCGCGTTAGCCATCGCTGCGTACCGGTTGCTCTTCGCCACCCTGATACTCCTGATACCAACGTTGGCGTTCCAAAGGAAGGAATTGCTGGCACTCACAAGAAAGGAATACGTTGTCCTCTCTCTGGTTGGTATTGCACTTGCCTTCCATTTCGGGTTCTGGATATCCTCGCTCAAGTACACGACGGTGGCAAATTCGGTCATCCTGGTGAGCACGCATCCCATTCTCATTGCAGTGGTCTCCCACTACTACCTCAAGGAGCGGATCTCGATGGCCGCTGGTGCAGGTGTTGGAATAGCACTTGCCGGAATGGTCATAATTGGATTCAGCGATTTCGCGGTGAGCCAGGAGAGCTTGTACGGAGATCTTCTTGCATTGATAGGGATGTTCGCCTTGGCGGCATATATTCTGAGCGGGAGGCGGATAAGACAGAAAACGCCTGTACTTCCATATGTGACGGTTGTCTACGGGGTTGCGACGATAGTGCTCTTCATGGGTTGCTTCATCTTCACCGTCCCGTTGCTTCCTTATCCCGTTGAGGAGTGGGTCCTCTTCCTGGCACTGGCGATAGTCCCGATGATCCTCGGCCACACGGTATACAACTGGACACTGCGATATGTGACAGCATTGATGGTCTCCATGAGCATCCTGGGCGAGCCGATACTCTCTGCGGTACTGGCATACATCCTGTTGAGTGAAGTCCCTACGAATTGGGTCATACTCGGAGGCATCCTGATCTTGGTGGGGATCTATCTGGTCGCTTCTCGCTCAAGAGAAAAGAACCCGGAGAAACAACCCGGTTCTGCTCCTACCTAGAGCTTGCTGAAATCTATCGAGAAATCGAGATTGAGGTTGTCCGAGGCCGCTGTGATCTTCTTCCACTCTTCCTCGCTCAACGTCCACTTTGAGGCATTGATGTTGCTTTGGGCTTGCTCGATGTTCTTCGAACCGAATATCGGGAAGACATCATCGGACTTCAGCAGCCAGTTGAGTGCCACTTCAGCAGGTGTGGCTTCGTGAGATGCTCCGACCTCTCTCATGACACTGATGAGCTTCTGAGCCTCTCCGAGGTTCTCCTTGTTCATGAACAATGGATCATTTCGACGGTAGTCCTTCTCGTCAAGCTCAGTTTTCTCATCATACTTGCCAGACAGCATCCCCATGGCCAGTGGTGAATAGGCAATGGTGGCGATCCCGTTCTCCCTCTGGAAGGGTAGGATCTCAGTTTCGACATCTCGCATTAGCAGGCTGTATTCCATCTGATTGGAAATTATCTCCCCGTTCTTCAGGAGGGACATGGCCTCTTTCATCAGTGAGACCGAGTAGTTGGAGACTCCCACATACCTCACTTTTCCTTCCTTCAACAACTGGTCAAGCGCCCTCATCGTTCCAGAAGCTGGAACATATGCGTTATGATGGTGTACCTGGTAGAGATCGATGACATCTGTTTGCAGGCGCTTCAGGCTGCCCTCGGCGGCCTTGATCACGTCATCATACCTGAGATTGAACGGATGGACCTTTGTGGCTATGATCAGATCGTCCCTATCGCCCCTCTCTTTGAGCCCTTCGCCGATGACCGTCTCGGACATGTACTTGCCGTAGACCTCTGCTGTATCGATGAAGTTGACACCATTATCCAATGCGTGGTTCAGAATGTCCATCATCACTTCCTTTTCCTTTATCCACATCGGCCCGAACTGCATTGCTCCGAGTCCTATCCTGGAGACTTTCAGATCACTATTGCCCAGTTTCAGATATTCCATACGTCCAACCTCCCCTGGTTACAGAGTACCAAAGGATTGCGAAAATAAAAACTTGATGCAACTGTTCGTCGCTCACTTCTGTCTCGAATTCAAGAGTCATAAAAACCTAAATACTAATCTTTCATTGGGATATACCAGTCGACTTCATAAGGGAATCAGAGGAGATAGAATGATGAAAGAAAGGAGACTGATGACGTTTGTGTCTTTGTTCGTTGCGGGTTTGATCCTTGTCAGTGTGGTGATTGAAGGGTCGAATGGTGGTGTTGGAAGCTTCGATCGTGAGTACTTCTGTGGAAACGGAGCCTGCCACACTGACCCGAGTGTAGCAACCGTGTCGATGAGTGCAAGCACACTGAATCCAAATCCTGGAGAGACCATCACGGTTACCGTAACCGTCGCAGGTGCTGAAGCGGCAAATACAGAACTAGGTGTCTTCTTGGTCAGGAGTGCGACATTGACAAACAGTATGCCATCGGTGGATGGGTGGGTCATAATATCTGACCCAAGTGGCACTACCGCTTTCAACTACTATGAGCAGGTGGTTGTCACAGGAGACGTTGTTTGGACATGGACCCTTCAGGCACCATTGGCTGGTGGAACTTACAATCTGTATGCCCGTGAGCATCATGCTAGTCCAGGTGGTGGGAACGATAGATTCTTCTCAGAAGATCTGGTGGGACTCACATTCACAATAATCGCTGCTGACAACCCGCCTTCATTCTACATAACAGCACCGGGCTCAGCCCCAGGAGAACAGTATGTTCAGGGAACCATGCTCGCAATTGACTGGACTGCTTCGGACGAAAATCCGTGGCCGGCCGGAGGACTTGTTGTCAACCTCACCTACGGAGGAGTGCCGACAGGAGGCATACCATTGGCGAACGACCTGGATGTTACTCTGGGCACGTACGCATGGGACACTTCGGTCATAGCTCCTGGCATCTACTACATCAACGGGTCGGTTTGGGACTCCAGCGGACAATTGGGATTCAACAACTGCAACAACAGCTTCGAGATCATCCTACCCGACAATGCTCCGTCATTCTTCGTGACAGGACCTGGGTCAACACCTGGAGAGCAGTACGTGCAAGGTACGATGCTGCCAATAACATGGGCAGCGGCTGATGACAATCCCTGGCCAGCGGCAGGATTAGTAGTCAACCTCACATATGGCGGAATGCCAACGGGCGGGATACCGATCGCGAACGACCTAGATGTGGCTTCGGGCACGTATGATTGGGATACTTCCGTCATCCCCCCTGGCATCTACTACATCAACGGTTCGGTTTGGGATTCCAGCAGTCAGAACGCATTCAACAACTGCAACAACAGCTTCGAGATAACGGCCCCAATAGACAATCCTCCGACGTTCTTCATCACAGGACCTGGATCGACACCGGGCGAAATCTACTCGCAGGGTACTGTCGTGCCCATTTCATGGGCCGCTTCAGATGATAATCCATGGCCTGCAACCGGCCTGATCGTGAATCTTACTTACGGACCGACCCCTGCAGGCGGAACACCGATAGCCAACAACCAGGATGTGGCAACCATATTCGCCTGGGACACTTCAGGAGTTGCTCCAGGAATATACTTCATCAACGGGTCGGTCTATGATTCACCTGGTCAAACGGTGAATGCCAGCTCAAACAATAGCTTCGAGATAGTCATTATTGATGTGTCCCCGACACTCTACGTCACCAATCCGGGTTCTACGCCGGGAGAGATCTATGGGCAGGGTTCGTTGATAATGATATCATGGGCGGCTTGGGACGAATCGCCATGGCCGTTCGCGGGGAGCATCGTCAATCTCAGCTATGGGGGCACTCCCGCCGGTGGAACGCCGATAGCCAATGATCAGGACGTGACTGTCGGTTTCTCGTGGGACACCACCCCTGTGCCACTTGGGTTCTACTACATCAACGCATCAGTGTACGATTCGTCTGGGAACGTGACGTTCGCCAGCTGCAACAACAGCTTTGAGATAACGGCACCGGACGTTAGTCCACCCATAATCCTGAATGCACTGGCAATGCCCAGCCCTCAAGAACTGGGACTGCCGACTAACATATCGGCCAGCATCACTGATGACACAACGATGGACGCGGCAACCGTCTACGTTAACGTGACCTACCCGTCTCTGGCAACTGCGAACATATCCATGTCCAGAAGTGTGGACCTTTTCTGGGTCGACCAACCATTCATGGAGATCGGGCTGTACAGTTTCATCATCTGGGCCGCGGACACCAGCGCCAATTGGGCAAGCGACGTGGGAGCCTTCGAGGTCGTTGATACAACACCTCCTGCGATCATAGGAACGACCGCTCTGCCTTCTCCACAGATTTCCGGCGGACTGGTCAACATCTCGGCGCAGATAACCGATCTGGATTCCGTTGCGACAGCGGACGTGCAGGTCTTCGATCCGCTTGGTGTACCTCTTTTCAACGCCTCAATGCTCATTGACCCGGGAACTGGGAGGTATTACTGGGAGACGACCTACATACCATTCGGCATTTACACCTTCGACATCTGGGCATCCGATCCTTCTGGAAACTGGGGAACGGACACCGGGAACTTCGAGATCGTCGGGGACATCATACCGCCGGTGATCAACAACGTCAACGCCATCCCGCCGGTTCAGGTGAGCGGGGGCAACGTGAACGTGTCGGCGAACGTGACAGATGAAACCGCCCTGTTCGGAGTCTGGATAGAGCTCTTCGATCCCAGTATGGTTTCATTCATTAACACGACCATGAGCTATGATGCACTGAATGCACTCTATTTCTATGATTCTTCATACATAACAATCGGTCAATGGACCTTCGTGATTTCAGCAAATGACACAAGCGACAACTGGGCATCGGCCCAAGGAAACTTCGATATAACGGACGGAACACCCCCAAGCATATTCAACGCACTGGCACAGCCATCGCCTCAAGAAATGGGCGGAATGGTCAACATCTCGGCCATAGTCACCGACAATGTTGCGGTAAATGAGGTGTGGGTGGAGGTGTGGGACCCGAACATGGTCTCTCTTGGCAACTTCACCATGCTCTTCGACGCGATATCAGGAAGATACTACAACGAGAACTCGTACGTGGATCTGGGAACCCACACGTTCACCATAACGGCCTGGGACAGCGAGGGGAACGTTGCGATCGACACAGGGAGCTTCGTCATCGAGGATGCAACCCCACCGTTGATAGCCCATATCCCAGTCACGAGCGCCAACTTGGGCGTGGCAATACCAATCACCGCGGACGTGACAGATGCTGGAACGATTGCTTCCGTTACACTGTACTACATGAACGTTGGAGACGTGGTGTACACGAATATTCCGATGGTCCTGGGAGTGGGAAGCGAATACTCAGCGAACATACCACCACAGGCCCTGACGGGAGATGTGAAGTACTACATCGATGCAACCGACGCTTCAACGAACACGGCTAGGGAGCCAGTGGCCGGCGATTACACGATCGTCATCATTGACAGCACCCCACCCACAATCACAAACCCCATCGCTGACCCAACAACGGTCGAATCTGGAGAGGACACTACCATCTCGGCGGACATCCAAGATGACTCTGGCATCACAGAAGTGGATGTCTTCGTGGACGGACCCGGAGATTCCGGGGGAGCATACGTGGCTGTCCTCAATACTGTGAGTGGATTGTATGAGGTCACTGTAACTCAGACCGAACCTGGGTCATACACATACACGATCTGGGCCATGGATGGGGCCGGAAACTGGGGATCGTCCAGCGGTTCGTTCAACGTAACCTCGATTGCGGGAAAGACACCCAATCCTCCGAACGACGTACAGACGCTGAGCGTCAACGGCAACTCCATACTGGTTTCATGGGTCGGACCGGATGAGTACAACGATTCCAGCTCGCTGGACCCGGATGATATCAAGGGTTACTTCGTGTACAGGTCTGAAACGCCAACAGGCACATACCAGATCTTGTCCAGCCAAGCAGTGAGAGGAGGACTATACCTTGACGGGGATGTCCAAGTGGGTGACACCTACTACTACAAGGTCGCCGCGGTAATGATGGACGATTCGGCGTCAGAACTGTCCGCCTTTGCTCTCGGAGAGCTGGAGGAAGTAGAGGACCAGGTATCGGTTGACATGCTGCCTTGGGTAATTGCCATTGTCTTCCTGGTGCTGTGGATAATCACACTGATCGCCTTCATGCTCGGTAAGAAGGGCGAGAAAGGTCTAGGCGAGCCAACAGTTACAGAGACGGCGCCACCGACGACTGAGCAACCGGTGATGGAACAGCCAGTAGAAGAAGAACCCCGTACGGAGGCCCCAGAAGAACAAGCTCCTGAGGAACAGTACGCCGAGGTCGAACACGAAGAAGAGCTGCTGGACGAAATCGACGGATAGGTCAACAGAGGGAAGGAGTGGACAGGATCTAACCTTCTTCCTTCACTTTCTCCTTTGGAACTGAAGGAACAGATGAGAACACTTCAGTGGGCACGGCCACGGAACGGCTCTCGAAGGGCCTGTGCTTATAGGGAACAACCTCAACATGAGGATAGGCGATCTGGACATCGTCGTCCTTAGCGATCTTTCCCAGTACGCGTGTTATGATCTTGGACCTGACCTCTCTTCGTCTGTGGGCGGGGCAGAAGTAGACCGCGTAGAACTTAACGCAGAAATCGCCTAGTGTAAGAACCACCCTTGGCTCCTCGACGACCATTCCCTGGATATCGCTGAACTCGTACTTCGCGCGAACGGTCTCGGAGTGTTTTCGCATGAACTTACCGATGACCTCTTCGGTAGCTTTCAGGATATGTCCCCGAGCGGCATCCATATCGCTCTCGTACGTGATGCTGACCGTGACCTCGTCCCAAATGAACTTGGTGTCCTTGGTGTAGTTGTAGACATTGGCCTCGGTTATCATGCTGTTGGGGATAGAGACAAGCCGTCCAGTGAAGCTGTCTCCGCTCATCCAGCCACCGAACTCACGTACTGTTGTGTTCATCACCGATATGCTGGTGACGTAGCCTTTGACATCGTTGATCTTGATCCTGTCACCGAGATGGTATATGCTCCTGTACATCAGAACTGCCCAACCCACGATGTTCAATAACGGCTTCTGAAGCACGTATATCATCGCGGCGCTCACCAATCCGAGACTTATGAAGTCGATTCCCTGAGGGCCGCCAGCAACGACCCATATCACAACTCCTAGGGTAACGAACCAGACGACATAGCTGGTCATCTGGAAGATGGAGGTGGCATCGGCTTCTGACTTCGTCCTTGAAGAGAAAGCACGTACGAACAGCCCTTCAATCAGGTCAAGCCATATCTTGGTGGCTGCGATGATGAGGAGCGCGACCAGGAAATGATCATATTCCGCTAGATTCAGTTCAAAAGGTAGGTAATTGGGTATGATCGAATTGCTCATTAGGAGCAGTGTCAGGACGACTCCCAGCAGGATCATGAGGAGCACAGTTGGCCACTTTCTCTTCTTTTGGGCTGGCATTCCGTAGATTTAGTCGGCTGAGACTACTTAGACGTTGGTTCAGAATTATCACTTAAGAGAATTTGATTGGACTGCCAAAGCGTTAGGCCCAGCTCTCGAACTCCACGATGAGCGTGGAGAAGACCAATATTCTATGATTCGTGTAGCCAGCCTCGATCCAGAGGTAAGTATTAAGGAATGTGAGACCAATATTCACACAGGGGAGGCAGGATGTGTGACTGAAATGAAGTTCTCGGCGATCAAGAGAATGGAGAAGAGAATCCTGGTTTTGACCGTGATACTCTTCGCAGCAGGGATTGCCCTGATGATCGGGTCATTTCTGAGTGTCGTTTTTTCAACTACAAGTGCCTTGGACACACCCGTAGAGGACGCAGTTGGGTACTCCGAGCTCTTACAGGGCACCGTATTCGGTTTCCAGGGACTCATGGTGTTGGGTGTCTCACTCATGGCCGCCGCGGTCGTACTCGCCATTTGGTGGGAAAACGTCCAGCTCAAACGTATCAGATCGTTCTACGAGAGTTGGTTGTACTAGAAGAAATATGGGCCCAGCCGGAATCGAACCGGCGACCTTCACTGTGTGAGAGTGACGTCATAACCGCTAGACCATGGGCCCATGAGAGTATTTGCAAATCAGGATTGGCATATATAAAGACTGGCGGGAATAAGCCAGTGGCTCATTTGTACATCTCCCAGAAGGAACGAGAAGCGAGCTTCTTAGACGAGGGGTACCACTCTTGACAGATGTTCTCTAGGTGGTCTCGGGAAAAGACTTAAGAAGTTCCAGGACAGTGTTTTGACCGAAATGTAGGTGGGGTGTTTGACAGAATATGTGACGGAGTCTGAAGTCCTTCAGAGAAAGGAGAAGAGGCTAGTAGCATTCATCTTGGTCTTCTTCTCATTCGGGATTACCATTTTGTTCATTTCTTTTGTCTATTTTATCGTTTCAATGAGTTCGGTTCACGGAGATGCGACTGAGACGACAGAGTTCATAAGGGGCTATGAGCCCACTTGGAACGTTCTCAAAGTTATTGGCTCCTCACTTACCACGACAGCCTTCATTCTAGTGGTGTGGTGGATTAATGTGAGGGGGCAACGGCGTTCTATCATGACTTGAAGTGTTACTAGATGAAGAATCTCGCTGCAAGAAGGAGAGAACTTGAAGCCTGTCATGACCGAAATGTCTTGACGGGGGCGGGTCAGAATAGGCGCTAGACCATGAGCTCACGAGATCATTTGAAAATCAAGATTGGCATACATCCAAGTGATGAAATCGGCAAACTTGAAAGGTAAATGGTTGTATATCCAACGTCAAATACACTAACCTGGGGTGGCAAATGTCGACAAAGGAAATCAAGGGAAGAATCTCCCTGAGAGAGATCCTCCACGACCGCTCGTTTGAGATATACGAAGCACTTGAGATTCGAGACCTGAGTAGAGCACTTGAGACGAGTATTACAGTCAAGCCGCATCGTGTGAAATCGGGAGAGATTGTCAGTGTTGACCTCTCAATCAAGAACACCAGTGAGCAACCCGTCATACTCTCATTCGTCGCTCATGAAGGTCCGATGATGTATCTCAAAGTGACCGGGCCAGACTCGGACGAATCTGTCTACCCGCCGCCAGACGAGCCGATGATATCGCGACCAGGTCCTCCCTACGCGATTGGCGTGACTCTTATGCCAGGGGGAGAGATCTTTCATGAGTCCAAGTGGGAAGTGGTACGTTACGATTGGCATCCGGATGTAATGGGACCGGTTCCGATGCCGCTACGGGGATACGGGTCGGCGGTCCTCCCAGTAGGCCCCCTTGCCCCCGGACGTTACAGGATTCAAGTCAACGCCATGTTTCATTACGCTGGCTACGGCATCAAAGATCCCGTGGGTCTGTTAGAAGTCATTGAGTGAAGGGCTTCTGAGGGCGGCTTCGCTCGTGCAACTCAGATCAGAATGTAAACTTGAACTAGGCCTTCCTTCTCTTTCTGGAAAAACCCAAGACGACCAAGCCGATGATTATCAACATCACCACCAACAGGAAGATCGTCGACAAGCAGACGGTCGTGTCATCGGCTCCTTCGTGTGTCTCACCGTTCTCTTCATCCTCGGCAATGACGACTCCCCCTAACTGTGCAAGCAGAAGGAACGAGAGCAACAAACTCAGGCTAATGACCGCCTTCCTCATTCGATATCGAGAAAGCCAGATGCGTATATCACTCTTTCGCAAATGAATGGGCGCATGCCCAACTGCAACATGTATTTATAGAACCAATCTGCATAAAGAACGGGGCGCATGGAAGTAGAAAACGTTCTTCTGGCTCTGGAGGAGAAGAATAAGTGGATCCGGAGGCGAGAGAAGCTCCAGAAGAGACTGGAGAAGGTCCGCAAGCAGAAGAGGACGCACCTCGATCAGCTTGATGACGTGAAGAAGCACGTGGCTCACTACGACGAGATAGTGACCTCTCTGAAGGAGTCCAAGGGCATACCTGACATCCCTACCGCGCCGCCTCTGAGGTGAGAGACCTGGATGAGCAATTGAGAGTGGCCCAGCTGGAATTGGAGGACTGGAAGGAGAAGCAGGTCCATGTGGAGAAGGAGCTCAACGAAACTGAAGAGGAGGAGAAAGGCCTTCTCGCGGAGCTTGCCAGGGTCCAAGAACAGATATCGTACTACGAATCATTGCAGAGCGACATGAAGAAGGAGCTGGGTCCGCCCAAGCTCTCCGGAATGCTCAGTTCGCTCAAGAAGGGATAGGTGGTCCTTTGAAGGTTATCATTGAGGGGGAGAAGAGAGAGGTCAAGACTGTCTGGATGGAAGATGGCATCGTGAAGCTGATCGACCAGAGGAAGCTCCCGGACAAGTATGATCTCTTCAATGCCAGAAGCGTGGAGGAAGTGGGTTTCGCCATTGAGGACATGGTTGTGAGAGGCGCACCAGCGATCGGTGCGACCGCGGCATACGGAATGGCCCAAGCAAGCCTTAAGAACAGGGACCTGGAGGAGGCTGCACACATCCTGAGGGACACCAGACCGACGGCGCACGACCTATTCCATGCGATTGACCACATGCTGAAGGAATTGAAGGAGGGGAAGGATCCGGTGGTCGCGGCAGACCTCTACGCGGATGATATCACGGAAAGGTGCAGGAAGATAGGCATCAACGGCAACGAGGTCATCAAGGACGGGGATAGGATACTCACTCACTGCAATGCTGGTGCTCTCGCCACGGTGGATTATGGAACGGCTCTCGCTCCCATGCGTTCGGCACACGAGAGCGGGAAGGAGATATTCATCTGGGTGGACGAGACCAGACCGAGATTGCAGGGAGCATGCTTGACCTCCTGGGAGCTCGTGGGTGAAGGCATTCCCCACGCTATAGTGGCCGATAACGCGGCTGGATACTACATGAAGGATGGGCAGGTCAACCTGTGCATAGTCGGGGCGGACAGGATAGCGGCCAACGGAGACGTGGCAAACAAGATCGGTACCTACAGCAAGGCGGTCATAGCCAAGGAGAACGGCATCCCATTCTACGTCGCGGCTCCGGTCAGCACCTTCGACTTCAAACTCGCGGAGGGGGATATGATACCCATCGAGGAGAGGGACCCCCAGGAAGTGTTGGTATTTAGGGGCAAGAGAATCGCACCCTTGCAGGCGGAAGCAAGGAACCCGGCATTCGACGTGACGCCCGCGAAGTACATCACCGGCTACATAACAGAGAAAGGGGTGCTCGCTGCCGAGGAACTTATAATATTGTCGCAATGATTTTAAGGTTTGAGTGTTCTCTTATTCCGATGGACTGTCCAGTATGCGGATATCATAATGATGAAAATGTTAATTGCTGCGAGAGATGCGGCACCGATTTCTCATTTCTGAAGACAAAAGATGGAACCGGGGACAATCCTTTCAATAGGGTCAAGAGGGGAGCAAAGGACGAGGACGAAAGCGACTGAGGCGGTCTTCTGAGATAAGATTTTAACCTATCAGCACTTTTTCCGCCACATGTACCTGGTCACTACCTGGTTCGGTTCGTTTCTCATCAAAGATGATGAAATCGTTGAGAAGAAGCTGTTCCCAGCGGACAAGGAGGAGATAGCTCAGAGGTTGATCAGGGTCGAAGACTGGAAGATGGTCAGGGAAGAAAATGAACTGGTAAAGAACCTGGAGGAGTTCTTCGTTCTGGAGAAGAGGTTGGAGAGGATCGGAGGAACGTACTCACAGGAGGAGCTGGAACAGCCGAAGCCGGAGGACCATGGGTTCAACAAGTCCCTTCTCAGGGACGCGATGATAGAGGTCGCCAAGAAAAGGCTGAGAAAGGCGGTCGGGACGGATGATCATGTCTCCCAGGCGGTGCATGCGATCGATGACCTGATCCGGACGTCAAACCTTCTTTCCGAGAGGCTCCATGCATGGTACAATCTTCATTTCCCGGAGCTGGAGAAGTTCGTGAGCGGGGCCAAATATGCCAAGTTGATTGCGGAACATGGAGACAGGGAGAGCATCCCGAGTGTGGAGTTCGAAGGGTCGGTTGGTGCAGAACTGGCCGAGGAGGACAGGGAGACCATAATGCACTTTGCACAGCTCCTGACCGAGGTGGACTCCGAGAAGAGGAAACTGGAGGAGTACATAGAAGCCAACATGAAGGATCTGGCTTCCAACTTGTCCCACCTGGCAGGTCCCCTGATAGGTGCAAGACTGATCTCACTGGCCGGGGGTCTGGACGAGCTCGCGAAGATGCCCTCGAGCACCATTCAACTTCTGGGAGCGGAGAAGGCGTTGTTCAGGCACATCAAGGAAGGGACGAAACCTCCCAAACATGGAGTCATATTTCAGCATCCTTACCTCCACAAGGCACCATACTGGCAGAGAGGTAACATCGCAAGGACCTTCGCGGGGAAGATCGCGATAGCCGCAAGGGCGGACCACTACTCCAAGGAGTTCATAGCGGATGGGTTGAAGATTGACCTGGAGAAGGCCTTCAAGGAAATCAGGAAAAAGCACAAGGACCCTCCAGTGCGCCTGAAGAAGAGAAGGAAGTAGACCGCCGATAGACAAAACTATATGTAAAACAGCCATTATCACCGAGTGGTATCCATGTCCTGGAATATGGCTGAACTGAGAACTCTGAAACCCAACAGATTCATCATAATCGATGACGAACCATGCAAGATAACGAGCCTGAGCAAATCCAAGCCAGGGAAGCACGGAGAGGCCAAGGCAAGGGTGGAAGCGGTAGGGATCTTCGACAACCAGAAGAGGACCCTCGTTCATCCGGTCACTCACAAGGTCAAGGTGCCCATAATAGACAAAAGGAAGGCGCAGGTGCTCGTATTGATGGGGTCAGAGGTCCAGCTGATGGACATGGAAACATATGAGACGTTCAACTTGCCCATCCCGGACGAGTTCGCTGGGAAATTGGACCCCGGGAAGGAGATCCTGTACTTCGTGGCGATGGGAAGGAAGAGGATAACCAGGGTGTAGTGGGGGACTCATGCCAGGACTCCTATTCGCTGATGCAAGTTCGACTCTAGATGATTCTGATTTTGCCATCTTTGGCGTACCTTTCGACGGCACCAGCTCGTTCAGGTCAGGAACCGCACAGGCACCCGAACGGATAAGGGAGGCCTCTCACAACTTCGAGACCTTCAAGTTCGAGCATGGTGAGGACATGGAATCCATCAGGTATTGCGACCTTGGGGACCTGGAGGGGTTCAAGAACGTTGACCTCATGATGCAGGGAGTGGAGGCCTTCTCAAGTGACCTGGTGAGAAAGAACAAGTTCCCCATAGCTCTGGGCGGCGAGCATTCTATCAGTCCGGCCATCGTGAAGAGCTTCGAGGACATAGGGGTCATCTCCCTGGATGCGCACCTGGATTTCAGGAACGAATACGAGGGGGAGAAGAACAGCCATGCATGCTCCACCAGGCGGATATCGGATTCCGTAGGCGTGGAGGGTGTGGTCCCAATAGGGGTAAGGTCAATGTCAAAGGAGGAGTCCAAGGATGCAGAGGAACTGGGGCTGAGGTTCATATCCAGCTACGCCTTCCAGAAGAATCCGAACATGAAGGAAACAGTGGAAAGGGCCCTGAAATGGATGGGCAGGGAGAGGATCTACTTGACGCTGGATATGGACGTGTTCGATCCTGCTTATGCCCCGGGCATCAGCAACCCAGAGCCTTTCGGACTTGAACCCATCGAGATCAAAAGGTGCATAAATCACCTTTCGGACAGGTTGGTGGGCTTTGATGTGGTCGAGGTCTCTCCTCCATTCGATAACGGCAACACTTCCGCTCTCGCAGCGAGACTTGTGAGAGAAGTGATCATGGCGGTCTGGAAAGCTCAGATGTAGCCGGGTATGTCCTTCTTTTTCTTCCAGATTGTGTCCAGGTCGTATCGGTCCAGCTCATTCCCGAACTTCTTGTCCAGCTTGTCCTTGCTCTTCCTGAGGTCCGCAGGAGAGATGCTCGGATCGTCGGATGCCGTCTTCAGCTTGTTTATTTCTTTAAGGAGAGTGCCGTCAAAACTAACGCCACCCATGACCAGTATTGCAAGGGTGTTCTTCATGATGTCGAGCTCCATCCTTATCCTCTCCCGCGTGTCCACCTTGTAGACCTTCCTGTTCATCCTCACCAGGAACTCGCGGTGGTTCTTCAGAGATGTCAGAATGTTCTCTATCCTCTCGCTGGTCCTGAGAAGGTACTCCTCCAGCTTCAAGATGGAATCGTTGAGCTTCCCGAGGCCGGCCTTGTCCCCCTTCCGGGTCCTGGTCGACATGCCCAGGGCGTCCATAACGATTTCCTCCCTCCTGATCCGGGTTTCCATCTTCCTGGCCAGCTTCCGGGTCTCCTTCTTCTCCCTCCTCATTTTCTCGGAGACCTTGGAGACGTCGGACTCAAGCTTCTTGAACGATCTTTCCAGATCCTTAAGCCTGGAGGACGTGTCGTCATCCTGGGAGACCATCATCAATTCATACCGAAGTATCGGTTATTAAACTTCCGTTTTGAGTTTCACCAGATGGAACGTTCGTTCCCAGAAACCGAAATAATCATTATCCATAAGCCACTATTGAGGGCAGTTCTATGGCACAGGCTATCATCAAGGTGGAGAACCTCTCGAAGACCTTCATTTCGAAAGAGCGCAAGAAATTTCTCAGACCGAAAAAAAGGACGATCGAAGCGTTGAAGGATGTAGACCTGACAATCTACGACGGAGAGATATTCGGCCTCCTGGGACCCAACGGAGCAGGAAAGACCACCCTCATCAAATGCCTCACCACCCTCCTCATACCCTCGGGAGGGGCAGCCTGGGTGAACGGTTTCGACCTTCTGAAGGAGGAGAACATGGTGAGGGCGTCCCTGGGCTGCATGCTCATGGGTGAGAGGGGGCTCTACTGGAAGCTCACCGGCAGGGAGAACCTGGACTACTTCGGGGCCCTGTACCACGTGCCCAAGGAGAAGAGGGTTGAGAGGATAACCTACCTCAAGGAACTGCTGAAGATGGGGGAGTTCATCGACAGGACGGTGGAGACGTACTCCAGCGGCCAAAAGATGATAATGGCATTCGCCAAATCCCTGATCAACAACGCCCCAATTCTCTTCCTGGACGAGCCGACGGTCACCATGGATGTGCACGCTGCAAGAGACCTCCGAAGGATCGTCAAACAGCTCAACAAGGAAGGCCACACCATAGTCTACACGACCCACCAGATGTACGAGGCCGAGGAGCTCTGCGATAGGGTCGCCATCATCGACAAAGGGGAGATCATCGCACTGGGAACCCCAACAGAACTGAAGAAGTCATTGAATGTGAAGGACGCAATCGAGCTGGAAGGAGCAATACCGAAGGGCGTCGTCCAGATAATCAAAGAGATGCCTGGGGTCATAGAGGCTGCAATCAAGGAGGAGAAGAGAGGGACAACCACGCTTGGGATCATGTGTGAGAACAGCCGGATTATACTGCCCAAGCTGATGGAGGTCCTGCTGGAGAACGAGGTGCAGATCGAGTACATCAAGCCCATGGACGCGACACTGGAGGACGTTTTCATAGTCAAGACCGGAAGGGCCTTGAGCGTGGACACCGCCGAATTGGCGAAAGAGAAGGACAGGGGCGCTGGGGGCCTGGATTAGTGGCGGGACCGATAGCTGGCTTGGGTTACTACGAGAAAAGCGCCAGGACCAGTTTTGGAGTATTCTCGTCCGTGCTGAAGGCGAGGTTCAGGATCGTCTCCAGATACAAGGGCGCCCTTTTGATGGAACTCTTCATGCCGATCGTCTTCGCGGCACTGCCCATACTTCTGGGCGTCTCGATAGCCAGCGGAGGAGTGGACGTCGGGCAGAACTGGAAGGACACCACAGGAACGGCCGACTTCAAGGCCTACATGCTGATCGGCTCCTCCACATTCATGGTTGTGATGCTGATGACCTGGCTTGTGGGCTTCTGGCTGCGGAGGGAGATGGTCTCCGGTACTCTCGAGTCGGTCTGGGTATCCCCAGCAAAGAAATACCTGATCATAGGCGGGGTCACTGGTTATGCACTGATACGAGCATTCGTCGCTTTCGTCCTGTCCTTCGTTCTCGGTTCATTCGTGTTCGGCATCAATCTCTTCCAAGGTAACATGTTGATGGCGGCGATGTTCATTCTGGTCGGGCTGCTTCCCCTGTGGGGGATCAGCTTCATGTTCGGTGCGTTGATCCTGAGGATTAAGGAAGCGGACTCGATAATCAACCTTCTACAGTGGGTCCTATCCTTCTTCATGGGGGTCTTCTTCCCGATCACCGTGCTCCCGGGCTTCCTCCGGTTGATCGCCCAGTCCTTTCCTCCCACCTGGATGACCAACGGTGTCAGGGCGGCCCTGCTGGACGTGAGCTTCTTCTTCGAGACCTGGTACCTCGACCTGGCCATGATTTTAGTTTTCGCCGCAGTGTTCCCGTTGATGGGTTACGGTATTTTCATCGCCACTGAGAGGAGAATGAAAAAGACCCAAGGGATGGGGATGTATTGAGCGCCGGCGGAACGATCCACAGGGGTTTTGGGCTTTCTGATCTGGGCTTACGGCAGACATTCTACACGTTCTTGAGCATGTCCAAGAAGACGGTGGTGGAGTTCTCTCGCTATCCTGTGTCCTTCGTGGCGACATTCGCGCAGACCCTCATGATACTAGCCATGTTCATGCTGGCTGCGATCGTGTTCATGGGCAGTGAGTCCGGACTGTCCGAACTGGCGGGGATAATGGTGTACGGTTTCATCCTGAACATGTTCCTGATCTTCGTCCTTTGGGAGATAGGGTTCTCCATAAGGGAGGAGCAGTACCGAGGGACTCTGGAATCTCTCTATCTGTCGCCTGCAAACAAGTTCAGCAACCTGATATCGAGGGTCTTCGCAATCGGTTCATGGACAGTTGTGATGGTGATCGCCGCCTTGGCCATCGTCAACTACTACGTCGGGGGACTGCCGGCCAACGACGTCATGCTGGCGTTGTTCGTGCTGTTCTTTTCGATCACTGGCATCCTGGGAATCGGTTTCGTGGTGTCCGCGATAGTCCTGAGGCTCAAGGAGAGCGCCGAGCTGCTGGTAAGTGTGCTACAGTTCTTCTTCATGATATTCTGCGCCATGTTCTTCCCGTTCTATGCCCTGCCCGACGAGATACTGAACTACGTGAGCAGATGGATCCCCCTGAGCTACGGCGTGGATTCGTTCAGGTCCATTCTTGTTGGCCAAACACCTGAGCTCATCGCCAACGTTGGCATCGAGATAGTGATCGTCGTCCTGTTCGGGATCCTCTCGCCGCTCATTGGCTATTTCCTCTACAAGTACAACGAAAGAAAGGCAAGACTGGAAGGGTCCCTGGCCGAGTACTGATCGCTCAGGTCTTCAAGATCTTCTCGCACAGATCAAGGTCCTTTACCAAGCGGTCATGTATCGAAGAGTTCTCATCCATTACGAGCTTGACCTTCCCGTTGGTATAGTCCTGGCTGGTCTTTCCCCTCCATTCACCGAACATAACGACGCCCGTCCCGCCAAGGACCAGGACACCGAACTTCACAGCAAGGTCGTGGAACATCTGAAGGGTGCCCCAGGGACTTATCGGACCTCCGCGGTATTCTGTCTTGGGATACACCAGAGTATGATACATGAGTGAGTGGTTCTTGGCATGATCGGCCATGTTCTGGTCCATTGTGATCAGGGCGATGTTCATCCCGCATTGCTGACCGAAGAACTTGTAGCTCTTCACGATCTCGATGTCCACCTGCTCCTTGTCCCGAGGGATGGTGGTTTGATCTGTGGCGTGGGCGGACAGCTCTCTTGTGAAGTAGTCGAGCTCCTGCTGGGCGAGTTTCGCCTTCCTGGTCATGAGCATGTTCCGGTTTGCGAACTCGTTCAGGTATTTTCGGTTCTTGAAGGAACTCTTCATCTTCACCAGGTTGCCGGACCTGTACTTGTACTTGATGCGGTTGGATATCTCGGTCCTGACCAGATCGCTGATGACCACCTCAATGTCTTCTGCGCTGAAGCCCATGTCTTTTGCAGGTAGCGTGCCGGTGAAGAACCTGTTGTAGAGGATGTTGGTGTCGATCGCGAAACACAGGGTACCCGCCATTCTCCTTGGGTCTTTGGAACCTCCCACAAGATCGCTCAACCACTTGCTGAACTCGTCCCAGTTGGCGTAATCCTGGGCGCCGCATGAGAGGAATGTGCTTTCAAGATCCCCAAAGGCGGGCAGATCCGAGATCAAGAAGTTGCTATCCGGCATATGCTCGGAGCGGATGGTCTGCATCTTCTCCTTCCTTATCACGTTCCTGATCCTGAAATCCAGATAGAAATCGAACAGGCTGACGTCATAGAAAGGGTACTTGACCACGAAGGAGCTTTTCCCCTGGGAATGAAGCTCGTTGAAGAGCACCATCAGAAGGTCCTGAGCAATCACCCTCTCGGTCATTCATTGCCCCCTTGGAGAAAATCGTTGGAGTGCTGGATGATGAGAGGTATCATCAGGTAAGGCCTGTCCGCGTTGGTGGTGTCCTCGATGTAAAGATAGAAGATGTGGTCGGCCTTGTGCCTGTCAGCGGCTATCAGAGAAGGGCTGGATATCGCCTTCCTGGCCGAGGTGATGTCCAGGGCGACCTTGTTCTTCGCCTTCTTCTCCTTCTTGATGATGTCGGAGATCTTCTTGCCGGTTGCAATGAAATCGTTCTCAGGGAGCTCCACGATGATTATTGAAGGCTTCTTGTCACGGCCCTCCAAAAGCGTCAGGATCCGTTGCTCATTCCTCTGGGCGCCCTTCATGTTCTTCTTGGTGCTGCAGATGTACACCTTATCCGGGATGTAGCCCTGCTCGCGGACGCTGGCCCAAAGGCTGTTGATCAACGCCCATTCTGACTGGCCTGACAGGGTGATGTATACCTTCAGCCGTTCTCCTCCTCGTCTTTGGATAGGATACTGGCGTAATATAGATTTTGGATTATTGGTGGAGATTCTCCCTGTGGTATCTCTGGACATCATTCCCTGAGAGGTAGATGTTCCCGTCCTCCACGGTCACGTCCAGAAACTCCATCTTCTTCAATCCCCTGATCGCCTTCTGCACGGACGAAATGGCATGCCCGTCCTCGACAAGCATCTGCTCGAACTCCTTGCGCTCCACCTTCCCCTCCATCTTGAGGATGACCTTTCTCTCCATCTCTGTTAGCATCTCTCTTGCGGACAATCCCACTATGGTCGGGAGTTCAATGAGCTGGTCTTCACAATGATACGCTTTGACACCTTCCTGGAAGCTGGCCAGCAGAGCAGCATCGGATAATACCTTGGTCCCGCCGCTGAAATTGACGATCACTTCCGCACCTGTTCTGGAGTACTTGTCAATGGCCTCCCTGACCTTCTTCAGGCAATCCATGAAGTCAAAGACGTTGACAACAACCGTGTCCATTCCTGTGGGTCCACCCGACTCTATCTCCTGAAGGCGTTTGTAACTGTCCTTCTTGAGGGAATCCTCACCGGTCACCACGACGAGTCGGTCATAGGCCAGCATTCTCATCGCAGATTGGATCTTCGTATCGTCGAAGCCGAATGTGGTTATGAGAATGCGCGTGGGGTTCAATCAATCACTCCAACAGAAGGTCCACGTGAGGTGCCAAGCTTATCATCCTCACCCTCGAATCATCCTCACCCGGAGCAATCGTTATGACGCCCTTCTTCTTGAGCTCCTTGATGTGGTGGTTCATGGTCGCCTTATGAATCCCGATTTTTTCTGCCAGATCGGTCTGCGAGATGGGTCTCTCCTTGTTCTTCCGCAGGAAGTTCAGTATCACTTTCTGTTTGCTGGTGAAGTTGGATGAGTAGTCCATCTGAAGCAAGGGAAGCCGTATCTCCTCGAATGTCTCGTCATGAACGTACATCGTGGGAATTCCCTTCAGTATGCAGACCAGGAGAGCAGCGGAGCTGGTGAGCCTGGTGCCGCCAGCGATGTTGAAACGGATGTTCGCGTTTCCTTCGGACCGGACCTTCTCGATGTCCTCCTTCATCCTCTCGGCGATGTCGATGAGATTGAACACATTGGGCAGTTGTATTGGTTGGACCGGAAGGCCGATCGAATTGCAGTGCTCGACGACCTTGTCTCTGGCCTTGATCGTTTCTGGATTGTCGCTGTGATAGAAATAGAGCTTCTCGATGTGCTTAGTGGACCTGATCGAAGGTATGAGGCTCTGAGGCCTCCATCCCAGGGTTCCGAACAATATCGTCATGGTCTACCTCTAACTATGATGTGCTCTCAGTCCTTTAGTCTATGTTAATACTATCTGCATAATATTCAAACTATATTAGAGTTAGCAGATATACTCAACCGCCAATCCCTTCATGTAGATGACAAACAGCCAAAGAATAGTGTTCTTTGACGCGGAGGGAACGCTGTACGTGCCCAAGAAGGGGAAGACCTTTGATGATTTCTGGGAAGGCGGCGAACACACTCTCAAGAGGGCTCTGGAGAACTTCGAATTGAACCAGGGAGTCGAGGAAACACTTGGGGAGCTGTTGAAGAAGGGACACGAACTCGTCGTTGTTTCGGTGCACAAGCCAGATCTGCTACCAGATCTCCTGAAAGGCCTGGGGATCGGGAGATGTTTTTCCGATGTTCTGGTCAACGGGGATAAAGGGAAGCTGATGGAGGAATACCTCGATCAAAAGGAGGTTCCCAAGGAGAACGCGATGATAGTCGGGGACATCTACCACATGGACATCGAGCCAGCTGAGAAGGTTGGCATCAGAGGGCTGCTACTTCCCGGATCAGAACTGAGAGAGTTTCGAGACATTATCCACCATATTGACTGATTCCATTCTGTCATGGGAACATTTTTTATGCAAGAGGGTTTCAGCGCCATGTGGACCCGTTTTCCCATTACATGGTGGCGTACGCTGCAGGACGCAGGGCGGACATCAGCGTCAACAAGATGAGAGCTATCACTCTTGCCGGGGTGATACCTGACGTTGACAGCATTTCGATCGTTTTCGGAATAGAAGCGTTCAAGGACTTTCACGGCGGTCCGGTGCACTCCATCCTCGTCGGAATGATCCTGGCCCTGGTCATCGCCTTGGGTTTCTACCTGTACACGAAGGAGAACGTCCTGCTCTGGTCGATCATAGGGGTATTCTTCCATCTCCTTCTGGACATACCGAACACCCTAAACTACGAGATGGCGCAGGATGGACTTAGGTATCTCTGGCCCTTCTCAGACTACAGGATAGCACTGCAGAACGTGGTCCCGAGCCCGGAGGCATGGCATCTGTTGATCATAACAACCATCTTCGGCCTCTCAATGGTGTACTTCGTGATACTGGCTAGAAAGGACGCCTACCCTTGGAGAATCTGGTTTGATGAGAAGAAGCTATTCGGGAAGAAAGAGGACACTGCCTAGAACTCGTCCAGTCCCAGCAGGCAGAATTTGCCATCTTTGAGTCCGTACATCCTTGAGATCTCCTTGTAAGCAAGACTCTTCTTGAGGGGGGCCACCATGACCTTCTCCCAGCTGTGTTCATCGGTCATATATCCCCTGGATCCGACATAATCGATCTGCTTCCTCCCTCCCAAGGGAAGGACGGTGATGTAATCTCCTTTATCTCCGCATTCAATCTCACGGAACATTCGGTCCATGTTCTTCTTTGCAGTGACTACCATTTCCTGGACGAAGATGTCGGCACCTAACTGTCTCTTCACGATGTAGCCGCCAACACCATCTTTCGTTTCAACGATATAGATCATGGCCTTCAACGAATCCGAAATCTTCAACCTCCAGTCGAAGTAGTTCTTCTGTCTCAGAACATGACCGTAGAGGTCCCTGGAGAACCGTTCGAAGACCTTATCGAGATCGCGGACATCCTTCTTCCTGAATTTCCTTAGGA
This sequence comes from Thermoplasmata archaeon, assembly GCA_023140195.1. Classification (GTDB taxonomy): domain Archaea; phylum Thermoplasmatota; class Thermoplasmata; order RBG-16-68-12; family SOIM01; genus JAGLME01. The sequence goes on from JAGLME010000004.1 coordinate 50,184, forward strand.
TGCTCTCCTTGGGCTTCTTCCTCCTTATCAGAGGCTTGGTACACCTCGGGACGTCGACAGCATCTCGGTAGCCTAATTTCACGTACAATGGATATGCAACGAATGACGATCGGGTCAGCAGGAACGACAACCTCATCCCTTCATCGGCGGAGCGATCGTGAAGCTCCTTCATGAGTATTGTCGAGAAACCTCTCCTCTTGTGTGATGGATGGCTGGCGACTCCGGCAACGCCCAAGGATAGTTCTTCTCCGTCAGTTGTCTTTGTTGGAATTCGCAGGCCCACGACCTGGGACACGATCTTCCCCTTATCGACCGCGTAGAGGAGCGAATCCGAGGACCATCTATCGTCATACTTGATCAAGTCCTCGACCCTTGATGGGGTCAGCGGCCACCACAACGCGTTGATGTTCAGCATGAACGCTTCCTGGGGGTCGATCTCATCGTAGTGGAGGATCTTCATTGGAAATCCTCCAGAACCTGAATCTACTTAACATTGGCGGTAATCCAGCCTTCTGAAAAGGGGAAAGCGAAGTGTCGCCTATCTCTCGGAGAATATCGCCTTGATCTCGCCCATCTTCACTTCCGGATTCTCCGATGGATTGAGATCGCCCAGGAGCTCTTTCTCGTAGGTGGGTGCCTTGGTCTGATAGAAGATCCCCAGCGGCATCTTGTCCTCCTCACGGCTCCGTTTCCAGGCAGCATCGAAATCGCTTGGGTCGTGGTCCTCCATGATGTACGCCAACTCGTTCCACTCTTTGAAGGTGTTCAGGAAGGTGACGCATGGCTGCATCACCTGGACGAATGAAAAACCCTCATGCTTGATAGCTGCCTTGAAGATTTCCTGCAGGTGCTTTATCTTCCCGACATAAGCTCTTGCTACGAAGGTTGCTCCAGAGGCCAATGCCAGCGCGATGGGGTTCATCGGTTCCTCCACGTTGCCCATTGGGGTGCTCTTGCCCTTGAATCCCTTTGCACTAGTGGGCGTGAACTGGCCTGTTGTGAGCGAATAGACCCGGTTGTCATGTACGATGAGTGTGACGTCGATGTTCCTCTTTGCGCCATGAACGATGTGTGCGATGCCCTCGGCCAGAGCATCTCCGTCTCCTTGGAATGAGACCACCTTTAAATCGGGGTTTCCCAGTTTTATGCCAGAGATCGTTGTGAGCGCCCTTCCGTGTAGAGAGTAAAAGCTGTTCAGGTTAAGGTAATCCATGATCTTAGCGTGGCATCCGATGCCTGCGGAGATAACGATGTTCTCCTTCTTCACATAGCCTTCCTCAACGAGTGCAGTGACGGATCTCTTGAATGCGTTCTGCAGTCCCATGTCCCCGCATCCGGGGCACCAGGTGTTCTCGGCATATGTTCCAAGCTCCACTCAGATCACCTCCTTTATCTGCTTGGCCAGATCAAGCGGGTCGAAAGGCCTGCCGTCATACTTCCTCACAGAACCATCTGCTTTGATGCCGTTCTGCTTCAGAAGCGTGGTGAACTGTCCGTCGATGCTGAGCTCTATCGTCACGATCTTCTCGGCGCCCTGAAGCGCCTCTTCAACGGCCCATATCGGGAAGGGTTCCAGGTAGATGACTTGCACAATCCTGACGTCGTCCAGATACTTCGCCGCCTCCCGTACTGAGCATGTGGTGGACCCGTATGTCACCAACGCGATCTTTCCATCTCCCTCGGTTTCGACCGTCTTGATCTGTCTCAGACCGTCTTCGATTGCCTTCCGCTTCCTGGCTCTCTTCTCCATCATCGCAACTATGGCTTGCGGGTCCTCGGTCGTGATCCCGTTCTCATCGTGCTCGTAGCTGGTGGCCTTGATGACTGCATTCTCCACGGGAGGGAACAGCATCGGGGACATTCCCGATTCGGTGATCTTGTACCTTCCATAGTCCTCGGGATTGCCGTCATACATCAGGAGTTCCTCTGTCTTGATGGAATCGAAGTCGAACCTTGTGGTCATGGTGCTCTCGGCCAGATGTTTCTCGGTCAGCAGTATGCCTGGTATCTGATATCTCCAGAGCAGGTTCATGAGCTCTGCAGTGGTGGTAAAGGCCTGGTCGTTGTCGGCCGGCGACATGACGATCCTGGAGAACTCCCCATGGCCCTGGTACAGTGCGAAGTTCAGATCCCCTTGGGAAGTGTAAGTTGGAACGCCTGTGGACGGTCCGGGTCTGGTCCCGAGATAGCATAGAAGAGGAGTCTCTGACTGTCCAGCAAGGCTGAACGCCTCCTGCATCAAGGCAAACCCTCCGCCGCTTGAACCAATCATAGTCTTTACACCTGTATAGGCACAGCCGATCGCCATGTTGATTGCGGCAATCTCGCTCTCCGGGTGAGAAACCACGATACCCAACCTTTTTGCCTGCGCGGCGAGATAATGAAGAACGGATGACATGGGAGTCATTGGATAGGCGATATAACACTTCATGCCGCCCGCAACGGCGCCCAGAGAGATGGCTTCATTGCCGGTCATGACAGCCCCGAGCTTCCCATCGCCGGTCTCGATCTGGTACTTGCCAATATGTTCGGAAACGGCATCATACGTCTTCTTGGCCAGGCGAACGTTAGGGTCGGCGTACTTGGGATACGCTTCCCTGATGGATTCTTCGAGAACGGCGAAGTCCACACCGCCAAGAGCGCACGCAGATGCGACGCCGATTGTACCAGCCAAGACAGGATTGTTGCCTTCTTCTTTGATCCATGAATACACCGGAATGGGTATCCCCTCTGCACCTTCGACCGCATCAGAGTTGTATACGAGGGTTCCATCATCCCGCACCTTGTCCTTCTGGATCTCATATGCACAATCGTCCAAACAGGCGAAAACGTGGACTTGTTCGTAGTGACTGAAAACGGGTTTGATACTGGATGCGATTAGGGAGGCGTTGTGTCCGCCCCGTATCAAAGAAGGATAATCATCCATCTCGAAAACGTGCCTTCCGACCTTGTTCATGATCCGCGAGAACAGTATCCCGCTCATTCGGACCCCTTGTCCCGCTTCTCCCCCAATGAGGACGGAGTAAATGTTATCTTTCATACGAAATTCTCCTCTATGTTGCCCCTAGATATCGTTAGGGTTTTTCCTTCTTTCGATTTGAACCAGTGTATGTCACCAAGTATTAAAGGAATTCGCAACCAAAAAGAACGGAATCGCCAAATAGCGCCAACTAATCTAATCCCTTCATGAGGTGGGAAACCTCCCTGAGAGCCACCATACTCTCTTCGCTGGCTTCTTCCGAGATTATTTCGATGCATCTTGTGCATGTGCTCAGAGCCTTGTCATGCTCGCCTTTGGATCTGTAGACCTCCGCCAGAGACAGGTAGGTCCATGGGTTTTCTGGTTCCACTTCCAGAGATCTCTCGTAAAGGGCCACGGACTCGTCCAGGTTCCCGTTGCTCTCCATCATCAGACCGAACTGGTTGAGCGGTGTGTAGTTGTCGGGCTGCATCTCGGCCCATTTCTGATAGACCCACTGCTCGTGAGAAGAAAAGCCAACGGCACCGGCGAAGTAAGCGAAGTTCTCCAGGACCTCTTCGGGATCGTTCTCGGTGGATGCAAGGGCGACCGCCTTCTGGAGGTATCTCGAATCGTCTGGATGCATCAACCTGTCCCATATCATTCCCATGTAGAAGTTGCAGTACGGGTCCTCAGGATCTCGTTTGAGAAAGGCCCTACAGTATTCTGCGGCCTCATCAAATCGACCGATCATGGCCAGTGACTGGATCAAGAACAGACGCGCCTCTGCCAGTGACTCGTCCCTCTTCAATGCCCTCCGAAGTTGCTCGATCGCAGCGGCCGGCTTGCCGGTCTCCATCAGGTGTTTGGCATAGATTACCCTGAGCGTCGGTATCTCCGGATATCGCGTGATCATTCCTCTCAAGGACTCCTCAAAGTTCTCGGGATCGACCTCGGACAAAAAGTAAGACAGGCCAGTAGGACCCAGCCTCTCGAAGTAATCCCTCAATGAACTCTGGAAGACCTTGTCCCTTGCGTCTGTCTTGGACTCACCAGAATCTCCCGTCATTTCCCATCCCATCCTAAAAGGGTTATGGAATACAGGTCTATAATTCTTTCTGGGCACTAGACATTGGAAAACAGGGACCTTTCAAAAACACGACAAATGCTCAATTCTGATGCTAAGTAGAAAAACGAACAACACTGTTTAAATACGCTCAAAGACAATTAGAATGTACCTGTGAGGGACACCTGTAGCCCGTTGGAGAGAGGCGGGATGACCCACGTAAGGAAGGAAAGAGGTTCTGGAACGATACGCATCGGCATACTTCTGCCAATGGTCGCTCTGGTCGTCATGTCTTTGGCCCCTTTTCTTTCCCAAAGTGCCGAGGCACGACCTTCCATGAGCGTCGAATTGAGTGTTAGCGACGCCAACCTGGAACCCATGGACATTTTCAAATGTACGGTCTTCTTCAACAACAACGGTCATTCGTCAGCACCTCTGGTTTGGATCAATGTCACGATTCCTGACAGTGTGATGTATCTCTCTGATGACTCTGGAATGGAAAGGGGTGTGAAGGAAGGAGATCACATCTGGAGATTCCCGAACGTTGCCGAAGGAGAGCACACCTTCGATATCAACATGCAGGTTTCGGTCAATGTTCATGAGGGAGATGTCACCATCATTTCCCATCTCGACTACCTGGACGACCTCCATATTCCCATGCCATCCTCTGAGGCCTTTGCCACTCTGTCGATCACCGGATCAGAGTGGAATCTCGCAGACCAGGTCGCGTTCAAACCAGAAGGCACCGTAGGCATACTGAAGGACATAGGGTCCTCCAAATCCAATACCTCGGTCAACTTCGATATTCAGTCCATCGGGCATGAGACAGGTGATGAGACGGCGCCGGTAGGCGATGACAAGGAGGTGGAGAATCCTGCACCGCCCCTGCCAGTCACGGACCCTGGCACATCACTTCCAGAAGACCGTATGGAAGACCCAGGGATCGATACGGGAATCGCACTGGACCCGATTGACCAGGCTCAGGAGTCCTCCTCAAATCACCATGATCAACGTGAACCGGCCTCTACTCAATCTGAACCGGCAGCTACCGTAGAGGAAGATGCCAGGATTGGGAGCGAGCAGCCAGATTCGTACACTGACTACAGCGTACCTACCGAGGTCGTGCAACCAGCGGTCAGCCCAGTAACGAAGATCGAGCCGTCCGAAGTATCATCAAAGATCGTCAGCAACAACAATGTATACGGCGCCGGGGACGTGCTTTCGTTCACGATTTACCTGAACAACACCGGTTCTCAGACCGCGAGTCAGGTCTGGGTCGAGCTCGTGATCCCTTCCTCGGTCCGGTTGGTCGATGACACTTCAGCCCTGATCGGCGGCAAGTCGCTGGGGGAACTGGTCTATGTGTTCTCCGACATCGGTCCGGGCAACCACGAGTTCTTGATCTACTTAAGCTTCGAGGGAGAAGCGGACGAGTCCACCGAGGTGGAGATCTGGGCGCATGTGTCCTACACGGACAGCGTGGGAGGTTTTGTGGGCGAATCTTCCCATCGCGCCAAGTGTGAGATCGTCGCTCAGCCAGGGGAGTTCCCGTTGATGCAGGTGTCAATCGCCATTCTCTTCGCGGGCCTGATGACCGTGGTGGCGTACTCGACCAAGGAATGGGGAACATACTCGCTTCTCCCGTTCATCGCCCCCCTGTATTCCAGGCTGAAAAGAAGAGAGGTCATGGACCACGAGTCGAGAGGGATGATAATGGGGTACATAAAGGAGAACCCTGGCGAGCATTTCAACTCCCTCAAGTCAAAGCTGGACTTCAGGAATGGAACCCTTGCGCATCACTTACACATCTTGGAGAGAGAAAGGGTGATAAAATCGGTGAGGTACGGGAAATACCGCAGGTTCTTCCCAGTGGGAATGATGGTCTCCAGAAAGGCTTACCCGACCGAGCTGGAGAGAGAGATCCTAGACGTGGTCAAGGAAAGACCAGGCATAAACCAGAAGACCATCGCCAAGAAGGTGGGCAGGAGCAAATCAACCGTCAACTACCACATTGACATACTGAGGAGAACGAATAAGATACGCACCGAGAAGAACGGGCTGAGCCTCAGACACTACGTAATTGAATCCTAGGACTCGAAAAACGACTCTCTACTCGACGTACCTGCTGGACAGGTCGAGGCATTCCCGGAGCCTGTCGTCGTCGCCCAGTTTCTTATAGAGATTCCCAAGCACCCTCCAGCCGCCTGGATATTCCGGATTCCGGGTGAGAAGCCCATACAATATCTCGACGGCCTCGTTTAGATTGCCGAGTTTGGCCAGAAGGAGACCTTTCATGAAAAGGGCGTCCACGTCGTAAGGATTGGTTGCCAACCTCATTCCGGACATTGCCGCGATCTGCTTGAGGTTCTCGTCCATCCCTTCGGAGTTGTTCCAGTCTGACCCTTTCATCTCCTATTCAATCGATGGCTGATATAAGAATGATATCGATAAGAAAATCAAAGTCGATAAACAGTCTGGCTATTCTTGCACCATATCCTCTGGCTCTTCTTCAGCGGGATCTTCATCTTCATCTTCATCTGAGGGTTCTTCCTCCGTAACAAGGGCCGCCTTCTTCCTCCTTGTCAGGATCAGAACAACTACAAGAACGACCACGATCACCACGATTGCGGCAATGATAAGAATGAGGTCAATGCCGGGTTCTGGGCGGTCTTCTGGATCTAGTAGATCTGTTCCGGCTCTGCATTCCTGCCCGTTGTCATATCCATCGTCGTCCCAATCATCGTCGGCATCTGTCGCGTTGACGGGGTCCATTCCGCAGTCGATCTCCTTCAGGTCGTCCACGCCGTCGCTGTCGCTGTCCGCAAAGTCGGGAAATGTCCCGTTGAGGTACTCTTCAAGATTGGTAAGACCGTCCCCGTCGGGGTCAAGAGAGGAATCACCAGCGAACAAGGGGTCAAGTATCTGATAATCGAACTCATACCCATCTGGGATGCCGTCAGAGTCGGAATCGGGATTTGTGGGGTCAGTACCTACGACGCCTTCAACAGTGTTGTCCAGACCGTCTCCGTCAATATCGCCATCACTGAAATCCGGCTCCCCGTCCCCATCGAGATCGTTCACGCTACCGTTGAATACCTCAGTGTGGCTCTTATCCATGAACACCGAACGGTTGTTCTGCTGGAAGGCCAGATCATACCACGACACATGGATCCTTGTGATGTTGTTGATGAGAGTCGGTAGGTAGGTCATGTCAGTGACCACCATGAGCTGAGAGAACCCGCTGGCATCAGTGGTCACATTGTAGACCCGGTTGGACCCATCATAGACGTCCACACTTGCGTTTGCCAGATGTGTGCCGTTGTCATGAGAGATCACTTCGACCGTGAGGAAGTTCTGAATGTAAAGTACTGAATCGTCGGCTGGGCTGATCGAAACGCCCGGATTCATCTGAAAGGTCGCGAAGGATGTGTTCACCAGGTGAACGGTACAGCCCCGAGAGAGCTCGAACGTGAGGACCTCGACCTGGTCGACCGTTGAGTTCCAGAGCGTCGCCTTAGAATGGTCATATGCCAGAAATCCTTCCTTGAATCCAGTTACGGTCAGGTCCTCGAAGACAACATTGGCGTGGTCGTCCAGCTGGACACCTTTCCAATTGCCCAGAAGGGTGTCGCCTGTGGAGTTGACGATGGAGTTGACAATGTACATGCCGATAGTCTTGGAATCCATCACAAGGTTGCCCTTGGTGGTATCATTGGTGTTCAAAAGGTATATGCCCACGCTCATGAAGTGTATCTCGTTGCCTTCTATGGTCAAAGTGGATCCGACTGAGAGTATCCCATAGGGTGAAATTCCAGAAACATCCTTCTCGATGTAGTTGTCCCTGATGGTGCTGTTGGAGGAGATGGCATGAATGGCCTTTTCCAGGTTGTTGACGAAATGGGAGTTGGTCACGTTGACCGAAGCGCCGTTCAGAACGAGTCCTTCCCTGGAGTAAGCGACGGTGATGTGGTCGAGAACTGACGTCTTATCGATGCTGCTGTACAATTTCAAAGAGGCCCAATCGCCAGAAGTTTTAGGGAGCAGGTTCGAAGTGAAGACGATGGGATTGGCTCCATCTCCTTGAGCGATTATCTTGCCTTCGACCGCCAAGCTCTTGTTCTGGTCGAAAGCGACAGTGGTCCCGGGTTCGATGGTGAGTGTTGCGTCAGTGGACACGAGTGTGGTTCTGCTGACAACGTGATTGCCCGGACCCCAGTGGTCAGGCACCGCGCTGAAGCTCTTGTTATTCACAATAGAGGCGTTCGCCGCATAAGAAACGTTCACGAACCAGTCTCCCAGAGCCTCGACATGGTAGTAGCTCCAGGCGACCGCTTCAACATCTGGATCAATGATGTCAGTGAACGCCAGGCTGCCGTTGGGTGCATACCACTCGAATATGAGGTTGTCCACAGAGCCAGGATTGGGCTTGTTCTCCGAATCGAAATTGAGCCAGGAAAGGGCCTTGGCAGTTGAGTTGTTCAGGAAGTCGTTGACGATAAGATTGACGCCTGTCACCTCAACTGCCTGGACGGGCATAGGGACAGATACCAAAGAAAGGATGAGTAGAGAAGCCAGTATAACTCGCAGCCACTTCACACCATACACCTCACTCTCAATTCAGGTATCTCTATTTAGCGTTTTCTGGGACAATATCGTCTCCCGTCCCTTCATTCCCATTTCCGCCGTCATCGATCTGGACGGGTTTCCTGATGAGCAGAAGAAGCGGCACTGAAAGCCCCACAAAGAGAATCACTAAGTCCACCGCCAATCCAGCTCCGGCCACAGGAGGAATGCTGAGCGCTCCAGTTGCCGCAGAAACACCTCCAGTCATGCCTTCGGCTATGGCGAAAGGCAGGAACCAGTACTTCTTCATCTTGTCATCCACGTCCAGCTTCAAGAGGACCAGTACACCCACTAACAGGAGGATGATGGTGAGAACGAGCGCAAGAACAGGCTTGTAATTCGCTTGCTCCGCTGGTGCGGGTTCCAACACTTCGAAAGACCCGTCATTGCTGGCCCAATTCCCTCCGTCGTCTCTAGCCCAGACTGCAATGTTATAGATCCCAAATTGATCATAGTTGAGCTCAGCCACATATCCACCATGGGCCGCATCATAATCCACCGTAACATTGTCTACGATAACTCCGCCAGGACCGGTCACTTCAACGCGCACCTCTTCCACAGAGCCATCGTCACTGACGCCGATAATCACTGAAACCATCTCTCCTTCCTCAACTTCTGGTGGTTGAATGGCAACGATCTCAACGTTAGGTGGATTGTCGACCACAACGACTGGGACGACATACAGAATCGCGTACTCCGACGGAGTGATGTTGAGGTTGTTCCAGGCATCCCAACCGTAGACCCAGATCTCATACGTTCCCTCGGGGAGGGTCGATGTGTCCATCGTGAATTCGAGAACCTCATTGGGAGTGTCCAGGGGCGGGATCGAAGGTGTCATCATGGTCGAGTTCTCCCAAGAAAGGGAAGGAGAGGTGAAGTTCGCTCCGCCGATGATCGAATCTCCTCTAAGTGAATCATCAACCCGCGCGGAAAGAGTCACGCTGGAAGTCCCCGCCAGTATCGTTTTTGCAGCCATACCGTCTATCATCACATCAGAGACCACAGGGGGCAGATCGTCCACGACATCCAGGGTAGCACACGCTCCGGTAGTGTTGTGATTACCTTCTTGGTCGGAACCGTACACGCAGTATGTGTAAGTTCCAGGCTGCGATGGAGTGCCAACCGTTGCTTCCACATCCTCTACGACCTCGTCCCAAGATCCGTCGGCAGGACTCATCGGAATGCCTGGCCAGGAACCTGGACCCAAAGTACGGTTGGCGGCACCAATCAGAGACGCGCCAGTTGAGGAATCATCCAAGACTGCAGTGAGAACAAATGACGGTGGAAGTGAGGAAAGGAAGAGGGTCTGCGAAGATGATCCATCCAGAAGGACGCTGATTATCTCCGGTGGAAGAGTGTCAATGGCTCCTGGAGGATTCACGATCAAGGTCCCGCATGAACCGACAGTGTTGTTGTTGAAGGCTTCATCCCATCCGTACGCGCAGAGGTCGTAGCTCCCCACGCTCATTGATGACGTGTCAACGGTGGCGTGGAAGCCTTCCATTATCGAGTCAAGGAAATCGTCCGGTATCATGGGCGTGGAGTTGACCCAGTTCTGAGATGGAGAAGTATAGTTGGCGCCAGCAATAATCGACCCACCGGTCAAAGAGTCGTCAACGGTGGCGAACAGTGTGACGGTCGGAGACCCCACTGCGATGTTCCTCACGGGAATGCCGTCGATGAGGACCCCGCTCACGTCGGGAGCTATGTCGTCGAATACTGTAAGAGTCGCACAAGATCCGGTTTCGTTCAGATTGGGTATGGCGTCCCAACCGTACACGCAGAACTGCCAGCTCCCTGGATTGATGGGTGGGGAAGGCGATGTATGGAATCCCTCGACTGGAGTATCGAGTATGCCGTCGGGTGTCATGAGCGTCGATGTGGGCCAATTGGCTGGACCCGTGGTGTAGTTCGCACCTCCGATGATGGAGTTGCCAGTAGCAGAATCGTCCATGGTAGCAGTCAGAATCAAGGCGGGTATTGAAGACACGCCGTACATTGCGGCGGTCATCCCATTGACGTAAACGTCCAGAATGGCCGGAGGATCGGTTTCCAACGCCACGATGAGGGTCGCGCACGTGTCGGTCAGGTTGTTGTTTGGCACATCGTCCCAGCCATAGACACAGAATGTGTACGTCCCGGATATCAGAGCACCGGTCGGAACGGTCGCAGCGAAGTCCTCAAGCGAGGAGTCTAGAGGAGGGTTCACTGGGTTCATTGCAGTTCCAGGGAAAGCAGCCGGACCATTCGTGTAGTTCGCGCCTCCTATCAGAGAGTTCCCGGTCGAAGTATCGTCCACGGTAGCCGTCAGCTGGACACTGGGAATGCCTTCCAGGATCACTCGAACAGTGAGACCGTCGATCAGGACATTGCGCACTTCGGGTGCCAGGTCATCAAGAACGGTTAGATCAGCACAAGCCCCCAGAGTGTTGTAGTTTGGGACCTCGTCCCAGCCATATGTGCACACCTGATGAACCCCAACCGAGAATAAAGGACCATCCAGCGCAGCGTTGAATCCTTCTACGGATGTATCAAGAACATTGTCAGGTGTCATAGGGGCCGAAGTAGGCCAGTTCTGTGGGCCGAGTGTACGATTCGCTCCGCCGATATTGGAACCACCAGTGGTCGAATCATCCACTGTCGCGGTAAGTGTGAGAGCAGGAATGGAAGATATTCCGAAAGAGTAGGACGGCTGACCGTTTATCAGGACATTGGTGACCAAGGGTGCCTGGGTGTCGACAGCGACGTTCAGGGTCGCACAATCTCCATCTGTATTGTAGTTCGGGATAACATCCCAACCATACACGCAGATCTCGTAGGATCCGAATCCAAGTGTTGATGTGTCTACGGTAGCGTGGAACCCTTCGATCGGGCTGTCCAGAAAGTCATCAGGTATCATCAGAGAGGAGTTGGTCCAGTCCTTTTGCGGTGAAGTGTAGTTCGCCCCGACTATGTTTGAGTCTCCGGTTGATGAGTCGTCAAGGGTCCCGGTGAGAAATACGCTCGGAGTGCCTGCAGGAATCGTTCTTATGGCAAATCCATCGATGAGAACATTGACAACAGGAGGTAGATCGTCGATAATGGTAAGGGTTGCACAAGAGCCAATGGTGTTATCATTGGGGACGATGTCCCATCCGTAGACACAGTACTGCCAGGTGCCCATTGAGGTTGGAGGAACGACATCGAAATGGAAGCCTTCGGTGGGAGAGTCCAGGAAGTCGTCAGGTACCATCATAGTTGATGTCGGCCAGTTCTGCGGACCGATGGTGAAGTTCGCGCCTCCAATGACCGAATTGCCCCTGGCGGAGTCGTCCACCGTTGCAGTGAGAGATACGGTAGCCGGAAGAGATGACATTGGGTATGTCTGTGCAGGCATGCCATCCAGCAGAACGTTCAGCACATCTGGCGGTGTGTTGTCCACGGGCGGAGCTTCGAACCCTCTCCTATAGAATATGTCCTGGTCCCCGTCCCCCTGGTCCTCCCAGACCACGTGAACGACCCCGTTATCTGACGCCACGTATGGGTTCCACTGGTTCTCGGATGCCACATCACCGCTGATCTCTTGTATGGCCGTCCATGATGTGCCATCGAACTGACGGTAGACGATGTCCCAGTCGCCGTCCCCTCGATCGGCCCATACTGTGTGGACCTTTCCGAACTCGGCTGCCACCGAAGGCACGTCCTGGAACTCGGTCCCGCTGTCAATGCTTATTTCAGTTATGGAAGAGAAGGTCGATCCGTCCCAGCTCCTGTGAAAAATGTCCCTATCGGTCCCCTGGACTTCTTGCCAGACCACGTGAAGTTTGCCGGAATCGTATGATATGTCGAGTTCATCCTGGGCTTCGCTCGCGGAGTCCTGGCTTACCTCGGTGATTGCTCCCCATGAGACTCCATTGAACACCTTCATCATGATATCGGTGTCCCCACCGCCGGCGTCGACCCATGCCACGAACACCCTGCCACCGCCCGCTGCGATACACGGGGAGGTCTGGGCCTCTGTTCCGACGTCCGCGCTCAATTCCTGCACCGAACTCCAGGAGACACCGTTATGAAACCTGTAGTATACATCCCAATCGCCATCCCTACCATCCTGCCAGACGACATGTACATTCCCACCGGAAACTGCCACTCTTGGATATTGCTGGGTCTCGATCCCGACATCCACACTTACCTCCTGGATCGGACCCAGGACGCCTGCAGATCTGCTCCGGTACATGATATCCCAGTCGCCGCTGATAGGGTCCTGCCACACGGTGTGAACCGTGCTACCCTCGACCGCAACGTCAGGCAGCCACTGGTCCACGGACCGGTCGTCCGTGTTCAGCTCCTCTTCGAGCTGCCATGCCGCGCCGTCGTGCTCCCTGAGGAATATGTCGTAGTCCCTGTCCCCGTTGTCAGACCACACCGCATAGGCCTTGCCAGCGTCCGCAGCGATCGCGGGATATCTCTGGTATTCTATCCTTTTGTCCTCACTGACCTCCTCTATGGGGTCCCAGGTGATGGCCAATGCTCCAGGTACAAAGAACAGTGGTGCGAGAAAGGACATGAGAACTAGAACTGAGACCAAGATGCCACTTTCTCTCCTACCTAGAAGACCGCTCATGCAAATCTCCTCGCAGATGGCTTCTGCCAACTGACGCACCAACCCAAGAATCCTGAGTGCTTAAGTAATTTTCAGCCTGGATATCAGTCTCGTGCTCCCCAAATAAAAAGAAGAAAGGGAGAGTGGTTGCGGCTCTACTTGCAGATAAAGCCGTCGCCAACTTCCAGGTCGAAGCTGAATGTATCCGTCCCACCATCGTCATCCGTGACGGTCAGTGTGACGGTGTAGGTACCAGCAACTCCGTATGTGTGGTAGGTCGTGTCCGTGACGATTATGGGTGGCATCTGTCCGGTTATGTTCGTGTACCACGGGTCCCATGGAGCGCCAAGTGGTTCGTACGGGCTGCCAGGCGGGAATGCCGGGTCGGGCCCTCTCAATGGGTCGTACAGGTACAGGTTGGACGTCCAATTGGCGTCGCCCCAGTCCCAGTCGAACGTAAGATCGTCCGACCCTGGATCGGTCGCGGTCGCAACGAACTTTATTGGCACTCCGGCAGCTGCACCGACGTTCAGGTCAATGATCCACGGCTCGACGTGGTTCCAGTGATCGCTGTCCCTCTTGATCGACTGCTGGACGTTGAAGGTGTGGCCCTCCTTGCAGGTTGTTCCATCCGGGAAGGTGGCTGTCAACCAGATCGGGTTCGCACCCCACAGCTGTCCGTTTATGGGTTGGTCGCCCAAGATGGCGTCACCCTGGTCCTCGAACGGATCGTAGGTGATAATTGCCGTGTAGGTGTCCTGTCCACTCACATCGATGGCTATTGGAATGGAAGCTCCAGTGCTCGGATTCTGGTCCGGGGGTCCGGGCCATCTCTCCACTTCCATTGCACCGATCTCTTCATCCCAGGTCTCATTAATCGGATCGTAGTTCTTGACCACTTTGAGCTCGACGTTGTGCCACTTCTCACCAGCTACCCTTATGCTCAGCTCGAACTCTATGAACGCACCCTCGAAGTCCAGTTCTGGGGCCACGTTCAAGACGGTCACATGCTGGTATGCAGAGGCGAAAAGGCCGTCATCATCCGTGACGGTTAGCTTGACATCGACCTCGTAGTCGTCCCACCAAGTGAAGGTCACGATCGGACCAACGGCGTCAACATCGTTTGAAGGGTCTCCATCGCCATCCGAATCGACATCGGCGTCGAAGTCCCACTCGTAGCTGACTATTTCTCCGTCAGGATCGTTTGAGCAGGTTCCGTCGAACACTACCTCATTCCCCTCGTTGACGGTTCTCTCTTCTCCGCCCACGATACAGGGAATCGGTGGTTCCTTGTCCTGCGGTAGCGTCTCGGAAGATACCATGGTGACATCATGACCGTTGGGCGTCTTTGCCAACGTAATGGTGTCAAAAGCATCGAAGTGTATCTCGAAGTCCGGGCTCGGATCGGGTCCGAACAAGACACTTACTGTTAGGTATACAGTGCTCTTTGCCGGCACGGTCCCAGGTGCATGATGATATACATCCCATATCGCGTCCGTTCCAACATACACGTGATGCCGTCCACCGTGGGACTCGTCAAAGGGATTGTATTCGGTTGAACCGAAATCTCCCAGATAATGTGTGGAACTCTCGATCGTTATGCTCACAAAGTCGTCCGCGGTCGTCTCTGGTGGTGGCAGATCTGGTCCATGTATGGCCATGGCGATCCTGAGGTCCACGAGCGGATCCTTGCCACGGTTCTCCACGATCAGGGTGAAGTTATACACACCATTAGGCGTGTATTCTGCTGGGCAAATGAATCCCCCAGCTTGCCATCCGCCGCCGTGAGCCCTTTGTCCGGGATCACAATCCAGCCATATGTGCGCCGCACTCCCCGCCGAAACAGAGAGTGGTAGATACGACAGCGACATCACTATTGCCAGAATCATAACTACGGCTTTGTTTCCGTTTCTTGTCTCTTGCATTTTTCTTCCTCCTTAGAGGTCAAAAGGTATTTGTGTCCCTTTCCCCATGGAAAGGGACCACCGTAAACGGCTATGCGCCCCTCCCCGGCGCCCACAGGCAGTCTCCCCCTCTCCTATTAGGTTTGAGATCCTTACCGCGTTGCTTTGCTTATTGGTCTGTAGATATATAAGAGAAATCTGGTCTTCACCAAGTTAGTTACCAATTACCAACCATGAAAACTAGATTGAAAACCTTTAAAAAGAGCCAGATTCTGTCATCACTCCCAGGTTAGCCACGAAAGTAATAAATCTACTACATCTGATATGAAGGCTGGGAACCATGTCTCGCTCGGTCTCCCCTCTCCTAGTGTTGGTATTCTCGTTTCTCATACTGAACAGTCTGGTGATGGTTGTCAAGGCACCACCTGAGAATTGGGAAGTAACAACCCAGAGGTCGGGATATTTTGTTGGGGAGAGAATCGAAGCACGGATGATATACACCTACCCGGGAAACCCGGCTGCCAATTTGACGGTCAAGTTCGAGTGGAAGGATCCGATGGGAGGGTGGATATTCAACGAAACCAAGGTGATGACGTTGTACTCCAACGACAAGTACGCGGCGGCCTTCAGCAACTGGACTGCCGACATGACTGGGACCGACTTCACGGTCATAGGAACTCACGTATCTGAGGCGGAATTCTCCGAGGCTCATTTCGAAGTCTCAACATACGATGAAGTGGCGGTAGTGGAATCGCTCTCAATAATCACCAGTCGACCCTTCTACGAGAACAACACTGTCGCCAAAGCAACAACGACAATGGGCTACCTGGGCAATGGAACCAAACTGGGGAACGTGACGGTCGAATGGCGATACCCCAACAGCACCCTTGCATTTTCAGAGAACGTCACTTCACCGGATGGGGGACCAAACGGAACCTCTGTGGTAAACAGCTTCTGGGCGGTAGACTTCGCGGGAACTGGCTTCGAGGTGCAGGCCACATACAACGGCGTCCAGCCGCTGACGGACACTGCCACCTTCGACGTGATTCCAGAAAGAGTGAAGACGTGGAAGAACGCGACCAGCGGGAGTGAAAATTGGACCGCGACCGATAGTCCTTATGGCGTGTGCGACAATATCACTGTCCAGCTAGGTACTACGTTGACGATCGAAGCCAGTTCAGTGATCAGGTTCTGTCCTGACACCGGGATCATAGTCCGCGGTGCACTGGTAATGGATGGCTCCCCGACCTCCAAGATCAACCTGACATCATTCTCTTATCCCAGCAATAGAGGGGATTGGAAAGGTGTGAGCTTTGAACCGGAAAGCGTTGACTCGATATCCTTCGTCAACCAGGTAATCGTGGAATACTCCCGAATTGGACTTCTATTGAATGAGGCGTCACCGACTGTCACGAACGTATCAGTAGCGAACTCGTCGGTCAGCGGGATAGAGGTCCATCTTTCATACGTTCATATCGATGGAGTCAGGATTACCGACTCTGGACGCGGCATATACGCTGTTGATTCAACGCTTCAGCTAAGGAATTCGGAGATCCTCCGATGCGACGACGGTGTCGCAATGGAGTACTCCAACGGGACACTGCAAGAGAACTGGATCCACCACAACACGAACAGAGGGATCTGGTTGGTAAGCTCCAATCCGGGGATTTCGAGCAATACGATCCTGTCTAACACCAATGAAGGAATCAGGATAGACAACTCAATGGACGTTCTCCTGATGGACAACATCATCAGCGGGAGCACGATCGGGTTCTACGGCTTCCAATCAACCGGTTTGATTCTTCAGGAGAGTTACATTTCCAACGCTGCCTCGGTTGGGATCGCGGCATGGACATCGGACGACGTTCTTGTCGAGAACTCGACCATTGCATCCTCGCTGACCAGCATCAGAGTGACGGCGGGATCCGATGTCACCACCTTGAACTGTACATTTGACGATAATGCGACGTTCGTCTCCAGCGGATCCAGACTCTATGTCGACAACTACCTTGATGTGAGGGTGATGGACACGATTGGGACTCCTCTGGAGGATGCTTCTGTCACGCTTACGAAAGATGCTGTTCCGGGGCTGATAGGTTACTCCGGACCAGATGGGTGGCTGAAATGGAACATAGTCAGGTATGAGACGTTCATTGGGCCAAACCGGACTTTCACACAAGTGGCCTTGGATGTGAATCTCGATGGATACAACATTACCAACAGTCCGAGGGACGTGAACATGTCCGTGAGTCATACAGAGGACTTCGAAGGTCAACAGGTGGATATCCCGCCTGATGGGGATGGCATTGATGCATTCTTGATGATGATTCTCGGAATCGTGGGAGGTGTCATTGCGGCCCTAGCTGCGATCCTCTTCATATTGGCATGGCGTCGAAAGAAGAAGGCGGAGGAGCCCGATGAAGAGATCGGCGCTCCCGAGTTCGATCTGGAGGAAGGAAAAGCGTACATTGTGACTCAAGATGGGCCCAGCAGAGGATTCGAAAAGTTCGTCAGTGAGATTGGAGATGGGGCAAGTGGACTCTGCTTCACGAGAACGTATCCCAAGAACCTCGAGAAGAGCTATGACCTGGAGAAGGCGAAGGTTCTCTGGCTGAGCAGGGACCTAGACAAGGGAGGACTCATACCAACTAACCTGGGCCTCATAACCAACGAGGTGGACAAGTTCCTCGACGAGAACAAAGACGGCAGAAGGCTCATACTACTGGACGGACTGGAATACCTAATCGCCCAGAACGGCTTCGGAAAGGTCCTCAAATTGTTGAACCATCTACGAGATATGATGGGCGTCAGCAACGGGACGCTCCTCATACCCTTCGACATGAAGAGCGTGGAGGAGAAGGAGGCCGCCATGCTCAAGGCGGATCTTGAGGTCGTGTAGGAGAGCTATTACATTTCAATTGACTTGGGAGTTGCACACTGAATGAAGACCACGGTATTCATTTCAATCGATGACACGGATATGGAGGGAGGAGAGGGAACAGGGAGATTGGCCAGGAGAATCGTAAGAGAGCTGGACCTGGACGTGGAAGGGGTCACAAGGCACCAATTGTTCATCCATCCCACCATCAAGTACACCAAAAGGAACAGCTGCAACGTGATAATGGCCAGGGCTGGTCTGGAGATACGGAATGCGGTGAAGGAGATAGTGTTGGAGAGGTTTCAAGAGGGTTCTGATCCAGGACTGGCAGTCGGATCGATCATCCCTAGATCCGTTCAGAGGTTCGGCCAGATGGCCCAGGGTAGGGTCCTTAGCAAACGGGATGCTGTCAAGATGGCTGAGGAAACCGGCATCTACCTGGAGGAACTGGGTGGAACAGGAGACGGTATCATCGGTGCACTTGCCGGACTGGGGCTGTGCTCGACCGGAGCCGACGGGAGATACGTATTGCTGGAGGGACTGAGGGAATTGCATGGCTCCGTCTCAGTGGAGAGGCTGTCAGGAATGGGTATCAACACAATTGTGCTGGACAGCGGAAAGAAGGTCCAAGTGGGAACGGTGATGACAGCCGAGAGGGTTCGTCCGAGCAGAGTTGCTGGAAGGCCACTCCTTTTCGTCAAAGAAGGTGAAGGGGGCTTCTACCCAGTCGTCCTTTGATTCTGCAATCGTCCGAATGCCTTTATCGCGCCGAATGCCAAGAGGCCGCCTATTGCTCCAAATGTCAAGTGAGTGACCACCGAGTACGTGATCCCCAAGTGGATGAAGAAGACAGGTATCCCGACCATGGAAGCGATGACCAATCCGACGAAGAACTTGGCGAAGTTTGCCAGAGCAGCCGCCGCGACCAGCTTGACCGCCCCAGAGTGTGCAGAGCCATTCCAAAGAATCACGTCGATAACGGCGCCCATGAACAAGTAGCGCGGTATCCCCAGCAGGAAACCTCCGCCCAATCCGAAGAAGGCCATCATGACACCGGATAGACCTCCGATCCCTGTTCCACCCAGCCTGTTCCGGGATGCGTTCCTTCCCAAAAGCATCAGCGGGATCACGTATAAGGCACTATGTCCCGGGATGTGTAGTGGCACTCGGAAGTAACCCTTTGCCAGGGCAACGAATAATGAGAATGAAGCAACGACAGCGACCGTGTACAGAACCTGTCCCAAGTATCCATATCTATCGCGGACCGGCGCGTCACTTTCAAACACAGATGGTGTTCCCGTCCTCAATCCCCTACGCTCCTACCCTAATATCAGTAACATCTCTTACTCTATCTTTCTTTTGCGTTTCTGGCGATGTGAACTTGGTCGTTCCCTTCTTGGTGAAATCCAATATGTATGAGTTGGATTCGTTTGAGATCTCGCCCCACGTGACCGTCCTTTCCTCCCCTGTGAGGTCACTAGTCAGAGTGATCTCAGTTGAATTGGTCAGCGAGGACTCGTTGACGATCAGGAGCATGACATCCTTCAACCGTGGTCCCTCGTCCGTGGCGCCAGAGCCGAGCGTGTCCACATAGCTGGTGGTTGGGAGCGTTTCCAGTTCAGACATCCTCACCTTCCCTATCGATTCGCTGCCGGACCAGAACTCGATCTTGTATTCGGTATCATCAGTGCTGATGAGGTCGCTCAAGACGAACTCCCATAATGCAAATGCAAGGACTATGATGACGATCGCGGTGACTATGAGCACCACCGGTCGCTTGAGGCTTTCTGGGTTCTCCGCCAACCTGATCCTGCTCCTTCGCAGGACATAATCGGATATGCTTACTTGAACATGTCGTCCCTGGACGACCTACAGCCAGAATCTCTGTCTGGTCGTAGTTGGTGTGACAATACTACACAAATGATGCAAAAAGCCAGAACAAGATCCATTCTGGAAGAATCATGCACCCCAATTCAGTTCGATGCCGCATGCTGGGCAGTTGTCATCGTCGGAAGAGACGTCCGCATTGCATGATGGGCAGGAGAAGGCCTCATTCTGAAGCAGCTCCTCGAGTTCTTCCAGTCCGGAAGTGTCCTCGGGAGTATAATCCAACTCATCTAGGCCGGAAGTGTCCTTGGGAGTATAATCCAATTCATCCAGGCCGGCGTTCTTGAGCCTATCCCGCTTCTCCCTCAGAGTGTCCCTCAGAGTCTTGGCCTTTCTAGATGGGGCAGCTTCCTTGGTCCCAGAACGTTTCTTCTTGGCGCGAGTCTTGCGTCTCGGGAACTCTTCCCTTTTCTTCTTGGGTTTGTTCTTCAGAAAGCCCAATAACGGCTTCTTCTCCGCAGGTGTCTCCTCTTCCAAGAAATCCTCCAGTATGTCATCATCATATGGAAGGCCTTCGAAGACGGAATCGGTCTTGTCCGACAGAGCGAGCATTTGCTGCCCGATCTCCCTGAGGTTCTGCTTCATTCCCTCAAGCTCTTCGCGCTCTTCCATGATTTCTGATTCTTTGCTCTTGAGGCTGACCTCCCAGGCGTCCAGGAATTCGTTTCTCTTGGCGAGTTTCTTTTCTGCCTCGACCACCCTGACCTCCCTGGCCTTGAGCTTGTTCTGTACTGACTTGAGCGCCGCTTCCCGTTTCTGAACCCGGGCAATAACTCTGTTGAGGTCTTCCTTTGAACGTATTCTGATTCCTTTGGTGGATTGAATAGGATAACCCAACGCGTCACTTGAGGAAGCCATTGCGGAGAATCATAGAATGGGTATTGTAAAAGGGTTTTTGACAGTTTATCAAAAGTGATAGCCATATACGGAGGCGTTGGGATGATGGAAACGGCAAAATCCAAACAACAAGGAAGTGAGCCATTTCGATCCAAGCCAGGCCCGCCCCCAAAAACAATTTAAGCAATCATCCCATTGATAAGGCAAGGTGAGGTCGATGCACGATTGGAATGGCCCCGTAAAGAAGCTGGATGATTTCCGCTACGAGATCCCCCAGAAGTACAAGAACGAGATGAGAACGAGAGGGATAATCTACGCGGACGAGAAGATGATAAGGTCCGTGGTCAAGGACAATGCCCCAGAGCAGGTTGCGAACGTCGCTACGCTGCCGGGGATAGTGGGCAGTTCGATGGCAATGCCGGACATACACTGGGGGTACGGCTTTCCGATAGGTGGCGTCGCCGCCTTCGGCATGGATGACGGTGTCGTTTCCCCCGGTGGAGTGGGGTTCGACATCAACTGCGGAGTCAGGATGCTGACCACGAACATGAACGTCAACGATGTCACTCCCAAGATCAAGGACCTTGTGAACAAGATGTTCGAGAACGTGCCTTCGGGTGTGGGCTCCAGAGGAAAGATCCACGTGGACAACCAGACGCTCAGGAGGGTTCTGGAAGAAGGAGCTGGATGGGCCGTCGGCGAAGGGTACGGATGGGAGGGTGACATCGAACACCTGGAGGAGAACGGATGCTACAAGATCGCGGACTCGGAGAAGGTCAGCCAGAAGGCCATTGAGAGGGGGAAGCCCCAGCTCGGGAGCCTTGGTGGGGGAAACCACTTCCTGGAGATCCAGAGGGTGGAGAAGATACTCCAGCCGGATATCGCCAGCAAGTGGGGAGTGACCCATAAGGACCAGGTGGTCGTAATGATCCACACCGGATCCAGGGGCTGCGGTCACCAGATCGCGTCAGATTACATCAGGGTCATGGAACGGGCTGGAAAGAAGTATGGCATCAAGCTGTTGGACAGACAACTGGCTTGCGCTCCAGTTCATTCCGATGAGGGTCAGGACTACCTGAAGGCGATGGCCTGCGGTGCGAACTATGCGTGGACGAACAGGCAGATGATACTGCACTGGGTCAGGCAGTCCTTCGAGAAGGTCTTCGACCAACCGGCAGAGGACATGGGTCTCAAGGTCATCTACGATGTGGCTCACAACATAGCGAAGATCGAGGAGCACGAGATAGAGGGAAAGAAGGTCGAGCTGTGTGTGCACAGGAAGGGGGCGACGAGGGCTTTCGGAAGCGGCAGGAACGAGGTCCCCCAGGATTACCGGGAGACAGGCCAGCCGGTCCTCATACCGGGAGACATGGGAACCGCCAGCTACCTGCTGGTCGGGACGGACAAGGCGATGAAGGAATCGTGGGGTTCGACCTGCCACGGGGCCGGGAGGACCATGTCAAGGAGGGCCGCGACGAGAAAGTTCAGCGTGGACCAGATCAAGAGCCAATTGAGCCGCAAGGGCATCTATATCCGCGCAGCCAGCAAGGACGGCATAGTGGAGGAGGCCCCGGATGCATACAAGGACATCGATGACGTGGTAAGGATCGCAGAAGGTGCGGGAATATCCAAGATCGTTGCAAGGATGCGCCCGATGGGCGTAATGAAAGGATGAACAAGGCGGAGGAGGACGGCATGATAGTCGAATTCAGCATATTGCCAGTTGGAGCGGGAGAGAGTCTCAGCAAGCACGTGGCCAAGGCATTGGACATAGTGGGTGAAAGCGGACTGAAGTACCAGTTCACCCCCATGGGAACGATTCTGGAAGGCGAGTACAAGCCGATAATGAGAACGATAAAGAGATGTCACATGGCGGTATTGGAGGACTGTGAGAGGGTGATCACCACAATAAAGATGGATGACAGAAAGCACGCTGTGGGGGAGATCGAGAGGAAGATCGCATCCGTGGAGAACCGGCTCGGCAAAGAGCTGGAGAAGTGATTCATTCCCTCATTATGCTGGTTAGCATCGTTGCGGCTATGACAGATAGTACCATCCCGTAGAGGAACGCGTACTGGACACCGACGAAGGTCCACAAGGCGCCTGCAAGGATACTGGCGGTGAGTTTTCCGATCCCCACGCTCATGTGGTAGGTTCCCAGGCAGGTGGCCTTGATTCCCTCGGGTGCGAGATCGCTGACGAACGCTCTCTGGACCCCATCTATGAATCCATTGGATAGACCGAACATTATGAAAGAGAATGCGATCAAGATCGCTTCTATCTCATACGCGAACAGGAAGCTCATGGCGGCGAAGAACACATAGCCGACCGCTATTGTTGGCACCCGTCCTATCTTATCGCTCAAAGCCCCCGCAGGGATCGACGAAGCTGCAAACCAGATGTTCATCAGCAGATAGAATGCCAGAGCCATCACTTGGCTCTGTCCCAGGTCCACAGCCCTCAGCATCACGAAGAAGAACGAGAAGTTGCCCAGGGCGAAGATGGTGGCGATCACAACGAAGACCCTCAACCGGACGGGCAGGAACTTGAAACCTATCTTGACTTTGGCCTTGTCCTTCTTGGGCTTTCTCTTTTCCTTTAACAGCAATGAGAGCCCGAAGGCAACGAATGCTGGAATGGCGGCGATGAGGAAGATGGGCTGGTACGAGGTCGCGAAGATGGCGAGCAGGATTATTCCGAAGATCGGTCCCAGAATGGCACCGCCGGTATCGAGGGCCCGTTGGAAGCCGAACGCCTTTCCCAAGGTCTTGGGAGAGGTGGACTCGGCCACGAGAGCGTCCCTGGCCGGTTCACGGATCCCCTTGCCCACCCTCTCCGCGATCCTAAAAACGAAGAAGTGCTGCCAGATGGCGGAGAGGGAGAAGAAGAGCTTCATTATGGCGGAATGGCCGTATCCACCGGAGATGAACGGTTTCCTCTTCCCGGCCCGGTCGGACAAGTGCCCTGAGAACACCTTGATGACAGAGGCAACGAACTCTGCGGCACCTTCCATGATCCCTACGATGAAGTAGCTGGCCCCAAGCTGGATGACCATGAAGAAGGGGAGCAGGGGGAAGATTATCTCACTGCTGAGGTCAACGAAGAAGCTGACCACGGCAAGAAGAACGACGTTGGCCGAAAGGCCGGCACCGAATCTCTTTATCGAAGATCTCATCCGCTCCTCCCTAAGGGTGGAAGAAGAACCCTATCGCTATGATCGTGTAAACCATGATCAGAAGGACACCTTCGTACCAGTTGGATTTCCCGTCAGCAGAGACCATATGGACAACCACGACCGCCAAAGCGATGGCCACCAGCTCGAATATCTCGAAGGCCAAGGTCATTGGGGTGGCGAAAAGGTGGGAGATGAAGACCAGGACAGGCGCCACGAAGAGCGCGATCTGGGTGCTGGAACTGATTGCTATCCCGACACTCAAGTTCATCTTGTTCTTCCATGCCATCAAGACGGCGCTGCCGTGCTCCGCCGCATTGCCCACGATGGCGATCACGATGACGCCTATGAAGATCTCCGAGATGCCAGTTACCTTTATGGAGGTTTCAACGGACGATATCAACAATTCGCTTAGGATGGCCACCCCGATGGTCGCAAGAGTCAGTACGATAATGCCCTTTCTTTTGCTCCAGATGGGCTCACCCTCTTCGCCCCGGGGATTATAGAAGTGCTTATGCGTCTTCAAAGAGAAGACCAATCCCAGGATGTATGCCGCGATGAGGATGCCGGATATTCCAATGCTCATGGCATCGGTTATTCCTTCGACGCCTTCCTCGTGCACGAAAAGCACAAAAAGGGTCGGCATGGCCAAAGCGATGACAGCGAGGGTCAACATGGTCGACCGGGTGGTTGCCGCACTGGATTCGAACTCCTGTTCCTTGTATCGAGTTCCCCCGACCAGCATGCTGATTCCCAGGACCAGCAATATGTTCCCGATTATCGAGCCGGTGATGGACGCTTTCACGATCTCGATCATTCCAGAGCTCAAGGCGAAAACGGCGATTATGAGCTCAGTGGCGTTGCCAAAGGTGGCGTTCAGCAGACCCCCTGGACCGGGTCCCAGGTGAGCAGCCAGTTCCTCCGTCGCCTTTCCCATGACATATGCCAACGGAATTATGGATATGGAAACGAAGATGAAGGTGGAAATGCCTGGATCGGCAAGAGATACGAAAAGACTCAGGATGACAAAAACAATGCACAGAATGAATATCTTCTTCGACCTTCTAGCATCGGCTTCTTCCACATCCCCAGACTCGTTCATCGGAATAGGGAAAAGACCGTTGAATATAAATATAACCGTCCAAAAAGATTGATATAGTGCACCCCTTCTTTTCCCGCCGTGCTACCCTTCAAGGAGATAAATGTCCTGGACAGGAACTCAGAATTTCACGGGGTCCCCACCATCAAGTTGATGGAGAACGCTGGTGAGGCGGTCGCGAATGTCTTAGAGAAGAAGTTCGACCTGGAAGGGAAGAAGATCCTGGTGATCTGCGGGACTGGCAACAACGGAGGGGACGGCTTCGTCGCGGCCAGATACTTGAGCGAGCATTGCGGAGTGCAGGTTGCCCTGGCCAAAAGCGTGGAGGAGATCAAGTCCGGGATAGCGACCAAGAACTTCGCCAGGATCGAAGATGAATTGGACATCGTTGAATCTGCATCCAATCTGGGCGTTCTCTTACGCGGCTCCGACATCATAGTGGATGCTTTGCTCGGGATCGGAATATCAGGCAATGTCCGGGAACCCTATCGGTCCATGATCAAGAAGGTGAACGCTTCCAAAAAGCCAGTGGTCTCAATCGACGTCCCAAGCGGCCTGGGTGCGGACCTGGCCATTCGTCCGACGATCACGGTGGCGTTACACGACAAGAAGGAAGGCCAGACCAAGGAGAACTCAGGTCAGATATTCGTGAGGAGCATCGGAATCCCGGAGGAGGCTGAACGATACGCTGGCCCTGGAGAGTTCGTTTACTATCCCATACCAAGAGAGGATTCCCACAAAGGGGAGAACGGAAGGGTGCTGGTCGTCGGCGGAGGACCCTTTACGGGCGCTCCAGCCCTGGTGGGCCTGGCTGCCTACAGAATCGGTGCGGACCTGGTTCACATTGCGACCCCCAAGAACGTTCACGACGTGGTCGCGTCCTTCTCACCCAATTTCATAGTACATCCATTGTCTTCCGACAAGCTTGTTCCGGACGACATACCGGTTATCCAAGAGACTGCCAAGAAGGTCGAGGCGATCGTGGTGGGACCCGGCCTGGGAACGGATGCACAAACGCTGGAGGCAGTGAGATCACTGGTCAGAAAGATCGACCTGCCTTACGCGATAGACGCCGACGGCATCACCGCAGTCGCTCAGGACCCGACCTGCCTGAAGAATAGGAAGGGTGTCTTGACCCCACATTCCAACGAGTTCAAGAAACTCACCAAGTCAAAAATGTTGAAGGGCCTGGACGGACAGATCAAGCAGGTGGCTTCACTCGGAAAGTCCACCAAATTCACCATACTCAAGAAAGGCAGCACGGACATCATCTCGGACGGGAAGAGAACCAAGCTGAACCAATCCGGCAATCAGGCCATGACAGTGGGGGGCACCGGTGATGTCCTGGCAGGCATAGTCGGAGGACTTATCTCCAAGGGTGTGGAACCCTTCAATGCAGCAAGGATGGGTGCGTTCGCGTCGGGTTACGCGGGTGATCTGGCTTTCAGGAAGAGGAGTTTCGGAATGATGCCCATGGATGTGGTCGATGAGATTCCCAATGTTCTTAAGGAGTTCCTCTGAATTATGATGCAAGGGCCCAATATGGAAGCAATGCCCATTCCCAACACACCAGCGCTGATCATTGATGACAGGATTCTGGTCGTTGCCGACCTCCACATAGGGATGGAGAGAGAACTGAAGGAAGCGGGTTTCATCCTGCCCAGCCAGACAGATAACATCACCAACAGGCTCATCTCGATCCTCCAGGACAAGAAACCAGAGAAACTGATAGTCCTCGGTGACCTCAAGCACAACGTTCCCAAGACCTCCAGGCAGGAATGGGACGAGATACCGCTCCTTGTTCAGACGCTGCAAGAACACGTGGAGGAGGTGGAGGTGCTGCCCGGAAATCACGACGGAGGCATTGGCAGGTTATTACCGGTGAGCGTGAGAGTGTGGACATCGAAGGGGACGGTGGTCGGAGATGTCGGGCTGTTTCACGGACACGCATGGCCGTCCAAAGAAGTGATGAGTTCCAAGATCGCCATAATGGGCCACGACCACCCGACGGTGAAGTTCGTGGACAATCTGGGAATGAAGGCCTCGAAGAGATGCTGGGTAAGGACCAACTTCAGGAGAAAGAGCGAGAGGTATCAGAAGCTGCCAAAGGAGCTCATTATCATGCCAGCGTTCAACGACTTCTGCGGAGGGACGCCGATTAACGACCCCAAGTCCAAGCTGTTGGGCCCTGTGCTCTCCAACAAGTTCCTGGTCCTCAACAAATCTAAGCTACACCTTCTCGATGGGACGTACCTGGGCATGAGATCGGACCTGATGCTCTGATTCGGATTAGTGCCTTTCTTCCTAGCTGGCACCCAGGTCGACCAAAAATCTTTAAATGGACAAGTATATCGGTCGTTGCTGGGCAACGGCCCTCCTGAGGAGAGGTTGAAATGAGGAGATACATCGGTTCGGGGGTATTCTCGATAGTCTTGCTTTTGATGGTGGCGACCACTTTTTCGCCGATAGCGATTGCGAGCGTGAGCTTGCTGAACGGAGCTAGGAGTGAATCCGTGGACGTTCAGGAAGGATTGGAGGCCGACCGGCCTACGGGAACGCCCATGGGCTGGGAACCGCCAAAGCCCCTATTCTTCCCTCCAGATATACAGTTCTGCAACGCTATTCCGAGTCCGCAGCAGGTAGGAAGCGCAGTGAACATCACGTGCATGATCAATGATGATGTTGGAATGCTGAATGCTTGGGTGGAGGTGACTGACCCCGACGGTTTGGTCGTTGGCAACTTCTCCATGCTCTTCGATTCAGGATCGATGATGTGGTACAACGAGACCATCTACTACAAGGCTGGAGTGTATACATTCACAGTTACAGCGGAGGACACCGAGGGGCTATTCGATTGGGACGATGGAATGGGTGCCTGGGTTTTCCTGATGACTGACATTACTCCGCCCACGATCACGAATGAAACCGCCGCTCCATCACCGCAGGAGACGGGTCAGAACGTGAACATCACGTGCGACGTGACGGACAACGGTGTGGTGGACGAGGTCTGGGTGGAGGTATGGGACCCGGGCATGATCTCGCTTGGGAATTGGTCTATGAGCTTGGATTCGGGCACCGGAAAATGGTATCTCGATCAACCGTACCTTGATGTGGGCTCACATTCGTTCACCATCACGGCCTATGATTCTGGCGGGATGTGGGACGTGGCCACGGGCAACTTCATCATGGAGGACACGACGCCGCCTACCATCTCCAGTGTTCAAGAGGACCCGAATCCTCAGCAGATGAACGACAACGTCAACATATCGGCTATCGTGACCGACCTGGACGGAATATCGGAAGTCAGGCTGAGGGTCGTGGACCCGACCATGGCGGAAGTGGGCAACTGGTCCATGAGCCTGGATGCTGGAACCGGAAGGTATTGGGACAACAGGACGTACACGATGATTGGTGTTTACAATTATGAGATATGGGCCAGGGATCCCAGCGGTAACTGGAATTCTTACTTCGGCACGTTCACCATACTGGCCGATGTTACCCCGCCTACGATCTCCGGCCAGATCGCAACACCCGATCCACAGGAGGTCTTCTTCAATGTCAACATAACTGCCACGATCACCGACAACATTGCTGTCTTTGGAGCCTGGGTCCAGGTATGGGACCCGACGATGGGTCTGGTAGGTAACTTCTCCATGGGTGACGCTGGCGGCGGAGTGTACTTCTACGAGCAGTCGTACGGCATGCTGGGGACGTATACCTTCACCATCTGGGCGAATGACACCTTCGATTGGTGGAGCTCGGCCTCAGGTTCCTTTGTGATGCAGGATACGACCGTACCTGTGGTCGACACGATCACCGCCATTCCCAATCCACAAGAGGTCTTCTTGCAGGTGAACATCTCATGCAGGGTTACGGACAACTTCGGAGTGCAGGAGGTTTGGGTGGAGATCCGCGATCCTACAATGGTTCTGGTCGGCAATTTCAGCATGGTCTACGACGGGGGCACTGGAAGGTGGTCATATGAGCAGGCGTACGACATCGTGGGTCAATACTCGTTCATCATATGGGCCTTGGATACGAGCGGGAACTGGGGTATGAACACCGAGTTCTTCCTGATGGAGGACACCACGCCACCTCAGATAACCGGCACGATAGCGACACCCAACCCGCAGGAGTCCGGCAGCATAGTGAACATCACGGCGACCGTCACGGACAATTACTTCGTCTTTGAGGGTTTCGTCGAGGTCTTCGATCCCTTTTTGGCGCTCGTGGGCAACTTCTCCATGATATGGGATTCGCTGGCAGGCGAGTTCAGCTTCGAACGAAGCTACTGGGAACTGGGAGACTACGATTATGCTGTTTGGGCAACCGACCTGGACAATAACTGGGACTCGCTTCAGGGGAACTTCACCATAATCGACACCACGGATCCAGTCATATCCAGCGTCCAGAGGACGCCGCAGCCTCAGGAGGTTCACCTAGGCGTGAACATCTCCGCCATCGCCACGGACAATTACATGGTCCAACAGGTTGTCATCGACATACTGGACCCGATAGGGGGCGCTGTGGTCAGCACAGACATGGGCTTCGATGTCGGGACAGGGAGATACTTCTACGCGCAGAACTTCGACATGGTCGGAACGTACTCATGCACCATCTGGGCGAGGGACACCATGAACAACCAGGCCACTTCCGGATGCGACTTCACCATGGTCGATACGACGCTTCCGATAATCTCGGCCATAACCAACGTACCGGCCCCGGGAGAAGTCAATGCGCCGCTGAACGTCTCCGCGATGGTAACGGACAACTATCAGGTGGACGTGAACAACGTCTGGCTGAACGTCCTTGACCCGTTCGGGGTGCCAATCGGCAACTTCTCTATGCTCTTTGATTCAGTATCAGGTAGGTTCTACTACGAACGATCTTACAGTCAATTGGGTCTGCATCCCTTCACCATATGGGCGGCCGACGTCGGTGGGCTCTGGGTAAAGGCTCAGAATGGATTCCTAATCGATGACAATACACCGCCGATGATCTCGAGTGTGACCGAGACTCCGGACCCGCAGGAGGTCTACGGAAACGTCAACATCTCGGCGGATGTGACGGACAATTACCAGCTGGCAGAGGTGAAGGTGGAGATAAGGAACCCCATCGGCGGACTGGTCGGCAACTTCAGCATGGTCTACGACGGGGGCACTGGAAGGTGGTCATATGAGCAGGCGTACGACATGCTTGGCATATACACGACCGCCATCTACGCCAGGGACATCAGGAGCAATGTGGCGGCAGTTCTGGGGTCGTTCCTCATTCGGGACACAACACCTCCAACACTGCTGAACACCATCGCGTCACCTGACCCGCAGGACGCTGGCGGTCTTGTCAGGATAGACTCGGAGGTCTCGGACAACTTCTTGCTCGATCTGGTCTACGTGGAGGTCTTTGATCCGTTAATGGTCTCGATCATCAACACGACCATGACGGCAGGAGTGACCACACATTGGTACGAACAGGCATATACCCAGCTGGGAACCCACACATTCACCATAACCGCCTGGGACAGCGAGGGGAACGTTGCGATCGACACAGGGAGCTTCGTCATCGTTGATCTCACCCCACCGAACATAGGGGCACCGACGGCAACGCCGGATCCGCAAGAGGTGTACGGAAGCGTCAACGTCACGGTCGACGTGACGGACAACAATCAAATCCAAAACGTGTACATCAACATAACTGATCCAACTGCAGGCTCTGTGGGCAACTTCAGTATGATAGACCTGGGAGCCGGCATGTTCGGCTATGAGCAGACGTACGATATGCTTGGAATATACACGTGCACCATTTGGGCGATGGACACGAGCAGCAATCCGGCCTCAAGGGCATGCTCGTTCGTGGTCCAGGACACAACAAAACCATTGATATCGGGCCCGACGGAGGACCCACAGCCGCAGAACATTGGCGGAAAAGTGAACATCTCGGCACTGATCACGGACAACTTCCAGATGCTGATAGTCAAGCTGGAAGTCTTTGATCCAAATTCACTGCCCCTCGGGAACGAGACCATGAACTTCGACGCCGCGAGCGGCAGATACTACTGGGACTCGGCATACGTCACCGTAGGTACGTACGACTACAACATATTCGCCTGGGACACCAGCAGCAACGTGGGAGCTTACAGCGGAACATTCGCGATCGACGATATGGTCTCACCGACGCTGACCAACACGATGGCGACACCAGACCCGCAAGAGGTGTACAACGATGTCAACATCACATCGAGGATAGAGGACAACCTGAACATCATTCAAACTGCGAACGTGGAGATAACCGACCCCGCAATGGGATTCGTTGGCAACTTCAGCATGATCGACCTGGGGACAGGTGTGTTCAGCTATGAGCAGACCTACGACATGCTTGGAACGTACACATTCGTCATATGGGCATCCGATCCGGCAGGCAACTGGGGAACGGACAGCGGTTCGTTCGTGATCAGGGACACGACGCCTCCGGAGATCTCCAACATAGTCACAACATCTCCGCAGGAGATCGAGGTCGGGGCGATAGACATCACGGTCACGGTAACGGACATCTTCGATGATAGTTTCAACATCTCGGTTTGGATAACGGTGCTTTATCCGGACGGCACCTTGTTCGAGAACGTCTCCATGAGCTATGATGCAGGCAATGGCTGGTTCACCTACCAGAACACCTTCCAGGTAGAGCTGGGAACTTACGATTTCGAGATATTCGCACTTGATGTGCAGAACAACCAGAACTCTGTTCAGGACTCATTCTTGATACAGGATACGCAGGACCCGGTCGCGGATGCGGGACTCGATCAAAACGTGGATCAGGCTGTCCAGGTCACCTTCGACGGCTCGGGGTCGAGCGACAACGATCCGCTGTTCGATACCACTGTCAACTACACGTGGACCTTCGACGACCTCGGAACCCAGACCATGTACGGAGTGGCCCCAACGTATGCATTCGTGAGGGGCGGGGAGTTCATCGTAACACTGACGGTGACGGACAGGGCAGGGAACACTGGCACTGATACGGTGACCATCCATGTCGTTGCCGGTCCGAGCCCGCCGTTGACCCCGAGGGTCACCGACCCGACCGAGACCACGCTGACAATCTCATGGGACCCGCCGGCTACGTACACTGATGGAACGGTGATACCCGGAGCGGACATCAAGGGCTATACGATATATCGGGCAGCGTCCTCTGATGGACCCTACACCGAACTGACATTCGTTACCACTCCGACCTACACCGATACTGGACTGGTGAGGAACACCTCATACTTCTACAAGGTCACCTGCTGGTCACTGGGGGACGATATCGAATCTGAGATGTCAGACTATAAGTCGGGTACTACGACAACCGTGGCTCCGCCTCCACCTGACGATGGCGATGGCGACGAACGGCAGGACATGATGATGTACTATCTCCTGATAATCATCATTATCGTTGCAGTGGTCCTCGCGATAGCCGCTGTTGCGATGCGGAAGAGGAAGAAACCGGAGGAGGAGGAACTCTTGGATGAGGAGTACGAGGATGAAATCTACGAAGACGATGACTATCTCCCGCCTCCGCCTGCATAGGCAGTAACCTCAGGCCTCATTGTCCAATGGACCGCCGCATCTCAATAGAGAAAAAAATATCCGCGCCTACCCACTACTCTCGAGAGTTCTTGGCTTTCTTGGTTTCACGGAAGGGGATATTCTCATTGTTCCAGAGATGGTAGGCGCGAGTTCCCCCGTTCTCCCCTCCTCTTCTTCTATAGACTCCACCCACATCCGGGAAGGCGTTGGAGGGCCTATGGAGCTTTTAAGAGTCAGATCAGATGGGCATGTGTCCAGCATTCGAAGGTCTTTCACTTCAGCCATTTCAGAGCCGGGCCACTTCAGAGTTATCACTCTTCGAGAATACGTAAGGATACCTCCTCCATAGCAATATGCAAAAGCTGCCATGGTGTCTGCCCACTGCCACCAGTATATACTCTGTAAATGCTGATATTTATAACTAATGATGAAGGAGCGCGGATATTCTCACGACAAGAAACTTATAAACATACAATTCATTGCCACAAGTGGTGTAAGAGGGGATTCAACCCACTGGAGGGAGCATGTTGCACAAAACGGTGAGGGGGATATTTGTCTGGTTTCTCATATTCATAGTGTTCATGCTTGGTGGTACTACGGCGATGAGCCTCTTGGAGAACGAGCTTCGATCGAGCCCGGCAATGATTGACAATCACACAGTCAGCTGGGACTTTGACCTCACAAGCGATCATACTGAAGATCACGTGTGGGAGATTGCGTTCGACGATTTCTTCCCAGAGGATTCTACAAATTACATTGTCTATCCGAAAATCCATACGAAGTTCGACATGGAAGGGTTCTTCTATGGATTCCACGAAATCGCAATCTGGTACTACTTGAATGGAGTCAGGATATCAGGCGCTGTATGGGATTTCAGTGGGTCAAGCGGATGGACCGGCATAGACACTATGCAACCGAGCGGAGATTATCTGGGTTCTTTCTCTGACTCGACGCCACTGAAATCTGGTAACCTCTTTGAGACGAAGCTCGTCTTGACATCAATAGTCTCGGAGCCATATGATGGGGAGATAAACATAACCGCGGGACCTCTCTACCTTTACGCCCAACGAACGGAAAGCCTGAATACAATACCGACTCTGTCCGCATTGGCCCTTATCTCCGGAGTCATCGCACTCCCAGTTTCGCTGGCGGTTATTCGACTCAGCCAAAGGAGCACCGAGGACCATTTGATAGAAAGAGACCGGGCTATCTAGTGAATGGTCCCGAGTTTCAATTCAGAAGACAAAGGTTTTTCTCCATTGTTCATTATCACACCCTGACCAGTGATTCTATGCCATGGAGAGCTAGCTCAAAGACTTGCCTGATAACCGGCGCCAACTCAGGCATCGGAAAAGTAATGGCCCTTGAGATCGCTAAGAAAGACGCCAACGTAGTAATGGTCTGCAGGAGCAGGGAGAAGGGGGAAGCTGCCAGGAACGATATCATCAGAGAATCCAGCAACGAATCCGTCGAACTTATGCTGGCAGACCTGTCCTCCATGAAACAGGTCCGCAAACTTGCAGAGGAGTTCAAGCAGAAGCACGACAAGCTCCATATCCTAATCAACAACGCCGCCCTCTGGCCCACCAAGAGGATAATGACATCAGAAGGCCTGGAGACACAGTTCGCCATCAACCATCTCTCTCATTTCCTCCTCACCAACCTTCTCCTGGATATCATCAAATCAAGCTCCCCGGCGAGGATAATCAACACCTCTTCCGGGCTGCACAAGCGAGCGAAGATCGACTTCGACAATCTCCAGGCGGAGAAGAGCTACAAACACATGAGGGTGTACGGACAGACAAAGCTGGAGAACGTGTTGTTCACCAAGGAACTCGCGAGGAGGTTGGAGGGTACGGGGGTTACTGTGAACAGCTTCACACCTGGAATGACTTCCACCAATCTGGGGAGGTACATGAGTGGAGGCGCTAAGTGGTTCATGAGGCATATGGCAAGGTCTCCTGAGAAGGGTGCAAGCACTGGCGTCTATCTCGCGACATCCCCTGAGGTTGAAGGTGTCACCGGGAAGTATTTTGGGGACCGCAAAGAGATGAAGTACAACAAGATCGGTGACGATGTGGGGATCGCGAAGAGGTTGTGGAATGTAAGTGAGGAGTTCTCGGGGCTTCGCGAAAGTTGACGGTAAGCAAATGACCAAAGGCATCAAGAAGATATTCTCAGAGGTTCCCCAGACCTACGAACTGGTCAATCATGTTCTGACATTCGGCTTGGACATACTCTGGCGGAAGAAGGCGGCGAAAATAGCCACAGAGGGAAGAGGTTCCAGGTTACTGGACATTTGCAGTGGTACTGGTGAGACCGCGATCAACCTTCTCCATTTGGCTGAAGATGGAGGAACAGTGGTCGCTGCCGACTTCTCAGATCCGATGATCAGAAAGCTTGCCGAGAAACCCGAAGCCGATCGAATTCTCCTGACCTTGGCCGATGCCAGCTCCCTACCGTTCGCTGATGAAACATTTGACGCCATCACCATCTCCTTCGCTACCCGCAACATCAGCGTGAGCGATGACTTCCGGATGAAGTGCTTCTCCGAATTCCACAGGGTGTTGAAACCGGGGGGAGTGTTCATTAACATGGAGACCACCCAGCCCCCTTCAAGGCTCATCAGAAGACTGTTCCATTGGTATGTCAGAGCATTCGTCAGACCCATGGCCAACGTCATCTCGGGTTCGAAGGCCAGTTATGCATACCTAATGAACTCGATCCTCAATTTCTGCGATGCTGAGGAGCTGGCAGACTCCATTCGACAGGCAGGCTTTTCGACAGTTGAGTTCGATCTCCTGCTGTTCGGAATCGTGGCGGTTCACAAAGCAACCAAATGACCGTCCCAAAAGAGGAATCGGTCTCACAACTCCCACAAGGATTTATTACTCTGTTTTCCATTCCCACCCAGGGGTCGGAGGAATGATCGAAGAAATAAAAGCGAGCGAATTGAATCCGGAAGAGTACATCTCAAAACAGGTTGAGAGCATCGGAAGCACGGTTGGAGAAGGAATAGGCATCAACGCCCTTTCGGGCGGGGTCGATTCATCGGCTGTCACCTTGATCGGGCACAGGGCCATGGGCGACAAGCTGAAGACCATCTTCATAGACCACGGAATGATGAGGGAAGGGGAGCCGGAGTACGTGCGGGATGTTTTCAAGAACCTCGGCGTGGATGTCCAGATCATAGATGCAAAGGCAGAGTTCTACGGAGCTTTGAAGGGTCTCACGGACCCGGAGGAGAAGAGAGAGGCGATAACCAGGACGTTCTACAAAGATGTCTTCGGGAAGCTGGTGAGGGACACTGGTGCAAAGCACCTGATGCAAGGGACGATCCTGACGGACGTGGACGAGACGGTCGCGGGGATCAAGAGGCAGCATAACATCCTCGCGCAGGTGGGCATCGATACCGAGCAGGAGTTCGGTTACAACGTCGTGGAGCCGCTGATACACCTCAGGAAGGACGGGGTCAGGAAGTTGGCCGCGGCTTTGGGCCTGCCGGAAGAGATCTACAACAGGATGCCTTTCTTGGGACCTGCTCTGGCTGGAAGGATTATCGGAGAGGTTACACCGGAGAAGGTGGCGACCATCAAGCAGGCGACGGTGATAGTTGAAGAGGAACTGGCGGACTCTGGGGCTTTCCAGTACATGGCGATCCTGCACGACAGCAGGGTACCGGGAATGAGAGACGGTAAGCGGGAGTACGGTCAGCAGATCGAAGTTCGGTGCTGGGACAGCGTGGATGCGAGAGTTGCCACTCCGACGAGGATTCCTCATGAGAAGCTCGAGAGGATCGCTGAGAGGCTGGTCAACGAGGTCCCGGAGGTTGTGAGCGTCACGTATAACATAACTCCAAAACCACCGTCTACCATGGAAGCGGTATAGAGAAGAATGGGCCTGGGCGGATTTGAACCGCCGATATTCACCTTTCTCATCCGGAGATTGTAAGGGTGACGTCATAGGCCACTAGACCACAGGCCCTTGGGTCAGCAATCAACGACAGCCCAAAAAAACCTTTCTGTCCGCTCACAAGAACTAACCGAGCAACGCGGCCGCCGCATCCTGAGCAAACCTGATTATTGGCTCAGCAAGCAGGCCGGTGATCACGATCCCAATCGTCGCAAGTAACACGGCGATGTAAAGACCAGTTGGCGCCTTCACCTTCGTCTCATCCGGTCCTTCCAGTATGTACATGTACTTGATCACCCGAGCGTAATAGTACAAGGAGATAGCACTGTTCAGCACACCAGCAACCGCCAACCATACGAACCAATCCCCGGCGTTCACCGCAGAAGAGAACAGAACGAACTTGCTGAAGAATCCTCCCAACGGCGGAATACCGGCCAACGCTAGAAGTAGCACCATCATGCAGAACGCAACAATGGGCATCCGTTTGTACAGTCCTTTGTAGTCATTGAGGTTATCACCTATCTTCGCCATCGAGGTCAAAGCAACGACCAAGAACGCCCCGCCCGTCATTAAAGCGTGGGTGAGCATGTGGTAAAGACCGCCTGCGAGACCGTATTGGGCAGTGCTAAGAGTCGCTGGATCAACTGCCAAAGTGCCCACACAGACGGCGATCAAGACGTACCCCGCCTGCGCGATGCTGGAATATGCCAACATCCTCTTCAAATCTGTTTGGACAATAGCTAAAACATTGCCTACGACCATGGTGACAACTGCGAGGACCGCGACAAGGAAAACCCATTCCATTCTCGCAGCAATCAGCCCCAACAGGAATATCTTGAAGAACGCCGCGAAACCGCCTTTCTTTGAACCGGCAGCAAGGAAGGCAGATATCGTCGTGGGACTGCCTTGATAAACGTCGGGTGCCCACATGTGGAACGGGACGACCGCTATCTTGAACCCGAAGCCAGCAATCAGAAGAACAATCCCCAAGATGATCGGGATGGTCATTCCTTCCATGGTCAGGCCAACGGCCAGTGCGTCAGAGATCCCAGCGAGGTCGGTAGTAGCTCCACCGGCAAATGCTGTTACACCATAAATGATCGAGATGCCGAACAGAGCGATGGCGGACGAAACCGCACCTATCAAGAAGAACTTCAATCCAGCTTCCGCGGATGCCTTGTCCTTCCTCTGGAACGCCGCCAAGGCGTATGTGGATATGCTAGCTAACTCAAATGAGAGATATAACACGAACAAATCCGTCGCAGATGCGATGAGCATCATCCCGACCAGGGCCAGCAGCATCAGTGAGAAGTATTCCGCCCTGTATTTCTCCTCCTTGTCGATGTACGAGATGGACCCGATGGTGACCAGGATCCCAACGAAGATGAAGATCATGTACAGGAACAGAGAGAACGAATCCACCTTGATCTTCAGATCTGAGAAGTACACGTCAACAGGGGAAGACCACAGATCCAGACCCATCGCGCTCGTGAAGGAGAGCCCGGCCATGTCCGCGACCAAGAACAAAGCAACGATCAACCCGACGAGCGTCAAGTAGGCGTAATACCTCCTCTGGCTCTTCACGAAGACGCTCAATATCATTATCGCAAAGGAGAACGCTAGAAGGATGAATATCGGGGACAGGACTGCGTATGTCATAAGGCGGCCACCCACTCGAATATCTTATCCATGAGTAGAATCGGAAGGATGCCGAAGAGGACGAATGTGAATGTCAGCACGGCCAACGGAACGGTCTCGAAGGGCCTGAGGTCCTTCGGATCCTCCACCATCTCATTGTACGGACCGAAGATGGACCTTTGCATGGCGAACAGGTAATATCCAGCCGTCAACGCGACAGAGATTATCGGGAAGAATATCCACAGGCCGAACGCCTCCCAGGTTCCCACGAAGACGCTCAGCTCCGCTACGAACCCGACCAGACCAGGTAAGCCTAAAGACGCTAGGAACGCCACCATCATGAACCCTGCTGTCTTTGGCACCTTTGGAGCAATCCCCCCTAACTCAGATATGTTCCTGGTTCCAAGGTTGTGTCCAACAGAACCTGCGATCATGAACAACGCTGCTGAGATGAGGCCGTGAGCAAACAGCTGGAATATCGCACCCGCCATTCCAATCTGGCTTCCACCCAGGGCCCAGGTCGAGATCCCCAACATCACTATGCCCATGTGGCTGATGCTGGAGAAGGCGATCATCCTCTTCAGGTCGTCCTGAGCAAGGCAGACGAACGCGCCGTACACCATGCTTATTACACCAATGACCCCGAACATCACCCAGACCCAGTCGGACACCGAATCGAACATCTGGACGTTGAACCTTATGAGACCGTAGCCGCCCATCTTCAGCAAAACGCCGGCAAGCAGAACGGACCCCGCGGTAGGCGCTTCGACGTGCGCATCAGGTAACCACGTATGCACTGGCACCATCGGTAACTTGGTCCCGAACCCGAACATCATGACGATGAACAGCAGGTCCTGAGAAGCAGCCCCTATCGGATTGTTCTCGATGAAAGCGACCATGCTGAAGGTGTGGGGGTCGGAGGAGAACCAGAACGCGAAAATCCCTATCAGCACCAAAATGCTGGCCGCCTGGGTGAAAAGGAAGAACTTGATGGCCGCATACTTCTTGTTGGGACCGCCCCAGATGGCGATCAGGAAGTACATCGGAACAAGACCGACCTCCCAGAACATGAAGAAGAGGAAGGAATCGAGAGAGACGAACACCCCGATGATGGTCGTCTGCATGAACAGAAGCATGGCGTTGAATTCCCTGTGGCGATGGGTCTCATCCCACGAATGAATCAGGGCCAGTGTAACCAAAAGAGATGTCAGGAAGACCAGTACTGCAGAAAGGGCGTCCGCACCGATGTGGTAGTTTATGCCCACCTGCGGAATCCATTCGGCATTCTCGACCGCAAAGAAATCGCCTTCCTGGGTAAGATCGACGAAGTCGGTTAGAACGCCCAGAATGAGCATCGTGGACAGTATCAGCGGTATGATGGACATGACCACGGCCACTATCTTCGTGTCCCTGTTCTTCAGTGGTAGAATGTAAACGAGTAGGGCTCCGACTATCGGGAAGACGAGGATGAGCGATATCAAATGGATCTCAAGCGCCATTTATCAGATACCTCCCAGTAATGTTGACAGCCCCTCGGCATACGGTCCGATGAATTGTACCACCGGAGCCGGATAAAGTCCGAAGAATATGATGAAGAACATTAGAATTGCCAGAGGAACCAGTTCATACCCGGTCACATCCCTTACCTCACCCAAGGATTCGTTGAACTTACCGAACAGCACCTTGTGCATCGTCCAGATGTAATAAGCCCCTGTGATGATAATGGCCAGCAAGGGAATGATGAGATACTTCCCGAAGGTCCCGAAAGCCCCCACGAAGACCATGAACTCGCTGACGAAGGATGCCAGCCCCGGAAGTCCTAAGGAGGCGAAGAAGCCCAGCATGAGTATCAGGGAGAACTTGGGCATCTTGTTGATGAGACCTGTGAGCTTTGGTATTTCCCTGGTGTGACAGGCCCTTTTGGCGACCCCGGCCAACATGAACAACACCGCGGTTATCAGCCCGTGGGTGAACATCTGGTATATGCCGCCCATGATACCGATGGTCGAAAGGCTGGCGGCACCCAGCAGGACGAATCCCATATGGCTCACGCTGGAATAGGCGATCAATCTCTTCAGGTCCGTCTGAGCTAAACACACGAACGCGGCGTAAACCATGCTCACGATCCCGAATGAAGCGAGGACCCACCACAGCTCAACGGCAGCTAACGGGAACATGGTCAATCCAATTCGGAACAAGCCGTAACCGCCCATCTTCAGCAGCAAGCCGGCAAGTATGACCGAGCCGGCGGTCGGGGCCTCGACGTGCGCATCAGGGAGCCAAGTGTGGAACGGCACCATGGGCATCTTGACCCCGAATCCGAAGAACATGGCAATGAAGACCGGCATTTGAAATGCAGCGCCCAGATATGTCGGGTTCTGCCCAGCCTCGTTGGCGAGCACGATCAGGTTGAAGGTGTTCCCACCAGTCAGATTGGGTGACGCCGTGAAGTACAAGGCGAATATCCCCAGCAACATTATGATGCTGCCCACGTGGGTGTAGATAAGGAACTTGATAGCGGCATAGTGTTTGTTCGGGCCTCCCCATATCCCGATGAGGAAGTACATTGGTATCAGCACGAACTCCCAGAAGATGAAGAACAGGAAAAGGTCCAGCGAGACGAAGACGCCGGTGATCGCCAGGTCCATCAGCAGCAACAGAGCGAAGAACTCCTTGGTCCTCTTCCCTTCCTTCCAAGAGAAGACTATCCCCAAAGCCACCAGCAGATGCGTGAGCAAGATGAGCGGGATCGAGAGCCCGTCAACGCCCAGGGTGTAGCTTATACCCAGAGTCGGGACCCAGTCGGCGTTCTCGTAGGCCTTGAAACTGCCAGTGACAGGATCTCCGACGAGAGCAAAGGGGATCTCCCAGACGAAAGCAAAGACCAGAATGAACGAGATGAGAAGGTTTACCAGAGACGCGATGAGACAAATCCACTTCGCCTTGGGGCTGTCCTTGGGGAGAACGAGTGTGATAATGGTCCCGACCAGTGGGACGAGCAACATCAGGGAAAGCAAAGGCACGTCCATTCTACCCTCCCGTAATCTTGATGTAGATCCAGGCGAAGGCGATCACGAAGCATATGCCGAGCACGACAGCCGCCAGGTAACCCTGAATGTTCCCGGTCTGGCTCCTCCTGAGACCTCTGCCGCCTCTCACGATCCCCCGACTGATTCCGTTGACAGCGCCGTCAATCCCTTTCTGGTCGAAGAACCCGCTGGCCTTGCCCACAAGCAAACTGCCTTTGGCGGTTCCGTTCACAACACCGTCGATGACCCTGCGGTCGAAGAAGTCCGCGACCTTGGCGAAGCCATAGGCGATCTTCAGCCCGAACATCCTGTAGGCCCAGTCCATTCCGTATCTCTTCACGAGCATGGTGTGGATGGCCTTCGTTCCCTTGGATGAGACGAAGATGGTGGATGAGATGGTTCGCTTATTGTAGATCAAGTATGCCAGCCCGATACCCAGACCGGCCATGCCGATGGAGAGGAAGGT
Source organism: Thermoplasmata archaeon (assembly GCA_023140195.1). GTDB lineage: Archaea > Thermoplasmatota > Thermoplasmata > RBG-16-68-12 > SOIM01 > JAGLME01. The sequence goes on from JAGLME010000004.1 coordinate 91,804, forward strand.
CAACGGATTGGTGAACACGTGGATGATCTCCTCCACGGCGTGTCCATGCGCCTGCTCAAAGAAAACCAGCTGACCGAACCCGTCCATGAAGAATGTGAGAATCCCGGATATGAGCGCGAACGCAGCGAGAATAATCAGCGGAATTGTCATGGATTTGGGGGATTTGTGAGGCTCGCCGGGCGATCTTTTCTCTCCAGTGAACGTGAAGAACCACAGCCTGAACATATAGAATGCGGTCATGAACGCGGTGATGATGCCGAGTATCCAGATGATGAGGAAGGAGGGGTCATTCATTCCTGCTTCGAACGCGACTTCAAGAATACCATCCTTGCTCCAGAACCCGCTTAATGGTGGAATGCCGGCGATGGAGAGAGCACCTATGAGCATTGCGAACGAGGTTATCTTCATGTGTTTGTGCAGGCCGCCCATTTGCCGCATGTCGTTGGTGCCGACTGAGTGAATAACGCTACCGCTACCCAGGAACAATAAGGCCTTGAAGAATGCATGGTTCACCAGGTGGAAGATGGCGAAGGTGTAGCCCAGAGCCTCGTGTCCGTGGTGGTAGAGGTACGCACCCGCGCCTAATCCGAGCATCATGTAGCCTATCTGGCTGATCGTAGAATACGCAAGCACCCTCTTGATGTCCATCGCTACCAGCGCCATGGTTGCGGCAAAGAAGGCCGTGAAGCCGCCTATGACAGCTACAACTAAAGTCGCATCAGGAGAATTGGCAATAAGCGGGAAGCTGCGAGCTGTCAGATAGACGCCCGCCTTTACCATCGTTGCAGCGTGAATGAGAGCACTCACCGTAGTGGGACCTTCCATGGCATCCGGTAGCCAGACGTGTAACGGGAACTGTGCGGATTTACCAACGGCCCCGCCAAAAAGAAGCAGTGGTATAATCGTAACAAGATGTACGGGTATGTCTCCTGCGTGCTCCTGTATATGGATTATGTTGAAAGTGTCAAACGTGACAAAGAGAACGATGATGCCAATCAAGAACAGTATGTCCCCGATCCTGGTGACCAAGAACGCCTTCTTCGCGGCACTGGCCGCCTCGGGCTTCTTGTACCAGAATCCGATGAGCAGGTAAGAGCAGACGCCCATTACCTCCCAGAAGATCAGCAGCTGGAAGAAGTTGTTAGCGCTGACGGTTCCGAGCATTCCAGCGGTGAACAGAGCTATCTCGGCATAGTAGCGGGGCTTCCCTTCCTCATCGTGCATGTAACCCGCCGAATAGATGGCTATCAGAAGACACAGGAAAGAGACCAGCAGGAGCAATAACGCGCTGAGGTTGTCTATCAGCAGTCCGATCTCGATGCCGGGTATCCACTCGAACGCGATGATCTCTACTTGCACTCCGCCGCCCAAAGCACCCTGACCCAGGACATCAATGAACAGATAAAGGGAAACGACAAACGAGAACCCGATAGCACCAATGGTGAAGGGCGCACCGCCCTCCCACACCTTCTTGCCGAACAGTATGGATAAGAGGAATGCCACCAGGGGCGAGATGATGATCAGCCAAGCATACTCGTACAGATTACCACCTCAACATCTTGCCTTTGTCCAGATCGATTGTGTTGAACGTCCGGTAGAAGACGATGAACATCGCAAGTCCTATAGCCGCCTCGGCAGCGGCAACCGCAATGGCGAAAAGGGCGAAGACCTGGCCGGCAGCATTTCCCCCGTTCTCGGCGTACGAAGAGAATGCCACGAAATTCATCACGGCTGCGTTCAGGATTATCTCCACGGACATCAGCACGACGATGGCGTTCTTCCTCCTCAGGATGCCGTAGATGCCTATGGCGAACAGGACGGCGGAAAGCACCAGCTCATATTCGAGAGCTATCAATCCTTCACCTCCTTCCTCGCCAGATAGATGCCGCCCAGCACCGACGCGGACAGCAGCATTCCGAGGATGACCAAAGCAAAAGAGTAATCGTCAAACAGGGAGTGGGCCACATCTTCCACCGGGACCTCGTTGATATCGGTCGTCTCCCATGCTTCGGATGAAATCAGAGACAAAGCCATCATGTAACCTAGAAGGACGGCGGCCGTCACCACTATGATCTGCGTTGCCTCACTATTCTCCTTCATCTGGCTCCTCCATTATCCGCCTTCTGGTTAGAACGATACCGAAGATGAACAGCACCGGCACCGCACCCGCATAGACGAGGATCTGAACGACGGCCACGAACTCGGACCGCAGAAGTATGTAGATCCCACCCATGGTGATCAGGGTGATAGCCAGCCAGAATGCGCTGTGCACGAGCTTCTTTGATGTGACGACCAAGATGCTGGCGACAATCTCAACGACAGAAAGCGTAATGAACATCACAAGGTCCCATTCAACCATTCAGATCTCCTCCATTGTCAACGATCCAGGCTTGCAAACGTCGCAACATGTGCTGCATCCGATGCACTTCGAGTAGTCGAATTCCGGGATCTCAATCGGCTTGTCCTTCCTCATCTTGGGCCCGGGGATCATGGTAATGCATTGGGTAGGACACTCGTTGAAGCAGCGCTTGCACCCGATGCAGGTCTCCACATCCAGCTTGGGATTCTCCAGTATCTTGTTAATGAGCTTCTTGCTGGGTCCTCCTTCGGTCTTGACCTGCTCGGCAGAATAGATCAAGGCGTCCCTCTCGAACTCTGTGAGCTCTACCAATATGGTCTGGGTCCAGGCGTCGGTGGGGCAGTACTCGCCGCAGTTCCCGCAGAACAGGCATCTTCCGATGTCCACGCCGGGTCGGTGAATTCTGTTCTTCTTTTCCGACATGTGGGATCGGCGTGGTCCCTTGTAGTTCTCGTCGACCTCGATGTCCTCCATCGTGATGCACTGGTTGGGGCACACCCTGGAACACAGCCTGCAGCCGATGCATTTCAGCCAATCGATCTCGTGATGGCCTCGGAAGTTCTCCCGCAGAGCTTCCCATTTGTCCCTTTCCTTTTCGAGGGGATAAAGAATGGTCGACGGCTTCCAGAGGGCCTGGCGCATCTCGCGTAGGGTGAACCTCATGGGCTGAATGATCCATCCCTTGAGACGCCTCTTCTTCTTGGCCATCAGAACCACCCTACCCATTTGAAAGCAGCCGCGATCACAATAGAGATTATAGCGATGGGAATCAACCAGTTCCAGCCGATCCTCACGATCTGATCGATACGGGACCTCGGGAAGGACCAGGTCGCCCAAACGATGATGACGAAGACGATGTAGGATTTGATGATGAACCACAGCTCTCCCGGCAGCACAGGGCCGGACCAGCCGCCTAAGAATAATATCGTGATCAAAGCCGCCCCCGCATACGTCCTAACCCACTTGGACACAAAAACCAGTCCGAACCTCATGCCTGAGTACTCGGTGAGCCAGCCCTCAACGAGCTCGGCCTCAGCCTCGGGGAGGTCGAAGGGCAGCCTCTCAAGCTCCGCGAACAGAGCCACCATGAACACGATAACAGCAGGGAACAGGGGAATGATGTACCAGTTCTCAACGCCAAGGACCGACGTCTGCTGCTGGGCATGCACTATCTCAATGGGATTCAGAGAGCCGGAAAGGAGTATGACGCCGATGACGGAGAGGATCAACGGTATCTCATAGCTGAGCATCAATGCGGCGCCTCGCAGTCCGCCGATCAAAGTGAACTTGTTATTACTGGACCAGCCAGCCAGCACGACCGCCAAGGGCGCGATAGCCAATATTGCCAGAATGAATATGAGACCGGCGTTGATGTTGGCGACATAGAAAGTCTCACTGAAGGGAATAGCAACAAAGGCCAGTATGGAGGTGGTGGCGATTATGGCGGGTGCAATGTCGTACATCCATTTGTCCGCGTTCTTTGGCGTGATCAGCTCTTTCTGAATGAGCTTCATACCGTCGGCAAGGTTCTGCAGGAATCCAGTGCCCTTGTGGGTCTTCTTCCAGGGTCCTGGGAGCATGATGCCACGGCGGTCGTGAATCCTACCGTACATCTTCCTCTCGATCCACATGATGATGAAGAGGTTGATTATGGAAACAAAGACCATCACCGCCGCTCCACCAATGAATATGGCAACAAGGTTCAGCACGTTGACCGACATCAGCCAGTCGGCGAAATCAGAAAGAGGACCGATCCACTGACCGAAGAAGTTGAGGATGGCTGCAACTATACCCATCAGGAACTCGCCGATCGCGTAGCTGATGTTGTACAGGTTTATCCACGAGCTCATTTGTCAGTGTCTCCTATGCAGATATCCACGCTTCCCATTATCGCGAGCAGGTCCGCAACCGAGGTGCCTTTCAACATTACTGGCACCGCCCTCATGATGGCGAATATGGGGCTTCTGATCTTCAGCCTGTACGGGGACTCCCCACCTTGACCGATGACGTATATCAGCGCCTCTCCCCTGGAGTCCTCGGTCCTTCTGAAGCCTTGTCCAGTTGGTCTTAAGGGAGCCTTGACCCTCACCGGGCCATCGGGAATCTTCTTGAGGGCGTCACGAATTATCCTGCAGCTCTCCCTCATCTCTCCCATTCTCACGGCATAGCGCGAGAAGACGTCACCTTCCTTCCCCACCTGAACTTCCCAGTCCAGCTCGTCGTACACCTCGTAGGGGTCGTGCGTCCTCATGTCGATCGGGCAGTTGCTCCCCCTCAGGGCGGGTCCGGTGACGCCCAGGTCCAAAGCGTCCTCCTTGCTCAGGACCCCCACTCCCATCGTCCTCATCCGGAAGAGCTTGTTATCGTCAAACAGCTGCTTGTACTGCTCCAGCTTCTTCTCGAAGTAGTCCAGTTCCTTGAAGCACCTGTCCGGGAACCCAGCGGGCATGTCGTTCCTGACACCGCCGATTCGGGGGTAGTTCTGGTTCATCCTGGCGCCGGTCAGCCATTGAAGCATATCAAGGAAGTGCTCCCTCTCCCTCATCGAGTACAGGTATGCCGAGAACATACCCAGGTCCGGGGCGAAGGCCGCCAGCCACATGAGGTGGGAAGCGACCCTCTGGAGTTCCAGTGCGATGACCCTGAGATACTTCGCCCTATCTGGAACCTCGAGCCCCATCATCTCCTCGACGGAGATGCAGTAGGCATGTGACCAAGTCAAGGAAGAAACGTAGCAGAGCCTGTCCATCAGCGGGATTATCTGGTTGTAGTCCCTCTTCTCGCACAGCTTCTCCACACCTCTGTGCAGGTATCCCAGAACGGGTATGGATTCAACCACGATCTCACCATCCACACGTACCTTCAGGTTCCAGAGCCCATGGTTCATGGGATGTTGCGGACCCATATTTATCCACATATCACTCATCGGATTGACCCTCGAAGTCCTTTCTCAACGGATAATAGTCAACATCATCTGGTAGTAGAATGCGCCTGAGATCTGGATGACCTTCGAATGTGATGCCCATCATGTCGTAGGCCTCTCTCTCGGGGAAGTCGGCCGCCCTCCAGATCTCGCTCAAGGAAGCGATCTTGGGGTCATCCTTAGGGACCTTGACGTGCAGCTCGACCATGTATTCCTCGAGATAGGATGTGAGGTGGTAGACGCACTCAAAATCCTCAGGCCAGTCCAGGGCTGTGACAAGGTTGAGATGTTCGCAGTGAAGCTCGTCCCTCAAGAACTTACAGAACGGAAAGATGGAATCCCTGGGGACCGAGACCCTGACAAGATCCTCTCTTGGGAACACGATGTCGCTGACTAGGTCTCCGAAATGTTCCCTGAGCGCTCCCGCAACTTCAGTCCCCTTCATCCTCACAAGCCCCGATGATTGTCCGCTCTGAAAGGTTCGATGAATACTCGTTTTGATATATGTTCATTTTGTCTGTCGGGGCAGGTTTGGATGCTGAATATGTCGGTGTAATAATGTCTCATGTCTGATTATCGACATCTAAAGACTGGCTATCGACGCAAACAAAAATGCATAGTGTGATGTAAGAGTGTCCAAAAGACATGCCGGACTACCGGGGTGGCCCCGGTAACACGGCTGGGACTAACGATTATGTTCGTCCAGGACGTGGATTCGGAGCTGCTTGCAGATGACGCACATTCTATCGATTCTGGCCGTAGTGGAGATCCCGTTGGTCAGATCCTCTCCCAAGGCCCGAATCTTCTTCTCGATGTCGGGATGTCGGTCAATGAGGGTTGGGTCACCTCTTTTGTCACTGAAATAATGACTCACGGCGGCTTGGCTTATTCCAAGAATCTCCGAAACCTCTGTCTGGTTCTTCCCCGCTTCTTCCATCAGGATCTTTGTAAGACCCCTCCTGATGGTCGGGAGAACTTTGTGCGAGTCAATCTCGCATGGTTGTGTCATGGTAACACGACGTTATACTCTAGCAAACCGGTTCTATATAATTGTAATGAAATGACGTGTCGTTTCACATAATCCCAAAGGCGATTTTCGTAAGTCTGGCATACTATTCTCCCATAAACTGACATTCGCATGCAATTCGGTGATTTTCGAGGGGTAGAATACTTTTTATAATGATTTCCCAATTCCTTCCCCGATGCTCCTGGAAGACTATCTGCCCGTACTTGTCTTCGCGATAATATGCATCATTTTTCCGCCTGTCACCTACTTCCTAAACCGACTGTTCCGCCCGACGAAGAAGACACCTTTGAAGGACTCCACCTACGAATGCGGGGAGGTCCCGATAGGGACGGCGCACATACAATTCACCTTCCAGTACTACATGTACGCGATACTCTTCGTGGCATTTGATGTAGTGGTCGTCTTCCTTGTTCTCTGGGCGCTGGTGTTCGACAGTAGCATGAGCTACGTGGCGCTCGCATCCGTGGCCCTCTTCGTCCTCCTGGTCGGAACGGCAGTGGGAGTCTCCCTCAAGAAAGAGAAAGAGGTCTTGATTTGAACGAGCAGAAGACGGGCGTCGCCGGGATCAGCTCCGAAGAGCTCATGGGATGGATCGGGAACGGTTTTGGGAAGACGATGGAGAAGACAAGGCTGAAGGATTTCGTTAACTTCCTGACCGAGAGGCTGTGGAACTGGAGCAGGAGGAACAGCCTGTGGCCATTGCACTGGGGGTTGATGTGCTGTTCCATAGAGATGGCGGCTGCTTTCTCTCCCAGGTATGATATTGAGAGGTTTGGAGTTCTGTTCAGGTCGACCCCAAGACAGGTTGACATCCTCCTTGTTAACGGTCCGGTGAGCCGCAAGGTGGCTCCGTCAATAAGAAGATTGTACGAGCAGATTCCCGAGCCCAAATGGGTGATCGCCATGGGGGAGTGCGCCATATGCGGAGGCCCGTACTACGATTCCTACAACATACTGGAAGGCGTGGAAAAAGTGGTACCAGTTGACGTCTACATACCAGGGTGCCCGGTAAGGCCTGAAGCCCTGATAGATGGCTTCATCCAGCTGAGGGAGAAGATAAAGAAAGAGAAGAAGGGGATGTTCCTTCAGCCGAAGTGAGCCATTCTGAAGGCTCGTCTTTTACACGATTGGAGATCTTAATCAGGCGGAACCAATGAAGAACAAAGTGACTGAAGAGATGCAGAAGAAGATTGTCAGCGGTCCCATTCTCAAGACCCTCTTCATGCTCAGCTGGCCCATCATGGCGACACATTTCTTCCAGATAGCCTACAACCTGATAGACACCTATTGGCTTGGAAGGGTCAGCGTGGAAGCGGTTGCGGCACCGACGCTCGCATGGCCGATGGTATTCCTGTTGATATCTGTCGCCGGAGGATTATCGGTCGCCGGCGTGGCGCTTGTCTCGCAGTACGTTGGTGCCAACGACGAGAAGGAGGTCAAGAAGTCCGCTGGTCAGGTGATAACGCTACTCACGATTGTCGGTGTGATCGTGTCGACGCTGGGAATACTGGCAAGCGACTCTATCCTTCAATTCATTGGAGCCGAACAGGAGGTCATGGACCTCGCGTCACCGTACATCAAGATAATCTTCGCCAGCATGCCCTGGATGTTCGTCATAATGTCCTATTCCTTCATTCTTCGCGGTTGGGGGGACACGAGGACACCGATGTACATCTCGGCTCTGAGCGTGGGCCTGAACATCATCCTGGACCCCGTTATGATATTCGGAGTTCAGGGACTGATCCCGTCCATGGGAGTGACCGGAGCGGCGGTCGCGACATTCATTTCCCGAACAGTGGGAGGTGTGCTGGCCCTTTATCTGCTGTTCAACGCGAAGAAGACCCTGAGCATATCCAGATCCGACCTCAAGGTCGAGAAGGAGAAGGCTAAACAGATATTCAAGATAGGGATTCCAGCGTCCATCGGGCAGGCGCTGGTCGCGTTCGGTTTCGTGGTCATGGTCGGGTTCGTTGCCAGGGCGGGAGCAGACGCGATGATGGGGAAGGAGATAATCGCTGCCTACGGCATCGGAACCAGGATAATCAGCATCATTTTCGTCATAATCGGCGGCCTCACTGGCGCTGCAATAACCATGATCGGGCAGAACCTGGGAGCTGGCAAACCAGATAGAGCAGCGAAGACCCTGCGCATGACGATCTTATCGGCCATGCTGATACTCTTCGCGTGCACCTTCACGTTCTTCGTCTTCCGCGCGGAGATATATGGAGTTTTCATTGATGACGCAGTGGTGATAGAAGAGGGAGGGACGTATCTCACGATATTCGGCCTGTCCACGATGTTCTTTGGCGTCTATGCAAGTTCGCTCTCGGCATTTCAGGGGTCCGGCCAGACAGTGCCGACGATGATCCTTGGGTTCGTCAGGCTCTGGTTGATGAGGATTCCATTCTCTTTCCTGCTGGCGTTCCAATTCGGATATGGAATTGAAGGTCTCTGGTGGGGGATGGCGTTAAGCAACGTCACGAGCGCAGCGGCAGCCCTGGCATGGGTTTCCTTGGGCAGATGGAAGAAAGCGGTGATAGACGAGCCACCCAAGGTTGGGGATGTTGAAGGAGTGTTATGAGGGAACACGTGCCCCTTGCAGCAGTCTCGGATAGTCTCGAATCATCCTCCGATCCTAAACCACAGGACCAATACCATGTTTCTCACCGGCCGGATCCTCAGCCTTGAGCAAGAAGACCCCTGTTATGACCAGCCAGAAAAAGCAGATCACGAACGGCAACGCGGTTATCCTATCGGGATCGGCGAACGTGGCAACAGCGGTCAGAACAAGGGGCCCAAGGACAAAACCTGCATCTCCAATCGTGCGGTACAACCCCATCGCGGTTCCCATGGTCTTCTTGTCGGAAAGATCCGCCGCCCAAGCGGCCATTGGGCCTGTAAGTCCCAGGCTTAGGCCGAAGATGAGCATGGCGACGACCAGACCGGTGAGATCCTCGGCCAAAGGTATGAAAAGACAGGACACGCCACCCAATATCAAGCTTGCCGTGAATGGGAACTTCCTTCCGTATTTATCCGCTATTATCCCCGCAGGCACGATCGTGATGAGAGATGTCAGGGCGACACCGGTCAGAACAAGACCTATGATGCCAGCGTCATATCCGAAGTTCTGGAAGGCCATGATGGGGAAGATGGTCCCAATGATCCCTCCCCTGGCGAAGAAAGCGGCCAGAGTGCCGGTATTCACGATGAGGAAGGAGCGATTGGACATGACCTTCTTGACCTCGGCCTTCACGTCCCTCTGGGCGAGTTCCTCCTTTGGGATACCTTCATCCTTCTTGATCAGAACAACATGGATCCCGAATCCGATGGCGGTCATGATGGCATAGGCAAGGAACGGTGCAGCGTTCCCGAAGTTCACCGCGACAAGACCTCCAATCCCGGGTCCTGTGACCATTCCCAAGAGCAACGCACCCACGAAGATGCTCATGTAGAAGCCTCTTCTCTGGATCTGGGTGTTCTTTGCCAGGTAGGAGGTAGACATGGTCGCATAGAAAGCCGATCCAACGCCCTCAAATATCCTGGCCAAAAGAAGTACCTGATATCCATTGCCAAAGACCTTGTGAATGTCATATGCGAAGTATGCGATGATGGAGGCCACGATGATTATGACGAGTCCGATCGACATTGCGGTCTTGTTTCCGATTCGATCCCCGATGATTCCTGCGGGCAATGAGAGGAAGACCCTGGCAGCGGCGAAACTGCCCATCAGAGCTCCGATCATCACCCAGTCGGCGCCAAAATCCCCAGCATATGCCGGCAGGATGGGAGATATGATTGTAACGCCGGTCATAACCAGATAGATGATTATGGAAAGTACCAGCACGGTTCTCATTTCTTTGTTCATCGGTTCTCTCTGCTAAAGTCCCCAGTTTATTAAAGCTTGCTTGGTGGGTATCGAGCTTCAGGCGACATGTTCTCAATACATCTAAATAGAGATTCAGAGTCGCCATCGGAAATTGAATAGATACTCTAGTCTGGCTTCATTAAGAGCACAGTAAGAAAACACTATATAGAAAGCACGAATTGAGGCACCCATGAACCCGGAAACGAGGAAGGTACAAGTCACCGGAGGATCGACCTACATCATCTCACTCCCCAAGAGCTGGGCAGAGAGCAGCAAGATACAGAAGGGGGACAGTCTCACGCTCTGGCCGAGGGACGATGGCCATCTCATTGTTGAACCCAGGACCATCTCGAAGAAGAAGATGGAAGAGATAACGCTCTCAGAGGAGCCGCCAACGCACCTGCTCAGAAGGCTCATAGGACTCTACATGGCCGGCCACCGTCAGATGAAGCTGAAGACCGAGAACAGGATGAGCCAGAAGACCAGGAAGGCGATTAAGGAACTGACAAAGCGTGCCGTCGGCACGGAGATAATAGAGGAGTCCAGCGACTTCGTCCTGATACAGGATTTCCTGGACCCAAGCGATCTTCCGATGGACAAGACGGTTAGACGGATGTTCGTGATGGCGTCATCCATGTTCACGGACAGCATCATATCGGTCATGGACAGCAACATAGACCTGGCCAAGGACGTGCAATCGAGAGATGATGAGATAGATCGTCTATACTGGCTGGTCTCAAAGCAGTTCAACATGGTCCTCAACGACCCCATACTTGCATCAAAGATGGGCCTGACGAGCCCCCAGTGCATGAACTTCAGAGCGGTCGCCAGGACGATAGAGAGGATAGCGGACCACGCGTGCAAGATCGCGGCCAACTCCGCAGAACTCAAGAAGGAGGATGTCGCACCTAGGACGTTGAAGCTCATCGATGAGTATTCGACCTTCTCGGCCGGTCTCTTCGACAAATCGATGAAATCCTTCTACGGGAAGGACCTCAAGCTTGCCAACGAGACCATGGACGTTGAGGAAGAGGGTGCAACATTCAGAAAGAAACTGGCAAGGAACATACCCAAGGCGGATTCCACAGTTGCCGTGGCCCTGGCATTCATCAGCGACAGCATAGAAAGAGTGGCGTCCTACTCGACCAATATCTGCGAGATAGCGATCAACCATGTGACGCTTGAAGAGACCTAGTCCTCTTCCTCGGGTTCCTCTTTTGGCTCCTTGACCTCTTCTTCGTCCTTTCTAATCTTCTCACGAATGTAGGACTGGAGCATATCATGCCATCTCTTGGTGTCCTTGATCAGAAGCTCTCGGGAAACCTTCTCCTCTTCGCTGGGCAGGTACACCTCCCCGAATGCCTTCCCCGCAATACTGCCAATGAGGGATATTGGTAGAAGGAAGATTGAGGAAAGGACGACGGATTGCCTCTCCTGGTCAGTGGATCCCAGCTGGGTCATATCCTGGACAGTGCCGGTGATCAGGGGGAGGAACAGTACGACGAATATCAGGCCAATCGCCATGCCAGTAAGGATGAACGAGCCGTAAACGGCGACCTTCTCATCAAACTCGCTGAGCATCGCCCCTGTAACGAAGCCGCAGAAGCCTGGAACGACAAGGAAGGCAAGGCCGGCATCTCCCGGGTCGATGGGCGAGAACTCCGGGAAGAAGGTGGAGAAGAAGAAGTACGTTATGATCACAGCTGAAGCTAGGGTCCAACCCAGGACCATGAGGACAACGTAGGACCTCTTAACGGGTTTCAATTCAATAGGGCTCGACTCCTCTTGCTCCAAGGAATGACACTCCTCTTACTACTTCGATCAGATCTATGTACTCAAATGTGTACCACATGGTCCCGAAGACATATGGATAGTATTTCCCATCATAAGTGGTGTTGAGAATCGACATGAACACTGAACCGCCACTGACCGTCATGAGGACGGGAATGGTCATCGACTCTCCCGGACGGATGATGTGGGAATCGGCCTTCTGGAGATTGAACTGGCCTACGCCAACGAGTATCTCATTCATCTTCTCCAGGAAGGGGCGGATATCGGAATAGTTGTCCATGTAGATGTAGGCCTCGATGCTGGTAACGTAAATGGTCAGACTGGACGGATTAGAGACTGTGAAAAGAACCTCCACGGTCCGGTCCTGCGACTCGTCGGTGATGAGCGGAATGCGGACCTCGGATATCATTATGTTCTGCGGGATCTCGGAAGCGGTCTCGGTGTAGTTCAGGTAGTTGACCGAAGTGACGTATAGAAGCCCGAATGAGAGAAATGAGATGATTGTGAAGGAAATGCCGATCAAACGAACGAGCTTGTTCACGCGAACACCTAGAGTTCCTTACCGCAAACCGTGCATGCCTTCACCCGGTCCGCACATTCCTCATGATAGTTGGCTCCGCAAGAATGCTGTACCGAGGCCATGCCCTTCTTGATGGTGGCGTTGCAGTACTTGCATATCTCCTCGGTAACGTACTCGTCGTCGGGCTTCACAATGGGCAGCTCACCGGCAAAGTGACAGAGAACGAAATGACCCGGTTCGACCTCCTTGAACTCAGGGACCTGGGACTTGCAGATGTCCTTCTTGTACAGGCATCTCGGATGGAAGGTGCAGCCGGGTGGCAGGTTGATAGGACTGGGCAGGTCACCTTTGATCTTCACTCTACCATGCTTTGCGGTCGGGTCGGGAACGGGAACGGCGGATAGGAGCGCCTCGGTATACGGATGCATCGGGTTCTTGATGACATCTTCTGACCCGGCCAATTCCACGAAACCTCCCAGATACATGACGCCTATCCTGTCGCTCATGTACCTTGTCACGGAGACGTCGTGGCTTATGAACATGAAGGGGATACCGTACTCCTCCCGAAGGTTGAGCATGAGGTTCATGATCCCGGCCCTGATGGAAACATCAAGCATGCTGACCGGTTCGTCCGCGACTATGAACCGGGGCCTCAGCACCAGTGTTCGAGCAATGGCAACGCGCTGTCTCTGACCGCCGCTGAGTTCGTGCGGATACCTGTACATGAACTCCTCCGGGGGTTTGAGCTCCGCATATTCAAGCGCCTTCCGAACGAGCTCCTCCCTATCCTCGATGGTGTCGCCGACACTGTGGACTATGAGAGGTTCTGCGATGGTGGCAAAGACCGAGAGCCTGGGGTTGAGGGATTCATACGGGTCCTGAAAGATCATCTGGACGCTCCTTCTGAATCTCTTCAGCTCCCTCCCCTTGAGCCCGCCGATCTCCTGACCGTGGAACTGCATGGTGCCCCTTGTAGGTGTCTCGAGGCGGACCAGAAGCCTTCCGCACGTCGTCTTGCCACACCCGCTCTCACCCACGATGCCAAGGATCTCCCTGTCATAGATCTCGAATTCCACGTCGTTGACCGCGTGGACGTTCGTCTCCTTGCCCAGAAGGGATGCGATGAAGCCTGCCTTTATGGGGAACAGTTTGGTGAGGTTCTTCACCTCCCAGACCACTCCGGATTTCTTCCCGACTTCCTCGGTTGTAGCATCCGTGACTTCTGCTTCCATGTCTAGACCTTCATCTTTCCAGTGTATATCTCCTCTGCGAAATGACAATATGATCTGTGATTCTTTGCGACCTCGATGGTCGGGGGCATCTTCTCCTTGCAGATGTCCTGCGCCAGCTTGCACCTGGGGTGGAACACGCATCCAAGCGGGGGATTCGCAAGGTCCGGAGGGGAGCCTGGTATGGACTTCAGTCTCTTCTTCTTCCCCTTGATGCTCGGGAAGGCGCCGGTGAGGCCGATGGTATAAGGATTGGCCGGGTTCTCGAATATTGAGACTATATCCCCCTGCTCGAACAACTTCCCGCCGTACATGATTGCGATCTTCTCGGAGACCTCCGCGACCACGGATATGTCGTGAGTGATGATCATCATGGCCATGTGCATCTCCTTCTGCAGGTCCCGTATCTCGGCGAGTATTCGGTCCTGCATTATTACGTCCAGAGCGGTTGTGGGCTCATCGGCGATTATCAACTGTGGGTTCAGTGCCAGTGCCATGGCGATGATGGCTCTTTGCCTCATTCCTCCGCTGAACTCGTGCGGGTATCCAGTGACCCTGTCCGGCTTAAGTCCAACGAGATCGAACAGTTCAAGTACCTTCTGGTGGGCCTCGTCCTTTGACATGTCCTCGTGAGTGAGAAGTGCTTCCGCGATCTGATCGCCGATGCGGTAAACAGGATTGAACGCATTCATAGCACTCTGGAAGATCATGGAAATCTCTGACCACCTGATGGCGGCCATCTTTGCCTCAATCTCCTTCTCTATCTTCCTCTTTCTCCTGTCGGCGAAGAACCCGGTGGTCTCGGCCTTACCGGCATCGTGGAGCATTTCCTTGAGCTCCACCGGCTCCACCTTGTCCTTGGTGGCCAGGATATCACCGACCTCCTCTAGGAAGATCTCCTCCTCGGCAAGCAGGATCTCTGATTCCCCTGGCATCTCGCCGAGTCCCTTCTCCTTGAGGGCGTGCATTGCGTTCTGCCTTCTCTCGAAGAGGGCCTCGACCCTGGGCAGCCATCTCTCACGCTCCAGGAGCTCCAGCATCTCGGTGGCCATGTCCGCCCTTGCCAGCACCACGTCGTTGAACAATATCTCTCCACCGACGACATGTCCGTTGAAGGGCAGTAGCCGGGTGATTGCGAATGCTGTGGTCGTCTTCCCGCACCCGCTCTCGCCGACCAGGCCCATGGTCTCACCTCGGTCCAACTGGAACGAGACTCCGTCAACGGCCTTCACCTTGCCCTTGAGGATCTCGAAGTAAACTCTCAGATTCCTTATGTCCAGCATTACCATGTTCTCTGATCACCTCTTCCTCAGACGCGGGTTGACGATCTGTTCGAATGCCCTGCCAATGAGATAGAATGCCAATGAGATGAATGTGATAGCGATACCGGGTGGCATCAACCACCACCACGCTGCTAGCACGTTCTCGGTCTGGACCGCCTGGAGCATCAGACCCCAGCTGGCGGTGTTCACATCTCCAAGACCAAGGAAGCTCAGCGCCGCCTCCGCGAGGATGGATCCGCTCACCGCGAGAGTCATGTACAGGAATGCCAGGGGCATCACGTTGGGTGCCAGATGTTTGAACATTATGCGGATGTTGCTTGCACCCGTGACCCTTGCGGAATCGATGAAAGGCCTTTCCTTCAAAGAAAGGACCTCCGAACGAATGACCCTTGCAGTACCTGGCCACCCAATGATGGTCAGCACGAAGATGATGTTCCAGTAGCTCGGACCGAGCACTGCGGCGAGAATGATGAGGAAGGGCAAACCGGGCAGAACCAGAATGACATCAGTGAACCTCATCAGAACCGAATCAATCCTACCGCCCGAGTATCCGGATACCAGACCTATGACCGTGCCGATACCTATGGAGCCTCCAGCTGCCAGAAGTCCGACCGTAAGAGCGATCTGTGAACCCCACATCAACTGGCTGAAGATGTCCCTGCCCTGTGAGTCCGTCCCAAGTGTGTAGCAGTTACCGGAATCGTAACATCCCGGCGGCAGAGGCGCCATGTTCTCGCCGGTGGAAGAGTATGCGTTCGCGATGCCCTCGCTTGTTCCGAACCAGATGCTGGGTGTCGGGTGAGTGCCCACATTGTCCTTCCAGATCGTGGGCGTACCTCCGATCCTGCCCTTGACCGTTATCCTCCAGGATAGGTTACCGTCCTCTCCGAGGGTGAAAAGAGTCCCCATATCATCGTCCAAATCCGCTGGAGTGGTATATCCCTCATAGCCAACGGCGAACAGCAGCCGGGATTCTCTTACGAATCTCACACCGCCGGTGTAGCCGAAGCCGGCGTTGACAAGGATCCTATCGGAGTAAATCCAAACCGTGGATCCCGCGGGATAGCCTGGCAACGGGTCCCTGCGGATCGCGTAAAGATGACCTGAGCTCGAGCCCAGATAAATGAGATCCCCAAAGAAGTCCGGTGTTGTAAGGACACCTCCGTCGAATGTCACCAGGTCAATCATTACCGGGATTCCTCCATCGGTGGCGGTCATATTGTCGTCAAGTCCCCGCTCCTCCCAAGATTCCAGAGAACTGCCGTTGTTCGCATACCTGGCATATATCCAGCCGTGATCGGTGGATGCATAGACAGCCTCAGTGAAATCAGGTCCTATCTGATCTGGAACCGCGACTACCGGGGTGTTGGTCCATTCCGGACCCATGTCAAGGGGGGGTGTGCCCCATGCATCAGTACCATCGTATGTGTTAATCGCGTGGAGCCCTCCGTCGTTGACGAAGATCATGGTCCCATTCGCGTTCAATGACGGGGAGTAATTGGGATCGGTGGGCGTGCTCAGAGGGAATCCAGCCATCAGTATGGGGTCCTCGGTGCTCAACTGCCGGTACCACAGCCTGCTGAAGGTCCGGTCGTCCCCGCCGAAGAGATGTATCTCATTACTGGTCGAGTCGTAGACCATCGAGTGCCCGGTCCTTCCCGAGGGAGTTAGAGCTGGTGGGGCGGGTGTAAGCTCTGTCCATGCAGCACCATCAAAGGCCCAGGTCTCGTCCCAACCAGTATCTCCTCCGAACATCAGGGTGCGGTTGTTGAAAACGTCAAAAACAATGTCGTGGAACATCCTCGGGGATGGTCCGGCGGAAGGGGTAAGGTCGGTCCAGTCGTGAATAGATGAATTGTAAGTCCATGTTTCATTACCGCCGTCGCTTCCGCCGATCATGACGGTCAAACCGCTGACGCTGTCATATGTCATTGCGTGCCCATGTCTGCCCGTAGGGAAATTGCCGGGCGTCCTAAGTACCCATCCTGCTCCGTCAGCATAGGTCCAGGTCTCGTTAGATCCGTGATCTCCGCCGAACATCACTGTCACACCAGTACCTGCGTCGAAGGCCATTGCGGAGAATGCCCTTGCCGAAAGAGTTGGTGGGGTGCTCACCTGGGTCCAAGTGTTTGTGTCCAC
The DNA here is from genome assembly GCA_023140195.1 of Thermoplasmata archaeon. Lineage (GTDB taxonomy): Archaea > Thermoplasmatota > Thermoplasmata > RBG-16-68-12 > SOIM01 > JAGLME01. The sequence goes on from JAGLME010000004.1 coordinate 108,940, forward strand.
GTCGAAGGTCCAGGTCTCATTGCTGAAAGGATTGGCCCAGTTGTCGATGACGCCTCCGTAGAGCACGACCTTCCGTGCATTGGAATCGAAGGCCATCGAATGGCCGTATCGGCCAGAGGGATGCGGATTGGTATCGATCCTTGTCCAAACCTGTGTCGCGGGATCGTATGTCCAGGTCTCATCGTTGAGGAGCCCGTCGTCACCTCCAAAAAGAACCATCTTGTCATTGATGGAATCGTAGACCATGCTGAAGTTGGTCCTCGGGGACGGCTTGATCTCGCCTTCTCCGAGTGGTGTCGTGGACCAGTTTCCCGAACCGAATATCCAATCCTCGTTGTCGAACTTAGTGACGGAATATTCATAGAGCCAACCGCCATCGGTCCCAAAGAAGTACTTCTCCATGGGGCCCCGTCCAGACCCCGGATTGCTGTAGAGGGCCGTAGATGTTATCGCGCTGTCCAGATGCTCGTAGTACACGCGTCCGTTGGCCACTGACGGGGTAGGCTCCCTAAGGATGGCCGGGTCGCCGTCGTAATCCTCTATTATGTAGATGTAACCGTCGTTTGTACCCACTCCGAGGAGGTAATCCACCTCGGCCGGATCGTACTGGTTCCCAAAGTTGGCCACCACGACGTCAGTGGAAAAGTGGGCATCGGTGATGTGCCTGAAATCGAAGTTCTCAGGGGTGCCCAAATCGGTCCAATAGGATCCTGCATCGCCCGGTTTCAAAGAGAATAATCGATTCCCTGAAGTGAAGTACACCCTGTCAGATTCCAGCGCCTGGGCGCCCGCGGGTTTTACCCGGAAGGACACAGTCTTGTTGATAGGTTCGCCCGCATTCCATTGTATTTGGGAAACGTTCCTTCCAACGCCCCACCACGAGTTCACCCGGATTATGTCTGCATCTGGTGCCCTCCAGTTGATGGGGTCCCTGAGGTTCATGAAAGGAGCGATGATTGCCATTCCGAGAAAGAAGAGCACGATGATGACTCCTACCACGCCGATCTTGCTTGCCTTGAACAGGTCCCAGTTCTGCTTGAAGACCTTTCGATACGCTCGAATCTTCTCCTTGAGCCTGGCAGTATCCACCATCTACAACCTCACCCTTGGGTCCATAAAGGCGTACAGCACGTCTGCAGCCACGTTAGCAAGAATAGTCAGAACCGCCAGAAGGAAGAAGACTCCTTGAACGGCGGGATAGTCCTGTTGCAGGGTTGATTGGACCAGGTAGAATCCCATGCCCGGCCAGGAGAATATAGTCTCCGTAAGAACGCCGCCACTGACAACGCCACCCACCGACATCGCAATCACGGTCACGACCGGAAGCATCGCGTTCCTAGCGGCGTGTTTGTACATCACCTTCCTTTCGCTCAATCCCTTTGCCTTGGCGGTGGTGATATAATCCTCCCCGAGGACCTCGAGCATTGAGTTCCTCATCAGAAGAATGGTGAAAGCGAGACCGACCATCATCAGCGTGATCAATGGAAGCACCATGTGAGTGCCTACGTCTGCGATCTCTGCCCATATGTCCGGATATCCTTGAGACGCTAACTCCGCGGTTACCATGCCTCCGAACGGGAACCAGCCTAGCTGGAAAGCGAAGGCCCATATCAGAATGATCCCGAACCAGAACAGGGGTATCGAGTAGAAGAAAAGAGAGATAACGACCGCACTCAGCTCCATCCTTGTCCCCCTTCTCCAGGCAAGGAGGACGCCTATCAGTACGCCGAACACGGCCTGAAGTATCAGTGCAGAGCCGAAGAGCAAGATGGTGGGTGGGGCCTTCTCCTGGATCTCGGTCCACACCGGTCTTTGAGAGTAAAACGACTTGCCAAAGTCCAGCTGCAACATGGACGTGAAGTACACCCAGAACTGTTCGAAGATGTTCCTCTCGGCGGTTACCTCGGGGTGGTACAAATCAACGACATCCACACTTGCGTCAGGTCGAACGATAGTTGCGACCACCGTGTTGTTGGTGTTCAGGATCTTGGCGTCATCGGACACGATGGCTATGCTGACCCTTCCCGAAGCCGCGCTGAATTCGTCCGGGTAGGTGAAGACTCCGCCTTCATCGGCAATCAAGGAGAACGGTAGAAGCTGAGAATCCGGAAGGTCTGCTGCGAATGCGTAATGAATCGTCATTGATTCATTTCCGTCCAGATCCCGTGCTGTGATGGTTACATCATAGTGACCGGCCTTGTCGGGCGTTATTGGACCGGAAGAGTACCTCTGCCCAGATGCAGTGAAAAGAACATCAAGCATGAAATCCTCGGTCGCTCCGGTCGGGCTTATGTAGGTTACATTCGCCCGAACTTCAACATTGGATGGTGGTGTACCATCGAAGTTGGCGTAAACCGTCACGCTGTCGCCGATAGCAGCAGTCCCCAACCTCTCCATTGGTTCATTGAAGAACTCCAAGCCTCCGTCCTCGAGGAAGTTCACAAGCAAGGGTTCAACAGAGGCATGGACCTGCAGAAGATCGGTCAGAGCGTATTGTTCCCGCACGTTGTAGGTCGCATAAAGCTCGGCTGTGTTCCCGTCTTCATCTACCACGTTGATGGTGACCAGATACGCACCGGGGAGGTCTGCCTCAGATATGGAGGCTTCCCGGTATTCGCCAGGAGCGTCCACCCAGTGCCTGAAACCGAACTTCACCAGGAGCCTGTCTCGTGTATCCTGGGTCTGACCGGGCTCGATGAAGAACCTGGTCGGGTCTCCGGGCATGAGGCGAAAGATTATGAAGAGCAGAACAAGCACGACTAGCAGTGTGATTACGGTGTGTATAGCTCTCTTGAAGAGGAATGTGCGCAACCTCACTTGTTCATCTCCGATCTACCTCTGAAGGAAGGGACGGTTCCTACTCTTCCTTGAGTTTCTGGATCTTGCGCCTTCTCTTCCTCTTTCCACCCTTCATCATCATGAAGGCGACAATGCCCGCCACCACGCCAGCAACGGCGATCCCCGCTCCGACAATGAGCCAGGGGAAGTCACCTCCCGTATCGGTGACCTTGGCCGCCACGGTCATGGTGAAGTTCCTGTCAGTAGGTTCGTGGTCGGCTAAAGTGGCGGTAATGGTGATCAAATGGTCTTGATCGTCATCCACTGCCGGCGCTATGAACTCGATGTTCTCGACGCCGTTGATGAAACCGTTCGTATCGGTGGTTCCACTGCTGGGAGTGATCTCAGCAGGGGGATTTGAACTGATGACAACGCTCGCGTCATAGACCGGATTCTCGTCCTGATCGGTGATCTTGACTCTCATCAGCGTTGGTCTTCCTTCTTCCACCAGGTCCCCACCCAGCAAGTTCACCGTCATGGACAGGAACTTTCCGCCGGGCGGATGTACAACGATTGTGATCGTAGCGTTCCTTGATTCAGGATAGTCCGCATGTGTTGCCTTTGCATAAATGAACATTGTTCGTTGTGTATCGTTCTTCACCAAGGTAGGCGGTTGATAGGTCACCTTGAATTGCCCGTTCAAGTCGGTGGTGCCAGTTACATGGTTGGATACTGTCGCTCCCAGCACGAAATCTCCATCCGTGGCAGCAACGTATGCCTCAACTGTGGCCCCTTGAAGAACATCGCCGTCCGGTTCCCTAACGGTCGCAATGAGCTTGGCCGTCTTGTCCGTCTTGACAGCGGTCTGGATCGATGATGTGATTCGCAGCGGATCCGGCGGAGGCTGGTGAATGCCCAGCCATGACCAGTAGCTGAAGATGGTTCCCGCGGCGCCAACAGTCCAGTTGGTGAACTTGTCAGACCTGTAGGCCTCGATGTTCGTTCTGAAATAGAGAACGTCGTAAGGTCGGTCGAATGCCAGCACTCCCTGTGCCCTCTTGATGAGGTCGACTTGTTTCTGCGGCTCGAGCTCTTCTCTGGCATCAAGTATCAGCTGGTCGAACTCGTCGCTCTGATATCCGGGATAGTTCTGACCCTGAGCCGCGTTCCTTGAGTAGAAGAAAGCGTGGAAGTAGTCCGGCGGATCCGAACCTATCCTCCATCCGAGGATGAACATCTGGAAGTCTCGCGCGTCAATCCTGGTTACGATCTCTCCGAAGGCGGTTGGAATGGACCTGACATTTACTCCAGCGTCGTTCATCGCCTGTGCAATGAGAGTTCCGGCGGCGGCCCTGATCGGATCGTAGTCGGCGTTGGGAGTCAATATCTCTATCTCGCTGTTCCCCACCACCGGGAATGACCTGCATCCAGATGGGGTGGAAGGCCCACAGGGACCATCCGATGGATCCCAGAGATCATAAGTGTCAAGAAGAGCGTCAGCAGCTGCTGGGTCGAACGGGAATTGTGGTAGCGAGCTGTTGTACCATCTGGCCAGCGTCGGGCTCACAGGACCGTCAGCGACGATACCGTAGTTCTGAAGCAGGCTGGTGACGATCGTCTTCTTGTCGATCAGGTGCGCGATGGCCTGTCGGAAATCCTTGCCCAGGTCCGGATTCCTTGGATCTCCACCTTGGTAACCGAAAGGCTCACCTCTCATATTGTAAGATAGATAGAAGAAACCCTTTTCGGCCGTGCTTGTGATGCCGATGTTGGCGTCGTTAAGCAGTTCCGGAACGAATGCGGGTGGGATCGACCATGCGATGTAGTCAACTTCCCCGCTCCTGAGGGCGAAGACGGCTGTCTGGGTGGTCTTGAACACCTTGAAGAGCATCCCGTTGATGTACGGCTTGTGGATGTATCCTTCACCTGTGTAGAAATCTTCGAACCTGGTAAGACTGGAGAACTTGCCGGGTACCCATTGGTCGAACATGAACGCGCCGGTTCCAATCACGTATTCGTCCGGAATGTCCCAGCTCTCGGCCAGACTGTAGTCGAACTTCCTGGAATCGCTCTCAGGCACGCCGTTCCCGGTAACGGGATCGTATGCGATACCGAAGGAATCCATAGAGCTTCCGTCTATGTTCTTGTGAATGCCGCACTTGAAGGTTGAGGTATCCTTCTCATAGATGCAACCAGTACCCTCCCAGAGATGTCTGGGATATGCACTCCAGGACATTGTAGCTCTGTAGAAGTTGGCATAAGGGGCCTGTTGCTTGAAATGCACAGCGGCTCTCAGACTCATGTTGTAGCTGGGGTCGGAGTAGTCCTTGTTAATCGCCCAGTCGGCAGCAGGCGTGAATCCGCTCAGCTGGTTGAGATGCAGCCATCTTGTGATGCTGTAGTTCGATCCGGGAAGGTTGTTCTTTTCCTTCAATACGTCCAGTGAGATGGTCCTTGGGTCCTTTGCAACCATGTGGTATGTGAACAGAAGATCCTCAATGGTCGCCTGATATCCGTCATGGAACAGGACGCCGTTGAAATCGTAAAAGGCAGTCACTTCCCGAGGTTTTCCGGGAATGCTGGTGAAGATCCCATATTCGTTGTCGTCGAATACACCGTCCCCATCCACGTCCGTACCCTTCAGGATGTATGGCATCAACTCCTCGGTCTCCGGATTCATCTGGGTCACAGAATCGTAAACCGGTCCCAGAACGTTCTGGGTCCATACGTCACCAGATGCGAGTATGTTCCTGGTCTTGGGTTCGTCCTGTGCTCCTATGTTCAGAATCACGACTTCGTCCCCTCTCGTGTTGTCCCCAGCGACGTACAGGGGAAACGAACCGAGCAGCATGGAGAATACAAGTAATACGCTCACAATAGAGGCTATTCCTCTTCGGCTGTTTCTTCCGCCCATTTCCATTCCTCCTCTCCTGACCGCCAAGAAGGCAGAGTGAGAGTGGCATATTGGGTTGACATTATATACTTTTTCTTGCCAACCGAATATACTGTTTCTGTCTATGCTGGGTGGAATATATAAGGAAATTTGTAAGCGGTTTTGTGTATTATATAACCATTATGGTTGTGGGTTTTGTGGATTCTTGGGTTTCTGTTGAAGTTGGTGACGGTCTTTGGGAAGCATAGGCTCTTCAGGATAAACCTGTGTCTGAAAACATATCTGAAGGATCACAACCTGGTCGGGGATCCCGAATCGTCCGGGTAATACATCCTCTTGCGGCCATCCTTCCGCACCTGCACGAGGCCTTTCCTGGCTAGTATCCTGAGATTGTAGCTTGCGACCTGCTGACTTATCCCAAGGTCCTCAGCGATGTCCTTCTGGGTCGGGGCCGGCCTGCGCCTCAAAGCGGCAAGAATGGTGATCTGCATGTCGCTCAGTTTGACGCCCTTGTCCCGAGGGAACTTCATCTCAATGGGATAGAAACGCCTGTAGATGCTCTCCTTCCTTGATTTGATGAATCCCTGGACCTCCAATGTCCTAAGATGGTAGGACAGCGTACCGTTCGTAACCTGCAACTTCTCCCTAATCGAGTTATAATGTTTGCCCGGGTTGGAGACGATGTATTGGTAGATCTGACCCCGAACGAAATGGTCCAGGACCTCGTCCTTCTTTATCCTCGAGTACAACGGGAAGGCGAAGATGTTGAAGAGCGAGAAGCCGGCGGATTCAGTGCTCGCGACGGCCATGGATGCGAAGGCTGCAAAAAGCGCTCCCAGCTGGAAGTACACGAAAGGGATTTCCTCCTCTTCCTCTTCTGGGGGCGGAACGACGATGAAAATCTTGATGGAATCGTTCACTTTTTTCGAATCAAGAGCATCAGCAGAAGCAAGGACGGTGAAGTTGCCACCAACATCGTCCGCCGTCTCGAACTCAGCCCACCAGATTCCCGTTTCATTTGCCGTTGTCAGATTAAGGTACTGGGTCCCGTGGGGATCTTCCATAGTGACGGACACATACGTACCATTCACATCTTCTCCTTCAACCAGGCCTTGAAGAAGAAAGACCAATCCTGCCTCATACGTCTCACCGTTGGAGAGGAATGAAACAACGTAGAAATTCTGTGGGCTTCCGGCAATGTCGGGAATTGACCTTGAGACACCTTGAGATGATGCACTCGATTCTTGAGGTATGAGAAACAGCGAGAGGGCTAGAACAAAGGCAACACTGACAGTGATAATGACCACGTTGGGTCGCATTATTTCCTCTCTGAGAACATATTGGTCTTGCGAACTATATAAGCTCATTTGTAGGGGCTTTTGTGTGATATTTAATCCTTGTGTTCTTCCTCTGGGGTTGAGATTGTGGGTTCTTCGAGAGATTCTGCCTCTTCAGTTGATTCGTCGGATTCGGTTCTCTTTCTTGCCTTTGCCACCAAAATGAGAGAAGCGACCAACAGGACTACGATGACAGCAATCAAGCCCAGCCAACCAATGATAGGCAGTATTCCTCCACACTCGGTCCCATCTGGACAATCTGTAACAACTTCATTGTCGACTGTGAAGGGGATTTCGAGTGTCGTTGAATAATCAGTACCATCATAGGCCCTCAATTGGAGCGTGTGGTTTCCGTTCTCAAGATCAAAGGTATTCAACAAGAAACTCCAGCGTGATGTGCCAGTTGCGTTCAGCCAATTGCCACCATCGATCCGAACTTCAACCCTGATGATCTCGTCATTCCCATCCTCATCGCTGGCATCTCCTGTGATGTTAACCTCTCCAGATAGTTCCTGACCCGGGGAGATTGAAATCGCGGAGATGGAAGGAGGTTCATTCCGGTCTACGACGACAGTGACCGAAGCAATCGAGGAATACTCAGTCCCGTCATAGGACCGTGCAAATATCGTATGGGTGTCTTCAGACAGGTTGGTGGTGTTAAGACTGAAACTCCAGCTCGTTGTTCCACTGGCAGTTTCCCAGCTCCCTCCATCGATCCTGACTTCCACGATCACCAATTGTGAGTTTCCATCAGGGTCGTCAGCACTTCCAGAAACGAGAACCACTCCAGTGAGAGTTTGACCTGGGGAAAAGGAGGTAATTGACACATTTGGCTTTCGATTGTTCTTGACGGTCAGAAACAGACTCTCGACGGCGCTATCATAGCCCGGCTTCTGAGCGATAATCGAAATGAGATATTGAGTGTGACCAGTAACATTGGGAGCGAAGAATATAACGCCCGGTAGGCCACTGATGAAGCCGTTTGCGTCCGTGACCCCGCTACTGGGATTGATCGTCGCCGGAGGGGTTGAATTGATGTAGACATTCGCACCAGTGGCCGGGTTCTGGTCTTGGTCAACAACCTGAATCTCAATAGAGGCTGAACTCCCTTCGGGCACCAAGTCTCCATCGGGCAAATCGATCAGTAGAGAGAGAAAGTTCTCGCCAACTCGGTGAACCACGATAGTCTCTGTGGCATTTCTAGATTCATTATATCCGGGATGATTGGCCCAGGCATAGATGAAGACTGTTCTTGCTGTGTCGTTAGCTGCAAGAGTGGGCGGGACATAGGTCACAACCAAGTCCCCGTTCGTATCCGTCTGTCCACTCACCAGGTTCGACCTCTGAGGACCAAGCACGAATTCCCCGCAAAAAGGATCGACATAGACACTGACCGTTGCACCCAAAAGGGCATTCCCATTGGTGTCAGTGACGGTTGCTGTGAAAGTAGCTGTGCTGTCCGTCGTCACATCGGTCTGAATTGAAGTCGTGATTCGAAGGGGGTCGGACGGTGGTTCATGAATGCCCAGCCATGACCAGTAACTGTAGATGCTTCCATATGACCCAACGGTCCAGTTGACAAATCTGTCTGACCTGTACGCCTCGATGTTCGTTCTGAAGTACAGAACGTCGTATGGTCGGTCATAGGCCAGCACACCCTGTGCCTTCTTGATGAGGTCGACCTGTTTCTGTGGATCGATCTCTTCTCTGGCATTAAGTATCAGCTGGTCGAACTCGTCGCTCTGATATCCAGGATAGTTCTGACCCTGGGCCGCATTCCTTGAGTAGAAGAAGGCGTGGAAGTAATCCGGCGGATCCGAACCTATCCTCCATCCGAGGATGAACATCTGGAAGTCTCGCGCGTTAATTCTCATTACGATCTCACCAAAGGCGGTTGGAACCGATCTGGCATTTATCCCAGCACTGTTCATCGCATGTGCAATGAGAGTTCCGGCGGCGGCCCTGATCGGATCGTAGTCGGCGTTGGGGGTCAATATCTCTATCTCGCTGTTCCCCACCACCGAGAATGACCTGCACCCACTCGGGTTCGCATTAGTGCACGGACCGTCCGTGGAGGAATCCCATGGATCGTAGGTGTCAAGCAAAACGTCTGCCGCGGAGAGGTCGTACGCGAATTGGGGCAGTGAGCTGTTGTACCATCTAGCCAACGTCGGGCTCACAGGACCGTCGGCAACGATGCCGTAGTTCTGAAGCAGGCTGGTGACGATCGTCTTCTTGTCGATCAGGTGCGCAACGGCCTGTCGGAAGTTCTTGCCCACATCAGGGTTCCTTGGATCTCCGCCTTGGTATCCGAAAGGCTCACCTCTCATATTATAAGATAGAAAGGAGAACCCTTTGGGTGACGTTGAAACAACACTGATGTTGTGATCGTTGAGAAGTTCTGGAACGAGCACCGGTGGGATCGACCATGCGATGTAGTCGATGTCCCCGCTCCTGAGGGCGAAGACGGCTGTCTGGGTGGTCTTGAACACTTTGAAGAGCATTCCCTCGATGTATGGCTTGTGGAGATAGGATTCGCCAACGAAATAGTCGTCGTTTCTGTCCAGACTTGTGAACTGTCCTGGCACCCATCTGTCAAATGTAAAGGGCCCTGTTCCGATTACGTATTCGTCAGGAATGTCCCAGCTCTCGGCAAGACTGAAGTCGAACTTTCTGGAATCGCTCTCGGGCACGCCGTTCCCGGTAACGGGATCGTATGCGATACCGAAGGAGTCCATGGCGGATCCGTCTATGTTCTTGTGAATGCCGCACTTGAAGGTTGAGGTATCCTTCTCATAGATGCAACCAGTACCCTCCCAGAGATAGGCGGGTAGGAGGGTCCGAGACAAGGTATTTCGGAAGAAATCCCAGTATGGAGCTTGTTGCTTGAAATGAACGGCAGCTCTCAGGCTCGTGTTGTAGCTGGGGTCAGAGTAGTCCTTGTTAATCGCCCAGTCGGCAGTAGGCGTGAATCCGCTCAGCTTGTTGAGATGCAGCCATCTTATGATGCTGTAGTTCGATCCAGGCAGGTTGTTCCGGTCCTTCAATACGTCCAGTGAGATGGTCCTTGGGTCCTTTGCGAACATGTGGTACGTGAACAGAAGATCCTCAATGGTCGCCTGATATCCATCATGGAACATGACGCCGTTGAAATCGTAAAAGGCAGTCACTTCCAGAGGTTTTCCGAGATTGCTGGTGAAGACCCCATATTCGTTGTCGTCGAATACACCGTCCCCATCCACGTCCGTTCCTTTCAATATGTAGGGTTTCACCTCTTCTGTCTTGGGATCGGACTTGGTTACGGAGTCGTAGACTGGATCAAGAACATTGTGGGTCCATATGTCATTCGCTGCGAGTATGTTCCGGGTCTTGGGTTCGTCTAGGCATCCGACGTCCAATATGGTGTCTCCTTGGGCAATGACTTCATCCGAGTTGAGCACGGCGAAACTGCCGAATAGCATGAAGCAACTCAGAACCGAGACGAGAATGCGCCGGCCAATTATTCTGCCCATTATTCTTCCCTCCGTGACAACCTCCTTAGGTCACAGCAAATCTCAAATCACGTTTGAGAATATATAGCCTTTCCTATGACGCATCAGGAATCCGCTGGCCCATGCCTTTGCGTGAAAATCATCGAAACATATCTCAGCCAAATCTATTAGTACCCAGTGCACGATTTGAAGGCGAGTGTAGATTCTAGATGGATATTGAACGGCAAAACACCTGCAGGCACTGCGGCGTGGAGCTCGATGATACTTCGACCTGTCCTCTGTGCGGCGAGTTCTACGGTGTGTCCAAGACTGGAACCACTCCGATCCCCGTCAGATCGCAACTGCCGACAACGATGATCACAGATGAGAGCGGTTGCATGGTATGCGGCCACATAATGGACGACGATGCTACCACCTGCCCCATGTGCAACAGCCCCATTCTGTCAGAAGAGGAGAACGAACCCGAGTTCCGTTGTCCGGTGTGTGAGAATCCATTAGAGATGAACGCCGTCGTCTGCTCCTTCTGCGAGGTCGCCCTTCAAGGAAAGGAGGAAGAGAAGAAGGAGATGAGCTATGGGTGTCCAGCGTGTCAGGAAACAATGCAGATCGATGATCATCAATGTAAGAAATGCGGGGCAAAGATATGGTTGGACCTGGAGGAGGAAGTGCGCAGGATCGAAGAATACCGGTGTCCGATGTGCGATGAGGTCGCGCAAGAGGATTCCGAGAAATGTGCCAAGTGCGGCGCGGACATTTGGATGAGAGATGAGGACGCCCTCAAAGAGGAGGCCACGTCCAAGTTGGAGGAGGCGGTGACCCAGATCAAGATCGAGAAGGAAGAGACTAGTTCCGACCTCTCGAACGCCATAAGGTTTCTGACGGTCGCACGGGAGGCAATGGACTTGAATGACTACGGAAGAGCATCAAGGTGCGCCTCGCTCAGCCTGGACCTTGCCAGGTCCGCGGGGTTCCAAAAGAGATTGCTGGTTGATGCGCTGCAGAGAGCGGAGAATACGGTGACCCTGGTCAACAAAAAGGGCGGGGATGTGGTCAAGGCGATGGAACTTCTGGAGAGCTCCAAGGACGAGGTCCGGAAAGGCAACTACAGGAAGGCGCTGAAGATGGCCATAAGGGGAAAGGTGCTCGCCGAGTCCACGATCGGTCAAGAAGCCGTTCTGATGATAGATGCTGACAGTCTTGAATGAAATATCACCTCATGATAGGTATTTGTTAATGGAGTTGTGAAACTGTCCTCAATTGGACATAATCATATTGAATCGTTCCAAAGAATACTTATTGATAGGATTACAGATTGTTATGGAAGGTGAGGAGTGGGATATAGGAGGTAGGTGGGAAGCTTTGGAAGAGCACTACATTACGGTTCTTCATTGTCCGGGTTGCAGCGAACAGCTCGAAGATCTCGATGTCGTGTGCCCATGGTGCGGCGCCAAGGTCAGAGAGGCCGCCAAGTTTTCCAAGGAGAAGGACCCCAATATACGTGAGTACAGGCTGATAGTCGAGGGCGCGATGGCATATGCCATGACCATCATTGCCAACGGCAAGAGGAATGGTGCCGTGTTCCCCGCCGCGGAGGTCCTACTGGCGAGGGCAAAGGTCGCGCTTTCGGAGAATGAGTACCCGGTGGCGCTGGAGATGGCTTCCCGTGGCGGTCAAGAAGCCGAGGTCATCGCGAGGCAGTTCGATGCTTTGCTCCTTCGACTGGGGAGAGCCGAGAGGAAGATCAACCTTGCGAGCGAAGCTGGGGGAAATGTGGAAGATGCACTGGGACTCTTGGAGAAGGCCAGGGTCGAGATGGAGAAGGGTGAATACAGAAATGCGATCAAGTTCTCCATACGCAGTTCGGCCAATGCGGACAAATCCCGTATGATGCATGACGCCTGGAAGGTGGAGGTCGGGGACTACCTCTGAAGCCGATTGGGCAAATCTTTTCTATTTCATTCCGTTTCACTAACCGGGTTTCCGATGGCGCATGCGATTGTTCCCTTTCCCGAGGTCTGCACGGGCTGTAGATTGTGCGAGATGGTCTGTTCTGTGTGGCATGAGGATGTTTTCAATACGACGAAATCCAGGATAAGAATCACAAAGAAGGGCGTCAGGTTGGACGTGCCCATCGTCTGCACCCAGGGGAATGCATGTGAGCAGGAATGTGCCGCGGTCTGTCCGGTCGACTGCATCAGAGTGGTCGAGGGAACCGCCATCGAAGTGGTGGAGGATGAGTGCACCGGCTGCGAGGCGTGCATCGAAGCATGTCCTTTCGACTGCATCTGGATGAAGGAGGATCTTGCGACCAAGTGCGACCTGTGCCACGGCGACCCGATGTGCGTCAAGTTCTGCCCGATACAAGCTGTGCAATACCTGGACGGTTCTGAAGGGGGAGTGAGCGAGAAATGGACAGAGGCCAGAAGGCTCTCGGGAGGTGATTGAAGTGAAGGGCTACGGTGGAAGCATCCTGCATGTGGACCTCGGCACGGGCACGATTTCCAAAGAGGCTCTGCCAGATGAGATGGTCAAGAAGTACCTGGGCGGGGCCGGATTCGCTGTCAGGCTTCTTTACGACAGGTCGCAGCCTAAGCATGACGCCTTCGACCCATCAAACCCGCTCATAGTGACACCGGGGCTCTTCGACGGGTTCGGGGTGCCAACGGGCGGCAAGGTCGTCTTCTGCACAAAGTCACCGCTCACAGGTCTGATAGGAGATTCGGTCATGGGCGGGAGCATAGGGTCGGAGCTCAAACATGCTGGATATGACGCGTTGGTCATCACCGGCAGAGCCAAGGAGCCCTCATATCTGCTCATAGACAATGATGATGTGGAGATCAAGGATGCATCGGATCTATGGGGGTCGACGGTGCCAGTTACGGCCGAGACGGTCAAGGAGAGGGAGGGCGACGTCAAGGTCGCATCCATTGGACCCGCCGGAGAGAATCTGGTGAGATACGCATGCGTTGACTGTGATGACAGGCAGGCGGGTAGGGCCGGTGTGGGCGCGGTGATGGGATCCAAGAATCTCAAGGCGATAGCCGTTCGGGGCACAAAGGACCTCGTTCCGCATGACCCGAAGGCCTTGCTGGACCTCAGCCTGGAATACATAGACAAGATGACCGAGAGCTCCGCGTACGAATCGGACACCAAGTACGGGACAGGGGAGTTCTTGGAGTGGATAAATGCCGACCGAGGCGTCTTCCCGACGCGGAACTGGAGAGAGGGGATGTTCGACGAAAGAAAGGAGATCGACCCTTACCACTGGGCTCCAATATACATGAAGAAGAACAAGGCTTGCTTCTCGTGTTCTAAGCCCTGCGGCAGATTGTTCACCATCGACGAAGGGAAATTCGCGGGACTGGCAATCGATGGAATCGAATACGAGACCTTGTACTCCCTGGGGGGAGTGTGCGGGACGGGTGACATAGAGACGGTCGCGAAGGGAAACGAGATCTGCGACTACGAAGGCATGGACACGATATCGGCCGGAGATGCGATCGGGTTCGCCATGGACCTGTATGAGAACGGGATACTGACAAGAGAAGAAACGGGCGGGATGGACCTGAACTTCGGGAACTCGGATGCTGAGCTTAGGTTGCTGGAGATGATCGCCAAGAGAGAAGGCCTGGGTGACATACTGGCCGACGGAGTCAAGATGGCTGCCGAGAGGATCGGAAAGGGCGCCGACAAGTATGCGGTCCACGTGAAGGGGATGGAGCCTCCGGCCTACGATGTAAGGGGGATCAAGGGAATGGCCCTGGCCTTCATGACCTCGACACGGGGTGCATGCCATCTGAGGACGTGCGCATATGCGCTCGAGCTCACCGGGAAGTTCTGGAAGTTCAAGGATGTGGACAGGTTCTCATCCGAGGGAAAGGGCGAAGAGATAACGGACATGGAGGACCTGGTGGTTCTGTACGACGCTTTGGGCGTGTGCAAGTTCTCCAGGGGATATTTCTTTGCAGAGGGGTTCACGGATGTTCTGAAGGCGGTGACGGGAGCGGAGATCAGCGAAGAAGAGCTGCTCACGACGGGTGAGAGGATAAACAACCTGAAACAACTTTACAACCTGCGAGAGGGTATGACCAGGCAGGATTACGTTCTGCCAGAGAAGATAACGAGCGTACCCATACCGGAAGGAGAATCGAAAGGGCACCTGGTGACAGTGGAGGAGATGGACAAAATGCTGGAGGACTATTTTATCGCCAGAGGGTGGGGTCCGAACTCTGTTCCCACTAGAGAAAAACTGAATGAACTTGGCATAGATTTCTGATCAGGAGTCCTCCAAGGACTCCAGCAAGATTCTGGAAGAATCAACGACCAAAGAGGGATCGGTCTCTGGAGGTACAACGACAACAAGTATCCTCTTCCTTCCCGCGTTCATAATGACCGTCCTCACATCGGATGAGTCCAATACTATCCTCTGCGGAGCGCTCTTCTTGAGTTCTATGGCAGCGGTTACCCCAGCACCCATGATCGTTGCGCTCATTATTGCAAAAGTCTCTCTGGAGACGTCCTCTGGTATATCACTGTCCACCACAGCTCCATCTTTGCTGATGATCGCTGATGCCATCGCATTGCAGTCGTTCTTCAAAGTCGCCAGTAATCCCTTGTATGACATTGTTATCCCTCTTTCTCGATCTTGAACACGCAATTCTCAGCGCCGAGAGTCTCGCACTCCGTCTCGACGATCTTGACCTGTTGCTGCATGAATATCTCCAGCACCTTGCTGAGAATTCCCCTCAGCCTGTGGCATGTTTCCAGTCCGGTGCCATCATCCTCGGAGACCTCGATGCAGCCCTTGACGATGATTCGGTCGTTCTCGAATGAAATGCTGTCCACCCAGCCCCTGCCCACAAGCACGTTCGAAATGACGTGGATGAACTCGTCGGGGGTCTTCTCCGCTATCTTGGCCATCTCCTCACCCAGAAAAAGACCCTCGCGGTAGAAAAGCCCGTGAGAAGCGTAGGACATGACGCCTTCGTACAGGTTCCTGATCTTCGATATTTCATCCTGAGATACCTTTACGAATCTCATTCCTTCGTGCCAGTCGGGTCAGTATTTATAATCCTTTTGAGCCGATTATCTCTCGCGACACTCAGGGCACAAAAGCTGACCGTCCAGCTCCGCCAACGATGTGGAAAAAACACGGCAGCTCTCGCAGTAGCCGCTTTCTATCTCCATCCCAGCGTCGGTCATCCCGATCTTCTGGTACTCCCGGGTGACCTCAATGAGACCTGGCCACAGCTTGAGGATGTCATTCTCGGTCACCAGTCCGTGCAGTTGCGAGTCCTCGGTCACGACGAGCCTCCGGACGCCTTCCTCGGACATCTTCCGAGCGGCCTCCTCCACCTTCACATGCGGATGTACGGATATGACCGGGGCGGTCATTATGTCTGAGACCTTCAGCTTGGAAGGTAGCATATCCTGGGCGACCACCTTTTGCACAACGTCGTAGTCGGTCATTATCCCGATGGCCTTGTTCCCGTCAACAACGACCAAAGCGCTGACGTCCTCTTTTTTCATCAAAGCCGCGGCTTCCGAGACGGTCTGGCCTCGCGTAATGGTCGCCGGATCCCGGGTCATGACCTCCATAACTGGCACCTTTCTGTACACTGAGTTCACCGTTCGTATAGTAAACAGCTTTTGAAGATAAATCTTTTCTCCCTGACATGTCAGTGGCTGACTCAATATGAAAATCACATTTGATAATCCCAAGGGAACGGATTTTACTGCGGACAGGGATAAATGTAGTAAGTAGTCCATATGAACGACCTGGCCACATTCATAGTCATCAACATGGATCAGAACGCGAAGATCCCCGAAGATCTAGTGGAGGTCCTGAAGAAGCACGGATGGATGATGGTCAGGGAGGACTCGATATTCGTACTTCCCTGGGAGAGGATTCTGGAGGCGAATGGGAAGGATGTCAGCGAGCTCATGGCGCGCGTAGAGCATGTGCGCTTGACGCTCAGGAAACTGGGACTGGACTACGACATAAGGACAATGGGATCGGACCAGATACCAACATGATATTCTTCTTCAGAACCGACAAATGGAATCGTAGGGTTTAAGATATCGGACACATTTATTGGGTCGATGTACTCCATTGAGGAGGGAACCCTAGCAGTTAGGATAGCCCGAAAGGTCATCGAGTGCTTTGTGGAAGGGAAGCCGTATCCAGATTTCAACTTTCCAGAGAGTTTCCTGGCCGAGTCTGGGGTCTTCGTCACCATCAACACCCATCCAGAGGATCAACTGCGGGGCTGCATCGGTTACCCTTCACCCATATTCTCGCTCAAGAGAGCACTTGTGAAAGCAGCCGAGGGTTCCACCGAGGACCCGAGGTTTCCCCGCCTGTCTTCCGAAGAGCTGGACAGGGTCACAGTTGAAGTCAGCATCCTGACCTCTCCGGAGCAGATAGAGGTCAGCAAAGCGACGGAATATCCCAAGAGTATAGATATCGGGAACGATGGACTCATTGTGGAGAAGGGTCCCTACCGCGGCCTTCTCCTGCCCCAAGTCGCCGTGGAGTGGAAATGGAACGAGGAGGAGTTCCTCTCGCAAACATGCATGAAAGCCGGTCTTCCTCCGGATGCGTGGTTCGACAAGGACACCAAGATCTTCAAGTTCAATTCAAGGATATTTGGAGAGATCTCCCCGGGAGGCGAGGTGGAAGAGAAGACCCTTGGTGGCTGAGATGCGGGTTGTTGAGGGAAGAGCATTTTTCCGGGGAAGGTTTGAGGAGTGTTGCATCGGCATAGAGAACGGGAAGATCACCGAGATCAAGAAGATACTCAAAGGGGATGAACGCCACAGTTTCGGGAGCAATTACATCCTCCCTGCGGGGATTGACATTCACGTCCATTTCAGGGAGCCTGGCAGGACGCACAAGGAGGATTTTCGTTCAGGGTCTGCAGGGGCTTTGTGCGGAGGGGTGACCACCATCTTCGACATGCCCAACAATGACCCCTCGATAGTGGACGTCCGGACCTACCAAGAGAAGCGCAGGATTGTGGGAAGCAAGGCGAACGCGGACTTCGGCCTTTACGTGGCTCTGAAGGAGAACAGCAGCACTGACGAACTATCCAAACTGGGATGCCCGTTCAAGGTCTACATGACCGGAACGGCTGCGGGACTGGGATTCGGCGAGTACGATAGGCTGGGTGAGGTGTGCGAAGGTGTGGGAGGGGACCGGCACGTGGGCATCCACTGCGAGGACAAGAGCCTGGTGGGATCCGGTGAGAGAGACTTGGAGGATTTTCTGCAAGTGAGGCCCAACGAGGCCGAGATGGCCGCCATCAAGAGGGTCATCAAATCGACGGACAGGAAGATCCATATCTGCCACGTGAGCGCCAAGGAGAGCATTCCTCTCCTGGAGAACCCGAGGCTTACCTCGGAGGTCACGCCTCATCATCTTCTGCTCAATATGAACTCTGATCTGGAAGGCTTCGGCAAGACCAATCCGCCTCTCAGAACCAAAAGCGACCAGATGGCGATGTGGGAGGCGTTGGTGTCCGGGAAGATCGATATCATTGCATCGGACCACGCGCCGCACACGATAGAGGAGAAGGAGCAGTCGTTTGATGTGGCCCCTTCAGGAGTCCCCGGCGTCGAGACCTCGATCCCGGTGATGCTGGCATATGTGAAGAGAGGGAACATCACGATTGAAAGGTTGATAAACGCGATGATGGAGAGACCGGCAGAGATCATGGGTCTGAACAAGGGGAGGATCGAGGTTGGGATGGACGCGGACCTCATAGCAGTGGACATGCACAACGTCACCAAGATAAGGGGAGATGACCTGCACTCCAAATGCGGATGGACACCCTTCGAGAATTGGGAAGGCATCTTTCCACTGGCCACGTTCCTGAGGGGGAGGCTGGTGGCCAAGGACAGAGAGATGCAGGAGACCGGAAAAGGGAAGCTGGTCCTCGGAGATGAAAAACCTTAACTATTTTTGTCATATGCGTAGTGAACTCAATGGCTTCATTTCTATTACCGATTGCGAACTGGTTCAAGGACGTTATCCAGGCGGTCGGCTATCCCGGTATCTTCCTGGCGATGCTGGTCGAGGGCATAGTAACACCCATTCCCAGCGAGATAATCATGCCGTTCGCCGGTTACCTGGCAGCCCAGGGCCAGTTCAACATAGTTCTCGTCATCCTGGTGGGTTCTCTTGGAGCGGTCATTGGTTCCACTGGAGCGTATTACATTGGCTACAGTCTGGGGAGACCTTTCATCCGAAAATACGGAAAGTACTTCCGTCTCAAGGAAGAGCACATCGTCAAAGCTGAGGATTGGTTCGAGAAGTACGGGGACGCGGCGATATTCATCGGGCATTCCCTGCCCGGAACCAGGTCGTTCATCTCATTCCCTGCTGGAATAGGGAAGATGAAGCTCCGCAACTTCCTGATATTCACGTTCGCCGGAGCGATGGTCTGGAACACGGTGCTGGTCCTACTGGGTTATTTCCTTGGCGATGCGGTGTTTGGCCTGGCGGATACCTTCGAGTACTTCGACATAGCCGTACTTCTGAGCTTGTTGCTGGTGCTGGTAGCCTATTTCCTCTGGAAAAGAAAGAAGAATCAGGAAGAGTAGTAGTATTCGCCTTCTGCCTTCTGGTCCCTGTCCTTTGAAGATCCGAACTTGTTGATCCTGGGCCGGTTGGTCTCGCTGTCCCTTCTGAAAGTTATCTCCACCATCTTCAGGAACTTGTTCATCCCATCCCTCATTCCGAATGGGCCTTCACCAATGCCGCTAATCCCCGGCTCTCCGCCGAAGACCATCAGAGAATCCGATACGAGATCCAAGAAGTAGACGTCGTGGTCCACAATGAGCCCGCTCAGCCCTTTCTTCTCCATGGTCCTTCTGATAGTCTTGGCCGCCTGCATCCTCTGGTTGGAGTCCAGGTAGGCAGAAGGTTCATCAATGAGGTACAGGTCCGCCTTCCTTCCGAGACACAGAGCGATGGCCGCCCTCTGCAGTTCGCCTCCGGATAGGCTCTTCAACTCCCTCTCAAGGTGCGGGACGACCCCCAGCGGCTGAAGTATCTGGCCCTGGAAGAAGTCCTCCTGGAATTCCTCGTAGATCTCTGTAAGGAACAACTCCCGTACCGAACCCGCGAACTTGGTCTCCAGATATTGAGGCTTGTAGCTGACCGTGACCTCGGTGCTAACCACCCCCGCAGTGGGCTTGAACTCGCCTGCCAGCATCTTGACGAAGGTGGTCTTTCCCGTGGCGTTGGGACCCACCACCCCAACGACCTCTCCAATGCCGATACTACCCTCACCAGTGCTCAGGGTGAAGCTCTTGAATCTCTTCCTAAGGGGCTCAAAGTGCAGCAATGGAACCTTCGACCATTCCTTCCTGGGCGGGTGGGACTCGAACTTGATCTCGGTATCCCTGAACCGGACGTTCTCCTCCTTCATGTAGCCTCCCAGGTAGACGTTGATGGCCGACCTCACCTGGCGAGGATGGGAAAGAACGCCGAATGCCCCCTCTGACCCGTACATAAGATAGACGTTTGTAGCGAGGAAATCGAAGACGGCCAGATCGTGCTCCACCACCACCGCGGGTTTGTTCTCGGCTAGCTTCTGGATGGATTTTGCGACCTGAAGGCGCTGGTAGATATCCAGGTACGATGAAGGCTCGTCGAAGAAGTACACGTCTGTCTCTTTCAGCAGTGTGGCAGCAATGGCCAGTCGCTGCATCTCCCCTCCCGAGAGCTTCTTCACATCTTTGTTCATGAAGCTGGCAAGCTCCAGTTCATCCTTCACGTCAGAGAGCTTGTTGTTGTGATCTGCCTTCTTGAGGAGGTCGGAGACGGCACCTTTGTACGCCTTTCCGAGCTGGTCCACGTACTGCGGCTTCATGGCCGCCCCCCATTCCCCTTCAGCGATCTTCTCAAGATAATCATGTAGTTCCGTTCCGGCAAAATGCTCGAGTACCGGCTCCCAGTCAGGCTCCTCGTCATATTCCCCAAGATTGGGCACCAGCTCACCTGAGAGTATGGAAATGACCGTTGTCTTTCCAATCCCGTTGGGTCCCAGCAGACCCACTACCATGCCGCTCTTCGGACAGGGCAGTCTGTAGAGCTGAAAGCCGTTCTCACCGTACTGATGGACCAGCTCCCCCTCCAATTCCTCGGGAAGGCCTATGATCCTGATGGCGTCAAAGGGGCATTTGTTGACACAGATGCCGCACCCGACGCACAGCTCTTCAGATATGATGACCTTGCCGTCCTCCCCCATGACGATGGCTTCGCTACCCGTTCTCACAGGGGGACAATATCTGATGCATTCGAGGGAGCATCTCTTGGACTGGCACCTATCCCTCAAAAGGACCGCGATTCTCACGAACCCTTTCAATAGACCCAATCTATTTAAACAATCCCAACGCTTTTTTAGAGAGAGTCAGATTACCAAAGTGATTCGTATGATTCCAGGCGGACGGATGAATCCGAGACAGATGAAAAGAATGATGAAGCAGATGGGGATCGAGACCGAGGAGATAGAGGGTGTGGAAGAGGTCATCATCAGAACTGTCTCGAATGAGTATGTTTTCAGGAACCCGGACGTGACCAGGACGACCGTTCAGGGGCAGGAGACCTGGCAGATAGTCGGCACTGCGGACGTGGGGGAAAGGGACGGGGATGTGAGCATCCCGATAGAGGACATAAAGCTGGTCGCGGAGAAGGCGAACGTCTCGGAGGAAGAAGCGAGAAAGGCCCTGGAAGAATGCGATGGAGAACCTGCTGAGGCTATTGTTAAGTTAATGAGCGGGTAGAACCCGGTTTTCTTCAGAACTAATCAGTCGGCGGTGGGGGAGCCTCGTCGTCAGGGGGTGGGGGCGTCTCATCCGAAGGCGGTGGCGTCTCTTTGTCGGGCGGTGCTGGCGTCTCATCCGAAGGCGGTGGCGTATCTTCGTCCGGCGGCGGAGGCGGTTCGTCGGGTTCGGGCAGCAGATCTTCTTCCATCGGTGGGGGAGGCATTGTAGCTTCCATCCTGGCCCTCTGGGCAGCCCTCTTCTTTCCAAGCCGCGCCTGTCTCCTCCTCTTCTCCCTGAGTCTCTCTTCCTCTTCCTTCTTCCGTCTTCTGCCGCTGGCGAAGATTATCGGGAGGGCGATGGCAACAAGAAGGACCATCAAGAGTATGATCCACCAATAATCGGAGAGGAAGTTCCCCCCGGTGGTTCCGTCATCCTCGTTGGGTATTAGCGGAAGGTCGTCCTGACCGTCAAGTATCCCGTCGTCGTCGGTGTCGTTGTCCAGCGGGTCGGTCCCGAGTGCGATCTCGTCCGCATCCTCCAGGCCGTCATCATCAGAGTCCCGGCTCAACGGGTCGGTCCCTATCTGGTTCTCGTAGTCGTCCGTCAGACCGTCGCCGTCGCTGTCTTTGGCAGTGACGTCGACCCACGTTGTGTCCGTGTCCTTGTTACCGGAAGAATCGCTCACTTCGAGGGTTATTGTGTAGTTGCCAGGAATGTCAAAGGTAAACAATGGGTTGGACCCTGTCAACAATACCAGGCTTCCATCATAATCGAACGTCCAGTTGAACTCATCCACGTTGCCGAAATTGTCGCTGCTTCCCTTTCCATCCAGGGAAACGACCGTCCCCTGCTCGACGGCTCGTCCCGGACCCGCATCCGCGACAGGTGGCGTCTGGTCAACGACCGTGAACGTCTCCCACGAGGCATTCCAGTTACCGCTTGTGTCCTTAGCGGCCACGAAGTAGGAGAACTCGCCGAGGGCGCCGAATGGAAGTTCATAGTAGTAGTTGGCCACGGCTCCTGGATTCTCGACCATGGTGAAGTTTCCAATCTGGATGCCTGCGGGGGTGTAGATGATCAACCAGGTTCCTTCGAGCTCGAAGTTGTCGGTCGCGTTCGCGGTCAGATTAAGGTCATTGTGCACTTCGACCTGCGGATTGCTTTGTAGCGGTGTGACCAAAGGTTCAGTACCGTCCTCTATCCTGAAGGTCTTGCCCAGTGAGATCCAGTTGCCCACGAAGTCGGACACCCATATCACATAGTCGAACCTTCCAAGAAGGTCGTAACTTCTGGATAGCGAGTAGTTGCCGGGACTATCCTCGTTCATGGAGTAGTTCCCCACGAAACCGCCGCTCGGGTCGCTGACGTTGACCCATGCTCCGATGACCATATGATTGTCCGATACAGTTGTGGTTATGTTGACCTCGAAGAACACTTCCTGAGGGTTGGGGTCGGCACCAATGCTGATGAAGGTAGGGGGAAGGGTGTCCTGAATGAAGAACGACCCGCTGGAGCTGTTCCAGTTCCCGCTGAAGTCGCTCGCCCAGATGGTGAAGTTGTACGTGCCCAGTTTATCGTAGAAGTCCCTATAAAAGTGCTGAAGTGCCAAGATGAAGAAGCTCATTGAGGTGTTGGTGAAAGTAAGGCTGTCGGGGTCGGTGATGTCGATCAGGACCTGGTCCACCAGGTGGTTGTCGGTCACGAACAGGGAAACGTTCACGGATCCATGTATTTGTCGGGTTGTTGGATTGACACCAACGTTGTTCATCTTGGGAGGCGTCCAATCATCGATGAAGAACGAACCTTGTGAGGAGTTCCAGTTGTCGTACACATCAATTGTCCAGATGGTGAAATCGTACGTTCCCAGCTCGGAGTACATCCTGCGGTTGTAGAAGAGGTCACCAGGCCCGGATGTCATGGACACGTTGGTGGTTGTCATGTCTGGTGCAACGACCTTGATCCACACATCGACCAACCCGTAATCATCCCACACGTCTGCTGAGATGTTCACGAAGCCGAAGATCTCCTGCGGGTTCGGTGTGGCGGCCACGTTCTGAATGAGAGGCGGATTGCGTTCAATGGTGCACACACGCATGGTGTCGACAGCATAATTGCCAGAGGTGTCTGTCACGTTCAGGTCGACATCATAGCAGGATGCGATTAGGAATGTGTATTGGGGAGTCACCCCCATCATGGTCTGTGGAGCCCCATCGAAGAAGGTCCACACATAGGATGCGATCTGGTAGTTATCGCTGGATCCAGTACCGTCGAAGTTGACCGCCGTCCCGATCAGCATATCGTATTGATCTGGTCCCGCATCGGCAATGGGGAAGGTCGAATCCTGGATGACGAACTGCCCCCCGGTGGAGTTCAATAACCCCAGACTGTCGATAGCCCAAGCTGTGAAGTTATAGGTTCCAATGATATTGTATGCGTCGTTGTGATAGAAATTGTCGATAAGCCCACTGTTCATGGTGAAGCTGGTCAAGGCCGATAACGGGTCTGTGATCTCCACCCAGACGTTGGATAATAGGAAGTTGTCAGTCACATCCAAAGAGATGTTGACCGATCCGAACACCTCTTGAGGCGATGGCCCGGCCAAAAGATTGCTTAACTCAGGAGGCGTCGTGTCCTGTATTGTGAACATCCCTGCTGAAGTGTTCCAGTTGCTGTTGAGGTCCTCGGCCCAGATGTCAAATGTGTAATCCCCCAGGTCGGGGTATGTGTCGTAATAGAAGTACTTCAGGGAACCTACATCGAAGCCCATGGTGAAGTTCCCGAAGGGAGTCAGGTCGGGTTTTGTGATGGACACGACCACCCTGTTCACGCCTGTGTTGTCCAGTACCAGTGTGGAGATGTTCACCAGCCCGTAAACCTCCTGCGGATTGGGCTGTGCGTTGACCTCAAGTATCAAGGGGAGTTCGACGTCAATGACATTCAAGATGATGTTCCCGCTGTTGTTGAGGAAGGTCTCGCCGAGGGAACTGGAATAACCGTCCACATTGAACGACTGTACTCCGACCGCGTCGGCCCTAACCTGCCAAGAGACCGTGCCGGTGGCCCCATTGACAAGATTCCCTATCGAAGAGGGGTTCGAGCCACCGACCAAGGTAAGTCCCCCGGGCAGGTTGATGCGTCCGTTCACGTTCCACCCCTCGAGCTGTCCCAGGTTGGTGATGTTGGCGAACACGGTGAACTGGCTCCCGAAGAGAACGTTGGAAGGAGCGCTCACATTCACTATGTAATATGGAGGGATGATCTCGGTATAGCTTCCCATGTGTGCTAGTGAGAAGGGTTCATTGACGGGTCCCCTGATGGTGCCGAACGCCCTCACCTTGAAGAGAACGTCTCCTCTCGCGGAATTGAAATTCAGCTGTTCGACATTGCTGAGAGAGAAGCTGGAACGTCCAAGTTCGTTCCTGGTGGGCATCTCGTACAGGTACAGATCGAGATCGTTGGGCGGCCAGTGCTGGAAGGGATAGCCGGCACCGATGTAGACGGAGTGCTTCTGCCAAGCCAGAGTTGCCTTGTCGCCGGCGGCCACAGAACCCCTGTAGAACCGGTACCTGAGCGAGTCGTTGACGAAACCTTCGATGTGGTAGTCCATCCAGGTGAGGGTCTTGTCCATGTCGATGTACCCCCATCCGGTATCGTTGTCCACGCCGGAGATTATCCCCCAGTCCTCCGCATGGTTGATCATGAGGGCCCTGTAGATGGCGGGGAAAAGAGATGAATCGTTGGTGTAGTTCAGCATCAGAAGGGCGGCGGCTGCGACGTGGGGTGCTGCCATGCTCGTCCCTGACATGAGTATGAAATCGCTCCCGGTCGCCCACTTGGTGTTGGCGGACATGATGTTCGTACCCGGTGCCAAAACGGTCGGGGCTATCCTCCCATCGTCCAGTGGACCGCGGCTGCTGAAACCGCTGGTGAAATCGGTGAGCCTTGAGTCGGTATTGCGATCGTTCATGCTTCCCACGCAGAAAATGTTGAAGGCGTCACCCGGGATACCCACCGTGCCAGAACCGGGTCCTGAGTTGCCGGCCGAAACTGCAATAGGGACACCGAGGTCGTCTATGACCGCGTCCAGGAATCTGGAGGGTCCGCTGTTACCGTTGGTGAGGCCTCCGCCTCCGTAGCTGAGGCTCAGGATATCAGCGCCGGCCGTCTGGACCGCCCAATCAGTGATCTGCATGAAGTCTCCCCAGTCTCCTCCGCCGAGTCCGTCGCTCGTGTCATATCCGAACTTGCCGTCGATAAGATTGCGCATGCCGTATGCAACGCCCTGGTAGGTGGTGTCGTTGCTCAGGATGATACCTGCGATGTGAGTGCCGTGACCGTGGAAATCGTCTGTCGATGCTGGATTGTCTATGTACCTTGGGTCGAACTGGCCGTTGTCGTGAACGACCTTTTCGAATTCCTCGTGGAGGTTGGGATGTGTTCCGTTGATGCCTGTATCAGTGACCGTCAGGTCCCAGGGTCCTCCAGTTATGCCGCTGCTCCACATTACGTTGGCGTATATCGCGTTGGGACTGACATCGAGGTGCGGGTACATCTTGAAACTGGCGTGGACGAAACCCACATCCGGTCCATCAGCAATCGCTTGGATGGAGTGGACCGGCACCCAGGCTGAGAACGAGTTGAAGAGATGCCCCTGATAGCCCATACGGTAGCCCGATGATCCAAGGCGGCTGTACAGATCCTCCTGGATAAGGGCGTTCTCGACCTCGGTGATGTCCAGTATCTCCTTTCGGATCTCATACGTCTTGAGGTCGATCTTCAGATTGGTCAGCTCCAGGTGGCTGACCTCGGATGGCGTCATGGTGTTCTCGATCGGTCCTATGATGGAAACCGCATCAACGGGTATCCTGGCCTTTGCACCCTGATATATCGCCGTCCTCTCGTCCATCAGTGCCTGGAGCGCAGGCTTGTGCTCCGCCCTGGTCTTCAGACTGATCTCGTGAGAAGGCTGTCCTCTCATCTCCACCACGATGGAAACGATCTCGTTCTGTGAGCTCTCGTCCCCCATGGCCTCCTGAAGTTTGGGATCGATCTTATACGAAGACCCATCTGCAAGGCCCAGTTCATATTCTGCCAGTGATTCAAGGTCCTCGAAGAGAATGCTTTCCCCAAGGTAGCTGGTCCTCTCCTCGACCATGTCTTTGATGATGAGATACCTCTGACCCGAGACCGGACCAAAGAGATATTCACCCCGAGGAAGCGGTTCCTGCAACGCCTCTTCTGCTTGTTGGCTCTGGGCGCTTCCTTTTCCGGGTGTCAACAGAGGCGATAACGAGCCAACGAGGAAAAGGGCAGCGATGAGAATGGGAGCCATTTTCCCGATTATTCTGCCCAACTTTTACCCCCTATGATGCGTGTGTAGGGTAGTCATATGTAGCTTTGTTCTAAAAAGTTTTGTGGTATGAATCTCGATATGGATTACGGTGGCCAGACCTAGTCTTTGACACCGTTTCTTCGCTTGTTGGTCTCTTCTTCTATCGCCTTGAGGGTCTCGGTCATCTGAGCGTAGTCGTGCCCCCTCCGGAGGTTCTCAAGATCTTCCATCAGGTCGTTCACGTCCACGCCCTCTTCGTTGGCGACCTTCAGGAGCTCCTCCGTCTCCATGAGTGAGTTGTCGAAGATGTGCTTCTTGTCGATACTCTCTCCGACCTCGGCAGCCCTGTTTATCTTGGCCAGTGCCTTAAGATATCCGTCGTCCGCGAGTACCTCTTCGGCCTCATACAGGACTGAAACGGCATCTTCAACGTCTGCGCCCTTCTCGCTGAGCTCGTTGACAAAATCCCGGACCTCTCCCAGCCTCGTCTCGGTGCTCTCCCTGAGCTCCCTCTTGACGGTGGCGACCATGGTCAGCAAGGCCTCCGTCCTCTCCAGCGCTTCCTTGGCAAGACCAAGAGATTGGATCTCCGCCCTTTCTCTCTCGATGTATGCTAGGTCGTTCCTTCTCACTTCCATGTTCTTCATTTCTTCGTCAAGAGACTCATTTAAATCCGTCAAATCTGAATCCAGTTCATCCAGCCCCGACTTCTCCTTCTTCAGAGCCTCGATGAGTTCATTGGCCTCGTCCACCTTTCCCTGTGACATAAGGTCCTCGGCGGAAGCCAGCACGGCTTCCAGGTTGGATACTTGGACACCTTTCCCTTTCAGTTCCTGGATCTCCATCCGGATGCCATCTAGATCAGCACCAGCATCCTCGCTCATGGACATCCTGAGGCTGTCCGCCTCCTCGGCAACGATCCTCAGTTTCTGGAGTGCCTCAGCGCCGTCAGAGGTCTTCAGGGCATCTTGGAGTTCGCTCGCAAGATTGGACACGCTGACGCCCCAGACAGCGGCCTTTTCGATAGCTTCCTTGGCGCGCTTGATCTCGGCCTCTTTCTCCTCGGCAAGGCTTGACGATTCCCCTGCCAGGGTCTTGGCCTCCAGTGCCAATCTTTTCGCCTCGAAGGTGTTTCCCTCGCCCATCATGTCCTCTGCCCCCAGCAGGAGGCTTTCGGCATCACCGACGGTCAATCCCTTGGCTTTCAGGTCGTCCAGAATGTCCCGAGCTTCGGAGATGGCTTCTGAGGCTTCCTGGCTCAGGCTCTCGGCAGTTCCGGCGGACTTCTCTCCCAGATCGCGCACCAATTGAATCCTTGATTTGTAATCGTACTCCGAGTTCCTGATATCTTCCAGTTCTTCCAGGACATCGTTGACCTCCATGCCTGCCTCGGCAGCCTCTTCGACCTCGGATTTGACCTGCTCCAGCACTGCAACGAAACTCTCGTGGTCATTCTTGAGCTGCTCGGTCTCCCTGGCCACCTCGATGATGTTCTTGCGGGCCGACAGGTATTCCTCTTCCTGAACGTCCTTCTCGGCTTTCTTGAGAAGGTCCATCAGATCGCCGCCAGCTGCACCGTCCTCGATGAGATTCTCGAGCTTTTCCCGGGTGGATTGAATGTCCTCCAGCGTTCTGGTGCTCATCGTTGTCTTCCTTGCGTTGAGGTCGTCCAGTATCTTGTCCATTTCCGGTATCGATGATTCATAGTCCTGGGATTCTTCAAGCATCTCCAGTCTGGTCTCGAAATCCTTGACCCCGATGCCGAAGCGGGTGGCATCATTAAGGGCCTCATCAACTGACACCTTGACACCGGACCATCTTTCATGCACCTTTCTGAGCTCTGTGATCCTCTCTTCGGCCAGATCGCATGTGTCCATGGCATCGATGATGCTATCTTCAGTCATCTCCAGCTCGGCCTTCTCGATCAACTCAAGGACGGTCTTTGTCCGAACCCCGGTGCTTTCCATCTCGGCCGCCGTCTCTCTCAGTCTGGATAACGAATCGCGGACATCGTCCCTATTGCCCTCGAACAGGTTGTTGATGCGATCGAAAAGAAGCCCCGACTTCTCTATTATGTGTGAATAGTCATCCGAGCTCTCCAGCCAGGTGATGTCTTCCTCAAGCTCGTCCAGTGACACGTTCATCTCCTTCGCCCTGTCAATGATATGTTCAAGAGATGACATTCGATCCTTCGCCTCCCTGAACTGCTGGATCCTCTCTTCGGCCAGGTCGCGAACGTTCCTCGCTTTCTTCTCAGCATCCCGATATTTGAGCTTCTCTGCAAGCTCATTTGCCGAGTCCAGCATCTCGGACAGGTCGTCCGAAGAGACTTCATTCCCCTGAAGGAGGGATATCCCGTGCCGCGCCTCGACCGCCGCCCAGTCCATATTCTGGACCAACTTGGACTCGGTCTTCTTGACCTCCACCTCAAGGGTCCTGATCTTCTCAATTCGTGAACTGGGGTCGCTGTCCATCTCGCATATCTGGAGATCCGATTCCAGTGAATGAGCGTCAAAACCGCCCTCGCTCAGCCTCCTTATGATCTCGCCCAGGGCCTCGCAGGCTTCGGTGGAATTCTCGAAAAGCTCCACCTTCTTCTTCGTCCTGCCAACGGCCTCGACGGCCACCTCGAACGCCTGGCTGAACCTTCCATCGTCGTAGGCCTCGGTTGCCTTGGCAAGGATTTCATTCTCGTCGTCGAACGATATATCTCGGTGTTCTTGGACCAAGGTCCTTACCTCTTCCAAGGTGTCCCTGGCCTGGCTCCTTATCCTGTCCTTCTCCGCACGGACCTCGTCCAGGAACCTGGTCAGTTCTTCCAGGGTATCTGCGTTCCTCTCGGTCGTGATGTTCTGTAAGTCCGATTCGAAAACTGTTGTGGGAACCCCAGCGGTGTCCAGCAAAGTGAAGGTCTCCACGATCTGCCCCAAGAGATCATCGAACATCTCGGAAAGATCGATGGCCGCCTCCAGCTGCTGCTCGGCCTTCTTGGCGATCTTCCCGGCCTTCTTGAAGTTCTGCTTCTCGACCGCAGATTCCGCTTCCCCGATGAGCTTGGGCACCTCGCCTACGTCCACACCAAGCTCCAGAAGCGAGTGAAGCTGGTCCCTCATCTTCATGAGTTCGACGGTGGTCCTCTCGGTCGCGTCGGTCATCCTTTGGAGAGCGACGTCCTCTATCTTCTCGGCCTTGGCGATCACCTGCTCCAGGTCCGTGACCTTCTCCAGCGCCTTCATCTTCTTCCTGAGGTCGGTCACCTTGACCCCTTTGTCCTTTGTTCTGTCAAGCAGGGTTGCGAGCTCTTCCATTGTCCTGACAGAATCCTTGTGCAGAGCCAGGTTCTTGTTGACGATCTCTGTGACATTGAGCAGTATCTCCATTGCCTTAACGAAGTTCTCCTCCGAGGCCGCTTCCTCCGAGATCTTCATTGCCTTCTTGATCTTCTCGGCGGGGACGCCCTTATCTTCGAGCTCTTTCACCTTGGTTCCCAGTTTACCGGCAGAGTTCTTGATCGCCCTGAGGGACTCTTTCTTCTCGGTCTGGATCTTGTCCGCAAGCTTCTCCGCCATCTCGACCGCTTCTTCGAAGTTCCCTTTCTTCCTCTCCCCGTCGGCCCCGTCCAGTATCTCGACAAGTTCGAGCCTGGATTCGGGTACAAGGAACAAGGTGTCGATGCTCTTCCTGAGCGGAGCGAATTGTTCCACGACAACGAAGTTCATCTCCTTGATCAGGGACATCTCGGCGTTCCGCAGAACGTCCAGGCTCTTCTCAAGCCTTCCTTCCTCCAGGTCGGTCTTGGCGATGTCCATCCTGTGGGGATAAGAGGAAACGTCGACATCCAACCTCTCAGCCCGGGTTGCGATGTCATCCAACTTCTCGAAGGACTCGTTGATGGCCACTTTCGTAGCCTCATCTATGCTGGACCCACCGAGACTGGCCATCTTGATAGTGCTCTCGATATTCGCCGCGAGAAGATCGGTGCCCGCTTTGGCCATCAGTTCCTGGGCATCCTCGGATACGATGCCCCTGTTCCCAAGTGAGTTGATCTTCTGATAAACCGGAGTGACGTATTCCTGCTGGACGTATCTCTTCATGCGAACATTCAGTGAATCCCTGGTTTTGATGGATCCCACCCTGGCATTGGAGAAGTTGCCCTTGTTGAACTCTATGAGAATATCCTTCAAGTCCTTCAGATCCTCTTCGATCGGAATGCCCAGTCTCTTGGCTTTCTTCAAGGTGTACCAGAGCCTCTCTATCCTGTCCGATGAAATGCTGTGGGCCCGCAGAAGGCGGGAGACCTCCCAATAGTCACCGTTCTCCAGCTCTTCCTCGATGGGTTTGAGAGACTCGTCCTTGAACAGTATCCCAGTGGAATCCCTCCTGAGCTCCATTCGGGACTTGGTCTTCTCCAGGAGCCTATCGGTGTGAAGTGTCAGCTGTGATTCGAGGATCGCGGTGCAGTCGGTCATGGCCACTTCTGATTCCTTCATCTTCCTAAATCCAACGTTGGCCTGGGCGCTTCTGTACAGGTCATCTGCCCTCTGGGTGTCGATGCCCATGCTCTCGGCGAGACGCAGGCCGGACCGGGCGTTGTCCCTCATATTGGTGAGCTGCCTCAAGCGTGCAAGGAGCCTGGCCTGACGAATGGACAGGGCCCCGGAGACCGTGATAAGGAGTAGACCCAGTATGAGGAGGATGACGGCAATGTTCTCATCGACAACAAGAGCGGATGCATTCCCGAAGACAAGTGGAAACGACAGGAACAGGCAGAGGAAACCAATGGCCAGCAGAAGGGCTATTATTGCCCAGAAAAATATGTTGTTGACTGACCCCTCTCGCCTTTTCAGGACCCACATAGAGGAGAAATCCCCCTTCCGATACTGTATCTTCTATCGTCTAGATAGTATTCCTTGGCCACCGCTCCTTCGGAGCGTGCTATTGATTGTATTCATTTGAGATACTATAAACTTTCCCTGAGGCCACACAATCGCAGCTCGACCAGACCAGTACTCCGCAAAAGTGACCGTTCTGTTATCACTATCAATATCAAGAACGAAACGACGGGAGAAGCCGCACGGTTGTCGTGCGAGCCACCAGACAAAACGATTTAAATATCATCTATCTCATAGTTGGGCTTGGTAGGCTTGAGCGGAGGGCTTGGCGTCCTCTACTAGCCGAAATCGTCATGGCGGCGCTGACAGCCGGGGACGACGTAACCAGCCTGGTGATAGGCCCTGGGACAACGATGATATCCTGTCCCGCGGGGCTGGAGGTGGCGGATGGTTTGGCCGGAGGGTCACGGCCACCGCCTTGATCGCGGGAACCGGGTCAGGCACGGAAGTGAGCAGCCTTACCGCGTATTACCAACGCTCGTGGGGTAGCGGGGTTGAGAATGTTCCGGGATTCCCTCTTACCAGTTCTGAGCGGCTACCCCGGTGGCCTATCACTGACCTATCATAATTCGAGTTTTGTCTGCTTAGGACCCATCAGAAGTCCTTGAGCCTTGAACTCCTCGATCAGAATCATGTGAAGGACCCAGTCCATGACCTCCTCGTAGTCCTTTTCCCGGTCAACGAGGTATGCTGGATCGTTGATCGGGAGCCTGAACCCGTTCTGTGTAAGCTTCTTCCGGGCCTCGGACCTTTCCTCGCCTGTTATCCTCTTTGCCAGTACCGTGTCCCCGAAACCGAACTGCCGGATCTCTTGAAGGAAGATCGGTCTTCTAAAGAGGTTCTGAAGTATGTAACAGCTGATGGTCGCCGCATCCTTGTCATCGACCTCCAGTGATCTGCACTTATCCCTAACCGCATCATAAATGCTCTTGTCGCTGTTCGATGTGACCGTGTAAACCTTGGAAGGCGGGATCTCCTTGTGCTTCAGCATGCCGACATCGGAAAGGGCTTTCAAGTATCCCGTGAGAACCAGCCGGTGAACCTTGTATCCGTCCCTCTCCAGCATCCTCGAGAGACCGCTGATGGAAGTCTCGTTCTCCTTCAAGTAATGGAATATCAGGTCCTTCATGTTCTTGTCCGAAACGAACATCTCCTCTCCCCACCTGGTAAACAACCTGATAACAAATAAGCTTTTCTCGGTAACAAACCCAGTTCAAAAATGACTATAAACCAGCAGTCGAATGACGACGACGGCACGGGGCTCAGGAGAGTTGTGACAGATTTACCATTCACGATTACTCCCCCTTTTATTTTTTGATAATTAAACAACAATATATAAGTCGCACTGGCGAGATAGTTCCCCCGAACCCATATGGATAACGGGCGAATAAAGACGTACATCAAGGGGTTCGACGAGCATCTGGCAGGGGGAATCCCTAAAGGGAGCCTTGTCCTGATCTGCGGACCACCTGGTACGATGAAGACGACGATGGCGTACAACATACTCTTCAATAGCGCCAAGGAGGATGACGTCAGAGGGACGTTCTTCTCCCTTGAACAAGGTCGAGAGAGCTTGCTCAGCCAGATGGCCGGGCTCGGAATGGACCTGAAAGAGGTTGGAGACAAGCTCAGCATAGTCGATTTCGGCCTGATCAGAAGGAACCTGGAGAGGATGGAAAGCAAGAACTGGCTGGACATCTTCAAGATGTACGCCGAGAACCTCAAGAAGAACACTGAGTACGATATCCTGGTCATAGATTCACTGCCCGTTCTGGAAGTGCTCTCGAGCTTCAAGAACCCAAGGGAGGACCTTTTCTACTTCTTCGAATGGCTTCGTGAGCTGGACGTGACCTGCATCATAATCTGCGAGATGCCCGCGAATTCGGACAACTACGGCGAATACGGCGAGGACTACATCTCCGACGGGATAATCCACACCAAGATGGAGAGGATGAACGACGAGAACATCCAAAGGAGGATCCGGTGCGTCAAGATGAGGGGTACGGACCACAGCACGGACTTCTTCACTTTGCTCGTGGATGGGGGCTGTCTACAGGTCACCAGAGTCCTGTCCAAGTGATTAGACAAATCTTTTATACCGTAGAATTCATACAATAGTCCAGAGTGTATTCATTGGTGGGCAGAACCGATATTTACACAATGCATCGGAGAATGGAGGAGGTCTGATATGGGACCCAAAAAGACATCGAGCATGCTTGCTTTGTTGGTAGTGATTGCTATGATTGTACCCGCTTTTTCGGCGGTGTATGCTTTTGTACAAGATAACTCGGAAAGGAACGACTACAGGATCTACTTCAGCGGCCAAGATGGTCAGAAAGGTCTGAACGGTTTCAGGTTGGCAAGCCTGTATGACACGTTCGCCATCGGAAGGCTGACAGAAAGAGAAAAGGGGGTTCTGGAATCCAGAGGTTACCTTGTTGAGAAGGAACCGGGACTCCACATGATCGGCCTTAACGGATATGAGTTCGACACGCGAGATGGTGAACCCAAGATCTCTGAGGAATTAAGGACTGGCGAGTACCTGGGGGGTGCCGCGGGCCATTACGTCATCCAGTTCGTTGGACCGATAAAGGAAGAATGGAAGAACCGTGTTGAGAGCCTGGGAGCGGAACTGGGCGATTATGTGCCCAACAACGCGTTCATCGTGAAGATGGACTCCGAGGAGAAGGAGAGCATTTCAAGGCTCGATTTCGTTCAGTGGACAGGATTGTTCCACTCTGCGTACAAGATACGACCAGACCTGATGGATAGGGTAGGCACTTCCGTAATGGAGATCATCACACACGACGGCCAAGGAGTGGATCCCGTTCTGGCAAGGCTGGAACCGGGTCAGGTCATCAGCTCGACTATCGGCGTGGACTTCGGATTGGTGAAAGCGGAGATCGACGGCGGCCAATTGCGAGAGATCGCGGCACTGGATTTCGTCAGATACGTCGAACCTTATTTTGAGCCGGTGATCGAGAACGCGAACATGCAGTGGATCCATCAGACGAACGTGAACGGCGACAGGAAGATGTGGGACCTTGGATTGGACGGAACCGGCCAGATCATTGCATATGCCGACACCGGCCTGGACTTCGACCACAACTTCTTCAGGGAATCGAGCGGACTGATAGTCACCGGGGACATCTACAACATCACCGACCTCGGAAGGAGGAAGCTGGTGAGGTACCTCCCCATGAGCGATCACGTGGGCATCGATCCCTTCACGGGAGGCGACGAATGGGCACTCAAGGACAGCGCACCCAAAGCAGGGTGGGCCACGAGTGGACACGGCACCATGGTGGCGGGAACCGGAGCCGGAAGGGACGATGATGTCGGCGGTTTGAGCGCTCACGACGGCCAGGGAAGGGGCGTCAAAATCTTCATGCAGGACATCGGAACGGTCTGCAGACCGCAGCCGGGAGATCCATGGGACGACTGCCTGAGGTACATCCCTGATGATTATTACTACTTGTATATAGACCCGTACAACGCCGGGGTAAGGATCCACAGCAACAGCTGGGGAACGCATGATTCCAATTACGATCTGCAGGCAAGGATGACAGATATGTTCATGTGGAACTATCCGGACATGCTTGTGATATTCTCCAATGGGAACGGAGGACCGATCTACTCCCCCCCGAACCGGTATGACGTGGGAAGTCCAGCAACGGCAAAATCCATCGTTTCAGCTGGCGCTGCAGGAAGCGTCAGTCCGATCACATCTTGGGGTACGAACGATGTTGCGGGCTACAGCAGCAGGGGACCGACGACCGACGGTCGACTGAAACCAACGGTCACCACGGTGGGAGAGGGTTATTCTTCGAAAAGTGACGGCAACCCGTGGACCAGCCTCTCTCCTGGAAGTATCACGGGCTGGCTGGGGACGAGCTACGCCGCGCCGGCCGCTTCAGGCACGGTGGCGATCATAAGGCAGTATTTCGTGGACGGATGGTACCCGACGGGAGCAAGTGATCTCGCGCAGAGCTTGAATCCATCGGCGGCGCTGATGAAGGCAGTTCTGGCAGCAAGCGGGGAGAAGATGACGGGTTTGTACAGGGACTCGAAGAACGAACAGAAATGGCCCAACAATGCCCAGGGCTGGGGCAGACCCAACCTGGATAAGGTCCTATACTTCGCGGGTGACCCGAGACAGATGGCGATAGTGGAACACACCGGAGGACTCCTGACGGGAGACCAGGTGGAGTACAGATACTTCGTCAACTCGGGGCAGGAACTCAGGGTCCAGCTGGCATGGACAGACTTCCCTGGAACGCTTGGAGCACCGACCGCTCTGGTCAACGACCTGAATCTTGAGGTCATATCTCCGGCAGGAACCGTGTACAGAGGTAATGTGTTCAGCACTCCGTTCGGCGCCAGCGAGTCGAGGCCCGGCGGTCTTTTCGACGCCAAGAACCCGCTGGAAGGTGTGAGACTCGGCAGCCCTTCGACAGGGATTTGGAAGGTCAGGGTCACCGGATCCGGCATCCCTGCGGGACCACAGCCATTCGCTCTGGTGATCTCAGGGGATCTGGACAGGTCGTTCGGTCAGGTGTACATCGACAAGGGCGTCTACGGGGACATCGACACTATCAACATAGAGGTCCAGGATTCGGACGCGGTATCGGTCTCGGTGACAGCCACAAGCGACACTGAGGTTGCTGGAGAGGTTGTCGCTTTGACGCCTGTCGGAAGCGGGATATTCAGAGGTTCCATTGACACCTCCTTCTGGGCACCGTTCCCAAACGGGAGGCTGGAGGTTTCGGACCTAGATACCATAACGGTCACTTACAACGACGTTTCTCCGGTTCACGTTTCGACCGCGACCGCGCGCGTTGATGCAGCAGGCCCGGTCATATCGAATGTTCGGGTCAAGGACATCACCAACGCTGCCGCGACGGTGACCTGGCAGACTGATGAGCCCAGCGACTCAAGGGTGAACTGGGGCAACACAACAGGCCTCGGGATGATCGATTACGATCCCACACTGGAGACCAACCACGAGTTGGACCTGATAGGGCTGGAGACCGGAAAGAAGTACTACTTCGATGTCGAATCGACCGATCGGTTCGGACACAGCACCCTGGACGACTTCGGTGGAGTCCATTACACGTTCACAACTACCGAGAAGGCAGAGATATTGCTCGTCATCGGCGATGAGACCTTCCCGCCCGACAGGGTCCAGAGCTACAGGGATGCGCTGGAATGGGGAGGGTGGTCATACAATCTCCGGTACATAGACAGGAGCGGCGACCCGAGCCTGGCGCTGTTGCAGGAATACAAAGCGGTCCTGTGGCAGACTGGGCTGGAACAGTATCCTCCAATAGAGGACTCGCAAAGACCTTTGATCGGCAACTACATAGATGGAGGAGGGAGGTTCTACATTTCTTCTCACGACACTGCTTGGGCTTTGTCCACGCAATCCAGTTCAGGATTCTCAAGTCCAGAAAGGTACTCTTGGCTGAAATCAAAGCTGAAGGTCGACTGGAAGGAGGACCCGTACACTTGGTCGCACGTCGAGGGTATCGTCGGGGACCCGATCAGCGGTTCGTACTCAGGGTTCGGCAGGATACCCTACACATATCACAGGCAAGGGGCCAGCGGTGACGAGATACTGGGACTGGACGCCGGAGGTAACGTGTACTACTCATGGAAGAGCTACGGCCTGCAGGCGAACTGGGACAACGTTGGAACAAGATGGATCTCATCGGCTCCCAACGGCACGGCTGACCCGAACATCATATGGGGTGGATATCCCTCCAAGATTGCAGGTTTCTTCTTCGAGTTCACTGGGATGGATTACGCGCAAACCGGCTCGGCGATCAGGGGAGAAGTTCTCAACAAGACCATCATCTGGTTGCTTGACGATCATTACCACCCGGTCGTGGACCTCACTCATCCCAACGGTGGCGAAACGTTCAGCGGGAACACGGCCACCATTCACTGGAACAGGACGGCGCTTCCTGCGGTGGCACAGCAGGCGGCGTATTACAGCCACGATTCTGGACAGACATGGACTCTAATAGACGGGGCGATCCCTGCCGGACAAACCTCGTACGCTTGGGACATATCGACCAAGCCCAACGGGGATTTCTACATGGTCAAGGTGGTGGTGCAGGACAGCGACACACCGCCCCTCAACGGAACCGATATCTCGGACAACACCTTCACGATCCGCCGACCTGGAGGCGATTTGCTCGGCCCCATGACCATACCGGGAAGCGTCGTCATATCCTCCAATCCTACGACGAACGTATCCTTGGTGCAATTCAGCGCGATAGTGGATGATACCTTCAAGGGCAATTCCCAGCTGGGAGAGGCTGAGTTCTTCGTTCAGCCTGCGGAGCCCGCGCCCGGAGATTACGGGACGGGGGCATCCATGGTCGCATCGGACGGCAACTTCGATTCTCCGACCGAAGCGGTGGAGTGGCAAGGCCCGGTCGCGGGCAGTGCTTGGGAGGCTCTGGGCAACTACACCCTCTGGGTTCACGGCAGGGACGACCCGGACGGCGTTCCCTCCTCGGGCGACGAGAACTGGGGCACTTTCCATTGGGCCGATTTCACGGTCACCCCACCACCCCCGGACATATCCGTTGCACCACCGACCTTCGTCTCCGCGGAGCTCGTCGGAGGTCTCTTCCAGGATGTTCGAATAATATGGGGACTTTCTCCTGACGACCCTTCAGTGGGCGGGGCCGCTGATGTTGTGGCGTATGAGATATACAAAGGAACGGTCTATGATCAGGGACAAGTGGGTTACGCCTACCTCGGCCAAGCCGCGGCAGGTCAGACCACGTTCACCTCGATCGGGGACGGGGACGGGGATATCGCCAATTACTTCTACACCGTGGAAGCAATCGACGCCAACTCCAACAGGGGAATGGCGACAGAACAAGGAGGCAAGTTCACGAAGTTCCTCTCTGCTGGGGTCAACCTGGTCTCAACGCCTCTGGCGCCGTACAACGTTTCCACTGCGGTCCTGTTGCAGACGCTGGACTTTGACAAGGCATGGACATCAGACGCCTTCGACCCGGTGTACGGATGGAAATCGTTCGTCAAGGCCAAGTCGTGGGAAGGACGCTTCCAGTCGGTAGACCATATCATGGGGATCTGGGTCAACGTTCTGAGCGGGGACTACATGACCGTCGCGGGAACGGTGCCAACCTTCACATCCATCCAGCTGAACATGGGCTGGAACCTGGTCGGCTATCCTTCCTTCACCAACGATACCGTACAGAATCTGCTCACGGGCATCACCTACGACGACATAGAGGGCTACGACGCGGTCGGTCCGTACCACTTGATCGCTCTGAACCCCACCGACGTCATGCATGCCGGAGACGCGTTTTGGATAAACCTCGGAACAGGTGCTATCTGGGACGTCACTCAATAGTCGACGACTTGAAATGGTGCCACCTTTCACCCAATCCAGTGCCAGATAGGAAACCTTTTATACCTTCTTTAACATCGACCATAACACGGCAGAACACGACTGAGCGATAGTCTTCTACGCTCGTCTGTAAATCCTAATGGAGGAGGTATTTCTATGCCTATAGATGTGGCAGATAGAACCTTCAAAAAGCTGATAGCAGTATCTTTGTGCGTAATGTTGGCGCTTTCGGGCGTCATGGTTTTGTGGAATGGAAATTCGGATAGCATCGGTAAGACCGCTCCTGTCCGCATCTTCGTGAACAACGCGAACGAGGTTCAGTTCCTGGAGGACCAGGGCGTGGACATCGTGGAGCCCTACACGGGCTTCGTGATCGCCAAGTTGGACACGACTCAATTGCGGGGATTGGAACACAGGGGATTCACGGTCATACCGGAGATCACACTCCACACGGTGGCCATGGAAGGATTTGAGATCGACACGAGAGAAGGAGAACCCGCTCTGCCTTCAGAGCTCTTCATTGACAAGTATGAGTTTGGCTCGGATGGGCGGTACATCGTCCAGTTCATTGGGCCTGTCAAGGATGAGTGGAAGACGGCAGTGAGGAACCTGAATGTGGATGTTGGCGACTACCTGCCATACAATTCCTTCATCGTGAAGATGAACACACAGACCATCGACAAGGTCTCCGATCTGAGATTCGTACAATGGGTTGGAGTGTTCCAGCCCGCATACAGGGTAAGACCAAGCCTCTGGGAGGCGACCGGTCCGATAGGCGTTGAGATAGTCACATTCGACGGAAAGGGTGTGAACTCGGTCCTTGCGAGATTGAGAGAGAATCAAGTGTTCAGGGACTATGCGGGTGACGACTTCGGCGTTGTCAAGGCCTGGATCGACAGGTCCGATCTTGTAATGCTGGCAAATCTCAATGCGGTAAGCTACATCGAGCCTTACTATGTCGAGGAGGCATACAACGAGTTCATGCAGTGGACCATCCAGACTAACATCACCGATGACAGGAAACTGTGGGATCTTGGAATAGACGGAACCGGACAGATAATCGCCATAGCTGACACTGGACTTGATTATGACCATCCAGCGTTCAGGGAGAATGCTACGGATGTTGTAAAGAATAATGGTGACATATACAATGTGACAGACCTGTCGAGAAGGAAGTTGGTTCGATACTTGACCATGGCTCAGTACGTGGGACTCGACCCATGGGCAGACAAGTATGCATATTCGGACAGCGGGACGGGTTTCCCCCCGGTACTCGGCCACGGAACGATGATGGCCGGCACAGCAGCAGCAAATGATAATTACAATAACATCAGCTCAAACGATGGTGGTGCGCTGAATGCGAAGCTCATCATGCAGGACATCGCCAACGTATGCGACAGAGAAGGACAGGACGATAATTGTTTCTCTTTCATACCTGACGACTACGACCTGCTCTTCGGACCCATATACAATGAAGGCGCAAGAATCCACAGCAACAGCTGGGGTACCCCGGAAGAGGTTTACGACCTCGAGTCCAGAATGGTCGACAAGTTCGTCTTCGAGCATCCAGATTTCTTCATTACATGGTCAGCTGGGAACGGTGGACCCCTATCCGGAGAGCCGCACACATCCGGCAGTCCCTCCAACGCGAAGGACGTCGTGAGCGTGGGCTGGGTGGGAAATCCATCACCTTTCCAACCGCTGGACCAGAACTATGTCGAAGGACGGGGAAGCACTGGACCGACACCTGATGGGCGAATGAAGCCCGAGCTGGTGCAGCTTGGAGACGGAATGTCCACAATGTCCGACGGAGATCCCTGGTCCGACACAGGGAGACCTGATGGCCTGATGACCGGTACGAGCTACGGATCGCCCGCGACCGCAGCGATGGGAGCGATGATCAGGCAGTACTATGCCGAGGGATTCTATCCCACTGGTACGGTTCATCCTGCAGGTGCGTTTGTTCCAAGCGCCGCTCTGGTAAAGGCCCTGCTGATGGCAAGCGGAGAGAGGGCAACTCAAGGGTTCCGGGACAGCAGGAACGAGCAGAAGTGGCCCAACAACTCCCAGGGCTGGGGAAGGCCCCTCCTGGACAATGTCCTTTACTTCCCCGGAGACGTTAAGAAGACGATCTCCATTGACCACACCGAGGGACTCGTCACAGGCGATGTAGTCACATACGACTTCACCGTCAACAGCAACGCGGTACCACTGAGGGTAATGCTGGTCTGGAGCGACTATCCGGGCACGGTCGGAGCCGCCACAGTGCTGGTCAACGACCTCAATCTGGAAGTCACCGACCCAAGTGCCCTCGTGTACAAGGGGAATTTCTTCAGCACCCCCTTCGCAACAAGCGAGTCCAGACCTGGAGGTCTTTTCGACGCCATCAACCCGACCGAGGGCGTTCATCTCTGGTATCCAGAGGCTGGTACCTACAGCGTGAGGATATCGGGGGCAAACATCCCTGAGGGCCCGCAGCCGTTCGCACTTGTGATAAACGCTGACATCGACACCGGATACGGCCAGCTGGAGATCGACAGAGCGGTCTACAGCGAGGTTGACACGATAAACATCAGGGTCACGGATACCGACCTCACAGCGGATGGTGTTCATGACAGGGTCTGGTTGACAAGCACGACCGAGAATGTCCCCGAGTTCGTCACCCTCACCGAGGTGGGTCCCGGAGCGGGCATCTGGACGGCTTCGATCAACACAGCCTTTGGAACACCCTACGAGAACAAGACGCTGGAGGTTGCTGACGGAGATATCATAACCGTCTGGTACGTGGACGCCAACCCAGTACACACGGCATATGCTTTTGCCAGAGTGGACGGGGCAGGTCCGATAATCACCGATGTCCTGGTCAAGGATATCACCAACGCTGCCGCGACGGTGACCTGGATTACGGACGAACCGAGCGATTCTACCGTATACTGGGGAGACACCCCAGCTTTGGGCACGGTGACTTCTGATCCTGTTCTGGTCACATATCACCAGACCCACTTGACGGGGCTATCGACCGGCACCAAATACTACTTCGACGTGGAGTCGGCCGACTGGATGGGTCATTCGACCATAGACACCAACGGTGGAACCCATTACACCTTCACGACCACCGAGAAGGCCGAGATTTTGCTAGTGATCGGAGACAGCACATTCACCGAGAACCGCGTTGAGTACTATCGAAACGCGTTCAGATACGGCGGATGGTCGTTCAACGAGTGGTACACCGAGAGGTCCGGGGACCCGCCACTGGCTACCTTGCAGGAATACAAGGTCGTCGGCTGGCAGACCGGACTTGAACAGTACCCGCCGTTCGAAGACACCCAGCTGGTTCTGCTCAACAGTTACCTGAACGAGGGTGGAAGGCTCTTCGTCTCATCTCACGATGTGGCTTGGGCGTCCCATCCTGCGTCCGGTTCACAGTTCAGCTCGCCCGAAAGGTACGAGTTCCTGAAGGGAACGTTGAAGGCGGACTGGGCCGCGGATCCGTTCTGGTGGCCTCAGATGGAGGGCGTAACCGGAGACCCGATCAGCGGTGCATGGGGCCCAGCTAACAGAGTTCCATACAATCCTCACAGGGACGGTGCGGCGGGCGACGAGGTAGTTGCCCTGGCCGTGGGCGGTACCACGGACTACGTGTGGCAGGCCAGGGGCGGACTGTCCAACGACGGCAACATCGCGGTCAGATGGCTCTCATCGACTCCCAACGGCACGGCTGACCCGAACATCACATGGGGTGGATATCCGTCCAAGGTCGTGTCCATGTTCTTCGAGTTCTCCGGAATCAACTTCGGATTCGCGAACGACGGCACAAGAGGCGAGATAATGAACAGGACCATCATATGGCTCCTGGACGGCAACTATCATCCCATGGTGGAGGTCAATTCACCGAACGGGGGAGAGGTCTATTCAGGGAACACGGTCAACCTGTACTGGAACGTGACGGCCTCGGCAGGTGTTGCGACCCAAGCTCTCGTTTACAGCGATGACACGGGGCAGACCTGGACACCGATTAGCATGACCGTTCCGCCAGGAGACAGGACATTCGCGTGGGACATTTCAGCGCTCTCCAACGGCGACGAGTACTTGGTAAAGGCCATCGTGGAAGATGCTGCGGCGCCGCCCTTGAACGGCACTGACATTTCCGACGGCACGTTCTCGATATTCAGACCCGGCGGAGACAGTGTTGGTCCAGTGACGACGCCTGGAAGCGTCAGGGCCAGTCCCAACCCGGTGATAGAGACCCAGATACTGACCTTCGACGGAATGATCGACGACGGAAAGAAAGGCGATTCCACCATACAGACAGCGGAGTTCTTCGTCCAGCTCAACATGCCAGCGGTACCCGCTGACGATGGAACTGGAACGGGGCTAG
Organism: Thermoplasmata archaeon; assembly: GCA_023140195.1. Classification (GTDB taxonomy): domain Archaea; phylum Thermoplasmatota; class Thermoplasmata; order RBG-16-68-12; family SOIM01; genus JAGLME01. The sequence goes on from JAGLME010000004.1 coordinate 152,207, forward strand.
CGGCTACCGACGGCGGCTTTGACAGTGTCAAGGAGAATGTCACCTGGACTTCTGCCAGCCGGGTCAACCTGGAGACCTGGGGCACGATCGGAACCCACACGGTATGGGTACACGGACAGGACGCCGCAGGGAACTGGGGAACGTACTACAACGCGACATTCGAGATAATCGCGGTTCCGCCGGACAGAAGGGTCGAGGCACCAACGGGACTGATGGCAGAACTATCACCGACTCCGTTCCAGGACGTATACCTGTCTTGGACGCTCTCGGCCGATGACGGAGCCGGAGAGAACGACGTTCTTCAATACAACGTCTACAGAGGAACAGCCTACGACCCGAGCAGGGCGAGCTATGGATTGATAGGCGCCGTCTCAGCAGGAGCGTCTACCTTCTCAGATAACGGCGCGGGTGATGGCGACCCCAACGACTACTTCTACTACGTCGAGGCGGTTGACAACAACACCAACACTGCAAGCACGGCAGACCAGGCAGCCAAGGTGACCCGGGCGCTCACAGCCGGACCACAGCTGATGTCGAACCTCCTCAGGGAGGCGGACATGACGCTGACCACGTTGCTGCAGACGATCAGCTTCGACAGGGTCTGGACGTACGATCCGATGGCAGCTAACCCATGGCCGACTTATGACGTTACCAAGCCGTACAGCGTTGTTCCGATAACGGACAACGCCGCTGGTGCCTGGGTGAACGTGGTCTCGGCAGGGACACTTACCTATGCCGGAGTCGTACCGACACCTACGATAGACATACAGTTGTACACGGGATGGAACCTGGTAGGATATCCATCCTTCTCGACGACCTACACCCTTGCGGACTTCATAGCCGACACGGGTGCAACGGATGTTGAGACCTACGACCCGACCGGACCGTACAACCTCAGAAGCGTGACCAACCTGGTAGAGACATTCGTTCCAGGTTCGGCATACTGGGCGTACGTACCCGGAGACGTTCTGTGGATAGTGGCTCAGGCCTAGTCCGCAACAGAGATCTCGACGAACACCAAACCATCTTCCTTCTTTTTCACTTTCAAGTAGAGTGAGCTATGGCCCTCATCCAGTTGGAAGGCTTCTCCGCCCTCTCCGCATACAGGAACTCCTCCTTCAATGGGGATGACATTCTCTCCTTCGCCGGCCAGCTTCCATCTAATGGTGCCTTTCCAGTGTGTGTCCAACCCGCCTCCTAACAGAACATAGTCGATGGACGTGAAGATACCGGACTTGAGATCGAGTTCAACGATTATTGTATTGCCAGGACCGCTCCGATAGACCTGATTGATCCTGATATTGAGATAATCTATCTCCGACAGCAAATGGTTCCCTATCTGGACCTCCTCCACGTTGGCCCACATCGCCAGGATGGACGGAAGGGTTATTCCCATCACCAAGGCCACGATCAAGAGCTTCAGAGGCATGCCCTCAAGGGCCTTCTCATCCCGTCCCAGTTTGCTCAATCAGAGCCCTCACGACTTTGTCACCACGATGTTGAGGGACTTGGTGATGCTGAGGGTCCCCGAGAACTCGGCTTCCACCCGGATGGTTCCGAAGTCCGATGTGCCTATGTCTATGTCCAGGCTTCTCGCTGTGAAGGTCCCGCCAGCTCCAGTCATCCCGGCTATGATGAGGTTCGCTCCCGACATCTTGATGGAGACACCTTCCAGAGGGTTCCCTTTCGTATCCCAGGCCTTGATTGTGATCGATGTCGTGTTCTCGGTTATCCTGATCGGGTCCGCCTCAGGCTCGGCGCTGTAGACCTCAATCTTGGAGAGGTCTGGAGCGGTGAATATTGTCAGCCAGGCTATGATTATTGAGATGGCTATCCCTGCTATGACCACCATGATGATCAATTGCAGAGGCATTCCTTCCAAAGCACCTCTATCATCTAATCTAATCCTTTTCTCGAAGAGCACCCCTCTCACGGAACACACCGCCCCGGCAACACTGGTGCAGTATATAACACTTCATTCGAAGCGGATATATCCCGATCGACCCTTACCGACCGGATGGTTGTCAGGGATGAAGCTGGAACAGTCGATATATTCGAGGAGATCCCGGCGATACTTGTCGTCATAGTGGCCGTTTTCATCTTCCTCATGACGATCGCGGAGGGTTTCATTTCTTATTCCGAGCGCAAGGAGGAGGACCGCCTGACCCACCAGTTGGAGTCGTTCTGCGATTCGATACTGTCGTTCGAGCCTCTGCTCTTCGACTCAGAAATGGGCCGGTTCGACTCCTTCAGGCTTGATGAAAAGGGAAGAGAGAAGTTGCATGATTCTTTCCGTCCAGATATGTTGGGGTTTCACTACAACGTCACCATGGCGGATGTCGGTCTGTACGAAGAGAAGTACGACTGGTCAGCGGGAGAAGAGGTCGGAGAGAGCGAACTGTCAAGAACAACGTCGGTCCCGGTCATCATATCCAATGCATATGGACAGAATCACCCAGCGTTGATGAGCGTCACCATTTGGGAGGCATGAGATTGGGTAATGTCGCCAACACGAACGGTCAGGCGGCTGCCTTTGACGCCGTCATGTTCCTGGCCATCCTTCTGGTCGCTTCGGCCTTGATCCTGGGAGTGTCCACCCACCTCAGGCAGGCCGAGGATGTTTCGGAGTTCAGTGACCTGCATACCCTGACAACGAGAACGTCGAATGCACTGCTGGGATCCACCGTACCCAATGCTACGTACGTGGATGTCGGAGGGGGTGTGATCGTGTCCAAGGACATCTCGGTGCTGGATATGATGGTGGAAGAGCTTCTTCTGGTGCAGGCTGGAGTTCCGGAGAATAACTTCGACGGAGATGGAGGGTACAACCACAGGATCGAGCAAGTGTTGTCTTCATTGGTGGACGAGGACAGATTCCGATTCGAGCTTTGCGGCAGATACGTAGATGTTTCAGTGTCCTTTGGCGAGGCCAGTGGTCAAACGGATACGGCGGCAAGGACGACGGAGATCTTCCTGCCGGGTGTTTCCCAGCCTATCCGGATCACGCTCTCGATTTGGCCGTGTTAGAAACTGTCACTCCCGAGAGTGAAAACAATACCTTAAAAGGATAGACAGCGAATAATAAGTTAGATGCCGAAAGCGTTCGATGAGAGATTGAGAGAGGCAAAGGACCTTCCTGGGATATTCGAGCTCGTGAAGCTGGCGGTCATCAAGACCAGAAGAAAGAGGAGGGCTGGATTGATGCTGGGAATAGGTGACCTGGGGAACCACCCGAAGGGATTCCTTGGAGCCTTCTATCCGGTAGCCACCAACATCATCGTGATGAACAGGATCCCGATGGACAGGATCAAGGAGACGAACCCGGAACTCTACAAGCCATATGTATTCCACGTGCTGCTCCATGAGTACATTCATGCCCTCGGGGATGTGGACGAGTTCTCCACCAGGACGACAACGTACGAGATAACGAAGGAGCTCTTCGGTCCTGACCACCTGGCCACCAAGATGGCCGAGGACTATACACAGTTCTTCCCGAGCCTTGTGTATCCGGAAGTCGCCTGGCAGCCTCAGAGCTTGGATTTTGAGCTGGTTGATAATTTCGACGCTTCCAGCGTCAGGTACATACACTAACTTCGGAGAAACCTCTCCAATTCCCTTTTCAGGTCGCGCATGAAGATGTTCCCGACCACGATTCTCTTCCCGAGAACATAGCTTGGGACCTTATCCACACCGATCCTTTCGGTCTCCCTGTCGCTCTCCTTGAGGATGGCGTCGAACTCCGGGTTGGCGAGTTCCCGTTCGAATATACCTGGGTCCATACCGACGCTTGAGGCGACCTCTTTCAGAACGTTGATGTCGGCAATGTCCTTCTTCTCCTCCCAGTGAACGCGCCAGATCGAGTCATGGTACTGCTTGAACTTCCCCATCTTCCTTGCGATCTCCGCCCCTATCAGTGCGTTTCGCGAATTTGACCGGTGTTCCGGCAGGGTGAAGTCCACTTTTATCTCCTTTCCAAGCGATGCGGTGATATAGGATGGTGACAGGCTTCTCCGTATCAAGGGCGGGGTGGTCCTTTCCGGATGAATCTCCCAGCCCCTCCAGCTGAACTCGACGTCGAATTCGGCCTTCAGCAGCGGCTCCCTCTTTGACGCGATGTAGGTGTAAGGACAAACGTAATCGAAGTAAACGTCCACCGTTCTTGTCATATCCTCCCCTTCCCTGGTGAGATCCTGTTCGTGACCAATGAATGTGCCTTTATTATTCTTCCCCTCTTGAATCGGGCTCAGTGGCTCTTCGGGTCGGTCACCACGTCCACCAACGCGGATCACTCCAGATAATACTCTCCCGGCGGAGCCAGGTCGTGGATCTCTTTCACTCTTATCTTCACCACCGATTGGACCATGGGTCTCTTGGTATACGGCTTTGAGATCTCTTCCACTATCTGCTCGTACAGTGGTCCGTCCGTGAGAACCTCCGCCCTGCCCCTGAACTGGAACCCCTCCTTCTTCCCCACGTCCACCACGCTGACCGCGATCCACGGGTTCTCCTTGAGGTTGTCCCGGGTCTTCTTCGAGAAGAGATCGGCAAATGCCAGCGTCTTGTCGTCAACTATCCTCAACGGTCCCTTTGGAGAGACGTTGGGATGGCCTTTCTTGTCTGTGGTCGCAACGTAGGATATCTTCTGCGTCTCCACGAACTTCCTCATCTCATCGGTGATCTTCACCATATCCACACACCCCCATTCATTCTCGGGAGACCTAATTCAATCAACCCTAAATGCTTTTTCGTTATGCTCGGGAGGATGTCTAAATGACAATGCATAAAAGGAGCAGAGTATTATCGAACACCCGCCAGAAGAGGGACACTTCTTACTAACGGGGGAGTCACCATAGTCAATGACAGACAAAGGATATTATTCCTATGCACGGCTAACTCGTGCAGATCCCAGATGGCAGAAGGAATCGTGAGGCATGATTTCGGTGACAAGTTCGATGTTCACAGCGCTGGCGCCAATATCGCGCCCGTGCACCCGTTGGCCGTCATGGTGATGAGCGAGACCGGGATCGACATCTCAGAACAAGGAAGCAAGCCAGTTGGCGAGTTCTTGGGTGAGAGATTCGACTATGTTGTGACTCTGTGCGGTGACTCTGCAAAGGATGTCTGCCCATTGTTCCTCGGAGAGGTTGGAGAAAGACTGCACTGGAACTTCCCTGACCCAGTTGAGACGGAAGGAACCGAGGAAGAGGTGTTGAGTGTGTTCAGGAAGGTCCGGGACGGCATCAAGAAGAGGTATACAGAATTCGTAGATGAGTTGAAGGAGACATAGCATGAATGAAACGCCTAACAAGGAAATCTTGAAGGATATGATCAAGAGGCTGCACGACGGCGACAACTTCGAGGAGGTCAAGCGGGAGTTCGGCGAGTTGGCAAAGAACGTCACACCAGCGGACATAGCAAGAGCGGAGCAAGAGCTGGTCGACGAAGGCATGGAGCTGGAGGAGATACAGAAGCTGTGCGAGGTGCATCTGGCCCTGTTCAAGGATACGCTGGAGGAGCAGGAGGCAATTGCGCCTGAGGGCCACCCAATCAACATCCTGATGGGGGAACACACGCAGATGCTGCTTCTGGCTGACGAGCTGAAGGCCAATGCGGCCGAGGTCAAGACCGCGAAGGGTTGGGGGTCCATAGAGGACAACCTGAAGCATCTGGACCATGTCGTGGAACACATGAAGGACTCCGAGAACCACTACCTTCGGGAAGAGAACGTCCTGTTCCCGTATCTAGAGAAGCACGGCATCGTAGAACCGCCCAAGGTCATGTGGATGGACCACGACCAGATACGAGGGTTGAAGAGGGAGCTATACGACCTGTACGAAGGGAGGAAGGGGAAGAAATTCCACGATTTCGGAAGACGACTTGACGAGATCTCGTGCGCCCTTGCAGATACGCTGGCGAATCACTTCAACAAAGAGAACAACGTCCTTTTCCCTGCGAGCATGGAGGTGATAGAGGATGATGAGTGGCCCGAGATAACCAAAGAGTTCGATGACATCGGATATTGCTGCTTCACGCCACAACCCGAGAGAGTTGCGGTCGAGGAGAAGGAGACGGCCCCGGAGATCGGGATAGAGGGCTCGATAGAGTTCGAGACTGGGACCCTGTCAGCAGAACAGATCGATGCTGTATTCAGCACACTTCCCGTGGACCTGACCTTCGTTGACAAGAATGACGAGATGAAATTCTACACCGATGGTGGAGGAGGAGTGTTCCAAAGGACCAAGGCGTCCATAGGCAGAAAGGTCCAGAACTGCCACCCGGAGAAGAGCGTTCATCTGGTCAACAAGATACTGGACGATTTCAAGAGCGGCGAAAGCGATGTGGAAGAGTTCTGGATTGACATGAAGGGAAGGAAGATCCACATCAGGTACTTCGCGGTCCGTGACAGGAACGGGGATTATCTGGGCTGCTTGGAGGTCACCCAGGACATCACCGACTTGAGGACGATAGAAGGCGAGAAGAGGCTGCTGTGATGATGGAACTTAGCAAAGAATATGTAGTTCGAGAGAATCTTAAACGATTGCTTTGAGGTTAGAGGAGGAAGGAAATATGGCGGAAATGGTCAAGTGGAAATGCGAAGTCTGTGGATATATCTACGACCCGATCAAGGGAGACCCCGACGGGGGCATAGAACCGGAAACGACCTTCGATCAACTACCCGAGGATTGGGTCTGCCCGATATGTGGCGCAGGTAAGGAAGATTTCGAGAAGGTAGATTAGTATGGCCGTGCGGGAACTGAAGGAGAACGTCCATAGCGTTGGCGCCATAGACTGGGACAGGAGGCAGTTCGACGCTCTCATACCGCTTCCCAACGGGACCAGCTACAACGCGTATCTGATACGAGGCAGTGAGAAGACCGCATTGCTGGATACCGTGGACCCGTCCAAAGAACACGAGCTTCTGTCCAACCTGAAGAAGCTGGGCGTTGAACAGATCGATTTCGTCATATCACACCATGCGGAACAGGACCATTCCGGTTCGATACCGAAGATCCTGGAGGTCCATCCAAATGCGAAGGTGGTCACCAATCCCAAGTGCAAGGACATGTTGATCGACCATCTTTCGGTCCCGGAGGACAAGTTCATTACCGTTGAGGATGGGGAGACGCTATCGCTCGGAGACAAGACACTCGAGTTCATCTATGCGCCCTGGGTGCACTGGCCCGAGACCATGATCAGCTACCTGAGAGAGGACAAGATCCTGTTCACCTGCGATTTCCTGGGATCGCATTTCGCGACCAGCGGGACCTTCGTGAGGAACCAACCGAGGACGTACGATATGGCCAAGAGATACTACGCAGAGATAATGATGCCTTACAGGAACAAGATACAGAAGCACCTGGAGAAGATAGATGAGATGGATGTGGAAATGATCGCCCCGAGCCACGGTCCGGTATACAACAATCCGAAGTTCATACTGGACGCATACAAGGAGTGGGTCTCACCGGATGTGAAGAACGAGGTCATCATCACCTATGTTACAATGCATGGCAGCACCCGGAAGATGGTGGAACATCTCACCAGCGCTCTAGTGGAGAAAGACCTGATTGTGAAGGTCTACGACCTCACAGCGACGGACATAGGCGAGCTGGCTATGGACCTGGTCGACGCGGCAACAATAGTGATAGCCTCGCCCACCGTTATGGTCGGACCCCATCCGGCCGCCCTCTATGCGATCTACCTCACGAATCTGCTCAGACCTAAGCTGAGATTCGCGACGATAATTGGCTCCTATGGCTGGGGAAGCAGGATAGTCGAACAGGTTAAGGGGTTGATCCCCAACCTGAAGGTGGAGCTCATCGAACCAGTCGTGATCAAGGGATATCCCAAGGAGGAAGACCTTGCAGCTTTGGACAGGTTGGCGGATGAGATTGTCGAAAAGCACAAAAGCATAGACGTCATGAGATGAGGGAGGAGGAGAAAAATGACGGAAAGATTGGAAGTGTATAAGTGCGATGAATGCGGGAACATAGTGGAGGTCTTGCACGCAGGTGGTGGGACCCTGGTATGTTGCGGCGAGGATATGACCCTGATGGAGGTCAAGACAGAGGCCCAGGAAGGAAAAGAGAAGCACGTCCCTGTGGTCGAGAAGACGGACAGCGGAGTGAGGGTCAAGGTCGGTTCGATCCCACATCCCATGGAGGAGCAGCACTACATCGAGTGGATACAGGTCGTGACCGACTCGAAGGTCCTCAGGAAGTTCCTGAAGCCTGGAGAGGCTGCTGAAGCCGAGTTCGAGACTTCAGAAGAGATAGCGTACGCAAGGGAGTACTGCAACGTTCACGGTCTCTGGATCAAGGAGTAGCGAAAGAACCTGGAATCGAAGGTTGGAGCTGGTCGTGAAATATGAAGAGGAAAGGGGAACATAGATGGTAAAACTGAATGTTGGAGATAAGTTTCCTGAGATCAAGGGTGACACCACCAAGGGGGAAGTCTCGCTGTCGAATTATTCCGGCAAGAACGTTGTGGTGTACTTCTATCCAAAGGACAACACCCCTGGCTGTACAAAAGAGGCAAAGAGCTTCAGAGACTACGGCGGGGAGTTCGAGAATCTTAACACCGAGATAGTCGGGATAAGCACTGACAGCATCAAGTCCCATGAGAAATTCGCAAGGAAATATGACCTGGACTTCACGCTACTGAGCGACAGGGACAAGACCATCTGCAACTCGTGCGGGGTGACTGGGCTGACGGGAATGACGGCGAAGAGAACGACCTTTCTCCTGGACAAAGAAGGTGTGATCAGGACCATCTGGGAGAACGTGAGCGTCAAAGGTCATGCCGAAGATGTCTTGAACAAGGTTAAAGAACTGAATAGCCAATGAATCTGATGAATGAGAGGTGAGCAAGATGAATCTGAGCGAATATAGCATGAATGACCTGCTCCTGGCAGCGATCAAGAGCGAAGTGAGCGCCATCAAGGTTTACGCAACCTTGGCGGAGGGTGTGAAGAACGCCTTCCTGAAAGACAAGCTGAACTTCCTGGCGGGAGAGGAGAAGAAGCATCAGCAGAAACTCGAGTCGATATACGGAGAGAACTTCCCCGGGAAAGAAGTGGTATTGCCCAAAGAATCACCAGTGCCGCTTCCGGAGATAATGTTCCCCGATGAGGGGGTGCCGCTGTCCCGGATACTTGAGAGCGCCATGGGGGCCGAGAAGGCAGCGAACGAGTTCTACAAGTCGCTCTCAGAGCTGTTCGAGGACCCGAACACGAAGGCCACGCTGACCTATCTGGCGGCAATGGAGATGGGGCATTACAAACTGCTGGAGATAGAGAAGGAATATGCGGAGAGGTTCGAGGACTTTGACGAATACGTACCAATGATGCATGCGGGACCGTGAAGATTACTAGGTAAACAAAGGAGTGATAAGATGGAGAGTTTGAAAGGAACACAGACTGAGAAGAATCTGTTGGCAGCCTTCGCGGGGGAATCCCAGGCGAGGAACCGATACACCATGTTCGCCTCAAAGGCGAAGAAAGAAGGATATGAGCAGATATCGGCATTGTTCTTGGAGACCGCACGGAACGAGAAAGAACACGCAGAGGTCTACTTCAAGCACCTGCAGGGCGGAATGGTCGAGATTACGGCCGGGTACCCCGCCGGTGTGGTAGGTACAACGGCCGAGAACCTGTTGGCCGGGGCGGAAGGCGAACTGGCTGAATGGGGAACGATATATCCGAACTTCGCGAAGATCGCGGACGAGGAAGGTTTCCCGGAGGTCGCTGCGAGCTTCAGGGAGATAGCCAAGGTCGAGTCCTACCACGAGAGGAGATACCGAAAGATCCTCCACAATGTGGAAAAGGGACTGGTGTTCAAGAAGGAACAGCCCACGAAGTGGAAGTGCGACAACTGCGGTTATGTTCACGAGGGGGCCGAGGCGCCTGAGATATGTCCAGCGTGCAAGCATCCGAGGAGCTACTACGAGATCTGGACAGAGCCGTACTGATACGACGCAATCAACGAATCAGACCTAGTTTAATCCTCTTACTGAGAAGTGATTTCTTCACTGCAGTTGCATAACTAATTCTGATGAGAACCCTTCATTGACAAAACACTGTACCAAAAACACCATCTATACCCCTTCACTTAGATAGATAACGGTGGAAGCAGATGAAGAAAGAGCATTCCCAAGTAATTTTCGTGTGGGCAGTAGTGTTTCTGTTGTTGGCCATTCTGCTCTCCGCTCTGGTGGCCTTGAACCCGTATGATGATGATCTGCCAGTGGGGGAGTACAACGACGACGTCAGGAGCTTCTCTAGCTCCGATGAGATGAAGAAGTTCATAGATGATTCCAGGGTGGAGTACGGCAACAAGAACATCAGGGACACGGGTGGACCGACGGTTTTGTTGGGAGGAACCGGCGAGACGATGACGACGACGATGATGATGGATGCCAGCGGGTCCACTGACTACTCGGAAACCAACATACAAGTTGAAGGCGTTGATGAGCCTGACATAGTGAAGACGGACGGTAGGTACCTCTATGTGCTGGCTGGAAACGAGGTGGTAATACTGAGGGCATATCCGGGTATCAACGCCGAGGTCGTCTCCAGGATCCAGTTGGACTATCATCCGAGCGGTCTCTTCGTTACCGATTCCAGACTGGTCATCATAGGGTCCGAGTATTACTACGGTTATTATTATCTGTGGGACTCCCGGCAATACTACCACGGTGCGTCGGTTCTGGTTTACGACATATCCTCAAGATCGGAGCCCAACCTGATACAGAACGTGACCACGGAGGGGCACTATCTGGATTCGCGCCTCATCGGCGACCATGTCTACCTGACGGTCACGCACTACTTGTGGTCCTGGTACAATGATGATGATATCCATCTTCCGATGATCACCAACAACGGCGTCACAAGACAGATCACGCCGCGGGACATCTACTACTGGGCAGACCCTGCATCCTCGTACACATTGACCTCGATAATCTCCATAAACGTGGAAGACTCGACGCTGGATCAGAAGATCTACCTGACCGACGCCGGACATGAGATGTACGTGTCCGAGGATTATGTGTACCTGGCGAAACATCACTACATCGTCACTGTCGACGGGTCCGGAAGGAACTGGTTCCCGAACACTGTGGTCCACAAGATAGCCATCAGTGAGGGCAGGATAAATTACGTGGCAAGCGGTATCGTCCCCGGATGGATCCTCAATCAATTCTCGATGGATGAGCACAGAGGATACTTCAGGATAGCGACCACGACCGGACAGCGGTGGGGAGATGAGAGCAAGAACAACGTGTACGTGATGAACAAGGACATGGAAACTGTCGGCAAACTGGAGGGACTGGCACCCGGAGAGACCATATATTCGGCCAGGTTCTTCGGCAACCGCTGCTATCTCGTCACCTTCAAGAAGATCGATCCATTCTTCGTCATAGATCTCAGGAACCCAGAGTCGCCCAAGGTGCTCGGAAAGCTGAAGATCCCGGGATTCTCGACATACCTTCATCCGTACGATGAGAACCACGTCATCGGGATCGGAAAGGACGCCGATGACCAGGGGAGCTTCGCATGGTTCCAGGGGCTGAAGATGTCCCTGTTCGACGTCACCAACGTGTACAGGCCGAAGGAGGTCGCCAAGATCGACATTGGAGACAGGGGAACGCATTCCGAGGCGCTCTATGACCACAAGGCCTTCCTGTTCGACAGGTCGAAGGACCTTCTCATAATACCCGTCCAGCTTCATGAAGTGGACGAGAGCAAGTATCCCGAAGAGATCCCTTCGTGGACATACGGTGAGTTCGTCATGCAGGGGGCGTTTGTCTTCAAGCTGACCATCGAGGATGGTTTCGAGCTCAGGGGGACCATATCACATCTGGGCGAGGATCAAGACGATCCCAGCTACTACCGGTGGAATTCGTTCGTGAGGCGCTCTCTGTACATCGAGGACGACTTATACACTGTCTCGAACACAATGGTGAAGATCAACGACATGGACACCATCGACGAGATCAAGGCGATCGAACTCTGATTCCGAGAACATTATATCGCAAATCGACATTTGGATACCACAGGAGGAAGTTTCATCTTTCTTAAGAAACAGAGGACTCCACGTGGCTCCATATTCAGATGTTTGTCATTGATTTTTGTTTGGCTATTGGCCCTAGTGCTCGCATTCAGTCCTACAATAATCAAAGCACACTCAGCATCGAACCTGGTCCTGAGCTATGACTTTCCCAATCAGACGCTCAACATCACGATTACGCATGTCGTGGCCGATCCGAACACACATTACATCTCCGTAACTGCCATCCTCAAGAATAGCGCACCCTTCGACACGATCTTGAACACCAGCCAGCCCACTGCTGACACTTTTGTGTACAGACACCCGGTCCCAGCGGTGGATGGAGACGTCCTTCAGGTGACCGTGACATGCGTCGCCTTCGGTTCTCTGACCGATCAGATCACGGTCGTTGGACCGCCACCCAGCGAAACTGAAGATCCTACGATCACCATCGAAACACCTACAACGAGCATCACCTACAACACCGATTCAACTCCAATATCCATAGGGGGCACCGCATCCGACAATGTCGGGGTGACGGGTGTAACATGGGACAATTCTGCCACTGGGGGTTCTGGTGCAGCAACCGGGACCACTTCGTGGACAGCCAACGTTCCTTTGGTGCAGGGCGAGAACAACATCACGGTGACAACTGAGGACGCGGCCGGGAACTCGGGAACTGACAACTTCACGGTGATCTATACGCCCAGTGTGGTTGACCCGATCGATCCGACGATCTCGATTACCACGCATGCACAAGTCCTCGATACTGATACAACTCCCTTATCCATAGGTGGAACAGCATCCGACAATGTGAACGTGGTGAACGTCACCTGGGAGAACGCTGCAACAGGAGAATCGGGAACTGCTACCGGGACGGACTCATGGTCAGTATCCATACCTCTGGCTGAAGGTTCAAATCTAATAACGTTAACAACGAGCGATTCCTCCGGGAACACAGCGTCTGCGAGCATTACCGTGAACTATGAGCCACCTACTTCACAACCTGGGGATGACACTGAGAACCTGTGGGTCTTCCACGCCACGCTGATGACGATCGGCTTCGTTCTTCTCGTGCTGGCCATCGTGATCTCAACTGGAATGAGAAAGAAGAAATGGTGGTTGAAGGCGCATAGGTCGGTCGGACTCTTGGGAGCGGTCTTCGCCATTCTCGGCCTTCTTGTGGGATTGTACATGGTCTCCATCTGGATGACGCCGCACTTCAGAGTACCGCACGCCCTCTTGGGCATCATCACCATAATCCTTGCAACAGTCCAACCGGTCCTCGGATTCATGCAGCCAAAGACGAAGAAGATCAAGCCCATTCACCGCTGGCTGGGGAGAACTGTCGTGGTGTTGATGCTTCTCACGATAATCGCCGGGTTGAACCAAGCCGGGGTAATCTGAACACCCTCCAATTCTTAATTATCAGAAAATTCTGATTTCTCAGAAGAATATAAATACTCCGAGGTCTATTGAGCTCTAGGTGACATAATTGGACGCGGACAGACTTAGAGCGGCTAGGGACCGAGGAGTGGTCACAACGGACATAAGCTCGAGAGGCCAGATGGTCACAACGGACATAAGCTCGAGAGAACAGATGGCCACACCCATAAAGAACGAGGGAAGCGCGTGGGCGAGATTGCTGAGGATCAAGCGTCCGAAGTGACGTGAAAGATGAATGTCAGAGAGAGGTGAAGAAGTTGGCAAAGAATGAGGAAGAAGGGAACTGCGGGGAGGATTGCTCGGAGTCGACCTGCTGCCAGGTCATTTCCATCATAAGCGTGGACGATCGCGGACAGACGGTCCTGCCCAAGGAGGTCAGGGACAGAATGGGCATCAAAGGAGGAGACAAGCTGGCCGTCGTATTGTCCGAGGGAGAGGGCGATTCATGCTGTGTGTTCCTGATGAAGGTCAATGAGCTCAGTGACGCGGTCCGGGGGAAGCTCGGGCCGGTGCTGGAAGAAATGATAGGATAGGAAAGAGGTGATATGAATGAAAGAAGACGAAATCAAGAAGACCGTGCGAGAAGGCTATGCCAAGGTCGCCAAGAACAACGCTCCATGTTGCGGATCCTCAGGCTCAGAGTCATCTGGTTCGTGCGATTGCGGACCATCGATCGATCAAGAATCCGTCAGCAAGGCCATCGGCTACTCCAAGGAGGAGCTTGAGGCCCTCCCGGAGGGAGCGGACCTGGGTCTGGGCTGCGGCAATCCCACCGCCCTTGCTTCCATCGAGGAAGGCGAGACGGTCATAGATCTGGGCTCCGGCGCGGGAATAGACTGCTTCCTGGCTGCCAAGAAGGTCGGGAAGGACGGCAAGGTCATCGGTATTGACATGACCCCGGAGATGCTGGACAAGGCAAGGACCAACGCAGAGAACGGCAATGTCGAGAACGTGGAGTTCCGCCTGGGAGAGATAGACAACCTTCCGGTCGGGGACAACACCGCCGACCTGGTCATATCCAACTGCGTGATCAACCTGGCACCCGATAAGAAGAGAGTGTTCGAAGAGGCGTTCCGGGTTTTGAAGCCGGGCGGCAGGGTCATGATCTCGGACATAGTGCTTCTGGGAGAACTCCCGGAAGCGCTGAAGGCATCCAAAGAGGCATATGTGGGCTGTATCTCTGGAGCGATACTCAAAGAGGAGTACCTGCAGGCGATCAAGGACGCCGGATTCGAGAGGGTGGAGGTCGTCAGCGAGGCCACGTTCCCTGTCGAGGACGTCATAACCGGCGAGAACGCACAGAAGATACTCAAGGACTCGGGCCTGACCACCGAAGAGGCGTTGAAGGCGGCGATCAAGGTATCCAGCGTGAAGGTAAGAGCGTACAAACCAAGCTGACCAGGTACACAAGAAGGAGAAGGGGGTTCACTGTCCCCTCAGATCGTGCTCCGCAACCTGGGTCGGTCTGCCCCCTTCCCTTCATCTTTGTTCTCATACGTGTTCTGAACATCAGATAGGATAAAGAAGTTGAAACTCGATTAGAGGTCCGGTGCGGGGAATGGAAGAGAATGAGGAACTGAAACAAGAAGCGACGAACCTGGCAGATCTGGTGGAATACCAAGCCGGGTCCATAGTCAGCAGGACGTTGATGGATAAGGGAACCGGAACGGTCACGCTTTTCGCGTTTGATGAGGGAGAGGGGTTGAGCGAGCACACCGCACCCTTCGACGCGATGGTCTACGTACTGGATGGGGAAGTTGAGATATCGATCTCCGGGAAGCTCCACATGCTGAAAGAAGGCGAGATGATCATCATGCCGGCGAACGAGCCGCACGCTGTGAAAGCGACATCCAGGTTCAAGATGGTCCTCACGATGATAAAGTCCTAGAGGGTCTTAGTTCATCATCGGTCTGTAGAAAAACATCAAGCAGATATACGAATTCGGTATAGTTCTTAACATCCATTTTGGATTGAGGGTCAGATATGAAGCTGGAGTCGACGATCAAATGTCCTGAGTGCGGGTTTGAGAAGGAAGAGACGATGCCGACGGACGCATGCCAGATCTTCTATCAATGCAACAGTTGTGGGAGCATTCTCAGGCCCAAGGAAGGGGATGACTGCGTCTTCTGCTCATGGGGGACCGAGAAGTGTCCGATGGAGCAGGATGGGAAGTCTGAGGAAGAGTGATTGAGCGGTTCTCGTATTCAACGATGGCAAGAGCGGGGATGTCGCCAGCCAATAATGTTTTCTAGACCCAACCCGTTTGACAGTGTGGTGTGAAGCTTGGAGGCAGGAACCAGGCTGAGAAGTCATGACATTATACTTCGCAGTGGCAACTTTGTCTTGCGTCCGATGACCGAGGATGATTGGGAGATACTGGAGAAGTGGAACAGTGACCCGGTAGTTATGTACTATGCTGGTGACGTTGGTGGATACAGCCCAGACATGGTCAGGAGAATATACCGTGGCGTTAGCCAGAATGCCTTCTGTTTCATTATCGAGTTCAAAGGGAAACCTATCGGCGAGACCTGGTTACAGAAGATGAACCTGAAGAGGATACTTGTGAAGTTTCCGGATGAGGACATCAGGCGCGTTGACATAATGATCGGAGAGAAGAAGCTCTGGGGGCAAGGGATTGGAACTGCAGTGGTTGGGATGCTGGTAGACTTCGGATTCTCAGAGGAGCACGCGGACGCTATACTCGGCTGCGATGTTGACAAGAGCAATGTCAGGAGCTTCAAGATGTTCAAGAGGCTTGGTTTTGAGGTGTTCTCAGAGATTAAGAGGACCACAGAAGAGGGGATGGAGATCCATGACATGATTCTGAGGAGGAGGAGTACCTGAAATGAAGACACGAGCAGCAATTCTCTTTCCGGAATCCCAGGTCATACATCCTTGTCCAGTCCGAAGTGTTTCTTGAAATCCTTGATCTTCTTGACCGGCTCTTTGCTTCTTCTCTTCATCTCCTCCACGAACTCCGGCCTGAGTTCTGGCTCCAAGAACTCCTCCTCGAATGTCTGGATGATCAACCTGATCGCATCCGCTTTGTTTCCAAGATCGAACTGGGCCTTGACCATATTCAATACCCAATTCTCGTACTCTGATAGATCGATGAGAGCTTTCACCATCACCACTACTTATGGTTTGTTACAATATATAATGATTTGTAATAGGATTCCAAATCGATGGTAGGGGGAACGGCGGTGAACGCTATATGCCTTTGCGCACGCATTTTGGGGAACCGTGCCTCGGCCCTAATCATAATCAGAGAATGATCTGGGTTCATGACGGCCGAAGGTGTGAACAATTGAGGTGCACTCATCATCAAGCAGGCGTTGAGAACGTTGTCGATGTGATCTGGTCACCAGTGGGTTCCCAGATCATCTTGAGAGTGTAGTCAGAATTGGGATATAGGTTCGTAAATTTGAGCTCGTCGCCTATGTTTATCCTTTGGTTGTCAGCGAGGTCCGCATATGTCAGAGTCCCAACATCCGTTCCGCCTGCCAGGTACAGAAGTCCATCGTCATTTGACGAGAAACTGTACGAACCTTCTGTCGTTCCGTTTCTGATCAAGATGATCCCTAGGTCCATCGGCTGGGGCTCAGGGTTCACTTTGCCGAAGCCGACGTCATATGCAGTGTTGCTGATCGGGGTCTTAGGTCCCCATGTTCCAGTAGGTATAACCGAATGGGGGGTCGAAAAGACCCCATAGTCAAGTAGATCGCCTGTGGGATCCCAAACCAACAGAATCACATAGTCCTCCCCCGAGTCAAGTCCGCTCAGCAGTAGTTCGTCTCCCACATCGACGAATTGATTGTCAGCACGGTCGATGTAGGTGATGGTGCCCAGATACGTCCCGGACGAAAGAACAAGAACGGTCCCGTTTGCGTTGTCTTGGAACTGATACGTTCCGCCAATCCCACCTTGCCACAGGACTATGCCGAGCCAATTGGGTTGTGGAGGGGCTGGTGTGAAGCCACCGAAGATGGCTGTCCCGGTCGTCTCGCTGGTGTCAAAAACCGAGGTAAACCCACCGCTCGTCACACTGGTCCCAGTGAATTGGGTGGTGAATGTTCGATGATCCAGCTCCCCGCTGGTATCGTGGGCAAGCACCCGAATCGTGTAATCGGTGTCTTCATCAAGATCTGTGACCCTGAGGTAGTCTCCCGTCCTGACTCGTCCGTCATTCGTCAGGTCTCTATAGGTGATAGTCGCCATATCGCTCCCGGAGTGCTTGGCCAAGACGGTCAGGTCAGTGCTGGCGGGGAACGTGTAAGCACCCCAATCAACAGAATCTTCGATTATTATCATCAGATCGAACGGGTCTGTGCTCCCACCCATTTGGCAAAAGGTCACGGTTGCGGATGATGTTCCGGTAACCTCCACACCGCAGAACGAGACCGCGGGAACACTGAGCGGCATGAGGCTGACGAAGTCGAACTGAGAACCGGTGGAACCCGATATCAGGCGTATCTCATAGCCAGACAGTGGATCCAGATCGCTCAATTTGAGCATGTCATCCTCGTTCAACCTATCGTTGTCAGCGACATCGATATACTGCATCAGTGGGGCGAAAGCCGAGCCAGCGGTAGGTATCGACATCACGCCATCGTCGTAGCTGGGCAATGTGTATGATATCACCGCAGATGCGTTCGAAAGACGGACTCTCAGGTCATCCGATTTCGGATTGCCGCTGACCTCTGCAAAGGTCAATGTTGCTGAGGTGTCCGACTCCCGGATGAATGAGGCAAATGATGCACTGGCCGCCTCATCCTCGCCGTCTGTCTCGATTCCTTCAATAGCAGAAAAGAGAAGTGCGGTCGCAATCAGCTGCGCTATGATGAGAACTGCCACGGTCACAAGAACTGCAAGAACGGTCTTCGAGTTGCCGCCAGTCGGCGTTCCGCCAGGTCGTTGAGATTGTGCAAACTCCTCCTCTTTGGTCTCCTCCATTTAATCCCTCTCCGAAGGAATGAACCAATCGGCGGTATTTATGTTTAACGGGGATACTGGCTATTCTTCGCCCTTCTCCGCGAGCTTCTTCCCCAACTTCTTGGTCTCTTTGCCTATCTTCTTCAGGGCCCCGCCAGTAACCTCCAGACCCTTCTTGGCCAGGGGTTTGGCCTTCTCACCGGCCCTCTTTGCCAGATCGACCGTCTTCTCACCGACATCCTGCACCACTGCCATGCTCTTGGTGACCGTGCCCACCTTGGCTCCGCAAGAAGCGCAGAAATCTGCACCGGAGGTCAGCTCCACACCACAATTCTCACATCTCATTGGATCTCCAGTGAACGAACATCCTGATCACGATAAAAGGCTTTCGGGATGGGTCGCCCTGGGGATAATGGCAAGTGTTCCGTCGATGTGCGGAACCAGACCTATAAGGATAACACCAGCAGTCCCGTGATCAGACCGGCCGCGATCAGCAGTCCTGAGCGGACTATCGGGTCCAGGTCGTGCACTGCGAAGGCCGGTATCAGAAGTCCGAGGACGAGCATCAGCCCTCCGACCTCTCCGATTATCTCACCGATGGCCTTTGTGTCGTTATAGTCGTCCGTGAATGTGGCTGCTGAGCCGACCATCAGGCCCACGACGAGCAGAATGCCTCCGAAGATCGCGAGCCCTGTGTACATCACGGGTATGGGCGGGGGCGTCACGGGCTGGGCTGGAGCGGCCGGATATGGCTGGGGGTAGTATGGTTGCTGGTATGGCTGCTGTTGCTGTTGTTGCTGCTGCTGCGCTTCCGCAGGTTGACTTCCTTCCATGGTATTCACCGAGGTTTTATTGGGAGGCGGTATATAATAATTTTGGAGAGTGGGGATTAGTTTGAACATGAACTGGAATCGTGCCTAATGAGGCGTTCTGTATGCTATAAAAAGGGCAATAACTCTATACTATAACACACTTATAACAAGGAGATATCGGAA
Organism: Thermoplasmata archaeon; assembly: GCA_023140195.1. Classification (GTDB taxonomy): domain Archaea; phylum Thermoplasmatota; class Thermoplasmata; order RBG-16-68-12; family SOIM01; genus JAGLME01. The sequence goes on from JAGLME010000004.1 coordinate 171,621, forward strand.
AGGAGCAGTCCACCAATGCACAGTGGATCAAGAGCAGGTCCCGTTCTGGTCCTGCTGATAACCCTACTCATTTCAAGTCCGGCGATCCTGGCGACAGCAACGGCTTATACTGGAAGAGAGGGAGCTCCTTCTCATGTTGACCTGGACCCTGATGTTCTCAGCGTTTTGCCAGATACTTCGGATGCAGACATCTCCGGCGAGTTCTTCGTGAGCCCTCTGACGGACGTTCGCTACCTCATCAGGAAGAACCCTGAAGCGGACAGGATGTGGTTCTGCAGGATGGACGATGGGGTGTGCTACCAGTCGATCAACGAGATACTTGTGGATGAATCAAAGAACATGCCTGGATGGATGTTGAAGGTCGCTCCTTCGTTGAGGGAGCAGATCACGGGATCGATTTCCGAAAGAGGACCGCAGGAGAACGAGATAAGGATAATCATAGAGCTGGACGACAAACACTTCCACCACGCAGCCGAAGAGGTCTGGAAGGACAGGAACAATGAGATCGAAGAGGTAATGGGGGGATTGGCCGACCTCGGCCCAAGCGAAGGACCAGCTCCCAATGACCTGTCTGGCACGCTGGACAGGAACCTTCTGGATCAACTTGACCTCGTCCTGGACGATGCGAGAAGCGATATCTACATTCTGGCTGAAGAATTGACCATGCCACTTGTTTCCCGATTGACGGACCAGATATCCACGGTCGGCGGTGTCGTGGTCGGCCACACACCAGTTCTTCCGGCGATTTTCGCGATCGTTCCAGTTGGCTCGATACAAACGATAGCTCTTATGGACGGCGTGGGCAGGATAACCGAAGACGGAACAATGGAAGCCATGATGGACGTCAGTGCATACGCCGTGGGGGCGGGCACCTGGTGGACCAACGGGTTCACCGGAGGGACCTGGGACCTTGCGGTCGTGGACACCGGGATAGATGGTTCGCATCCTTCCTTGACGGTCGATTTTGCGCAGGTGTTCCATGCTCAGGGCCAGGGTTCAGGATCATATGCGGACAACCCGACCGACCCGGACGATCTGCTTGGGCACGGGACCCACATAGCTGGGACGGTGACCAGCCTGGACAGCACATATCAGGGCGTGGCATACGGGATGGACGCGCTCATAAACGCCAAGGCCGGCTACAAGCGGTCCGGAGGCGGGGCGTCGATGTCCTGGAGCGACGGGATGGCTGCGGTGGACTGGGCGGTGAACACGGCGGGTGCGGACGTCATAAGCTTCAGCTTCGGGGGCGGCGCTGGATCGGGCGATACCCCTTACTCGAGGTTCTACGACGCGGTCGCGGATGACCTGGGAGTCTCGGTGGTCTTGGTCGCGGGCAACAATGGGCCCAGCAGCACATCGATAAGGAACCCGGGCATCTCCTTCAACGCCATAACAGTTGGCAGCGTGGACGACAAGAACACGGTCACAAGGTCGGACGACACAATCGTCTCATCCAGCAGCAGGGGGCCGACCCTCGACGGCAGATTGAAGCCTGATATATTGGCACCCGGACAGAACATCATATCCACCAGTAGCGAATGGGAGACTGGACCCGATTTTGAGAGCATGTCCGGAACCAGCATGGCCACGCCTCACGTGGCGGCAGCGACATTGTTGCTCATGGACGGAATGGGAGCCGTCTTTTCGCTCAACTACAAGGCCCTGCTGCTCAACTCGGCCGACGATCTGGGAGCGGCGGGACCGGACTACAGCCACGGATGGGGATACATGAACCTGCAGAATGCCTACAACGACAGGAGCCAGGTGTTCGACGACTACGTGCAGGATGGGGGTCAGGGCTACACATTCTTCAAAGGCCCGGTCAACGCGGGGGACAAGGGCACGATCGTGTGGAACAGGCACGTGACCTACATGGGGGCGGACTTCCCGGTGACATACTACGGCCTCAACGACCTGGACCTTTACGCTTACAATGAGCTGAACAATCTCTTCGTGGACTCTTCCTTGTCGGCGGTCAACAACGTGGAGCAGGTTGTGGCCAGCACCAATTTCGGATCCTTCGTGTACAAGGTCAGAGGGCAAGGGACCTTCATCGGCCTGAGCCAGGAGCATTTCGCTTTCGCTTCCGAGGGTTCGGTCTCACCCACCACGCCTCCGACGCTGACCCCGATCGTCTCCGCACCTGGAACCGTGGAGCTTGGGGACACCTTCTGGGTGACGGCTAACGTCAGCAACGTGGGCGCCCTGACCGCGCACAACGTCCAGGCCACACTGAACCTGCCTGCAGGGCTTTCGATAGTCGCCGGCGGCAATCCGATTACAATGGGGATCATCACGGCCGCATCCACTGAAGCGGCTTCATGGCAGTTGAAGGGAGACACGATCGGGCTCAAATCCATCTCCGTGGATCTGATCTCCAACAGCTACGGTGAGGTCTTTTCCTTCTCCAGCGGGGGCGTATCCATCGACGTGGTGGACACGACAGAACCAACATCATACGTTGACCCACTTCCAGCTGTCCAGAGCCTGCCGGCATTCACTGTAACCGCCACCGCTCAGGACGCCAACATCATCGTTGGTGTCACATTGTATTACAAGAGGAACGGAGGGTCGTACACAGCATATTCGGCCGACGCAGCGCCTCCCTGGAACTGGGGATTCGACACAAGCGTGACCGGCGGAGAGGGCGTGTACGAGTTCTATTCAATCGCGCGGGACGCAGCACTGAACATGGAGGCTGCACCTGGGGTTCCGGACGCCACGACCATGGTCGACTGGACGGCGCCAACATCCTTGGTGGACCCCCTGCCCGCATATGAAACGACGGCCGTCTTCCCGGTTACGGTCACGGCCAGCGACACTTCAAGCGGCGTGTCGGAAGTGGACCTATTCTACTACGGGGTAGGAATGTTATGGGTCAACCTGGGTACGGACTCTCAAGCACCTTTCAACTGGACCTTCGATTCCTGGCTCACTGGCGGGGACGGGTTCTACGAGTTCTATTCGGTCGCAAGGGACAATGCCAGTAACCAGGAGACCGCACCTATCTCCCCAGACACATCCACTCTGGTGGACACAACTGGACCGACATCCATGGTGATCGCCCTTCAGGCAAACGAATCCGCATCTTTCTTGGTGGAAGCCAACGCCAACGACGCAACCAGCGGCCTGCAGCAGGTGGGGCTCTTCTACAGCAGGAACGGAGGCAACTGGACGAGCTTCGGAACGGACGCATCATCTCCCTGGAACTGGAACTTCAACACTGCCAGCACCGGCGGGGATGGATTCTACGAGTTCTACTCCATCGCGACCGACATCTCGGGCAACCTGGAGCCAACACCTGTCCTTCCTGATACTGCGACAACCGTGGACACCACAGATCCGATCTCATCTGCGGACGCTTTACCCCAATACGAGACGTCATCGTCCTTCATCATCACGGCCACGGCCAGCGATGCCACGAGCGGGTTGTACTCGGTGGACCTGTACTTCCGAAAGGACGGAGGAACCTGGACAAAGTACCAGACCGACATCGCTCCCCCGTGGGAATGGACCTTCAACACCCTTGCAAGCGGCAACGACGGGTTCTACGAGTTCCAAACCATCGCAACTGATCACTCCGGCAACGTTGAGTCAACGCCATCCAGCGCGGACGTATCTGTGACGGTGGATACGACCCAGCCCACATCGTCGGTGGATGCACTGCCCGAATACGAGACTGAAGAAACGTTCACAATCACTGCCATTGCTGATGACGCCACAGGGATAGAGGAAGTGGAGCTCTGGTTCAAGAAGAACGGCGGACCCTGGGCGGTGCACGGGGTTGTTACACTACCTCCATGGACCTGGGAGTTCAACACTTCCGGGACCGGGGGCGACGGTGAGTACGAGTTCTACACCAGGGCACTGGACATCGTCGGCAACCACGAGGACGAACTGGCATGGGCGGACACGACAACGATAGTGGACACTGTAACACCAGCACTCAACATAACCAGCCCCCGGGAAGGGGAATGGCTGACCCAGAGCAGCATCGACGTCATGTGGACGGGTGCAGACGGTGGTTCGGGGATAGACTTCTACGAGATCAAGCTGGACAACGACATCTGGATAAATGTGGGGACGGCGCCCAACAGGCTGTACCCGAACGTGATGGACGGGACCCACAACGCAACCGTGAGGATACACGACAAGGCCGGCAACATGCAGGAGGCCAGTATTGGGTTCGGGGTGGATTCCACGATACCGGTGTTAACGATATTGGATCCGGATGACGGATCGACGGTTACTTCATCAACGATCACGGTCAGCTGGACTGGTTCTGACGCGGCATCTGGTATCGACCGTTACGAGGTCAAGATCAACGGCAGGAGCTTCACGGACATGGGGCTGGAGACCAGTCGGAGGTTCGATGGGGTTGGGGATGGAAGCCATACCATCATCCTAAGGGCATATGACACCGCTGGCAACTTCGCCGAGGCCAAGGCGGACGTGCAGGTGGACACCAATCCACTGAGCCCTGGAGGGCCTTTCATGGGGGTGCCGCTGTACCTGATCATAGCAGCCATTGCTGGGATTCTAATACTGTTCTACCTCAGAAAACGCAAAGGGGAAGATGAGACCCCGGACAGTGGTCCTGAAGACAATCTGGATAACTGAAGCGAAAAGTATATGTCAGACGGTTTTGTCAGCACTCAAAGCGAGGTTATGATCATGAGGACCAAAGCAATCTTCAGCATGGTCGCCCTGATGGCACTTGTGGCGTCACTGGCGGTCCCCGCTATAGTGAGCGCGACAGATGTGACCATCGACGCCGGAACGACGCACACCAAGACGTACAATCTGGACGACTGGGGCTGGGTATCCTGGCATTGGAGGGTCGAAGGCTCTGACTCAGTGGACTTCTGGGTAGAGGACTCGAGCGGGAACAGGTACGACGAGGAATCCGACAAGACTTCGGACACCGGACTGTATTCTGCCGACTCGGCAGGTACATACTACCTGAAATGGAGGAACGACGGCTCCACGCCCATAGTGGTGGACTACACGCTCTCGTCCTTCGGAACGAACCCCGTTCAGGAAGCCGCGAACACACTGGTTTGGATCGGCGTTCTGATCGCGATCATCATAATCGTGATAATCGTGGTCGTCGTGGTTGCGGTCGTCATGGCCAGCAAGAAGAAGAAGACCCCGGACGCGCAACAGCAGCAACAGCAACAGTACGACCAGCAGCAGTACTACCAGCAACAGCAGTATCAACAGCAACAGTACCAGCAGCCGCAGCAACAACCCCAGCAGCAGTATCCACAACAGCCTTATCCCCAGCAGCAACCGGAGCAACAGCAGTATCAGCAGCCCCCTCAGCAACAGTACCAGCAACCGTATCAGCAGCCTCCGCAGGACCAACAGTACCAGCAGCCGCAGCAACCACCGAAGAAGAAGCCGCCCACACAATAGAGCGGGGCTTCTCGACGGTCGAGAATTTCAACATCTATTGAGCTTCAGGCTTAGCGGTGCAGGCTGAGTCGGCATCATGGCTCAGGCGTTTGGGATGAAGCACGACCTCAGTACCAATTCTACAGATCCTCCTCCAGCGTTCTCTCGATCTCGGGGAGCTTGTCCCTGTTCAAACTGAACCTATCCCCGTAGGATGATGGCTTCTTCAAAACGAGAGAAGACCTGACAAGGGCCTCAAGCGCCAACTTCACCGATCCCCTCATGTCAATCCTGAACCATCTCGCAATGTCCTCTCGTGATTTATGAACTCCTCCGATGATCTTTCTCTTGAACATCTTGTAGATGATGTCCCTCTCAATCTCTCCCAGTTTGGATAACATTCACTCGCACCGGTAACGTGGAGGGGCTGATATCCATTTGCATGCACTCGATATAATGTAAACTGATTTTACATAAGCGTAAAGTTCTTATGCTCAAAGGGAGATGTATGGCATGATATGTGGATGGTGAGGTTTGCATGCTGACGGACCTATTCGGAGACTACCCCCAGGTACGGGTGTTGGATTTCTTGGTGGAGAGCAGGAGCTTCGACTATTCTTTGACCGACATCGCAAGAATGTCCAACGTGGCCCGACCGACCTTGTACGCCATGATCGAGGACCTGGTGGAATTGGAGATCATCAAGGAGACGAGGAGGGCCGGGAATGCCAGGATGTTCGCACTGAACAAGGATAATGCGATCGTGAAATCCATGACCAAGTTCGATCTGGAGCTTTCGAAGAACCTTGTGAGGAAGGAACTGAAAGAACAGGATGCTGGGAAGGGAGAGAAGATTCCAGTCAAGGAAGGAGTCGAACAGAAAGCATGAGGCATAATGGAGTCCGAATCCCGTCAATCTTCTTCTCTCTGACGGTGCTTTCTAATCCAGAAAAGGAGGAAAACACTGGCAGATATGCCGAAGGCGATCAGTATGACAGCCAAGGGAATCACCCACACACTTCCCGGTGTCGCTTCTTCCTTCTCTGTGACCTGAACGACAATCTCGTCAGTATCCGTATTGCCCTCAACATCTTCAACAAGGAGTGTGACAACGTAGATCCCACCCTCGACATAGGTGTGACTGGCCAACTTCTCCGTTGAAGTGTTGCCATCGCCAAAGTCCCAAAGATAGCTTACGATCTCGTTGTTGTCGGTGCTGTTGGAAGCGTCAAACACCACAATCTGACCCACCTCCAGAGTCATATCTATGCCTGCTTCGGCAACGGGTGGAGTTGAATCCCTCACGACAATGGATACTGTGTCGGTGTCCTCGTTTCCAGCTTCGTCGGCAACATAGAGAGCGGCTGTGTAGACACCGTACGTTTCGAAAGTATGTTCAACCGACGAAGTTTGTCCAAGAATCGATCCGTCAAGTGTCCATCTGAACTCAGTAATCCCAACATTGTCAGAGGAGCCAGAAGCATCCAGTTGGACCGATTCACCCTCGTCTATCTCGAAGTCTTCTCCGGCATCTGCCAAAGGGGGGATGTTGTCTAGAACTTCCACGCTGATATGATGAGAACCTTCCCGTCCGAAGGAATCACGGACGGTCAAGGTGCAGCCATAGGTGCCAGGCGTGGGGTATGAGTGAGTTGGAGCAGGGCCGAAACCAAAGCTGCCGTCCCCAAACCCCCATGAGTAGTTGACAATGGCCATATCATCGGATGACAAGGATCCATCGAAACTGAACAGGTCGGTCAGGTTCCCGGTCTTGTCGGCTCCGGCGTTTGCGATGGGCGCTGAGTTGACGGTCAGAAGGAACATGTAGACGAACCCAGCGGATGTTCTCTGAGCTCTGGGCAGCAAAGCACTGACGGCATAATCGTAATCATTGCCACTCTGACCGTTCTGACCGTCCACCCAAGGGTAGTAATCGATACTGAAATGTGCGTTGTAGTCGACCCAGTCGAACGGATCTGATTCACTGTCGTAGTGACCGGGAACGTAGGATGAGAAGCTGTAGATGCCGCCAGAGGACACCACATATCCATTCTGGTTATCGTAGACCCACTGCTCGTATTCTGAGTGGTAGTTGAAGGCCGTTACGGCAGCATGATGCGGCACTGTGAGATCTTGAACAAGATGGACAGACCATCCCAAATCGTAGAACGCGCCCCCCCTGTCTCCAGAGAGCCAATGACCAATGGCGGCGTCAAATCTCTCGTCTGCCAGTTGACCGGCTGATTTGAACAGTAAATATCCTCCGTGGGAGTATGGATCCATATAATGCTCGCGGGAATCCCAAAGAGTCTGGTCAGCCCTCATGCTTCCGTATTTCATCTGGTTCAGGTACGGGGTCAGGAAATCAGATAGGAACGTGTATCCATCGTTCTGAAGGATGATCGGGATGCGGTCCATGATGAACTGATGCGTCGTCTGGCCGACGTTGAGCTGGTCTGATTCTTTGTAGGCTGCAACTGCGGGACTGAACGATAGTAGAACGAGTGCAAGACCTACCACAACGACCTTTCTCATTCAGGATACGAATCCGATTGCGACCTTATCTGTTTTGCCCTTGGGAATCCGATATTCAAGAGACCTTCTTCTCTCGATCCAGGCATCCCATGGGGCTTTGGTTGGCTTCCAGAGAAATCTTTAAGGCACAAGAGCCGATGATGGCTCACACGGAGGGGAACAACCACAATCTGAGAGGAGGGTTCCAAGACGTCTGGAGGACGACATCAATTGACAAAGGCGTATTCTCAAGAGGTTCTTCCTCGAAGTTAGGAAGGTGAGAGAGAATGTCACAACCACCATATCCGCAACAGCCGAATCAACAACCACCCCAGCAATACCCGCCCCAGCAACCGTATCAGCAGCAACCGTATCAGCAGCAGCCCCCACCACAGCCACAGCCGAAGTCGAAAGCAGGAGCAATAATCGTAGCGATTGTCATAGTCGTGATCGTTATCATTGCAATCGTGGCTCTGTCGTTTTTTGTTGCTGGAAATGCCACGTTGAAGGTAACTGTGAACAGCACACACATCCTGTTTGAGGTGGACTTCGAGATCTACATCGACGGCGATCTCAAAAAGACTGGAACACTATCGCCCATCCAAAGCAAAACATATACTTTCACTGTCTACCCAGGTCCAGACTGCCACACGTACGATGTCTTCGCCAGTTCAACCGGTGGAGGTTTCGGTGGTCAGAGCGACTCTGAGAACGTGAATCTCTGCGGAGGAGAAACGAAGAGCGTAGTTTTGGCCATATGAAATGAGGCGTGGCTTCCTTCAACCATCCTCGTTCTGAAGATGGGTCTCGTCATACCAGAACACGGCCAATCCGAGTATCCATAAGCCAGCTGCGACGACTGCCCCCCAGTCGAGAATCAGTTAAATACTATGGAATTCTACGCACCAGACAGGAAGAATCCAGGTGAGAGAGGACCTTACAATAACTGGAGTCATAATGCTGGTCGTGGGACTAGCCCTGAGCTTCATACCGTTCATATGCTTCTTGGGACCCATACTGGCCCTGGTTGGCCTCATTCTTTTCATAATCGGCCTTGCGATGGACGGCACGCCGCAACAGACGGTGGTCTACGCGCAGCAGTATCCTCAATACCTGCCGCAGTACCCGGCGCAATATCCGGCACAGCAACCGCCGGCAAAGCCGTTCTGCAGCAGCTGTGGAGGACGCGTCGATCCCGACCAGAAGTTCTGTCCGCACTGCGGTTCGCAGGTGAAGTGAAGCTCTCAGGGCGCTTATCTACCATATCCACAACATCTCCAGACAATATCAACAATACGTGAGATAATACTCAAATAGATACACTAATATACATCTTCTCCCTAATATGATGCTCATAGGGTAGAGCGTTGGCGGGTAACGACATTTTCGATCCCTTGCACGGAAGGTTTGGAGAAAGGGACGCGAAGAACCAACATGTTATATTCCCAGCGCCATTGCTCTGTCAGATAAACAAAAAGAGGTGTGAATAAATGAAGAAATTCCTATGGGACGAGGAGAAGGGCATGTGGAAGTATGGGTGGATCATACTCATCCTGACCATACTGGTGGTCGTCATCTCCTTCGTGGCGCTCTCGTTCGTGGTGGTGCCCGCGGGACACAAGGGAGTGATTGTCACGAGCCCGTTCGGGCCGGACAAGGCCGAGATAGGCGAGGGGTGGAATTGGAACCCAGTGTACGCTGTGAGCGAGATAGAGATAATCAGGTACAACACCCAGACCAGGGACATGACGTCGGCAACCGGGTCGACGCTGACCGTCAGGTCGAGCGACAACCTGGACATAAGGCTCGATTGCTCTTTGGTCTTCAGGCTGCCCTCGGACAAGGTCGCGGACATAAGGATAGAGAGGGGCAACTACTACGACCTGGTAGAGAGGTACATGAGGACCACTCCCAGGAACGTGGCTTCCAACCTCACCGGCGAGTTCATCGGCGGTGTGGGAAGGGTGGCGATGGAGATGCAGGTGCTGACCCTGATCACTGCCGACCTGGGCGACTACGACATCATAGTGGAGGACTTCCTGATCCGGTCCGTTGATCTTCCGTTGACCATGGACCAGGCGATCGAGGAGAAGAAAGCGGCCGAGCAGAAGGTCCTTACCGCGGAATACCTTCGACAGGCGGCGGTGATCAACGCGGACGCCCAGAGGCAGGTGCTGGTCATAGAGGCCGAGGGCTTCAAGAACGCCACCATCATCAAGGCGAACGGGTCTGCGGAGGCCATCAGGCTGGTCATCGGGCAGTTCCTTGCGAGCGATCCCAACCTGACGAATGCGACACAGGCCTACCTGACACAGCTGTACCTTGCTGCGCTGAATGACCCGAACAGCAACATCGAGTACATCATCATCACGGACGGTGGAGTGCCGATCATCATTCAGCCGAAAGGCGGCTAACCGAAAATAATCTAATCTTCGATTCTAGAATCGAATAATCGATAGAAATATATAGTCCGGGAATCATGGTAGAGGCAATGCTAGAGAACATCCTGGGCTCCAGATCGAAGACAAAGCTCCTCCGAGAGATGGTGAGGAACGAGGAGAGGGAATACTGCCTTGAGGACCTGGTGAAGGCCACGAAGCAGTCTTTCGGTACAGTACATCCAGCGCTCGGAAGCTTGGCAGAATCCAGGATAATTGTGGTCAGGAAGATGGGCAGGTCCAAACTCTACAGGGTGAACCAGAGGCACGTTCTGTACGAGAAGATACGAGACCTCATCCTGGCGGAAAGGGACGGCTACCTGAACATAGCTAGAGAGTTCTCCGAGGATCTGGAGAAAAAGCACATAAGGAACATCATCCTTTTCGGCTCGGTTGCCAGAGGTGATTTCACCGAGAGAAGTGACATCGATGTGCTGGTGGTGTACTCGAGAACGAAACCAGAGGATGCGGTCCTGGAAAGGGTTGAGGCGCTTATGGACGAATACGACGTGACGATAGTGCCGGTGTATCTATCAGTCACAGAGACCAAGGACAGGATGAGAAAGGCTGATCAATTCATCTTGAACGTACTCGAAGAGGGGGAGGTACTGTACGGTGATGCGAAGTGGCTAGGAAAGTGAAGAGATCGGAGGCCGCTGGATATCTCAATAAGGCCAGGGAATTCCTCGCATCGGCACAGGACAATCTGGAGAGAGGAAGACATAACGCGGCGGGATTCAACGCCACCCAGTCGATGATAAACGCTAATGACGCCCTGACGGTCTTCTTTCTGGAACAAAGGGCGTCCACCGACCACAGGGAAGCTGTTCGGCTGCATGTGGATGTGGTCAAGACGATCAAGGACGGCAAGAACAGAGAGACACTGAAGAGGTCCCTGGACATGCGGTCGGAGGCTGGATACCTTGGAAAGACGATCTCAAAGAAGAACAGCGAACGTTTGGTGAAGGATGCGGTCTCGTTCTTAGGATGGGTGGAGAAGTACTTGAAGCTGTGACAAGTGCTGAAGGATGGCAACCGGAACAGGACCTGATCATCGGGGAGCACGAAGAAAGAAGAGGCCGCCGAGAATGCAAATGAAGGCCTCGTATTGTGGAGGGATGCTTTTCATATCGTTTCGGAGGGATCATCCAGTGTCACGGTCATAAACGCTCTTCCGGTGCCCCACTTTGAGCACTAGAACCCTGAGCTCCTTCCTTTGGATGTCGACCAGGACCCTGTAATCCCCGACCCGGAGCCTGAAATAGGATGAGTTCACAATCCTGCTGACGACCCTGTGCGGGTCGACGAGCAGTTTGTCCACAGCGTCGACGATCCTTTTGGCCACGGAGCGGTCGAGCTTCTTCAGTTGCTTGAGGGTGGACTGAGACCAGATGATCTCGAAGGTCACTGGAACCCCATTTCCCTCTTGACCTCTTCATGGGTCTTGTACTTCCCGGACTCTATCTCCTTCAAGGCCTTCTGGATGTCCTTCTTGGTCTCATCGTTCAGCTCCTGGAGGTCCTCGAGAAGGCGCTCTATGATGTCGTTGTAGGTCTCCCTCGGATGGATCTTCATGCTGTTGAGCCTGTCCCTCAGCTCTTCCCTTATCTGGATCGTCGTGGCCATCGTGGTTATGATGCGGCTCGCCATACTTATAGGTTGCTATAGTGATATATAAGAATTTATAGTGCATGTATGATACATCATGGATGAGGGTGTGCCAGTGATTATGCAGCCGAAAGGCGGCTAGTGCCAGCGCCGAGATCTCTCAGAGATGCTTTCTTCGGCTCCTGAGCATGCTCATCATATCTCCCGTATCGTACACACTCAGTCTACCTTGTCCCCGGAAATGCCTGTCTTCGGACCATATCCCATCCAATCCCAACGCCATTCCGACAGCGAGAAATGGTGCATCCTTGACGTCGATGTCCTTCATGATCTCGATCGATTCTTCGAACTCGTCCTTGTACTCTTCATAGGGAACCAAGATGATGTTGTCCAACAGAGTATTCAGTATCGTGTCGAACTGGCCATGTTCCAGCCTCCCCTTCTCTGTGAGATAATCCTCGTACTTCTTGATCTCAATGACGAGTTGATCCGGAGAATAGAACTCGAAACGGCCACAGAGAATCAATTCCCTTGACGAAGAGCCCTTCAGAACTCCCGCCATAATCCTGTTTGAGTCAATCACCAGCCTCATGTTTCTTCTTTTCCAGGTAATGTCTGTAGATGCCTTCTTTCACCTTCTCGTCAAGTTCAGCGATGTCCTCTTCTGTTAGCTCACTGTCAGACGTGAGAGCGTTCAGCAGTTCGAGCCTCCTGGCGTATCTCTCGATGGCCCTCCTGGCGACCTCGCTCCATCTTGTCTCCCGGTGTGCTTTGACTATCTTGTACACATCTTCCGGCAGTGAAAGGGTTATGTTGGGCATGGTGTATCACTACACATATATATGTGATATCACGTACTTATGGATTTGGGTCACCCTCGAGATGGATGCAAAGTTGTGGCATCGGGGTAAGCCAGAAACCCTTCTTAACCTTTGTCACCACTCAACGAGTGGTATGAACTCCTCTTCCTCGAGGATGCGGTTCCACCGCTTGTCCATCTCTTTGATTGAAGCCCTCCCCACCAGCATCCTGATTATCGCGTCGTATGTCTGGCCCTTGGTGCCTAGGGCTTTGAGGATTTCCTTTGTCTCCGGCTTCACGGATATGGTCGTTCTGGTGGCCATAACTAACATCCAGACAACAACCCGCATAGTATTCAATGTCTCGCGCCGATGTAACAATCTAGTATGTTATCATCACGGATGGTTCAGTTCCTGTGGTCATGGGGCCAAGAAGTGGTCAACACCCAGACTCAGTGACGCTCAAGACCATAAACTATATCTGAATATAACACAATGATAACCGAAAGGAGGGGGTAGTCATTCGAGGCACTCCGTTAAGCAACTTCATGGTGTTGGCGTCTTCGATCGCACTTATTGTGAGCATGGTTCTCGCAGGAGCAGTGTCCGATGTGGACCAGGAAGAAAGGACGATATCCAGCTTCAATAGCCAGAGTCCCCTGACCGTGGACGTGGACTGCGACCCTGACACGCTGAACCTCAAGAGCAACGGGAAATGGATAACCTGCTACATCGAGGTCGAGGAATTCGTGGGGAGCGTCTTCGTGATAGAGCAGGCCAACCTGAGCGAGGTCGTCGTACCCATACCCACGTCTGGGGATGCCACCGCCTTCTACGGTTATTCGAGCGCCAGTTCGCACACCGGTTTCGAGGCGCCTCACAAGAGCGTATTCTTCTTGCACAAGGACACCTCGACAGATGAGACCTCCCTGATAATCCATCACAACATCGACCTGGATGAATCTGGGATCGCCACCGGATATGGACGGGTTGACTTTGATCTTGAAGGGGTTCCGCCGAGCGGCTTCGTCGCGCAGTCGGATGATCCCAACAATCAGTGGGACCCGCCAAGAGGTCAGGAGTTCAGTCTGGCATATCCGGGCCTTGAAGGGCACTGGGCATACGGCGAGAACACGGACGGTGGTGTGCTCAGCGGGCTTCCGAACGACGAGAACTGGTCCATCACCATCAACCCGCTGTACTGGCTGAACATTGACTCCTGGGAGTTCGTCTCCGGGGACGGGGCAGCGTATGAGGTGGACATGAGCCTGTCCGTGACGATCTCACACTTCTTTGTCTCCAGAACGGTGCATGACATCGACATATCGACGGTTCTTCTGAACAGGATTGTGCCTCCGGAGCAGGACACGAAGTACAAGTTCGTGACGGATCCGGACGAGTTCAAGGTGGACCATGACAATGACGGCGTCCCTGAGTTGATGTTGAAGTTCGACCGTTCGGACGTTCATGATATATTGAGTCCGGGTGAGGAGGTCGATTTCAGGATCACAGGACGGTTCTTCGACCCTGTTGGGCCCGTGTTCGCAGGGACGGATGTTAACAGGGTGATTCCTGGGGGTTAAGACACTTTTTCGATGGGTTCCTAGAGATACGCCAAACCAGTAAAATCTATAACTGCCAACTTGCTTCATCTCTCGGACAGGAGGGTCTGAAATGGATTCAAAGACCAGTATGTGGCAAATGATTTCAGTAGTGAGCCTGATAATAGCCGTGGTGGCATTGATCATGCCGTTCGTAATTCCTGGACCCGAAGGGCCTGAAGGACCGAGGGGTGCGAAGGGAGATGACGGTGCCGACGGTCAGGATGGGGATGACGGGAACGACGGACCGCAGGGACCGACCGGGGCGCAAGGGCCACAAGGTCCCCCAGGAGCTCAAGGTCTTACAGGCGCTAACGGAACGGACGGTGCTGACGGAACAGACGGCGCTGACGGTATAGCGTGTTGGGACCTGAACGGGAACGGTCAGGGGGACATCGCGACCGAGGACATCAACGGGGACATGTCAGTGGACGTGCTGGATTGCACCGGTCCGGCGGGACCTGGGTCATTGATAGAGATCGACATAGCATCCGCAAACGTGGCGCTCACGGGCACATGCCAGCAGATGACCGGCGCGGAGATATGGATCAACGTCACCGGTGCTGGGATCATAACCATCATGGCCCAAGTGGACCTGGATATAGTCCATGTCATGGGCACCGAGGATTACTGGAGGCTTCTGCTTTCGAACAATCCAGGCCAATGCCTTACACCCGAGTGGAGACATGATGGGAGCATCCCATCCACGTGGGACAGCGATACGGTCGCGGTGCACGCCTCGTTGACCAGAACGTACAGCGTTCCAGGGCCTGGGACGGCCATAGTCTATCTTAATGCGCAAATGCTGTCGGGAGCCGGGAACGGGGACGAGATGGACAACGCGAACATAGTTGCGGTGTTCTATCCGTCGTGATCGCAGCATAGTGAGAAGAAGACCCTAATCCTTCACAATCGAATGCACAAAATCTCCAAAACTCTCCGAGAGAGTCGGATCACGGGTGAGGAAGTTTGGAGCACCGCTAATTGGTCCTCTCCAACACTCATAAGCCACATTGAGCATACTTTCTGGCTTCATTTCATACCAATTCCAGATTATTATGCGAAAGACTTATAACCTCACATCATTCTCAACAGCTGGGGGAATTGACATGGAGGACACGGAGGGGAATAGTACACCGAAATACCCAGAGCCAGTACAGCAGACCGTCAATCAGCAACAGGCACCGATGCCGATGCCGAAACCCAAACCGAAATGGCCAATAGCCGTCATCGCAATCGTGATAGTGGCTATTGTGGTTGCGGCCATTTTGCTGACTCCGGGGATATCGCCGGTACCAGGTGTAAAAGATTCAGATGGAGATGGATATCCGGACAATGTGGATGAGTTTCCAGACGACCCAGATGAATGGGAAGATTCTGACGGAGACGGATATGGAGACAATGGGGATGAGTTTCCAGATGATCCGGACGAATGGCGGGACAAGGATGGAGACGGACATGGAGACAATGGGGATGAGTTTCCAAACGACTCTGAAGAGTGGCGCGACAAGGATGGAGACGGACATGGAGACAATGGGGATGAGTTTCCAAACGACCCGAATGAATGGAAGGATTCGGATCAAGATGGCGTAGGTGACAATCAGGACGAATTCCCTTATGACCCGACAGAGTGGGAAGACTCAGACGGAGATGGATGTGGTGACAATGGTGACATGTATCCACATGATCCAAGCGAGTGCGTTGACAGCGATTTGGACGGGATAGGAGACAACGCCGATTTTTGGGACAGTGGGAATGGTGGTCTCAAGATAGTAGTGGACTATTTCCTCGGGGATTGTGGGAACTGGTTTGGGGATTGTGAACCGGAGTTCCTCATAGAGGTTGACATCGATATGGACGGCAGTTACGATATTCAGAAAACGCAGTCTTATGGTGACAATGATGAACTGTTCACCGCAATAATCTTCACTTTCGACATTAACGATGACCACCCCACCATCAAATTCCACATCAAAGTAACTGACCTTGATGGAGGGGAGACAATCGACTACAATCCTGACCCTTCATACACAGGATTCACACAAACCCGAAGCAAGCCGTACAATACAGAATCCTGGAGCCATCAAGGATTGGGAAGCCCAAGTTGCCTTCTACAGTATAGCATGACAACAATCGGAGTGTAGAGTTGTATCAAGGCTGGCGTGGGGAATGGGACAGTGTGAAGTCCAATCTGAGGCACAAACCAGACGGTGAAGAGGAATCGAATTCGGATTTTCAGCGTTCGTCTGATTCAAGATGTTTGGCACGGAACGAGCTCATCCACGTCCCACAGAAGCGCCGCAGGACATACACTTCTTCACAGTCAGCTCGTTGAGAGCCCCACAGTAGGAGCAGGGAACCTTCACAATCTCTCTAGTGATTTCCTTGACGTACACTTCCTTCCTCGCATCACGCGACTTCGATTCTGCTGGTTCCCCCGAGCCCATCTCCCTGAGTATTGCGGCTTTCCAGTCATGAGGATTCCGCACCTGGAATTCATGCCTAGGTATGCCTGGGACCTTCGATCCATCGACAAGAACCACCAGCTTCTTCCCAACCAGTCCTTCCACATTGACCGACACAATCGCGTGTGTTGGTATGGTGACGACGACCCTCTCTTTCTTGGAGATAAGACCGTCCACGCGAGTGAACACGAGGCTCCCGCCTCCGACTGTTAAGGTCCCAGGCGAACCCCTGTACTTGCCTCGGGTTGAGAACGTCATAATAGGCCTACCGAACCAGTTGAATCCCGCAAGTCGGGCATGTCGGTTTCTTGACTAGGAGACCAATCTTCGGACCACAATCCTGACAATAGCATTTCCCACAACTAGGACACTTCCAGCCTTTTGGCTGAAGGAATCCACCAACCTGCTTTCCACAGTTCACACATATTCCTCGTGCCATATACACCTACTCCTCCACGTCAAATGTCAACTCCCTTTTTCTTGAACTTCGCTTTGACTTTTGTGAAAAGGCCCTGGAAGTTCTTCACATTGTTCCCAGTGTCAAAGGACTCGACTTTCTTTGTCCTCAGAATCCTCTCAATTTCTTGTGCTACCCTGATCTTATCGAAACCGCCTAGACCATTGTCTTTGAAGAACTTCCCATAGCGTTTTGTCAAGGAACCTCCAGAAGGAATTTCATCAACTGTAATCTCCGGCTTGCCGAGTCGAAGAACAAAGAACTCTCTGTAGGTTCTGTTGACAGCCGAGTTGTAGAACTCCTCGTCGAACAAATCTTCCATTTCGATGTTCATCCCCTTAAGCCTGGTAATCTCATCAAGCTTCAATATGTCTTTGCTGACGGATATTTCGGTGTCACTTGCCTTAATCTTCTTATGGACCTTGTTGCCCTTGGAGTCACTGTCGAGTATGGCCAGAACATTACATTCCTCAGCCAGAAGCCAACACAAGAGATAGGACACCTTGTCGGCGCCTCCAACGCCAATAATAGTAATGTCATCCAGATTGACAGACTTCTTACCTTTCCCTCCGAGATACTTAGCAGCAGCTTGTATGTACAATTTATCAGAATACCCCTCGACTATCAGATTGTTCTTAGATCCGAATAGCGAGTCGGATATGTCGGCACCGATGGCGACCCTAACCATTTCAAGAGCGTCGTGAATGGAGTCCCAATACTTCTCGTAGACTTTGGTGCCAAAATCTGCCTCCCTCTTGACAATGCGAATCCTCTCAAGTTTGTTCTTGTCAATCAAGAAGGGAGAGTGTGTTGCTGCGACAATCTGATTGCTATCAGTAATCCTCTCCAGTATCGCTAGCACATCCTTCTTTCCGGATGGATGTAACGGCCAGCCAGGATTGTCGAGTAGTATGACCGAATTCCTCAACCTATTCTTGGTGCCCTCCAGGAAGTATATGAAGAAAGAAAGATACCATCTGAACCCCTCACTCCTTATGCTCGGTCGATCTCCGTTTGCGCCTGCATCATCCTCAATACAGATGATAATGTCATCATCATTCACTACGAAGTCGAGGGTGATGTCTTCCTGCTTCCACGAATTGTTAATCAATCTGGAGATCTTCTCTGACGCATCCTTCAGATGGCGTCGTCGATCAAGAGGATCCTGCATACTCCTCAGGCTTTCAACATCTAGTTCAGCCAACTTGAACAAGTCATCGAAAATCACATGTTGGCCCTTATTCCTGAGATACTTGCTCATCGAAACTGAATTCCCTAACATGTCGACACTATCATAGTACATGAAATCTGGAGTTGTCTCAAGTACCGAATCAATTATACTCTCCTGAACAAAGGCCTTGATTTTCGACCTCTCATCAAGGATCGGTTTTGCCATTTTAGTGGCTGCCCTGGCAAACAGAAGACGAATGTTGTACACGATCCTGTCTATTAGTTCAACGGCTTTGAGTGGATCAACGACGTGTCCCAACTTCACGATGTGAGATTCAAGATCTTTGATTGCCGTCTCCCTTATTCCACGCAGGAGGAGAATAGCGTCTCGAGTGAACTGTGCGTTAGGAGCCTGGTTAGGCAGATGGCCAAATCCACCATCTGGGTGTTCTGTGGATAAAACAAATTTGACAAGTTTCTTTCCATCGATCTCTGTAACTCCGTGAAGTTCGAGAAGGGCTCTAAAAGCGCAATAAGTGTGGGTGATATGAGATTGTCCGTTGGGTACATGGCTAAACCCACCATCTTTCTGCTGTAAGGATTTGAGCCACAAGATGTGCTTATTTCTCTCAATCACATCCATAGCTCGGAGTTCTCTGAGTACGCTCAAGGCGTGATAGGTGAATTGCGGGCTCGGAGCAGTATTAGGCAGATGACCAAAACCTCCTTCGGGGTGTTCAATAGACTTGATGAAACTCAAGAGGCTTGCTTCGTCGATTCTGTCCAGATGACCCAGTTCCGATAAGCACCCAACAACATAGTATGAATGTGTGACATTCGCCTGCTGACCCTTGATATGACTGAAGGCACCATCTGGAGTCTGGAGACTTGTCAGCCATGGAACATGCTTCTTCCGGTTCATCTTGCCTGATGCTTTCAGCAGCTTGAGCATCATTATTGCGTAATAAGTGAATTGGGCCTGAGATTGTTGGTTCGCCCCAGCTCCAAACCCTCCTTCAGGGTGCTCGGAAGAGAGAATGAACTCAATGAGTTGTTTCTTGGGCATCTGACCAATCTGACCGAGATCCGAAAGAGCTTCCGTTGCATAGTGGGAATACTGGATATTGGACGGCTGTCCTGGAACATGACCGTAGCCTCCATCGTCTCCTTTGAGTGACTTTAACCAGTTGACTTGCTTTCCCTTGTTGACACGACTGATTAGAGCTGTCTTGAGCTTCCCTTTTGTAAGTTGTCTAGACAGGACCTTCTCTATGGATGATATGGACACTTTGAGCCCAGTCATGAACTCTTTAAGACTCGGTTTCTCAATCTCGTAATGATTGTCGAGGTATTTGGTGATGGCGATCTGGCTATGCTTTTCGAACTTGTCGTACATCTCCTTGAGGCGGTCTTTGTCTGACTTATCCAAACTGAACCACATCGTAACCATTGGAACTTCCTGGTGATCTTCTGCCACCGTTGTCAGGTAACAGATGTCACCCTTCTCGTAGCTATACCCCCTTTTGAAAGACTCAAGGGCCTTCAAGAAGTTAGTCTTGCCCTGCTCGTTCTTGCCCAGTAAGACAGTGAGATCTCTATCAAGACTGATCTCTCCAGTGTCTACGATTGGACGAAAGTTCCTGACTCTAACCTTGCTGATTCTCATTGCAGACCTCCAACTTCTACGTCTTCAACCCTTCTTGTTCTTCAAAGAACCTACAATCGACACGGGCAAGCTTCTTCTTTCGCTCCGCTGGCTTGAGTTTGTAGGATTGTGCACCTCCACGACTATGGCTATCAACTCTCCTCCATTCCCCTTTTATGAGAAACCGTAGTGCTAATGCTATAATATTGTTTTCGCTCATTTTTCCTGCTTCAGGGAAAGATTCTCACATCTTCTGTCTCTTGAAGTGGGATACAAAGTGGGAGTGAGAGGAATGATATGATAGACACTAGTTCTTTCAGAGCAGACAATAGGACATTAGACAGGATCAGAAGACGACTGAATCAGCAACCTCAATTGCTTTGTCAACACCTTGATCCAAATACAGCGCAGCGAAGAAAGCCTCCAGAGCTTCTTCCATGATTCCATCACGCTTCTCGAGATCGCTCTTCTCGTTGTCCCGGTACGTCTCACCAAAAACCATGGGTTCTATCAGGTTGATGTTCCTCGCGATCTCCGCTTGGAAATTCTCGTCATGTATATTGCGTAGTTCGCTGGTGAGTCTGCCCTTTTCAAAGTCTGGATGTTTCTTCATGAGAAGCTGCCCAACGACAAGGTCGTAGACTCGATCACCAAGAAACGCAAGTCTCTGGTTGTTTGGGTGGCCATGGGTGGAGTGAGTGAACGCTTCATCATACACTTCGCAAGCATTGGGTTTGATCAAGAAGCCTTTCCAAAGAAACTGTTCTATTTTCTCGATCCTCGAATCTTCTATCTCCTTTGACATTCGAATGCCTCCTCAATCTCATATTAGAGTATGACTGAATGACTCCCCGTGTTTTCAGGAGAAGGGACCACTACTCTTCCTCTTCTTCATCGCCGTCACGACTTGATCGGTAAGCCTCACTGTTTGGGTTCAACTGATCTGCCCTGTTGTCCTGATCATCGTCGTATTCCGGATTGTTTGGGTTCTTTACGTCAGAACGTTGATCATTGGGGCTTCGATCGCCTTTGCCTTTTCCGATAACATCACCTCCTCCACCTGGAGAAAGGAATACGTAGACATAAGTTCTTCCTTATCTGCTATACATACCATTGATGAAAAATATCGTGAAAACATTAAGTAGTGGCGAGTCGTTCAGTCCACAAGGTAGTTCACGAGTGGAGTGGTTCATTTCAATCACAGACTAGGATTGGAAGAGCAAACTCGTATGGACTTAGATAGGCCGGGGGGCGACTAAATACCAAAGAAGTACCGAATACTGCTGACAAAGAGATCTCTTCAGTCTCTCATTAGTACCAGAAGCAAGGATCGTGAACAAGTATCAGCGTTTCTTGACTTCCTGATAAATGGAGAATGGGGGGAGCATCCCTTTGAATCTAGCCCTGTGTCCGTGTGGAAACAGGCAGACAAGGATCGGTTCATATTCAGCTGTGAAGCTGTCGACGGAATATTCGCAGTCTGGGAAGTTCTTTGGACAACTGATCTGGCTGTTCGCCTGAGAGTGTCAGAATATGGCGAAAGAGAGGCCGCGCAAGAGTTTTCTTTGCACATTCTGCTCTACGCTTTCGGTGACTTCCCTGGACAACCTGATGCAGCAATGAATCTCTTTAACAAGGACTTCTTGCCCAAGGGGTCAGTGGAACAGTCACATCTGGGTTTCTTGGACAGAGATATGAAGGATGAAGTCAAGTATATCGAGGAGCTGTATATTCTGGCTCCTTCCAGGATTAAAGATGTTCTAAGGGGGGAGCAAAGAGGACTACCCCTGCATCTGACTGTGGACCAAGCCAATGTGCTAAGCACGCACAGAGTACTACGAGGTCCGATACTGCTCAGTGGAGAGGCTGGCAGTGGGAAGACGATAGTCATCACACACTGGCTCTTAACAAATCAGGCGGAGAAAGTCACATCTCAGCTCTTTGTGACTTTCAGTGAAAGACTAGTGGATCGGACGAGGTTTGAGTTTGACCAAATGCTGACACCCGAGATCAGACCTCATGGTGTCCGATTCCAGACCTATCGAGAATTGCTTTGGGAAATCGCCAATACGGGAGGACTTACACTCAGGGACCCCACCAAGGAGATGACTTTCGAGCGGTTCTTGAGGGAATATGCTGGCAAAGTCAGAGAGGAGGTTGATCCAGTCCTCCTCTGGGACGAAATTAGAAGCGTGATAAAGGGAGGTTCTCCTGATCTAGGTGGAAAGCTCATTGACTATACGAGATATGAGCAGATGAGTAGAAAGAGGGGAAGGTGCAAAGCTCCGGAGGGAACGAGGAGAAGGTACCACCACCAAGCCCTACTTTACCAGAATTACCTGGATGAAGAGAGTCTTTGGGATGCAATTGATCTTGCATTTGACTGTCTAGATTGTGTGAACGAGATTCCTCACTTCAAAAGAGTAGCGTGTGATGAAGTTCAAGACCTTGCCCCAGTCGAGATTTCTGTCCTGATAGGAATAGTAAAAGACAGAAACATTGACAGAATTTTCTTCACGGGCGACATTGCCCAAGTGATAAACCCAAGTGGGTTCACATGGTCCAAGTTGAAGGGAGATCTCGGGAAGATGTCCAAGCGTCATGATATCAGAGACGCATGGTCTCTGGGCCGCAATTTCCGGAGCACTAGTCAGATCGTAGATCTTGTGAATGAAGTAATCAGAATTCGGGAGAGTCTTCTTGCAGACGCCAGTGGAAAGACCATCCAGAAATCTGATGTTTCCAGTGGCTTAAAACCCATGATATTGGAGGAATCACCAATAGAGGAAGTGAAACGAGCGACATCAAATCCTCAGCAGAGGCTCATCCTGGTGAAGACTATTGAAGGCAAAGATGAGGTGAGAGAACTACTTGGGAAAGATGAGGAAAAGGTGACAATACTCACAGTAGAGGAGGCCAAAGGCCTTGAGTGGGACGGGGTCCTCCTTTGGGACTTCTTCATTCCCCGTTATGCCGAGATCACTAAGGATGATTGGGATGATCTTTTCATTCCTAAGAAGAGGCAACGACTCCCTGAACAGATTCAACAAGGGGAGAAGAATCCTTACGGACTGGAATATGAGTTCAATCTGCTTCACGTTGGGTTGACCAGGGCAAGGAAGATCCTTGCGATTTATGACAAGAACAAAGAAAGAGGACTGATCGCTCTTGGAGACTCGATAGAGGACAAGACAACAAAAGCCGATTTGAGTGTCTTCTCAGCCCACTGGAAGACGGACCTACCTTCACCCGAAGAACTGTGTGATCTGGCAGAAGATCTGCTTGAAAAGGACTTGAAGCAAGCCCATCGGTTCTTCAGATTAGCTGCTCGGGAATATCAAAAGATGAACGAACTCGACAAAGCTGGGGAATGCTACGAGAAAGCAGAAGACTATGAACTTGCAGCCACGTGCTATGACAAGGCGGGCAGTAAGGCAATGAGTGAGAAGATGCTGGCCCTTGACCAAGAGGTTAAGATGGACTGGGAGAAGGCAGGTATACATTGGGAAGCTTACGGCAATTTCTCCCAGCAATCTGGAGACTGGAGTGGAGCATTGGACGGGTATGGCTGTGCGTCGACCGCATATTCCAGAGCTGCGGAATTGACAGAGGTCGAATCTGAACGTAGGAATCTGTATTCAAAAGCAGCAACGATGTTGGAGCAACGTTCCGGAATCATGTCTCGTCTGGAAGAGGGAAGATATCAAGTTCTGAGAGCTGAGAACCTCACCAGTGCAGCGGAGCTCTGGGAGAAAGCGGAATCATACAAAGACGCTCGAAGGGCAATGGAAGGCTCCATCAGTATTGCACAGGCAATCGCTAAGTCCGACGAGAAAGCAACCGTTGGAAGTGAGATTCCAGATGCTTGGATTGCTAGATGTTACACAAAGATCGCAGATTATGAAAGCTTTCTGAAGAATCCTATTGACGCAGCGAAATATGCCCTGAAGGGGGCAAAGAGCTACAGAGATTCGTCGGAGAAAACAGAACACGCTTCAGATAAGGAAACATACTTGGACGAAATGAACACATGGGATGTTAAGGCGGTTGACTGGTTCTTCGAGGGTGGGCAAGCGGATACCGCTCTCGATGTGCAGAATCGGTTGGTGAGTCTATGGCGTAAGAAGAAAGACGATCATAGACTACACGTATCCTGGAAAGGTCTTGTCGAACTCCTCAGAAAAGTCGGGAGAAGCGAGGAGTACATTGAGCAATGTTCAGGCCTTGTAGAGCACATGAGAATGACTGGAGAAAAGGATGCTGCTTACAGACTACTTCGAGAACAAATCAGTTGGTGTGAAGGTATTGACGATTTCGAGTGTTTGGAGTCTTTGCTTGAGATCAAGGCAAGGAGCTTCGTTGAGGATGAGGAATACAGCCAAGCTGGTAGGACATTTGACGATCTGGGAAATCTTCGATTCCGACAGGGTTTGGGGAGAGATGCTATATCCTCCTTCGTTGAAGCAGGATCGAACCACATGTTGCATCGCATGAGAAAGGCTGCAATGGACTCTTTCAGACGTGGCTACGACTTGGCCCGAGCAGAAATGAGCCCATCGTCGATAGGTTGGTACTGTTTCAAAGAAGTCGTCTTGGATTCTCTAGTCCCCGCAAACTTGGAGGACGAGGCAAAGACGTGGACCAATATGGCAGTCGATCATCTATACCAGGAATATGAGAGATCAGTTTCGCGCCTGAAGGAACACGCTGAGAAACTTGAAGGAAGGCATTCGAAGCTTGGAAAGGAACTCAGAGCTGAGGAGAGTGTGGAGGCTAAAGAGGAAATCAAAGACAAGTTGCTGAGGACCAGATTATCATCTGGATGGACCTGGCTATGCCTCGCTATCCTGCACCAACGAGGCCGAGATATAGGTACAGCTCCCCCTGGTCATGGAGAACACATGATTCGAGCTTTCGACAGAAGCGAGGAACTATTTGAAGAGGTGGACAGAGGTTCAATGATCTCTTACGTGAGAGACATTAGAAGAGGAGGAGAAAGATAGACACATATGAGGTTTCTCAATTGTGATTCGGGAGGATGACAGACCAATCAGTTACTGACGGAGTATGTAGCTTCCCCTGCCAACAAATCTCACCACTCGTTGATCCCTCAAAACCTGCAACTGCTGCCTGATCTTCGGCCTGATATGCCTGTTCTTCGGATGAAGCTCCCCCAGCTCCTCTTCGAAGCCATACATCTCCTTAAGTGTGAACTCGCTCTTCCCCAACTTCCTGACACACCTGAGAACATCGGATGTCCATCCCCTGGACGTCACTGTGGACTCCCTGAGGAATGAGAACCTCCGCCATTCATCGCGAACCGCTCCTGGGCTCCTGACACTCCCGTCCTTGATGATCTCGATCCAGCCATCCGGCGGAAGACGGTCAAGGAGTATGTTGCAGCCTATCCATCCGCTTCTTCTGGCTGTCTCTCTGAGCGGTCTCCTCTCCTCGAGGGCATTGATCGTGAAGAAGTGAGAGGGAATGGTGAACAGGTCGAGGACCTTCCATGCGTCCCTGGTGTAGCGCAGGAAGAAGAAGCTCGGGGCCATGTCGTGCTCGATGGCGTCCTTCAAGGGTCCGTAGGCGGAGTCTGCGAGCTTCCTTCCGAAATTTGTGCTCTTGGCCTTGATCTGGTATCTTTCTTCGCATGAGTCGCACTGGAAGTCGTAGACCTTGGTGCCTGGGGTGGTGGTGGCCCGACCAGCAACTGCAATAATGGAGGAGGTATGACTCTGAAAGGCCGATTCATTCTCCTTCTATTTTGACTCTATAAAACAGCTCTTCTTCATCTCCAACGATCTTCTTGGCGTGAATCTCAACGATCTGCTCATCGTCTCTTATGATCTCGAACGTTCGCGGATTCACATCTTGGTTCTCCGGCAGGTCGAAGTACTCATGTATAGGGAAGTTAGGATTCTCCAAGCTCACCTTGGGGACATAAAGGCTGTCGCATATTCCCTTTATGAAATTATCAAGATCACCGGGCTTGTTATAGGACTTCGGGATGTGTATCTCGATTCCTAGTTTGATGTTCTCAGAAAGGACTCTCCTGCCTTGGAAGGCCTCCATGGCACTCCTGCGCAGCTCTATCACACGTGGGATTTCGGTTTCGTTGTTCCACATCGACTTTGCTCCAACGTTCCTCGGAGGAACGGACTCTCGAACCTCGAATTCTACTGATTCCATATCATACACCCTCCTCTCTGAAAGGTATCTCGCAATCGGGCTTAATGATTTTGCTCGTATCTGGCTTTGACAACACCAGCCTAGGTTGAAATCAGTCTGACAAGATCAACATTCCAGTTCTCGTCCTCAGCGAGGTTAACATTGTTTCTTTCTCATTTTCAAATGAACGCTCTTTGCATCTTTATGAATGATGTCATATCCATATCTCTCAGATAGAATTTCGAAGGACTTGTGTCGATAGAACGAGCAGTGATCTGGAGGTCTGACATAGTCCCAACTGAGGAAGCGATTGCCCTCTTTGGTTTCCATATCTGTGTGAATCGAGAGGATTCCACCCTCTTTACACAGTCCACACAATCTCTGGAGAATTGGCAGTGGCCTCGGGAGGTGTTCAAAAACCTGATATGAAGCGACTAGATCGAATTGGTGGGAACCAAGATCCATTTCCAATATGTCTCCAATCAGCCTATCATGATGTTCCTTTCCACTGGGCGGAGGGCACAGATCAATACCGACCACACTATGATGCATAGAGCGAAGGATATCTGGCAGAACACTGTGACCTGTGCCGAAATCCAATATATCCAGACTTCTTCTCGGCAAGGCATCAAGTGCTGGTGTGAGGAAACTAGTATTGTCTGCCCACCCGTTGGCAGGCGCTCCGTCCTTTTCATTTCCGCGGCCATCCCCATATAGCTTCTCCATCACATTCCTATCTACATCTGGCGTGAATCGGAACCCACAAGATTGGCACTCAAAGAAGTCGTAGTCAGAGACCTTCCCGATGAACTCCAAGATGACCCACTCACACATGAGACATCTGGTCACTGGTCGAGATGTCATCAATGCCTCCCATATGTCTGATAAGAAGTCCGCGATACGAACCGAATATTCTGCAACCCACATTGTGAACAACTGGCCCATCACGATATGGGGGCCAGCCAACCCGCGCCAAATGCATTGTCAACTTGATTACGTGCATAACATGTCCTGCCTACAAGAAATAGCACTCCTTACAATACGGGTGCGTTGATCCATTCCCCAACCTCTCCCTAAAGAGCCGTGCATTGGGTCCATTCCAGAGGGTACTCGCTCTCTCCTCCATGCTTTGCTGTTGCCTGGGCACGTTCTGGAGGAATAGAGCTCCGTAGCTATATGGATTGAACATATTACAGACGGTTGTCTCCAAATCCCAATGGACAAGAACCTCTTTGTTCGGCATATCGCAACCTTCTATAGGCGTTTTGGCTGAGAAGTCGAGATCTGTCGTCCTCGATCCCAGATGGTCTGGGACTTTGATCTGTATGCCAGCCGAATCCGCCACATCTTTGGCCCTTTTGAACTGTGATATTATTTCACCGAATCGTGTATTCATCCAGGGCGATCCCCCCTCTTCCTTCACCATATTGAAGATCAAGAGTCCTGCACCTATCTCAGCAGCAAATCGTGCGAGTGGCTCAATCTCTTGGATGTTGCCCTCCTGTATGGTTGACAGGAACACGAGTCTCTCAGGTTCAGCCCCCATAGACCGACCCAGTTTCCTGAGAGTGGAGAGCATAACGGGGTAGTTTGCCCCGCGCCGAATTGAAACAAACTGCTTCTTGTCTGTCGAATCCCATGAAGCCATGATCACAAAGCCTCTGGCCGCGAGCTCTTCATAGACATCTTGAGGAGCTGACAGATTTGTGATTATCTCGCGTAGGCCCCTGAACTCAAACTCATCGAGACAGTTCACGTAGCTCATGAATCCGGGAATTATCGTCGATTCCCCATAGCCGTTCAGTCTGATGCATGAGGCCTTTCTTCCCAGGACCCTGACGATCTCCCCGAAGTCCTCAAGGGTCATAGTGAGCTCTTTCCTGAACCCCTTCGTCCTTGAGGAGCACATCGTACATGCGAAGTTGCAGCTTTTCGTTATTTCTATCATCAGATGTTCTGGCATTGGAATCTTCCCTCTGGGTTGATGATAGATGTCCAGAAAATCGGAAACCACTGTATCCGAGATGAACAACTGCTTAAGATCTCCTGCATTCCTCATGAACGGTACAAAGTGATTAACGAAGTCTATGACGGGTATGTCCCCGAGAGACGCCATCATTCTGTCCAAACAGTCGTCAGATATCCCGTCGAATGCCTTTCGAAAGACAGTTCTCGATGATCCCAGAGCACGCCTTGAAACAGGGTATGACCAGCCAAGGATATTGCCGAGGTCCAATCGTGCGCCCTCTGTGAGCAAGGGCAGCAGCTCGCGCCACTCAACATAGGCACTAGGCATGTCTGGATGTGATATTATTCGTTCGACGTCCTTGTTAGTGAAAGGGAAGGTCTTCAGATCATCGTGCATGGCAAATCATCACTCCACAGCATTCAGTGCATCCTCTCATCTTGGCCCTGACGCCCTCACTTCGATTCCAGATGGTCATCAAGGACTCTGACCTGATGTTGGAAATGGGCTCCATCCCTATCCGCTCCATGTTGAAGCAGAGCCTCACATTGCCAATGATATCGATCATCATATTGCGATCCATCGAGTTACATTGACCAGGTAAAAGCGGTTCACGTTTCAGATATCTTCGGATGACCTCCAGCTGATATTCTTTCTGGTATACCCCATTCCCTTCGCGTTTGGCGCGGAGAATGGCATCGATGGCTGAGTCCACGTTCCGGGCCTCTCGTGGGAATAGCGGATTGTCCTTCCACCATTCAGATGAGAATTCGCCCATAAAGGTCGGTTGTATCGGCTGGAAGAGGTATGCATCAGCACCCAGTCCATCAAGGAAAGCCACCATCTCTTCCATCTCGTTGATGTTGTGCCCACCGATTATTGTGCTTGTTAGTACGTGGACATTCTCCTCGGAGTTGCGCACCTGAGATACCAGATGGCGAATCGTACGGGAAGCCCTTTCAAAGGTCCCTTTCTGGCCCCGAATCTTATCATGAACCTCCGGTCTGTGGCTATCGATTGATATCACAATATCATTAATCCCAGATCGAGGAATGCGTTCGATGTCGCGGCGCGTAACCAGTGTGCCATTGGTGCTGACCGTCAGATAAACCCTCTGCGCTTTGGCTGTCTGAGCAATCGAATATAACTCAGGCTTTCGCATGAAAGGTTCCCCGCCGGTGAGTACGATGTTGATGTCGCGATTCCAGTCGGCAATCTGTTCGATTGTGTCCAGTCTTTCTTGATTAGTGAGCTCACCTGGAGGATTCTTGGTCTTGTGGATGTCGCACTGGATGCATCTCAAGTTACATTCAAGGTTATGATCCAGGAATATTTGATTGGGCCAGTGGGAGTGCTCGCTCACTTGAAATCACCCTCTGGTTCCGCCACCTTGCCATCGATGAAACCTTCGCGATAAGCTAGGTTCCTCAAAATGTCGAGAAACAAGAAGATGAAGGCCTCATGAATCCTTAGGCCAGCCTTCCTGTAGGACAATAGCACATATGGTAGGTCCTGTATCTTGAGTATGCTCTTGAGCGCCTTTTCGACATCAGCGCCGTATATCGCACTCGGGTCCCCATCAGAGAGGTAGATATCTATCCACGACATGGCTTCCTCCTCGCCCATAATTGTAAAAAGCTCTGCAAAATCTTCTGAGGCCTGGTCTGAATCTGTGCCAGACGGTAGCTTGTTCATCCCTTTGGAAGAAGCGTCCGAGCTTGGCAATCCTCATAGATATTGCGACATCCTCACCTCCTGCAATCCTCATGTCACAATCGAAGCCACCGGCTTTCATGTACACATCCTTCGTGATGCCGCAGTTGGCGGTAACGAGATACGGGATTCGATCTGGGTGATCACGATCGTGGGGTCGGGGATCAAGAATACGGTTGAATTCATAATATCGGCTGAAGATATCCCCGTCCTTCGCCAACACACGCCCTCCAACACCTCCCAGTCCATCTGACCCATTAGCGAGTCTCCCCGCCAAGCAATAGGCCCATTCTGGGTCAACGATGCAATCATCGTCCGTGAACAAGAGGATATCCCCTCGACTGTTGTGGACTGCGGTATTCCGTGCAATGGCGGGACCTTTGGAGACATTGTTCCTGATTATCTTGAGCCTGAATGGCCACCCACCTTTCCCTATTGCATTTCCTAGAGGATGTCTAGAGCCATCATCGACGATGACAACCTCCTCGGGAGCGGGTCTGGCCGACCTGATGCTGTCCAGCAAATCTGACAACATTGAAGGCCTATCGCGTGTGGCAATTATGACTGACACACCTTCAAGGACAGATCCATTATCCATCTTCACACCTCATTGACCACATCATCTGGAATCAGCATTCTGCGTATACCATCCTTGAGCCGTATCTTCGGTTCCCACCCCAGCCAATCCCGTACCCTATCTATGTTGGGTTTCCGGAATCTCGGTTCGAACCTGTAGCCTTCAACGAAGAGACAGCCTGCATGGTTCTTCAATGTTCGATTCACGATTTCGGCCAAGTCGATGATACGAATTGGGTTGGGACTGCCCGCATTGACCACATCGTGAGTGAGTGCATCGGCTTCGAAAATGCGCATCATACAAGTCGTAAAATCGTCTACGTGGCAAAAGGACCGTTCCTGAAGCCCATCGCCATTGATCTGGAGGGGGGCATTCTTCATCGCCCATCGTATGAAATTCGGGATGACCCTGCCATATCGCGAGTCTGAGTCCATTCTTGGCCCATAGATATTGAATGGGCGAATTATGAGGTACGGAACATTGTGGCGCGTGCAACATATGCGTACGAGCTCTTCTCCATACATTTTTCCAATCGGATACGGTGCACGCTCATGTCCCAACTTGACTATAGATGCGTCCTCCTCTCGCAGACCGGAGGAGGGCATCGGGTCGTGGTCACCATAGACCTCGGAGCTAGAAACGAAATAGTAATTGGCCTTGGATCTTATTGCCACTTTGGTCAGGTTAGCGTTCCCAATAGAATTCACCAGAAGCGTCTGTTCGGGTAACCTCTCGTAATCCTTCGGATTCGCCACACATGCTAGATGAACCACTTCATCGTACCGTCCCGCCGGAATGCGATGCGTTATGTCCATCTTCGTGAAGCGAAATCCAGGTTCGCCAACTAGAGGCTCCAGATTCTCCTTCGACCCGCTGACGAGATTGTCTAGGACATGGACCTTGTGGCCTGCCCGAAGTAAGCGATGCGCTAGATGGCTGCCTATGAAACCCGCACCACCGGCAATAAGGAAGCTAGACATCCTCCCTTCACCCCTATTTCATCGTTTCTCGTAATCGGCCGTGAGACATAGCGTCTTGGCCCATCATTAGATTGGTGACAGTCTGAACCGTGTTCATCTGTTCTCAACTTCTGATGAAACCCAAGCACGCCTTCTCCGCTGACTTGAATGACTCGGAGAATTAAGTGTTTTTGGAGTCACATCATTTTTCGTCTTCCTCCTCAGGTCCTTCGACTTCCCCCCTGAGTTCATCCAATTGCTTTCTCTGCCGTAGTACAATGAGCATCACAGTTATCAGAAGAACCAGCAGAATGATTGCCAAGACCATCCACCAATTGAACTCGGCATCCTGTGCATCCACTTCCTCCACAACATGAATGGTCAACTCGTCCACTCCAACTGATTCCCCACCCAAGGAATCCCTCACTCTGAGAGTGACTACATATTCTCCTGCTTCCGGATAAACGTGGGTCGTGTAGGGAGTCGCTATCCATCCTGTCGAGGTCCCTTCGCCGAAATCGAAGACCCAAGCACTGATATGGCCGTCAAAGCCCTTGGAGAATTGGCCACTAAGAAAGACCTCTTCGCCTTCAAAGACCTCGATGGTTGTGGAGTTAAGGTAGGGACGTGGCAACCGGCGTTCCACCTGTATTTGTACCGCTGTGCTCCACACGCTCTTAGCTCCATCGTCATCTCTGACCTTCACCGTGGTATCATAGACCCCTTCATCCAGATAGATGTGCCCAGTCGTGTGGCTAGTGATCCAACCGCTGTCAGTTCCATCCCCGAAATCAAAGAAGTAGCTCTCAACAACCCCGTCGGGATCATAAGAGTATGATGCATTGAAGATAGCATTACGCGTCGGGGGGATCACAGGATCGTAAACGGTCACGATCGCCACAGGGCGAGTGTTGTGAACGTAGAACCGATGTGAGGTAGTGAGCGTGCTTTCCATCCCATCATTGTCCCGAACCTTCAGTGAGACCATGTACTCCCCGATGTCCTGATAGACGTGGGTGACATTAGGATATGATATCCAGCCGCTATCGGTCCCGTCTCCGAAATCGAAGAACCATGAAGTCACCCCTCCGTCGGGATCGAATGATTTGCCCCCGTCCAAGGTCACATTTTCCTTTTGATTGACATGGTCGCTGGAATACCAGAACAGGGGAATGGGTGCAGTATTGAGAACGGCGATTGATATCGGTTCGCTCCAATTGCTTTCATGGCCGTCGTCATCAAGCACCTTCAGTCTTGCATCGAAGATGCCGTCATACCAGTAGGAGTAATTGGAGTAGGGAGTCATAATCCATCCACTGTCGCTCCAGTCACCGTAGTCGAAGAAGTAGCCCAGTATCTCGCCGTCCGAGTCGGTCGATTGAACAGCCGAGAACTCAACAGAACCTAAGGTTCCAGTAATCAGAGGTGTTGCAGTCAAGTTGGCGATTGGGATGGCGCAGTCGACGCATATGGAAACAGTAGCCCAGGTACTTTCCTGACCATTGTCGCCAAGGACCTTCAGTCTTGCGTCATATGACCCTTCAGCAGAGTAGTTATGATACACAAATGGTTCGTAGATCCAACCAGTGGATTGTCCATCGCCGAATTCAAAATAGAATGATTCGATCTCTGCCCCCTGGTAGTGGGACATTGTCCCATCAAGCATGATTATCTCATCCACATCTGGATTCTCATTCGAAGCTTCAAGAACTGGCGTTGGAGGGTCAGTGATTATGTGGTAGTCGTCAAAGACCGCCTCAATGGAGGTCCCTCCGCCCTTGATCCCAACAACGAGAAATGGGTAGAACGATGTAATGCTCACAGGGAGCCATCCTTTTGTATTGCCATCCAGAATGAATTGAACAGTGCCGTTGACGTGATGTATCAATCTGTGAGTGTGGCCTTCGAGAAACACCAAGTCAGTGTCGTCAAAGGTGACTTTCGTGTCGATCCCGTTGAACCAGCTGTCCACCCAGCCTATGGCGTTTGTGGTAGGAGGATAATAACGCTGCGCCCAGCTGGTGACGTTGTCCCAGACAACGCTACTGTTCTCCATAATCCCAATTCCTACTGAATATTCGGTTCCTCCTCCTGATGTGATAGAATCTCTATGGGAAATGTCAAGGAAACCTGAGAAGGTCTGATTGAATATCAACCAGTACTGATTCCAGCCCGCTGTGCCAGGGGCGGTTTCACCAGGGTTGTAGGTTCCATTGATGTACAGCTTCCCGTTTGCCTGTTCGGCGGCAAGGCCACCATAGTCCGAGATGATCCAGTTCGCAAGGTCGATAGACGGTCCTTCGAAGTCTTCGTGGAAGTCCGCTTGCATAAGCGGAGCAC
This sequence comes from Thermoplasmata archaeon, assembly GCA_023140195.1. Lineage (GTDB taxonomy): Archaea > Thermoplasmatota > Thermoplasmata > RBG-16-68-12 > SOIM01 > JAGLME01. Next base: position 205,442 of record JAGLME010000004.1, read on the forward strand.
TCATTATCATTCCAAGGCCAAGGCTCATCATAATCAACAGTGTGATGGTTCTCTTTGGAAACACATTTTCCCCTCCAGGATTATATGGCAAACATCTGGGTCCTAATAAGCGTTTCTTTAGACAATTCTGAAGGAAGAGCTGATTGGACGGTCATTCCGTCATTAGGTACCTCCCTCTGGCGATAAACCTCAATGTGTCATTATCTCTCAGAATCTGCAACTGCTGCCTGATCTTCGGCCTGATATGCCTGTTCTTCGGATGAAGCTCCCTCAACTCCTTCGAACCCATACATCTCCCCAAGCGTGAACTCGCTCTTCCCCAATTCCCTCACACATCTGAGAACATCGGACGTCCAACCCCTGGACCTCACGCTGGACTCCTTGAGGAATGAGAACCTCCGCCATTCATCGCGAACCGCCCCAGGGCGCCTGATGCTCCCGTTCTTGATGATGTGAATGTTAACTCAATCACTATTGTGACCCAGTATGGTATCATTTCTGAAACTGTGAGAATTGTTTAAATAGTCTTTTTGTGTTATTGCACACGCAATTAATGTCACACTTTAGAGTTTTACAAAAAGATTTAAATAGTTTTTTCGACAATGTGAACATTGATGATGAACACGAACGACAGATACAACAGCATAAACAACCGACAGCTCGCGATACTGGAAACTCTTTCCACGCAATCAAAGGCCATTGGTCAGATTGCAGAAGATGTCGGAATAAGCAATGGTCAAACGTCACAATTAGTGTCAAAACTGCACGATCTAGGCTTCTTGTCCAAGGAGAGGAATGGGAATTCCGTTACTGTGAGTTTTTCTGATCGTCTTTTTGCAGAGTATCTGCGAGGGGTCATACTTCGTGATAGGATCGACTTGCGCAACACGCTCAAGCATCCCTGCTTCGACATACTTCTTGTACTTGGAGACAGAGAATTGGATCGAAAGATGATCGGATTGGAGGTAAAGGCCAGCCCACACCAGGTCAGGAGCTGCACTCGAGAGTTGGAAGAAAAGGGTTTTCTGGGTAGACACGATGACAAGATTACACTCTCAGGATCGCTGCCGTTCTTTGCTTCTTTCCTCAAGAGTTACTCTTCATACTTGAATTTCAGGAAACTCAAGGAACTGACAAGCAAAGGCGTCATTGTATGGGAACGTACGCGTGAGTTCATATTCTTCGCTCCGACGGACGAGCATGTCGAAGGTGCTGAGATAACGGGCATATCAGCAATGAGCAGATACAACATAGACATGGTCTCGAACAGAGCCTACTACCACCATTTTGAGAGCGGGAGAGAGCTTCGAGCGGGGGATATCGCGATCGATACCATTCTGGCAGCGAACTTGCAGCCAAGGGGGATCCTCTATTCTCTCTTGTTCTTGAAGAAGATCGAGAACTTTGATCGGAAGTATTTGATCTCGAGAGGAAAGGAGATCGGACACGAGAAGATTGTCACAGATCTGATGAGATTCCTGGAAGGCAAAGATGTAAGATCGAGGGTTTTTCCTTCTGAGGAGGAGTTCGCACAGACGTGCTACAGATATGGGGTGAGTCTATAGAAAGAAGATTCTTCACGGCAGACGACATCATCGAGAAGCTCAAGCGAATAGGGGGCGCGGTCACCTCAAAGGTCGATGGATACATGGTCGGCGGAGGAGCGATGAGCCTGAGAGGTGATAAGGACACCACGAAGGACATCGACATGGTCTTCGGAACAAAGGAGAGCGCAGCGGCCTTCGTTTCTGCACTGAAGAGGTCCTCGTTCACCGAGGAAAGGGATCTGCCCGATATGTACGGACAACTGGACGCTTTTGCCGTCATGAAAGATGATGACCTCTTCTGGGTCGACGTGTTCTGCAGAAGAGTATGCAGGAAGTTCTACCTCTCAGAAGGAGTTATAGGAAGGGCGGAGGAGTGGAGAGCGCTGGGCAAGTTCCAACTCTTCCTTTGCAGCCGGGAGGATATTTTCCTTTCAAAAAGCATCACTGACCGGGACAGAGATCTGGAAGACATGGCCGCGCTCTACAGAAGGGTGCTCGATTCCGATGCGATCCTGAAGGAATGTGATATCCAGACAGAGAACTCAGAGATGATCTGGCATCTCTATTTGGCCGAGAAGATTGATGAGATGGAGTTGGCTCAGCAACTAAGAGTTCCGTGGAAAGAGGAACTCAGAGAGATAGGAGGACGGATTCTTCTGGAGAAGTCCGTGCCCGGTTTCATTGCTGAAGGGGAGAATACAGTTGCTCGAATAACCAGCAGATCTGACGTGGAAGAGAAACTGGTTAGGAACGTACTGTCAGACCTTGAAGAGAGGGGAATCGTCAATGTGAACCGAAAGACGAGACCGTACATCTACCATCTCCCAGATCCATGATGTGACCTGATACGTTCCACCTGAGCCAGATCAGCGTCTCACAATACATTTTCTGGGACCGTCATCAACCTCCCTCAACAAATGAATGAAGAAGTTCTCCAGAGTGAAAAGGGATCACCTTTTCTACACGCACGAAAATCGAGGTTACCTGACTCTTTCTGAGCTCATGTTCACACTTCGCCATCACGCTGCTTTTCCCAATTCCTCCCTTTCCCACCAGCACGGCGTGCTACTTCGCCTTGCTTCCGAGTGATTGGACTATTTCCTTTACTTCCTTCTCTCTGTCGCAGAAATACGCTTCAAGGTCCTCTTCTTTGATGTCTTCCCCTGCGTAGAGACGGGAGATCGTACATTCCTACCATAATGACCGAGTGGTAATAATGGTCATAATCAACCCACGATTCGGTAGAACCCTCTCTTCAGAAACCTCAAAACACCCATATCCCTCAAAACCTGCAACTGCTGCATGGTCTTCGGAAAAAAACTCCCTCCACAACAAGCCCGTCAATAGTCGTCCAGCTCATCGTCTTCGATCACTTCGCTCCGCTTCTCCAGGATCAGGTCGACCATCTCTTCGGAGAGGGACCCATCCTTGATACAATGAGGGCACATCGCGATGCGGCTGGTCCTGTTCAAGAGAAGCGCGTCTTTGATGTCGACGTCGTTCACCAGGTTCAAAGCAACCTGAAGCGGCTTCTTCATCCACTTGCTGAACCCGGTCCCTTCACCCGCACGCTCGATGTCCCATTGTCCGTCCACGCAGAAGTGCCTGTACCTTCCATGTCCATTGCGGCACGTCGCGACGGTGTCCCCGGTCCAGAGGTTGACCTTATACCTCGCCAGCTTCCCCTGAACGTGTAAGGTGAGGCTCTCGCGGGTCACCTCGGGCACATCCGCGATGACGCTGTCGATGGTCTCGACGCCGTTGATGATCTCGCCGAAGATGTCCTCATAGTTGAGAGCGATCTCCCCGATGCGGTCGTAGACCTTTTCGGTCTGTTCCTCGAAGAACTCTGCAGCGTCTTTGACGGCGTCATCGACCATGTCCCCAAGAAGCTCCAGGTCGCCGTTGAGAACGGCTTCCGAGAGATCGCTCTCGTTCTTGAAGAGATATGCGGATATGTTAAGAGGATTCTCCGGGAAGAGCTTGCTTGAGAGGAACATGTGGTCCTGATAGAGGGGATCGAGATGGCGGTAGTACATCCTCATGTGATCAGGGACGGCGCCCTCTTCCTCTTGTGGTTCATCTACAACTTCGTCTTCCGGGATCGGATCAGCCTCCGACGACCGGGGACATGATGACTATGTTCGAATCTCTGTGGACCAGCATGTTCAGATCCGTGGTGGACTGGCCATCCACGAGGACCACCTTTCCGGTGTAAACGATATCTGACTCTTCCAGAACTAATCTCAGCACTCGGGTCTCGTTGAGGTCGCATACAACCTCTACTGTTTGCATCAAACTCATGGAGGGGGTTAAAGGCGGCGTAGCGGTTTAAACTTTTCGACAAACCAAAATCGTTTCTGTTCGACAAATGGGTCGGAATTCCGTAATGTTATTACTTTTTGTGATATTGTATTAGGAAATCCTTATATACTGTGTTTCGGCCGCACGGGGAGGATATTGCTGGAAGGATTGGCTCTAGGTGCGATTGCAACAGCAGGAGTGATAGCATTACTGAAGCTTCTGGACGATGATGAGTAGTGACGGCCCATGAGTATGAAGATGGACAATGGCACAGATAATTGAATTTGGAAAACACACCGCAGTATAGCGATTCATTGCTATGCCATTGATAGAACGTTCCATGAACGACCATCAGCGAACACTGACGGTCATGAAGCTCTCTTTGACTATTGCATGACAGCGAGTGACCCTTTTTGAAAGATAACAGCTTGCAATATGAGGCTAAGTTGGTAGCTGCTCCACCCCAGAATCAGGGCCATCGCAATGCATATCAGAACGAGACTTTCTGCAGAAAGCTCGTCTGGCATCCTACCCATGAGAGAGAAAACGAGAATTGTGTAGCTTGTATAAAACGCTGAATAGGCAAATATCCCTCTTCCGATAATGTCTCCCACTGGCCCATATAACTGGAATCTGTCGGCAGCTATTACTTGCATTCCTTTGGTCCATATGATTTGGATGACATGGAATGACAGCGAAATGGCAAATGCTAGACCCATGAGGAAGCAGATTTCATTCCTTCTCTCGAAAGAGAAGTCACGAATGGGAATCCAGAGCTCAGTGAAAAACAGAATCGCTCCCGCGATAAAGAACATTATGAGAAGAGCTATTGTTAAGCCCTGCCTAGCTGCTGTTGAAATTCTTGACACGCTTTTCTTCGTCTGCATCTGAACTTGCTCCCAGGAAAGCTCCTGTCGCCCCTCCAAGGATGAGCCCCAGTGGTCCGCCCAATAAGCCAATGAGTCCACCTATTGCTGCTCCGCCCAGCGTCGCTGGAGTACCTGCTTCTGCCACGACATCTAGAGGTGTGTAGTAATCGAGGTGGCCACGTTTCTGATGAAGGAGATGAAAGCTCAGTGGGAGGTCTGACCGTGTGCTCACAACTCTCCGTAGGTAGATCTTGCCTCGGCATTGTTTGCAAACGGCATATAAACGCATCCCAAACATCTCCATATCGGCTTTTGGTTCCTAACTTGCCCGATCTCTCAACTCTTCGAGGAAACGAGATATATTACTGCGACTTTTGCCCCAATCAAACAACTGGGCCTTAGTGTCAGACGTTACTCGTACCAGTACACCCTGATTTCTTCGCTTGACTTCTATGACAACATCTTCTCCCCACGAAAGTATGCTCAGACCAGTGCTTGCATGAATGATTCCCCTACCTTCGTCCTCCTCTTCGATGCTCCAGCCAAGCTCCTCAACAGCATTTCGCGATTCATGAAACACAAGAGAGAAAGAAGATGTGAAGTCCTTTTCTCTAGTTGGCATTCTCCTCCTCAAAAGTAATGTAACTGCACTCTTAATATTCTTCCTCTTCAATGACCTAACCCACGGATGTGTCTTCAACAATACTAGCAGATTAGTACAGTTCCACAGATTCGGGGGTGACGGAATACTCGTCTCTAATCCAACATTATTAGCACAAATCTAAGTATTTGTGACATATGCCTAAACCATGTCGGTGGAGGGATCTAAGAACGGCAAAGACTCTCGATCTCCAGGAGCACGAACCAAGCTAGAGAAGACCGAAACGGACCTTAACAAGGAAATGAACGTCCAATCGCAAGAACTTCTAGGAGAGGAGTTCATCCCAGTGCGTAATCTGTCGTTCATATTCATTGATATTGTGCCTTATGACAAGAAATCGAAGATGATTTTGGGTCTAAGACAACTTTTTGAGTATGACAGGCAGCCAATCACCAAGAGACTGGCTGACATTCGAATCGATAGGATACCGGACATAAGCGTGGGAGGATCGCTACAGATAGCCTCAAATGTTACACTCGGCACCATAGCAAATAGCAAGTATTACGAAGAGCCCTTAATGGCAGTTACCCGAGAACTTCCAGACTTCCTAGACTCAATTACAGTTGATATCCATCATCTTGTGCCGTTTGCATACTGTATTGTCTATTCCTGCATAATCCATGAATCCCATCATGACACAGACATAGAGGAGACTTTCATTCATTCAGATGATTTCGTCACAGAACATTGGCCGGAGGGCAAAGCTGGACCCATCATGCAACAGAGGTTGAGAGGCCCAAAACTAGAACCTTCGATGAACCACTTCCAGAAGGTAACAATCGAGTTCCTCCAAGAATTCAGCTATGGACTCTTCATCAATTCAGATCCCAGAATTGGCAAGCGAAAGCAAGGTATATGCCCAAATATCAAAATCTTGCTGAATGAAGAAGTTGGATTCGAACAGATTAAAGAATGGTTGAGGGACCACTACCGCTACATCAATTACCTCGATATAGACTATCCTGGAGTGGCAAGAAAAGGGGCATTCCTCATCGGCTACCAAAAGAGTAGATCTTTTGGAAAAGCGACGACTGCAGCGGGACTGACACTTCTCTACTCGAAGAAACACTTTCCAAAGGAGAAGGGTTTTGATTCTCTCGACTCTCAGGTCGCATTCCAAGGCTTCAATTTGTGTCTTTCACTTTTAGGTCATCTTGCGATGCTGTATTACAGCAATTACAACTTAGAAATAAGATTGCCACAGTTTAGAGAGACAAGAGAACGCATTTTGGAGGAAGTATCAACGGTGACAGACCTCACGCAGAGATTCGCGATATTCTATCTTCTGGACAAAGAGAACATGGAACGGCTGGAATCTGCAAATCGCCGCACAATGAATCTCTCCAGAGCGTTTGGGGAATTCGACTTGGACGAATCGTCAAATTCAGAGGAAATGAGAAAAAGATTGGAGTGGTTTGAGCGGAATTTCAAGTTCGAAAAGCTTGATACTGGATGGAAACTCGATCTTGACGAATCGATACGAAACAGCACAAAGGAGATCTTAGATATGGCATCAGGAAAACGTCGCCATATTCGATCGAGAGTAGAGTCTCTCTTAGACCACCTGGGCAATCTCACAACCTATCTACTGGTAAAGGGAAACATAAAACTCCAGAATCAGATAAGCTGGTTCACTCTAATAGTCCTAATCGCTATGGTCTTTAGCCTCGTAATTGGACTAAGAGGTTGACCCTAGTCAAGAAGTTGGCTCACAACATCCAATCAAGAGATTTCCAGTCTACAGCGACCGACGCTGATGAGCATGTTGAAGGCCATCTGAAAATGATGGTCGTTCACTTCCACCATATGAAACATGGATACGCCACAACTTCGATTTGAGAACACGACAAGAAGAAGTAAGACTCGTCATCGCTTCTTATCCATGGCAACCAATCACGATGCAGGTTTCTTTCCCATTTGGGGCATCGCAAAGCTTCAGGGGCATCGAGGCCTACAGGAAATAAGGAGGGACCCATTTCCAGGTCGAGGACCTTCCATGCGTCCCTGGTGTAGCGCAGGAAGAAGAAGCTTGGGGCCATGTCGTGCTCGATGGCGTCCTTCAAGGGTCCGTAGGCGGAGTCTGTGAGCTTCCTTCCGAACTTGGTGCTCTTGGCCTTGAGCTGGTATCTTTCTTCGCATGAGTCGCACTGGAAGTCGTAGACCTTGGTGCCCGGGGTGGTGGGGTCGAGGTGGGTGGAGTTGCATGAGGGGCAGTTCATGTTGGAACAGAGCAGTTACTCGTCACTAGTTACTGGTAATGTGGTCATATTGTTTGAGGCAGAAGACACTTGTTGTCCCAGGAATCGATATGAGGGCGTAATCACAGATGTGAAAACGAAGTTATAGGAGAATGTGGATAGTGACACGTGGTGGGCCTTGGGTATGGACGAACCATCTCTTCCTGACATTTCCACGCAAAAGGTCGAAGAAGTCCTCGGCGAAGTGGAGCATGTGCAAAGGACTTGCAGATCTCGGGTCAGATTGCTCTTTCTGCTGAATAGCACAACTGAGTACAATATACTGGCAACCAAGGTTGCGGAGATGCCAGGCGCAGAAATGAGAGACATTCAGATATTCAAGCCTGACACTATTGTGATAACCATAGAGGTGTTTTCAGCAGGTTCCAACGGGGTGGCGTGAATGGGAAGAATAAAACCACAGGATGATGAACTGTACCGTGCATCGAAGAGATTTGTTAAGAGGGCGCTCTCGGCATTGAGAGAACGCCATAAACAAGAGGACTTGCCTGCGAAGCAAGTAAGACGGATTCAGGTAATGGGCAAGGGCTCATACTCTGCACGGGTGGAATCTGAGATTGACTACTCAATGATGGTATCGATGTTATCACCCAGTCTTGAGAGGTTCTCCGAATCTCATTCGCTCGAGACTGCAATGAAAAAGCACAAGACGGTTGGCAGACACCTTAACAATATGGTCCAGGTTTCGACCCATGGTCGTTCTATAGGGTGGAGGAGCACGGCCGAAGGATTGCTACTCAAAACACTTCGAGAAACGGAAAGGCTGAAGTTTAACAGAGAGTCTTTCGATAGTGTCTTTGAGCAATTCATGGACTCGTTTCGTCAGAGAAAGTTCCGCTTCAGAGCTTTCGCTCTGATTTACAACTTCGACTCCGACCTAAGCAAGTTGGCTCTAACACACGATAAATCTATCAGAAGACTCAAGAAGGAGGAACTGGAGGCGCTATTTACGTCTTCTGTCAGTCCGTTTGATGAGGGGCCCATCTGGGAATTGTTGCGAGCCGATTATGTTGTAGAGATCCTATTCAAAGAGAGGAAAAAAATACTAGACCTAAAAGAAAAGGTGGAGGCCGAACTATTCTCAGCGAGAAATGTGACCAAGGAAATCATGGAAACTGTCACCCTAACAAGACTCCTAAAGCCATCATCATTATGCGTAGGACGCATTGAAGTGGAACAATATGACAATACGGTCTTCGATTTTGGATACAAGACCGGAGACCTTACAAAGGACTTCATTCTGGGACCGACTTCATTCTACAGCAAGAAGGAATTGAAAGACCTAGTCAGACTCGACAAGAAATGGCCACAAATCGACTTCGAGGAGGAAAAGGACCTCTATTTGGCGATTCAAAGATATGACCTCGCACAGCGGAGAACAAGGCCTGACGACAGACTGATTGACTATATAATCGCCCTAGAGGCTCTGCTCACCAAAGATAGTAAAAGAGTACACCAAAGATTGCCTATACTTGCTTCCGAGGAACTCATTCGAGATTACCCTGCAGCAGAAGTCCGCCGGACCATTGAGCTGGCAATACGATACAGAAACTCAATACTCCATGCAAAGCCAGTCAAAACAGACATAAGAGAATTGGAGACAACGGTTGGGGAATATGTATCAGCAATTGCCAGAAAGCGGTTGCTGGAATCCTGAATGAGAAATCATAAATCGACTCCCACCACATAAATCGGCACCTGTATCGCACTCTTGAAATGCGGAAGATACCTCTCAACCTTCTCAAACGTCAACGATCCTTCCCAGTTCTTACCATACAGCTCCTTCATCTGCTTCTGAAAACTCTTGGTAGTGACAACATAGATGCCAACATCAATCTTGTCCAGATTGGAATATGAAGCAGTCTGGAACTTCAGCAAATCGATTCCAATGAACGACGCATGCCCAAAGCCGACCTCAACTCCAACCCTTTCCTTCATGAAATCCATCTTGGCAGTGGGATCTCCGGCCTCCCCAAAAACCAAAGGCTGTGCCTCCCATCCCCTTGCTACAAACAACTCCTCAAGAATCTTGTTGAATGCGGGTCGAGATAGAGAAGGGACATCAATCGAAGGGTCTTCCAGAACTCCTTCTATCTCTCGCTTCAGTGCCAACTTGCTGTTCAATACCTGCTCCGCAAAGCGATAGTTGAAGGTCACTAATCGGATCGCCTTCTTTTGCTTGACCATCTCAGCATCACCATTTCTCTTCAGGGCAGGATAGCTTGAGTCCGGTTCTCGATTGAAGTATGGACTAGGCAACTGCGGCCTTCTTGACGGAGTCCAATATGCGCTCTCCGAGCTCGGTGAGGGAGTATATCCTTCCGCGCTTGGCATCAGGGTTCTTACAGTAGACTAGTTTCTTGTCTTTCAGTCCGATGAGAATGTTGCTCACGTGGCCGATGCGTATGCCACAGGATGTGGAGATTTGCTTTGGAGTCGCGTATCCCTTTCCCAGGCAGAACATCACTTTTCTCCTGTTTTCGCTGGCAAGGACGAAACCGAGTAGATTCCAGAACTCTTGGTCCTGCTCCATTGGGCACAAATACGATCTGTGTAGGTTATAGATAGACATATTTTACACAACGAGCCATAGCGTAAATCTTGAATTCGCATTAATACCGGAGCCTAGTTCTCAAAACTGCCACCCATATACAGACAAGAGGGGGACAGTATGGAGGAAAACGAGAAGTGCAGACGGTTACACGAGGCTCTTGACCAATTGCCGATTATGTCCCATCCCTTCGACTTGAATCAACTCCCAAGGAACGGCATATACTTCTTCTACGAGAAAGGGGAGAGATGGGGACATGGGGGTCCGAAACCTAGGGTAGTCCGGGTGGGAACTCATCGAAGCAACAACTTCAGAAGCAGGATAGCAGACCACTATCTCATTGGTAGGAAAGTATCTCATGAACCGGATCGCTTTGGACCGAAAGATCGAAGCATATTTCGAAAGAACTTGGGACGGGCGGTCTTGAATCGAGATCATCCAGACTATCTGGACACCTGGAATATTGACTATACTCCCAAGGAGAATAGAGAAAAGAAGAGTCACTTGCGTAATATGAACATTGAGAGAGAAGCTGAGGAACATATAACCCGGGTACTCAGGGAGAACTTCAGCTTCAGATTCGTGAGGATCGAGAAACAGGAGGACAGACTCGGTAGCGGCGCTTGGGAGAGCATTCTGATTGGGACGCTTGCCACATGCGACTTATGCAAACCATCAGAGAATTGGCTAGGTAATCACTCTCCTTTGGGCAAGATCAAGAGATACGGGCTTTGGCAAATCCAGCACCTGAGAGATAGGGCGATAGATGGAGAGGAATTGATAATGTTCGAAAGAATCATTAAGAGCACTCTCCAATACACCAGACATCATTATGCGAAACAGGTGACTCTTTGATTGCTGAAGATGTTCGAGCTCTGTACTTGATAGCCTGTTGTAAACAGAAGAGTCCAGGAGGAGGTCCATCCTGGTTGGGCGTGAAAGAGCAGAGAGACAAGAACAGATTCCCTGAGCTCAACTCCGCTAGGAAAGAACTAATGAATTTCTATTCAAACGTTGCAGAAGAGGAAGCCAACTGGGTCTACAAAGGCCGAGGGGGGATTTCAAATGGAACTCATGAGAGGAGATTGAAAGCGTACAGGAAGAACCTCAATCTAATGGAAAGCCCCACAATGGTCGCAAGAAAGAGGTATCGGGGCTATGCCTACAAGGAGATCCCGTGGATGGGGCGGGGTTCAGCAGAAGGAGAACCGGATAATGTTCTGATCATGTCGGCCCTCATGGGATTGATACATCCAGATGATTTCATTCCAGATTATGAGCTGATGATGAAAGACTCTTCACCGGACGTGGGAACGAGCTCTGGGCGATCAACGACAGTTTCAAGGTTTTGGCAGGAACGGACCAAGGGATTTGAACCTCAATTGTCGGAAGCCTATCCTGATTTAGAATTCATATACTGCTTCATGAGTAGAACCACAGGATATGTGGACGCGGTGAAGCCCCTACTTTCTGGATACAATTCATACGCGGTTAGCACGAATAGAAGAGGGGTGCGAAAAATCACTACTCTCTGGGGTGAAGGTGTGAGGAGATGCGCGCCTGCGCTGGTGGAGCCCACGGAAGTTGAGAGTGAATTGGAGAGGATTGGATGCAGTCTACATCGTCAAAGACTATGACATATGTGAGTCGCTCTCCGAGAAGAGGAAGTTCCAAGAAGGGAGTGCCATTCAATCAGAATGGGGGTGTGAGGTGGTTCTATTGAAAAGGAAAAAGGGAGAAAGAGGAGCCTCTAAAGGTCATAGGAAGAAAGTTGAATACAATGAGGTCAAGAAGTGGACGGAAGGAGAACCTTATAGCAAGAAGATCGGTGCAAGAACCCTGGATTGTGTCTATCCTGACTGGAAGAAGAATGATTCTGGGCCGACAGCGAGAAACAAACACCAAGGACTGCCTCTGCTACAATTCTTGATAGAAGAGGCTAGCGGCGACACAGATATTCTGGCTCTGCCTGGAGGTTTCATTTCTCACATTGGACCAGGTGACAGGATTGAGGAAAGTGTGGAGAGGATTTCGAAGAACGTCCCGATGTTGATATGCGGGCTCGACAGGCTTGGGACAGAGATTGCTACACCGTACGCATTCGTTGAAGGAAGACAAGAGATGAGAATACGTCAATGTTCGACAAGCTGCACCGAAAAGCCGAAACCAGAGTACTTGAAGGACAGTAGAACATTGGAACACGATGGGCTCCTTTTTGGAATCCTGAGCTGTGGTGAGATATTCTCAAAAGACCTTCGAGAATTGGTAAAAAGAGAGTCTCCTGATGTGGTGGTCGATCTAGCCCATTTTTCCTGCTCCAGACTGCGTCATTGGATTAGAAGGTTGGGAGAAATCGCCCCAGATGGTTGTGGTTTTCTGACACAACATCTGGCAAATCCCTTCACCCATACAGAATACCACACTGGAAAAACTAGACACATCGGCACAGTGAACTACGTTCTATCTCAAGATGATGGGGTATTTGGTTTCCAAAAGGTTTCAGTCCGGAGATTTCTGGTTTGAGTCGCGCAGTGTAGAATCCTGTTCCCTATTCAGGAATCATCACCAGTAGGCATGGCACGGATAGATGGGTAAGTATTAAGTTCCCCTCCACACTTCTGATTCGGGGGGGTTAGGAATGCATGAAGATCAATGCCGAATGCGTTGATATTCAGCCTGGAAGAGCTCAAAGAACGTTTTGGCAAACTGGAAGTAAAATCAGAAATGAGGTAACTTTGAGCCATTAGAGACGGTGATGAAGTGAAAGGGGAAACAGCCAGATTGAAGATAAGGAGATATCTTGATCAGATGGGCGACGAATCAAAGATACTTGAATACTGCAGGAATTACGAAAACAGGGAGGGCAGCGACCTATTGTATTATCTGGCACTGCAGAACCTGGATAGACCTGAGAAAGAATTGAATGTGGAACTTGTGATTTCCGTTCTCAAGATGTTTCTCTATGAATGGAACTTCAACTTCTACAGAGTGAAGGATAGAAGAGATAACCTTGAGCATGATCTTGGAGACCTCTGGAACCGAGGGGGAGATAGAATCCTCCGTATGCGAAAAATGGATATCCGCAAGGATAGTCCGGGGCCCCACAAGAAAGACATAATAAGTCTCTTCAAACTAGCAAGCGAGTTCAAGTCGATAGGATCCATTGGCGGGGCTAAGGCCTTGCACATGCTTTGTCCATCTTACTTAACACCATTTGATAACCAAATATGGACTGCGTACCATAGGGATCACGAAGGATATCACACACCTCAAACGTGCAAGAATGACGAAGCGTGCTACTACAATTTCATCAAGCAATGCCACAATACTATCCTGAAGTTGCCATACCAGAAAGTGGTGAATCGACATCCAAACAGGAAAGTAGCAGCGAAGTTCAGAGTCGACATTCCCCCTACGAAGATACTGGACGAATGTAATTGGATTCGCTGGAATCCGAAGAAAAGCAAGTAGAATCTACTTTGAATGGCCCACACCCGCATGGGAAGCAGTCAGATTCCATTTGACCCAAGTTCATTACCTGTGCGAGGCAGATGGCTTTAGGCTGAAGTTAGGCAATGTCAAATATGTCCAATTGCTTCGGTATTGTGATATTGTCCTTCCTCCCAAGGAACTTCGAATACACCAAATACAGAAAAGCCGAAACAGTGTCGGAGATCGACGATTCGAGTGCTTCTAGATACCTGTCCTTCCAGCGACGGGAATCTGACCGTATCATGAACCTCCGATTGACTTGCACGTGATCACGCATCCGTGCCCAGTCGGTTAGCCATTTCTTAATTGTCTCCTCCTCGACATCTGTGAGTGATTTTCCAGGCACTTCCAAATCCTCTGAAACGTCAATCACACGCTTCACCCTTTTTCTGTTCCTCCTGTGGAATCTCTTCATCTGAAAGGTATCACGAAAGAAGTTTGCACACTGCTCCAGTTGAGAGATGTCGCTCTTTCCATAAGAATAGAGCTTGAAGCCGTCGTATCTGGCGAGTAGGTTCTCAATCATCGAGATCTCTCTGTCGAAGAATTCATGGCCGTAAGACAGACAATCATAACGAAAGGTGTTCTTCTTGAAGTGTTTGCAGTCCTCATCACAAGCATGACAGGGCAAAGCGAAGGCATTTATCTTAGTCGAGATACCTTCCCTCGGTCCTCTCCAAATGATGTGTGTGAATATACATGGGAAATTATACAACCTTCCCTGATTCTCTGATGGATAGGTAACATGAATGTGTTCAACATCCATCACCAGGAATCGGGAGGGATTGAAAGCTACATCGTCAAGAGCCATCTTGATGCTCCCCAAAAACGAGTTGAGATAGTATTCAGTATCTTGCTCGAGTGATCTGATTAGACTCCCCAGTTTTGTCCTCGCTTCTTGCTCCCTGGTCTCTATGAGTGCTGGGGGGCCTTTCGAGACATATGACGCGAAGTCCGATCTCTTCATCAGAAGTAGCAATTGGCGAAAACACTCAAAGGCCAATCTCTTCTCGATCAACTTGATCGCCCCCTCCTCGAATCGAAGACAGTGGCCTGGATCATTGAGATTCATCTCTTCTACGAATTCATTACCGTGAAGATACCAGAACTCTTGACTCAGGGTTTCCAGGTGTCTAGCCCTGTAGATGCCTTTCAAGAAGTCTTCACTGGTTTCTGTATATATGAAGTGCCGTGAAGGTAGGAAATCGCCTTTCATGAAGCGGAGACTCGCATGAGGACCAACCTTGTTCCTTATGTAGTCGCTTTCTTCCAAGCACCAAAGATCCATATCCTTGTAAGTTTCCAGAGCTCTCAGCATTCTTGGTTCAAAACCAGGATCATAACAGTCATCGGGCATACCGAAGACAGCGCAATACTCAGGGGTTTTCTCATTGACTTTGTATTGACGTTTCTGGATAGTGACATAGTTCCTCGAGCACCCGGAGAGGGTTCCTTTCTTTAAGGTGACCAAAGGCATTGGGTGGGTCTTCCCGTGAGGATTGTGCTTGTTGAATAGTCGAGGAAGGCATTTACACGGATGGATGTCATAGAGAACCCTCAAATGTTCTTCGTCTGGGGCAGTCAGGATTCCCCAGAGAAGAGGTAATTCAATAAGGGGGGCGTTATGTAATTGTCGTCTCTTGAACGGCCAATCCTTAGCCTTAATGAAGTCCAAGAGAACAAGGAGACCACATTTTTCTTCATATAGAGATTTCGCCATCTGGTTTATCGAGAATGAGTCTCCAAAGGACAGGGCATTTGGCTCGCCATGGCCTAAATGTATTTCTTCCACACTTCTCCACCACTCATAAGAGTTCCACACCGTAGGTTCCAGACCCAAAGGAGCTTGGATCGATACCTTGGGACTGCATCGATGGAGAGAGAATCTTCCGATACGAACATACGGGCCGTTCAGAGGTCGAGAAAGTGCACACTTCGCATTCATCGCAATAGCAATCTCTGAGGCTCAAAGAAAAGTAATGGCCCAAACCAAAAGCGGATCCGTGAATCTTCTTCAATGCCAGATTGTACCTGTATTTCCTGAAACTGTTCTCCCTCCATCGCCATATGATTGCGTATTTCCAAAGTTCCAAGTCTAATGAACCTGCATAAGGTTGGCATGAGTAGTTATTCCCGAAATGCTCGCATGACCTTTTACACATCGATCTTCCGATTCTAATCTTAGATGTGGAGATCAAACGAACACTTTCAAAGAAACGCGGATGTTCATCGACAAGTCTCCGACAGAGTTCCCTTGATTCCTTGAAGGATGGGAGACTGAAGCTTTGGTGTGAAGGCCCTTTGGACAACGTCATACGACTGAGACTCCTGTCATTGGTCAGAACGCATCCACACCTGTTGATGCTGCCGTTGTTTGGCATTTGGAAGTCGAACCCAGCCTTATGCATCGTTTTCTGACAATCTATTCCAACGGCCTCCATACTCGTCTGTTTCCTCAGTGGTTTCTTACAATGTTCCTCCAACTTCAATGAACATTCTCTGCAGGATTTGCACGGACCTCCAGACAACACAAAACCGTCAGAACCATTTCCATTGAACATTTCATGCATCTGATGTGATATTCTCTTGATCTCCATTTCTTTCTGATAATTCAGAGCCTTGATCCGAAACCTGGAAAACCCCTCGGGGATTCTCGATGTTGTGGCAAACAGTATCGCCCATTTGTAGTTCCCATTCAGAACTTTCTCGGCAACTTCCGAAGACTCAGGTGGACAAGAGTGTTTCGTACGGTAGTTCTTGCAGCCGAATTTGCACATGAACTTGGCACGCGGATCAACAACTAGGGATCTGACGGGGACTGATCTCATGAAAGCCAAGGGACTTTCACGGAAGTATGTTTCGAGTTCCTCGACCGCTTCCATCAATCCTCACCTTTGGATAACCTAAAACACTGGGGGTCTGGTCCCCACAATAATCGGTCCTCCAAATCGGCATTACTCAAGGCTTCAGTATTGGACATCAACCTCTGGGCAATGCACTTCCCTCTACATCTATCCAAATGAGTACAGGATTTGCATGGTCCCCTCATGTTTTTGTAGTCCTTCTTCACGAATTCCCGGATTGTGTTGAATGTACTGGAGCGCCATATTTCACTGAGCGTCTGTGTATAGATATTGCCTGCAACATGTCCTTCGATTCCTTTCCATGCAGGACAGAGGATGACATCACCACTGGGTAGTATCAACGGAGCATCTGAACCGGCCCTGCAATGATTCTCACAGTCATCCCCAATAGGGCTATCGCTTTTTGTGAGGAACTGGAAATCGATGGGATGACCTAGTCGGACCCCCATCTCTGTTCCATTAGTCTTATTCTTCTTCAAGATCACTCCTAATGTTCTGTTCACCTCCGCAAACTCGGATTTGGAGTTGTAGAGTCCGAGATCACTACCCCTGCCCTGGGGAACAAATCTCAGGAAGTTCACAGAGCCAAATGACTTGCTCAAACAGTAGTCGTATATCTCCTCGATGTACTCATAATTCATTTTGAAGGGTACTATATGTGCACCACAACTCAGGCCTTGTGAAGACAAAGCGTCAATGGAATTCTCGATCAGGCGAAATGATCCAGAGACGCCATTGATTCTCTCAGTCAAATCCTCGTGATGTCCTTGAACGTTTAAGAAGACCTTGGGATTCCCCCCGCCAACAAGGAGTCGTTTCGCTATATCCTTCGAAATGGGGGCTCTTTCACCGTCCTGGTTCTCGATTATTCCAGAGGTGTAGATAAGTATCTCCAATTCCTCCTCCACAAGAAAACTGTAGAGATCCCAGAAAAAGGGGTATAGAAGTGTCTCCCCTCCTGAGAGCGAGATTACGTTCACCCCAAACTCTTTCTTGGCTTCCTTGATTGTGCGAATGAGATTGTTGTATTCGATGCAATCATAGTTGTCAATGGAGGCATTGCTACTGCAGTAGACGCAGTTCAATGCACAACGGTGAGTTAGCTCAATGCTCAATTCAGAGAAGGCTTTGTTCATTCTGCCTTCTGAGATTCCAACCACTCCTTTAGTCTTTTGTGTTCGTCGGCATCGAGGTCCTCATCCTTGACTATTATGAACTCATCTATGTTATCATTCCCGCAGAACTGGCATTTGGAAAAAAGGTGCAACCCCTTCGCGCCACTAACCACCTTCTTGCATTTAGTACACATTATTCCTATTGTTATCCCTCACTTAAGATATTCCTTCGCTATTTGGTCCAAAGCGTTCCTCGAGTATATCTTACTTCTGTAAATTCGATTCAGAACCATGAACCTGTCTGAGCCGGGATGAGTCCTATTGTATCGTTGAAAACGTCTCCAAACCGGACACTTCGAGTGTAGTTCACATGAAGTGCAGTGGTTCCTCCACTTTCTGATTTCGTGTTTGTCCTTAAAGAGCTCGACCAGCCTATTTGTCTCTGTTCTGTATTCCTCTTCGATATTGTCTTCTTCTTGAATCTTGTCTACAAGGTCATTGAGGTAATTGGCCATCTCTTCGTTCCACCACGACACACGATGACCCTGACTAAAAGGTCGACCTGTCAGTATTGAACCCCTTTCCACTAAGTGAGAATGTTCAGCTTCAATGCCACACACAAATCCATGATTATTGAACATGGGAGTTCTCTGAAAGTAGGACCGTCCCACCTTGTAGAACCCTACTATGATCGACTCTCCAGTGACCCCGTCTCTGGTCCTTAGGACGATATACTTCTCATTACAGCTCGGTTGTCTGATGAGGCTCATCACACCAGTCCGGTGACATATCGTATTGTAGGAGTGATCTTCGAAGGCGGGAAACTCAAAGTGAATCCTGTTCCCTGGATTATTGAAAAGAAACATGTTCCTAATTGCGACGTGATTTGGCACATCGAGGTAACAGCCAGAGGGCAGACATGGGGATGAGTAGTAATAAAAAAGCACAATGTCCCTCTTCAAAGTCAGTCTATCCTCCTTGGATTCGGATATTGAATAATGGCAGATAGTTTTTTCTATGTTCAATACCACGCTTGGAATCATCTCAATAAAGAAGTCTCTCAAGGCCAGAATCAAGAAGGGACTTGTCTTCCGTGTTCACATAGTTCACTTCCATGTTTGCTCAATCATGACCTTTGTGTCACTTCATTTAGAGAACATACGTACTGAAGGTCAAATGACACGTGGTCAAGCCGACGGGCGGTTGTGAAGATTAGTTGATGTCAGAATCCAAACTCCTTCTTCAGTCTAGTCACTGACTCATTCTGATCATTGATATCCAAATTGGGGAATCTCTTGGTAAGTTTCAAGAATGGGTCCAAGTCAATGTCCCTCCACGGTTTGTCATCTCCGTCGCGACCCTGAATGGTCACGTTGTAGAAGGACTTTCCTTGAATCTCCTTGGATTTTGATTTACCGTGTTCGTATTTCATAGAGAAGTTGCTTAACTCACTTCTGATTGTGAATCCGAAATCGAAAAGTCTATACTTCCCGCCGATTCCAGACCTCAGTGTCTTGTTGTATTTCTCGATGGCACGCAAAAAAAGGCCCACGAGCTTCCGATCCAAATGCTCCTTCGGATTCTCGATTACCTGATTGACAACTCCCTCTCTGGGGAGATCGAGAAGAATGGTGAATCTGATCTTGTCAGTTCCAAATTCATCAAGGTACAGCCTGTTGCTCTCAGTGAAAGGCAAGTTGATCCTCTCTTCTTGAATAGGGCGATGCCATTGCTGCATATCATCAAGAAGCATCAACAAGAAATGGAAATTGTCAACTTTCAGATGATATATCTCCTCACATGAATGAGAAGCAATTGCTCTCAAGATTTCCCGACGTATCTGGAAGTAAAATGCATCTGTTTCATCCAGACGAGAACCCTCCTCAAGCACGTAATCTGATTCCAAGAAATATACAAGATTCCTCATTAGAAGAATGCAGCCTACGAGGCCATGGTTGAAGTTCTCAAAGGCTCTGGAGAATTTCAAATAGAACTTCGGTTGTAAGTGGATTTGATATGACTTTCCCATAGCATTCGAAGGTTCCTCAGACAAAATTAGTTTTGAGCTAATGAATCTGACAATGAAGTCATCTATGAACCTATTCTGTGAGGGGAAGGCAAATGCGAATTCCTGAACATTGAGCTTTCCAAACCACTTCATCATTTCACGCACAGAAGCATTGACTCTGTCAAGCTTCTCCAAGGGTATTCCAAGATCGTGTGTGAGTGCAATTATACACCACATTGCTTCTTTGACGTCTGCATAGCTCCCGTCCTTCGGATAGGTCAACTCATCTGGAGATGGAAGGATTCTGATCCAATCAAACCCAGAAGACACCCGTTTCCTAATGATGTATTCTCCCAATATGAAAACTCTCAGTACGTGAGAAACATGTGACCGGTAATACCTTCCGGAGCCGAACAGTACGTCCTCAAACTTCCGAAACTCCTCAAAGTACTCCTCCAGTCTGTCAACGCCGTGTATCATCGTGTCATGAATCTCCTCTCTTTGGTCTTCGTGTTTGAGATAAAGCACGGCATCGCCCAGCAATTCTTTCCAAAGAGCGGATACTGTCTGAGGCCTAACAAGTGACAAGTCATCAACTTCCATCTTCGATACAATGTCCAATGAAGTTTTGTGCGTGGTTCCCATAAGTTCTTTCTTGATTTCTGAAGACTGAACCACAAATTGCATCTGTTCAACGTTCTTCTTGAACCATTGAAGGAGTATCTTCTCAGATATCTCGGTTTGCTCCATCGTTTCCCTCCTTTTGAGTTCGAGTAAGTTCGAGCGAGTTATAGTTGTTTGGTCAAACAAATTCCCCAAGTGGGAATTGACTAGGATCGAATTGAAGTCAAAAGCACACCTGTCCGCGAACCGAAGGAAGATTGTCACTTCCTAAGCAGATGAATCCCAATGTCCAGATACTGTTTCTCTAACATCTCCGGCAATCAGATCCCTGGAGATGGCTTTCAGTAAGAGATTCTGAGATATCGCCTAGGAAACCCTTTTACCACCCCAACCCAATCCATCCACCCCAGGGAACACCCAAATGGAGGAGACCACCAGCCACACCAAGATACTCATAGTCCTACCACTAATCCTAGCAATCCTGCTCTCACCCCAAACCACCGCCTACTCCAACGGCGGCTACTCCGCCGACCCGTCCAACCCCGACTATGGCACCCACGACTACATCGCCCAACACGCCCTGGACTGGCTCCCGGACAACGAGAAGAGATACATCTCCGACAACCTCGACGACTACCTGTACGGCACAGAGCTCCCGGACAACGGCGCCGCACCGGACGGCATCGGCGACAGCTTCAACCACCACGTCTACTTCTACTCGACCGGCGGCCTGCAGGACGACATATCCGCTTCCAGAGCCCAGGAGGAGTACGACGAGGTCATCGACCGCCTCGGGAGCGGGAACGACTGCCCCCTCAATCCTAAGAGAATCAAACTCTCCGCTCTAGCCCTATTTACTCCTACCTCGCCCTTTTCTTCTTCCTTTCTTTGAACGAGATTCCTGATCCTTTCTTCTCCGCTGAACAAGCAGGAACACCAGTACACTCACGATTGCCAGCACGATAATGACTGCAAGAGTCACGAGCCAACCCCAAAATCCGCCATTCGAACCATCGCCATCTGTTACCTCTAACTCGGTGAAGGTCTCAACATGAGTGGAGCTCATATCCACATCCCTCGGATTGTCAATAAAGGTCAAGTCATCAAAGAAGACGACAACATGAGTCGGATTGTTCGTCGGAATGCTCGATCCAGAATAGACCCTATCAGTCATCAACCTTGGCTCAGTCAGACCATCTTCTCCGGAGTATTCGGTATGAATGTTCCCTCCATCGTCCTCGTCGCTTATATTCACGGACGCCCCCCCTATCAGGTAACCACTCACATTCTCCACCATAACGGTCAGGTAGTTCTTCACAATCAGCGTCGAGGTCCCATCCACCGAGACCTTAGTCATCTCAAATGTCGAGTTAATCGATGTTGCGTGTGAGTTCGTCTCAAGCTCAAAGGAGTATTGAGTAGATTGGAGAATGGAAGAGTCGACAACTTCGAGAGTGGATCCATCATCCAATCCCAACCCCACGAAGTTGAACCGAATGATGTTCTCGGACACCGTCAAAGTTGAATCATCGGCCTCGATGCCAATCGTGTTGTCGGAAACGATGTTCTCCGAGATCTCCGCATTGGACATCACACACCATATACCAGACTTCGCGTTCGCATGGATCTCGTTGCCTTCGATGAATGGATGGGACGCTGATTGAGCCACGATCCCCTCCTCATTGAACGAGATGTCGTTGTTGATTATCTGAGATGAGGAATCATTGAGCACTATGCCCATGCCGTTGTATGTGATCTCGTTGCCTTCGATCCAGGCGTCGGATGCAGTCAGATCCACGCCGTTCGTGTTCTGCGTCAGGACGTTGCCAGATATGTGTGCGGATCCCTGATAGACCTTGACACCAATGCCAGAATGAGTTATCGTGCTGTCCCGGATGCTTGAGTACGATTGAAATGCGTCAATGCCTTTGTAAAGGGAGTGGGAGATGGAGCTGTTGGCCATGTCGAAGGAGGATTGCTCGGCATATAGTCCGGTCCTTGCGTAGAAGATGTCGACATACTGGAGCACATTACTACTGCTCGTGGATGTGAATTTGATGTGGTCCCAATCGCCTGGTGAAGGTGAAGCTGTGCCGCTGGTGAACGTAACCGCTTTCACATTGGTCCCATTGACCAGCAACGTCCCGTCGACCACTATGCTGTAGAACCCATCAAACTCCACTGACGCTCCCTCTTCGACGGTCAAGGTCGACCCTTGAGCCACGTGGATGGTCTTCATGATGACGTACGGGCTGCCTGCCTCAGTCCAGGTCGTATCTGCCATCACATCCGTGTCTACGGTAGTCCCTGCCACTGATCTTGGAACTAACACAAATATGAGAGTGGAGGCAAGAACTGAACACACGAGCAAGGAAATGGCTTTTCTCATCGGCCTCACGTTCTGAGTTCCGAATGATTGGGGAAGTATACCTATTTTTTCTTCTTTTTCTTCTCTTCGGGTTTCCCTTTGTTGTCCTTGTCGTTCCCGTTTCCTTGAGGGGTTGGATCGTCGGTGTCGGCCTGACCTTCTGGATTGTCCTTATCATCCTTATTCTCGTCCTTGCCTTGATTGCCTTTGTCGTCCTTTTCCTTGTCGTTTCCAGGTTTATCGTCGTCTATGTGAATTCCACATCCACACGTGCCGTTTCCAGTGACAAATGACCCTGTCTGATCTATGACCGCAGTGTAGATGACCACGGTCTGCCCTCCATCGTCATCCGCGATGGTCAGGGTCACGACATACGTCCCCGTCCCGGAATAGGCATGCGTGGCGACATCCCTGACGAAGAACGGGAAGTTCCCACCGAATTGCGAAGGATACGGATCTGGACCGACATTGTCATTGTAGTAGATGCGAGTCTCATTGAAACCATCACCCCAATCCCAATGGAATGTCAGGTCATCGCTTCCTGGGTCGGTTGCCACTCCGATGAATGTCAGCGTCATCTGGTTCAGGGTCGAAGTGAAGTCGATATCGCAGCTTTGGACCGGGCCTCCGTGCCTGACGTTGAACGTGTGGTGCACCTTGGTGCTATTCGAGCCTTCAACATCTAGAATCACCCAGACCGGATTCGCGCCCCAGATTTGACCGTTGATGGGCATGCCATCCGCTCTCGCGTCGAACGTCAGGTTCACGATGTAGCTCTTGCCCAGTGACACATGGAACGCAATGCTCTTACTCTGTTTGTCCGGGTCGCCCGGATAGCGTTCGATCTCCACGTAGCCAATTGCCACGCCATCCTCATAGACCCTCATCCCTACGTTGTGCCACTTCTCACCGGCCACCCTTAGCGTAAGTGTCGCGTCTATGTAGACCGACTCGATGGAAGCCTCGGGATCGACGTTGCCAACGGTGACGACCAAGGTGTCGGTGGCATTGGCGAAGTCGTCGTCCATCACCTGCAATGTCACCAGATTCACACTGTCATCCGAGAATACGAATGTTGCGTACGGGGAAGTGGTAATAGAATTCCACACGCTGTCGTTATCGAAGTCCCAGTAGTAAGTCAGGTATGGAATGTCATCGGTCGGGTTATTATCGATATCGGTTGACCCTGAGGCATCGAAGTGGACCATGTCGCCCTCATCGACCGTCTGGTCGGCTCCGGCATTCACCTCGGGAGGTCGGTTCAGGATGGTGAGGATTCCGTTTGTTTCAGTTGGATTGTATCTTGAATCGCCATTGAAACTGACTCGGATTGTGTGCTCACCGTCATCAAAGGGCGGAACTGGATAGGTTACATTGTCAGTGAACTGGAAGGTCAGTGGGACCACTGGGTCGCCTTCGAAGTCAAGTGTGTATTGTGCAAGAGGAATATAGGATCCGTCGTCTGGGTTGTAGAAGTCCAAATAGACCGTTTTCGGTTCGTCTGATTGATGTAGGAGCACCTCATCATCATTGTCCAGCAAGAGTACATAGGTCGTAACCTCCTCTCCGTACATCACCGTGCAACTTGGATCTAGGAGAATCGTATCTTCCTTGATGACTGTGAGTTCGCCCTGACTGATGGCTGAGTTGTATCTGCTGTCGCCATCGAACCTTATTCTCATGTCGTACGATCCTGGTAAGGGATCGAAGTCGTCAGGTATTGAGAAGTTGAACGTTCCAATCACCCCAGTCAAGTTCTGGATGTCAAGAATTGTCCAATTAGACGCTCCAGACCGATACTCCAAGTACATCGTTTTGATTTCATCCTCTTGATGCAGGATCTGACTTCCATCATCATCGGTCACGCTTACACTGACAATCAAATCGTCAGAGTACACGATTGTACCATTGGGTTCCGAGATTGCGACGTCTTCCTTCAGAACCGTCAGTGTTCCAGCGTTTGATGCCGTATTGTACCGATTATCGCCATAGTAGATGACCCGTATCTCATACGTACCGGCAGGTTCGTCGAAATTGCTGTGAGGTGTCTCGAGTTGGAAGTCGAGTTCAAAGTCCGAACCCGAACTAAGCGTATCCTGAGATATCACAATCCACGTTCCGTTATTGTTGTATTCTAGATAGACCGTCTTGGGCGTGTCAGCTTGGTGAAGCAGAACCTCTCCATCATTGTCAAGCATGGTTACTTTGATGACCGTATCATCAGAGTAGGTAACCGTCCCACTCGGATCGGAGAGTACGGAATCCTCTCTCAATACAATGAGCGACCCGTAGGATTCGGTTGAATTGTAGTAGTCGTCTCCCACGAATCTGAAGCGAAGTTCATACGTTCCAGAGGGCAAGTCAAGACCTACCTGTGGCATACTGAGGGGGAATTCCAGTTGATGGGCCGAGTCGTCACTTGAGTTCAAGATATTGGCGGATATCGGTGTCCAATTCCCGCCATCCCAGTATTCCAACACAACCACCTTTGGAGCATCTTGTTGATGAACCAGTGTCTCGTTATCATCATCGAGCAGTGTTCCATTGATGACCGTACTGTCTGAATACACGATGGTGGCGTAAGGTTCGGAGAGGACCGCGTTCTCTCTCCAGATGTAGACCGTACAGTTGGAAACGCCAACACCATGGTCATCGTCCGTGACTGTCAGAGTGACCGAATAGACCCCTTGTGCGGAATAAGAATGCAACACGACCTCGCCGACGGCACTCTTCCCATCGCCGAAGTTCCATTCGTAGGTATGAGTATCATTCCCCGGGTCAATGGCTGAACCTACGAAAATGAGCTCAATGCCCACATGATCCGTTCTATCGGGACCTGCATCTGCAACTGGGTCAACGTTCTTCACTTCCAGAGTTGTGTAGACGACGCTAATGCCGCCCCCGTTATCCGTAACCCTGAGACCCACCTTTCCGTCGTAGTCGTCAGACCAATTCCCTGAGGGGTTCGGGCCTGCGTCGTGCTTTTCGAAAACACCATCTCCGTCCAGGTCCCAATCATACCGTTCGATTGTTCCATCTGGATCATATGATGCTGATCCGTCGAATATCACAAGAGAGCCTTCCCAAGCAGTATAGGGTCCACCGACCATTGCCACTGGTCTTTTATTCTCAACAATGGTCACTGTTGTCCATTTCGTATGGGTCAGTCCATAACTATCCGTGACGATGAGACCGATATTGTGTGTGCCAGTAATGTGCCATGTCCAATTGGCTATCTCAGTTGAAGCCTCGTTGAAATCATACGGATATGCTCCGTCTAGTTCCCAACCATAGGCCACAATTGTGTCGTTGAGAGTCAATTCATCAGGATCGTAGGATTCAGTTCCGTAGATAGTCACGGGATAGCTCAGAAAGCCCTTGTAGGGTCCGTCCGGATCTGAAACCGGGGCATGATTGTGCAGGGTCACAGTTATGGTTATCGTAGTTGTGTCTATCAGGGCAGGAACACCGTCATCGGTGACCCTCAATGTCGCAACATACGTACCGTAGTCTGGATAGGCGTGGCAAACCCGCACTCCGATTTCATCGAATTGCCCATCATTCTCAAAATCCCATTCATATAGCGCAATATGTCTATTAGGATTCGGATGATAGGACCCAGAACCGTCGAAACACACATCCTGATCTTTTCCCACATCCCTAGGACTGGCATCAGCGACGGCAACTGGCGGTGCGCTGAACACTTCCTTAGTCAAGATTAGAATTGCCCAAGCAGTGACCAAATCACGTTTTGCGTAGTGAACGCCCAACCAGGTTGTGTCTTCCACATAGCCATCTTGATATCGGCGATTCACAATGTACTGGACGTATTCTTCAAACCAATCACGAGAGCCTATCTTCTCAATCTCAGGTGCAATCATCATCCCCTTCATGATACCATACATGGAGTAGTAGGAGCCGAGATGTTCATTCGACCAACTCTGGTCGTTCCAATGAGCATTCAGAAATCCAACTGCCCTTTGAATTCGATTATCGTTCTCCGGAACGCCTGTATACTTCAACATGGCAATTCCTGCCCCGGTCTTGGCAACGTTCACCCACTCTCCTGCACTGGTGTAGCCAAAACCACCATTTGCGTTCTGCGTCCGTCTGAGCCAGTAATCCCTCAGTTCTGACTTGACCCAATCAGGAGCCGCTATCCCGAAGTTTGTCTCAGCGGCCTCCAGTCCAATTGCAGGCCATTGGCTGACCGAGTTGTCAGGACGAGCTCTACCACCCCGGTAGGGATTGTATCCCCAGCCTCCTCGGCCCCATCCTGAATCTACCTGTGCGAAGACTATCCAATCTACCATGTCCCTGACGATGTCACCATATCTTCTGTTGTGGATATTAGTCACGCTCACCTCGGCGATTCTGTCGGGATCACCGCTACTCGCAACTGCCATTAACGTGATGCCAGCCTCATAAAGCGCTTCGTCCGCATCTGTGAATAGGACCAGTCCAATACCATTGTGGTTGGAGTCGGGATCTCCCCTCTGTCCCGATGCCGAGATGTGATAAGTATGGGCATGGGCAAGAAGGTAGTTCAGACCTCTGCGTACGGTTTCAACATATGGATCTTCAGTCTCATCTCCACCGGGAAGATGACCGTTGTTCTCGAAAGCCTGAACGGAGGCTCCTGTGTGGGCACCATTCCAATTATTCGGCCAGTATGGCGAGTCCCAGTATCCATACTCCACCCCTCCGGCATATTCTCCTCTTACCATCTGTTTGTGAAGCCACCAAAGAGCGTCGTCTATGAACACTCTCCTCTCCACCTCTAGAGTCCTATCCATTATCACAATATGATAATCGTCCGAGCTTTCTTCGCCCCAGTCTGTTCTCACGTAGAGTATCGCTTTGAAGGGCGTTCCTGGGTCTCCTCGATAGACATGTTTCCCTTCCAAGGCGTAGTTGTCTGTAATAGTGAGCCAACCAGTTCCGGTCCCGTCCCCGAAATCCCACTTGTATTGTGATGCCCCATATCCATGAGTCACACCCTTAAGTATGACAATGCCGCCATGCCAGGTTTCGTGTGAAACGGTTGGATACGATGCGACGAAAGGCACGCAGATGACCTGCGCCGGTTTCTTCTCGTGTGCTCTGATGGTCGTTCTATCGATATCAAAAGCTCCGTTGTCATCTGTCACCCGCAATCCTATGGTGTAATCTCCAGGTTCAGACCAAATCCAAACTGCTTCGATGCCTATCCCATCGTCATAAAGCCCGTCATTGTCGAAATCCCATTCATACAGCAGAGTGGGCAAGTCGCCGGAGGTGTCTTGTGAGCCGCTTGCATCGAAAAAGATGTTTGTGTCCTCCAGAACATCCTGATGAGGTCCTACGACTGCAACGGGAGGCTTGTTAATTATTGTGAATGTTATCCTCTTGATGGCTTGGTTGCCTGAAGAGTCGGTTGCCACGATTTCGATGGTGAATAGGCCTTCGTCGATGAAGACGAAGCCGTTGGGGTAATTGTAAGTTATTGAGGGAGACGGATCGATATTGTCTTCTACGGTGTAGTTCAGCTCTTTGTCTGGATAGTATTCGTCTCCTTCTTCGAAGTCAGGGACGGAGATTTTGGGGGCTTCGTGGTCTGTGGCACTGGAATTTACTATCTCCAGTATGGCAGGATTAACGGTATAGTCTGTGACTCCGTCTTTGTCAGTATCAACGTTCATCAGGTAGTCAGGATTGGTCGTGGAAAGAAAAACCGAGGCATTGGTTTCTTCATCAACTGGTATATTCAGATACTCTGCGATGCTGTAGGACGTATTGGAAGTGGGGTATTCAATCAGAAGGGCGAAGTGCCCCTCATCATGACCCTCTGCGATCACAGAGTAATCTCCCATCAGGAATACGGCAATTGACTCATGACCATTGTCAATGAAGTAAGATGCGTTAGGTATTTGCAGATCGATGTCGCCAGTGGAGTAGTTCAAACCAACATGGCGACCAACTGAATCATAGATATGTATGTGGACTGGACTTTGAGCTTGGAGGAAGACAAGATTGGTATATCCGTGATTCCTATAGATGTCGTTGTAATCATTCATCAAGAGACTGCTGTCCCTATTTCGATAATCAGTATAGAAATCTTGAACTGTTTGGGGACTGTCACGTCTCAATGTGTCAACAACGTTGTCATGATTGAGGTCCCACATTGTCCCTGCCAATTGCCACCACCAAGCGTCATTGGGACTTCCGTCGGTTGAGATGCCGTTTGTATCCGAATCAACAGATATATCAGGAACATCGCCACTGAAATCGTGCTGAGGAGTTCCCCGTGCAAGACTTGATGCGAAATTCGCCCAATTCTCGTCTATGGGATTGTATGGCACACTCCACGGATTAGATATTAGGTGCCCGTACTCGTGTGCAACAATACATCTCGTTCTTCCATGTGTAGGAGAATAATGAACAGTATATGAGATGGCCTCGAAATAGGAGGAAGGGCGGTCATCATCGTTTATTTCCACGGCAAAGGCCCCAGTGGGAATCAACGCGGGAGACCTACTCCTGAAATAGTCATAGCTTGTCACCAGTACTTCATACACCCTTCCTCCATCATTTGCTGAGAAAGAGAGGTCTTCAGTATGGTCAGAGGATCTGCTCAAGGTAAACTCCCTTGACCTTTCCGCAACAGGATCGGGATTGGCAGGAGGAGCGACGCCATCCCCCCAGACAGATTCATCGACAAGCCTGAACACTTCGCTTGAGGGCGAGTATAGGAGGCTTGCCGTTACTCTTGTGTTCCTTCCGTCAACCACCTGGTCATTTGAGATGATTTCAAATTCGTATTCTCCATCGTTATTTGTGAAAACTGTGTCGACTACGTTCCAACCAGAACCGCTCTGTTGTTCTAACTCCACTCTCATATTGATCAGAGGGTTCCCGTCACTATTCTCAACCGTTCCTCTGGCAAACCGTTCTTGGATGGTCCAGAAATCCCAAATCTCACTCTCTGTCCTAGCTCCTTGATCGTCCTTCGCCACGATCTTCCAGTAGTATTGCGTGTTCAATTCCAGTTCCCCAGGGTCGTATGACGTACTTGTATGATCAGTCGCGACCTTCTCACTCCACCAACCCAGAAGTGGGATGCCATCATCTGGCGTGGGATCGGTTCCAAAGTAGACATCAAATGTGACGGTATCGCCATCATCAGGATCTCCGTCTGATTTCCATTCAAGTGTGACATCAGTCGGCTGGTCTGTTGCTCCGTTAGCAGGAGTGGGACTGTAGGGGGCGTAGGGGGGTCTGTTCTGAGACATGGCAAAATAGTCACCATTCTTAGACGGTGCCCAAGCACTAGACTCATGTCCGTCATATGCGCGGACACGCCATCTGCCCCACTCTCCAGGGCTCCAATCCCATCTATCCAACTCGCAACTCAGGCCTTTGGTCTGACAGTCCTCAGCCCAGGTGTCCGAATTCTTGTCCTTTGACTCTACAATGTAAGTTATCTCATCATCGGAAGGCCCGTAGTCATCATTGCCAGTGCTTTCTTCCCATTCAACGACTGGAGGACGGTCTTGTACTTCATCTCCGAGATTTGTAGTGTCTGGAGGGTCTGGAGGATCGTTTAGGGCGAAAAAGGCGGTAGCCGAATCTTCACTTGTCATTCCAGCTTTGTCTCTTGCCCGGACCTTCCAGTGATATCCCTTGCCGTCCTCAAGTGTCCCGAGATCGTCTGTGGACGTATCAGTCGTGCTGTCTGCAACTGTGAAAGAGCCCGAGGCCCCTGCTTCACGGATGAGGACGTCGTATGTAATGGGATAGTCTTTTTCCTTGTCCGTGGATGCAGTCCAACTGACTACGGGAGAATCCTGGGTAACTCTATTCTTGAGATCTGAAAGACCAGTCGGCTCTGTTGGAGGTTCGTTGCGGGTCACGAAAACGTAATACCACAGTTTCCAGTTCTTCAAATCATAGCCGGAAGACGGGGGTTTGATATCGTTTTCGTTGTTTATCGTTATAGACTTATAGTGATCCCCCATTTCAGTGTGCTTCAGTACCCAGTCTCGTTCCCATCCATCAATCTCAATCCTCAGAGTGCTGCCTTTATCGACATTTCCTTCCCAAGTATAGAGAATCTTTCCATCCTTCGTCTTGGGATACCAAGTTTCACCAGTGTTTATTGATACATCGCCAAAAAGATTGAAAATGCTCCAATACTCCTTGCCAGAATACCAGACACCTTTACGCGAACCATCCACCTTTATGGTCCAATCAAAATGACACTCACCTGGGTTCTTGATTATGAAATCCCAGTCGGTGTCGTCCTTGATGTAGACCTTCTGGAAATACACCTTGACGCTGTAGACCGTTGTCCCTCCCATTGGTTCCACGACATCTCTCTCTCCGTTCGCGTCTCTGATGTCTCCAAACGGCTCTTCGCTTTGAACATCGGCACTGACAGCAGAAGTAAACACAATGCTCACCATACAGACGCAACTCAACACGGCCAAGACCTTTCTTCTATTTCGAGCAAAACCACTGTTTGTTTCATTTCTCACGGCCATCTTAGAACCCCCCGGTTCCCCCCATGATATCTCGGTTGCATGTCCTCCTAGATTAAGACAAGAACGCAATCTGATAGAGACTACTTGAATCTATCTAAAGTCCTACCAAAATCTTGTTCGGGGCTACATCAATAAGACAGCAGGAAGAGGGATGAACTAACATAATCTCAATCTGCAACAGATGTTCTACTCCTCGGTCTGAGAGAGAAGCTCCTCATCGCTTTCGGTGGGAGTCTCTTCGGTATCCTCGATTTCTTCGATCCCCTCCGCCGGACTCTCTTCCCCTTCCTCCTCTGGAATCTCCTCTATCTCTTCCTCCTGCTCCTCAACTTCTTCCTCTATCTTCTTCTTTCTCGTGAGAAGCAACAAAGCAATCACAAGTAGAACCACAAGTAGAATGATCACTGCCCAGATCCAGACTGGAATACCTTCTAGGGAAGCCTCCTTGTTCAGCGTGATTGGTATAACGACCGGAACATCGCTCGTCACTTGAATACCGGTTTCCGTCTCATCGTCATATCCTTCTTTCACTGCCTTCACTGAGTAAATGTCGAAATAGAGATCTGTGAACTCGAAATCACCGTTCGAATCAGCGGTCTTGCTTTCGACCTCCTCACCGCTGGAATTGTAAAGGATGACCGTCGCCCCAGGCAGAGGATCTCCGTCTCCGTCCGTCACACTGCCACGAATCGACCCCGTAACCGCCAACACATCAGGCGCATCCTGGACAGCTGTCGCTGGTCCTGTAGCATTCCCGTTCAATTCATCCATGGCGTAGAAGTAGTATTCGTAGTCAGTGCCCAGAGTTGTCAGTGCGGTGGAGAAGGTATACAGCTTCCCGTCAATGAAGTCAAGATCGGATGTATTGACCTCATTCATCGTTTCGTTGAGAACCTCCGAACCCGCTTTCAGAACCACAATCCTCGGATATCCGGTCTGTGGAGCATCGTTGTCATCATCCGCATAACTCACACGGAAGGTGAAGCTTGTGGAAGCGTCCCCGCTCTCGGGATGCAATCCATCGGTTGTGTAGCTCGTCTCACCAGTCCAAGTCAGTGTTGGTGCTCGATTCAGAACCGAAAAACTTGACGAAGTGGTTGGTGCACCGGTCGCATCGTCGCCCAATTCATCCTTCGCGAGGAAGTAGTAATCATAGTCATCCCTATCAAATGGACCAGCATCGTAGGTGTACAGCTTCCCATCCGCATAGTCAATATCACCAGCGTTCACCTCGGTCATGGTTGCATTCACGATTTCTATACCGGCATCAAGTATCACGGCCTTGGGATAGCCTGCCTGAGGAGCATTATTGTCCGGATCAGAGTAGTCCACTCTGAAAGTGAACGTCGCATCCATATCACCGCTGTCGGGGTCAACTCCATCAGTCACATAACCTGCTTCCCCAGTCCAAGCGAGAGTTGGTAGCCTGTTGAGGACATCAGGGGCGTCCAAAGGTGGTGCGGTAGCTTCTCCAGAGGCGAGTGCCCCATTGGCATCCTTTGCGTAGAAGTAGTAGCTGAAATCTGTTCCGACGTTGAGAGTCGCAGAGTAGACATAGAACTTCCCGTCAGTGAAGTCGGTGTCTCCGGAGTTCACCTCGATCATTGTCACATTGAGGACCTCAGCAACGCCGTCAAGAATCACAATCCGCGGAGTGCCTGCTTCAGGTCCGTCGTTGTCAATGTCCGTGTAATTGACTCGATAGACAAAGGCCGTGTCGACATATCCAGACTCAGGCTCCAATCCTTCTGTGACATAACCCGGTTCATCTGTCCACGTGAGGGTCGGAGGATTGTTGGCAGCACCGGTTGTTGTGAAGCTCCAGTAGCCGGGAGGAGTATTTCCGAACCCAGTTCCGAATTCCCAAGGATCGCTGGCGTTCGCTCTCCAATAGTAGGTTGACAATGGCGATGTTGCGAAGGAAGTCGAAGCACTTCCAGTTCCAGATCCTGAGGCCACAATCGCTCCAGGCAGGAAAGTAGTGTCTGTGGCAACTTCCCAGGAAAAGGTAACGGTATCACCATCGGGATCCAGTCCACCTGAACTCCAAGAAACTGTCTGAGTTGGGCTTGTGGGTATTGTCGCGCCATTCGGTGGATTCACTGGTGCGATGGGGACAGGAGGACGAGCGTTCATGCGGAATGTCATCTCCGTCCATCCACTCCAGAGGCCGATTGGGTCTGCCGTTTTCACCCTGAGATAGTACATTTGACCATCCAGAAGCGGGAGGCCGGCATACAATGTACTCGTGCTTGCACTTGAGATGTTATTCCAGAAGAGCAGATTTCCTGTTCCACCAGGCAAATCCCACACTGTCACGTTGTATGCAGACTGGATGTCTGCAGAATTCGGATCAGTGAATGTCCAGTTGAGGATTGGAATATGATCGGTGATGTGCAAAGAGCCCGCTGTTCCATCCGCGTATCCCTGAACACCCAGATTCGTGGGTGGGTTCGGGGGTCCATTTATGATCGACGCCCTTGATTGCAGATCGGGGAAAGCAAGTACAACATCCGGTGCGACCAAGGTTATGTAGCTGTTGTCCGCAATTCGGACTCCCACGTCATGGTCCGGAACTGCAGAGGCGGATATGTCGTAGAGAATGAGTAAGCCCTCTGGTGTGCCAAAATCCACAATTGTGGAAAGGCCAGTGAATGTCGCTATTCCCCCCGTGAACGTCTGTGTATCGAGTACGATGTCTCCTGGAGTTAGGTCCCCGCTATCATCAACATCGTCATACAGATAGACAGCTGATACATCGGCATCAGATGACGAAGTACCGATTCTATCCACTCTTATGTCGGTTACGGCAATAGACCCTTTGTCGGCTATGAAGGTCAGATTCAACATAAGAACATCCTTCTGTCCTTGGTTTACGGTTGGTGGCGCTTTGTCGAATCCCAGGATTGTCAAGGTGTCTTCTGGCGGTGCTACCACATCTGGGCCAGGCTGCTCGGAAGAGAAGACTTCATCTGTTCCGTCGGAAGCGTTGAAAACGAATGTGTAGTCGACACCAGTGGCGAGCAAGGATGTAGTGAATTCATAGAAGGCTCCCGTGACATAGTCTCCGACGCCTCCAACCCAGCCGACGAAGCTCATTGGAAATGGACTTCCTGTAATTGGAACCGAACTCTTGTTTATGAGGACGTTGACAAATGAGGGTGTGTTGTTGTCAAGATCGCTGTAGGTCACATTATAGGTGAACAAAGTAGATCCAACGATACCTGATCCTGGTGTGACCGTGGGATTAGTGAGAGATGGCGGATCATTAGTCAATGCATTCACTATCGGTCCTGGCCTATCAGACGAATACACGTCCTCTTGTCCGTCTGAGCCATTGAATGAGTAGCTGTAGTCTATACCTGGTAGCGTGATGTTTTCAATCCACGAATAGACAGCCCCATCGATATAGCTGCCCGGGAAGCCAACCCAAGAATCAAAGATGGTCATCAGTGGACTGCCCTCCACAGATACATTGCTCTTATTGATCCACAATAGAGGCGGTGCCACAGGTGCTTCATCGTCAGGATCCCTGTACGTTACTGTGAACTTGAACATGGTCAGATCCGCAAAACCAACTCCGGGGTCGACGTTCGTGTTCGTCAGAGTCGGAGGAGCATTGCCCACAACATCGGGAGCGTCTTGGCAGACAGTGGCTGCACCCATGGCCCAGCTCAGTCCATCTGAGGCGTTGAAGCAGTACTCGTAGTCGTTTCCGGAGGTCGAGAGTGTGGTAGAGTAGTTGTACCATTTGCCGTCCGTCACATCAATGTCAAGAGGATCGACCTCCAGCATAGAAGTGTTAATGAGATCGGCTCCACCCTTCTTGATTATGATTCTTGGATATGTTGCAGTGGGGAGGTCTCCATCCACATCTATATAGTTCACCCTATACTCAAACAGAGTGTCGGTGAGGCCTGTCTCAGGGTGAAGACCGTCAGTGACGAAGTCGGGTTCCCCCGTCCACGTAAGAACTGGGGCTGTGTTAGGGCCTGTGGCAAGAATCAAATCGCCATAGTATGCCAGTGGAGGGGGCATCAAGAAGAAAAGGGGCCAAGTGCTAGTGTAAAAGGCCGTTCTATCCAGGATTCCCGGGGTCATAGCACTTGAGCCGGAGAACCCAAGTGTATAGTCGATTGGAAAAGGCAATGGAACATCCAGCAAGGCCAGCGGGATAGACCATTCGTAAACCCTGTGAACTGTTGGGTCGAAATCACTCACCCCAAGACCTCGACCGGACGCCAGTGTTGCGTGATCTGGAAGCCCCGGATCATAATCGCAGTCCCAAGTCCAGCCACTTGCAGCGATGGTATATCTGTAATGTCCTTGCGCACCAGGAGGACCTATAACGAACTGATCGTCGGCTTCGTCCGTGGCTGCATCGTTGTTATCCGTGTCAAAGGATATGGCCGCCATATCATCGAAGTTATTCGTTGTGTCGCCATAAGCATCGTATGCGAAATACAGGTTCATCCCGTCATTCTTCACAAGAAGCAGAGAATCCAGGTCGTTCGCACTGATTTCGGTCAGATCGACGAGCGTGCCGTCCGACCACTCCCCGGCTGAGTGGACTCCATCGACCAAAGGTGGGGAAGTGGTCCAAGAGGAGTATATTGATGGTACCGATCCCGCGATAATTTCGGTTCGAACGCCTGGTTGATAGGTCTCAACCGGAAAGCCAGAGGATGCGACCATATCAGAGCTTCCCATTGGAAGATTCACGTAGGTGTTGTCTGGAATGTTGACTCCCACAAAGTCCGCAATGACAGCATCTGGGGCGATGTCATAGACTATCAGCAATTGTTCAGGGGAAGTTGAGAAGATTGTGAAACCTGTAGACCCCAGATATATTGTCATGGTCAATGTTATGGGATCATACCTTTCTTTTGCCAATAGCTCGTCCACAGCCACGTCGAATAGTCCATTATCATTCACGTCATGGAAAACCTTGACCCAGAAGACGTTCGTATCCAGAGGAGGAACTCCCGAAAGGACGAGGTCAAGCGATTCTATTGTTACCCAGTTGGAATCCACAATAAGAGTCAGATTCGCCATCAGAATGTCCGTCTCCCACTGCATCGCTGTGCTAGGAGCCTTGACTTCCCAATACTCCAGAGTGAGAGTATCTATTGTGGGCGAGATGATCTCCGTTCTTACTCCAGGAACATACGTGTCGATAGGGAAATTGGCGGAAGACACTGTGTCAGGCGAAAGCACTCCAAAATAGCTCACATTCTGCAGGAGGACTCCAATCCAATCACCCGGCGTGGACATGCCTCCAGGTGCGATATGGTATATCACGAATAGCTTCGTGGTGCTTCCAGGTGAGACAAGGACGCTTGAGAAAGAGAAGTTGATCGAATAAGGTGATACAAGAGGAAAGTTGTCGGTTGCGAGCCATTGGTCAAAGATGGGATCGTATTTGTCGTTGCCATCAGCATCAAGGAAGAGTTCCGCAGACCATATGTCATTCGGATCTGGAGGAGAACCTGAAAGATCGATTCTCAACGATGTCAGTGTGACGTTGTCAGGGTTTGCGGTCAAGTTCAACTGAAGCATGACGACATCCCATTGGCCCTGTTCCACTTGTGCGGGGGACCTGTTCCAGGGCTCGACCGTGAGAACATCGGGGACGATGGGCGTATCATGAATCATGATATCATCGATAAGCCAGCCTTCGAAGTCGTTCGAGAACTCATCCCCTGTGTCGAATGAGAACATGATTTCGATCGAACTCCCTGCGTAAGCTGAGAGATTGACTTCAAATTCTGCCCAGATGCTCATTTGATGAAGTGGGTCTTGTATCTGCAAAGGAGTGTCCCATGTTACCCAATTATCATCAGAGATGTTGATCCACATCTGGTCCCAAGCACCTATCTCAGTCTCGAACCATGACCAGAAGGTCAGAGTGATCGGCGCGGTAGCCGTTGAAAGATCTATCGTGGGGATGGTCAGATTCCCAAAGCTCCTGCTGGTCTCATTCTCGTACGTGCAGGTAGATTCGCTCCCAAACCACCAGCTCTGATTCGGACTGTGGCTACTGGGTAGGCCACAAGCTGTCGTTGTGTCATTCCTTAAATGCCAAAAACTCGTGTTTGTCCAACCGCCAAGGGGATTGGGCTCTAGATCATCGTCGAAGTATGTCAGAGCGTTTGCGGTGGGCAAAACCAAAAGAACCGCCAAAAAAGCCATCAGTATTACGCAACAGCTACATGCAACAGCCATAAGTTTCTGCTTCAATTCTTCTCCCTCCGAGTATCGAAATGGATTTCACCGAGTTCCACCTCAGTTCGAGCTCAACGTATCCAGTCACACCCTTAAATCTTTTTCTGAGTGAAACATAATTCCGCTGTTCCAACATCCGAATCCCGGCAAGTATGGTCCCAGACCAATCCTATCCAATATCGCTCGCATTTGTTGGCTGGAGAAACAAGAGGTTGCTTCAATGAAGTGTTCTCAATAGGACTTCAGTCACGCAGTCAATCAAATACTCATCTAGCCTTTCCATCCTCTTCACACTATCCTCAAACTCAACACACAAAATGGACAATCGGTCACCAACACTTCATCTTACTGGGCAAGAGACCTGCAGTGTGAAATGGTCCAGGGAAATCCTTATAATGAGTGCAACGGATTCAAAACCCAGCCATTCGGGGGAACGGCAACATGGAGGAGGAGTTCGGAAAGCCCACGCTCTTCTCAGCGATATCGATCATCCTAGCCTGCACCCTCACGATCACACTCACACCACCACCCACGACCGCCTACTCCAACGGCGGCTACTCCGCCGACCCCTCCAACCCCGACTACGGCACCCACGACTGGATCGCCCAACACGCCCTGGACTGGCTCCCGGACAACGAGAAGAGATACATCTCCGACAACCTCGACGACTACCTGTACGGCACAGAGCTCCCGGACAACGGCGCCGCACCGGACGGCATCGGCGACAGCTTCAACCACCACGTCTACTACTACTCGACCGGCGACCTGCAGGACGACATATCCGCTTTCAGAGCTCAAGAAGAGTACGAGAAGGTCATCGACCGCCTCACGAGCGGTGAGGACGCCCTGGCGGCCAAGCAGGCGGGCATCATGAGCCACTACGTGGTCGACCTGGCCGTCTTCGGGCACGTCATGGGTTCGAGCACGGATTGGGGTTCGGAGGCGCATCACAGCGATTACGAGAACTACGTGAGGGATCGGACGACCGGGTACGTTTCGAGCGAGTTCGATCCTTACCTTGAGTTCGATGGTGATCTTGTTGAGCTGGAGGCCTATGAAGGGGCTTTGGATGTCGCTTTTGTTACGACGTTCGGGGATGGGGGTGATGTCAAGAGCTGCGTGTGGATGGATGGGAACTATGATTGGTCGGATGGTGTTTTCAGGGACAGTGCTGGGGCGAGTTTGAATCTGGCTGTGAACGTGTTGGCGGATGTTTTGCATGGGGTTGCGGTGGCTGGGATTCAGGAGGATGATCCGCCGGTGGTGACGGGGAGTGTTTCTGGTAGGGTATTGGATGAGGATGGAGGTCCGTTGGAGGGTGTGTGGGTTCGGTTGAAGGAGGTTGGGAGTGGGGATGTTGTGGATGCAGAGTTCACCGGTCAGGACGGGAGGTTTGGGTTTTCTGATGTTGCTCGCGGGAACTACAAGATATTGGTGACGATGGGGGGATATGTGGGGCATGAGACGATCACGCAAACCGTATCGGAGGGAGAGCCAGCATTGGATGTTGGGGATATTGAGCTCGAGAGAGTTCCTCAGGTGGAGATTGGGAGTTCCCAGGATTGGAAGTGGGTGTGGGGTGGTCTTCTAATTGGGATGGTCGGGGTGCTAGTTGTGTTGCTGGTTGTGAAGAGAAGGAAAGGGTCGTCAGAGGAGAAGCTGAAGTAAGAATTGCGACATTCTCCGTTATGCTCAGCCTTGATTGAGAGGCATTCATTCAAGAGCAGATTGGCTCAACAATTCAGTCTGGAAACTCAGCACTTCGAATCTGCCGTTCAATTGCCGAGTCTTGTATAGAATCTCCGAATCAATTCGTACATCCTATTTGGCCCTGCTTTCAACGCCGAGTGTAGAAGAAGTCCGGTTCTTTCTCTGCAGCTGGAGTGCCTTTTGGTTCGATAGGTGTTCGACCGCCCTGATATCGACCATGCCACAAATGAAAAAGACACTCCAAACGAGCCGCGTCCACTTCGTTGTCACAGGCCAAGACCTGAAAGAAATGGCCTTCGAGAGGGCCACAATCATTGTTCGGGACCTCGTGGTAGTCGATATTGCCTAGCAAGCGTCCTTTGACTCCCCTAACACCCCCCGCGGCACGACCTATATGACAGTAATCCCTGGCCCTGTAGCTTGCTATATCACTGTCACCTACGGCCTTGAAAACGAGATATGCTCCGAATGGATGGGTCACACCATCCACCGACGCTCGAGTCAGCGGCTCAATGGCTGATATCTCGGTCACCTCCACTTTCTTGATGCTTTCAATACTATCGTTCATGCATTCTGGAACTACCTAGAATTATATTGACTTTGCTGTTGTGAATAGAATACTCACAAAGAGAAGCCGTCACCTTAAACGCGTCTCTCATAGCTCTGATGGGATCGTTTTCCTTCTACATGATCTTCCTGAGATCGGAACTCGAAAACACTGGCAGACGCCTATTCCACGAATATGGAAGGCATTCGATGCGAAGTGCATTCAAGGCTGCGCGGGTGTGTTTTGAAGATTTCGAATCAGCGAATGGAAGAACTGCCACTAGCTTTGGCCTTTTCTTCTCAAGTGCGGAGTGAAACAGCAACTGACCGATTGCTGAGTAGACGTCAGATATTGAATCGCCCGTCTTAATCTCAAACAGGGTCTTAGTTGCACCTCCTTTCCCAATCACGTATAAGTCCCGATATCTATCATTGGCAACATTGAGACCTGCTTTCTGAAGTTCCTCTCTGAGAGATTTCACAACCAGCCCATGACTGCACTCGGCCTTCACATTCCTGGATGTGGAGTATTCCTTCAGTCCGAAGAACTCAGGCGTATACTTGTGTTCTCTATGATCTGCATATTTCTTACCACCCCTTGCGACTTCCTTAATGCGTTTGACCTCATGTATGAACCAGGACACGTCTTCTGGAAATGCTCTCTCTTCGAGGCACCCTACCAGGGCAACGTCGGTTCTACGACCGCCATCGTTCACTGTTAGCCATGTGCCAGAGAAGTTGTCAATGAAGACCCTCTTGCCTATTGATGTCCGTCCTCCTCCGATTCTGCCTCTGTGGAGCACGTACAACTGGTCTTTTTCATCCACAGCGAAGGCTCCAGATGTGAGACGATAGATCCCTGAATGAGGACTATTAATCTCGCAGATTATTGAGTGGGAATGGGACGAACCCCAACGCGGTTCATCGGTTCCAAACGCACACCAGTATCTGTTGTCCTCGGTGTCAAAGGTCCACCACAACTCAAGCTTGCCGTACCATGATACGCTGACAGGGAAGCTGGCACCTTGATGGCCGACCTTGACCTTCTCTGTTCTCTCGCTCCGACCGCTGAACGCCTTCTTGAATTTCTCCTGGGCCTTCTGGATATCAGCCTTCTTGCTGAGTATTGTCAACATGGCATCACCTTCCTCCGTGTAAGAAAGGCGTCAGGTGGTAAGAATGATTTTTGCTCCAATTTTGAGGAAGATTATGTTGAATCACTGAATCGGCGATAACGAAATTAGGTATTCTCTCACTGTTCATACCTAGTCTCGGTCAGAATATCTAAAGGCCAAGAAGTCGCTTTTGGTTGAGACCATACCGCAGTTTGACTCTCTTGACCAGAACGAAAATCACTTGAATATCAGAATCCAGTCTCCCTCACGTTCCTCCCCCAACGCTTCCACAACCTCATCTCTCACTATAACGTCATCGAAAGCCTTGTCGTCGTTCATACTATGGACATGAGATTGATAAGGACACAAAGAACGCACTTGAGTTCTTTAGAAAGAGGAGGGAAAGAAGATGGAAAAAGAAATAGACTCAGATGCGTGGGACGAAGTCGAAGAGAAGGAGATAGAAGGGACAGAGAAACGGACGTGAATCCTCAAGTAGCCAGAGTGATGGGAACAATGCAGGGGATGGTGTCCATCTCCATAATGGTTTTAGGCAACAATTAATAGGGCTGTTGACATTATTGTTGTGGCTCGGCATTCTGGGGGTGCGGTCATGAAGCGAGGAGCGCGATGACGTTGGCTGACAAGAATCTCGGGAGGGGAAAACGACCATCATCCAAGGTACATCTTGGGAGCCTATCCGCTCGCCTGCTCGATTGGTATAGGGGCAACAAAAGGGACTTCCCTTGGAGGGAAACCGATAATGCTTATTTCGTGCTAATCGCTGAGATCCTCTTGCAGCGCACAAAAGCCGACCAAGTCAGGCCCGTATACGACAGGTTCATCAAAGAATACCCCAGCCCTTCTTCATTGGCAAAAGCCTCTGAAGACGAAATAAGAAGAGTGATTGAGCCTTTGGGACTACGAAAACGCGGAAGATTGCTCAAGAGTCTCGCGGGAGAGCTGGTCGAGAGATATGGCGGCGATATCCCAGAAGATCCTTCCGCTCTGCGCGAGTTGACCGGCGTGGGCTACTACACTTCCAATGCGGTCATGTGCTTTGCACACGGTATGGACGTACCGATTGTCGATTGGAACATAGCGAGAGTTTTCGGCAGACTTACAGATTATACGCTCAAACGGGCTCCCCATACGGACAAAGAACTTATGACGTTCATATCTCAATACATACCAAACGGTCGGGGCAGGGACTTCAATCTGGCTCTTCTGGATTTTTCGGCCTCAGTATGTGTCCCGAGGAATCCGAGATGCGGATCATGTCCCCTGCAAACGTTGTGCCTGAAGAGCATAGATCAATCACAGGATGGTGGAGGCTGAACGGATGGATATTTCACTTGTCAAACTCGGCTTTGTTAATTCTCGTGCGCAAGCAGTGAAGTACTTCGAAGGAGTGGTACAAGCCTTCGAGAGTAAGGATGTTGAAGATCCAGATTTCTTCCACAGGCTCCTCGATTTGTGTTCGGAACGGGCCCGAGATGACGGGAAATCCGATGGATCGCTCAGAAACCTGAGGGGGAATTGGTTCGAATTCGCAATCGGATTGTTGCTGGTCAGGAGGGGGTTGATTCCATTCTACTACCAGGCTTCGCTAGTAAATATCCCTAATGTGATCTATGATTTCATAGTTTACACGAAAGAAGTCGGACCCATAAGCCTGAGTGCGAAGACCAGCCTCCGCGAGAGATACAAGCAAACGGATTTGGAGGCAATGGTCCTCAAGAATGTCTATAGAAGGGGTGAATGTCATCTACTCACCCTTGACGACAAGACGGCAGTCAATACATTAAAAGGAAAAATCGAAAGAAAAGACGTTCTTGGTTTGGATGGCGTACATCGAGGCGGAGAGATACATGAATTATTCGATGGACTTGGAGAATACGCATTGATGTCGTCCGGAGTGATTCGGAGCGGGCGTTTGGTGGGGATTCGATGAGGCCATACAGAGCGATAGACCTATTCGCGGGCATAGGCGGCATACGACTCGGATTTGAACAGGCTTTCGGAAGCGATATCGATTTCGTGTTCGCAAACGAAATCAACAGATTTGCATGCGAGACGTATGCAGCAAACTTCGGAGAAGACCCATTTGGCGATATCAATGAAATCAAACCACAAGATGTCCCAGACCACGAGATTCTTCTTGCGGGTTGGCCCTGTCAGTCTTTCTCTTTAGCCGGGAAGAAGAGAGGTCTCCACGATGCCCGAGGGAACTTGTTCTACGCCATATCCAAGATTCTTGAAGAAAAACGACCAAGTGCATTCCTCCTCGAAAACGTCGCCCACCTTGAAAAGCACGATGGAGGAAGAACGTTCTCCACAATCTCAGATGTGTTGGAAGATGAGCTCGGCTACCATGTTCATCACAAGATCCTCGATGCGAAGTTCTATGGTGTACCTCAAAGCCGCCCGAGGATCTTCATTGCGGGCTTTTCTGAAGACGTTCAGTTCGAGTTCCCAGAACCTTCTTCGAATATCCCGAAGCTCAGCAATATCCTGGAAAAGAGCGCAGACAACCGCCATTACATTTCCCAGCGATACTTGAAGGGGCTCAAGAAACATAGGAAAAGGCATGAAGACAAGGGACACGGATTCGGTTACATAGTGCTTGATCCGAACGGTGCGGCAAATGCATTGGTTATTGGAGGAATGGGACATGAAAGGAATCTGGTGAAGGATGTGCTTCCACCAAACGCGTACGGCGGACCTGGGGACGAACTCGGTAAACCGAACGCGGAAGGGTTGAGAAGACTCACACCCAAAGAATGTGCAAGACTTCAGGGTTTTCCAGATTCTTTCAAGTTCCCTGTCAGCATGACCCAGACTTATAGGCAGTTGGCCGAATCGGTGTCGGTACCCTTAG
Organism: Thermoplasmata archaeon; assembly: GCA_023140195.1. Taxonomy (GTDB): domain Archaea; phylum Thermoplasmatota; class Thermoplasmata; order RBG-16-68-12; family SOIM01; genus JAGLME01. Next base: position 249,102 of record JAGLME010000004.1, read on the forward strand.
TGGAGAGGATTGCTTTGGAAGTCAAAGAGAGCTTGGAGAATCACCATCTCACTATTCAAAACGGACCAGCTTGTCAGACTACGTTGGATGGGTGATTCGTGAATACCAAAACCTTATACACACGCCAAAGCCAAATCAGACAAGCCATACAACGGGTTCAGGCCTCATACTGGAAAGCACCTTGGATGTTTATGACCGAAAGTGATGTAGTTTGCTTCATTTACTCAGAATTGAGAAGAGGTCTAAGAAGACCGAGAAAAGCAGTCTCCAAAGCAGCGAGCGGCGAAGAAGTCCTAGATGAGAGCAAGCATCAAGTCTTGACGCTACCTTTGCACTCAGAACTTTCATTCAGAATGTGGGGTCGCTCTGGCTATGTGGACATTTGCATTTTTGATCCTTCTGATGTTGAGTTCTGGGTTCCAGTCACGAAATATGATAGAGAAGATGGCTGGGTCCCCGTCACAAATTGGAATTGGGAGCCTTGTGATTCCATAGGAATTGAAGTCAAGTTCAATAGATGGATTACAAAAAAAAGGCAAGTGTATGGGGATACAAACAGAGAGAGGAAGACTGGAGATTGGCGTCGTTTTGAAAAGAGTCTGATAGAGGACCTCAGAAAACTGAGGAGTTATCAACGTGGCTGGCTCATATTCGTGGACCAACGCAATCTATTTGGATCAAGAAGAGATTGGAAAGAGTTCGCTCAGAAACTCATCAAGCTTTCGGGTTATGGATCCGCGAAGAGAACGCTGAATGCTTACTATCTGTCGCCTAGATTCAAGACGGCTTTGCCATTCAGATGATATGAGTGAAATGCTGGGAGAAGGCCTCGAACTTAATCAACTCAATCTGGAAATGCGACGAGTGAACGGTTATGCGAGATGTAGTGATTGGTATGAGTGAAACAGTTACGCTTCTGAAGCTGATGAACTATCTCTTTCTCTTCTCCAAATACTCTTCCAAGCTATCTTTCTCAAAACCATCATAGGGAGTCGATTCGGAATCATATCTTATAATATAGACCTCCCCCAACTTTCTCATAATCCTTAGTATTTCTTCCTGATGTGGGTCAAGTCTGTGGGATCCGGTCTTCACTTCGTAAATCACAATTTGTCCGCCTCTACATTCAACCATGAAATCGGGATATCCACCAGTCTGGGCGCTGGATGTTCCCTCTTGTCCCAGAATCAGGCAGTGGTTCTCTTCGAGCCACTGTCGGAATTTCTTTGTAGAGAGGACACCAATTTCAGGAGAAGACAGCGCAAGCATGGTCTAGTCAATGCCTAAGATAGTTATCATTTTTGTGCTATCTCAGTGACAAGATGACATCATCGGCTTAGATTCCACCGCATACTGATCTCGCTTCTTCCAACATCTCGGAAATGTGAAGATGAGTATTATTCTCATAATTCTCTGTCAGTTCATCATACATCGACATCAGATCAGCCGACTCCAATTCATTACCTCACAAGATAAATGTTCTCAATAATCCTCTTTGTATCTGTAACGTACAATCTACATGCAAGTTGAGTGAGTGGAATGTAAATCTGATTCCTGGACAAACAGACACATCGTCCCCCTCCTGCGAAAGAGGAGATCGAACGGTCGGTTGACCAGCATCAAGGAATTGCTCATCTACTCGTTATTTGAGTATTCGCTTCTTTCCTTTGCCAACGCCACCTTCTTGTTCGTCAGAAAGTTCCTGATGTTCTTCAATAGTATGATCTGGATCTCTTCCTCTTCGTAGCTAGGATGTTTGAGAACATGAGTTACACCGTGGTAGTTTCTGAAATGCACAAAGTCGGGGTCGAGACATGAGTATAGCTTGTAGTCTTTTTTCCACCTGTCACCTGATTCCCATGCGACTGCAAATGTAACGTTTCTAAGCTCTTTGTTGCTTTTCTTGTCAGCGAATTCTTCAAGAAGATAGTCTAAGTCGAGCTTGAATTCGAGGTTCTTGGGGTAAGATTTCACTTTTCCGTTCTTTCCGAATTTGTCTGGATGAAGACCCAAGATGGACTTGTGAGGATCAAACAGCGCTCCCGCAGTACCCTTGTCTAGCTCGTACTGAATCACACAGTCGTATGTTGAGCGGAGACCCAGTGCAAGTGGTTCGTATCCTAGCAAGTAACCATGGCCGACAAGCTCGAAGAATACTGCTATGACATCCTGTTCGCAGTTTGGTTCCGTCAGAAATGCTGCCTCTGGCACCCAGTTGAGTGGGTTTTCATCCAGTCTCTTCTTGGCCTCCTCGATGATCTTCTCAATCTCATATTCTCGATCAGTTCGAGTCCTCCGGGAAACTTGACCTGTTGGTTTGAGGAACTCATTGTGATCGGTGAAGTACTTCCTGGTTGCTTCGGCGATATTCTGTACAAACCTATCCACTTCTTCAATGAACCCTTTTCTGCCGAAGTCTGGTCGAGCTCCGTCAAACTCCACGATGACAAACAATCTGTCAGCATGGGAGGCGGTGTATTCCAATTCGATGTCTTTCCTAGTGCCAACGGGCATATGTTCAGAGGATATCTGGAAACCGTGGTCAAAGAATTTCCTATCCTTTGAAGTGACGTTTGATGTTATGGACTCCCATATCTTTGCCGAGTGGGCGAAAAATGCGTAGACGTTGGGAGAGTATTTGTCGAGAATCTGGGAAACCGACTCCTTCTTCGTATTCTTCTCATTCACGTGAAGGAGTTCATTACGAACGGTGTCACCATTCCAAGTCCTGTGAATGCCATGGTATGCGTATTTGTGTGGATGCTTTATGCCAACCTTGCCTGGATATCTAGCCAGGTAATCATTCAGGTTGAGCCAACTTAGCTTCTTGTCATAATGAGGGTACCAATAATCGAAAGGAATATTCTCCCACTTGCCTTCATTCTTGCCTTTCCGGACTTTCAGATAGACTGTTGCTCTTTCTGCCCAATTCTCGGAGCCACCTATATCAATGAAGCCTGCAGAAGTTTTCGTTCTCAATATGTGTTCCCATTCCTTGGCCTCAGTTGCGATATGGCGGAGCGATCGTGGCGCGGTATCTGAATCGCACCCAATCGTCACGCATGTTCCAGACGGTATCTCTTTGAACTGCTGGCTTGTTTCCTCGACCGCTCTGAACTTGGGACGTGGAATAGCATTGCCATCTTCCTCGCTTTCGTCATCCATAGCCCACTTCCGTCCGTTCGTGAACTCTCCACAGCAGGGTTCCTGTCCAGAGGCAACTTTCGTCGCTAGTTGAAGGTAGTTGAAGCCATATCCCAGATAGGTTAGACCTACGCCTTTATGACCCCTGAAACGAACAGTCGCAGGAAGTTTGCTCTTCTCAAGGGCTTTCAGAAGCGTCTTGCCTGTAAACCCTGGGGCTAGAACGCTTTGGAAGTATTCCCATGTGATACCTGGGCCGTTGTCGCAGACTTGTATCCTGTTAGAAGACAAATCAATCCTGACCCAAACAGTCGGGATGTATTTCTTGTCTGGCTTTCCAATTTCTTCTGAACGTCTCTTGTATTCAGTCTCTATTGCATCAACCGCATTCTGTAATAGTTCTGCGAACAAATCGTAGTTGCTATGATAGCTATCCAATATACCTCTTATGAGTACTTTGTTAATGTCACTTGGTGTTGGTCCTTTGAACTCAAGTGGATCGAAGTCTTTGAAATCCCTAACTTTCTCTCCCATTTCCTCCACTCTCTAGGGGTATCCTCTTCTCCATATTAACGAATTGCCTTTCCTGCAAAGATCATTCATACATTCTGAGAGGAGATATGGGAGGAGTGTGTGTGAATTGTAGTCAGTTGATCCCTAGTAGGGACAAGGAGTTGCATTGAATCGAAGAAGTGGACCAAGAGACATAGGTAGCACTTCCAGCTGGAGCGTTCAGTTGATCTCTATGAGTTCCTGGCAGGGTTCAACGCGCATTGCAACGGCAGATTGTGAATGAATCTGAGTCGTCATCTCCCTGTTGACTCTTCCATGATTTCCACAAGCTCCATTGTTTCTACTCCTCCTTTCCTGCCGCTTGATTTTCCACTGTCTTGAAAATTCAATACACGAAACGGACACCCAGTCACCTACACCTCCGCACCCGTCTCAGTTCAGAATCTCCCCTCACCTCCACCACAACACAAACTGAACTCCCAGTTCCTTTCCATCTCAGCCAATTCCAATTCTGGAATAGATCTCAACTCGCTCATCCTTTGTGGTTAGATTCCTCAAGTCATCCGGTCAACGACATGGATGTTGGGTGAAAGCGGCAATTCCTCTCATGTAATCCCCAACTCCTTCTCCAACAGCATATAACCCTTCTTCTTCTCTAGCAGCTCCCTCACCTGAGGACAATCGATCAACCTCAACCTTCCCTGGATCTCGTGGAACGTGCCTGAGAGCAGTTGATTCGCCTTCTCGAAGTCCTCTTCAGGGGTCACCAGATACACATGACTGTTCCATACATCGTAGGCGTGCTTCAACTTCGACATGGCCTGATGCAGGTTCCCGCCGATCTGGATCTCGAAGACGTACGTCGGTACCGACTTCTCCACCCTCCGCCACACAACGTCCAGTCTGCCTATGTCGAACTGATACTCCGACTCGGCGATGAACTTCTGGAGCCTCCCGATCTGCACGAGCGCTTCCTTGAGGTCGTCGTGGGATAACAGGACCTCTTCTGGATCTGCAGAGATGGGTTCGAGTTCAGTGAGAACACCTGCAGGTCCAGAGGGCTCAGAAAGTGGAATTGTGGGATCGGCTTCTTCGAAAGAGGAGATCAGTTGTTCACCCAGCTGTTCGCCAAGCGGCTGAAATCCTCCTCGGGGCCATAGATCCTTGGAGACGATCCTCCGCTCTTTCCACCCGCCAGGTGGCAGACAGTATCCCACATCAAACTCAAATCGCAAAGGCCAGATGACCCTGGCTTCTTTCAATTCCTGCGGCCAGAGAGGGTGATTCTGTCGGAACTTGGTGGTAACGGTTCCATACCCAATGAGGCCGACCACGGGACTTGTGGCGTAGAAGAGCAGTCTATCACCCTCCAGAAGGCTGTCCCAGAGTCGACTTTGGCTTTCCTTCAGGCCCCAGATGTTGTTGTGTTCGAATGCGGTCTTCCAGTTCTCAGGGCTTCCGACTACCAGCCAGTATCTTGGCATTGACTCCTCCTCCAACATCTGCGTTAAACTCAGTCTTCTCTAGTCCTGTATTCACAGAACTGAGCTGAATCTTGTATCCCAAAGGGTGTTCTTATAATCTCTCACCAAAATGTTGGGCTCTTATCTCCATCTCCACCAATTCCAACCCGGGGATCGACTCCAACACCTTCCTCGGCTCTTCTCGAGTCACGTATTGTTGACAAGAAGAAGGGGGATAGCCATGCATTTGAGCGTCGACTTCACTTCTGGACCGAAAGAATCACCATCAGGGAATCTACGGCTTATCGTTTCTTGGGTTTCGCTCACTCATGCAAGAAACGAAAGACGTACCGTCCGCTGAATCAAAACTCAGAAATGACTGCATTGGCCAATTCCCTGACATCTTCAGGGTGCGCATCGTCGAGCAGCACGGCCTTGATCCTCGAAACAGCTTCCTGGACCATTGGAGCGTCACTTCTTGTCCTAGCAATGGTGGCGATATGTCTCAGCTGATAGATGTACTCGGTCATGAAGTCTCTGGTGGGGTTTCTTACAGTCAACCTCAACCTTTCCATCAGTCTGGGTAAACTCACAGCAACGATCCCATCAAATTGTTGAGCTCCCATCACCATGCTCAATGTGCCTATGAGGTGAAGAACATTATTCTCTCTGCATTGGGGAAAGAAGTTCCTTCCGATATTTTCGTACAAACTAAGTACCCTTCGTAACTCCATCGTGTTCTTCTCAGCAATTGCATCTTCAAGGAGAGAGGAAACTTGCTGCAATGCGATATTCCATTCTTCCTCTCCGATTCTGGCGGGGATGATGGGAACTGTAAGAGTGAGCGCTTCGTCAATGTGCGCCTGGACTGACTCAATCTGATTCAGATATCGAAACTGATGAATTAGGTTGTCCTTCAAGTCAACAATGATTTCATTGGAGAGTTTCAAGTTCCCGCCTTTGTCAAGCTTCGTCACCAACTCTCGAAAGAAGTGTTCAATCAACCCAAAATCACCTGACACCATACTGTTTCTGAGGATGTAGTTGACCTCTGAGAAAGCAATCTCGCTACTATCGGCCAGCAAGCTATCAATGGCGCTATCCAGAATGTTTCTTTGGTCCACGACTTCAAAGAGATGATAAACATAGGCAATAGAACTCAATATGATTAGGAGAAACAGACAGGCGTCGAGTTTGAATATGTAGACCTCTTGTTGAATCGAAAAGTAGTTGAGACTCCAGAATGCTATTGTCAGAACAGTTATCATTACCATTATTAACGACACTGCAAGGTAGAAGGTCCAGAATTTTGATCCAATTCCAATTCCGCGCCTCAATCCTACTTGTTCCTTCTGAATGAAGAACTCTGGTATCGAGAAGACTAATATCAGGAGAGCGACCTCGATTTGGACTGCAGCCACAATGAACGAGAATGCGTCCTCGGACGTTGATTCTGAGGGAATTGCAGTGATAATGATAACCGCAACGATTAGAGAGAGGGCAACAAACACGATGCTTCTCATAATCAACTCCTCCGCGAATCCTAGGCGTGTTTGGCAGTGCTGTAAACCATCTCTGCAACTCTTGCTGCAGTCGTGGGTTTCACGAGAATATTCTCTATGTTCATTCTCTCAAGTTCTCCGAAGATTTCTTCACTGCTTATAATCGTGAGAACAGCTATTCGATTCGGTTCAATTTTGAAGTCATTGATCATTGTTCTAAGAAACTCAACGCCGACATAAGGTCCCTTATACTCCTTTTCTGGGCCTTTTGATGGGAGCATCAAGTCAATTACCATAACATCATAGTTCTTTGCCCTTGCCCTGAGATAATCTCTAGCTTGGACTGTGTCACGGGCTCTGTCAACATTATTCCCGTCCTTGTCAATTACATAGAACAGACTCTCAAATATCAGCTGATCCTCCAACCACAGAATATTCAGTTGTTTGTTTGGTTTGATAGATTCACTTTCTTCTATTCTCATCATCTTTCCTCCTTCTTCAGAAATACATCAAATCTTGTGAACACTTCATCATCCACAGCGAAGTGGTTGACAGAGATTCCGTGACCGTAGTGCCTGAGAATATCCTCAGTTTCAGAAAGTCCGATGCCCAAACTCCCTGGAGCCCAATGGTGGACGTTTGCCGGTCGAACTCCTTTCTCAAGGATATTAACCCCACTGAAATCGAAAGGATACGACGTGTTAATCAGTGATAGACATGCTTTCTTTCCGTCCTTCAAGCTAACCTCGATTCGTCCAGGTGCCTTGAACTCCTTGTGGAGAGAGGGCGTTGGACAATAGTGAACTGCATTGTCAACCAGGTTGGCGATTGCCCTCAAGATATTGTCGGACTGCCCCCAAGCTCTCAAACGGGTTTTGGGGATGTCTACTGCAACTTCAAGTACCTTATCTCTGATTTCTTCATCATATATCTCGAGTGCTTGCTTGAGCAGCGAAACGATGTCAACACCTCCCCTCTGGTGCGGGGGGAGTTTTATCATAGAATATGCCCCCCTAAGGTTTCCCACACCGAAGTTCAACTTCATACAGTTATGACCGATCAAAACTAGTCTATCGTAGTTGTCATCGCATTCGAGATTATAATCGAGCAAAATAGCAGAATCTACAAGAATTAGGGTGAGTGGCGTTTTCAGACTATGAAATGTATTGCTTGTTTCTTCAGCCCACTTCTTTCTCTCGAGGTGACATTGGTTCATTATGTTCCAAACGTGAAGAGTTGCGTCAGTGAGAAGAGAGAGAGTCTTCGTTTCGGCGGTCTCTTGAAACTTTGGATCATTGTCAAGCGGACCGCTCCTAACGTAGCCAAAAGCTCTCTCGGGATCGGTTCCGACATCTGCCCGCAGAATCTTCTTTCCTCCAGGACATCTATAGACGAACGGCTCATCTTCTTCAAGTGAACTTGGAATCGAGTCACATTCCTGTGCGCAGTATCCACTCTCCAGTTCCAGTTTGCATTTGTCCAATGCTCTTTTCATTCTTTTGCTTGAAGGTAGTGATTTTCCCGAAATATCGCCAATCAAGGGGATTCCAGTTCTTCGCTCAAATATCATCAGAATGGATTGGACAGTTTTCAAGGCAGAATCTTCCATTTCATCATAACTTCGTTTCGATGTGGATTTCTTCTCATTCTGAAAGTCTGCATCTGAATATATGGGAAGAAAGAACTTGAAGTGCGTTCGGAAGTATCCCTTCTTGATTGGACGAGATTCTGGAAAAGGCATTGAGCCTCCAAGTTCCTCAATGAGTTCTTTCGCTTGACTTAAACCCAGACCTGACCCTGGTTTGGTTCTCGAGAAGTAACCCCTTTTGTGCGGCTTGACTACATCATAGGTCTCAATTCGAGGAATACCTCGCCCGAAGTTGATAACCTCAATCATTATGTCCTTTGTCAGGCTGATAATATTAATCTCAATTCTGTTGTTTTCCCGTCCATAATGAGAGTATTTCACTGCATTCTCAACAAGGTTCGAAAGAATCGTCCTCATCTTCTCTCTAGATCCAAATGAATACAGTTCGTTAGTGGGTCCATTTATTTCAAAGACGAGTCCTTTTTTTGAAGCCAGACCTTCAAAAGTATTTGCAATTTCAGCAACTATGTCACATATGTTTTGTTTCTCACCTAGATCCCTCAATTCCTCATATTCCTGAGAGATGAACCGGTTCAGTTTACCATCAAGCGTTAAGCAGGAAGAAGCAATAGTGTCTAGTCTCTCCCTAACCTCATCCAGTCGCTTAGATTTGTACAAGTCGGCCAATTCGGTGCCGTCGGCAACAATTGCCGTGGCAAGGTTGAGTAACTCATGGCTTGAATACAGTTGGCCCAGGGAAGTCCGACTCAGATATTTGTTTCGCGACTCTGCAAATGTCATTATGTTGTGTGCAATACGTGAAATGACTCTCAGTGCATCTGCATATAAGTCTGTTGACCTCACGCGAACAATAGTATCGCTATGTAATTGAGAGATATCGGTTACCTGAGAATCGTCTAACTTCTGAGTTCGGCAAAACCTCTTGAGTTTCTTGCTGCTTTCTTGTTCTCTATCAGTAAACACAAAAGGTCCAGTGACAATACATCCCACAACTGCCTTGGCCACACTGATAGGAGACATTAGGCAATGGAGACCCACTGGACAAATCACAGTTGTAGCGGTTTTCATCTTGTTTGTACTTGACACATAATGTTCTTGACATACTCCACCAAATCCCATTTTCTCAATCGCACCACACAAAGGCGTTCGGCTGAGTCTATGATCCGAACCACTAATTCTCTTCCCATGCAGGTAAATGCTACATGGGAATTCTGTGAGATGTTCATGAATGCCAGCGAGGAGATTAAGAAGCTCTCTCGTTTCATCGTCCACAACAACCATATTCTTAATCATATTCTCTCCATTTGACATCAAATGCCAACCTGAATCTCTCCATCTCTCACAAGGTTGACTTCCCCGCCCCCCTCAGAATGAGCTGTAATGGTCGGGCTATGTATGACAAGATCTATGTGGGTCTCCGACTGGTTCCGGCCTCGTCGGTTCTTTCCACAAAGGAACTGGGTGTTGTCTCCGAAGGCGAAGTGGCAAGTCTCTCCAGCTTTCTCGTCGTCCACGAGAACACCAGACAAATGACCGTTGTCCACCAGACCTATACCAAACTCTGCCAGAATCTTAGATCCTTTGTCAGTTTCAAGTTTCTGCAATAGGAACTTCTTCGCTGAAATGTCGTGAGATTGAACCTTCGTGTATTGCCCGTCCTTCACATGAACCGTCAAGGTCTGATCCAGTATTCCGAAATCCGTCATGGATCCATCTACTACGATTCTGCCATTAGCACCATTCTCGACCACAGCACAGTATACCTCACCTATTGGCAGGTTACCTATCTCCCCGGATTTGATAGGGGCGTCCGAAGTAAACTCCCTTCCAAGAGTTGACAGACTAATATCTGTTCCACCAGGGGAAACAACTGAGATTGAACGAACATTCGTAAGTCTCGATAGTAGCCGCTCTGCCCTCCCTACCGTCTTCTTGATATTAGCACACATTCGACCATCAACCAGAGACTGGATGGAAGTATTCGGGGAGTGGCCAACGGTGAGGCCCGACTTCTTTTCCTGAACAGCAATATACCTCCGAGTTTCCACCGGTAGGTGGTGAGAGAGAAAGTTCAAGACTGTCGTGTGACCTATTCTCTCAAGTTCTCCAATGTCGAAATCGTCAATACTCTCTACGCAGATACCGACAGACTCCATTCCGAGCCGAGTTCCGGTATTCTCGAAAATCCCAAAGATAGCTTTGTTCGCTGAATCGTAGACAACACAGAATCCCTTTTTCGGTGGATCTTCGAATGCGTATCTGATTATATTCTCAGCCGTATTCATTGCCCTGTTCTCATCAAAATGTGACATTTCGCCTCCTCTCCCCTTAATGCTCTTGAATAGGATGGATGTTTGGTTTAATCCTTTCGGAAGTTATTTCACTATGGGGTTGCAGGCATTTGTCGGATTGTCTTTGAAGCCGAGGAAATTGCTCCATATTCCTACATCGTTATTACTTCTTGGGTTCTTTATGTTCTATTCTCCTTCGTTTCAGATATTCGAGCAATCCCTCTTCTTCCCAGTCCAAGCGTGAGAAGAGTGGCCCGAAGAATGCCGAGGCAGTTGCGCCTGCCAACAAAACGAAGGCAATTATCGAGAAGATGAAAACCCAAAGGACCCATTCGTATGTGGGCGAGAATAGCAAAACAGTCATGGCGAAGATAATCACAAACGTGGCGAGTGCTATTGAGATTAGTAGCAATCTGTAGAATCTCTTATGCCACTTATTCGCATCTTCAATATTCTGCAGTATTCTCTCGCCCTCTTCTGTATCGATCTTCTCTTCAAAATCCTGCAATTGGGCATCTACGACTCTTTGATACTCCCTCCGAATATAGCCATAAACAGCCAGAGTCAAAGCATAGGCCACGGCAGTTGCCTGTATAATCGCTGATAGGAGATAGAGGTAGTCACTCAACGTCAACCCTCCTCCTTGGTCAGAATCTCATGCTGGCATAAGTAGATTGCTCTAAACCTTCGAGAACCAACCATTTTAAGGCTCTATGTCGATTCCTTTCTGACCGTTCACCTAATACAACCTTGCTTTGCCATCAAACTCAGCGAGAATGGTGGGCAGTCTTTGGAGGTTGAATGAGGGGTAGAGATGACATCGGAGATGGAGTATGAAACAAAGGCGTCCACGACAGAAGCGTTCTTTGTCGCCAAATATGCGGAAGTCGAAAGGATTGGTCGGAGATTAGGAAGATGCTTTGGACGTTTCATGATGGGCGAACTGCTAGATGAAGATATAGAGAAGATCATGACGCAAGTCGAGGAAGTTCAGGAAGAAGCCGACGGCGAATTCAACGAGTTCTATGATCTCACTGAAGAATTAATATCGGAGATAAGCAATTCGCCCGGGAACATTGGAGTGTATGGACAATACGGCGTTCCATGCATGGCGAGATATAAAACACTAGACGGAACGTTGAGGGGAATCAGAGACGTTATTGATGGATGGGTTGAGGAGAAGACTGATACTGGGAGACTCATGAAAATTGCAGAAAAACTGAAGAAAGCAAAAGAAGAGGCAAAAAAGAGAGAGGAAAAAGTACTTGACACTGGATACCATGAAAAGATGTACGGTTAGAACCTCGGCTTGTGCTTCTCGCAAGAGCTCAAATGAAAGCAGGAATATCCAAACTAGCGCTTTTCTACAACTTTCACGCCTTTCGGTTTCATGTCTCGCTTGAACTCGGCTACAACGGATGGATCACATCGTGGAGATATCAGAAGAATCATTAGGTTTTTTCCAAAATGCTTCTTGTAGACGTCTATCTGACCTCTCAACGTCATGAGTGCCCTAGCAGTCTTTGGGAACTTCAGTTCGATTCCAACACCACCCACCACAACGTCTATTCTGATTCTTCCAACACTATACTGGGTAGTCACGTTGTCGGCACCAAATCTCCCGCGACACCAGTTCTTGAAATCTCTTTCAAATTCAGCCTCAGTATCATGGATTCTCGATATCTTATAGTCCTTTCTGACTGCATTGCTCACAGTGTTGAGTGATATCTTCTTGCCCACTTGAACCTTGCCAGTCGCTCCAGATTTCTCACCTTTCAGCACCCTCTTGATGTACGCCTTGGAAATCTTGTTAGAATTATACAGACAAGAGACATAATCATCCTTGTTCACTTTAGACCTGAAGATCCCTTGAGATTCCACCTTCAGGCTCTTTTCCTTGGCCATTTGTCTCAGCTTGGTTATGTTGCACTCCTCAAGCAAATCCCATTTTTCATTGGTGAATATCCCCGTCAGATCCCCTCCATATGGGTACCATCTACTACAAATCGGTAACATATCCTACAACATAAATCTTGTTGAGGTTTCTCATGATTGCCAGTGCTGAGAAGTAGACAAGGATTCTGCTGGCCACTCAAACCTCCGGGTACAGAAGAGGGACATTCTCTGAGAGCACATATCAGGAGGGGAGAACAGAGAGCCCAAACAAGCTTCAACATTGTTCTTGACAGCTCTCATGCTCGTCGCCGCCTTCGTGGTGACCTTGCCAGCGAAGATCATTGCCGAAGAACAACACCTAGTCACTAGTCCTCAGAACCGGACGCCCATCACGCCACCACTGTTCCACGACCCTGAGCGTCGGCAGAGTCGCTATCTGGTTCAATCTCACCATAGTCTCTTCGGCCTTCGTAACCTGACCCAATCTGTAGTGTGCGTTAGCTAAATGTGTAGCAGCGTTGGCAACAAGTCTATTATCCTCAAGCATGAATCCAAGCTTCAACACCTTCTTGTACGTCTTGACCGCGGCCCTACCTCTCGGTTTGAAGTCATCATCCAGCCGCCCCAGGGCCTCTTCGGCCTCTCCCATAATCACATGAGCCAAGGCGGCATAGTGGTAGTTCTTGACCCTTTCCGCAATCTGAGCAGACTCCTTCGCTAGTTCCCGGGCTCTTTCGAGTTCCTTGCGTCGATCCTTCGGCTGTGCAAAGCCCCAATCGATGAGATACCTCCCCAGATTCCATTTCTCGTAGCTTATTCCCCTCTGATCATCTTCGTTATCAGCGACAGCAAGCGCCTCCTCGAATTTCTCATATCCGAGTTCGGGGAACTCGTTGCAGGTCAGGTGTGCCTCGCCTTGATTATGAAGGACCAATCTGAGGAGATACATGTCGCCCGTCTCCCGTGCGATCTTCTCTGCCTCCAGGAGCTTGTCCATCGCTTCGTCCCCTGACCCCTCGGCGTTCAGCAGGGTCCCTTGGCCCACCAACAGCCAACCCTTTAGCCATGGAGTTCCTTCTTCACCCAATTCTTTTTCAGCCTGGAATATCAACTCTGCCGACAGGTCAAGCCTCCTGTCCAAATAGTGGATGGCTGCTAACCTCAACATCAGCCATATCTTCAGATTCTCTGAGTCCTGCACTTCCTTTTCGCTCAATATTGCCTCATAGACCGCGAGGCTGTCCCGATGTTGGCCCCTTAATTCGTAACGGCGTGCGATCTTAATCCTCCGACGGATATCCGCTGTCAGGTTAGAGAGGTCCTTTGGAACCAAAGGACCTGACATCCCTAGTTCATCTGGCATCTTCCGTCGCTTGTAGCGCCTTCGACGCGATAAGGGAGGGGTCGCGCCAATCTCCCTTTCAGTTCTCGCAGCCTTTAACATCTCTCTTCGGCCAATCTCGGTGAGTCGATACTTGCGCGGTCCGGTGGCAGGTGTCCTCTCAATCCATCCAAAATCCAAGAGCCCGGCCTTTCTCCCGATCCTGTTGTAATCAGAAGGTGCAGAATCGTAGCCCTCGAGCAGGCGGTATGCATGTTGGACCGTGCATTTCCCCACTTCGGCGAAGTCCTTTATCTTCATTCCAGAAGGGTCCTCAGAACTCTTTCGGAACGCCAATAGAGCTCGGCGAAGCCCTGATTCCCAATTCCGCCTTCTCATCGAAAACTATATTAGTTTCATGTTATATCAGTATTTGTATCGATTCTAGCATATTGTTGATTAACATGAATTTTAACATGAATCGACAAGATATATATTCCGCTCCTGAGCTGTTGACTCCACAGAATCTAGCAGAAAAGGAGTGGACAAAATGGAAGCAAGAATGAAAACTGGAATGAAAACGAAGAACGGGAGCATCTGCACGGCCCTAGCGTTCGTGCTCGTGATGGGGTCGCTGACGCTGCCTGCTTGGAATGTGATCGAAAACGGGGCACCCGAATCATCGATTGTCAAGGTGCTTCACGTGTATGCATGCGACGGATACGACGAGGTCGAGAAAGTCCTTGAGATTGCTGGAGCGACATCACTTTTCGATGTCTCCGAGGTCAGTCTTGAAGAATTCAAAGATGGTACTCCAAGCGATCTGTCCGGCTACGACGTCTTGACCTTTGGAATCAGTGACTGCTATGACGGTAGGTGTGACATCAGTAGACTCGACGAATTGCGCATATACATCGAAGCTGGGGGCGGGATTGTCTTCACTCATGACAGCCTCGAATGGGTACAAAAGTATGGACCAATCATTGAGGAACCAGCAGGTGTTGAGAATGTACTTCCTGATATGGGTGAGATTCGGTCCGAGGTTGAGATCCTCCTTGATCATCAGATGATTCATGAACCTTTTGAGCTCGGGGATGTGGGTGATTCCATTCCAGTACAAGAAACACATAATACTGGAGGAGTGGTGACTACCGCAGATATCGTTATGGATTTCTCCGATTTGGCCGGTGGCGTGAGCAATTTCTATCTGACGGCTCATGAATGGATTAGCGGAAGGGTCGCGGTGATCGAACTTGGGAACAGCGAGATCTTGGATTGTCAATGCACATTCAGCAGTTGGCCAGACGTTCCTGAGAGCGAAATATTCACGAACACAGTCTGGTGGGCCGGTAGAGGTGTATCACCGAGTGCGGACGCAGGACCGGAACAGACAGTGAATGAGGGTGACCTAGTCCAGTTTGATGGAACTGGTTCATCTGGATATCAGGATCTGACCTGGGATTTCAACGATTACTCGGACAGTGACGGCGATGGAGATTACACGAACGATGTGGACGAAACGGGTCCAACACCAACTCACGTATACGGCGACAACGGGGTTTACACGGTCACCTTGAGGGCAACATGTCAACAGGGTCAAACAGATGTCGACACGATGACTGTATCGGTGTTGAACATCCCTCCGTCATTGATTGGGGATGTGAAGGCCTATGCAAGCGGAGATGTTACTCTGAGGATCGCAGGGGAGAAATGGCACAGCGTGAATATGACTTTGTACGAAGGTGGTGTGGAAATTGGCGGCGCATCTGTCACAAGATCTCCAGGATCTCCCAATGACCAAGCCGTCACGGTTGAGGGTCTTACTCTGGACATGATGGGTGGTGGCCTTTCGGCGACCGTGGAATACACTCCATTGGATGATCCCATCAACGGTCAGGTGGGTGGTGCAAGTCCTGCTTGGCTCATCTTCACACCCCAAGGTGGCGAAGAAGTCCGGTTGCATCACAACTTCAATGTCAAGCATCCAGATACTTGGCTGTGGACAGTGGACGACTTCAGGCCCTTTCTCATTGGCGTAGGCATTGCTTTCGAGGCGACGGCTACAGATCCGGGAAGTGATGACCTGGAGTTCGTGTGGGATTGGGACGACGGTTCGACCACATCCACTGTCTACTACAACGACGGAGTTGGACCGGATCCATATCCAAGTTCGGATGTCAATCCCATTACGGTAACAGATGTACAGACACATGCATACGGAGCATCGGGAACCTACAGCGTGACACTAATGGTGGAAGATGATGATGGGGGGACTGTGGTGAAAACACTCAGTTTGACCATTTGAAAGTTCGGACCAAGAATTCCACAACATCCGTGACAATCAATTCAACTTCCTTTCCTACAGTCTTTCCACCGTCCTCGAAGTTCAGAATGCAGAACGGACAGCCTGTGGCCAACACATTTGCACTAGTTCCAACGGCTTCCTCCATTCGGAGGTTTGAGAACCGTTCGTCAGAGGAGGTCTCCGTCCAGAACCTCCCTCCGCCGCTACAGCACAAACTGGACTCCCTGCTCCCCTCTATCTCCACGAATTCCGAGCCTTGGATTGACTCCAACATCTTCTCGTCCAACCACATCCACTCCAAATTCCTGATGTAATCCTTTAATATTGGACGTGCCAATCCTGAGCCAGGAGGTTGAAGTGTGCTTTGTCGCAACTCCTGGCCTCGTTTAAGTGAGGGAGATAACCGGAGGGGAAGAGATTGAAGGGAGAAGCTGGTAGAGCTATGATTGGGAACCTTTCGAGTATCGTTGTATCACTCAATATCGTCCTGTCACTGTCAGTGATGGCTGTGCCACAAATATTGGATTCCGAACCTCTTCTCGCAGGCGATTGGAAAATCGAGATCGTTGACTCTGTTGGTAATGTTGGCATGTATCCCTATTTGGCTCTCGACAGCAATGACAATCCACACATCAGCTATCACGACCATACCAATGAGGACCTCAAATATGCAAGATGGGACGGAACCACATGGAGTCTCGAAGCAGTGGACACAGACGGAGACACTGGCCAGCGCACATCCATAGATATTGATGGAGATGATCGTCCACATATTGCCTATCACGACCATGATGTTGGTGACCTCAAATATGCCAAGTGGACCGGAAGCAACTGGAGCATTGAGATTGTGGATTCTGACGGTAGTACAGGCCTTGACAAGACGATAGTCCTCGACAGCAATGACATTCCCCGCATAGCCTATCATGATTGGATTAACGAGGACCTCAAATATGCCAAGTGGACCGGAAGCAACTGGAGCATTGAGATAGTTGATTCGGAGGGTAGTGTTGGCGAATGGTCGTCCATGGCTCTTGACAGCAACGACTTCCCGCACATAAGTTATAACGCTCGCCACAACCTCAGCTATGCAAGATGGACGGGTAGCAACTGGAACATCGAGACCGTGGACTTGAATGCAATTTGGACCTCCATGGGCCTTGACAGCAGTGACTTCCCGCACATAAGCTACTTTGATTATCTCAACAGCAGCCTCAAGTACGCGAGATGGACGGGAAGCACATGGAATATCGAAACCGTGGACAGCTCCGCCATGAGTACTGGCTGGTGGTCTTCTATTGCTCTTGACGCCAATGACTTCCCGCACGTAGCCTATTACACCGAGGTGCCCCACCTCCTCAAATATGCAAGATGGACCGGAACCAATTGGTCAATCGAGATCATAGACGATGATTACATGGGTTGGTGGCCCTCCATAGCCCTCGACAGCAGTGACAACCCGCACGTAGCTTATGATCTCGCAGGTACGGATTGGGATCTCAGATACGCCACTAAGGTCGAATCCAGTGTGAACAACCCACCAGTTGCAGATGCAAATGGTCCCTACAATGCAGATGAAGGATCACCGATAGAACTTGACGGCAATGACTCTTACGATCCAGATGGAGACACTCTGCAATATCGTTGGGACTTGAACAATGACGGAGTCTGGGATACTGGGTGGTCGTCGATTCCCCGTATGAAACACACCTGGAGAGATGACCACTCAGGATATGTTGCGCTTCAAGTGTCCGATGGCGAATTCACGGATACGGATACAACAAACATCAAAGTGTCCAATGTTGCACCAACTGTGGAACTGAGGACGTTGCCAATCTACGCGAATATCTTTTTGAGAATAGCTGGTGAGAAATGGCACGATGTCTCAGTAGAACTGTATGAAGACGATGTTCTGATTGCAGAAGGAAAAATCACAAGATACCCAGGAAGGTCGAACGATCAAACATTCAATCTCGCTTACCTGAGCGTAGACATCTCAAAGGAATACTCGGCGATTGTACGCTACACGCCTGAGGATGACCCAATAAACGGTCAGCCAAATGGAGCCAATCCTTGTTGGATGATATTTCGGTTCGATGACCAGCAGGAAGCAAGAATACACCACACCTTTAATGTCCAACATCCAGAAACCTATGTTTGGGAAGTAGATTTGATTTCGGCAGTCCTTTCTGATGCTTTGACCTTCGAAGGCCAAGCGTACGATCCTGGAGCGGACGATCTGACTTTGCGTTGGGATTTCGGAGATGGAATGACAATCACTAATTTCCACCCGAATCTCAACAATACCTATCCAGTGGTGTTGAGAGAAAGAATCACTCACAGCTTCATTGGGAGTGGAACGTTTGTGGTCACGCTGACGATTGAGGACGACGATGGTGGTGTTGGAGCTGCTAGTGTCAATGTGGCTATCTCATAGTTCAGATGTAATGAATGATTCAAGGCAATGGTGATCTGGAGATGCAGAGGAAAAGGACAACTCTATCTGTGACTGTGATTGTGGTCATGAGTGTTCTGTATATGGGTTTGGCAGTCTTCCCAGAGACTGTGATGGCCACAACCCGCTACGTAGGTGGATTGGGGGCCGGTAACTATACCACAGTTCAAAGCGCCGTGGATGCAGCAGACCCGGGTGATACCGTCTACGTCTTCAACGGGACTTACAGCGAACGTATCACCATTACCAAATCATTGACTCTGACCGGAGAACGTAGGGCTTCGACTATCATCAATGGCGGTTGGGCCGGTGATGTCATCTATGTCAGTGCAAGTTGGGTGAATATCTCTGGCTTCACGATTAGGAACGGTGGCTCGGAATCTGATGATGCGGGTATCGAGCTTCGATATTACAGCAACTGTCGCATTCATGACAACATTGTGTCAAACAACGGTCAAGGAATGAGGCTTACTAACACAGATAGGAGTGACACCATCCTGAGCAACAATGTCGTTGCAGGCAACTACCAATGGGGCATATTTGTGGGCTGGGCGGACAACAATACGACAATTTCAAATAACCTCGTCCTGAACAATGCGGGTGGAATTCGCCTGTCCTTTTCAGATAACAACACGGTCTTCGACAACAATGTCTCGAACAACGGTGGCGACGGAATCATGTTTAGGGGATATAATAACACAGTAGTGAACAATACCGTTTTCAACAACGAAGGCTATGGTCTGTATATAGGTGGATCAAACCACACAATCGACAACAACAACATCTCCATGAATGCCCAGTATGACGTATATTTCAGATCCTCTAGTCACTCAAGTCTCTCCAACAACAGCATTGCCTCTCTCTCCGATACCAGTATCCACATCGGTGGCTCGGACAATATCACTGTTTTCGACAATGAGGCGTCGAGTGTTATCGCCCTTCATTCTTCAGAGCACATCGATATTGCTGGTAGCGTGATGGCAGAGGGGGGAATTTGGATAGGAGGAGGAAACAGTATCGAGCATTGGAATACTCACAATATCGATACTTCGAATGTAGTCATGGGCAAACCCATCTACTATTGGAGGAACGTCATTGGTGGGATGATACCGCTTGATGCGGGACAAGTGATACTGGCCAACAGTACCGGAGTCCTCGTAGAGAACCTCAATCTAACAAGAGTCAGGACAGGTGTCGAACTCGGATTCTCGTCGAACAATACTGTTTCCAGTAACACAGTGATGTTCTGCCGCGATGGCATACAGCTTTGGTACTCGGAGAGGAACATCATAGACAACAACTTCGCTTCAGAGAACAATGTCGGCATGGAACTATGGTGGTCCAATCACAATGTCGTCTCCAACAACACCGTCTACAACAACGAACACGGCTTAGTATTCTACTTTTCGAGCAACAACACAATCGTTCACAACAATGCCTCTCGGGCCTATCTTTCTGACATTTGGCTCCTATATACGGGCGGTAACGAAATCTCCAACAACAATATCGTTTCGGAAAACTGGTCGATAAGGATTGACAACTCCTTTGATTCCGTCGTCTCAAACAACAGTATTTGGAGCGACAGGCAAGGCATACTTATTGACAGATCCCGTTACATCAGTGTAGCCAACAACACGATTCTGGGAGGCGGATTCGATATCTCAGGGGACATGCGTGAGCACTGGAACACTCACATCATCGATGTTTCGAACACTGTCAATGGGAGGCCTGTTCGCTATTGGAAGAACATTACTGTGGGATTCATCCCTTTGGATGCTGGGCAGGTTATCCTCGCAAACTGTACTGGTGTGGTTGTCGAGAACCAGAACGAATATAATACTAGTATCGGAATCCTTCTTGGCTTTTCTAACGGTAACACAATCTCACGCAACATCGTTTCGAGAAGTGATGAAGGTATGGGTCTCTTCAACTCGGCTGGGAACTACATATCCAACAACACGGTGTCAGACAACTCATTTGGAATTGGCCTTGGTGGTTCTACTCACAATTCACTGTGCACTAGTAATTCCGTTTTCAACAATAGCGTTGGGAACAATGGTGAGGGCATCGGTCTAGGTCGTTGTGACAATTGTACCGTCGTTAACAACACAGTCTACTTGAGCAATGAACACGGGATTGATTTGTATTACTCAGAGAACATCACCATCGCAGGCAACAACATTCTGGACAACGAGAATGGTATTAGGGTCTCGAAGTCTCATGATAACCGAATTTACCACAACAACATCATTAGAAATGTGAAGCAGGGATACAATCATCTTACCCCAAATATCAACCAGTGGGACGATGGTTACCCTTCAGGAGGGAACTACTGGGACGATTACACTGGGGTGGACGTGAAGAGAGGGCCCGCACAGGACATGCCCGGCAGTGACGGTTGGGGGGACACGCCCTACGCAATCGACGCGGACAGTCGGGACAGATACCCTTCCATGTTTCCCTTTGGCTATCCCCCAACACCAGAGATTCTTCGATCGACCCTCACGGGCAATGACCTGGAAAACGTCACCATTGAGTGGTCACTTTCCCCTGATGATGGTGCGGGCCTGAGAACCGTGGTCGGATACAGGATATTCAGGAACGCCACATACAATTTCAGGGGACTGCATTACGAATCAATTGCCACGCTACCCAACGGCACCACGTCCTTCGTCGACATCCAAGCGGGTGAAGGTGATCCGAGCAACTACTTCTATCAGGTCTGTGCGGTCGATGTTGCCAACAGAACGGCATGTCCGAGGACCCAGGCGGGCAAGTTCACCAAATCTCTCTCCAATGGACTGAACCTGGTCTCCATCCCGTTGAAGCAATCGGATGAAGACATCAACACGGTATTCCAAACCGTCGTTTGGGAGGAGGCCTGGATGTATGACTCGAACGCAAGCAGATGGGATTCACATATGAAATCAAAACCCTACCTTGGCGCTCTAAAGTCCGTTTCCCGGCATGAGGGCATCTGGCTGAACGTCACTAAGGACTCCAACTTGACCGTCGCGGGACTTGTCTTGTTCGAAACGGCAATCCAACTGAGATCGGGATGGAACCTCGTGGGCTTTCCCTCCTTCGGCCTCAATCTCTCAGTGGGGGACCTGAAGAATGTCACAAGAGCAACACATGTTGAAGGATTCGCTGCCTCAACTCCACCCTACTTCCTGAAGAGACTCCCCGACAGCGAGACACTCGAAGCCGGGAACGGGTACTGGATCCACCTGGAGAGCGACACGACTTGGATCATCCGCAATTCCTAACGCCCTCACAACACATCATATCCAGACCTACTCCAATTTCCTGATGCAACTCTTAAATAGAACATATCCCAATCCATTTGCTGGAGGCCGATGCATGCTGTTGAAGAGGATCTCGGCGAAAGTGATTGGCACTCACAAGAGCAAGATATTCACCATAGACATCGCGGACGGTACCACCCCAAGGGACATCAAGAAGCAGATTAACATACCCAAATCATACCGAACGTTCAGAAGGAAGACCAAGGAGTTCCTTTCGGACACCGACGACCTGGGGAACGTGCTGGAGACGGGGGAGCTCATAGAATTCTCGCCTGAAGCCAAGTTCGGGGCCTGAAGTATGAGCGAGACATCCTTTTGGAGAAAGATCGCGTCACATCTGCCCGTGATCCAGAGAAGGCGAAGGGTCCGTGTAGCGCACATCGTGGAGGTCTACGACAAGCCCATAACAGTGTACCCCCAGCGCCCCAAGAAGAAGCTGTTCAGACGGGTGAAGACCCCGACGAAGGTGGTCGGCAGGATCGGCACCATAGACCAGAGCAAGGACCTTTTGAGATTGGGCTGGAAGCCGGTGAGCGACGGATACCAGGGATACGTGCACTACGAAGGGAAGGCCATAAAGGCCCGGCTGAAACTGCGTTACGGGAGGGAGTTCCACATCTACCTGCACAAGCCGGACAAGGAGATCTTCAACAAGCACGACCTTCAGTGCCTCAACTACAGCGGAAGGGGATGGTACTACGTCCACATGCTGAAGGGGAAGGAAGGGAACGGGAATCCACTCGCCCTGATCAACTGCGTGCAGGACAAGCTGAGCAATAGCGAGAAGGGGGAGAATTAAGTGAGCCCGGGTAGAGAACCGTCACTGACCTTCTTGCGAATCATGTCAGCGCTGTTGGTGGCCATTTCCGTCGTTGGGGTCATCTTCGCTGGCGCTCTGATGTTCGGGACGTTCCCTCAGATGTACACGAACGCGCTAGTCTATCTCATCCTGCTGCTGGTCTTGGTCCTTTCAATGCATGTCGCCTTTGAGGCCTCAAGGGGACCGGTCCAGGTCAGAAGAAAAGCGGTCCGTTTCGCCAGGGAGTTTCCCAGGTACGTGATCTCGACAATGATGATCGAGGAACTGTACAACTACCTCGTCGATCAGAAAGGCGGACCGACGAGCGAGAAGATGTGCTTCGCGTACGGCATCGTGGATGATGAGACGAACACTGTGACGCCGTGCGGAAAGCTGCTGCCGGACATGTCAGAGAGGAGCTGGGCGAGCGTTATTGGAGATCCGCGTTCGGTACACGAGGCCCTGAGCAGGATAGACAGGCACCTGCCGGACCATGCCCTGGTGCTCACCTGCCATCTCCATCCGGGTCACGGCCCCGGCTCGGTGGTTCCTTCCAGCACGGACAGGAGGACCCACAGGGACATGGAGAGAGGGGGCTATCCGGTAATAGGCGCAATATTCTCTCAAGATGGTTATGTTCACTTCTTCAGCGTGGGCGTCAAGTTCGATCTTTCAGTAACAGGTGGAGGTGTGAAGAGAGTTGGAAAAAGGACCTTTCGTATCAATTCCTAGAGTGAGCTTCAAGAGCGAAGGCATGCAGCCCCAGGCAGAGGGGGAGAAGAGCGTCTCCGACAGGCAGGAGATGATATCTGGATGGGTCCAGAGCAGGGTGAAGGAGGCAAGGATCACGTGCATTGGAGCAGGCGGCCTTGGCAGCCATGCACTTCAGAGCATGGCGAGGATCGGAGTGAAGGTCTTGAGGGTTTGCGACGCGGACCAGATAGAGCTGAGCAACCTGAACAGGCAGTTCTACCACTACGGGCAGCTGTACCAGAACAAGGCGCTGACCATGGCCGAGAACCTGATCAGAGAATGCACGGGCGAGACGGTCATCGAGGGTTACTCAATGGACTTCCAGAACGCGGTTCGGGAATTCCCGGACGCATTCAAGAACTCTGACGTCCTGCTTTGCTTGGTGGACAACGATGAATCCAGATACGACGTCTCCCGCTACGCCTTCGAGCGCAAGATCCCGGTCGTCTTCGCGGCCATCTCGGACACCGCTTCGAACGGATACGTCTTCCTGCAGGACAACAAGTCTGGATGCTTCTCGTGCCTCTGGGATACCGAGAAGGAGGAGGACGAGGAGAGGATGTTCTGCGTCGCACCGAGCGCGATCTACATTCATGCGATACTCGGAGGGATGGCGGTATATCAGACAATGGCGGTCCTGATGGACTGGGAGGTCCCCTGGAGATACTGGGAAGTGTTCCTGGACGGGGACACGAGGGCCTTCACACCCGAGAAGGTCAAGGACTGTCGGATTTGCGGAGAACCCAAGACATCAACCGAAGCCGCACCAGAAGTGGAGGCTGCGGGTGAAGAGCAAGAATGAAGCTCTCGGACCGAGACTGTCCAACCTGACCAAGGCGGAAAGAGGTTGCCTTATCATCTGGCTAACGAAAGTGATGCCGCCGCATTCCCTGAAGATATTTGAAGCTTTCATCTCGGAAGAGGAGCCCTACAAGGAGAACAGGGACATCGTGAGACGGGACGTTCCGTCCGCGGAGAGGGAGAGGTTCGACCTCGGGGATATGAAGTACAGCGAGATCAAGAGGACTATTCCAGGTATCTCGGACGGTTCACTGAGGGCGGGGCTGAAGTTCCTTACTCAGAAGGGTTTCCTGGTGCACAGGAAGAAGCTTTACCGGATCTCACAGGACCCCAACCTGCAAGGAGCGATGAGGAACATGGCACAGCTGGCGACCAGGCTTTACGGGATCGATGATCCGGGGATTCCCAATATTATATTCTACCCGGTGGAGATGGAGAAGGACGTGGTCAGGATCACAGTTAGAACGGTCAACCTCGAGAGAATGCTTCCGGATTATGGGGCCAGACTTGAAAGGAACGGCAAGGTCATCGGACGCCTGTGGAGTCTGGCAGAGGAAAGCGATGAACCAGGAAAGCTGGCCTTCAGCGATGAGGACGGAAATCGGACCATGAGCTCCAGGGATTGTTTCTTCTCATGCACGGTTGAGCCGGGCAACTACAGACTCGAGATCACATACAAGGAAGAGAACGTAGCTTCGCTGGAATGGCAGATAGATGTCAAAAGAAGATTGAAGAACGTCCAGTGATGAGCCTTACTCCTTATGGAATTCCTTGTCCCAGTGACTCTGAGCAAAGGACGCGAGTTTCTCCAGCATTTCGATGAACTGGGGGTCATCATTGAGTGCGAACATCTCCTCTTCGTCGGGCGCCTTATCTGCGATCACGAACCCGGTCTCGATGAGATTTCTCAAACCGATCGCTATGTCGGCTGAACTCATGCCGGTGGCCTTCTCCAGCTCTTCGAAGGAGATCCGCCTTTCGGACGGCTTGGGTAACTTCTCGTCTTCAGATGAGACTTCATCTAGGAAGATCTTGAGCACCTTGACCATCGAGGAGTTCTCGTCGCTCAATCCTTGGAGCCAGCGGTAGAGATTCCCTTTGGCCTGCGGCTCCAGCTCGTCGATCTTGCCTGGCATCGAAATTGGATGTAGTTTTCTGCTATTAGATGGTTACTACACCGTTTGAATGTAGAGAGAAATCAGAGGGAATTCGCCAGGACCTCGGTAATGTCCATCGTGGCAAGGGAACCTTCTTTGTTCATTGCCTTGGCACTATCTTCGAAATTCAATATGCAGAACGGAGAGGTCCATCATGTTCTTGGACAGTGCGGATGGGGCCCAGACTCACTCGTAATACGTCCAAAAGCAAAATACTTATATTCACTAATGGATATATCTATTCATAAATGAAATACATAAGTCAACCTCAAAGAATTGCAGAGAAGGATGTCTTGGAGGCAGTAGAAGACCACTTCATGTCCAGAGGTTACGTCATTACCCCAGAGATGAGGATAAGGACCTGGAAGCCCGATCTGGTCGCCTTGAAGGGGGAGGACCTGGTGATAGTCGAGGTAAAGGGCTTTCTGGGAGACATCGACAAGGCCCTAGTCCTAGCAGCGATCTACACCATTGACGCCACCTTCACCTATATCGCAATCCCCGAAGCAAGGCTGACGAAGAATATGGAGGAAAAGGCTCGCGCCCTGGGAATGGGGATCCTAACAGTAAACGATCGTGTCCGCACGGCCGTCAAACCTCAGAAGAAGTCCCCAAGACCTTCCCTTCTCAAGAGAGCTCGAGCGGCTCTGGAGGATGCACCAAGCATTCCCGAAAGGAAACCGTTCCGAGGTGGAATACCCTACGACAGGTTCCTGAAGCACAAGGGGATCATCGACGTCCTGTTCTCAGTTCCAGGAAGAAGATTCACAATCCTTGAACTTTCCAAAGCGGCTGGCTCATCATATGCGACCACATGGAGACTTGTGAACGCGCTCATTTCAATGGGAGCCCTCAGGTCGGAGGTGGTCGGCCCAAGCAGGCTGATATCGGTCAACGATGAATCTCCCATCGTAGCGGATCTGAAGGAGCTGAAGGAGATGGACTTGCTTCCCCATCGAAAGGTCGCGGAGCGCTTCGCTGAGCTCTTGAGCGGGATATCGAACGTGCAAAAGGTAATACTCTTCGGGAGCGTTGCCGAGGACAGAGCGACTGCGAACAGCGACATCGACATCGCGGTTGTCATGAAGAGGAGGTCCGACAAAGTCATGAGAGAAACGTACGATACGGCGGCCGACATCCAAGACGAAACGGGCATGAGGTTGGCTCCCATCCAGGTCCTGGAACGGGAGCTCGAGAGTGATGATCAACTGGTTCGATCGTTGAAGAGGGGTGTGGTTCTCTTTGAGAGAGGTTAGGGAGACAGAGGCCTGGCTTGCAGGGGCTAGACATCTAGTGGATGTTGAGATGAGCAGGGAGCGGTCCCGGCCATCTGGGTACCCATGACATTACCCATAGACACATCAACCTCAATGGAAACATATAAGTACAATTAAGTACATGTATGCTAATGGTGAACTCAAATGGCGAAGAAGCGTCAAGTATGCTTCATGATAGATGAAGATGACGCACAGGCGATGGAGGAAATCCGAAAGGAAACTGGCTTGCCTGTGAGTCGTCAGATTGAGATGAAGCTCAAAGGCTACAAGATCGTGAAGGAATAGCCTGGAACCCGTTGTGTCGTGTCGGCAGAAGGCTTTGAATGGACTGGGCATCTTTCTCGTTGGGCATTGTGGCAGGGATTGCTATTGGTGTTGTCTCAGGGATCATCCTATATGAATACACGTCCCATCGTGAAAGAAGCCAGGAAGAGAAGAGCGCCAGAAGACAATGGAATACCGATCTTGGTTGGGAACTTGTGAATTTCTGCGAAGAATGGAATGAATTCAAAGGATGTCTGACTCCCAGCGTGGAACTCAGAACGGAGCTCATTGCGCATGCCAGGGAGATCAAACAACGATCGGCGCAGGCGTTCATCGAGCCTAGTCATCGGAGATCGATTAAGAAGTCGATTCATATCTTCTTGAGACAAGCGAAGAAGCTACCTGGCGCAGATGACCAGACCTGGAGCAATCATGTAATGGAAGAAGTCGACGCCGTCTGCAACGACCTTCGGAGGCTATCCAATAGACTTCGCAAGTAGCACTTCAGGGCCTACAGATTGCGGAGACATGCATGTTTGATCGAGGACGCGGGGATGCCCAGACTCAAAACCTCACAATGACTTCACTAGAACCTCGGCGACATCCAAGATGTAAGTGGAATCATCTCTCGCAATTCCTTTCGAACTGTCCTCAAAATTCAGCAAGCAGAAAGGACAGCAAGTCACAAGAATCTCGGCACCGGTCCCAAGAGCCTCCTCCAACCTCAAATTCGAAAACCTCTCCTCCGCAACTGTCTCGGTCCAGAACCTCCCCCCACCTCCACCACAGCAAAGACTGGATTCCCTTGACCTTTCCATCTCCACCAATTCCAACCCAGGGATCGACTCCAACACCTTCCTCGGCTCCTCGTAAACCCCATTATGCCTCCCCAGATAACAAGGATCGTGATACGTCACCTTCTTCTCCAGCCTTCCCGGAACCAGCTTCCCCTCATCCACCAGCTCCGCCAGCAGCTGCGTATGATGCACGATCTCCAACTCCGACCCAAACTCCCCGTAATCGTTCTTCAACGTGTGAAATGTATGAGGCGATATCGCAACCACCCTCTCCACTCCCATCTCCTCGAACTTGGCGACGTTCCTCTCCACCATCGTCCCGAACGCCTGCTCATCACCGATCCTCCTCGCACTGTCCCCGCAACACCTCTCCTCGGCCCCCAGAACACCAAAGCTCACCCCGGCCTTGTTCAGAACCTCCACCAGCGCCTTCGCCACCTTCTGGTTCCTCGGATCATAGCTCGGGGCGCACCCAACGAACAACAGCCAGTCCATATCCCTCTCATAGATCTTAACGTCCAACCCTTCCGCCCAGTCCATCCTCTCCTCCGCCGGGTTCCCCCACGGGTTCCCCTCCTGCACCATGTTCGACACCGCCGACCTCTGCATCTGCGGTATCATCCCCCCGCCCACCAGCATCCTCCTCATCGACCCGATGACATCGATCAGCTCCACGCCCCTCGGGCACCTGTCCACGCACGCTTTGCAGGTCGAACAGAGCCAAATGTCGTCCGACTCCTCCACCAGCCCCAGCTGCACCATCCTCAGCATCTTTCGCAGATTGAAGTCGCGAACCGTCCCCCAGGGGCACGTCCCGCTGCACAGACCGCACTGGTAGCACAGGCTCAGGCTCTCCCCGCCTTCCTTGGCGACCTCGTCCATCACCTCGTCGAACGGCCGAACGGCTTCCATCATTGCTTCCTCTTTTTCTTCTTCGGTTTGAAGGTCTCCGCCGCCTTGTCTATCTCCTTCGGGTCCACCTTCTCCACTATCTCCTTCATCTCCCCGATCTTGTCAGCGAACTTCTGGCCTTCGGCCGCCGTGAACCAATCCAGTTGCAGCCTGTTCGTATCCAGCCCAAGCTTCTCCATCTCCTTCCACAGCTTCTCCACCCTCTTCTTGGTCTGGTAGTTGGCGTTTATGTAATGGCAGTCCTGCAGGTGGCATCCGGATACCAGCACCGCTCCAGCTCTCTTCTCGAACCCTCTTCTCACGAAGTTCTCGCTGACTCGTCCAGAGCACATGGTCTTGATTATTCTCACATTAGACGGATACTGCATTCTTGAAACCCCAGCAAAGTCCGCTCCCGCATAAGAGCACCAGTTGCAGCAGAAGGCCAGTATCTTACCTTCAGGGTTCTCGTCCAGAGCACCGTCGATCTGCGCCACTATCTGCTCGTCGGTGAAGTGCCTCATGATCAGCCCCTCGAACTTGCACTCCGCGCCGCACGTCCCGCACCCTGTGCAGGCAGCCTCAATGATCTTGATCTTCTGGTTGGGCTTCTTGCCTATGAGCTCTATCGCGTTGTAAGGGCACACCTTCACGCACAGCCCGCAGCCGTTGCAGTTGTCCTCCACGTACATGGGGGTTATCGCTTCTACCGTGACCTCGCCTTTAGCCATCAGTATGTTCGCTCTCGATGCTGCCGCACAAGCCTGGGTGACGCTGTCCTTGATGTCCTTGGGACTCTCAGCACAGCCCGCCAGGAAGACCCCTTTCGTCGGCGTATCCACCGGCAGCAGCTTTGGATGGGACTCCATGAAGAACCCGTCCGCCGTCTTCGAGAGATTGAAAAGCCTCTGCACGACCTCGCTGTCCTCCCGCGGTTCAATGCCCACCGAGAGGATGACCATGTCGTACTCCTCGTCGTATATTTCCGATAGCAGAGTGTTCTCGCCTATGAGTCGTACGTCGTCGCCTTCCAGGTGCAACGCCTCCGCTGGTATCCCCCTGATGAATCTTACTCCCAGTGATCTGGCCCTCTTGTACAGGTCCTCGAAGCCTTTGCCGAAAGCACGTATGTCCATGTAGTAGACGTCTATTTCAGTGTCCGGCCAGTGCTCTTTGATAAGCAACGCATCCTTGATCGTCTCCATGCAGCAGATGTTGGAACAGTACGGGTTGCCGTCCTTCTCCGTCCTCGACCCGATGCACTGTATGAACGCCACGTTCTTGGGCGGTTCCAAATCGCTGGGCCTTATCAGGTGGCCTCCGCTGGGTCCTCCCGCATTGATGAGTCTCTCGAATTCCAGAGTGGTGAGAACGTTGGGATATTTCCCGTAGCCGTATTCTTCCAGTACCTTCGGATCGAACGTGCTGGCGCCGGTCGCAACGATTATAGTGCCCACTTCCAGGTCTATTGTCTCGTCCCTCGCGTTGAAGTCTATGCAGTCCTCCACATCGCACGCTTCGATGCACTTCTCGCATGCCAGCACTGGGCCGTCGTTCAAACAGGTCACGATGTCCACCGCATACGTCGATGGAACGGCCTGCGCAAATGGAGTGTAGATCGCCTTTCTTGAAGCAAGACCTAGATCGAACTCGTTTGGCACCGCCACAGGGCACGCCGTGGAGCAATCCCCGCATGCCGTACAATTCTTGTTAACGAACCTAGCCTTCTTCTTGATCGTGATCACGAAGTTCCCCACATAACCGGAGACGCTCTTCACCTCGGCACAAGTGAGGACTTCCACGTTCGGGTGTCTTCCAACCTCGGACATCTTAGGTGCAAGGATGCAAATGCTGCAGTCCATCGTTGGAAAAGTCTTATCGATCTGCGCCATCCGCCCCCCGATGCTCACGTCCTTCTCTATGAGGTGCACCTTGTATCCTGAATCTGCAAGGTCCAGAGCCGCTTGAATGCCAGCAACACCAGCGCCAATCACGGCAGTCTTCCTAAGGACCGGCACCTTCTTCTCCACCTGGGCCTCCAGCAGCCTCGCCTTCGCAACGGCCATCCGAACCAGTTCCTTCGCCTTCTCCGTCCCGCCTTCCTTATCGTAAAGGTGGACCCAGCTGCAGTGCTCCCTGATGTTCGCCATCTCCACCAGGTACCTGTTCATCCCAGCCTCTTCCGCCATGGCCCTGAAGGTGGGCTCGTGCAACCTCGGACTGCATGAAGCGACAACCAACCGGTTCAACGCGTGCTTCTGGATGTCCTCCTTCATCATCTCCTGGCCCGGGTCCGAGCACGAGTAACGATAGTCCTTCGACAACACCACGCCCGGCAGCCCCGCGGCATAGGCCGACACCGCTTCCACGTCCACCGAACCGGCTATGTTCAGCCCGCAGTGGCACACGTACACGCCTATTCTCGGCTCTTCCTCTTCCCTTTCGACACCCGTTTCGGATCCTTCTTCCGCAACGTCCATTCAAACACCCCTTAGGGTTTTAGAGACAAGGACGGTCCAGTCCATGAACTCGATCTCCTTGTCGAAGCCATCCTCATTCTTTACGCAGTTGAAATGCGTAAGGCACTTGGGGCAGTTGGTTACTAGAGTTGGCGCTGCGTTCTCCGCCTCCTCCAGCCTCTCCATCTGCATCCTCTTCGAATTCTGATTGCAGTTTATCCATGCGCTCACGCCGCAGCATCTTGATCTCTTACCGCTGTGTTCCATCTCTACCAGTTCTATTCCCGGAATATGTTCAAGTACCTTTCTTGGTTGGTCGTATATTCCGAGGAATCTCCCCAATCTGCACGGGTCCTGATAGGTCACCTTCTTCTCCATCTTGTCGAAGGTAGCGACGCCATCGTCCACCGCGTCCGCGACCACTTCGGAGATGTGGGCCAGCTCGATCCCCATGTCCGGATATTCGTGCTTCATCACCTCGTATCCCTCCGGACACGTGAAGACCAGCTTGGTTATTTCGGATCTTGATATTACTTCCAGGTTCTTGTCCATCAGCGCCTCGAAGGTCTCGTCCTCGCCTATCCACAGGGCGTCATGTCCGCAGCACACCTCTTCGTCCAGTACCCTTGGTTTGATGCCCAGCATGTTCAGTACGTCCAAGGCAGCATTCGAAATGTTCACCTGGTCGCTGCCGTGGTCCTTGAGGGCGGTGTCCACGTACGGGCCGCAGCCGATCCACAGAGCAACTTCACCGTCGTGCGATGTCTTGCTCCTGTCCAGCCACTCCAGCTTGTTCTGCTTGAACTTGCCCGAGGCGAATATCCTGGCCATGGTCTGCATCATCTCTCCGTGGGTGTACTCGGGCTTCCCGCCGTTGTCCCTGGATAAGCCCCGAACTTCCCGAATGAAACCTATGAAATCAACGTCCTCGGGACAGTAATTCTGGCAGAGCTTGCAGGTCAGACAGTTCCACACCAGATCGTCGTTGGTCAGGTCCCTTCCCAGCTGGGCCCTCTCCACCATCTCCCTAGGTGATTCTGAAGCGCCGACTCGAACGACAGGACAATGCGCAGTGCATTTCCCGCATGAATAGCACATTTGGGCATTCGTTCTCTGCATAGAGTCCTGCAATGTCACGGCCCTTCACCCCCGTTAGCAGGCCCCAGCCGTCTTATCTTGCCCACGAAATCCGTGATGACATTAGCGAACCTCTGCCCTTCGGCGGCCGATATCCACTCCAGACCCAGCCTCTCGGATTGGATGCCCAGTTGACCAAGCAGCGTGTAAAGCATCTCCACCCTCTTCTCGGCCTTGTAGTTCCCGTCCTGGTAGTGGCAGTCCCCTAAATGGCAGCCAGTTACGAGCACCCCATCGGCACCCTTGTTGAACGCTCTGAGAACGAACCCCGGGTCCACCCTCCCTGAGCACATGACCCTGACTATCTGAACGTCCGGAGGATACTGGAACCTGCTGACGCCAGCAGCGTCCGCTCCGCCGTAGGAACACCAGTTGCACGCGAACACCAGTATCTGCGGGTCCCAACTCATGCCAGTTCCCCCATCATGGCGTCTATCTGCGCCTCTATCTGTTCATCCTTGAACCCTTTGAGTATCATCGCTTTTGTCGGGCACTCGACCACGCACGCGCCGCATCCGGTGCACATGGCGCCGTTCACCCAAGCGACCTTTCCTCCCTCTATCTCGACGATGTCAATTGCAGAATATGGACACACCTCGGAACATCTAGCACACCAACGGCAGTTGTCCTCTCTCACGAAAGCCACTATCGGGCTGACAAGAATCTCATCCTTACTCAGCAACGCGGCAGCCTTGGCAGCGGCACCGCTTGCACTTGAAACAGACTCATCCAGCCTTTTGGGACCGGAAACGCAACCAGCAAGGTATACACCGGCAATGCTCGATTCCACCGGACCCAGCTTCACGTGCTTCTCCATCAGGAATCCCTCTTCGCTCAGCGGGACCTTCAGCACCTCCACCAGCTTCTCCACCGTTTCCTGGTTGGGGCGCATGGCGACCGACAATACGAGCAGATCAGTTGGCAGAGCCAGCGTCATATCAGAGAACACGTCCTGCACCTTCACCTCGTTCCCATCGAACTCCGGCTGCTCGGTCCACCTGAAGAACCGCACACCCTTCTCCGAAGCGATCTTGTAGTTCTCCTCCGCGCCTTTCCCGAACGTCCTCATGTCCTTGTACAGGAAGTTGACCTTGTTGTCCTCCGCGACCTGGGCGGCTTGATGGATACCGGTCTCGCAACAATACCTCGAACACCCTGGATACTCCTCGTTCCTTGCGCCAACGCATTGGATGAAAGAGATCGTTTTCCCTTCGATAGGACCTTCTTCCATCATCTTCTCCAGTTCTAGATTGGTGATGACGTTCTCGTAATCCTCGTAGCCGAATTCGGTTGGTTCGTACAGATCTGAACCGATGGCCAGTATTATCGGGCCGAAGTCCTTTGTCGTTACCCCTTCAAGTGATTTGATGGTGACCTGGAAGTTGCCCACGTACCCTTTTACGTCATCCAGCGTGGCAGATGTCATCACATTGACGTTGCTTTTGAGCAGGTCCTTCATCTTCTGGGTCAGGAGCTTGGATGCCTCGATGCCTTCCGGGGACAGTTTGTGCAGTTCCCTGAGCCTTCCGCCCAGTTCTTCTTGCTTTTCGATAAGAGTGACGTCAATACCCTGAGCATTCAGGTCCAGTGCAGCGGTCAGGCCGGCTATTCCTCCTCCAACAATCAATGCAGATTTGGTAACAGAGCTCGTCTCCGCGATCAACGGCTCCGCAAGGTTGGCCCTGGCGACGCTCATTCTGATGAGAGTCTTGGACTTCTCGGTCGCCCTCTCTGGCTCGTCCGCGTGAACCCAGGAGCATTGGTTCCTGATGTTGGACATCTCGAAGAGGTACGGGTTAATGCCCGCTTCGATGAGCGCGTCCATGAAGAGGTCGCCGTGGGTCTTGGGAGAGCAAGCAGCAACGATGATCCGGTTGAGGTCCTTCTCCCTGATGGTGTTGATGATGTCCTCTATCGTGCTGTCAGCACATGCGAACAGAGTGTTCTCGGAATGCACCACATTCGGCAGTTCCCCGGCATAGCCAGCAACGTCCTCTACGTCAACGACACCGGCGATGTTGTTGCCGCAGTGACAGACGAATACACCAATCCTCGGTTCCCCTTCACCACCTTTCTCTGGGATATCCACGATCGGATGTTCCCTCTTCTCAGCGTAAGATAAAGCACCACTGGCAGCGCCGGAAGCTTCAGCGACAGAATCCGCAATGTCCTTTGGTCCAGTGGCGACCCCGCAGAGGAATATCCCTTCCTTGGTACCGCGCAACGGAAGCACGTTCACCTGTTCCATTTTGAAGAACCCGTCGTCATCCAGTTTGATGTCCAGCACCTTGGCCAGGTCACCGATGTGTTCGGCAGGCAGAAGTGGAGGCGCCAGAACCACCATGTCCGTCTCCATGTCCTCTATCTTGCCCTCTTCGGTGTTCTCCACCCGCACGACCAGATGTTCTTCCTCTTTCGTAACATCGGACGCCTTACCCCTAACGAACTTGATCCCCATCTCCTTGGCCCGGTTGTAGTACTCCTCGAAACCCTTCCCGAAGGAACGGATGTCCATGTACAGCAGCGTGATCTCAACGTCCTTCAGATGCTCCTTGGCCAGCAAGGCCTCCTTGATGGAGTTCATGCAGCACACCCTGGAGCAGTAACCTTGGAAATTCACATCCCTGGACCCGGCGCAGAGAACGAAGGTTATCCTCTTGGGACTCTCCATCCCCTCCAGCTCTATGAGCTCCCCCTCGGTGGGTCCGCTGGCGCTGACCAGCCTCTCGAACTCCATGTTGGTGATGACGTTCTCGAACTTCCCGTAGCCGTAATTCTCCAATGACCTTGGATCAAGAACAGAACCGCCGCAGGCCACTATGATGGAAACGACATCCAGGTCCAGCATCTCCGCCTTCATCTCGAAGTCTATGCAGTTCTCCACCTCACAAGCTTCCAAACACTTCTCGCACGCAATCAGGTGACCCTTGTTTAGGCATAGGTCTCTGTCAATTGTATACGTAGAAGGAACCGCCTGTGGGAACGGCAGATAGATCGCCTTCCTCAACTTCAGGCCGACATCAAACTCATTCGGAACAGCCTCTGGACAAGCATCAAAACAATCACCGCATGAGGTACAGTTATCGTTCACATACTTGGGCTTCTTGAGCACCTTTACCTTGAAATCCCCCGCCTTTCCGGCGACGGTCATCACTTCGCTGTCCACTAGAACATCAATATTCGAATGCCGGTGAGCCTCAACGATCAAAGGAGCTTCGATGCAGGTAGAACAATCGTTAGTGGGAAAGGTTTTGAACAACTGCGCCATGCGCCCGCCCAGGAAGGGAGCCTTCTCTATCAGATACACATGGGCACCAGCATTGGCGAGGTCGAGGGAGGCCTGAATACCGGCTATGCCCCCTCCTATAACCAGAACGGAGCTTGCACTCATTCTGCATTTCTTCCCTTTTTGAGTTGGAGACCGTGATCGTATCCTTTCTCGAAGGCCTTCTCGTTCAATTCTCTGGTGTGCTCCGGAACGGTGGAAAGGACCGCCTCCTTCATGGCATCCTTGGTGAAGAGTTCAGTGACAGAAGTGAAGAAACCCAGCATCACGATGTTTGCGACTATCTTCCTGCCGAGATCCTCTGCGAACTTGAGCGACGGGATCGCTGAAATGTGACCGATCTGACCCTCGTCCAGCTTGACCAGATCCTCGTCCACGAGCACCTTGGTCTCCTCCTTGATCAGAGGTTTGGATAATTCGTAGGCTTCCTGGGACATGAGAACGAAGATATCGGGTTTCTCGACCGATGGATAGGAGATCTCCCTGTCCTCGATGACCACCTCCGACGAACACGCACCGCCCCTGGCCTCCGGCCCGTAGCTCTGGATCATGGCCGCGTGCATGTCGCTGTAGATGGTGGCAGCCTTGCCGACGATATAACCGCCGAGTATGATCCCCTGGCCTCCGAACCCGCTGAGCTTGACCTCGGTCCTCATTCCCTCACCCTCCTCTCGTCCTCGCGAACGATCTCCTTGAGCTTCTTCTTCCTCACGGGATCCAGCTGGCTGTACAGGTCGGTGAAGGTGGGTCTGTCAGTGTCGGCGAAGACGCCAACGACAATGCTCTCATTGAGCCTTATATCAGCCTCCCTGGGGTCGGCTCCCTCCTGGATGATCCAGTTGTCCTCCCTCAGGTCCCAGATCTCCTGGTATTGCTTCATCTCGTCG
This sequence comes from Thermoplasmata archaeon, assembly GCA_023140195.1. Lineage (GTDB taxonomy): Archaea > Thermoplasmatota > Thermoplasmata > RBG-16-68-12 > SOIM01 > JAGLME01. The sequence goes on from JAGLME010000004.1 coordinate 285,414, forward strand.
ATCGGCTCTCCCCTTCTGTTCGGCCTTCCGTACCCTGTCGGGCACGGCGAAATGACCTCGATGAAAGTGAATCCCTTCTTCTTGAGCGCCTCGGCCATCGAATCCCTGAGCCTTCGGACGTCGAGCGTGGTCCACCTCGCCACGTAAGTAGCTCCGCTTGACGATGCCAGATGTGGCAGGTTGAACGGGCGCTCGATGTTGCCGTAGGGTGTGGTGATGGTCTTGGAATCCACCGGTGTGGTGGGTCCGGACTGCCCCCCGGTCATCCCGTAATTGAAGTTGTTGATGCAGATGACGTTGAGGTCCATGTTCCTCCTGGCCGCGTGGATGAAGTGGTTCCCGCCGATGGCGAAGAGGTCCCCGTCCCCGCTGATTACGGAGACGTTGAGGTCAGGGTTCGCAAGCTTGAGTCCGGTGGCGAACGGTATGGGCCTGCCGTGCGTGGAATGGTAGCAGTCCTGGTTGAGGTATATGCACGCCCTGCCCGAGCATCCGATGCCGGAGACCATTATCCTCTTCTCGAGGGGTATCTCGGCCTTGTCCAGCGCCTTGATGTACGCCTTGAGGACGATGCCTATGCCGCATCCGGGGCACCAGATGTGCGGGAGCATGTCGGCGCGGAGGTGTGCGTCCACCGGGTGGGCATCGAACACCGAGTCCAATTCGCTCACTTGACCGCCTCCCTTATCCTCTTGAGCATTGAATCCGGATCTGGAAGAGTGCCTGGAACGTAGGTGACCTGCTCGACCGTTGCGCGTCCGCCAACCACCCTCTCCACCTCCAGGACTATCTGGCCGTAGTTGATCTCGGGTACCAGAATGGTCTTGACGTTTTCCGAAAGCTTTCGGATGTAGTCCACCGGGAAGGGCCACACGGTTATCAGCCTGACAAGTCCGGCCTTGATTCCTTCTTTCCTGGCCAATTCCACTGCCCTGTTGGCGATACGACCGGTAATTCCGTAGGCGACCACGATGACGTCCGCGTCCTCCGTCCCGATCTCCTCATACTCCATGATCGCCTCGGCATGCTTGACCACCTTGTCCAGGAGCCGTCCCACCAGTATGTCCTCGGTCTCGGGGGTGAGAGAAGGCCTCCCGCCCTCGTCGTGGATCAGCCCTGTCATGTGAACCTTGCATCCATCGCCCGCCAGCGCCATGGGGGGTATGAGGTCCTCGTCTGGACGGTAGGGCAGGTATTTGTCCGGGTCTCCCTCGTAGAGTTTCCTGTCCACGATCTTGATCGCGCTTTCTTCGGGGATAGTCACCCTCTCGGTCATGTGCCCGACGACCTCATCGGACATCACCAGCACGGGTGTCCTGTACTTCTCTGCCGTGTTGAAGGCCTTGATAGCGATATCGAAACATTCCTGAGGTGAGGCCGGTGAATATGCAACTATCGGATAGTCGCCATGCGAGCCCCACTTGGCCTGCATCATGTCCTGCTGGCTCACGGAGGTGGGAAGTCCGGTACTCGGTCCGCCCCTTTGGACATCGACGACGACGCACGGAACCTCCAGAACTGCTCCGAGCCCTATGTTCTCCTGCATGAGACTGAACCCTGGACCGGAAGTTGACGTCATCGACCTGACCCCTGCGCATGACGCTCCAAGGATCGCAGCCATCGAACCCAACTCGTCCTCCATCTGGATGTACACACCACCGATCTCAGGCAATCTGGCCGCCATCCTCTCTGCGACCTCGGTGGCCGGAGTTATCGGATAGCCAGCAAAGAACTTGCAGCCGGCTGCTAGACCTCCCTCAGCGACGGCAAAGTCGCCGTGCATGAAATGGGTACCTGTGAGAACCCTAGGTCTCGTCATCCTCTTCCTCCTCTTCGATTTCCTCTTCGATCTCCTCGATGTATATACCGAACTCTGGGCATATATCCTCGCAGTGGCGGCACACGATACATTCCTTTTCCTTTCCCTCTACGACCATTGGAACCTTGTAGCCCTTCTTGTTCCTCTCTTCGGATTCGACCAGGATGTCCTTCGGGCAGAACTCGATGCAGTAGTTGCACGCTTTGCACCTCTCGGCGATGATGATGACCTTCCCTATGGGGACCTTGTGTTTGTGAAAATCAAGTGGTTTGCGCCAGTACTTCTTCTCCACACCGCCCTCGGGCAGTGCCATTACGATGGATATCGACACCGGGATTATCAAGCGCTCACCTGCGAATTGTTGCCATCTGGGTTCCTAAATCGCTGGCTATCTGGTGTTAATACTGTACTCTTCTTAAAGGTTGTCTTATTCGTTCTGGAAAGCGGAAGAAAGGACGGTGAAAGTTGCGAAAATAGTTGGGGGATATCGTGCTAGTCGTCAGCATTCTATAGGAAACCGCTAATATCCAAATTGACGAGCATGAGCGACATCGAAGAACTGAGATCTGCCTACAAGGGAAGGAAGGACGTCATCGAGAATAGGCTCAGGGAGTTCGAGAAGGTCGGGAAGGGGAAGTTCAAGGTGCTTTTTCCGGAGCTGGTCTATTGCCTGCTCACCCCTCAATCGAGAGCCAGGAACTGCGACGCCGCGGTCAGGAAACTTCAGGAAAGAGGACTGCTTCTCAAGGGAAACGAAGATAAGATCGCGGATGCCCTCTCCGGTGTCAGGTTCAAGAATACAAAAGCGGAACGTATCGTTGGCGCAAGGGACCTGTTCGTGGGTGAAGGTGCCTATGACCTGGAAATGATCCTTCAAAAGGGCACCAAACCGAGAGTACTGAGGGACTGGTTCGTGACGAACGTGAAGGGTCTGGGGTACAAGGAGTCGAGTCACTTTCTCAGGAACATAGGAGTCGGTCTTGATCTGGCGATCCTTGACAGACACATATTGAAGAACCTGTGGGAGTACGGAGTGATAAGGGAAGTTCCGCAGAGCCTCACGAAGAAGCAGTACCTGGAGACCGAGAAGAAGATGAGGAAGTTCTCCAACAAGATCGGGATCGAAATGCGCGCTCTGGACCTGCTGTTCTGGTCGATGGAGACGGGTGAGGTTTTCAAGTAGAGCTGGTTCAGACAATTGAATCTGGCTGCACCAGTACATTTGTTGACCGGCAATAGACATAGTGTTATAATTCCACACCGCGTTACCGGTCATGAGCAAGATGGAACCAGATGACAAGGGGGAGAGAAGGTTTGCAGGCAGGACCCTGGAGGAGGTCGGGGAACTGCTGAAAGCATACATCATTGATGCCGATTGGGCGCTTTCGAAGATGGACCATCTCAGGAAAGAGTATCCAAACAGGTTCATAGCCGTCGTTCGCAAGAAGGTTGTCGCAAGCTCGCGGAACTGGGACGATGTGGTCGCCGAGCTCGAAAAGATGAACCTGAAGCCCAACTTCGTATTCACAGAGTACATAACGAAGGACCCAGTGAGATACCTACTGCACACCTGAAAAGCCCTCAAGTGTAACAATGCGAATACCCCTGATATTTGATCATTGGAGGACATCGGTTCGACTGAATGCTACCTTTCAAGCCCAAGATAGAATCGCGAGCATACAGTTCCTCGTTGACACAGGATCGAGCGTTACGACCCTATCATACTGGGATGCGAGGCTGATGGGTATTGACTTCACTGATTTGAAAAGGCACACGAAGCCTTTCTTGACATATGCTGGCAGAGTCCAACCCAGAAGAGCATCGAACGTCGGTTTCCTGCTATTTGAGGAAGAAGGAAGACTCATGTTTGAACAGATGAAATCAGTTGACGTGATGATGTCGAGTGGCAACAAGCAGCTCGACGTTTCTTTGCCGAGTGTGATGGGAATGGACTTCCTGACCGAATGCTCGTACTCTCTGCAGGTCAGTCCCAAAGAAGACGTTGCTTTCCTTGAGAAGATTGAAGAACCACATGCTCTCTGAAGAAACGCAAAGTTCAAATATTTCGGTTGCCCTAAATATTCTGTGAAACTATGCTAGGGCAGTATCTCATAACCTTCAGGGAAGTCCTGGAGGCCTCATTGATAACGGCCATCATCCTGGCCTACCTGACAAGGACCGGCAGGGAGCATCTTACGCGCTATGTCTGGATCGGAGTCTTCATCTCCGTGGTCGTGAGCCTGGTGCTCGGTGCGATCATCTGGACGGTCTACGGCACACTGGACAAGCCGAGCAAGGTGCTGTTCGAAGGTGTGGCGGCGCTGATAGCGGTCGCCGTGCTGACGTCCATGATATACTGGATGGCGCTCAAAGGCAGGCACATCAAGGAAGAGATGGAGGAGAAGCTCGGAGTGGCGGTGAAACGTGGTGCAATGATCGCGTTGATATCGCTGGCCTTCATAGTGGTCTTCAGAGAGGGGCTTGAGACCGTTCTGTTCTTGACGCCCTTCCTGGTGACGGATGTCGCTGGTACCGTGGCCGGTGCTGCGCTCGGGATCATATCTGGATTCGTTCTGGCATTTGCCATATTCAAGGTGGGTATGAAGATCAACCTCCACAGGTTCTTCTACTTCACGAGCATCCTGCTGATACTTCTGGCTGCTGGACTTTTGGGTTATGGCCTGCATGAACTGACAGAGTATGTTGTGGTCACTGGCGGGGATCCTGGATGGTTGGGACAGAGCGCATATGTGCTTGACATTTCGTCGGATAGCATCTTCCACCACAAGGGTGGGATAGGTTCGATATTTGCGGTGATGTTCGGGTACTCCGTGAAGATGGAGTGGATCAGGGTGATCGCTCATGCGGTGTATCTGGCTGTGATGCTGCCGCTTGTGGTCATGATCTACAAGAGACCGGATCTGATTGAGAAGTTCTCTAAGGCAATCAAAAGGGTGTTCAGAATGTTCTCCCGTCCCAAGGCCTCAGATGGGGTCGACAATGGAAGCGGCGAAATAGTAGAAGCCGAGACCGCTTGATTGTTGAGGTGTTGTGCACTCGGCTTCAGCTGGTTTGCCAAGAGATTGACCATGAAATCAAGATCTGCTCGCGTCTCGGGGAGCCTACGTAATCCACGTAGGTGACCATGAGCTCGAAGTCAGCGGAAACCGTCGCATTGCAGATGAAGGAATCGCCCGAATTGACATATCCATTGCTATCAGAGTCTTCAAAGGTTATGCTGGTGCTAGGAGAGGTGTAATTGAAATCGCTTGTCAGATTGGTGTATGAAAGAACTGACTGCCCGTTCATCAGAACATCGACCACCATCCTTTCTTTCAAATCTCCCAAGAGCACTGCAGGAACCCCGTACATCCTCCCGATCTGTAACTTGAAAGCGCGATTGGTGGGAGAGTCCAGAGGCTGAGGCTCTTCCCATTCAATGATTGGCAATTGTCCAGAGAATACTCCAAGTCCCGCTGTCCACTTGAGATAGGCCAGCTCTCGCTCGTCTTCCCGGATCGAGAAGGAATACTCCGCCGCGTTGGTCAGACCCGATATTATGAAAGAGTCTCCAATGTCAAGATAGCCATCCTGATTTACATCGGAGAAGTTTATCGAGATGTTGCCTTCGGCTGCAACTTCTCCCTCGCTCAAAGAAGTGCAGTCCAACCCATTTCCCCCATCCCATAGACGGCAGCTTCCCTTCTGAATCTCAAATGGAGTGTCCAACATACTTGAAATGACCAGCTCTGTGGATACGCCTGCGGGCGTCACTGTTTCGGAGTTGATTCTCATTTCGGCAACGGAGACAATGGATTCGGGGGCTGGCAGTAGGATGAGCCCGAACACTCCTCTATTCGTCATAGTTATATAGCATTCGCCCTCCAGCACACCATATCCTTCGACTCCATCATTTATTCGCATGTAATAGGTGAGTGCTGAATTGTCATCACTGGGGCGACTTAGGTTGACCTGAAAGAAATCCCAACTATCAAGCAGTCCGTTGGAGTTTGCATCCACGAATCTCAAAGACCCTTTGGTTCCAATAAACTGTTCAAGAGCATCTAGGTGATCGATCTCAAGACCATCTTTGTATCCCCTACTGGAGTCCCAAAAATCGTCGGGAGGGCCACGAATCCCCTTATTCAGTGAAACGTTGAACAATCCCAAGGGGAATGCTCCGCTAGTCCTTTCCATATAGACTTCTATCTTGACAGAATCGGAATTCACATCAATCCTTGGAAAAAGAAAGATCCCGCCACCCCTGCTGTAGGAGTAAGCTTCCAGGTATGAATTGAAAGCCGTCCTCACCACCGGAAGATCAACCTGAGGGGAGAACACCCCAGAGTAATCGTTGTAGTTGCCCCACTCAAAATGGACCTCTCTGACTATCGTGTCACCGATTTCGAAGTCGGGTTCCTTCCAGTCGATAAGTTGCAGGAGCTTGGCACCTTCAAGTCTGATCAAAGTTAATGGGCCGAGAGTGGTATTGTTGTATGAATCGAAGGACGCGACTTTACCCTCTACCATAGCGCTTGTACCTGCAAGGTGGGGGTCGAAACTGGGTGCATCATACTCATCAACGAACTTGTCTTCAAGCTCGCCTATGGTCCAAGGGCGAAAATAGGCATACCATATCCCAAATGTGGACAGAACCACAGCAACTACGATTATGACGGCCCAGACCTTCTTTCTAAATGCTCTTTGCTCTGGAGTGGGGAACTCAATCTCATCCAGGTCTTCCAGTCCTCCACCGTCTAAATCATCGCTCATCCACTACAATTCGGCTTCACTTCCATATAAATCCTACGACCGAACTCCCTTAGAAAGAGAACCGAGATCAACCCCAGTCAACCTGGAGCCTTCCTCCACACTCGTTGCCCAACTCGAATCCCTTGTCCACAGCCTTTGAGTTCAGCTCATGAGTGGCTGGCGGAAGCATGTCCTTCATTGCACTCTTCAGAGAATCCATCTCCACAACATCAGTCATCGCAACTACGGCACCCAACATCACCATGTTCGCGGCGATCTTGTTCCCGAGTTCAGAAGCTGTGACCGTGGCCGGTATCTCGCAGAACTCCCCTCCAGGCCTGCTCTTGACCGTATCTGGGTCAACGATCACCAAAGATGTGGGCTTGACATTTTCCCCAAACTTCAGGAAAGATGCTTCAGACATGAGGACCAGAATATCCGGAATCGTGACCTCAGGAAAAGTGATCTCCTTGGTCGAGATCTTCACCTCGGCCTTGGTGGCGCTGCCTCTAACGCCAGAACCGAACGTCTGGGTCTGCACAACGTAAAGTCCCGACTCCTCCCTCTTGTACTGGTCGTCCTTCTGAACGACATGCTTGGACTCGTAAAGCGATGCGGCCCTTGCCAGTACGACACTGGCCATTATCAGACCTTGACCGCCAAAACCCGACAACCTGATCTCGATGGTGTCCATCCTAATCATCCCCCTCGATCGACTCGATGTACGACTTCCTCTCGGCATCCCTTATCACCCCGACGGTGATCTTGCCGGCCACGTGCAGGTCGATGTCGTCCTCCGACGTCCTGCCGTCAGCCTTCATCTGTTCTATGTGGACGCTGTTCTCCTTCAACCATTCGAGGTGTTCGACCGGGGTCTTGAGCTTGTTGTACCTTCCGAAGTATACCGGGCACGCGACCCAGGCCTCGATGAACCTGAACCCTTTCCTGTTCATGCCCTCTTCCATCACCCTGATCAGCTGCTTTGGATGTGCCGAAGTGTATCTCGCGACGTAATTGGCGCCGGCAGCGGCAGCCAGTCTGGCCAGGTCGAACGGGTATTCTGGATTTCCGCCCGGAGTGGTGGATGTGGTGTAACCGTGAAGCGTGGTGGATGATGCCTGTCCGCCGGTCATCCCGAAATTGTTGTTGTTGACGCATATGACGAAGAGGTCCATGTTCCTCCTGCAGGCCTGGATGAAGTGGTTCCCGCCTATGGCCCCAAGGTCCCCGTCACCGGTGAAGACGAAAACGTCCAGGTCCCTGTTTGCCAGTTTCAGCCCTGTGGCGTAGGCCAACCCGCGTCCATGGGTGGTGTGCAGGCTGTCCGCATAGACATAGCCGGACACTCTGGAAGAGCAGCCGATACCGGAAACGAAGGCGGTCTTGTCCAAATCGATTCCCTGATTGACGAACGCCCTCTGGAAGCAGGACATGGTGGTGCCGATGCCGCATCCTGGACAGAACATGTGGGGCCATCTGTCCTCCCTGTACACCTTGAAGTGGGTCATTGATCGACCTCCATGTCGGCATGGGATTCCAAAATATCCTGCGGTGTGGGCATCTCACCGTCCAGCTTGGAACATAGGCCGACGTTCTCGACGCCTGCGCGACATGCATGCCTCTCGACCTCCCTGAAGAGCTGGCCTTCGTTCATCTCCACCACGAGAACGGATTTGACGTCCTCGGTCGCCCGAATGAAAGCCTTGGAAGGGAACGGCCACACGGTCAACGGTCTGAAGAGGCCAAAGTCCTCCCTATTGAGAACTACGTCCTTTGCGCTCCTGGCCGGTATACCGTAGGCGACCAGCAGATGCTTCGCATCGGGGTTGATGATCTCGTACTTGCAGATGGTGTCCTTGTTGTTCTCTATCTTCCCTATTATTCTGTCTATGAGCTTCCCCTGGACCTCAGTGTCCTCACTGGGATAACCGACTATCGTGTGTGAGAGACCCGTGACGTGTGTCCTGTGCCCCCGTCCGAAGGTTGGGAAGGGTGAGACGCCCTCTTCGTTTGGATCGACCGGGAACGACACCTTGCCTTCGGGGAACTGTTCTCTGTTCACGATCGGCATATCGGTGATCTCGATCCTCTCGCGCATGTGGGCCAGTTCTCCGTCCGATAGGATGATGACGGGTGTTCTGAACTGTTCTGATAGGTTGAAGGCTTCAACCGTGAGCTCGTAGCATTCCTTGATGTTGCTGGGTGCCAGAGCGATGATGCTGTGAGAACCGTGAGTGCCCCATCTGGCCTGCATGATGTCCCCGTGTGCTGGCAGCGTCGGTTGTCCGGTGGAGGGTCCGCCCCTTTGGACGTCCACAATGACGCATGGTGTTTCTGTGATGACCGCGTAGCCGATGTTCTCCTGCATCAGTGAGAAGCCCGGTCCAGAGGTCGCCGTCATGGATTTCGCACCGCCCCAAGAAGCGCCTATGACAGCCGCAATCGATGACAATTCGTCCTCCATCTGGATAAGAGTACCGCCGGTCTCAGGCATGCGAGTGGACATGATCTCCAGTATCTCTGTGGAAGGGCAAATGGGGTAACCGGCGTAGAAATTGCAGCCTGCGTACAAGGCGCCCTCGACCACCGCTCTGTTACCTTGGAGAAAGAGCTCCTCGCCCATCATTCATCACCGTACAGATCGTCCCTTATCGCCTGATCGGGGCAGGAAAGGATGCACAGCTCGCAAGCCTGTTTCAAACCCTTCTTGATCCGGTTGTGGTCGATGCAGTCGTCGTATCTCTCAACGGTCGGGACCAGATAGCCCATGTCCGAGAACTCAGAGCCTTCGTCATAAACGGTCTTGGGGCACACCCAGACGCATATCTGACAGCCCTTACAATACTCCCTTTTGATGAGCTTCAATCACGCAATCCTCCAAGGCCAGCATGTTGCTTCGTTCTAATTGTGGAATGGTTATTTAAAGTAATCGTGAAGAGGCGGATTCGGGTAATAAGAGGAACCATTATAAATCTGAAAATGGCTCTTCTTCTGAGGACGTTGGGGGATGAAGAAGAAAGCCAGTTTCGCTGTCATCATTCTTGTCTTGATCGGCTCATTCAATGTTATCCTCGTACTCCAGTCCACTGAAGTGTCAGCCACAACACTGTACGTGGGTGGTCCTGGACCAGGGAATTATTCTGCGATTCAAGACGCGGTAAACGTTTCGACCGCCGGGGATACAATCTTCGTATACTCTGGAGAGTACCGCGAACGGGTTAGAATCGATAGATCTTTGACTCTGCTGGGAGAGGACAAGAACACAACCATAATCAACGCCCAAATGTGGGAGACGCCAATGAACATCTCTGCTGATTGGGTGAACGTTTCAGGATTTACATTCACGAACAATGGTCCATGGGATTATTTTGCAGGGATACGGTTATACAGAGTCAAGAACTGTCTCGTTACGGATAACAATGCATCATTCAACAGCCATGGTGGTATCACCCTTTTCGAATCATCGTACAACACAATTTCTAAGAACATTCTGTGGGAAAACGGCTATGGAATCAATCTTTCCCACTCCTCGAACAACATGATCAGGGAGAATATTGCTATCGGCAACAGCGATGGGATCGCCCTGTCTTCTTCCTTCAATAATAGCATCATTGGCAACGACCTGTTGGGCAACTACGATGGAGTGGACCTCACCAATTCCTACGATAATATCTTGTCCAACAACAATGCCTCAGACAACAAACGAAGGGGCTTTCACCTATTGTCTTCACTCAACACATCTATCACTGGCAATAATGGCTGGAACAACTCGGTCGGAGTCTACGTCCTGAACTCTGACTTCAACGATATCTCTCATAACACATTCACTAATGGAAGAAGCAGGGGAATCGGTTTCAGGAATTCAGTCAACAACACAATCTCCCATAATGTCATTCTGAACAACAAGCAGAGTGGCATCCAAATATACTTCTCGGACGGGAATAATACCATTACGGACAACAATGTCTCCAACAATGGAGCCGGCATCATACTCTACTACTCCAACAACTCTGTCGTGGCAAATAACAAGGCAATCTACAACAATGTTGGTATCAGTCTGTTCCGGTCCCGCATGAATTTCATATTGAACAACAATGTCTCCTTCAGCAACGGAAGCGGCATCCACCTAATGGATTCAAATGGAAATGAGATGAAGAACAATACTGCCATCTTCAACGGCGATCATGGGATTGAGTCCGGTTGGTCAAGCTACAACATTCTATTCAACAACACATGCTCCTTCAATGAATGGAATGGAATCGATCTCTATTCCTCGGACGACAACTTGGTGATCAACAACATTATATCTTCCAACGTAGAGCGCGGCATCATGCTGGGTATCTCAAAAAGAAATGAGTTACATCACAACAAGATAATCGACAACACGGAGCAAGCGTTCGATTTCGGTTTGAGTCAGTGGGACAACGGCTACCCTTCCGGCGGGAATTACTGGTCCGACTACTCAGGATGTGATCACTTCTCCGGCCCCAGTCAAGATCAACCGGGGAGTGATGGAGTGGGGGATACCCCATACCTGATTAATGGAGGAAGCGTGGATCGATATCCGCTCATTGGGCACAACCCTCCCAGCGGGTGCATTCCATGGTCACCAGAGAACCTTCAAGCAACTGCCCAGAATCTTCAAGTGACCCTCACATGGGATCCTCCGGTCTATGATGGGAATTCCTCAATCACTAACTACAACGTGTATCGAGGGACGACTTCCGGAACGGAGATATTCCTGGTTCAGATTGATGACGTGAACACGTACATCGATACGGATGTGACAAACGATCGGACATACTACTACCTGGTCTCGGCAGTCAATGCAATGGGAGAAGGCCCCTTTTCGGGTGAGGCTAACGCAACTCCTTCGGCTCCAAGTGCAAACACATATCCAACGTGCAGGATCACGACCCCATCAACGGGTTCAGTTCTTTCCGGGACACTGGTGGTAACCGGTACGTCTTCCGACTCAGATGGAGTAATTCAGAATGTGGAAATCAGAATAGATGGCGGTGCTTGGCTTGATGCGTCAGGGAAGACGACATGGAGCTTTGAGTGGAACACATCCACTGCGACCAACGGAGAGCACACGATATACGCTCGATCCTTCGATGGAGAGAATTACTCTGAGGAAGTCGATGTGAAGGTGGTTGTGGACAATCCCAGTCCGCCAACAGATCAAGAGGCCCAGAATGATTGGATCTGGATGGCACTCGTGTCGATAATAGTGATAGTGGTCATTGTCCTATTGATAGTCCTCATGCTCATCAGAAGAAGAAAGAAGAGTTTGGAAGTGGAGGAACCGCCAGAGCCTCCTCCACAAGAACCATTATAAAGCCGGACAAACCTTCCGCACTGGGGGTGATGAGGGGTGAAAACAAAAGGGGCATTATTCTTAGCTTCAATCCTACTGACGAGTGGATTCTGTCTTGCCGTAACGGTTCTCCCACAGAACGCACTTGCCGCCACGCTGTATGTGGGCGGAGTGGGGCCGGGAAATCACACATTGATACAGGACGCAATAGACGCGGCCTCCCTTGGGAGCAGCATATACGTCTACAGCGGGACGTACTATGAGCACCTGACGATCCCCAAGCGCCTGTCCTTGATCGGAGAGGACGAAACAACGACAATCATAGACGGAGGCGGAACCTCGACGGTTGTGAGCATAAGCGACGACGGAGTGGTCCTCACGGGATTCACCGTGAGAAACAGTGGCTCAGGTGGCGGCGATTATGGAATATACCTGAACATGGTTCAGGATTGTCACGTTGAAGGCAACATTGTCAAGAACACTGGAAGTGGATTCTTCCTTCGGTATTCTCATTACAACACGATCGCGAACAACACAGTCCAGAACAGCGAAGACGGGATCTTTCTCTCATTATCCGACCACAACACCGTCACGAACAACAAGGCCTACAACAACACCATGATGGGGATAAATGCGGGTGCTTCTGCCTATACGCAGATCACGAACAACTACGCATCCGGCAGTTGGTGGGGAATCTCAGTTAGCTCCGCTGAAAGCGGCACTGTGTACAACAACACAGCTGAGAACAACATTGAAGGAATCCACGTGATCTCCTCCAGCAACATAGCCGTCCAGAACAACTACGCCGAAGGGAACGAGTATGGCATCTCCATATGGAATGAATTCAACAACACGATTACAAACAACACGGTGATCGGGAACACCAAGGCGGGGCTCTACACATACAAGACGAATAACAACACCATCATGCACAATACTGCAATCGACAATGACTACGGCTTCCGTCTGGCCCTCTCGGATGACAACCTCGTGATGTACAACGAAGCCTTCGACAATGACGACACCGGCTTGTCGCTGTATTCGTCGAATAGGACTTTGATAGTGGAGAACAACGTGTCCGATAACGACGGTGTCGGCTTCAAAATCTGGATGTCCTGGTTCAACAATATCTACCACAACACGATCGCAGGCAATCACGACGTCGAAGGTATCAACTTTATGGGCTACAACTACTGGGACAACGGATATCCTTCGGGAGGGAACTACTGGGGAGACTACCGCCACGATGATGAGAGGAGCGGGCCGGACCAGGACCAGCCCAACCATGACGGAATAGGGGACCTGCCTTACAACATGTCAGGCAGTAACATCCAGGACAGGTATCCCTTGATGAATTCTCCCATGACATCGCCTCCATACCAACCCTACGTGCCAAGGGATTTGACAGCGAATGGAAGCAACAACAGGGTCCTGCTCACTTGGAATGCGCCGGCATACGACGGCGGGTCACCCATCACGAACTACATAATCTACCGGGACACGTCAATCGGAGGCATAAAATTCCTTGCCGAGACTGGGAACGTCCTGGAATATACGGACGATGATGTCACCAATGGGGAGAACTACTACTACAGAATCAGTGCGAAGAACGCGGTGGGCGAGAGCAAGTGGACCTATTGGGTGAACGTAGCCCCAGATAACCAGGAACCCACTTGTGAGATCTTGACACCTGAGTCGGGAACGGAAGTCTCTGGAACGTGCAAGATCGAAGGCTCATCATCAGATTCGGATGGGACTGTTCAAAGGATTGAAATGAGAATCGATGACGGTAGCTGGGAGACTGTTGAGGGAACCGATTCGTGGTCCTACAACTGGGACACGACGAGTGTGTCGAACGGGGAGCACACGATCCACATTCGTTCGTACGATGGTGAGGATTATTCCGAGGCTTCATCGATTCCAGTCACTGTGAATAATCCTGACGATCCTCTTTTATCCTGGGGCTGGACACCACTTCCTCTTCTGATAGCGCTGATAGCGATTGTCATAATTGTAGCAGCACTTATGCTCAGAAGGAGAAGGAAGATACGAGAGTATGCCCAACAAGGTCCTCAACTGGAAGAACCAGAAGAACTTCCACCTCCAATGCCGGACATGCCTGAAGAAGAACTGCCTCCACCTCCACCGGATTTCGAGGAGGACATTCCACCACCACCTCTGAACAAGCGTTATAGACGATGAATGCCTTTTATGCCAGAACTACTGGAGGGTCAGCAGATGTACATAAGTGAGAAGAGGCTGACCTATTCTGCGTCCGTCAGATCCTTCAACTCAAAATAGAACTTTCTGATCCACTTCGCCAGCTTCTTATCCTCGTTATCTGGAGAATCCATCTTGCCCTTCACGCCAACTAGAGTGGTCGTGTTCCCCCTGAACAACTGGGCGCTCAGACGAAGGTTCTCGTAAGGTGGATTGATTGGAACATTCCCGGTGATCGTCCCCTTGTCCAGATCGCACTCGGTAACATCCAGCTCGTAATCGTTGAAGACCTTCAGCGTGTTCTCGAAGGCCTCCTCGTAGGTCTTGTCCTTGAAAAGGACCATGCACTGTTGAGCTCGACGGGAGTTCATAGCGCCTGTCCAACGAGTCCAAACTGATAATAGTGTTAGGTCAAGAATATCACTGGTGATAATCAAGTCTGATAGCAGACTGGCATTCCTATCGCTAGAAGTCTTTGAGAGCCTTGGTAAGGTTCGCCAGACCCTCCTGAAGAGCTTCAGTGTTCATCCCAAAGCCCAGGCGGAAGTGTCCAGGAAGACCGAAGAATCGTCCCGGTCCGACTATGGTGTTGTATTTCTCCGCCGCTGTCCTGCCGAATTCCAGATCGTCGATCCCGTTCAACCTGGGGAAGCAGAAATGCGTCTTGCTCTCGGCGTTGTACTCTACCAGATCGCTGCTTTCCAGCCACGCATCCACGATTGGTCGGTTCGTGTTCACGTAACTCCGGGCCCTTTCAAGGATCTCGTCCTTCCTCTCGAAAGCCCATTTGGCCATCTCCTCGCTTGCTGAAGATACCGCGACCGTCGTGTACTCCCTGAGTGACTCGAACTTCTCCATGAGCTCTGAATTGGCCACTATCCACCCCAGCCTGAGTCCGGCCATGCTGAATACCTTGGATATGCTGGCAGTGACGATCATCCTGTCCGAGATGGATATCGCCGATGGTGGGGGGTCCTTCATCACATCCTTGAATATCTCGTCCACAAGAACGTACGCATCGTGCTCTTCTGCGGCTTCCGCAATTCTCCTAAGATCGTCTTCCGACATCTCAATTCCAGTTGGGTTGTGTGGATTGCAGATGAATGCATACTTCGCACCTTTCTTCATTAGTTCCACAAGGCCGGCCGTATCGAACCTGAACCCATCCTCGTATCTCCTTTCCAGAACGTCAACACCGTACCCCAGACCTCTCGGTATCTCGGCAAGAGGCTCGTAGGCGGGGTTCTCCACGATGAATCGTTCACCCTTATCGTACAATGCCATGCAAATCAGGAAATTGGCCTCCGAGGCGCCCACGGTGACCATTACATTTTCCGACTTAACGCCGTACTCCTTGGCCAGTGTCTCTCTCAAGGAAGGTTCGCCGAAGGGATATGCGACCGCGAGGTTCATGTCGTCGAACTGCCGGCCGAACTCGGAGAAGCGGTATCCCTCGATGTTGCTGGTACAAACGTCAACCGCACCGGCCTTCCAGTAGTGCTCCAGCCACCTGAGGAGCCTGAAAGGGGGGAAGTTCATGAAGCGGGAAATCAAATGAAAGGCATTAAGGTTTCTCAACCGACTCGGAGGCCGAGATATCCTTTACAAACGTAAAGAGGAATCGACATTTAGATGGGGGAGTATTCTATATTCAGAGTAAAAGGAGGCAGAACCCTGCCCACGGAAAAGACCGACCTGAAGATCACCGGAATGACCTGCGCCACGTGTGTCCAGACGATAGAGTCCAAATTGAGGGCTACGCCAGGAGTGGAGAACGCCACCGTCAACCTGGGTACCGAGAGGAGCATGGCGGAGTACGATCCATCGGTCACATCGCCGGAAGAGATTGTGAAGTCGATCGAGGAAGTGGGTTATGGAGTTCTAACAGATGAGGTCACTCTCAACGTGGGGGGAATGACCTGCGCCACGTGTGTCCAGACCATCGAAGGCGTGTTGAAGCAAACGCCCGGTGTGATATCAGCAACGGCCAACCTGGCTACCGAGAAGGCATGGGTGAAGTACAATCCAATTGCCACAGGACCCAAGGAGCTCATAAAGGCGATAGGGGCGGTCGGATACACTGCCAGCCTGCCCGAGGACGAAGCGGTGAAGGATACCGAGAGGTTGGCCAGACATAGGGAGATCACCACCCAGAAACGGAACCTGATTGTCGCGTTCGTCATAATGCTCCCAGTGACGTTGATCAGCATGAGGACCGGGTTCAGTGGAGCGTTCGAATCGGTCGGCCTGGGATTCATCCCTAACTACGACGATAACATCTGGTTTCTGTATGCAATCTTTGTCCTGACAACAATCACATTAGCCGGACCCGGACGGCAGTACTTTGTGAGAGCTGCCAGAGGCCTGAGCCACGGGAATGCCGACATGAACCTGCTCATCGCCGCCGGTACGGGAGCAGCCTACGTGTTGAGCGTGGTGGCCACGTTCTTCAATCTGGGTGCCGGGTATGAGCACGTTTACTTTGACACGACAGCCATGTTGATCATGTTCATCACCATGGGTAAGTATCTTGAGGCGATAGCCAAGGGAAGGACATCGGACGCCATAAGGAAACTCGTCAGCCTTCAGGCGAAGACGGCCAGAGTGATCCGCGACGGCAAGGAGTCCGAGATTCCCGCTGAAGATGTGCTGGTGGGGGATATCGTCATAATCAAGCCCGGCGAGAAGGTCCCGGTTGACGGAATTGTGATAGACGGCCATTCCTCCATCGACGAATCAATGATCTCCGGTGAGAGCATTCCAGTGGAGAAGAAGGTCGGGGACGAGTGCATCGGCGCCACACTGAACAAGAACGGGCTACTGAGGATTCGGGCCACGAAGGTGGGAAAGGACACCGCACTCGCCCAGATAGTGAAGCTCGTTGAAGATGCCCAGACATCCAAACCTCCGGTACAGAGGCTGGCAGACGTGGTTGCGGGACAGTTCGCGCTCACCGTGCTGATATTGGGCCTGGTAGCATTCTTCTTCTGGTTCTTCTACGGTTTTTCCGCATACAGCGGATTCGGAACGCCGTTCAGGTTCTCTCTTCTAATATCCATAACAACGATAGTGATAGCTTGTCCATGTGCAATCGGGCTGGCCACCCCGACGGCAGTGATGGTGGGCACAGGTCTGGGTGCTGAGAACGGGGTCCTCATAAAGGGTGGGGAAGCCCTGGAGAACGCCCACAAGCTGGACGTGGTCGTGTTCGACAAGACCGGGACGCTGACAGAAGGAGAGCCCTCCCTGACGGACGTTGTCATCTACGACAAGGGCATGACCGAGGCAGAGGTTCTGAGACTTGCTGCGGTCGCGGAGAAAGGATCCGAACACCCCCTTGGAGAGGCGATCGTGGAAGGCGCCGAGAAGAGAGGGATACATGTCGACGATGCCGACGAGTTCAAGGCCATCCCGGGCAAGGGCGTCGAGGCTCAATTCGAAGGAAAGAGGATACTCCTGGGTACCAGGCGCCTGATGGAATCCAATAGCATTGATGTCAAGAACATGGAAGGACAAATGTCCAAACTGGAGAACGATGGCAAGACCGTGATGATAGTATCGATCGACGATAGACCCACAGGCATAGTGGCGGTGGCGGATACGATAACGTCCTACGCCCCTGGGGCGGTCACTCAGCTGCAGAGCATGGGGATCGAGGTAGTCATGATCACAGGCGACAACCGTAGAACGGGAGAGGCGATCGCACGACAGCTCGGTATCAAAAGGGTCCTCGCAGAGGTTCTCCCCCAGGACAAGGCAACGGAGATCAAGAGACTGCAGAAGGGAGAGAAGAGAGTGGCGATGGTGGGAGACGGGATAAACGATGCACCCGCGCTCACCCAGGCAGATATTGGGGTCGGGATAGGAAGCGGCACGGACGTCGCGATCGAGTCCGCGGATATCGTCCTCATCCGGAACGATGTGAGGGATGTGGTTTCAGCGATAAAGCTCAGCAAGAAGACCATGGGCAAGATCAAGCAGAACCTGTTCTGGGCCTTCGTCTACAATTCGGTCGGTATTCCAGTGGGAATGGGTATATTCTTCCCCTGGTTCGCATTCCTGGTCAACCCGGCACTGGCAGCGGCCTTCATGGCCATGAGCTCGGTGTCTGTCACCACTAATTCATTGTTACTTAGAAGGTACAAGGTCAGGGCGGCTGCGAAGAAGAAAAGGCCGAAAGCGGTCGGCGTTCCGGCGCCCGCACCGGGAGCGTGATGAACGTGAAACAAGGAAGGGGCAAGAAGATCGGCAACCTGGTGGCAAGCGTGGTTCTATCGGTGATCATGGCTTTGGTGTTCTATCTTGGGGCAACCCAGGTGGAAGGCTCGGAAGGTGTTGACCTAATCGGTGGAACGATCTATACATTGGTTCTCTCGCTCATAATATTCCTGGCACTGGTGCCCAGGATCGCTGCAAGGTTCTCCCGAAGGGGAAGCATGACCAGCAGTAACTAGACAAAGAACAGAAGGATTATCAGGCCGATCGCGACCATGATGAGGCCAGAGAACAGTTTGATTTTGGAGGATTCCGATCTCTCCCAGTTGGTGAGCTTTCTGGCGACCGCCCTGTTGGATGTCACAAAGAGGACGATAAGAAGGGGCAGTATGAACATCAGATTGTAGAGGTAGAGATAGCCGATACCCTCGAAGTAAGAGGTCTCGGACGCCAGCAGACCAAGAACTGCGACGTATATTCCACCCGAGCACGGGAAGGTGCACAACCCGACCAGGAGCCCTGCAACGAGAGCAGAGGGAAGTGTCGCCTTGAAGATCCAGGATTTCGCCCTGTCCCAGGTGCCCTTGGACATGTGGAACGAGAGGGGAAGGTTCGGGAAGAAGTACTGCGCCATGCTCAATGAACCAAGAATTATCAGTAAGTAGGAACCCACCATCGCCAACAGGTGCGGCTGCCCGCTGAGGACTATCGCCCTAAGAAGACCGATCCCGACGAAGAAGTAAACAAAGAAGATGGCCAGAACATAGACCAACCCCATTTTCATAACGTTCAACCGAGTACGCCTGATCACGAACAAGAAGCTGATGAAGAAAAGGAGAACAGCGAACGCGCAGGGGTTGAGGCCGTCCAGGAAGCCGGTGACCAGTACGAGTGGAAGGAGGTCCTCGTCCGCCTCTGCGGGACCGGTCCCGACGTTCTTGGAGAACCATTGGAGGTATGTGCTGATAGGTTCGTCCACCGGATACTCCTGAGCCTCGCCGTCGAACGCCCATGCCAGATAGGTCGTGGGGTTCTTCATCGCATCCTGGTAAACGAGAATCTTGTCGACGTTCAGCAGGCTGGAGTTCAGCAGTAGATCATCGACCACGTGCAGCGGGACATGCCCTTCCAGGACGAAGGTCGCGTTCATCTTGACGTAGGTCGCGATGTGGCTCTGGAGGTGGTTCGGTACGCCCAGGTCCTCGTCCAGGGCGTTCATCTCCGAGCGGAACTTCCTTTCGTTGAGGTAGTCCTTCTTCACGATGTCGGTAACACCATCGTTCCGCAATGCCGGGATGAGCTCGTCGTCGATGTAGACTGCACATTCTCCGCACGCTTGGTTGTAGTATACCAGCGCCTGTCCTTCGTCAATGCTGACGCTCTCGGACTCTTGAACCAGGTAGAAAGGGAGGATGGATCCGGCGACCAAAATGGCAATCAGTGCTGTCACGATGACAACGAAAGTGAGGTTCTGGAACCTCTGGCCGGCCGGACCCCGTTCAGCTTCGGTCTGTGAGGCCTCGCCCTCAATATCTTCGGGAACGTCGTGGCAAGGTTCAGCGCTCATGTCATCACGTTTGCGGTGAGGTCCACCTGGACCTCCGGATTGAATGGATCGTTGCTCTTGATGTAGATGGCCCTCTCAATGAAACCTGAATCCGGATGAAGGGCCGAATCGTAGCTGACCTCGAGAATGGCAGTTTCCCCGGGCAGGATGTTCATGTTCCAGTTCTGTGGGTTGTTGTGCATACCGAACACCGGGCTGGTGATTCCTCGGTACTTGATGACCGCAGAAGTGCAGCCGCATGAAGTGGAGACGCCGGTAAGTTTCAGGTCAACGTCCCCGGAGTTCCATATCTGGAAAGAGGCAGTTGAAACACCCTGGGGTATGTCCCCAAAGTCGTACTGGGTGGGACTGACCTCGATGCTGGGATGGTCAAGGGCCACATACCAAATATAGAGAAGACCAATCGAAGTGACCAATATGGCTATGATCACTATCGCCACGACAACCTTCTTGGCGCCTGGGGACATTGGAGCCTTGGAAGATCTCTTGCGCCGCAGCTTTTCCTCGACCATTCTGGAGTAGTCTTTTGTGGACTCGTCATTGGGATGGACCTTGGTCAAATGACGAGGCATGTTGTCGACCTTCACGTTGATACCGCAAACGGGACACTCGTCATAGTCCATTCAAATCCATCCCCAGGAGCCATTGATTCAGAGCTGTTGGACCTCGAAAGGCCTCCTCCAACCATTCAATGTGTTAGGATTTGATATGGCTTCTTCTTTACAATGAGAAAGTCAGTTCCAACGTTCGTTGAAGTATGTAAAGCCGCATCCTAAAGCCGCAGAACTGGCCAGATGTCCGATCAAAAAGGAAAGGCCGCCAGCCTACCCCATCATCCCGCAACCATCATGATCTTCTTCGTGTTGATCTTCTTCGTGTTCCTCAGAGTGTTCATGCATCTCTTCCATGCAGTCTTCGTGATGCTCCTGGTGTTCCTCGCACTCCTCATATTGATGTTCTTCGCATTCCTCGTTGTGCTCGTGTTCCTGATCGGCGTGCGTGCCATCATGATCATGTTCCATACCGCATCCGTCGCCCATGCCGTCCATCATGTCGCCGGTCATCATACCAGTGCCCATCATACCAGTACCAACCATACCAGCGCCCATCAGGCCGCCACCCATCATTCCTCCGTTCATGGCAACGGCTCCCGCGACAGCGCCGGCAGTTAACACCGATCCCACGACGATGGCTATTATCCAACCGCTTTGCATATTCAGTCACCTCTGACCCGCGTCCTTTGACACAAGGTCCCATTACTATTTGCTGAACAGGTTTAAGTTCCCTTCGTGAAAGAGATTTCACTTTTCTGAGAAATGCCCAAGAATCAATTCCCAATGTCCTTCGAGACGCGCACCAGATTTGTCGATCCGAACCTTTCCCGGACGATCAGTCCCTTCCTCTCCAGCTTGTCCAACAGCCGAGTGACCTTGGCCCTTGAGAAGACGCCCTCGGCCACCAAGTCCTTCTGGAGCACCTCACCGCCGGCATCCACGATCCCGCGGAACATCTTCCTTTCATCACCTGCCAGAAGCCTCAGGGTGAGCCTGTGCATGTCCTCTTCGGTGACGCTCTCAGTTCCAACTTCGGTCACTGGGTGTTGGTCGGGCACATAGGGCTGAGCCTGGGCGACCGGAGCCTCACGCGGCCTCGTCGCTATTATGAGAATGAGTGCGACAACGACAAGCAGCACGCCGAAAAGGGAGATGTAGGTGCCAACTGGAAAGCCAGTGCTCTCGTCCTGATGCATCATGCCCCCCATTATGCTCTCATTGTTCACCGAGGCCCATACGAGACCGACGAACACCAGGGCGATGGCGGCAGCCAGGAAAGACGGCAGTATCAAGTTGTTATTCCGACTCGAAACCTCAGCCACGGTTTCCCCCAGGTCTCAATACTCAAGACCTGTACTTAAGCGTTGCAATTCCCAAATGTGAAGGACGGAGCGGGTGAGGGGGGTTCTCCCCTGGGGTCGGTGTGTATTACTGGCCCGTTGAGGGACCACGTTTCGGTCTAGTTCTGCCGGAATGGGACGCCAATTGACATCCGTAAGGATTCCACCCCAGCCCCTTTACAAAGGTTTAAGAAGGACGCCGAGTCATCAAATAGGCATGGAAATCGACGAGATAGACGCCAAGATCCTTCTCATGCTGCAATCGAACGGCAGGCTCTCATTCCGAGATATCGCGAAGAATACGGGGATCAGCACGCCCACGGTGAGCGCGAGGGTGAAGGGACTTGAGGAGCGGGGAGTGATAAGAGGATATTCGGCTGATATCAATCCACAGACGATCAACGAGACGATATCGATAGTCACACTGCAGTGCAGACCCAAGGATCTGGAATCGGTCTCGACTCTCCTCTCAGAACAGGAGAATGTGAGAGAGGTCATGGTCCTGAGCGGTTCAAAGATCTCGGCAAGGCTGGTGCTGGAATCCGAGGGAAAACTGGATGCATTCCTTGGTTGGCTGGAGAGTCTGGAGAACATAGACAACTACGATATAGAGAGGGCTATCAGAACGATAAAGAAAGAACCCGACGCGATCATCACGGAGGGTATTCAGATAGTGATACCTTGTTATGAGTGCCGGAAGCCGATAATGGACAATCCGGTAACCGAGAAGATGGACGGAAGGGTCCATTACCTCTGCTGCGGATCCTGCCTGAAGCTCTACAAGGACAGATACCAGCGTTTGAAGAAAGGGGCATCGATCTCTAAGTAGGAGAGCGGTCGCCGATAAGTGTTTCCCTGATTATCATTTCTGTGTCGCCTCAAGGTTGGCTTCGAAGAAAAAAAGAAAGAAACGGGGCGTTAAGCCCCGATTTGTTCGACCGCACTACGGGCCTTCGATCTGGCCAATTTGTTTCTTGTGTTTGAAGTTGAACTTGTACTTGGCGTCCTCGTCCATGTTCTCGTGCTTGTACTGATACTTCTCCCCGTCCGGGTCGCCGTTCTCCTGCTTCAACTGCATTTTCTCGCATTCGCCGTCTTGGGTTCGGTTCTGCTGCCTGTCTTGCAGGCGGTCCTGCTGCTGGAGAGGGTTCTCTTCGCACTCAGGGTCCCTATCTCGGTTGCGTTGTCTTGTCTGCTCCTGAGGCATGTCCCCCAGCCTGTATTCATGCTGGTACTCCTCTCCATCCTGATCACAGACACCGTCTCCCAAGGGCGAGGTCTCTACCACCACATCATCCTGAGTGATGTAGTCCGCAGACTCCCCCGCATCCATGGCGACAGCGCCCAATATCGCGCCTCCTCCCAGTATCGCACTGAGCAAGAGGGCCCACATCCATGTCGTTTTCATTTCTCTTTCATCTCCTGCCCGCGCCTCACACGCAGAGCATTTCATTATTGGGTTGAAACGGTACTTGGATTGTTCCTGAAACACGTTTCACTTGGCTGAAATGTGGACGAAAAAACTACTTCCCGAGGTTCTCAGAGATGCGGACCTTGTTGGTGGAGCCGTATCTTGATCTCACGACCAGGTCCTTTCTCTCCAATTTATCAAGAAGCCTTGTCACCTTGGCCTTGGAGAACGTTCCTTCCGCCACCAAAACCCTTTGAAGGACTTCCCCTCCGCCGTCAACGATCCTGCGGAACATCTTCCTCTCGTCTCCGCTGAGGAGCTTGATGGCGAGCCTCTGGACCTCTTCAGAGGGAAGAGCGGAAGCATCTGATGCAGCCGGGGAAGGGGCTTGAGGCGTTGACACGGGCTGCGGAGCAGTGGAGACCTTTCGGGTCCTTACCAGGATGGCCACAAAGAGCAGAACTATGAACACGAGTCCCCCGACAATGAAGAGGGTTGTTCCGATGGGAAACGATGATGTCTCATCACCACCACCGCCTTGTCCCTGTCCTCCCCCCGTTCCAGTGTCTCCGCCTGATAGCGTCCATATTCCGCCGACCACCATTATGATGAGCGCGACTGAGGCCAGAATGAGAACGAAGAACTCGAAACCGCGGCCAGACTTCTCCTGCAAGATTCTCCCACATTCAAATAGACAGGTCGATACTTGAGGATTGCACTGTTCCTACCCTCGTTGACCGAAAAATCTTTCACAACTGGCTGGATTCGAAGAGTGACATGGGTGATGAGAGTATCAGGGAAACGGTCAGGCAGACCTTCGAGGCCATCGCAGAGCATTTTGACATGACAAGGTACAAGCCCTGGCCGGAGTCGGTTGAATATGTTGAATCCCTCCCGGAAGGAAGCACAGTTCTGGACATAGGGTGCGGCAACGGCAGGAACATGATTCTCCCGAGAAGACTGGGTCACGAGGTCGTCGGCGTTGATTTCAGCATCAATCTGCTGAGGATCGCCCAAGAGAAGCTGAACATGAGGGAACTGGCACACAGTGGGCACATAATCGGTGGGGATGCAACACTTCTTCCGTTGAAGAATGACATTTTTGACGCGGCACTCTACATCGCAACACTTCACCACATCCCATCAAAGGAGGACAAGCTGAGAAGCCTGGAAGAACTGGAGCGGGTGCTTAAACTCGGCGGAACAGCGCTCATCAGCGTCTGGGCGCTGGACCAACCTCGATTCGAAGAACTTCTGGAGAACAAGAGCAAGGACCCAAAATTCGCAGACATATTCCTACCCTGGACGCGATCCGACGGCAAGGTCTTCCAGAGGTTCTACCATCTCTTCGAGAAGGATGAATTGAAGGACCTGATTTCCCAAACGGGACTTGAGACGGAAAAGTACTTCTTCTCCAGCGACAACTACTTCGCGAGAGTGAGAAAGGTTGGCTGACGGGATACTGGAGATGCTCGGCGAGATATTCCATCAAATACAGACCGACATCATGTGCATGGTGGGGATCCTGGTCTTCGGCATCGTCCTGGCAATTCTGATAGTCATCTGGTACATGAGGCGGATAATGAACCAGGAGATCTTCGTCCACGGAGGCAGGTGGGACAAGGACAAGAAATAAGGTTAGTTCTGCATTATCATTCCGAGGTTAGAGGTGGGGTAAATGACTGATGTTCCGAAAGATCTCAAGTACATTGACACGCACGAATGGATCAAGGGTGAGGGAGACAAGGTCGTCGTTGGGATAACCGATTATGCGCAGACCAAGCTGACAGATATCGTGTATGTCGAGTTCGGGGATACTGGACGAGAGGTGAAGAAGGGGGATGAGATCGGCACGGTGGAGTCGGTGAAGACGGTCACGGAACTGTACGCTCCGGTCAGCGGAACGGTGGAGGAGTACAACTCGGAACTGGAGGATTCCCCCCAGCTGATGAACCAGGACCCGTACGGGAATGGCTGGTTCGTGAAGATAAAGATGAGCGACCCGTCGGAGATGGGGCAGTTGTTGGATCCTTCAAGCTATTCCAAGCTGGCGGAAGACTAGGCCTTACGAATACAATCAACTCCGCTTCGATTATGGACGAAGACTGGTAACGATTTAGGAAGTTTTAAGTCGAATTTCGCTTTAGTACAGTGCACTCGGTGAGCCATATGAACGAAGTCGTGATAGTCAGCGCGGTAAGAACGGCTACCGGAAGATACGGTAGGTCGCTTCTCCCCTTTTCTGCACAGAAACTTGGAGCGTTTGCGATCCAGGAAGTCGTCAAGAGGGCGAAGATCCAGCCATCTGAGGTTCAGGATGTCATCATGGGCAACGTCATTTCTGCAGGTCTGGGTCAGAACCCGGCAAGGCAGTCGATGATCCACGCGGGATTACCGGCATCCGTCCCGGCAGTAACGGTCAACAAGGTCTGCGGCTCAAGCCTGAAGGCGGTCATGATGGGCGCTGACGCCATAAAGGCAGGCAGCTCCGACACGATACTGGCAGGCGGAATGGAGAGCATGAGCAACGCTCCGTATCTGGACCCCAAGGCAAGATGGGGGCACCGGATGGGGGACGGGAAGCTCATAGATGCCATGATCAAGGACGGGCTCTGGGACGTCTACGAGAACTTCCACATGGGAATGACCGGGGAGATAATCGCCGAGAAGTACGAGATATCCAGGGAACAGATGGACGAGTTCTCCTACCACAGCCACATGAGGGCCGCGAAGGCAACTGAAGACGGGCTGTTCAAGGAGGAGATACTGCCTATCGAGATCCCGCAGAGAAAGGGCGAGCCAATGATCTTCGACAAGGACGAAGGAATAAGAAAGAGTACGACACCCGAGACACTGGCGGGATTGAGGACCGCGTTCAAGAAGGATGGGATGCTAACGCCCGGCAACTGTTCCCAGCTGAGCGACGGCGGTTCTGCGGCCGTGTTGATGGATGCTGAAAAGGCTCAGGAGAGGGGACTGGAACCCCTGGCAAAGATCACTGGATACCTGTCAAGCGGTGTTGAGCCCAAGTATGTGATGGAAGCACCGATACCGGCGGTGAAGATGCTCCTGGAGAAGCTGGGCAAGACGGTTGATGACATCGACCTGTTCGAACACAATGAGGCCTTCGCATCGGCGAGCTGCGCCGTGGCGAAGGAGTTGGAAATACCTCTGGAGAAGTTCAACGTTCACGGCGGAGCGGTCGCGCTGGGTCACCCTATAGGAGCCAGCGGAACGAGGATTCTTGCGACGCTGATATACGCGATGAGGAACCGTCGTGCGAAGACTGGCATCGCCACGATATGTCTCGGCGGGGGCAACGCGGTCGCCATGTCGATAGAGATGTGATAGCATGGAGATCAAGAAGATCGGTGTTCTTGGCGCAGGTACCATGGGCAATGGCATAGCTCAGGTCTGCGCTCTCAGCGGGCATGACGTGGTGATGAGGGATATCGAGGATAGATTCCTGGAGAACGGGATGAATGCCATTCAGAAGAGCCTCTCGAAAGGGGTGGAGAAGGGAAAACTTGCACAGGAGCAGGCTGACCAGGCACTTTCCAGGATACAGACGACCTTGAACGTGGAAGACCTGAAGAATGTGGATTTGGTCATCGAGGCGGTCATCGAGAATGCTGACCTTAAGAAGAGCGTCTTCCAGGAACTGGATGGACTGGTTGGCGATGAAGTCATCTTTGCGTCCAATACATCTAGCATTTCGATCACGGAACTCGGATCAGCGAGCAAGAGGCCGGACAAGTTCATCGGCATGCACTTCATGAACCCGGTTCCGATAATGAAGCTGGTAGAGGTAATCAAGGGGATGGAAACGAGCGACCAGACCAAGGAGATCATTTTCGCACTGACAGAGAAGATGGGGAAGATGCCGGTGGAGGTCAGTGACTACCCAGGATTCGTTTCGAACAGAATTCTGATGCCCATGATCAACGAGGCCGTATTCTGCATTCAGGAAGGCGTCGGAACGGTCGAGTCGATTGATTCTGTTATGAAGCTCGGCATGAACCATCCTCTGGGGCCATTGCAGGTGGCCGATTTGATAGGACTGGATGTCTGCCTTTTCATCATGGAGGTTCTGCACGAAGGCTTTGGGGATCCGAAGTATCGGCCGTGTCCACTACTGAAGAAGATGGTCCGTTCTGGCAATCTGGGTCGGAAGACCGGGAAAGGGTTCTACGAGTATTAGTCAGAATTGTGGATCCTTCAGTCTGCAAGTGACCAGGTCCGAGGTCTTCGAGCGTACAAACCCCTTCATGAACTAACGCAGTAAGATATTTAACACGGTCGAGGATTTGTCATCAGCAACGAGGATAAGATGCGTAGCAAAGCACTGGTCGTGGTACTCCTTCTATGCATGGGCATTTTCCAGCTTGGGCTGACCATCTTTCCAACAACCGTGAGCTCTGGAACCCTCTACGTGGGTGGCGCTGGTCCATTGAACTACACAGCGATACAGGACGCCATAAACGCTTCAAGCCCCGGCGACACGATCTACGTGTTCAACGGAACGTACTATGAGAATGTCGTGGTAAACAGAACATTGACCCTCACTGGAGAGATTAGGAATGCAACCATAATTGACGGTGGATTGAACGGAAGCGCAGTCTACATTACTGCTGATTGGGTCAACATCAGCGGGTTCACGATAACGAACGGAGGCATGGCCATGGAGGATGCTGGGATAGAAGTGGATCATTCGAACAACTGCACAATTACGAACAATACATTGTCGGGGAACACGATCGGCATCCACCTCAACACCACTCAATACAGCAGAATCGATAACAACATCCTGTCTGGCAACACCAATGAAAGCATTGCTCTCGTAACATCCGATTGGAATATCATCGAAAGCAACACCGCCTCAAACAGCATAGTGGGCATCAATCTCGGTTACTCCGATAACAATACCATCGCCGATAACAATGCATCGAACAACATATATGGCATCTTTCTCTGGACCCATTCTAACAACAACACCATAGACAACAACACAGCTTCTGACAATCTGGCCCCTGCCATATACATTCGACAGCACTCAAACATGAACAGGATCACGAACAACACTGCCTCGAACAATGACTACGGAATCTACTGCGCGTATGAATCCAACAACACGACGATCTCCGGGAACAACTTCTCACAAGGCAACGGCATAGGCATTCGTCTATACGAAACTGGCTATAACATAGTCGAACGTAACAACGTCTCCTCAAACGTCAATCACGGCATATTGATATTGATATCAGACAACAACACCATTTCCAAGAACGAGGCCACATATAACGGCAATGACGGCATCAGTCTTCAGTCAGGGCACAACAACACCATAGTTGAGAACAATATCTCGAACAACTCCAACGGCATCTACCTTCTGAACTCCTTCATCAACAACATAACTGACAACAGAATTCTCCGTAACCAGCACGGGATATACACGGTCATTTCAAGGAAGAACTCGATTCAAGACAACAACTTCTCCCTGAACACTGGACACGGTCTGTACATCACAAGCAGCCGTTTCAATACGATCGCACGCAACAATGTCTCATCGAACGGTGGGTACGGCATCTATCTCGGCTTTTCCTGGAACAACACGATCTTCCACAACAACATCATCACCAATACGTGGCAAGCCCGTGATGATAGAGACACGAATCAATGGGATAACGGGTATCCTTCTGGCGGGAACTACTGGTCGAACTACACTGGAGTCGATTTGTTCTCAGGCCCGAATTACAGCGTGCCAGGAAGTGACGGCTTCGGAGATACTCCGTTTATCATAGATGCGGACAGCCGGGACAGATACCCGCTCATGTCACCGTATCCGCCCGTCGCACCACTGGCACCCTCTCCGATGAACGCATTCCTTTCGGGTTTGGGTCTTGAGAATGTCACGCTCACATGGATTCTGTCTCCCGATGATGGCCAGGAACTCAAGCCTGTCGTTCGATACGACATATACGGGAACACGAGCTACAGTGCGAACGGGGTCGGTTACCAGTACCTTGCTTCTGTCCCAAATGGCACTACCCAGTACGTAGATGTTCTTGCGGGCGAGGGTGACCCGAACAACTATTTCTATCGGATCTGCGCAGTTGGTATTGACAATAGCTCGAGATGTGGCGTCCAGCAACTCTCTAAATTCACGCGGCCTCTGGCAAAGGGACAGAATCTCATATCCATTCCACTTCAGCAATCCGATGAGAGCCTTGGATCGGTTCTCCAAACCGTCTCGTTCGACAAGGCCTGGTTCTACGACTCCTTCGTACAGGAATGGAAATCCCTTGTGACGGCCAAACCATATTCCAGAGGTCTTGGAACCGTGAACCTCACGATGGGGCTCTGGATAAACGTCTTAGGTGATTCGAATCTCACTGTTGCCGGACTTGTGCCCATGGTAACAATTACACAACTACATGGTGGCTGGAACCTTGTCGGATTCCCTTCCTTCATGAATTATTCTGTCGCTGATCTCAATGCGTCCGTAGCGGCGGAAAGGATCGAAGGTTTTGATGCCTTTGTTCCACCGTACTATCTGAAGGTTCTTCAGGGTTCTGACCCCTTCCTGACAGGGCACGGCTATTGGGTCAAGGCCGTTGGGAACACAGCTTGGGTTCTTTCGAATACCTGAAGTTCTCAATTTGTGGAGTCGAGGCCACAAACTTCTTTTAGCCCAAACACAATATTATCTGATTTCACATCAGTGAGAAAATGATACGTAAGGTAAGAAAGCAACATTCGAAGCAGGAGATCCTCGACCTGCTAGAGCCACTGGTACGTAAGTGGTTCGATACCTCATTTGATGAGCTCACAGAGCCCCAGTCCTTCGCCGTACCCCTGATCCACGAGAGGAAGAACGTGCTTGTCTCTTCCCCCACAGGTTCCGGCAAGACGATAACAGCCTTCCTGTCCATCATCAACGAACTCCTCAAACTGCAGAAGAAAGGCAAGCTGGAGGACAAGATCTACTGTGTCTACATATCCCCCCTGAAGGCACTGGCCAATGACATTAATCGGAATCTTACGACCCCACTGGAGGAAATGAGGCAACTCGCGCTCAAGGAAGGACTGGAACCCCCCGAGATCAAGGTCGCGGTACGTTCAGGCGACACTTCACCCTCAGAGCGCCAGAAAATGGCAAGGAAACCTCCACACATCTTCATCACAACGCCCGAATCCCTCGCTCTTGTTCTGACCGCGCCTAAGTTCCGAAAGAAGCTGGCTGACGCCAAGTGGGTCATTATCGACGAGATCCACGAGATATGCTCGTCCAAGAGAGGAGTGCACCTTTCGCTGTCACTGGAGAGGCTTCGAGAACAGATTGGAAAGGACTTCACACGAATCGGATTGTCCGCCACCATAGCGCCGATCAACGAGATCGCCAAGTTCCTGGTGGGTTACGAGAACGGCAAACTAAGAGATGTGAACGTCGTTGAGGTCGAGGGGACCAAGAGGCTGGACCTGGGTGTCCTCTGCCCTGTCCAGGACATGACCGTCCTCCCGTACGAGATCGTCAACGCGAG
Source organism: Thermoplasmata archaeon (assembly GCA_023140195.1). Taxonomy (GTDB): domain Archaea; phylum Thermoplasmatota; class Thermoplasmata; order RBG-16-68-12; family SOIM01; genus JAGLME01. The sequence continues at coordinate 316,153 of JAGLME010000004.1, forward strand.
AATGTACGACCTGCTGACCCAACTGGTGAACGACCACCGGACCACGCTCATATTCACCAACACCAGGAGCGGCACCGAGCATGTTTCGTACAAGCTCAAGGAGAAGGGGATCGAGGACCTGGCTGCCCATCACGGAAGCCTCAGCAAGTTCATCAGGCTGGATGTGGAGGAGAGGCTCAAGAACGGGGAACTTAAGGCCGCGGTTTCTTCAACCTCTCTCGAACTGGGAATAGACATCGGTTACATCGACCTCGTGTGCCAGATAGGTTCTCCCAAATCCATCGCCAAAGGTCTCCAGAGGATCGGAAGGTCCGGCCATGCGGTCGGAGACACAAGCGTCGGCAGGATGATCGTGTTCGACAACGATGACCTGGTAGAATGCGCCGCACTCACCAAGAACGCCTATGACAACCACATCGACCAGGTGCACATACCGACCAACAATCTCGACGTGCTGGCCCAGAACATCGTCGGCATGAGCTTGGTGAAGAGGTGGGAGGCCGAAGATGCGTTCAAGATGGTCAAGAGGTCGTATCCATATCACAATCTCAAGAAGAAGGACTTCCGCGATGTGCTGGAATTTCTTGCACAAAGGAATCCGGACGTCAAGGTCTACGCCAAGATCTGGTACGACAGGGAAGATGACCGATTCGGGAGGAAGAGAGGAAGCAGACTAATCTATTTCACAAACACTGGCACCATTCCTGAAGAAGGGTCATACAAGGTCTTTTCTGAACGAGGACAGAAGATCGGGGACCTGTCGGAGAAGTTCGTGGAGTACCTGTCGAGAGGGGACGTGTTCGTTCTGGGCGGGAGGACGTACCAGTTCGAACGTGTCAGGGGCATGAGGGTCTTCGTGAAGGACGCTTCGGGCAGGAGGCCGACGGTTCCGTCCTGGAGCGGGGAGATGCTGCCAAGGACGTTCGATCTGTCCATAGAGGTCGGCAAGCTTAGAAGGGAGATAGTCGAGAGGCTTCCTTCGGGTGAGGGCAAGACCAAGAAATGGCTGAAGGACGAGTACAGGCTGGATGACGGTTCGGCCCAGAGCGTGATGAGGTATGTTCAAGAACAACATGCGGTCATTCCGGACGTTCCAACCGACAAGAAGCTGCTGATAGAAGGGCACATCGACATGAAGGGCAACCGCAACGCCATCTTCCACTACAGTTTCGGGAGAAGGACGAACGATGCGTTGTCCAGGGCATACGCTTTCGCTCTGACCGAGAAGCTGGGATGCAACGTTCGGGTATCCATAACAGATGACAACTTCATGATCACCGCCCCCAAGAGATTCTCCCTGAAGAACATCCACAAACTGGTCACGAGCAAGACGCTGGAAGACACCCTGAGAAGGGCCATCAAGAACACTGAGCTCTTCAAACAGCGCTTCAGGCACTGCGCCACCAGGAGCTTCATGATTCTGAGATCCTACAAAGGCAGAGAGATCTCCATGAACAGGCAGCAGATGCGGTCTGAGAAGGTGCTGGACTGGTTCCACGAGATCGAGAACTTCCCAGTGATCAAGGAAACGTACAACGAGATTCTGAACGAGGTCATGGACCTCAAGCACGCGCACAAGGTACTGGAGATGATTGAGAACGGGGAGATGGAGATGGCAACGGCCGACTTCTCCAATCTGCCTTCACCGTTCGCGCACAATGTCGTTCTTCTCGGCATATCCGACGTCGTCCTGATGGAGGACCGGAGCGCTTTGCTGAGGGACTTCCACCGGAAGATACTGAAGAGGGTCATCTCCGAGGACAGGATGGAGGAGTTCCAGTTCCAGGAGGAAGAGATAGAGAGGTTCTTCAGGAAGAAGATACCCAGGATCAAGAAGAAGGCCGATGTGGTCAGTGTAATCAAGAGTCTGGGGGTTGCGAACGCGGCCCAGCAGAAGGGTGTCAGCATCCACGACCACTCCGATGTTGACTTCCCCACGCTGCAGAAGTGGGGTGAGGAGCTGTTGCAGGAAGGCAAGATCGCGTCAGTGTGGACGCCAAAGGGGGTCCTGCACTGCGCCAAAGGGGACGTTCCGTTTTTTATGTCCGTATACGCCCACACAGGAAGGTTGGAGAATGTCGAGAAGAAGGTCCTGAACCGTCTGGCCAACGAAAAATCCACCTCCAAAATACTATCCAAAGAATTCAAACTCGGCTTCAAAGAGATGAACGAGCACCTGAAGAAACTCGAGATGTACTACCTGATAGAGAGAGAAGGGTTGAAGGATATCATCTGGAAAGTAAGGAAGACGGCCGCGGCTGAATTCGAATCATCACTTGACGCCATCGTGAAGACGTACCTCGGGTCCAAGGGACCGCTGACACTGTCAGAGGTCTCGTTCTTGGTGGACATGTCGGAGGACGTGGTAAAGGAAGTACTGCAGGACCTCGAAAGGGAGGAGCTGGTATCATCCGGGAACTTCGTGGTGGGAGAGGACTACCAGTACATGCTCACAAGGGACCTGATGCACCTGGAGACCGGGAAGGAAGAGGAGCGTGAGGTGTTCGACGAGAAGCAGATAACCGGGTTCCTGCTGGAGAAACAGTTCAGGCAGATCGAGAGCATCGACGAGCACTTCGAGACCTTCCTGGAAGAGGGAATGGAATACGACATCTTCAACCGGGTCCCGTCGTTCAGCATGAGAGAGTGGGGCCGAAAGAGAAAGAACGGGGACATCCTCCAGGGACGTTTCTCGAACGGAAGGGTCTGCTACATCACCAAGGATGACGCACCGCTGTTCGTGAGCGCCTACAGAAGGGAGGAGCCCAGCGAGTTCGACGAGGAGGTCCTGGACGTCCTGCACACAAGCGACGGCATGTCGTTGGCCGAGATCATCAGCAAGACCAAGGAAGAGCGGGACCGGATCAAGGAGAGCATCGACAACCTGGACAGGAACATGTACGTCGTCAGGAAGTACCACTCACAGGAAGGGTGGGCATCAAAGAACATCTACGTCCCATTCGAGGTCGAGGGTGATGTGGAGGACACGACCGAGAAGATCGTACTGAGGTTCCTGAAGGGCTACGGTCCGTGCTCGCTTCAAGATATCAAAGGCAGAACTTCGTTCTACTACAGTGAGATCGAAACGATACTACCCAGACTGCAGGAAGAGGGGGTCATAGAGAAGATCTGGGTGGGCGACCTGGGAATGGAACTGTGGATACTGGCCGAGGAATTGGACGGGCTGAGGAAGACGGAGATAAAGGATGTCCAGGACAAGATGCGGGTACTTTCGTTGTACGATCCGTGGATACAGCCCATGTGGTCCCAGCTGGTCAACAGGTACGGCGAAGGATGGTACTTCCCATTGGTCAAGGACGGAAAGCTCTGCGGGATGATAGAGAAGTGGGAGATGTCCGGCTGCGTGGAGGTCAGGGAGATCGAACTCGAGGACGAGAAGATGATACCGGACCTCATCGAGGCGCTGGACCACATGATGAGGTTCTTCAAGAAGAAGGGCGTGGACATACTGCGCATAACGAGGGCATTTGGTGAGGACATCGCTGGATCGAAACACCTCAAGAAGTTCCTGAAGAACGGTTACCACCAGATAGGGGATTTCATAGCCAAGGGCAAGTTCGAACCCGTTACATTCGACCAGAGCCACATCATGAGCTACATATTCTGGAAACAGGGCATCCACCAGGACACCAAGTTCGAGAACGTTCCGGATGCCATTGAAAAGCTCGGGGGGCTCAGGTCCACATTCGAAGCGAACCTCAAGACCAGGATACCCGTACCTCTGCACAGGCTCTACGATCAGGGGACCATATACACCGGCAAGGCCATTCCAGATTACAGCACATACACCACCCTGGAAGAACTGGCGGTCTACAAGAAGGCGAAGAACAGGAAGCTGACCGATTACATGAAGACGGTCCTGGCGGTCGTGAAGGACCAAGAGCCGGTCGTCAGGAGGAAGCTCTTCACTCTGTCGCCTTTGGGTTACGGGAATACGACCGAATCGCTTCACAAGCTCACTGACGGCCTGCACGTGGTTGGGGCCACATCGAGCGGCAAGGTCGCCTATCAGAGCGTTCCCGACAACGAGGAAATGACAACAAATGAAGCGAGGAGGTTCGTTCTGAAGCGCATAATAGACAGCTTCGGCGTCTTCAGCGCGGAGAAGCTCTCCGAGTACACCGGCCATGAGTACAAGATGGAGGAGACCAGGAAGATATTGAGACGGCTGGAAAGGGAAGGCCATCTGGTCAAGGGATTTTTCATGGAAGGGAACGACACGCTGCACTGGATCGTCAAGGAGGACCTGGACAGGATAGGCAAGATAGACTTCGACGGCAAGTTCATCCTCACACCGAGGGACAACCTGGCGGTCTACCTCAGGCAGCACATCAGGGACAAGTGGGATTCCGGATACCGCATGGTGGCGTTCGACGGCACGGACATGATAGCGGCGTTCAAGGTCAGGTTCAGGAAGAACGAGATAGTCATGACGGACTTCGACGGGGAAACGGCCGCGAGGAACATACTCAAGGACTTCTCCATACAGAACGACATCAGGATAGTCGAAGAGAGGAGAGAGATGGACGACTGGGAACTGGTGATGTGGTACGACAGGATGCAGGGCAAGGAAAGATGAGAATTGGCAAAGTTTATTCAAGTTGAATCCATCATTGGGGGCATGACGCTCCAATCTGTTTTGGACAGGGTTGATAACGCGAGGGACGAGATGGTCGACTCCCTCATCGAGCTGTGCAAGATCCCGGCGGTCCATCCAGAGTCTGGAGGGGACGGCGAATCAAAGAGGGCGGAGTTCCTGAAAGGCCTGATAGAGAAACTGGGTCTGCCTGTTCGATCGGTGGATGCACCTGATGACAGGGTCTCGAGCGGTGTGAGGCCCAACATTCTCGTGGAGGTGGATGGGGAGCAGAAGAAGAGGATCTGGATAGTGTCGCACTCGGACATAGTCCCCGAGGGAGATCTCAAGAGCTGGGAAACGGACCCGTATGATCCAGTCGTGAAGGACGGGAAGATATTCGGACGGGGGACCGAGGACAACGGTCAGGCGGTCATCGCTTCGCTTTACGCGCTCTGGGCAGTGAAGGAAGAGGACGAGAAGACTGGACTGAGCTGCGCATTGGCCATAGTGGCGGATGAGGAGACTGGGAGTGAAAAGGGGATACGGTACCTGCTGGAGCAAGGCATCTTCGATCAGGACGACCTCATACTGGTCCCGGACTTCTCCAGCCCCAAGGGGGATGAGATAGAGATAGCCGAGAAGAACATACTCTGGCTCAGGGTCAAGACGACCGGTAGACAGGCCCACGGAAGCCTACCTGACAAGGGGATAAATGCACACAGGGCCGGTGCAACGTTGATGCTGAGAGCCGACAAGGAACTTCACGCCAGGTACGATCACAAGAACGAGATGTTCGACGTGCCAGTGTCGTCCTTCGAGCCGACCAAGAAGGAGTCCAATGTTCCCAACATAAACACCATTCCGGGGGAGGACGTGTTCTATTTCGACTGCCGGATCCTGCCCGATGTGCCTCCAGCGGATGTCAAGCAGATGGTGAGAACCCTGGCGGACGAGATAGAGAACGAGTACAAGGTCAAGGTAGAGATAGCTGTCATGCAGGAGGAGACCAGTCCACCCACAAAAGAGGATTCGGAGATAGTTGTCAAGCTTGCTGACGCGATAAGAAGCGTCAAGGGCATCGAACCGAGGTTGGTGGGCATCGGGGGTGGCACCTGCGCCGCTTACTTCAGGCAGAAAGGGTTCAACGCGCCTGTCTGGACATCCGGCGACAAGATGGCTCATGACTCCAACGAGTACTGCATCATCGACAACCTGGTCAACGACGCTAAGGTGTTCGCTTCGGTCCTTCTGTCCTAGGCACGGTCTTTTCCCGTACAACTGTGACGCTCAGGTCATCCAAAAGGATCAATGAATCGCACTTGGGACACTTGACCCCGTTCCAGGAACCGATGTCCTCCTGGTCGTTCATCTCGATGCGGGACCCTATGCACTGGGGACACTCGAAACTGAGCTTGATGTGCCTGCCCTTCATCCTATCTAGGGGATATTTCTCTATTTTGCCCACGATCTGCCTCCCTCAAATCTCAAGAAAACATTCCGTCCTCCTGCCGTTCCTGGCCATGTGTACGAGCCCCTCTTGGTTGAGGATGCCTATGTGGTAGTTCACGGTCGGCGGGGTCAGGTTCACGTCGGCTGCGATCTCCTTCTGTGATATGCCAGGGTTCTTCTTTATGATACCCAGGATGGTACTCTGGATCTCGTTGATCTCGAACCGCTCTGCAGGAATCTGCATGTTCATGGGGTAGAACCTTCGGTATATACCGAACCTCTTGGACTTGATGAATCCCTCCCTTTCCAGTGTCCTCAAGTGATGTGCAAGCGAACCGTTGGTCAGACCCAGGGCCTGCCTGATGGCATTGTAGTGCTCACCCGGATTTGCGAGGATATAACCATATAGCTTACCCCTGACGAAGTGGTCGAGAACCTTCTCCCTCTTGATCTTGGTATAAAGCGGGACGAAAAGCAGGAAGAAACCGAACTTCATGTTCTCGTTCCAGACCATCAGGGTCCCGATGAAGAGCAGGATGGCGGTCACCGCAGCTCCGCTCAGGACGATGGCAGTGGGGAACGTTTCCGGCTCGCCCACCCTTATGACGAAGCTCTGCTCCGCTTTTCCCCCGTAATTGTCCGTGACAGTTACCGCGACCTTGAATTCCCCGTTCTTCTCGGGCGTCCAGGTGAGTTCCCCGCTGAAGGGGTCAATCTCCATATCTTCGGGTCCCCAAGCGAGCTCGAACTTGACGCGGTCGTTCTCTGGGAAGGTGTCTTCCACGGTCATCTGGTAGATGTATTCCTCCCTGATCTCGCCTTGTTTGATCGGATAGGAGAGGATCTCCGGCACGTCGTTGACCCCGACGATGAACTTGTTGCTGTGGATTATGTAATCGCCGTCCCAAGCGGCCACTTTGAACCTGGCGATTCCCACCCAGTCCTGTTTGGGGTAGAAATCCAGATAGACACCGTCCACGACCGCATGCAGGAGGTCTGGATCGGATTCGTAGATGACGGCATACTGGAGCGAGGAATGGTCGTCCTTGATGTAGTCGTTGAGCTTGATCAGGTTGTCCCCGACCGTGTTCTTGTTGAAGTAGGTACGAGATGGAATGTGATTGCTGAAGGGCGGGAAATCGTCCTGGTAGAAGATGGAGACGGTGTCCTGGGTCCTAAGCACGATGTCGGTATACGGGTCCCCGTTCAACTCGCCCAAGGCAATGCGTCCGCCGGGTGCGGTCGTCTCCCCGATGCTGAAGAAGGAGAACTCTGAACGTGTCCTTTCCCGTTGTATGTAGAGCAGGACGCTGGAGTCGTCGCCGTCGGAGGCGACTGCGATGTCAGAGAGGTCGTCGTCGTTGAGATCTCCCACGCTGAAATCGTCAGCCAGATGTTCATCCTCTATGGACTGCAGAAGTGCAAATCCACCGTTCTCGTCCTGAGCGTAGATCTCGATGATGCCTCCCGCTCCGTTGTTCGACCTTAATACAACGATATCGTCGTCCAAACCGTCTGAATTGAAGTGGCCTGCGGCAATGGAAGAATGAGTGTAGGAGCCGTTCAGATCGAGCGTCTGGTTGTAAGAAAGATCTTGGGTACCCTGTATGAATATGTGAACAGAATCCGGAGAGGAGACCGCTATGTCCAGTCCCTTGGACCCGCCGAAGTCCCCGAGGACGACATCGTCGCCGCCGGTAGCGTTCCAGTAGGTATCGATCAATCCGTAAAAGTCAGGAAGGGCAGAGTTCTGGAAGAACACCAAGGTATCTGAATCGCCAACGAGCACGATGTCGTCGCCCAGATCGCCGTTCAGGTCCCCGATCTCAATCGCCCTGGGCACAAAAGGCAGCACGATCTCGCACTTGACGAACATCCTTGCGGGATGCTGGAAGTTCAGGACGAGGGACCGGTCAGTGAAAGAGGCGATGTCCGACCTCCCGTCCATGTCCAGCATGCCCACAACCATCCCTTTGGCGACCGAGGAATCAACGGTCGCCGTCACGTTAAAGGGGAAATCTTGGTCTAGAGGATCCTGAAAGTGAACGCTGAGATTGCCGCTGTCATCCACCAGGAGAATATCGTTCCATCCGTCCCCGTCCATATCCGTGACGGAGACCGGTCCCTGGCCGGCGCTGGAGACCTCTTTGTTGACCTCGACAACGCTTGGAAATGCAGTTACACCGGGAGCCAGAGCTAGAACAAATGATAGAAGCAGAACCAAAGCGAAGAGCCTTTTGATTGGAGCTGCCCTTAGAGTATGACCGAACCTGGTCAAGCCCACAGCCATGGTATCCCTCAAACCGAAGGAGTCTCTCCCGCTCTCCAGAGATATGATAGTGCTGACCCCATCTTAAGATTTGGCATTATTGAGAGGTCTTGGCTATCCTGAGCGGCGAGCAGAAGATTTTCTGTGCCTTGTGGCTATTAAGAAGATTGGTACGTTCTTCTAATCGATATATAAGGAAGCTTAGGCGTGGCCAGATGATCATTCATCCCCCACGTGTGTGAAAAGCCAGAACTTATTTAAACAGATAAAGCATTTCGTTATACTAGAAAAGCACCCAAGAACGTTTCTCGCGATGACTCAACGAGCGAGTAATGTACTGAAAAGGAAGCGATCGGCCACTGGCAAGATTAATTCCGAGATGCACTTGACGCAATGGCTAAGGAAACCTACCCACCAATATGGAGACCTTGGCGATCACGTTCGCATCCATGACGGTAAGATTGTTACCGCCATGCCGAGACGCTCATAAATCAGGGTCAGGGGTGGGCGTCCGTGGACGCCGGCCCTTCTGATTTTTGCCGTCCCCCGTTCAAACGAATGATTGCGAGGGAGGTGGAATACCGCGTTTGGCCTTCTTCCACCTGCCATGTTAGAATCGTTTTCCAGATATATAACAATTGGCTCGTTCTGACTGCCTGACCACCGAAACGCATAAAGAACCGAATGGACTAGGCCATGTATTCGTTACAACCCTGAGAAAACGGATGGACATGTATGAAGAAGAGATGCGTGTGGCCGGGGGACGACCCTATGATGATCGAATACCACGACAATGAATGGGGTGTTCCCGAGCATGATGATAAGAGGCTTTTCCAATTCCTGGTTCTCGGTGGAGCGCAGGCCGGATTGAGCTGGATGACCATACTGAGAAGGAGAGAGGGTTATCTGAAAGCGTTCGAGGGCTTCGATCCCGGAGTGGTGGCAAGGTTCGATGAGAAGAAGATCGAAGAGCTTCTCGAGGACGAGGGGATCATACGCAACAGGTCCAAGGTCTCATGCGCGGTTGCGAACGCCAGAGCGTTCGTGGAGATTCAGAAGGAGTTGGGCAGTTTTGACGAGTACATCTGGAAGTTCGTGGGCTCCGGGCCCAAGAAGAACGATTGGAAGACGGACAAGGACATTCCGGCCAGAACGGAAGAGTCCGATTCCATGAGCGAGGACCTGAAGAGGAGAGGGTTCAAGTACGTGGGCTCAACGATATGCTACGCCTTCATGCAGGCTGCGGGAATGGTGAACGACCATGTCGTGGATTGTTTTCGATATGAAGAGGTCGATTCTGCAAATATGATACCGAAATGAATAGATATTCAAATCGCATTAGCCAAAAAGGTCCTTGGGTTAGAGTTCTGGGAAGTTAAGGAGCAATGAGATGTTCGCTGGTATTGCTAGGGTCATTGTGAAGCATCACAAGAAGATAGTCGTTCTCTGGTTGGTTCTACTGCTGGCTTCTCTGTACCCTCTCCAGTTCGTTTCGGATGCGGTGGTGTACGAGGAAGCGGGTTTTGCGCCCGCCAACGTGGAATCCGTGAAGGCCCAGGACATCATCGATGAACAGTTCCCGACCTCGATGGCCAACAGCACGGTGCTGGTTGTGGTGCAATCACCCGACATAGCATCCGAGGACGTGAGGGATTTCGCGATATCGGTCGAGGAAAGTATGAGGGGTAGCTCGGAGGTCCTGGACCTGGAGGACTTCACATCGGTCTATTCGGTCTATGAGTTCGCCTACGTGGAAGCAGCGAGAGCGCTGGCACCGGAGATGTACGCGGCCGAGTTCGGGCTCCAGAGCGCCGCATTCATGTTCTTCAGCGGACCCAATCTTTACGCCCAGAGCTGGAACGGTCTTCCGGTCAATGAAACGGTCTTCCAGGCAAGCTGGGACGCGTACTCGCTCATGATCCCCGACCCGAGCCTCACCGGCCTCCTTTACGCCTATTCACTCTCATTCAGAGACACCTGGAACAGGACGTTCGATAACGCCTCCATGGAGTACCTTTCCACCGCGGACCCCTTGACGAGAGGACAGCACGCGATGAACTTCACCACCCCCATGTTCTTCGATTTCATTCCTCCGGTGAACGAGACACAGCAACTCTATTACGCCGCCTGGAGCGGGTTGGACATCAACACCTGGAGCAACGAGAGCACGGTCCATTTCCTGTTACTGGGAATGATGCAGCAGTTCTCCGGAATGACCCTTACACTTCTCGAATCGGTCTACCAGTTAGGTGCGACCCCTTCCCAAGCTGTTCTGGAGCAGTTCGCCCTAGACCAAGTTGGGATGGGCACGGTCAGTACCTATCCTCTGAGCCTTCCACCTGGCACGCTGGAGTTCCTGATGAACACCACCTCGGACACCATGCTGATGTTGATCTCGTTCTCGACCCCTCCCGGTGCCGCCGACGGGGACGGGAACGGCATCATGGGGAGGAACGTCGAACTGGTCAGGGAGGCGGTAGAGGATGCCAAACGGACACTCAGTGTTCAGTACATAACGACGTACGTCACAGGTGATGTGGCGCTCGGAGCCGACATGGAAAGTGCCGCCTTCGAAGACGTTGAGAAGATAGATCCGATAACGATTGCGCTTGTTTTCATCATCATAGGCCTTTTCTTCATGTCGTTCGTGACCCCAGCCGCGGCCGTTGGCGGGATCGGAATCGCGGTGGTCATCAGCCAGAGCTTGATCGTCATCGTGGGGATATTCGTGGCCAAGGTTCACTTCAGCGTCCTCACATTAATGCTCACGGCGATGCTCGGCGCAGGCACAGATTATGCAATCTTCCTTATGGCCAGATATAGAGAGGAACGTCTGAGAGGCAACTCCAAGGAGAAGAGCGTTGAGGAGTGCGTGAAATGGGCGGGAGAGAGCATCACAACGTCCGGGATCGCCGTCATGATAAGCTTCGGGGCGTTGAGCCTGGCCAGCTTCACGCTGGTCCGTACGATGGGACTGACGATAATGCTGGGGATCGGAATCGCCCTATTGGTCGCGCTCACGTTCATACCCTCCGTCCTGATGTGGGTCGGGGACAGGGTCTTCTGGCCCGGATACAAGAAATGGGAGGAAAGGAGTAAGAAGAAGTCCGGTGCGTACACCAGGTACTTCAGGAAATCGGCCCAGATATCGGTCAAGTACGCCAAACCAATTACCATCGCCGCGGTGGTGCTGACACTCCCAGCCCTCTACATGGTGTTCAACCTTGAGACCGGCTTTGACTTCCTCGCGGCGATGCCGGAGACCGAAGCGACGCAGGGAATAGTGGCCATGGGCGAGGGTTTCGGAGAGGGGAGGTTGACGCCCACGTCCGTTGTCATCCAGTCACCAACTCCCTTCAGAAGCTCCAGCAACGGCAACGTCACCTATGACATCTCCTTCATGGGAAGCGTGGAGGACCTCAGTAGCCAGATAAGCCAGATCGATAACGTTCAACAGGTCATTGGCCCGACGCGTCCGCAGGGTGTACCGATAGACTACACGGACTTGGACAACGCCACGTTGCAGGAGGAGTTCGGGATCTACATCGAACCGACGATAGGAGAGGACAACGCAACCGTGCTCCTGACCGTCATCCTGAAGAAGGAGGCGTTCTCGCTCGATTCGGTGGACACGATCGCCCCCATACGCTCCTTGGTCAAAGAGGGGAACGAGAACGATCCCAACTTCCTAGGCGCGACCATGATGGTCGGTGGTGCCACAGCAAATGTCAGGGACATCAAGGACGTCCTGGACAGCGACTTCTTGCTGATGGTCGCTGTGGTCATAATCGCTGACTTCATACTACTGATGTTCGTCCTGGGCTCGGTACTGGTCCCGCTCAGACTGATTCTCACCATCCTTCTGAGCATCTCTTGGACGCTGGCAATGACGGTTCTCATCTTCCAGGTGTGGCTTCAGATCCCGATATTGTGGCTGATGCCCTGGATACTCTTTGTGATCGCGATGGGGCTGGGGATGGATTACGACATCTTCCTGACAACAAGGATAAGAGAGGAGGTCGCCAAGGGTAAGAGCGACAAGGATGCCATTGTCACCGCGGTCGAGAAGACGGGAGGGATAATAACGGCAGCTGGATTGGTGATGTCGGGTGCATTTGCCACCATGATGCTTTCCTCACTTGGTTTGTTGCAGGAGTTCGGTTTTGCGCTTGCATTCGTCATTCTTCTCGATGCGATGATCGTGAGGATCTACCTCGTGCCTTCGGTGATGATACTGCTCCAGAAATGGAACTGGTGGGCGCCTGGAAGGTTGCAGAGGGTGAGAAGAGAGAAGAAGAAGCGCTGAGTACGCTCATTTCTTCCTGACCAATTGTATCCCATCTCTTACGGTGAGGAGAACATTCTCTACCCGATCATCCGCAACAATCTTCTCATTCATCAGTGCGATCGCCTTTGCAGATTCGGTTTCTGGATCGACTACCTCCCCACCCCACAGGGAATTGTCAATCAATATCAGTCCCCCAGATTCCAACATGTCCACGATGATGTCGTAGTACTCCGGATAGCGGTCCTTGTCCGCGTCCAGAAAGACCAGGTCTGGAGTGAAATCCAGATCCTTGATGGTCTCCATAGCTTCCCCGAACTTGATCTCTATCTTGTTTCCATGAGGGCTCTGTGAGAAATAGTCCTCGGCGATCGCTTTGGCCTCTGGGTCCCTTTCGAGGGTCACCAACCTGCCATCCTCGCGCAGCCCTTCGGCCATGGAAAGGGCGGAATAGCCGGTGAAGGTCCCAAGTTCCAGTATTCTCTTCACCCCGGTTATCTGGACGATCATCTTCAAGAACCTGCCCTCGACCCTGCCGGTCAGCATGTCTGGATCTGATGTGTTCTCAAGCGTGTACTTCTCCAGCCGTTCAAGAAGCTCCGGCGCGGGCTTGGTGTGTTCATGAACGTACTCATCGACGGTCTCGTCTATGAATGTCATGCAATGTTCTTGATAGCCAGTTCAGAGTTAAATCTTGCCATGGGGTGGTCATAGGAGTCTTTAGGTTCATGGCAACATTACGGGTGGAGGATTATTCAATTGGTCAAAGAAAGGCCGAAAGGCATGCGCACATTCACCACCATCTGGAGCGGCCAGATGGTCTCCTTCATGGGAACCGCCATGACCCAGTTCGCGCTTCTGATATGGGTGTGGGGGAAGACCCATCAAGCGACCGCCACCGTGCTGATAGCCTTCTTCACATTCGTGCCCCTGTTGGTCATGACGCCCATCGCGGGCGCGCTGGTGGACCGGTGGAACCGCAAGAAGGCGATGATTCTCAGCGACCTGAGCGCCGGGATGGGCAGTATTGTGATACTGCTCCTTTTCTTGTTCAATGGCCTCGAGGTCTGGCATCTCTATCTGATCGGTCTTTTCGTGGGTGCTCTCAACGCCTTCCAGTGGCCTGCATTCTCGGCAGCGATCACATTGCTCGTGAACAAGAAGGACTACGCCAGAACCAGCGGCATGATGGGACTGACCGAGGCAACGTCGATGATATTCGGTCCGCCGTTGGCCGCCGTTCTCCTGGTCACTGTGGGCATTCCAGGGGTTCTGATAATCGACATCCTGACATTCACCTATGCTATAGCTGTGCTGCTGCCGATTCACATTCCGCAACCGCCTCCGCCAAAGAAAGAGGAAAGGATCAAGAGCATCTGGAAGGATTCGGTCTTCGGATTCAAGTACATCTACGCCAGGAGGCCATTGTTCCTGCTCGTAATGGTCTTCTTCCTGTACAACTTCTTCGCCGCATTCTCGGTGAACATCTTTGGGCCGATGATCCTGGCCAGAACTGGTGATAGTGAGATAATCCTGGGAAGCGTAATGTCCGTTCTGGGGATCGGAGGGCTCATTGGGGGGATAACAATGGCAGTGTGGGGTGGGCCGAAGAAGAGGATCAAAGGACTGCTCGGTGGAATGGCCATAGCTGGATTCGGTGGACTTGCGGCTTTCCCATCCAATCCCATCTTCTGGGCCTTGGGGGGCTTCCTGTTCTTGTTCCTCAGCCCAATCGTGAATGGCTGCAGTCAGGCTATCTGGCAAACCAAGACACCCCCGGGTGTGCAGGGCCGGGTGTTTGGGGCCAGGAGGTTCATTGCTCAGATATCCGGCACGGTCGGTCTGCTATTGGTGGGACCCCTGGCCGATTTCGTGTTCGAGCCGGCATTCGATCAGGGTGGCAGTATGGCTGGAGTGTTGGGATGGTTGATAGAGCCGGGAACGGGGTCTGGGATGGCATTCATGGTCTTCCTTGGCATCGCCCTCTCATCCATTGTGGCAGTCATGGCCTATCTTGTACGGGACATAAGGGATATCGAGGATATCATTCCGGACTTTGACAAAGGTGAAGAGTCCGAAGACAAGGGAAGCCTATCTGAAAACACCAAGGAAGATTAGGAGAGAGGCGAAGGGGCAAGGCTCTTAAACGCACTAGCTCAAGCGGTTATCATTTACCCACATAATAGTAGTGAACCTTCCTGCCCTTCTTCTCCGTTCGGATCAAACCCCTCTCTTCAAGCTTGCTCATCTGGTAACTTACACTTGATTGATGGATCCCAAGCAGCGACGCCATTTCCTTCTGGGTGATGCCTGGAAGGTCCTTCGCAGAGTCCGTTATCCTCTTCTGGACCTCGGTGAGCTCCCCACCATTGGTGACAGGTATCTGCGTGCTCCGGGTGTAGAACCTCCTGAACCTCCCGTCCCTCCTGGACTTGATCTTCTCACCCTGCTCCAGCACCCTGAGGTGATGGACCAGTGATCCGTTCGGGAGACTGAGGTCACGTCTAATCTGATTGTAATGCTCTCCGGGATTTATCACGATGTACTGGTACACCCTGCCCCTGTCGTAGTTGTCCAGCAACTTGCCCTTCTTCAGCTTCATGTACAACGGCAGAAAGAGCGATATGAGAGCGATCTTGAACCCTTCGGATGCCAGGAATACCGCCACGCCCGCACCCAGGATTATTGAGGATCCCAGAACGACCAGGAGCTCTAGCGGGAGCCAAAGCCCTGCGTCGGCCGGAGGTGGAGCGATGATAATGGAAAGCTGCTTGTCCAGTTCGATGGCGTCTTCCACAGAGCCGGTGAGATCGTCCTTGACCGCGGATATGACATGTGGCGTGTGTGGCTCGCTTCCGTCGCTGGTGTCCACCTTCTGGATGAGCACGAACTCGTCCGTCCATCCGTCGCCCCTGGTGAACAGCGATTTCACTTCATCCCCGAAGAAGTCGAAGACCGAGACCTTGGCCTGTTGGACCGGCTGGCCGTCCTCATCAAGAACATGGACCTTCAAGCGCCACTTCATGGTCATCGAGGACCTGGTGTCGAGCTCGACGTTCCCGAAGGTGCTGCTCACGCTCTCGAGGTCGGTATCGAGAAGGGAGACCTCATCAACCTGGGAGTCCTCGACGTACACTGGATCTCTCCCAACATCGTTGTCGATGATCGTGCCGGCAGCGCTTCCCACCAGGCGTATGGCATCCTCGTCCGACCCGTCTATGACGTTCTCCTCGATCCTGGGTGAAGCATTCTCGCAATAGATCCCGAAATCGGAGCCGGTTATTGTGTTCTGATAGAACAATGAAGAAGAATCCTCGCAGTAGATGCCTATGCTGTTTCCGGTCAGCGTGTTGCTCATGACCAGCGGGGATGCATCCAGGATGTAGATCCCGATGCCGTTGTTGAGAAGGGTGTTGTTGGTCAGCTTGACGGTCGAGCTCCCGTTTACCTTGATGCCTATCTCGTTCTCCTCGAGGATGTTGCCGTCGAACTCGAGGGTGTCCAGAGGCTGGTCCGGATCGTACCAGTATGCTATCTTGTTCTTGTAGAACTTGTTCCAGTTGAAACAGTTCTTGAGCTGGGAGTTGAAGTCCTTGGCCCCGTAGACCGTGTTGTACGAGATGAAATTGTACCTGATCGCATCGTTGTGAGCGTAATTGGTCACGATACCGTACTTACCGACCGAGATGTCGTTGTAGGTGACCCAGGAATCCGTGGTATGGTCCTGATACAGGCCGTATGTGTAGTTGGTGATGATGTTGTGGTCCAGTACGAGCCCGTCAGTGTGATCGGAGTATATCCCGTACCTTCCATCCCTTATGGTGAAGTGGAATATGGAGACGCTGTCGGCGGTGACGTAGAAGACGGTCCCGGATCCGCCGCCGGTGACTATCACCTTGGTCTCGTCCTCTCCCTTCAGCGTTACGGTCTTGTTGACGATCACGTTCTCGGGGTAGGTTCCAGCATAGACGAAAATGGTGTCCCCGGGAGTGGCCGCGTCTATCGCTTCCTGTATCGTCTTGTAGTCAGCCGACCCGTCGTCGTCGACTGTGATCATGCCGCCCTTGGTGACCGTGAGGGTTCCGGTGCTATTGGAGTAGATCCCCTGGTAATCGCCAATCACTTTGCATGTGCCTTCTTTCAGTGCCTTGAACGAAGTCGATTCTCCATGTGTTGTGATGCTGCAGACTGTTGAGTTCGTGGTTGTCCAGTCAACGGGGATCAGTCCCAGAGGACCAAGGCTGTTGTTGTATGCCAATGCGTAGAAGGTGTCAGTGTCCGCCAGGTTGTACGTCCTGTTCCCGACCCATTTGCCGGATGTTGGCGAGTCGACGATAACGATGTAATCCACGTTCTCGGCAAGGACGTCCAGCCTTCCGGTGGTGTCCCAGGATATGTTCTGTCCAGGATCGTAATCATTGGCTGTCACGTAGGTGGTCCCAAGGGACTTCGTGATGAATGTGACGTTCTCGCCGTAGCGAGGTTGAACGTCCCCTACCGTCCAGTTCTGGCTGTCCCACCAGCAATCCTCCAGACCGAGATAGCCTTGCGTATAATTGTAACCAGAGCAGTAGTATTCATCGGTCTCACCGAGGGTGTAGTTCATGTCTCCGATGGGGTTCCCATCAGGTGCGTCTGTGATCTCGATGTAATCCAGCTTCCCGTTTACCGTAAGAGTCCCGGTCGTGTTTGTGTATTTACCCAGGAATTCTGCCGTTATCTTACACGTGCCTTCGGCAGTGGCATGGAACGTCGTCGAGTCCCCTTTTGCGGTGATATTGCAGACGGTGGAATTCGTTGTCGTCCAGTTGGCAATGACCATCCCGATCTGTCCCTGTGAGTTGTTGAAGGCCACGGCGAAGAACCAGTCCATCTCCCCCAGGTGATAAGTGGTGTCCCCGACCCAACCAAGCTGGCCCGACCCTCCGTCAGGGGAACGCATGATGATTATGTAGTCTAGTCCCTCCGGCGTTACGGTCAACGTACCCGTCCAATCGACCGCCCCTACGGTAAGATTGCCGTTGTCGGCTATTGCTCGGACCCTGGTAGTCCCGCCGCTGACGGCGGTGAATGTTGTGGTTGTGGAGTTCCGCACCGGGGTGACGGTTCCGACCGCCCAGTTCTCACTGTACCAGTCACACAATTCGAGGCCCAGGTATCCAGTGGTATAGTTGTACCCAGAGCAGTAATAGGTGTCATTCTCTCCTACATCGTAGGTCATGTTGTCTATAGCTGTCCCGTTGGGAGAATCTGTGATTATGATATAGTCAAGACCGGTCTGAGCCTGAACGACATTGACTGTGAACAGCACTGAAGCCAGCGAAGCGTAGATTGTAAGTGCTAAGACCAAAGGCAATACCAAAACTAGCCCACGATTGTTTTGATGCGGTGAGTTCCTATCTTTCAAATGAACCCCTCTTCTACCCACTACTCGCAAAATTGGTCTACAGCGTATAAATAAACATTGGAGCGAACCTCAATATATGGCTGGCCAGACCATAAACATCATCTTGCAACCGAGAAACTGGCAACGAAGTCCGCGCACCTGGCCGCGTCCTCGTACCTGCCCATCTTCGCCAGGATATATCCCTTGTTCACCCATGCCTCTCGGTACATCTCGTCGATCTCAATGGCCATGTCGTACGATTTGAGGGCCTCGTCGTACCTCTTCAGGCGTGCGAGAGAGTTCCCCTTGTTGTTCCAGGCGACCTCGTATGAAGGATTCTGCTTTATGGCCTGGTTGAAGGACTTGAGGGCTTCCTTGTACTTCCCCAGTCTTGAGAGTGCGGTCCCCCGGTTGACCCAGGCGATCTCGTTCTCCGGATTTATCTTCAAGGCGGCATCGATGCACTCCAGAGCTTCGTCGTACCTGCCCAGGATGGTGAGCGCCGCACCCTTGCTGTACCACGGCAGATCCGAGTTCGAAGGGACGTCCTGTATGCCTGACAGCGAGCCAGAGGCCCTGATCGCCGCATCATAGTTCCCGAGGGATTCGGCCGGCCTCTTGCGCCTCATGCTCTGGTCACCGTAGAGGATCTGGGTGTCTATGACGACCTTCAGCCACTTATCGTAGACGATGAATCCGAAACTTGTTATGATCAGGCCGGAACCCAGAACGAAAACCGAGATCTCGATGGCAGGACTGGGCGGCCAGCTACCCAGAGGGAATGCAAGCGGGAAACCAACGAAGAATATCATCATGGACCCTGCGACCCAGATCATGTGAGTCTGAATGCCCCGTCCCATCAGCAATATCCCGAACATGGTCGCGGCCAGACCACCGATCAACAGACCGTAGTCGATCCACGGCAGCCCTGATGCGACCTCTACGAAGTGAAGAATGGGTACAAGAATGACGAGAACGGCTCCCAACCACAGGAGCAGAGAGTTCCTTCCAAGCCTCTTGGGAATGCTCCCGAAGCTCAGGACAACGAATGAGATGCCGATGGCGAAGAGAATAGCGAACAGGAAGATAACGATCCACTCGTAGAATGGCGGTCGGAACTGCAATGCCACATATTCGATCCCGGTGGATATCACTGCCGCAAAGGCTCCGTATTCGCGCCACTTGGGCAGACCCTGGCTCTCTGCCGCCCATGTGACCCTTCTGGCCCTTTCCTTGGCCTTGCCCCTCCGTATGAGATCTTCTGAATCGATCTGGGCCTCTATTCTGGGCAGCTCTCTGGGCTCTGGCTCTCCGTCCAGCTCGACCTCGGCCACCAGTTCGGGCTCGGGTGCCAGGCGGGCTTCCTCCATGGTCTTCTCTATCTCGATGGACTCCAACTTCTCGAAGAAATCGTCGATCTCCAGATCGATCTCACCGAGCTCTGGCTCGCCTTCCTCCTCGGGAGCTTCGACCTCGACAGGTTCGGGAACATCTTCGGGACCTCCGTCCTCAACCTCTGGGATCTCTTCGGCTGTCTCCTCAGGAGCCTCTTCTTCTGGTTCTGGCTCCTCAATGACAAGGGGCTCTTCCTCGAGCTCGGCCTCCTTCTCGGCGGCTATCTCTTCCTCGATCCCCAGTTCATCTCCATCGACGATCTGTTCCTCAAGGTCTAGTGCCTCCTGGGCCATCAGTTCCTGGAGAATGGCAGCTTCCTCGTCCTCCAGAATGGGTTCGCCTGACTCTGAAGCCTCTCCTTCTGGGGAGACATCCTCATCGGCTGGTACCTCCGAATCGGCCTCGACGGGTTCTTCCTCTGGCTCAACGGCCTCTTCTTCTGCTTCAATCCCTTCTCCTTCAGTCAGTTCGGAGAGTAGTTCCTCTGCCTCTCTCTCAGCCACTTCTGTGATCTTGGCATCGCATATCTCGCACGTCTCTGTCTCTGGATCTAGGAAGGCACCGCATGTGGGACACATGCCAATATCAGCATCTGGGATCTCTGGAGCTATCTTGTCAATGTCACCAACGCCGATCTTCTTCTTCTCGTCCAGACGGGCTCCGCAGATGTCGCATGAATCGGCATCCGCCTTCAGGAACGCCCCGCATCTGGGACATAGATACAATGCATCCGAAGAGGGCTTGGCGGGCATGACCTTCTTCTTATCGGCAATTTCAATGATCTGGACACCGCAATGCGGACACTGGGACGAACCTTCTTCGATCAGTCCGCCGCACTCCATGCAGAGAATGCCCCTCGGCTCTTCCTCTTCCTCATCCTCGTCCGGTTCCCCATCATCCAAGAACTCGGCACCGCACCTGGGACAGTCTGTGGCCCCGTCAGCCAGCAGAACACCGCAAACAGGACAAAGGTATAGACTGGGCTCTTCCTCCGAGTCAGCGATCTGGGACAGCGTTTTCTCTAGGTCGTCCAGGTCGATGCCCAGGTCGTCAATGTCCTCTGTCTCCTCCGGCTCCATGACCTCTTTCAAGGTCTCGGTGGCTTCCTGAAGGATCTTCTCTTCGCATTCCTTGCAGGTGGTTTCGCCTTCTTCCAGAGGTTTTTGACAGAGAGGGCAGAGTCTCTGTTTCTTAGCCAACGGAAACACCGATGTCTATACAGGATAAAATTATCAGTCTTAGAAATAAATACTTATTGGTTTATTTCTCAAGTCCAGGAAGTAACGTGGCCATGCGGGCCTGGGTGAAACGGGCGACAAAAGGAATAATATGTCCGCTTGCATTTGACCTCATGTGGTTGATTACAGAGTTGTGGTAGCTGGACTGCTGGGAATCGGCCCCGCTTTGGCCTTTCTCTTCCATGCCATGAGGAGATACGACGTCCCCTTCGTGGACAAGCCCCTTTTTGACTCCAGTAGACTTTTCATGCTTTTCGCGGGAGGAATGATATTCGGGGGAGCCTCAGCGTTCATGTCCTTCACATTTCCGCCAGCATCTGACCTCCTGATCCTGCTGGCATTGCTGATAGGCTTTGCTCTCTTCGAGGAGCTTTTCAAGTTCGTGGTGGTCAACCTGAAGCAGTTCCAGCTGAAGTACGAGACCACCTTCTACGGGCTCTCTCTGGGCGTGGGCGTAAGTTCGATCACCATGCTCATGACCAGCTTCATACTGATGCCGGTCGAATTCGATAATGCAACGGCCTATGTAGCCGTCGCCCTCGCCGCGGTATATTCGATAAGCGTGTGTTCGCTGCACGCGAGCACTGGCTCGTACATAGGATACGGAAGCGCCACAGGATATGTGTGGAACTACTTCGTCCAGGCGATGATAGCCAGGATCGCATTCGCGGTGATGATCATCCCGTTCATCCTGGGAACGAACCAGGTCCTTTCAGCGATATCAATGGTAGTTGCCGCCGTTTTCTCCATACTCCTGTACGTTCACGTGTACACCCGCATCCTTCCAGAGACCCTGCCAGATAAGGAAAAGAAGAGAAAGAGAAGGACGATTCGCAAAATGAAATTTAGCTCGTAACTTATATGGTCGAAGCGGTAGATTTATTCAAAAATGGATTCTCCACCACCTCCACCTCCCCCTCCGCCCCTGGTGTTCGAGGAAGATCTGCCCCCACCCCCACCGCCGCCAAGGGTTGTGGTCCCGGCGATAAAACCCAAAGCACCAAAGCCAAAAGCGGCAAGGCCAGTGTCCAGACCAAGACCCGTCCGAGCAAGAAGAGTGCGGAGGCCACCGCCAAGAAGGAGGTCCGGCAAGGGCTTCATCATTTTCAAGGTAATAGTGATCTCCTTCCTTCTTCTCATTCTCGCATTGATGCTGGTCCCCCAATTGAGGGATTCGCCGCTCCAGTGGCTTAACCCGATGTCCTACCGCCAGTTCCCGGAGATGGCCGAGTTCACGGTGGAGAGGAAGATGTCCATATCCAACGTCCAGAGCTTTGGATTCGACATTCCGCAATCCAAGAGCCTTCCGGGCGCTCAGAGGGTCCTGTCGGTCACCACCAACCCGCAACCCACGATATTGCAGAAATACGGTTACGACTGGATGGACTGGGATGCCGCGTCGGGCGAGGTCATAACAGTCAGGACCACGTACAGGACCTGGACGGTGTGGTGGGACGTCGACTCAGACACATCCCTGACGGTGTACCAGGCCAGGAAGTTCGATCCCTCCTTCAACGCTCTTGTGATCCAGTACAACCACGATGAGTGGAGGATAGAGACCACGCATCCGGATATCGTCTCAATTGCCAGACAGCTGGAGGTGCAGGGAGGATCGGTCTACGACAACCTTGAATCAATCTTCAAGTACCTGGACAAGAACTTCGAGTACAGCACGAGAGAGGGCGGAGGCGTCAAGACCTCCAGCGCAACGCTGAACGACAGAACGGGGGACTGCGATGACATGTCCTTCCTGTTCGTGGCCATTGCGAGGGAGATGGGGATACCGGCCTGGCCGGAGCTGGGAGCCATGTACAACCCGTTGACCCACGAATGGGTGGGCCACGGCTGGATGGAGGCTTATGTTCCAACCACGACCGGGGGAGTGAACGTCACGATAGACATGGTGAACGACGAGTTCCTCGTCAGAGGCGCCAACAGGTTCGCCGACTTCAAATCCGACGGGGATGGGGACCATCTGGAGGACTATTATTACTCCTATTCGTTCATCCCCACACCATCACAGTCACCTGAGATAAACGACTATTACGTGGACAGGGCATACGACGCCACCGGAACGGTCACAGTGAAGCTGGGCCACGACGGAAGGCCTGTGCCGTTGTTCGAGTGGCTGTTGATTCTGATAGTGGCCATCGTAGCCATGGTGATAGTTCTGAAGGTCGCTAAACGGCGCGGAAGACGCCGGTCTCGGGCTCGTAGATGATGCTCTCCCTGAGCATGAGCTCCAGGCACTTGTCGACCTCCTTGACCCCCAACATCCTGAGCGCCTTCTGAAGATCATCTCTCGTGAAGCTGCCCTGGATGTCGGTGAGACCTCTGACCACGAGCTCCATTCTCTCTTGAGAATCGGTCAGGGTGGACGCCTCGGAGACCATTCTGGAGTATGGATCGTCCACATCTGGCTTGGCAGATTCCTCCGCAAGGGCCTCCCATTCTTCGGTCCCTCCCTCCAGCTCGGCGTTCATCCTGGCGACCGCTGAGGCAACCTCTCTCTGATCGGTAGATTCAAAGAACTTCTTCATCTCCTTGAGCTTGAGCACATTCCCGCATTGACAGCTGGCCGTCTCGTTCCTCAGGTCTGCCCCCATTGCCTTCCTGCATCTTGAGCAAAGAACCACGCCGTACATCCCGTCCATCACCTATTCGAACTGCTTCCTCATCAGATATGCGTCCTCTTTTCCGTCATAGTAGCCCTTCAACACCTTTACGACCTCGTAGCCCAGAGTGGAATACAGGTTCAGAGCTTCCCGGTTCTGGGCACCGACCTCAAGGTCCACCTCGGTCACCCCGGAATCCGCAAACCATTTCTCAGCCGTCGCCATCAATTCCCTGGCGACACCTTTCTTCCTCCATTTCGGATGGACCCCTATGGACACCACCTTCCCCTTCATGCCTCGAGCGGAGAGCATCACCGATCCAGCTGGATCGTCCTCATTGAAGTGAAGGAAGGTCTCCTCGTTCTCCCCCCTGAGGAAAATATCGATCTGGTCCTTGGTATAGCGAGCCCTGCTGAAGCACGCCCTTTCCAGCCCCAGAAGAATGGGCAGGTCCTCCACGGTGGCCTTCCTGATCACGATTCCTTCAACGCCCACTGGCTATATCTAGATTTCTTCAAGCCACGTCACGTTCAGAAGACATACGTCATGGTGGCAGAACCGCCGTCATCGTCGTAGACGGTCAGCGTGATGGTGAAAGGTCCGATGGACGTGTAAGCGTGTGTGGTGTGGTCGGTGACGGTTATCGGGTTGATTTCCGGGCTCAGGGCTGGGTCGGGTGAGACTCCGTTGTTGTAGTAGGTGTTTGAGCTCGTGGTGCTGTCTCCCCAGTCCCAGTGGAATGTCAGGTCATCGCTCCCTACGTCGGAAGCGGTCGCCAGGAAGGAGACATTGTGTCCAACGAGGTACGGGCTGAGGTCGTCCTCCTCCCACACGTATGTCTCTGGATGCATGACGTTGAAGGTGTGGTGCAACCTGGATTCGGTGCCGTCCTCGAACTTCAGTATGACCCATCCCGGGGTCGCCCCGTTAGGCTGGCCGTTTATCGGGTCGTCATCCGGGGTGTAATATGCCACGAACGAGAAGCGGGAAGAGAAGGTCAGTGAGACGTCAGCCAGTGTGACCGCCTGGTCGTCCGGGCTGCCGGGATAGCGTATTAGATGAGCATATCCGATCTCCACGCCGTCCTCGTACAGGTAGAACTCGACATCGTGCCACTTCTCACCTGCGATCCTGAATACGATGCTCGCGTTCACGTACGCGCCGATGGCCGAGATGGTCGGTGCCACATTCAATACATAAACGACTTCGGTCACGGTCGTAGAACCGCCGTCATCGTCCGTTACGGTAATGGTCACGGTGAAGTTGCCGTTGTCACCATAAGCGTGCGAAGCGATGTCCTGAACGCCCATGGGCCACACGCCCAGAGGGCTGTTGGGTGGATCTGGACCGACGCCGTCGTTATAGTATTCCCTGGTCTCAGAGGTCCCGTCACCCCAATCCCATGTTATGGACACATCATCGCTTCCAGCGTCGGTGATGTCCGCCGTCAGGGTGACCGAATCACCCTCGTTGATGATGTTGGAGCCTTTGACGGTCACTCCCGGAGGCAGGTTCGCAACCGAGATGTTGGTGCTCTGGGTCTCCGATCCTCCGTCATCATCGTACAGTGTAGCGATGACCGTGAAGACGCCATTGTCTCCGTAGATGTGGGATGCAGAGAACCTTCCGGTCGCATCAGGTGGCAGATTCTCCTCGGCAAGGCCCGCGTTGACAACAGTTCCATCGCCCCAATCGATAGTTCCATCATGCGTGTCCAGCCAGCCTGGATCGGTGAACCTCGCTACGAGGTCGTAGGGTGTAGTGCCTTCGTAGACCGTTGATGGAGGATGCACGAATTGGGTGATGTCCGGATCCACATTGAGGACATCCAAGGGCGGTGTGTCGTTCACGCCAACGCCCCCGTCATCGTCGGTCACGGTCAGGACCACGGTGTAGATGCCGTTGTCCCCGTAAGCGTGAACCTCGGTCGCAGAAGCGCCCGCCAGGATCGTGCCGTCGCCGAAGTCCCAGTCGAATGTGTGAGTGTCGTAGATACCTGGGTCGTAATAGATGGCGTTGAACTGTATGTTGTCGCCCTCGGGGTAGGGTGGATTGAGCTCAACACCGTCCAGGTTCTCGCTGGTCCACTGTACCGATGGCGCCACGTTGAGAACTGTGATGTTTGCCTGGGCCTGTGCGGTTGCCCCTCCGACATCGGTGACGGTGAGGGTGACGGTGCAGTCGCAATCGTCGTAATACGTATGGGATACGTTCATTCCAGTGGCTTCGTTGTCGTTGATGTAGTTACCGTCGAAATCCAGATCCACGTTCGCGTCGAAGTCCCACGAATAGTCCAGTATGGCGGACTTGATGAGAACGTTAACGTTATCCAGGAAGCTCTGCGCGTCATCGATCGCGAAGGCGGCTCCTCCTGTCTGTTCTCCCATGGAGATGAAAAGTGCTTGCTGAACACCGATTGCTGGTCCCGTCGGGTCAATCGACTCATCGTACATCGGGAATGCCACGACATCGTTGTAGTTGAGTATCTCCGAAGTCTCGTTGATCACATCCCAATCGCCTTGGACCACGAAAGGTCTGCCGTACCAGCTCGTGCCGGGACTCCCGTCCCCGAGCTGGGTCCACGGTGCCGAATCGCCGATGGGAACGACAATCCTCGTAGAGGCTCCGCGCCACGGATGATTGAGCGCGACATAGGCTGCCCCCTGCGCCCACCCTTCTGACATCTTCTGGTTGTAATAGTCACACCGTTTTGTCGGGTCAATGAGACCGGGTGAAGGGTTTGCTGTCTTGACATTGTAGCTGTTGGGATTGCTGATCTGCTTGTTCCTCAGACAGTCCTGGAAGACGTTCCCGTTAACATCATAACGTGCCCCATAGTCCAGCCAACCATCCATCACAGGGAACTTGATGGGGGTCTCTGTCCCGTGGTCCATGCCGTAAACAACGAAGTCCAGGTCATATCCCTGGGATATTAGGTCGGCCTCTATCTGAGGTAGTGTAATGGTCAGGATGTTCCACTCATCGGGCATGCTTGGTGATGTATCGACAACGAAGATCATGTCCACCTTCGGGTCAGGATCGTACGATCCATAGCCGCTGAAATACGCGGTCTGGCCCTCGAAGATGGTCTGTGACGGTGGGCTCAGAACGGCCTCGGGGGGTAGGTTGCTCGACTCCCAGATTATCAGGTTGTCAGCGAATGCGTAATTGTCGAATACGCCGTCACCGTCCTTGTTCCGCAGTTGATAGTCGTCCAGGACCTGGGTGTCACCGTACACCACCACATCCGAGCCCGGTCTGGCTGGAGCACCGGCTATCTGGTCAACTGCCACCAGATCGTAACCCATCCTGTCCCTCACCAGGCTCTTTGCGGTTCCGGAGAGAATAAGCGATGAGACGCCGGCTCCGTCCAAATCCAGATCCTCAACACCGGATGTGATCTGATCGGCGGTGATGTCATCGGCCGCGGGCTCGATGTAGTACAGCCTATTGTCAGATCTCTGCTGAATCCCCAATCCGAGGTCCGAGAGGAGCCTGTTGACGGTATCGATCCCGAAGTAGCCACTGTGCTCCCCCTGAACGACCAATCTCCCGCCGTTCATCAGGAAGTCCTCGATCTGGCTGATCCTGGCGGACGAGAAGAAGAAGATGCCGTTGTCATCCTCCATTCCTGGCATGATGAAGAATATGACCCTGTAGTCGTTCAGATCGGACGGCCAGACGTTGGTGTAGGTCGTTGGATACCCCATGCCATCGTAATGTGCTTTCAGATCATTGAATACTCCTCGACCTTCCCCTTGAAAGGGAGGCTGTCCGCCGTTGCCAAAATACAGCAATATCTCATTTGTCTCCAGTCCAAGAGGTTTGAAATCATCCACCTCCTGGACCTCTGGAGAAAAGCTCAAAACATTCGCAGCAGGTATGACCAGCACCAAAGGTATGAGAACGCACGCTAGTTTCATTGGAATCGAGGCACTCAAGAAACCCCACCTCCTAGGCGGTATATGGATTCACTGACTATTAAGCATTGCTGGGCGGTCTTCGAACTGGTCTCAGCGACCCTTGCCCACGACCCTCTCGAGCACCTCGTAGCCTCTCACCGCGTCCTCCTTGTTGAGGATGAAAGTGAGCTCTGTGTTGGTGGACACTATCTCGAGGATGTTTATGTTGTCCCATGCCAGGTTTCTCACGATGTTGAAGATGACGCCTGGGGTATACAGAAAATCTTTAGAGAGGGTAAGTGTCAAAGACACCAGGCCAGTCTCCACATTCAGTATATTCTCGCCCTTCAGGAACTTCAGGGCCCTCTCCCGATATCTCTCGTTGGTCACTATGCTGACCTCGTATCTTCCGTGAACGGCATTGAGGATGTCACCGGTCTCGAAATCGACTATGTCATACAGTTGCTTGAGCTTGTCCAGTAGTGTTGGTGATCTGCGGACTGCTATGTCGCATATGTCTGTCTTCAGTATGATCTCGGACGTGTAATCGAAGGAGACCTTGCCCTTCTCCTTGAGGGTCTCGGCGTACCTGCGCAAGGCCATCACGATGGCGTGGTGTCTGACCTTCTTGCCCAATTCCTTCTCGATATCTGGCTTGAGCTGTTCTGCCAGCGAACCGAATGAAACGATTCCCCTGCTCATCGCCTCCAGGACGAAGACCCTGTCCCTGACCAACTTCTGGGCTACGTGGCTGACCGTCACCATAACTTTCACCATTCCGTTTTGTGATTATAGTCACAATGAGTTCTTATATAATGATTTTGTTAGAAGCGGGTACGTGATATCATGGCCGAATGCATCGAATGCGGAGCACAGATAGCACTATCAAAACCTGAGAAAGGAGAGATCGTGGATTGTCTGGAATGCGGCACCGAACTCGAGGTCGTCACCGACAATCCCATCGCGCTGGCCCTTGCACCTCAGGAAGAGGAAGATTGGGGCGAGT
Source organism: Thermoplasmata archaeon (assembly GCA_023140195.1). Classification (GTDB taxonomy): domain Archaea; phylum Thermoplasmatota; class Thermoplasmata; order RBG-16-68-12; family SOIM01; genus JAGLME01. The sequence continues at coordinate 344,298 of JAGLME010000004.1, forward strand.
AACCAGGAAGGTAGGATGACATGAAGTTGGGATTCCTATATTCGATAATCCGAAAGGACGAGAAGATGCTCCTTGAGGAGATACGTAACCGGAACGTCGACCTGCAGAAGATCGACGACAGGGAGACCATGTTCGAGATCGAGAACAACGGCTGGAACATGGACGTGATCCTGGAGAGGAGCGTCAGTCACTCGAGAGCCCTGCATGCACTGGAGTTCTTCGACCTGTACGGAATCCCGACTGTGAACACCCACGATGTGGCCAGGATATGCGGGAACAAGGCGACGAGTTCGCTTGCACTTGCCCGAAGCAACGTTCCAATTCCAAAAACGATAGTCGCTTTCACGCCGGAAACGGCTTTGCAGGCCATGGAGAAGGTCGGCTACCCGGTCGTACTGAAACCGGTCACTGGGTCATGGGGGAGATTGCTGTCCAAGATAAACGATAGGGAAGCTGGGGAAACGATACTGGAACACAAGGTCATACTCGGCGGCTATCATCATTCTATATTCTATGTTCAAGAGTATATCGAGAAACCCGGTCGGGACATCAGGACGTTCGTGGTGGGGGATGAGACGGTTGCCGCCATCTACAGAAGTTCAAAGCACTGGATAACCAACACCGCAAGGGGAGGCGAGGTGAGCCGATGCGAGGTCACCGATGAACTGAACGAGATCAGCCTCAAGGCCAGCGAGGCGGTTGGAGGCGGGGTGCTGGCTATCGACATTTTCGAGACTCCCGACGGTCCACTCGTGAACGAGGTGAACTACACGATGGAGTTCAGGAACTCGGTGGGGCCTTCAGGTGTCAACATTCCGGCCAAGATAATCGATTACGTGGAGGAGGTCGGGCGCAGATGAGGGTCGGGATCGTGGGAGGTTCCGGCTACACTGGTGGAGAACTGGTTCGACTTCTTCTGATGCATCCAGAGGTTGAGATCTCAATCATAACTTCCGAATCGTACAAGGGCAAGATGGTCAAGAGAGTCCACCCCAATCTGAGAGGTGTAACGGACCTGAAGTTCTCCGGAATGGACGAACTGGATTCTTATGATCTACTGTGTTGCGGGCTTCCTCACGGGATGACCATGGAGAGGATGCCGGAATTCCTGGAGCACGCTGACAGGGTGATAGACCTGAGCGGGGATTTCAGACTTAGGAACCCTGAAGATTACCAAACCTGGTACGGCGTGGAGCATCCAAACCCGGAGCTTCTGAGCGAGGCCGTCTACGGTATCCCGGAACTGCACAGAGAGGAGATACGAAAGGCTAGATTGGTCAGTGGAGCGGGTTGTCTGGCCACATCTGCGATACTGGGACTGCACCCTCTGGCAAAGGAAGGACTCATCACGGGGACCGCTGTCATAGATTCCAAGGTGGGGTCCTCGGCAACGGGCGCAAAGAGCTCCAGATCAACACATCATCCCGAAAGGAGCGGGGTGGTAAGGAGCTACAAGCCAACCATGCACAGGCACACGGCGGAGATGGAGCAGGAACTGGGCGTGGATGCCGCCTTTTCACCGCACGCGGTGGAGATGGTCAGGGGAATACTGTCAACATGTCACATCTTCCTGGACGAGCCGTTGGAGGAGAAGGATGTCTGGGGAGTCTACAGATCGGCCTACGGTGACGAGCCGTTCATCAGGATAGTCAAGGAGAAGAGCGGGATATACCGCTATCCGGAGCCCAAGCTTCTGATCGGGTCGAACTACTGCGATATCGGCTTCGAAAGGGAAGGCAGGAACAACCGACTGGTGGTCATGAGCGCCATAGACAATCTGATGAAGGGAGCCGCTGGTCAGGCTGTGCAGTGCTTGAACGTCATGTACGGATTCGAGGAGACTCTGGGTCTGGAGACGATCGGGCTCCATCCCATCTAGGTGATTGAATGATAGTTGTGAAGGTCGGCGGCGCTGAAGGGATTAACATCCAGAACGTCATCCAAGACCTGGCAGGTTATGATCAGTTCGTCCTGGTGCACGGATGTTCTTCACTAGTGAACAAGATGTCCCAGGAGGCCGGCCATCCACCCCGAATGGTCACATCAGTTTCAGGTTACACCAGCAGGTTCACGGACAAGAGGACGATGGATATCTTCGAGAAGGCCAATGTCAAGATAAACGCGGATATAGTATCCTCATTCAGGGAATTGGGGATCGATGCGGTCGGACTTGCAGGAGTTGACGGTGGGGTGCTGCGCGCAAGAAGAAAGGATGCTATAAAGATAATAGAAGACGGGAAGAAGAAGGTCCTTCGCGGGGATTACACGGGCAAGATCGAATCGGTGAACGTAGAGGTGCTGAGAACCCTGCTCGATGCCGGTCAACTTCCGGTAGTGGCACCAATTGCGGTATCCCATGAGAATGAAGCGGTGAACGTGGACGGGGACAGGGCGGCCGCTGCGATCGCAGGTGCATTGGGAGCTGAGACCCTGATATTCCTTTCTAATGTTCCAGGCCTGATGGATCTGGAGAATGATCGGCCTATTGACAGAATTACAGTCGATGACTCGATGAACTACGCCAAGGGCAGGATGAGGAAGAAGATGCTCGGAGCGAAGGAGGCCTTGGAATCTGGAATCCGACGGGTCATACTTAGTGACGCGAACACGGAGATGCCAGTAACGGATGCCATGAACGGAGCCGGAACGGTGATCGAATGAGAACAGAGGATGATCACAATTCCCGCCAGTACCCGAAAAGAGGCATGCAGATCGTCAGAGGCATGGGAGCGAGGCTCTGGGACAGTGAGGGTAATGTGTACTTGGACATGGGGGCGAGCATCGGCGTGATGAACGTGGGCCACAGCAACCATTACGTTACAGCGGCCATAAGGCGGCAATCAGAGCAACTGATGTACGTCTACAGCCTCTTCCACAATGACCAGAGGGAGCAGCTCCTGGAGAAGCTGGCCGAGATAACACCCGGTCCGCTGACAAGATCGTTCCTGTGCAGTTCCGGCACCGAAGCGGTGGAAGCGGCAATCAAGTTCGCCAGAGGGCACACCAAGAAGAAGTGGATCATCGGAGCCAAGAGAGGTTTCCACGGCAAGACATACGGATCATTGAGCGCGACATGGGGCAAGAACTATCGAGAACCTTTCGAACCACTGGTGCCGGACTTCGAGCATGTCGTTTACGGTGACATCGATTCCCTGAACGAGCACATCTGTGATGATGTTGCAGCCGTCCTGCTTGAGCCCATACAGGGTGAAGCGGGGGTGAGGTTGCCTCCGGATGACTACCTTCGGCAGGTGAGGGAGGTCTGCGACGAGCACGCGTCATTGTTGATAATGGATGAGGTCCAGACCGGTTTTGGGAGAACTGGAAAGATGTGGGGCTTCGAACACTATTCTATCGAGCCTGACATCATGTGCGTTGCCAAATCTATGGCAGGCGGTTTCCCGATGGGGGCCATGATAGCACGGGACGAGATATTCAATCTTCCTCCGGCCAGTCATTCGACGACCTTCGGCGGTAACCCGTTAGCATGCGCTGCTGCTTTGGCTGCTATAAAGTACATAGTAGATAGGGACCTTTGTGAGAGAGCGGCAGAGATGGGAGACCACCTCCTGACCAGACTGCGAGAGATCGACAGCAAGATGATCAGAGAGGTCCGGGGAAAGGGACTGATGGTCGGGGTGGAGCTCAAGCGGAAGGTGAAGCCTATCATCATGGGACTCGCCGAGAGAGGCGTTCTGGCGATATCCTCCGGAAGCACGGTGCTTCGATTCCTGCCTCCACTGGTGGTGGAGAGGGAGCAGATCGACTTTGCGGTGGACGCTTTGGGAGAGCTGATCGCAGATGGATGAACTGGAATTGCTCAAGACAATGGTCTCAATATATTCCCCGACTAACGATGAGGGGCAGTTGGCAGATTACCTGGTCCAGACGATGAACGAGAACGGCTTTCGATCTCACATTGATGAAGTTGGGAATGCGGTCGGCATCATGGGCGAAGGTCAGGAGGAGATCCTACTTGTGGGTCACCTGGATACAGTTCCTGGAGAGATTGCGGTCAGGGTTGAGGACGGAGTACTGCACGGCAGAGGAAGCGTGGATGCAAAGGGCCCATTGGCTGCGATGGTCTGCGCGGCTTCAGGCCTGGAGAACACCGCCGGGAAGAGGATAACGGTCATAGGTGTGGTTGACGAAGAGGGAGATTCTCGCGGAGCAAGAAATCTGCTGGACAAGTACAATCCCAGATGTATCATAATCGGAGAACCGAGCGGTTGGGATTCGGTCGCCATAGGCTACAAGGGTTGCCTCAGGTTGCGGTACGGGATGGAAGAAGTCAACAAGCACACAGGTACGCCGGACCCAAGCCCGGCCGAGATGGGTGTGGATTTCTGGAATGAATTGAACGATTACTGCAGTTCCGAGTTCGGGGATTCGGCCTTTGATTCACTTACACCCAGATTGGTCTCCTTCAATACGGAGAACGACGGGCTCCGAACAAGAGTGGAGATGCAGATTGATGTGAGGATCCCGCCTGCCGCGAACACAGAAGAGGTCAAAGCTAGCATTGAACAACTCGGTAGCGGTGATCTGCATTGGGTATCAGAAGAGGCACCCATAGTCTCCAGCAAGAACAGTTTCCTGACGAGGGCTTTTGTCTCGGCCATAAGAGAGGCGGACGGCTCACCCACCTACAAGAAGAAGCTCGGGACATCGGACATGAACGTGCTGGGCAACCACTGGGATGTTCCCATAGTCGCGTATGGTCCCGGGGACTCAAAGCTGGATCACACCCCCGACGAAAGGTTGAGCTTGGATGATTATTCTGCAAGCATCAGAGTTCTGAGAAGTGTCTTATCAAGCCTGATCGAAAGGGAAAAATTAGATTAGTCAAAAGACCATCTACGAGAGAATGCCCAAGATAGCCGAAATCCTCTCGGACGATTATGAGGGAAAAGAGGTTGAGATCAAAGGCTGGATCTATCGCACCAGAAGCAGCGGAAGCTTGGTGTTTGTAGTTGTGAGAGATTCTACCGGAGTCGTTCAGGTCACCGTCAACAAGGACGACGTCCCGGAGAAGGATTTCTCTGACGCGGAGAAAGCGCTGATAGAGTCCTCGGTGATAGCGAAGGGTACGGTCGCAAAGGACGAGAGGGCACCGGGAGGATATGAGATCAGGGCATCCGGGTTCAACGTCGTGGGCTTTGCGGACAAATACCCGATCACAAAGGACCAGAGCACCGAGCTCCTGCTTGACCAAAGGCACCTCTGGATACGAAGCCGTAAGATGACCAATGTTCTGAAGATAAGGTCCACCGTCTTCGGAGCGATTCACGATTACTTCAGGAACAACGGCTACTGGGAGGTCCAGGCTCCCATTCTGACACCGTCCATGGTTGAGGGCGGTTCAACGCTTTTCAAGGTGGACTATTACGATAAGGAGATTTACCTCGCTCAGAGCTGGCAGCTCTACGCCGAAGCGATGGTCATGGCCTTGGAGAAGATATACTGCATCGCACCATCCTTCAGGGCGGAGAAGTTCAGGACCACGAGACATCTTACTGAGTACTGGCACGCCGAGATGGAGATCGCTTGGGAAGGGATGGACGAATGCATCAAGGAAGGAGAGAAGTTAATCTCACACATCTGCCAGACGGTGGCGGAAAGGAACCTACCTGAACTGGAAGCGCTGAAGAGGGACCCCGAATATCTGAAATCACAGGTCCCGCCGTTTCCCAGAATGAAGTACGATGAAGCCATCGAAATGCTGCAAAAGAAAGGTATGAACGTGGACTGGGGGAAGGACCTGAGGACTCTGGAAGAAAGGGCGTTGATGGGAGATTTCAATAAGCCGTTGATAGTCACGCATTACCCCAAGGAGATTATGGCGTTCTACAAACCCAGGGACCCAGAGAACCCGGATGTTGCGTTGTGTTTCGACTTCATTGCGCCGGAGATAGGCGACGAGATAATCGGCGGTTCGGAGAGGGATGCGGACATCAAGGAGATCATCAAATCACTTGAGAGGGAAGGAGAGGACATCTCAAGATACGACTGGTACCTGGACTCGAGAAGGTTCGGATCGGTTCAGCACAGCGGTTTTGGCATGGGAATAGAGAGGGTTGTCCAGTGGATCTGCGGATTGGAGCACATCAGGGATGCGATCCCATTCCCGAGGACCGTTGCCAGGTACTATCCTTGAGCCTTTGGGGCATTCCAGAAATCAAGATTCAAGACGAGACCGTAACAAAGACCCCCAACGGTAGGATTATTTATCCCCAGGACCATTTGCATCCGGGGAGGCCATCAGAACCGTAAGTAAACCTGGGAGAGTGAGCATCAGGCAAGTTGTGTCCACAACATTGCCAGCAATCCTTGCATTTGTCTTCGCCATATTGTTCATTCTTCCTTGGAAAATCATCGTTGGCTGCACACCTTTCGACGTGCCCACATCGGCAGTTATTCTGGTATCAATCATGCTCATTTTGGAGTTCTTGATGTTGGCAGTTGCACGCAAGAGAGGATGCCTCAAAGCATACCAGCTGATCATTGGCATTGTCTTTTCAATACTCGCGTTGGTTGTTCTGTTTCTTCCGAGAATTCCGCTAATCTACATCATAACACATTGCTGAAATGACAGCATTTGTTCTCATTGGAATTGTCGACCAGATTGTTCTGAGAACGAAAGAAGATGAATTGGTTGATTTGCGTTGAGAATCTCAAAGAACTAAACAAGTTCCACCATGCCCTGCTTCTTCCTAAGTTCCTTGTTGTCAAAGACGGCGATGTAATCGGGTGTCATGTCGGATTGGATGTCCAGTGACCTGACCGCGGAGAAAGTCCCCGTTCCGTCATTGCGGTACATGACCATGCTGAGATCGCCGTAATTGATGAAGATGATCGTCTCGGGTATTCCGTCCCCATCCTCGTCCAGCAGATATAGAGGCGAGGGTTCCATGTTAAGAGAGGGATTCAAGAGAGGAGCCAAGGTCCCGTTGGAGAAGGTGTATTCCTTCAGCTTGTATCCGGTGCCAGTGAACTCGATCTCGTTCGTCCGGTATCTGTTCTCTCCAACGTTGTAGTATATCTTGCCTGAAGGAAAGACGATGTCGATATTGCCGTCCTGGTTCACATCCTGGAACATGGACAGGTTCCTGCCCTCATCCGCCACGACGGGAGCGGCAACCAACATTGCGGCAGAGAACAGCAGTGGAAGAACGGTCACAACACCAATCGCACAGGTCAAGAGTCTCGAACGCGGAAACCTCATTTCAAGCACTTCCGGATAAAATCAATGTCAATCTTGGATAAATACACATCGGTTCGATGGTCTGCCCAGCAAGGGAACATAAGAAAAAAGGTCGGCCGTCCAGATGTAAAAGTCCGCACGGCCTCGTTGTGGAGGGATGCTTAGATAACTGATTGTCCCGAATACTGCACTTGGTTTTAAAGTTTGTTATTGACCGAGACGATGAGAAGAGTTCAAATATCCACCTTCAGTATGGACTTGACGCACAGCAACTAGCGCGAGAGGATGATTCGAATGGCAGAGAATATCGGCAAGTTCGTGGGAAGAGAACCTGATAGAGAATGGTTGAGTGGATTGTCAAAGGAGGAGCTCATAGACGTTCTCTTCATGCACATCAGGGACCTGTTCGCGGTTGATGGATTGTATTTCTTGGGGATCGAACGGAAGTTCGGAGGCGAGGACGCCCTGGAGATCGACACCTGGGTCTGGGAGAGAATGGCGAAGATAGAGGTCAGGCGGTTGATCAAGACCATGGGTGTCTCGGGAGATGACATTCCTTCGTTCATGCAGGCGCTCAGGGTGTGCTGCTGGTCCCTGGACACCGAGAGGAAGGAGATAGAGGTCGAGGAGAACAGGGGAGTGTACAGGAACACCAAGTGCAGGGTGCAGACCAGAAGGGCCGAAAAGGGGCTGGGGGAGTTCGCGTGCAAGGGTGTCCGCTATAACTGGCTGAAGCTCTTCGCAAAGGAATTGAATCCCAAGATCAAGGTGAACTGCCTGACCTGTCCGCCGGATGAACATCCGGACGACCTGTGGTGCGAGTGGGAGTTCGTTCTGGAGGAATGAGAACTAATCCAGCTCTCCGATGACGGCGCCGGCGATTATCAGCTTCTGGATCTCGTTCGTGCCTTCGTAAATGGAGCATACCTTGGCGTCCCTGAAGTACCTCTCCACAGGGAACTCGGATGAGTAACCGTAACCGCCGTGGATCTGGACGGCCTCGTCCGCCGCCTTCATGACCACCTGAGCTGAGAAGAGCTTGGCCTGGCTGACCTCGAGCGTATTGTCCTCGCCCAGATCCCTCTTTTGTGCCGCGCGCAACACGAGAAGCCTAGCGGCGTCCACCTCGGTGCTCATCTGTGCGATCTTGTCCTTTATCATCTGGAACCTTCCGATCGGTCTTCCAAAGGCGTACCTTTCCCTGGCGTATTTGATGCTCGCCTCCAGACAGGCTCTTGCTATCCCCACGGCACCAGCGGCCACGCTGAGCCTGCCGGAATCAAGGACCTCCATGGCCATATCCCATCCGTCGCCGGGGTTGCCGATGAGATTCTCCTTGGGGACCTTGCAGTCCTCGAAGATGAGCTCCGCGGTGTGAGATGTCCTGAGACCCAACTTGGTCCCGATCTCGACCTTGCCAATCGAGAACCCAGGCGTACCCTTCTCCACCACGAAGGCGCAGATGCCATCATGCCTCTTGGTGTTCGGAAGCCTCGCGAAGACGATGACCACCCCAGCAATGTCGCCGTTGGAGATGAACATCTTGGAACCGTTGAGGACCCACCCGTCATCTTCTTCCCTGGCAATGGTCTGCATCCCGCCGACGTCCGACCCGGCGTTGGGTTCTGTGAGCGCCCAAGCTCCTAGCATCTCGCCCTTGGCGAGCCTGACCAGATACTTCTGTTTCAGTTCCTCCGATCCGAACAGCAGGAGATTCGTCTCGGCAAGCGAGGTCTGCACGGACACGGTCGTCCTGACCGAAGAACACGCGCGGGCGACCTCCTCGATCATGAGATGATACGCCACGTAATCCATCCCGGAACCGCCGTATTCCTCGGGTATGGGACCGCCGAGCATCCCGAGCTTTCCCATCTTCTCATAGAACTCCATGGGTATCTCGTTCTTCTCCTCCCATTCTGCCACAAAAGGGATCATCTCCTTCTCGGCAAAATCCTTGGCCATCTTCCTAACCATCCTCTGATCCTCGGTCAAACGAAAGTCCAACTCACCACCTACCCCATGCACCCCAAACATCCGTGATTATTTATTCGTTCCCTTCGGGAATCCTTTTATCCTCATAATCACATTCAACCCACGAGGGGGAACGATGTCAATTCTCTCAGACAAAGACGTGGTAAACGCAATAGAAAGCGGACAATTGAAGATCCGAGGCTTCAAAGAAAGCAACCTGACCCCCAACGGATACGACCTGACGATAGACGAGGTCCTGGTGAATCAGACCAAGACGAAAGTGAGCGAGGGCAAGATTCTTGTGCCGCCTCTCTCCAACTTCGTTATCAGCACCAAGGAGTTCGTGGAGTTCGGCCCAAAAGTGACCGGGCAGCTGTGGATAAGGTCGACCTGGGCAAGGAGAGGGATCATAGCATCCTTCGGCAAGATCGACGCCGGGTTCAAGGGGACCCTCACGCTGGCGGGCTTCAACTCATCGCCAAATGACGTGGAGATATCGGTCGGCGACACCTTCGCCCAGATGGTCCTGGAAGAGGTCAGTTCGGAAGCGGAACAAACATACGACGAAAGATCGGGGAACTATCAGGGACAGACCGGGATCAACCTCAAAAGACCTTGATGTCGAAGACGTAATGGTTCTGCGTGGGTGAGTACCCGTGCACGATCCTGCGTTCTTCGAGCTCCATCTTCCTTCCTTGCTTTTGGACGATTGAGATTAGGTCATCCTCTCTTTCTTGGGCTTCCACCTCGGTGAGGATCTCGTAATAGTGGATGGTCCCGCCTTCCTTCAGAGAACCAAGGGCCAGTTCGAAGAACTCAAACGATTTCTGAGGAAGGTCCATGATTATCCTGTCGGCGGGTTCCATGGATGACATGAGCTCCCTCACATCCCCCTCCATGGGTATCACGTTCTTCACCTTGTTCATCCTGATGTTCTCCATGAAGTTCTTGATGGCGTCGGGGTTTGAGTCGATCCCGAATATCTTGGACCCGGGCACGTTCTTGGATATGGTCACCGAGAAGGGACCGACCCCGCAGAACATGTCGATTATGAGCTCGCCTTCTTTCACCATCCGAGTGACACGTTGCCTCTCGGTCGCCAGCCTGGGAGAGAAGTAGGCCTTTGCCAGATCCACCGCGAAATTCATCCCGAACTCCTTGTGGTAGGCCTTGGTGCTGTCCTCGCCAGTGATGACCTGGACATCCCTCACACGGAAGTCTCCCATTACCCCTTCATCCGAAACGACGGTGATGACGGATTTATTGGCCTCAAGTATCGCCTTGCCGATGGCCGATGAGTGTTCTTTCAACTCGTCCGGAATCTTGATGACGGCGATCTCCCCAATCACATCGAACGAGGTGGGAAGAAGAGGTTCCAGGTCCTCCGGCACGTCCACCAGATCGATGTAGCTCCGGATCGCCACACCCGCCTCCTCAAAATCGAGCTCCTTGATCTCGTAGCCGAGGTCGACGCTCTTGAGAATGGGGAAAAAGAGGTTCTCCTCATCTCTTGCGACGATCAGGTCCTTGCGGAAGTTGTCCATTTCCAAAAGCTTTTTACGAACACTCTCGCCTTCAGCTCTGGGAACGATGACACAGAGAGATTTCAACGGTGAAGCCATGGGAAAACTCGTCTTTATAGGTTTAGGTCTGCACGATGAGAACGACATAACCATCAAGGGTCTGGACGAGGCCAAGCAATCCGATGTTCTTTTCACAGAGTCTTACACATCCCGCCTGAAAGAGGGCACGATAGAGAAGCTCGAGGAGCAGATAGGAAAGGAGATGATAGTCCTGAGCAGGGAAGATGTGGAGGGGGGAGAGATCATCCTGCATGAGGCAAGAGAGAAGCGTGTGGCCTTCCTGGTCCCCGGGGACGCGATGTCCGCGACCACGCACGTCGACCTGAGAATGAGGGCGATGAAAGAAGGGATACCGACAAAGGTGATATGCGGCGTGTCCGTTGTGACGGCCGCCACTGGCCTTCTCGGGTTGCAGTCCTACAAGTTCGGAAGGACCACCACAATCCCGTTCAAGCAGAAGGGGTACTTCCCGTCGAGCCCGTACGAAGCGATCAAGCGGAACAGGGAGATGGGGCTACACACGCTGATACTGTTGGACCTGAGAGAGGATGGAGATACGATGACCGTCGGTGAAGCACTGGACTACTTGAAGGAACTGGAGGAAAAGGAGAAGGGCAAGGTCCTGACCGATGAGAGTTTGGTGTGCGCATTGGGGGATGTGGGATCGAATGACCCGGAGGTAGTTTGCGACAAGATGGGTAACCTGGCTCAAAGAAGGTTCAGTTCACACATATTCTGTTTGGTGGTTCCTGGTGACCTTCACTTCATGGAGAAAGAGGCGCTGCAGGCGCTCGCCGGTGCACCGGATTTCGACTAGTCCTCGAAGACGCCGTCTTCAATTGCTTTGTCCAGATCGTCGATCCTCCACACGAGAAGGTATATCTCTTCCGCGACCTCGACCTCTGTTCCACCGAATCTCTCACGGATCTTCTGAATGGCATCCTCGTGGATGTCATCGGGTATCTCCGGAAGACCTGAGTATATTCTGTTCTCTAATCTCTGGATGCCTTCGTCGGCAGAAGCGGTTTCCATTCTGGCTCCCAGGTAATCCTCCGAGGAAGGCTCAACCCTTTCCGGGAAGTCCTTCTCGCTCATGCCCAAGGACTTTATCAGTTTTCCGTTTTTCGAGGTCAGTTCACCATAGAGCTTGTAGGGGGTCTCTTCATTGAGCCAGACCCGCTTTACGGTGATGAAGTTGTCTTTTGTAACCCTTATTGCCTCTTGCAGTGCGCACAACCAGTCAGGGATGAGATGGAGCAGGTGCACCGATAATGTGGAGTGGAATGAATTGTCCTTGAATGGGAGGGAACAAGCGTTCGCGTAAATAACGCCCCGCAGACCTTTGGACCTCCCGACCCTCATCATCTCCCGGGAAATGTCGATGCCGACCGTGTCAAATCCATGGGATTGAAGCGGTCTCGAGAAACGTCCGGTCCCAACGCCGATATCTAGTGTTTTCTGTTGATTGTCCAGATATGACTCCATTCTTTCCAAGAGTCTGGAGAAATGTGGTTCTGGGATTCCCCTTGTTTCGTCGTAGATGTCTGCGATCCCATCGAAGAAGTTCGGTTCGGGCATTATCGTACAAATGCGAATGGTCTTCGGCATATAGAAGTTGATGCTGTCGGGCCCAGATTGATTATGTATCAAATTGTGACACGTTTTGGCAAGAGAAAGCCGTAATTGCTTCTAGATTTCGTGTCACAATATGACACCGAAATACTTCACTCATCGTCCAAAGCCTTTACCAGCAGCTCTCTGACGACAGTGCTCCGGTTCTTGTGAGCCTTCTTGGCGATGGTTTCCAGTTCCTTGATCATTGAAAGAGGCATGCGTACGTTGACGAACCTCGACTCGCCCAACTGGTTTGTTCTTGCCATAATATCGGCCCGGCAACGCAGTGACACGGATAAGGATTTGCATTCCTCCATGAACACTTTCACCCACCTCCTCCTAAGCTATATAAGCTTAACAAACGATTCCCCCTCGGAGGCCCAAATAAGAACAGAAAGCCTCCCTGAAAGGAGAGTAATTCAATGGACCGCGAACAAATCGCGCCCCATGTAGAAGACATAAAAAGGGCGCTTGACGACAAAGTGAGTGAAGACCAGATCGCTGGTGAGCTGGAGAACTACCTGAACGTGTACAGAGTACCTCTGGACTCTGCCAAGAGAAGCATTGTAAGGAAATACGGGGGGAACCCTGCCGGATTGCAGGTAGGGGTGCAGAAGAAGCTTGCAGAACTTGCTCCCAACGAGCCGAGCGTAAGCCTTCTTGCAAGAGTTGTATCGGTCAATCCGAAGGAGATCCAAGTGAACGGGAATGCCAAGAACATTCTCTACGGGATACTCGGAGACGATACGGCGACCGTTCCGTTCACCGCGTGGGAAGTGGAGAACCTCGAGATGGAGAAGGGGGACACCGTCCGCGTGGAGAACGCTTACACCAAGGAGTACAGGGGACAGGTGCAGATCAACTTCGGCAACAGGACGACCATCAGTCCCGAGAGCCCGGAGGCGGTTCCTCCGTTCACACCCGGGCCGGCCACTGTGAGACCCGCGAAGGTCGCCGACCTCAGGGAGGGCTTCGGAGGCGTTTCGATGACGGTGAGGATCCTCTCCCTGGAGGAGAGGGAGGTCATGGTTGAAGGCAACAAGAAGATGGTCTACTCGGGAGTGATGGCCGACGAAACGGGCAAGGCCCAGTTCACGGCATGGAAGGATTATGGACTGAAGGAGGGCGACGTGCTCAAGATCGAGGGCGGTTACATACGAACGTGGAGAGGCATCCCGCAGTTGAACTTCGACGAGAGGGCGGAGGTCAACATAGTCGACGAGGACTTCCCGTCCATGGATGACCTGAAGACATCACCGAGGATCTGGATAGAGGACCTTATCGAGAGAGGCGGCGCGGTGGATACCACCGTCAGGGGCATTCTCGTGGACGTGAAGGAAGGAAGCGGGTTGATCTACAGATGCCCCGAATGCAGAAGGGTCCTCAGAAAGAACGCATGCAGGATCCACGGGGAAGTCGAAGGCGAGGCCGACCTCAGGATAAAGGCGGTCATCGACGACGGAAGCGGAGCCATCACTGCCATCTTCGGACGGGAGCTCACAGAGAAGTTCCTCAACAAGTCCATGGACGTGTGCATAGACATGGCCAAGGAGGCAATGACCCACGAGGTGGTGAGGGATGACCTGGCAGACATGCTCATAGCCCAACCCATCGAGGTTCAGGGAAACGTCACCAGGGACGACTTCGGCATCATGATGATTGTCAATTCGGCGGAGGTGTTGAAGATAGAGGTAGAAAAGGAGGCGAGGGAGATGCTTGACGATCTGGAGGGACTCACATGATAAGGGAGGTGGCGTGGAGAGTGTTCGCAGGCGAGTACAACGATTCAAGTTACGTTTACACCGAGGGCGGGGAGAGAGCCCCATCCTATGTGGTCACCCCGCTCGGAGCCAGGATCAACCGTCTATTGGTGGTCGGGGTCATAACCGAGGTGGAGAACATCGCAACCGAGGAGGAGCCCATGTGGAGGGCGAGGCTGGAGGACTCCACCGGGACCTTCTACATCTCAGCAGGTCAGTATCAACCCGAAGCAGCCCAGCAACTTGCGAAGCTCGAACCGCCCGTCTTCGCGGCGGTCATGGGCAAGAGCAGGGTGTATTCACCCGAAGAGGGCACGATATACGTCTCCATCCGTCCGGAGATGGTCACCAAGGTCAGCGAGGACCTCAGGGACTTCTGGGTACTGGAGGCGTGCAAGAATCTCAGGGAAAGGATAACGGCCATGAAGGAGGCTCAGCAGATGGACCCATTGACGAAGGAAGGACTCATTGCGCTGGGCTACAAGGAACGATTGGCGGACGGCATAGTCAGGGCCAAGCAACACTACCTGGACCTCGAAGTGGACAAGTATTCGGGCATGCTGATCGACGCTCTCAGATATCTCTTACCAGAGTTCAGAGAGCAGGCGGACGTCAAGGAAGAGACGGTGGACGAGGAGAAGGAGGACAAGGAGACCGACGTCCTCAAGCTCATCGAGTCGCTTGACAAGAACGGCAAGGGCGCGTCATGGGAGGATATCTTGAAAGGCGCCAAGAAGGCCGGCATCAAGAAGGACGAGTTGGAGGAGATAGCCAACGAACTTCTGGACAAGGGTCTGGTCTACGAACCCGTCCTGGGACGTATGAAGAAAATCTAGCAGCCAACAATAGATTCTTATCCAAAGATTCCCTTTACCACCACATGAGTGGGATGCCTCTGACGCCAGAGATGGTTGAAGCGCACTTAGAGGACAAAGTGGACGATTTTCCGACCAAGAGGATACCCACCGGAGTCTCGGATTTTGACACCATCGTGAAGGGCGGTCTGCCCGCGGGTTCGGTAGTTCTTCTCCTGGGAGATGTTGGCGCCGGGCAGAGGGAATACGTCTACACGAGCGCATCCAAGATAGCGATAGTGACCGAGAACCCTCGCCTGAAGAAGTTCTACATGGGGTCTGCGGCCGAGGACGGTCTGCTGCCCAAGAACATCCGCTACATCAGCTTCACAAGATCAAAGCGGGACATATTGAACGAGGTGGCGATGTCGTTCAACCCCCAGTTCGTGGAGGCGATGGAGAGGTTGACCACATTCAAGGACTTCTCAGGGGAATACTTCAAGAGGACTGTCGTGCCGGCTTCATGGACGAACCGTGAGGACGAGAACCCGTTCAGCGGTCAGAGCGGGAATCTGCTCGAGAAGCTTGTGACCTACCTGGACGACAATGCCAGGGATTCAGTTGTCATTGTGGACTCCATAACCGACCTCGTGGTATCGGACGAGGTCAGCAACGACGACCTCATTGCGACCATGAAGGGGCTGCAGAGAGCGGCCAAGAACTGGAACGGGATCGTATACCTCCTGCTCACTCAGGGGATCATGGAGAGCAGATACCAGCAGATGCTGATGGACAGCGTGGACGGTGTCCTCACATTCCTGTGGAAGAGCTACCTGAACAGCTCGAAGAGGCAGAGATACATGTACGTGGAGAAGTTCAGCGGACTGCTTCCGCACTTGGAGAGCGAACGCATATCCAGGTTCCCCACGATGGTGACCAATCACCAGGGTCTTTCGATATTGTACATGGAGAGGATAATCTAGGTGGTGTGATGGAGCTTATCAAGACGGGCGTTGAGGGATTGGACGAACTGCTTGGTGGCGGAGTACCCAAGGGGCACGTTGTCACGATCCTGGGAGGGTTCGGCACAGGCAAGACCACCTTGAGCTTGCAGTTCATCAAAGAGGGACTGGAGAAAGGGGAGAAGTGCATATTCATCACCCTCGAGGAGACGGATGAATCCATATTCGAGAACGCCAAATCATTCGGCTGGGACCTGGAACGGTTCAAGGGCGAGAGCCTCTCGTTGGTCAAACTGGAACCTGCTGACATGAAGAGCACTTTGACCAAGGTGCGGAGCGAGCTACCGTCGTATATCAAGAAGTTCGGTGCGGAACGAATCGTGCTGGACTCTGTCTCCCTGCTCTCGATGATGTTCCCCAACGAAGGTGAAAGGAGGACGCATCTGTTCGATCTCTGCCAATTGATGAGGAATTCCGGAGCGACATCGCTGCTGACGGCCGAATCGAAGGACGAGAACCCGAGGTCGTCCAAGGACGGGCTGGTGGAATATGTCTCCGATGGTGTCATCTCCCTTCAGCTCCAGGACACCAAGGGGTCGTCGGATGTTCAGCTGGTGATCCAGGTAGTGAAGATGAGGAGATTGGGCCATTCCAGGAGACTGAAACCCTACACGATCACCAGCGATGGGATAGTCGTTCATACTGAAGCAGAGGTCTTCTGAAACGAGTGTCGAATTCGTCTGTTGCCGACGAGAACTTGACTGTCCGGTGCTTACAATTGACACGGTGAAACCACAGTTTTAATTATGTTCGCTACCATAATGTCAGCGAGAACATGAGGCTTCTGAAAAGGGGGAAGGTGAAGGATCTATTCGAAGTGAGCGAGAACGAACTAGAGTTCCTTTTCACGGACAGGATTTCTGTCTTCGACAAGATCGTCCCGACGGATGTTCCCAAGAAGGGCGAGACCCTTTGCGGCGAGGCATCGTTCTGGTTCGAGAAGAGCCAGGAGATAGGGATCAGGACACATTTCCTCAGCATGCCGTCCCCCAACCGGATGAGGGTCAAGAGGGTGGACGTGATACCCGATTACAATAAGATAGACAGCGAGACCACCAACTACCTGATACCTGCAGAGTGGATATCCAGACACTATGTGGCGGGTTCCCTTCACGACAGGTTGAAGGCCGGCAAGATGGACCCGACCGACCTGGGTTTCTCTGCCGGTTACACGCCGAAGTACGGGGACGAGCTCCCTGAGCCCATCTTGGAACAGACCACCAAACTGGAGGATGTGGACAGGAAGATAGACAAAGCAGAGCTCCTCAAGATGACCGGGCTCACCGAGGACGAGTACGAAGAGGTTCTGGAGTTGAACTTGGAGCTGGACGAGAGGATCAGCAACGAGGTTGGACAACGGGGGCTCCTGCACGTGGACGGGAAGAAGGAGTTCGCCTTCGACGAGAACAGAAAGATCATGGTCATCGATTCCTTCGGCACATGCGACGAGGACAGGTTCTGGGACATCGAAGCTTACCAGAACGGAGAGTTCAAGGAGCTCAGCAAGGAGACGGTCAGGCAGTATTACCGTTCAACGAGTTACTTTGATAAATTGGAGGACGCCAGAAGCAAGGGCCTTGAGGAGCCAGATATCCCGCCTCTTCCACCCGAAATCCTGGAAGAGACGAAAAGCATATACATGGAGATGTACGAGAGGATAACGGGTCGGCCTTTCAAATCAGGATCACAAGTTTAGGAGTAGAGAACATGGGACTCACAATATATGTGAATGGCGAATATATGGATAGGGATGCCCCGTGCATATCGATCTTCGACCACGGTCTATTGTACGGCGACGGTATATTCGAAGGTATAAGGGCTTACAACAAGAGGATCTTCAAGTTCGACGAGCATATAGATAGGCTCTACAACTCGGCGAAAGCGATTGATCTGGTCATCCCGCTTGAAAAGGAGAAGTTCAAGAGGATAATCATTGACCTGTGCAGGAGGAACGAGATAGTCAACGGGTACATGAGACCCATCGTGACCAGAGGGAAAGGAGATCTCGGCCTTGATCCGAGAAGGTGTAAAGAAGCGACTGTCGCGATTATTGCACAACCTTTCGACCCCCTTTACGGGGACGCGTACGAGAAGGGTCTGAAGGTGGTAACGACGAGCTGGAGAAGGAACCCGCCGCAGTGCGTCAACCCCAACATCAAGTCACTGAACTACCTGAACAACGTGCTTGCGAGAATCGAGGCGAACCAAGCTGACGCGGACGAGGCGTTATTCCTGGACAACGAAGGATATGTTTCAGAAGCATCCGCCGACAACTTCTTCATAATCCTCAATGACGTTGTCACCAGCCCACCATCGGTGACCAATCTCAGAGGGATCACAAGGGACACGGCAATGGAGCTGGCAGAGCAGAAGGGATGGAAGACCAGAAAGAGGTTGTTCACGCTTTTCGATGTCTACTCGGCAGAGGAGTGCTTCATCACCGGAACCGCCGCCGAGATCGGCCCGGTCGTGGACGTGGATGGGCGGATTATCAACGACGGGAAGCCGGGTCCGATGACGCTGGAACTAATGAAGGCCTACAAGGACCTGGTGAACAGCACGGGAACTCCCATATACGAATGAGAGTACGGACATGAAACTCCTCGAGCACAAAGCGAAGGAAGTGCTGTCCAGATACGGGATACCGGTGCCGAGAGGCGTTCTTGCAAGCGATCCTGAGCTGGTGAAGGATTTTCCATTTCCGGCCGCCATAAAGGCCCAGGTGCCCACCGGCGGAAGGGGGAAGGCAGGCGGTGTCAAGTTCGCAAAGGACTCAGAACAGGCAAAGGAGTTCTTCGACCAGATAATCGGGATGAATATCAAAGGCTATGAGGTCAAGCAGGTGTTGGTCGAGGAGATGGTGGAATCCGAAAAGGACCTCTACATCAGTTTCATGATAGACAGGAGAGAAGGAACGACACTCCTGATGGTCAGCGACGAAGGAGGCGTCGAGGTCGAGAGCGTTCCAGACGAGAAGATAATCAAGGCGCACATATCGCCGCTCATCGGCATTCAACCGCTCGCACTGAAGGCACTGACGATGTCCCTGGGCCTCAGCGAAAAGGAAGCTGAAGACCTCACGAGCATTCTGAACATATGCTACCAGGTGTACGAGAAGGAAGATGCGGAACTGATAGAGATCAACCCGCTGGTGGTCACCAAAGAGGGGAGATTCGTCGCTGTTGACGCGAAGGTAACGATAGATGACAATGCTTTGGCCAGACATCCGGAATATCAAGACGTGCCACAGGACATCTCCGAATTGGAGAAAGAGGCGAAGAAGAAGGGCATCGCATTCGTGCAGCTGGACGGGGACATTGGAGTCATAGCCAACGGAGCCGGCCTGACAATGGCCACCCTGGACGTTCTCAACGCAAAAGGGGGCAAGGGCGGGGTCTTTCTGGACCTTGGAGGAACGGACGACGCTGAGAGGGTGAAGGAAGCGTTCTACCTGATGCAGATGGCCAAACCCAGTGTCATATTGTTGAACATATTCGGCGGGATAACGAAGTGCGACACCGTAGCCCAGGGAGTCAAGGAGGCACTCGAAGAAAGGAATATCGACATCCCCGTGGTCGCCAGAATAAAGGGTCTGCACGAGAAGGAGGCGAAAGAGATCCTCAAGGACGCTGGCATGATCCCCACGGATACCATCTCCGAAGCTGCCGAAGAAGTGGTAAGGCTGGGTGGTTCCTGATGGCGATACTTGTCGGCGGGAGCACGAAGGTGATCATCCAGGGGATAACCGGACACCAGGGAACATTCCACGCGGGAGCAATGCTGGAGTACGGGACGAAGGTCGTTGGAGGGGTAACACCCCGCAAGGGCGGTGAGGAGGTCCATGGTCTTCCGGTGTTCGACAGCGTGAAAGAGGCTATGGCGGAGACCGGTGCGACAGCTTCCATGGTCCTGGTCCCAGCAAAGTTCGCGATGGACGCCTGTTATGAGGCGATGGATGCAGGCATCGAACTACTGGTGCTGATCACTGAGAGGATTCCCTTCCATGACGCAATGAGAATAAAGGCGTACGCGAAATCCAAGGATATCAAGGTCATAGGACCTAACACACCCGGGATAATCTCTCCCGGACTATGCAAGATAGGGATAATGCCGGGTCACATCTTCACCGAGGGGAAGGTCGGGATCCTTTCCAGAAGCGGCACGCTCACCTACGAGATAGTGGACTGGATCACCCAGGGCGGCATGGGGCAGAGCACATGCATGGGCATAGGGGGAGACCCAGTCATAGGCATCAATTTCATCGAGGGTATGGAGCTCTTCGAGAAGGACAGCGAGACAGAGTGTGTGGTCCTGGTGGGGGAGATCGGAGGGACGGCCGAGGAGGACGCAGCGGAGATCGTTCCGAGCATGAGCAAGAAGGTGTTCGCGTACATCGCCGGACAGACCGCACCTGCGGAGAAGAGAATGGGGCATGCGGGCGCGATAATCTCAAGAGGCAGGGGAACGGCGGAGAGCAAGATCAAGGCGTTCGATGAAGTCGGGGTGCCGGTCGCAGCGCTTCCATCAGATATCTCCAAGCTTTTAATGGGTCAGGTTTAGTGACCTTCGGTCGAGCCAGTCATCGGTTTTTCTTCTCAAAACTCTTTGGCAAACGATTAAATACAGTATCTACTACTGAACGGGAGCAATGCGAAAACTCGTAATATGCGAGAAGAACATCTCGGCTTCCCGGATAGCTTTCATACTATCCGACGGAGAATCCAAGAAGAAATCGGTGAACAAGATCCCGGTCTGGAACTTTGTGAGGAACGGGGACGAATATTCTGTGATAGGGCTGAGAGGACACATTGTCCATTTGGACTACGGCGAGGAGTATCGCCAGTGGCGGATGGCTGATCTCAAGGAATTGGCAAAGGCGAAGCCTGAGAAGGTGATTCTGGCTCCATCGATTGTGAGCGCAATGGGTGGTTTGATAGATGGTGTGGATGAGATTATCGTAGCCACTGACTTTGACAGAGAAGGTGAACTGATTGGCGTTGACGCCCTGGACCTTCTGAACGATTCAATCGTGGACATTCCCAAGAAGAGGGCAAGATTCAGCGCGCTCACGAAACATGAGATAGAGAGTGCCTTCAAGAATCTGACAGATATAGACTATCCACTTGCGCTGTCGGCAAAATCAAGGCAGTATATCGACCTTGCCTGGGGCGCGAGCCTGACCCGATTCATTTCACTTGCGACAGGCCAACGTGGCAAGGACTACCTTTCCGTAGGTCGTGTCCAAAGTCCAACTCTGGCCCTCATAGTCGACAGGGAGAAGGAGATACAAGCCTTTGTGCCAGAACCCTTCTGGGAGCTTGTGGCACATTTCGAGAAGGACGGAGCCTTTGAAGCCAGACATACGAAAGGACGGTTCTGGGAGGAGAAAGAGGCAAAGGACATCTTGAAGAAGGTCCAAGCCGCGGAGACGGGAAGAGTGGAGGAGTTCGAGGCCGGGAAGGAGTTGAGAAGACCCCCCTCGCCCTTCGATACGACAACATTCCTGTTGGAGGCGAACAGGCGAGGCTATACGGCATCCAGGGCGATGAGGATCGCAGAGGGCTTGTACACCAGAGGTCTGATCAGCTATCCCAGAACTGACAACACCGTATACCCTAGAACACTGGGCTTGAGAAGGATTTTGGAGAAGCTGAAGGAATCGTCATTATCTAGAGAGGCAAAGGAGATCCTCGCTCAAAAAGAGCTGAAACCGTCCAGAGGTAGAAAGCTCTCTACAGATCACCCCCCCATACACCCGGTAGCTGGAGCAAAGAAGACGAAGCTGAAGGGCGACAACTGGAACATCTACGAGTTGGTCGTTAGGCGTTTCCTTGCGACTCTGGCCCCGGATATGGTTCTGAACGTTTCCAAGGCAACACTTGAGGTCGAAGGAGAGAAGTTCGAGGCCTCGGGCGCCCAGATTCTCGACAGAGGTTGGCAGAAGTACTATCACTACATAGAAGTCAAAGAGGAACACCTTCCCACGCTCGAGATCGGCGAGGATGTTAAGCTAAACGAAGTGGACTTGGAGAACGACGAGACAAAGCCTCCGTTCAGGTTCACGCAGGGTTATTTGCTGAGAGAAATGGAGAACTTGGGACTGGGAACCAAAAGCACGCGCCATGAGATCATACAGAAACTCATAGGAAGAGAATACGTAGAAGGGAAGTACCTCAGACCAACCGACGCTGGCATCGCCCTTATCAACACATTGGAAGAGCACGCAAACCAGATTGCGAAGCCGGACATGACGAGAACACTGGAAGAGGACATGCTTGGCATAGCGAAGGGTGAGAAGAGCCTGGAAGAGGTCGTTGAAGAATCACAGAAGATGTTGGTGGATACGCTTGAGGTTCTCGAGGCTCATGAGGAAGCCATCGGTGCTGAAATCAAAGGTGCGCTTCTGAATCAGAACTTGATAGGCAAATGCAAGGAGTGCGGAGGAGATCTTCGAATAGTGCGTTCTCGTAGAGGTAACAAGTTCATTGGCTGTTCAGGATATCCCAATTGCACAGAGACATACAACCTGCCCAGAGGAGCTAAGGGAACGGATGATGTGTGTGACGTGTGCGGTGCTCCGAAGATATCTGTTCCTCATGGAAAAAGCAAAGATGAGATTTGTGTTGACCCCGGATGTCCCTCGAGACGCCTGGGGGAGTGTAAGATATGTGGTGGAAACATGATTGTGAAACACTCCAGAAAGGGGAGATTCCTGGGGTGCTCCAACTACCCAGAATGCACAAACACGGTTTGGGCAATACCCAGATACGGCCCGCTTCTCCCCACCGACAAAGACTGCGAGCACTGTGGTACGCTAATGGTCGATCACATAAGGTACAACAAAGAACCACAACTGATCTGCATCAATCCGGACTGCCCGATAAAGAAGAAGAATAGGGCGAAATCATCGTAGTCTTCCATATTGCTTCAGATATCTGACCGATCCTTGAGGATATAAGTCAGGCAAAGTTTATTATATTCCCGTTCTGCTTTTGAACCATCCCTGAGTGGAGGATTCGGTGGAGGTCTATGTATGATGAACAGAAAGAATAGGCTGCTGATTGTGAGAAAGGTCGCTGCGTGTATTGTCTTCGCAAGCCTGCTGCTTGGAGCATTCCCCTTCGTGGGTCCGTATGTTGCTGGATCATTTCCCGCTTCTATCGACTCCAATTGGACGACAACTGCTCCAACGATTGACGGAAACATGACCGCGGGAGAATGGGACAACGCCACTGCAGTTGATCTATTCGAAGTTCCAGCAAACGAGATTCCAAGTTATCTGTTAGCCATGAACGACGCAAGTTTCCTGTATCTCTGCTATGACGCGGTAGGGGACTTGAGACCTTCACCATTTGATTCCGCATCAGTAGCATTTGACACAAATCATGACGAGATCATGACGATTGGCGAAGAGGACCAGTTCGTAATAAGCGAAATGTTTGGCGGCACTGCCCACATCGTCTATGGCCCATCAGGATGGGGAATAGAAGATTCACCTTTCAATCAATCTCTTCCAAACCATGCGGGACTGGCTGGACAGAAGGGCTTTGGTCCAAGCCCAGCAGAACCTGCAGACCACATGATTTTTGAGTTTTCTATTCCTCTCGCTCTGCTCGGTCTATCGCCAGGGGATTCAATTGGATTCTTGGGCGCGAGTGTGGCGACACCGGGTATATTGGACGCTGACAAGTTCGCATATACCTCTTGGCCGAAATTCATTATGGGACCTCCTCCGCTGAGTGAGTACGGGAGCATGTTCTTGGACACTGCGCCAGCTTCTGTGGATGTTAAGGTCGTCCCCTCGATTCAGTCAAAGAGCACCAGACCATCATCCACGATTGACTACGACCTGAGGATATTGAACGATGGAACAGGGGGACCGGACACCTTCGACATCAATGTAACATCGGCATGGACCGTCACAATTTTGAACGAGACTGGGACGATTGCGTTGACGGACACTGATGGAGACACGATAATTGACACAGGGGCAGTCCCCGCAGGTGGCTATGTGGACATTACTGTGAGAGTGGATGTTCCATCAGTAGTGATGGGGTACAACATCGCCACAATCACATTCACATCGTCCGTGAACACATCTGTGTCGGCAGTTTCC
The DNA here is from genome assembly GCA_023140195.1 of Thermoplasmata archaeon. Taxonomy (GTDB): domain Archaea; phylum Thermoplasmatota; class Thermoplasmata; order RBG-16-68-12; family SOIM01; genus JAGLME01. The sequence goes on from JAGLME010000004.1 coordinate 368,362, forward strand.
GAGGTCCATACATCGACCCCCATGACATGGTTTGAGCCTCCACACGCCGATTTCGGGGTTGACACGGACATGCCTCCTGACGGGTTGTACAACAACCTTGTTGTCCAGGCGAACATAAACACGACAATGTCTGAGTGGTTTGACATAAGAGCAAAACTCTACGACGCTAATGGGTCTGTTCTTATCGATACTGCATGGGACAGTGACTGGCTACCCATTGGCGTTGGGACGATGGACTTGTACTTCAGCGGAACAGCCATCCATAACTCGGGCATAGATGGCCCGTATCTCGTGAAAATGAATCTGTTCGCCTTCAATTGGACCTACATGAATTCAGATACTCATATGACCGGAGTCTACAACCACACCGAGTTCCAGCCTCCGGGTGCCCTGTTCGAGCCACCGCATACGGACATGGGTTTGGACACTGATATGCCTCCAGATGGATGGTACAACTACCTCATCATCAAGATGGGGGTTAACGTGACCAAGGAGGGTTGGTATGACGTCTGGGGAACTTTGATGGACGCAAACAGGACCACCTGGATCGATAGTGGAGGGGATATGTACTACCTACCAGTAGGATACAATATGGTGGATGTCCTCTTCGAAGGTTCTTACATAAGGTCCTCGGGCATAGATGGTCCCTATCTCGCCGACATAGATCTCAGTGATGACTGGGGGAATCCCTTGGACAGCTACACACATTTGACTGGAGCTTACAACCACACCGAGTTCCAACCTCCGGGTGCAGCATTCCAACCACCGCACTCGGATTACGGTGTTGATACTTCATTGCCCCCCAATGGATTCTTTGACATACTGACTATCAACGTTTCGATCAATGTGTCAACGGCCGATTTCTACAGAGTCGAAGCCGTGCTATTGGACCAGAGTGGAATGCAGTCCGTTGCTTGGGGACTGGGTGAGAATTGGCTGGGTCCAGGTCTGACCTCAATCGATGTCCAATTCGACGGACGGGAGATATACAGTACAGGCATTGATGGACCATATATGGCTGACATGTATCTTCTGGATAGTAACTGGAACCTGCTAGATACAGACACGTACGTGACGGGCGTCTACAATTCCTCAGATTTCGAGCCGCCAGGTGCACATTTCGATCCACCCCACTCGGATTACGGGGTGGACACAGATGTTCCTCCGAACGGGCAATTCAACTACCTGGTGATTGGTGCCTCCATCAACGTGACAACAGCTGGCTTCTATCGGATCGAAGTGACCCTGCTTGACCAGTCTAGTATGTGGTGGATTTCGAGTGGGTATGATGAGCAATGGTTGAATGTTGGTCTGAATTCGGTCGATGTTCAGGTTTCGGGGAGAGAGATCTACGATAGCGGTTTTGATGGCCCCTACATGGCCCAAATGAACCTCTACGAAAGCAACTGGACATGGTTGGACTCGGATGTCTACATGACAAGCTTCTACAACTCCACTGATTTCGAGCCGCCGGGTGCACATTTCGATCCACCCCACTCGGATTACGGGGTGGACACAGATGTTCCTCCGAACGGATACTACGACGGCCTTGTGATAAACGTGACCGTGAACGTCACTGTCGCCAATGATTATACGATCGAAGTCTACCTGTGGGACCAGTTCCAATCGTTTCTCATCGACGTAACCTATGTCTATCTCTGGCTTGATACCGGACAGAACTATGTGGAGGCTTGGCTGTCGGGTCGGGACATATTCGACTTCGGTATGGATGGACCTTACTACGTTGAACTAGATCTACTCGAATACAACTGGTCATTGATAGACAGGGACACACACTGGACGGGCAACTATTCATACACTGAGTTTGAGCCACCGGGCGCATTGTTCGACCCGCCACATTATGACTATGCACTGGATGTGGATGTTCCTCCGAACGGTCTGTATGACTATTTGGTCATCAGCGCCAACGTGACAGTGATCTTACCGGGGGACTACACGGTTCGCTGCATAGTAGACCACAACTTCTCATTCATCGGGGAGTTGTTCTTCTCAGGATATCTGACTGCTGGTCCTCAGACCATTGATTTCTATTTTGACGGATATCTGATCCGTGAGAACCAAACAATCGGTCCGTTCATAGTCTTCCTCTACCTGTTTGATGAGAATATGATCTGGCTTGACATCGACTTCTTCATCACGGATTTCTATCAGTACACGGACTTCGAGCCCCGGCAGGCGGTCTTCTCGCCTCCTCACTTGTCGTACGGACAGGACACTGATTCTCCAACCAACGGTCTGTTTGACCAACTAATTGTGGAAGCTTCCGTGATGGTGAACAAGGAGGGAGACTTTGAAATCGATGCTCTCTTGTACACTGCCGGAGGAAACTGGTTAGCAGGGGACACGAACACCACGCATCTCACGACAGGGCTGCAAACAGTCCAACTAATGTTCGAAGGCTCAGAGATATACCTCGCAGGGCAAGACGGTCCATATCGCGTGAACCTCGCCGTGTACAGCTCCATGGACCAGCTCCTTGATGTCGACTCGTTCCTGACGACGATATCCTATCTCCACACTGAATTTGACGGTCCGGACAACTCCCCACCATCCTCTACGGCCTTTGAGGTTTTGCCATACTTGAAGAACCAGGCCCCAATTGTTGCTTATCAGGCAACAGATCCTGACCCATCTGAAGGTTTGGCTTACGTCTCGCTATACTACAGCTTCAGCCTCGACAACACGACATTTGGTTCGTGGACTTTGTATCAGAGCTTGGTGATTTCAGGTAACTCGAGCACTGGAACATTCATGTTCGGCTGTCCCGAGGGAGAGGGATACTATCGTTTGTACACTGTGGTTGGAGATGTAGCAGGGAACGTGGAAGCTCCACCGCCCCAGACTGATACGGCCTTCCAATACCAGATTCCATCGGCGGTCGTCTTTACATCTGTTGTGTCTTCTATTACGGCTGGAACAAAGGGTGCATTCGAGGTGGGGGTCGTGAATGTCAGTGGTGTGCCAACACCACTTGAGAATTCCCTCACCCTGAGCCTTGTGACAACGTCATCGATCGGCTACTTCGTGGAATCGGGAGGTGTCAACCAGATAACTTCCGTCAACATCGAAGTCGGCGAATACATGGCAACGTTCGACTACTATGATGAGAAGACCGGAAGCTTCGTTCTGACAGTTGCGGGTGTCTTTGGAACGATAACGACACAACTGAGCGTTACCCCAGCATCCTTGGACAACATCGCAATCTCTCCCACGACAGCATCTGTTGAAGCCGCTCAAGGTATTCAATTCGGAGCTTCTGGCTACGACGCATTCGGAAATGAGATCACAGGACTGACCTTTGATTGGGGCACCTCTGGGGGTATAGGGACAATCACAGCGATAGGCATGTTCACAGCTGGAACCCAAGTTGCCTCGGGAATGGTCACAGTGTCATTTGGTGGTGTGAGTGAGAGTTCAAACGTTGATGTAGTGCAAGGCCTCCTACATCATATTGAGATATCTCCCCCGAACGGAACTCTGATAGTTGACGAGAGCCTGCAATTCACGGCCCAGGGATATGATGAATATGACAATCCAATTGGAGGATTGAGCTTCGTGTGGACAGCCTCAGGCGACATCGGGGCCATCACATCGGCTGGTCTACTAATAGCGGGACCCATGGCAACCCTAGGCCAAGTTACAGTTTCCTCAAGTGGAGTGATTGCCACAGCCAGTATTAGAATCAGACCAGGTCCTCTGCACCATATCGAGATATTACCCTCATCCGCGATGATGAAAGTTGACGACTCCCTTGGATTCACAGTTCAAGGCTACGACGAGTACAACAACATAATAGCGGATTTGACCTACACCTGGGAGGCTACTGTGAACATGGGATCCCTTACGTACACGACAGGACCAGCTACAGATTTCACGGCGGAAAAAGATGGCACCTGCACTTTGACCTCGACCTCCAACGGAATTCAGGCGTCAATCAGCATTGAAATAGTAAGAGAGGGTGCAGCCACCCCATCAGATTGGTTCATATATCTCCCATTGGGCCTGATTGTAGGCCTGATAGTCGGAGCCCTCATTGGGATGATAGTCCGAGGTATGAGGAGACCGGAAGAGGCCATTGAGCCTGAGGAGGAGCCCGAAACGGTCGAGGAAGAAGAAGTGGAAGAGGAGGAGCCCGAATAACCTCGGAACTCCCTCAAGATCAGAAGAAATGAGTTTAAATAGACGGTTCTCAATCGGATGACGTTGATATGGCTCGATTCCCAGAGGCAGAGGCAAGGTTGCTCCACAAGAAGATCTGCATGAAATGCAGTGCCAGGAACTCCATGAGGGCCACACAGTGCAGGAAATGCGGGAGCAAGGAGCTCAGGCCTAAGGCCAAAGAGGCCAGAAGACAGTAGAGCCAGCGTTTTCTCCGTAATTACGAAAGATTTTTAATAGACCGAGGGGCTACCCTTTTCCACACCCATTAAACAATATGAACGGGGGATATGAAGGAGGACTAACTTTGAAAGTGGGCGAAAGGTTTAGGAAGGAATTCGTTCTGGCGATCGTCTTTCTGTTCGCGCTCAGCGGCTTCTTTGGATTGATCGGTGTGGCTGACGATGTTGAGCCGCGGGGAGGATTGTTCGGGGGAGAACTGAGGGTCGCCTTGCAGAGCGATATCGAGAAAGACCCCTTGGCTGCAAATGATGATGCCAGCGTGCTGGCGGTCAGCCTAATATACGATTCTCTCGCCAAGATAGATGAGGTCACACTTCTGCCTGAGCCGTGGGTGGCCATCAACTGGACGCTTACATCCAACGACACTGTTGACGTAAATATCAGGACGGATGTCGAGTGGCACGATTCGACCGATAACACCACACATTACGTGACGGCCACGGATATCTGCAGCTCGTATGCCACCATGAAGTCCTCCGCACACTGGGCAGATCTACTCCAGAACGTGGTCTGCACTGCGGGAACCGGCAAGGTCACCTTCGATCTGACAACCGCCGACCAAGCAAGGGGAGTGTTCTTCAGCAAGGTGCTCACCATACCAATAGTCGGCCCCTCGAATCTCGGGTCCGGCCCATACCAGTTCGGAACGAGAGGATCCCACACATTCTCCATAATGGATGACGTGGTCGAGGACAATGCAACCACGGGCCAGAAGTTAATCATCGCGGGAGCACACTACCACTACCTCGATCCCAACCCGGAGCTGGTGAGGAACGGCGCGGTGATGCCGGGCAGCAGCTATTCAGTGGACCCGTCCAACGGAACGGTCACTCTCATCGGCACGACGCTGACCGCTGGAGATGATGTCACGGCCAACTACGGCGGCACCATCCAGTACACCACCATGGTCGCTTTTGAAAGGCATTTCTTCCGACGTCCATACCTGGACGCGATCAATTACACCTTCTTTGCGGACACGGATTCGGCCGTGAAGGCCATGATAGACAATGTGGTCGACTTCATCGGATTCGAGATACCATCCGGAGCCCAGAACGCACTGAGATGGGAAGGAGGTTCTGACGAGGCCACTCTCGGCCTCACACCCACCGTCAGCGTCCAGACGACCAACCCCGAGCTCACACTGCTATTCCTGGGAATGAACACACCGGAGAACCCGCTGAACGACACCCAGTTCAGAAAGGGACTGTCCATGTCCATCAAGAGGGAACTGGCTCAGAGCTTCGAGGCAAGCACGACCATAGCGGACACCATGATACATCCATCCAACACCTACTGGCACGATCCTACATGCCCCAAGTTCAGGGTCCCCAAGGACGAGAACAACCAACCGATACTGACGGACATAATCAACCACTTCCAGGACAGCGGATACCTGGACCCAGATGAGGACGGATACCTTGAAGACCCGACCGGAGCAAATTTCACGCTCAGCATCCTGGTGCCTCCGACAACCGAGGACCCTGCAAAGGCGTCAATCGGCGGGCAGGCGATCGGAGAGGTGTTCAATGACGTGGGAGTGGAGACCGAAACGGTCTACCTACCGAACAGTGAAATCAGGAACAGGGTCAATCTGGACAATTTCTCGCTCTATCTCTCCACTCTGGACGTGGAGGCAGATCCGATATTCCTGTATGACCTGTTCCACAAGGACGGTTCCAGGAACGATGTCAACCTGGACGATCCTTTCCTCAACGATCTTTTGGACAACGTGAGACTGCAGGTGGACCAGAGCATCAGACAGGGTTACGTGAAGGACGCCCTGTGTTACATCGCCGAGACCGCGCCTGTCGGTACAATCCTGCATTACAAGGTCCTTGAATCCTTTGAGACGATCAACTACGAAGGTTGGGTCCAGATGACCGGCGGAGTGAACAACTTCTGGTCATTCATGGGTGTGCACTACCAACAGCTCGGAGCCATGAAGGCTCAGGTAGTCCTGCTGGTGGATTCCATCTTGGCGGGAGAATTGATCGATGTTGTGGTTTCGGCCAGAAATCTGGTCGACTCTCCACTTGAGGGTGCGTGGATCAAGGTAACAAACGATTATAATTCCAGCATCATCATCGATTATGCCGATGCAGCTGGCCAGATAGCGTTCAATTTCACTGGGCCGGATGTGTCGTTGTCGACCACTATCACCTTCACCGCCACTGTCAGGTTACCGCAGTATGATGAAGCGATAGCTGAGAACGCGATTACTGTCCACCCGTTGATCCAAAAGATGCTTGTGTCCATCGGCGCCCAAGATAAGGTCATGGAATCGGGCGACGAGACCGTCATAACCGTGGAGGTCGTTGATGATCTGACCAGCATAGGACTCCCCGATGTGACCCTTATACTCACACTGTCAGGCGGAGCCGGAGGAGAATTGGGTGCCTACAGTGGCGTAACAGATTCTACTGGCAGGTTCTCAACAACATTCACAGGTGACGTGACCGCTTCCGTACAATATGCTATCGAGGTGACACCTTCCAAGGATGGATATGAGCCGTCCACTTCGTCCCAGCTGATAGCCTCGGTAATTGTCAATCCAGACCCCCAAGAGGAGCAGGACATTACAATGCTCCTTGTGATCATCGTTCTTCTTGTGGTTCTGATAGTATTGATCCTGGCACTGGTCGCCAGAAGGATGCGGGCAGGCAGGGGAGAGGAGGAGGAGTTCGAGGAAGAGGAAGAAGAGGAGCCCCCGGAAGAGGTTGAGGAGGAAGAGGAGTTCGAGGAAGAAGCCGAGGTCCTCGTTGAAGAGTAGCGTTTTGGCCAACTCCGACCGAAAACCACATAATCAATCCATATTATGGTCGTTGCAATGTCGAAAGACCTGTTGGACAAGGGTATCAAGCGCCTGGAATGGGCGAGAGAACACATGGCCGTTCTCGGGAGAATCAGGAACGACCTCAAGAAGAAGAAGGTCCTGAAGGGCGTCAAGATAGGAATGGCTCTACATGTGGAGGCTAAGACGGGTATCCTGGCTCTCACACTTAAGGAGGCCGGCGCGGACGTAAGGCTGGCATCATGCAATCCCCTGTCCACCGACGATTCCATACCCTTAGCTCTGAACGAGCGCTTCAACCTGCCGACCTTTGCCAAGAAGGGCGAGACCAAGAAAGAGTACTACTCCAATCTGAACTCGGTCCTGGACCACGATCCCGAAATACTCATTGACGACGGCGGTGACCTCATAGCGATGGTGCACACCAAGCGGAAGGAACTCCTGGAAGTGGTGAAGGGCGCCAACGAGGAGACCACGACAGGGGTCATCAGACTGAAGGCCATGGAAAAGGATGGGGCTCTGAAGTTTCCGGTAATCAACGTGAACGACGCACAGATGAAACATTTCTTCGATAACCGCTACGGGACCGGCCAATCCACGGTGGACGGCATCATGTCGGCTACCAATCTCCTCATTGCGGGCAAGAAGGTCGTCGTCGCGGGATACGGATGGTGCGGAAGGGGCGTGGCGATGAGGATGGACGGAATGGGAGCGAACGTCTCGGTGACGGAGGTTGACCCAGTTAAAGCGATAGAAGCTAAGATGGACGGATTCTCGGTGGAGCCGATGTTGGAAGCGATAACGGACGCGGATTTCGTGGTTACCACAACGGGCTGCAAGGATGTGGTGGCCGAGAAGCACCTGAGGGCGGCCAAGGACGGTTGCGTCCTGTCCAACGCTGGCCATTTCGACAACGAAGTGTCCAAGTCAGCTCTCAAGAAGCTGTCAAAAGGGAAGAGAGAGGTGCGGGACTTCGTGGAAGAGTTCACATTCAAGAACGGGAAGAAGGTCTACCTGCTTGGGGACGGAAGGCTGATCAATCTGGTTGCTGGACAAGGACACCCGGTGGAGATAATGGACATGAGCTTCGGTATCCAGGCCATGTCCGCGGAATATCTTCTGAAGAACCACGGGAAAATGGAGAACAGGGTGTATGAGGTGCCCAGGCAGATCGACGAGAGGGTGGCCAGGATCGAGTTGAAACACATGGGAGTGAACATCGACAAGCTCACCAAGGAACAGAAGGATTACATCTCGGGCTGGGGAGAAGGAACGTAGGGCGCTGGACCAGGGTTTTGGCAATGGCATTTCCCGACGGTTTTGCATTCGCCACCGACTTCGACGGAACGGTCACGGTGAGTGACGTTGCGGCGTTGTTGCTAGATGAGTTCACAGACGACAGCTGGACGGATATCGAAAAGGACTACAGGGAGGGGAAGATCACTTGCCGAGAGGCTCTGAGGACGGAGTTCGAGATGCTCAAGGAGCCAGAAGAGGAGATGACCGATTTCTTGGACGCGAATGCCAGAATCGATCCGGACTTCAAACCCTTCCTTGCCTTATGCAGGGAGAACGGGATCCCTGTCAGGATAGTCAGCGAGGGACTGGACTTCTACATAGAGCACCTGCTTCGGATGAATGATATCGATGTTCCCTTCTTCACCAACAAGGCTCACTTCGAGAACGGGGGATTAAGAGTGAGCTTCCCAAATGCCTCACAGGACTGCGGGGACTGCGGCACGTGCAAGTTGGAGGTCCTGAAGGACTGGAAGAACGAGGGAAAGAAGATAATATATGCAGGTGATGGCATGAACGACATCTGTCCCGCGAAATCGTGCGATGTGGTGTTCGCCAAAGGCGACCTGCTTTCTCATTACAGGAAGGAGGGTCTGGAACACATCGAGATCGATGGTTACGCGGACATCATGTCTGAGGTCCAGAGGTGGTGAGAGATGGAGGAGAACTTCCTGGGGGTGTTCGGCCATGTGGTCGTTGACAACATATTCAGCGTACCAAGACTGCCCAAGCCGAATTCATCCATGGCCACGTCCGGATCCGAGATAGTGTATGGAGGAACTGGGGCCAACATCGCAATGGTCGCCACAAAGCTGGGTGTTAAGACAGCTCTCGCCTCGTTCATCGGCGAAGGTTTTCCCAAAGGATATAGAAGTGCTCTGAAGAAGGCTGGCATTGACATCCAAGACCTGCAAACGGTGGATGGATACTCAACGCCACAGGCCTGGATATTCTCCGACCCGGACCAGAACCAGATGACCATCATAGACCAAGGTCCCATGAAAGAGGCCGCCGTCTTCGAGCTGCAAACGCACACGGTCGAGAGCTCTCAGATGATCCACATTGGAACCGGCAGACCGGAATACTACCAGAGGGTCATCGACCTGGCATCGAGCCTGGGAAAGAAGATATCCTTCGACCCGGCCCAGGAGCTGTCCTACGTGTACACACCGGAATCGTTCAGGAGCATTGTCCAGAAGGCCGACTACTTCTTCGGGAACCAGACGGAGGTTCAGACAGCGATGGCCTATCTCAACCTGAAGGAGGACACGGAGCTCCTGGATTACGTGGACGTCCTGATCGTGACCAAAGGCGGCAAGGGCAGCACCATAATCACCCAGGACAAGAGGTTGTTCATCCCGTCCATCCAGCCGGACCGGGTTGAGGACGCGACCGGTGCGGGTGATGCGTACCGCGCGGGATTCTTCGCAGGCCTGCAAAAGGGCTCTGACCTAGAAAGATGTGGACTTATCGGCTCTGCCACCGCGAGCTACGTAGTGGAGAAGAAAGGCCCTCAGACGAACATACCTACATGGGAGCAGATTGAAGAGAGGATTGGGAGACTCCAGGACGGTTGAACGGTTCACTGGACTTGTTCCCAAATATAGAAACATTTAACTACAGACAAAACTTCTCCATATCGGGTTGTTGGATATGGCTATTGGATTCGTTCTCATAAGCACGGCTCCGGCAAAGGAGCATGAGGTCTATGAGCAACTGCAAACTGTGCCAGAAATCGTTGAGCTGCATCCCCTGTTCGGGGAGTACGACCTCATCGCAAAGATCGAGGCAGACGATTTCAACATCCTGGGACAGATCGTGGTCGACAAGGTCAGGACCATCCCGGGAGTAATCGACACCAAGACCCTGACAGGTATCAGGTTTTAGGAGGTTGGACAATGACGGATTTCTTGAATTTCTGGGACCCAATGAACTTCCTTACAGTTCTGCTGTTGGTGTTTTCGCTCCTCCTATTCATAGCAGGAGTGTTTACCGCCTACTTCGGAAGTGGAAAGAGCAGGAAGATCGGTGCTGGATTGCTGGTGGTCGGCCTTATAATCGGTATTGTTGTGACGTTCGTTTTCAGCAACTACGGGCCGCTCGATGATGTTGTGCGGATAACTCAGGTCATTTCACAATCGATTGCGGTCATACTGGCCGCGGTCATAGGTGCAGCAATCGCTGTTGGTCTGTTCCTCCTGGCCATAATGAAATCTTGATTCTGGAAAACATTATTTCCTAAGTCGTCTTTCTGAGGTTGATGTCAGTTCTCATAATCCTGGGAAGCAAGAGCGATCTTGAGGTGGGGAAGAAGGCGAAGAACATCCTGGACCAGTTCAAAGTCAAGAACAAGATGGTCGTTGCTTCAGCACACAGGACCTCACAGCATCTGGTGGAGACGGTGGAGAAGAGCGAGGCCGATGTTTTCATAGCGGTCGCCGGACTCTCAGCGGCGCTTCCGGGGGCAGTGGCAGCCCATACCACCAAGCCAGTGATCGGCGTTCCGGTCAGCGGCAAGGTGAACCTAGATTCGATCCTCTCGATCGTCCAGATGCCTCCGGGGATACCCGTTGCTGCCGTTGGACTTGACAGGGGAGAGAACGCCGCGCTTCTGGCAGTGGAGATACTCGCACTTTCCAACAAGACGCTGGCAAAGAACCTAGAGAAACACAGACTCAAGCTGCTGGAATGGACACTCGAAGATTCCAAGAGCCTCGGTGATTGATTGTTCGACGCTTCCAATTTCATTGACGAGGCCATACAGAAGGTCAGGGAGGAGATAGACGGGAAGGCGGTGGTGGCGACCTCGGGCGGTGTGGACAGTGCGGTGGCGGCAATCATCGTCAGCAGGGCCATCGGGGACAACCTGTTGAGCATTTACGTTGACACCGGCCTCATGAGGAAGGGTGAGAAGGAGCAGGTCACCAGCATGCTGGAGGACCTCGATGTCAACTACGAGATCGTGGATGCCAAGGACGAGTTCTTCGAGGCGCTGGAAGGTGTTTTGGACCCAGAAGAGAAGAGGATGATCATCGGAGGCAAGTTCATAGAGATATTCGAGAGAGAGGCGAAGAAGATCGGTGCAGAATATCTCGTTCAAGGAACGATAGCCCCTGACTGGATAGAGAGCGGCGGAGACCTCAGGGACACTATAAAATCACATCACAACGTGGGGGCGCTGCCCGAAGGGATGGAACTGAAACTGGTGGAACCGTTGAGGGACCTGTACAAGGACGAGGTTCGGAAGGTGGGCAGAGAACTTGGAGTGACGGTATCCGAAAGACAGCCGTTCCCAGGTCCGGCTCTTGCGATACGCATTCTCGGAGAGGTCACGCCGGAGGCCGCAGAAACAGCGAGGGACGCGTGTGCCATCGTTGAAGAGGAGATAGAGAAATCCGCGGAGAAAGGTGACATGGAATTGCCTTGGCAGTACTTTGCCGGCCTTCTTCCGATCAGGTCGGTGGGAGTGAGGGGGGACATCAGGGCGTACGGCTACACCATCTTCATCCGGGCGGTTCAATCAGTGGACGGGATGACAGCGTCGTATTCCAGAATTCCACACGAAGTTCTTGACAAGATATCCATCAGGATCACCAACGAGCTTCCACAGGTCAACAGGGTGGTCTACGACATAACCAACAAACCCCCGGGTACGATAGAGTGGGAATGAGTTCTGAAAACCTATAATAGCGAACAATCAATGCCCCTACGTGAAAGTATTCGTGGTGGACAACGGCGGACAATGGACCCACAGGGAATGGAGGGTCTTGAGATATCTGGATGTTGAGACGAAGATAGTCCTCAACACCACCCCACTGGAAGAACTTGAGGTGGACGGACTCGTCCTTTCGGGCGGAGCCCCAAGGGTCGGACTGGACGCTGGCATGATGGGTAATAACGCGGAGTATCTCGAGAAGGGGGAATTCCCCATACTGGGTATCTGTGCTGGTCACCAGTTCATGGCCATACATTTCGGAGGAGAGGCCGGACCCTCAGGCATACCCGAGTTCGGCAGGACCGAGATCGTGGTGGACGAGGAGGACGAGCTCTTCGAAGGGCTGCCCAAGGCCTTTCAGGGTTGGGAGTCGCACAACGACGAGGTCACCGTCCTTCCAGAGGATTTCATAGGGCTGGCCCATTCCAACAACTGCAAGTGCCAAGCAATGAAGTATCTCAAGAGGCCGATCTACGGAGTACAGTTCCACCCCGAGGTCGAACACACGGACTACGGAAATGACATTTTCAAGAACTTCCTCAATGTGTGCGAGGAGAATAGATGAACGACAGAGAGAAGGCCGAGATAATCTGGGAAGCGCTGAGGGATCTGCATTCCAATGAAACCCTTGAGAGAGCGATAGGAAGATATGTGAGGAATCACAAGGGAGATTACGAGGAATATATCAAGTTGATATCTGAGATTCGTCAACTTTCCCAGAAGAAGAAGCTGACCCTTCTCAAAGCGGCTGAGAGACTTGCCAAATCCTACGAGTCGTAGATCTGCCGGTTCACTATGAAATCCGGTCTCTCACCCGAAAGTACCTTGTCAACCTGTTCGGCGGTAGTTGTCCCTGCTTTGATCTGCGCTTCTTTCGTGGAAGCGCCCAGATGAGGGGTGAAGACGACGTTGGGTGCAATCAGAAGCGGGCTTTCTTCCGGAGGCTCTTTGTCGAAGACGTCGAGAGCTGCACCTCCTATCTTACCTTTCTCCAGGGCATCCACCAACGCAGCCTCGTCGATGATTGGGCCTCTGGCACAGTTGATCACACATGCGCTGTCCTTCATCATCTCGAACTGTTCTTTCCCGATCATCCCTCTGGTCTCGTCCGAAAGAAGCGAATGAATAGAAATGAAATCCGAGTTCTTCAACAGTTCATCCAGCTCGATGAAGGTGCACTGGATCTTATCCTGGACCTCTTTGGGCAGATATGGGTCGTAGGCAAGGACGTTCATTCCAAAGGCCACGGCCCTTGAGGCAACCTCGGCGCCGATTCTCCCGCAGCCGACGAGCCCGAGGGTCTTCCCATGGAGCTCGGTGCCCATCAACCTCTTCTTCTCCCACAGTCCGGCCTTCATGCTCTTGTCCGCGAATGGAAGACGCCTGGCAAGGGATAACATATGACCAATCGTAAGCTCGGCGACCGACATCGTGCTTGAGCGAGGCGCGTTGACGACCGCGATCCTCCTCTCGGTCGCGTAATCCACGTCGATGTTGTCCACTCCTATCCCGGCCCTTCCGATGGCTTTGAGGTTCTCACCCTTCTCGATCACTTCTCTTGTCACTTTGGTCTTGCCCCGGACTATGATAGCGTCGAAGTTGGATATCACATCCAGCAGCTCGTCCTTCTCGTGGAACTTGGCGGTCACCTCGTACTTCGCCCTGAGCTTCTCGACGGCTTCTTCGGCTATTTGATCATTCACAAGCACTTTCATAGTCTTCCCCCGCCTGAAAAGGACAATGTTCTATTAAACTATCACGGAAAAGGGGTGTTGAAAACGAAATAGAGGAAGATCGAGACCATTACCGCTGTGATGACGATTATGCCTATGATGATCGTGTAAAGCGTCGTCTTCGCATCCGAGCCCCACACAATGGGTATAGGACCCAGGAACACGACTCCACCGGTCTTTGGTCTCCCGACGGGAGCTCCTCCCTGTCCTCCGGACGGCGACCGAGATGCGCCTGGCGTCTCTTGATGCGGCGCCGGAGCGTATCGTTTGAACATGTAGATCAGGCCGACCACGATCCCAAGGAATATCAGGAGCCCTCCGCCGAGAGCGTACGGGCCGGTCCCCCTGTAGACAGGGATGAACAACAGGATCATCAGCTCCCCGTCACCGTTGGCTGCACCAACGGCAAGGACCGCTATTCCAAGAGCGATCAGTCCAAATGCGGCCATCTTCAACTTGTTCATTGGAGAATTTCTAGGTGGTTCTTTTATACATATCTTTCGGGGTCGTCATGCTCTCAATCCAACGGAAGAACCACGAGCCAGCAAGACACTAGACAATATCCTTAAGTCTTTCACGGTCATTACCGGAGGGAGATGATTAGACAGCTCATCGCAAAGCTTCTACGATCAACTGGATGTTCGGTGTCATTGGAGGGGGATGTTCTTACGGCATCGAGAGGTGACGCGAGGTTGACCTTCGGTTTCCCTTCCGAGAACTCCTTGCAGGACGTACTGGATCAAATTGCCGGCAAGGGTGGACAGGGAGTGCTGGTGCCCATGCTCGACGAGCCCATTGAAGCGCCTGGGATCATAATCCTTGACCGGGAGGATTTGGAGAACGACGTGATGCAGGTCCTTCTTGGAAAGAAGAAGACGAGAGAGACCGTCCTAGGAGATCTGGTAACCGACTGCCTGGGAGAAATGGACAAGGTCCCCGAGGCGATGGTGAGGCCAACGCTTGAGAAGGAAGACGTTGTGGAGATCGGCAACAAGATGGTTGACGGGTTCAACTACATACTGGACCTGGTTCCATATTTCGTTTTCGAGTACACTTCCTTGGTCGAGTATGATGGAGAGGTCCAAGAGTCCAAGGGAACGATCGGGGTCAATGCACTGACCGAATCCCCGGAGATATGGGAACATGACATGGAGAGAATGGACGGAATCGAGTACTTCGACAGGAAGCGGGAGCCCAAGACTGATGAAGTGGAGGCCTTCCAGATAGCCCAGCGGAAAGTGATAGAACTTGGGACCGTGGTCAAGGAGAGCGTCAAGGAGAGAGAGGACGCAACCATTCAACAGAAGAAGAGCGTCAAACCCAAGAAAGAGGATGTCCAGTTAGAGGGGTTGGGACTGGTGTACCTTCCCATCTGGTGCGTGGAGGGTTCGAAGGGCAGCATAATCATCAATGCTAGTACGGGCAAGATCCTGAAGGAGGATCTGTATTCATAGAGATCGATGGCCACTATTGGTGCAACCTGAACCGATGTGGTGTTCCCTACTGCTTTTCCTTTTCTCGTTGATGATTTCTCAATGAAAAGTTTTTTATTTCTCGGGATGTTCTGAAGTTCGGGTACTTAGATGGCAGCCTCTCCTTCTCAAAATGAAAAGACGCGGCCAGAGCAAATGGGCGTTGGCCTGATGCTGGGTGGAGCGATAGGTCTTGTGATAGGGGGAGTTGCAGGTGGCGCCATCGGGGCTACCATTGGCGGTGTTCTTGGAGCAATGGTCGGACAGTTCATTGAACATTTCGAAATGACCAGAAAGGACCACGAGGGAGGTTGGTGAGATGAGCGAGAAGAGCCATCTCGAGATTGCGTTCATAGGTCGAACGTACATGATTCTCCTTTATGTCATCGCGTCCATCTTCCTTCTGCTGATACTCGGCGAGATACTCAACAATGCAACCGAGAATCCTGACAGCACGTACAGCCTGTACTTCGCACTGTCGATATGGATGACCTTCATCGCCGGGGGAATCGTGTACGAATGGCACAGACTCGCATTCAAGAGGCTGGGCATGGAGAAGAGGTCTGTGAAGATCGTATTGCCGCTGGTCTTCCTTTTGATAGCCGGCATGGTCGTCATCCTCATTTCGGCAAGCCCCTACCATCCCGCGATACGGTTCGTCATCTCTGTGATAGCCGTGATATCCATTTGGATCATCAGAAGATCCCTGACGATGGCAATCAAGGACAGGTTGAGATCGGTCAGGGAAAGAGAGTTCTAGAGGCCCATCAGGACATATCCAGTTCTTGAATCGTTTTGGCGATCTTCTCCCAATGACTGCCCTGCCAGTAGTACTTTTCACATTCTGAACAGAACCAGAAATCCTCTTGTCGGTCGAAGACCCCTTCGGGAACCTTGCCTTCCACAGAGGACTTGTCGACCCTATCAACAACAGAATTGCACAGGGAGCACCTTGACATTGGTTCGGTGACCTTCAGGTCGAGCTCGGACAGGACGAACTTCACCTGTTCTTCGAGAACGTCGCTCTCGACGTAGAGCGCACGCACCTTGGTGGTGCTGGCGAGCTCCTTGTCCCTGGTGATGACCATCCTGTCTTCTTGAGCGGCGACATCCCTAATCTCGCTGTCCGCGACCGGCCCTGGATAGATGACATCGAACCCCAGAAGCCTCAACCATTTGGCAAGAGTTCCAAGCATGTGGTCGCACACGAACTTCAACGCTTCACCTCATACTCGAGGAGGATCCCATCCCCAAGCTGCGTCGACCTGGTCAGAGCAAGCGGAATGATGTCCTCGAACGAGGCCGCACCCTCACCGCCTGCCATGGTAGGAGAACCAATGCCCCCGATGATCAGGCTCCCAACGAATATCTTGAGCTCATCGGCGAGCCCTTCCTTCAAGAACGACCAGATCACGGTTTCCCCGCCTTCCACAAGCAGTTTCCGGACACCCCGTTCGTACAAGAACTCCACCGCGGCAGAAAGGTTCACCTTCTCATTCCCGAACCTTGCGACCTCGGCCTCGCCGAATGTTGATTCGGAGGATTGGGAAGTAAGTATCAAAGTGGGTGCATCATCACTCAGGACCTCGGAGTCCATCGGTGTCCTTCCCTTCGAATCCAGGACGACACGTAGGGGATTCCTGACCTCATCCACGTGCTTCTCCTTCACGGTGAGCTTTGGGTCGTCCGATAGAATAGTGCCTATGCCGACGAGGATCGCATCGCACTCATTCCTGAGTCTGTGAACCCTCTCCATGTCCTCTTCGTTCGATATCCTCGTCTGCTTTCGGGAGGGCAGAGCGATCTTGCCGTCTGCGGACATTGCACAGTTGATAATGGTATGTGGAAGCAACATCCAGGGTATTCACGCTCCTCATAATAATTGTTGGTAATCTAATCAAGAGGTTTAAGTAGGGATAGTGAATTTGCCTTCCCAATGGCTCCACAGGGTGACGTCCACATATACGAATTGAAGAGGATGGACCTGAAGGGGGCGACCGTTATCGACGGCTTTCCGAGCGTCGGTCTGGTCAGCTCCATCGTGGCGAACTATCTCATAAACGCCCTCTCACTCGAACAGATAGGCATGATGGACTCCGTTTACTTCCCAACGGTTTCCCTCATCAGAGAGGGTGAGCCGATGAACCCGGTGAGGATCTATGCCGGGAGGGAGCCCGCGGGTAAGCCCCATGACAAGATTGTGGTGTTCATCTCCGAGTTCCAGCCACCTCCGAACCTCATAAAGGTGATCGCATCGGCAGTACTGGACTGGGCGCAGGAACAGAAATGCAAAATGATGGTGTGCCCCGAGGGACTGATAGTCGATAAGGACAAGGACATGGCGGTCAACGAGAACATCGAGGTGTACGGAATAGGCAGTACGAAGGAGGGTTCGGAACTACTGAAGAACCATAACGTGACCATCTTCGAGGAAGGTGTGATCACCGGTGTCGCGGGAGTTCTCCTGAACGAGGGCAAGAAGAGGGATTTCAACGTCCTCAGCCTTCTATCCGAGGCGCATCCAGATTATCCGGACGCAAGGGCAGCTGCCAGAGTCATTGAGACGATAGACAAACTGCTTCTGCACACCGAACTTGACGCACAGCCGTTGTACGAAGAGGCGGAGAGGATCGAGGACCAGTTGAAGACAATACACGCACAGACGCAGGTGGCAAAGAAGTCCCCGGTTCCAACGCGGCCTTCCATGTACGGCTAGATCATCCGGGCCTTACACTAATCTTGTGCAGATCTCCATGCGTTGACTTTTCGAATTCTACGTCGAAGAACTGTTCAATGAGCCACATGTTGGTCTTGATATGATTCGTCAGTTCCCTCACGAGGAAGGATGATTCCCCATCGGCCATGGCCATGTAAGGCAGTAACTGGTCAGAAAGGTGGATGTCCAGCGTTGCACCGCTCTTGATCTCCTTCCAAAGCTCTTTTGATGCGATCTCACCGACGGTCTCGGCCTTGACACCTCTTTCGGCAGTTGCGTTCCCTCCCAACACAGTGTCTTCATTCTCCGCCCAGAGGACTATCGCCCCGCCTTGACCAAACGCTTCATCCCCGAGGAATATCTCGGAAACGATATCGGGCCTCCCCAATCTGATGAGGTCCTTCTTTGCGGACTTGACCATCCGTTCAGGGATGTGGCCAGGTAGATTGCCAACGTGTGAGATACCTTTGATCATCAGCTGTCCCTTCAGTTCATCCAGTTGCAGGGGTGAAAGCGTTTCTTTGGGTTCGATGTGAAGTACGACCTTTCCTCCGCCTTTTGGATAATAGCCCCTCTTGACGCTCTCCACCTTTGCGAAGACACCCATCTTCTCGATCATTGGCAGGAACACGTTCCGGAAGTAGTCCATAGGAGGAGCCCAGCGTACATCTGTACCTCCGGTGACGGTCAGAACGCTCTTCGCGGGTGCGTGAAGCGCGGGTATGAAGCAAGCCTGGAAGACAAGTGTGATGCTACCTGCGGTCCCGATATCGAAGCGGAACTTTCCTCCCTTCAGTGCTCGGGGATGGAACTCGACCTTCCGTGATCCTATGTCCAAACCTTCCACTTTCGCATCGCACATCTCCCCCACCGACCTGATAGCGGTCAGGTGCTGTGCGGCCAGACCGGGTTTCTTTCTTCCGGCCCTAATCTCCGCTATCTTGACGCTCTTGCCGGTCACTGCAGACAGAGCGACCGACATCCTGAGTATCTGTCCGCCTCCTTCTCCATAGGAGCCGTCTATCTCGATCATTCCCGCACCTTACTGATAGCGCAACTCATTGCTGTATCTAATGGTTTCTTGCCGATGATTCACTCCAACCAGGAATATCCCGAACTCCGATGGAAGATCCTCACAACGAGAATCTCGCTCTCTTCGATGGTGTACACCACTCGATAATCCCCGACGCGCAATCGGAAGTAATCCCTCCTGGGGCCCTTGAGTCGGTTGACTTCAGCCTTCGGTCGAGAATGGGTCGGATCATCACGTATCTCGATGAGACCTTTCTTGACGCGTTCCCTGGTCCCCTCTTCCAGGATACGTAGTTGCTTTCTGGCGGTCTGGGAGACCAGTACTTCATACTTCGTCAAGGGGAACGAACTCCTCCTTGTCCACTATCCTATCCAGATCCGCGTAGAATTCGATTTCCCTGGCAGCCTTCATCAACCGCCTGATGAGCTTGTCGTATGTCTCACCCTTGTGCCCTATCTCCAGGAGCCTGTCCCGGGTATCCTTCTGAATCTGTATCGTAGTAACCTGGCTCATGACAATACCCATATGAGTTTCTATATGTTATTATATGTTATATATAGTCTTCTTGATACCAGGCCCTACACGGTTCTCAGGACCGATTTTGTCGGGATGAGGACAAAGGGTTTATTTACCGCATACATTTGTGAGTAAGAATTCCATGGCACCAACAATACATCCCACAGCACATGTGTCCGAGGACGCCCAAATCGGTGAAGGGACCCAGATCTGGCACGAGGTCCAGATCAGGGAAGGAGCGAAGGTGGGCAAGGACTGCAGACTGGGCAAGTGCGTTTACATAGGCGTGGACGTGGAGATCGGGGACAACTGCAAGATCCAGAACAGGGCCACAATCTACCAAGGGGTCAAGGTGGGCAGTGATGTTTTCATAGGCCCTCACGTGGTGTTCACCAACGACCTCTATCCAAGAGCGGCAACGGTCGACTGGAAGGTCGTTCCAACGATCGTCAAGGACGGAAGCTCCATAGGAGCCAATTCGACCATACTCTGCGGCATAACCATCGGGGAATACGCCATGATCGGAGCGGGTTCGGTGGTGACAAGGGATGTGGAGCCACATGAGCTCATAATTGGCAACCCAGCCAAGAGAGTGGGGTACGTCTGTCACTGCGGCAGGAAACTGATGAACAACTACTGCAAGCACTGTAACAAGAAGGTGACCGTGGGAGCTTTCGAATGATACCCATCGCCAAGCCCAATATCGGGAAGGAAGAGGAAGAAGCCGTTCTGGAGGTTCTGAGGTCCGGAATGCTGGCCAGGGGCCCCAAGACCAAGGAGTTCGAAGCTTCTTTCGGACGGTACATCGGAACCGAACACGCCATAAGCACCAGCTCCGGGACGACGGCGCTTCACATCGCACTGCTTGCGAACGGGATAGGAAAGGACGATGAGGTCCTGATACCACCAGTGACCTTCTTCGCAACTGCATCCACGGTCCTGTTCTGCGGTGCCAAACCCGTTTTTGTTGACATCGATCCGGACACCTTCAACATGGACGTTGCTAAGGTGGAAGAGGCGATCACTCCCAATACCAAGGCAATTGTGCCGGTTCACATGTTCGGACAGCCAGTGGACATGAAACCCCTGATGGAGATAGCCGAGAAACATGACCTGAAGATAATCGAGGACGCCTGCCAGTCCCATGGGGCTGAGTATGATGGTAGGAAAGTGGGAACCTTTGGTGGTGCTTCTTGTTTCAGCTTCTACCCGACCAAGAACATGGTCGCTGGCGAGGGCGGAATGATAACCACTGACGACGCCGACCTCAAGACAGAGTGCATGCTCCTGAGGGAACACGGGGAGATCACCCATTATGAACACATTGTTCTGGGCTACAACTTCAGGATGACAGAGATAGGGGCGGCCATCGGAGGGGAACAGCTCAAGAAGCTGCCTGGGTTCATCGAGAAGAGACAGGCGAACGCGAAGAGACTGAACGAAGGATTGGGCGACCTGAAAGGCATCCAGACCCCGAAGGTCATTGATAATGCATCGCACGTTTACTATCAGTATATCATCAAGGTTGACGATTTCCCGTTGAACAGGGACGAATTGGTCGAGTTCTTGAAGAGCAAGGATATTGGGGCAAGACCCAGCTATCCAAAACCTCTCAGCGAGCAGGCCATACTCAGAACATTGGGTGCGAGTGCGGACTGTCCCGTTGCCAGAGGAATGCTTCCAAAGATGATGGAACTCCCGGTGCATCCACTAGTATCGGATGAAGATATCACTTACATTATCGACACGGTGAAAGTCATGGGGGGGACTTGGTAAATGCTGAACACAGGCGTCATTGGTGTAGGATCCATGGGCAAGAACCATGCAAGGGTTCTCTCAGAGATATCCAACCTAGTTGGGATCGCGGACCCGGACAAGAGCGCTGGACAATCGGTGGCCAGCAAGACCGGAGCCCAGTACTTCGAAGACTACCACGACATGCTCGATGAGGACATCCAGGCCGTCTGCATCGCGACCCCGACCGAGATGCATTTCGGCATCGCCCGGGACGTGATATCCAAGGGCATCCACTTCCTGGTGGAAAAGCCCATGTGCTCGACGCTGGAGGACTCGGAGAAACTGGTCGGTCTGGCAAAGGACGCAGGACTCACCATGGCCGTTGGACACATCGAAAGGCACAACCCTGTAGTTGGATTCACCAAGAGAACTCTCGAAGACGGCGCCTACGGAGATGCGATCGCCCTAGCGGCCAGGCGGGTGAGCTCTTTCCCGGCGAGGATAAAGGACGTTGGGGTGATAATGGACCTCGGCATCCACGATATTGACGTGATGAGATACCTCCTGGGAAGCGAGGTGGAGAGCGTTTTCACACAGGGAAGAAGGCGGAAGCATGAGGTCTTCGAGGACCACGCCAACATACTCCTTGACTTCGAGAACGGGACCACTGGATTCGTTGAGATAAACTGGTTGACGCCCATGAAGGTCAGGAAACTCTCACTGACATGTTCCAAGAACTTCGTGGAGCTGGATTACGTCAAGCAGTCGCTGGTGATCTCCTCATCATCGTTGGGTGAGTTCGATCCATTCAACCTGTACCAGATACATCTGGAATACGACATCAGAAGGGTCTCCCTGCAGAAGGAGGAGCCTCTCAAGAACGAGCTCAATGATTTTCTGGATGCGGTGAACGAGAAGCGGGACCCGCTGGTCAGCGGTGAGGATGGCTTCAAGACAATGAGGGTTGTAATGGCCGCCGCGGAATCCAGCAAGATCAAGAAAAAGGTAGAGCTCTAGTGCTTCTTGCCGATGCCCTTGTAGACGAAGCCCTCTTTGATGCATTTCTTCCGTTCGAAGAGGTCCCTTCCGTCGATGATTATCGAGTTCCTCATCTTCTGCACCAGGTTCTTCAGCTTCAAGCTCTTGTAGCGTGAGTGAGCGGTCACGAAGATCGCACAGTCCGCTCCGACCAGTGCTTCGTTGAGATCGCCAGTCATCTCCAATCCATCCACGGCTTTGACGTACGGGTCGTGAACGATGACCTCTGAACCGATATCCATGAAGTGCTTGATGACAGGGGCTGCCGGCGTGTCCCTTGTGTCATCCGAATCCTCGATGAACGCGTAACCCATGACGGCAATCTTCGCTTTCTTTGGATTCACCTTGGACTCCTTCATTGCCTCCTCGGCCAGCTCTATCATGTGAAAAGGCATGGAATCGTTGATCTCCCTCGCAGCGGGTATCAACTTGGGTTTGAAGGTCTTCCCAGAACCGTGCAACAAGAGCCAGGGATCCTTGGGTAGGCAATGACCGCCGACGCCCGAACCGGGGAAGTGCATGGCCCTGGAAGGTGAGGTGTTGACCAGCTTCCTCAATTCGAAAACGTCTATTCCCAGCTCTTCGGAAAGATAAGCGAGTTCATTCGCGAAAGCGATCTGCGTGTCCCTATATGCGTTCTCGGTGGTCTTGGTGACCTCGGCCGTGAGCGAGTCGGTGACGTACATCTTGGCCTTGATGATCTTCTTGTACAGCTCCTTGGCCTTCTTTGAACTTGCTTCGTTTATGCCGCCTATGATCTTGTTATAGTTGGTAATGGCCTCCAGAAGCACGCCCGCCCTCAACCTCTCGGGGCAGTGTGCGAGATAGAAATCCTCTCCCGCTTTGAGACCGGATTCCTTTTCCAAGATGGGTTTGACCAGATCGGTCGTGGTCCTGGGAGCGATCGTTGATTCGATAGACACCAGCGTGTCCTTGCTGAGGTTCTTGCCGACCGAAGTGAGAGCAGACCTGAGAGCTTTGTATCTGGGAATGTTCTTGTCATCCACCGGGGTCTCGACCATGATCAAAATGGCGTAGGCGCGTTTGCATTCAGAGTAATCGTCAGTTGCTTTCAGCTTGCCTGCCTTGTGGACCTTCTTGAGAAGTTCGTCCAGTCCTGGTTCCTTGCCCTTGATGGGGGATTCGCCCCTGTTAATCATATCGATCTTTGACTGGACAATGTCGATCCCAACGACTTTGAATCCGGCATTCGCGAAGCAGCATGCGACGGGAGTGCCGACGTACCCAAGTCCAACTACCACTACTTTCTTCATGGCGACATCACAAGAGCGACATGACCATATTAACCTTATCGCTGAAATGCTACAACCAGTCAAGTCTCCTGAAGACATACAAAAGGAGCACGGCCCAACCTGCTGAAATAGTGGCAATTATCCAGAATGCATAGGGGTTGTTCTCGAGCGGAAGACCCACGTTCATCCCGTAGAGGGATGCGATGAGTGTGGGCAGCATCAGGATCAGGGATATGGATGCCAGTATCTTCAGAACAAGATTCAGATTGTTGGATATTGAGGTCTGATAGGCATCAAGCGTACTGGATAGGAGCTCCCTGTACATGGATACGGTCTCATGCTGTTGTCGAGTGTCGATCTCGATGTCCTCCAGCCTCTCCATCAGTTCCTCGGGGTACTCCTTCTTCCTGTGCCTGAGCATCTGCCCAAGAGCGTTCAGGTTCCCGAAAATGGACGCACTGAGGAAGATCAAATCACTGCTCAGCTGGTAGGCCTCGTGCACGGCCTCCTCCTTCAAGGACCTCACGACGGTCGACCTGAACTCAGTGAGCTTCTGCTGGACGTACCTCGTGAAGATATTCACCCTTCTTATCTTGGTGCCGAGAATGGCTACGAGTATCTCCCGCGGGGTCTCGACGACCCTCTGCCGCTTCCTCTGATGGAAATATGAGATAACGTCAACCTGGCTGGTGTGAACGGTGACCAACTTGTCCTCTCTGACGAAGAATCCCACTGGTGCGGTAAGATACACGCCCATCCTCTGACCCTGAGGAACCGGAACTCTGTACATCAGAAGGTAGTAATCCTCCTCGTCCTCGAACCTGGGCCTCTCATCCGGGTCAAGGGAATCGATGATGTCGTCGAGGGGTATGTTCAGCCTGTCCGCGACCTGGCGGATCTCATCACCGGTAGGGTCGATGACATCGATCCACAGCGCCTTCTCCAGGTCCACGGGTGCGATGGGTTGGATGTCCCTGCCTGCCGAAACATAGGTCCTGATCATCTGGAACGCCAATGGATTTGTGTTATTTATATGGTTCTCGGAGGGAATGGACACAGAAAAGATTTAACTGCGTACAACTTTCGAGACCCGTTCATGAAGATCGTTTCAGTTGTTGGCGCAAGACCCCAGTTCATCAAAGCGGCACAGGTTTCCCGGGAGATTAGGAAGCATCACAAAGAGATCATCGTCCACACCGGACAGCATTACGATCCCCCAATGAGCGGCAACTTCTTTGACGAACTCAAGATACCTAAGCCGGATTTCAATCTTGGAGTGGGTCCAGGTACACACGCAGAGCAGACGGGGAAGATGGTGGTGGGCGTCGAGAAGATACTGATGGATGAGGAACCCGACCTGGTCCTGGTCTACGGAGATACGAACTCCACTCTTGCAGGGGGATTGGCGGCAGTGAAGGTGCACGTCCCGATCGCCCACGTTGAAGCCGGTCTCAGGAGTTTCAACAACAGGATGCCTGAGGAGATAAACCGGATCCTGGTCGACCGTATGTCACAGCTGTTGTTCTGTCCAACGAAGACCGCGGTGGAGAACCTGAAGAAGGAAGGGATAACCGAGGGAGTTCACCTGGTCGGGGACGTGATGTACGACGCCGTACTGCACAACAGGGAACTTGCCATGAAGAGCCAGATGCTCGAGAAACTGGGATTGAAGGAGAAGGAATACCTTCTGGTCACGGTTCACAGGCCTTCGAACACTGATAAGAGAGAGAACCTGGAAGCGATTGTGGATGCTCTGATATCGTCCGGTGAGACCATCGTCCTTCCGGTCCATCCGAGGACGCTCAAATCCCTCAAGAAGTTCAAATTCCACGCCAAGCTGGACGAGGCGATCAAGTTAATAGAACCGGCAGGGTACCTGGATTTCACCTGTCTGGCCATGAACGCCAAGAAGATCCTCACTGACAGCGGAGGCGTGCAGAAGGAAGCCTACTTCCACGGGGTCCCATGCATCACATTGAGGGAAGAGACCGAGTGGGTGGAGACCGTGAAGGACGGGTGGAACGTTCTGGTGGGGGCGAACGGGGATAGAATCCTGGATGCCATCAGGACCTTCGAACCAGATGGGGAGAGGGGAGAGAGTTACGGGGATGGGAAGGCGAGCGAGAAGATGGCCAAGATTATTGATGATGAACTGGCATAGACGCACGCGTGGAAGGATTTTGTCATCTTGAGTTCAAAGCGTCTGGCAACTGCTGTGGAGGGAGGAACATATGCATCCTCATGATCCAAGTAAGTCGCTGAGGGTATACTGGCCATACATCAAGACAAGAGCGCGAATCCAGTGGTCGATGAGGCCTCTGAGTCAAACCCAGATCCATAAGGTCCGCAATCACATGATCATCTGCAGACCGACTGAGACCATCAACAGAACGGTCGCCACTAACATGGTAATGATCATGAAGGGGAATGCTTTGACAAAGAATTCACGGAATCCGATGGGGTACCCGAACTTCTCCGACAACCCGACGGCCACCAGATTTGCAGAGGCGCCTACCAACGAACCGTTTCCTCCTAAACACGCCCCGATGGAAAGGGCCCACCACATTGGATTGACGTGGAATGAAGCCAGCTGGGTGGCAAATATCGGGCTTGCGGCCAAAGCTGCTATCAACGGTATCATCGTCGCAGTGGCAGGTATGTTGTTCATGACAGCGGACGCTAAGGCTGAAACCCATAATATGAAAAGGAGCGCAACGAAGAGGTTGCCACCTGTGAGAGCTTCCAATCCTCCCGCAAGTAGATCCATGATCCCCACCTCCACCACACCTCCGACCAGTATGAAGAGTCCCACGAAGAAGAAGAGGGTGGACCAATGGACATGCTGTAACGCATCCGCAGGATGAATCCCTGCCCAGACCAAGATGGTGATGGCCCCCATCAAGGCTACAACCGCGATTGGAATGTGAAGAGTGTGATGAACCAGGAATAAGACGATTACAGCCCCGAACACTATCATCGACTTCTTCAGAACCGGCATGTTCTTGATTTCCTTCCACTCATCTTTTTCCATCAGAAGCTCTACGTGCTTGGGCTCCTGCTTCAAATCCTCTTTGTACATCCACTTCAGAAGAAAGATCGAAATAAGCATTGTTACGATTATTATGGGACCTACGTTAAGGATGAACGTCAGAAAAGGTATCTCCGCATAGCTTGCTATCATGATATTGGGAGGATCTCCGATCACTGTCGACGCACCACCGATGTTCGATGCCAGTATCTCTGCCATTATCAGGGGTGTGGCCTTTATTTCCAGTGTATTGGCGATTGAAACAGTGATGGGGATCATTAGGAGGACGGTTGTAACATTGTCCAAGAAGGCTGATGCTACTGCGGTTGCCAACACAAACATCAACATTATCTTCCAAACGTCCCCTTTGGCTATTTTTGCCATCTTTATGGCGATGCACTCAAAGAAGCCAGTTTCCATGATCACGCCAACGATGATCATCATCCCCAAAAGAAGGCCAATGGTGTTGAAATCGATGGCGCCGAAACCTTTCGAGGTATCGTAGAAACTCATTACTGTCCCTGCGATAATCATGAGCATCGCACCGAAGAGAGCCGAGGTTGTTCTGTGCAGCTTCTCGGATGCTATCAGAGCGAAGGTGAATACGAAGATGACTCCAGCAACTATCTGAGCCTCAGTAGCCATGGCTCGCTCCCGGAGTTTGCCCGACAAGAATCGTAGGAATTGGAGCGTACATGATCGCCCCAATCTCGATGTTCTTCAAAGGAAGTCTCTTGATGGCCATGATCACTCTATCCTTCCAGCTCTGCCCTCCTCGGCTGGTCACAAACAGGTCATGGCTCCCGATGATTTCGGCCAGTTCTCTAGCCGATGTATGTCCAACAAAATCAATTTCCACGCGAGCGCCAATCTTTTCTGCCTTCCGTTCCAGATGCGGGTACACCTGACTGCTCTTGAGCCTTCCAACATAGAGGATCGTGCAGGAAGCTCCCAGCCACTTGGAAAGTCTCATTCCGAGGCTGGCGGCTTCTTCAGAATATCCCGTGCCACTGTAGAGAATGCACACAGATTCGGGTTTCTTCAGATCGGTCGGTCTGTCCATGAAGAGAATGGGTATCTTCACGGCTCTGAACAGCCCCTCCAAATGTTCGGAGAAGTGCGATTTCTTCTTCTCTTCGTCGATGTAGGTCTCGATGGCCACGAGATCGATCTCGTTCTCCCTGACATATTTGTCCACAATAGCCTGGAAGTTCCCTTTCTTTATCGTCTTTCGACTGTCTATTCCTGCCTCCTCAAGAACTGATGCGCAATGAAGCATGGCCCGAACTGCGCTATCTTCCAAGGTGTCTTCGACATAGGGGGTCACTGATATGATGTCGTATCCGAAGTCTATGGTGCTGAGAACATGATATTCCGAGAAAGGGAAAACATGAGGAGTATATCTGAGAAGAAAGTCAATCAGTTTGTAGTTGTCCGCTAGAATGAGTATCTTCTGGAACATTGAAGCACCCGCCTCTTGGACTTCTCATCGTGTGCGTCTGCCTGTTCCGAATGCTTCAAGGCTTCTGCTACAATGTTTGGCTCTCTAGTGAGAGGGGAGGAGTAATCGCCGCGATGACCAGCTTCTGCTACCGCCCTCCTATTCTGAGAGAATTCCTCTTGATCGTCCATTCTTACTAAGACCAAGGCGAAAGACGCCAAAGAATCCAGTTCGGGCACCATATGTCTCTTCCTCCAATCTCAAACCTTTACCCCATATACCGAGATAAGTGGATATAGATATAATAGTAATGTTATGTTTATAATTATTACCATAGATTCCTGAGAGCGGGGTAAGGAGGATCGCCATTCTAGAATACTGTATTCTGCTTGGCAATCTCAGAATGAATGTCTGAAAGTAATCCAGACCACCCGAAATATGCAGTGAGTGAATACTCAGAACGTGGATGTGGCAACTTGTCGCATTTCAGAAAAGCAAGTTTTGTAGTTCTTGGGAGAATGTGTATCCGGGCAACTCCAAGAGATCTCTAGTCGGCCTCAACTTTCATCACGCTCACGGCCCCATCCCTAGTGAGAATCCACCTTATGGCGTCCCCGTTCTGAAGCTTGAGGTGCTCAAAGACGGACGAGGGGATGGTTGTCCTGTGACGATAGCCGCTCACCGTAACGGTTGTCTCTTCTATGTGAAGAACTCTGTCCAGGTCCAGTTGCATAATTATCCACAACATCGAACAAATACACATATTTTGGTATATTGACACTATATCCCCCGAGGCAGAAGGGGGCCGAGTAGTATAGCCTGACGAAGACCGCGGTCGAGAACCTCGAGATGGAAGGAATCACAAAAGGGGTCCACCTTGTCGGGGACGTTAGGTATGATGCTGCCCTGCACCACCCTCAGGAAAGAGATCGAATGGGTGGAGACCGTGAAGGACGGGTGGAACGTTCTGGTGGGAGCTGATAAGGACAAAACCCTTCATGCTGTAAGGACCTTCGAACCGGATGGGGAGAGGGGAGAGAGC
This sequence comes from Thermoplasmata archaeon, assembly GCA_023140195.1. Classification (GTDB taxonomy): domain Archaea; phylum Thermoplasmatota; class Thermoplasmata; order RBG-16-68-12; family SOIM01; genus JAGLME01. The sequence continues at coordinate 397,595 of JAGLME010000004.1, forward strand.
TACGGAGATGGAAGAGCGGGCGAGAATATCTCCAGAATAATCGGTGAAGAACTGACCTGATCTCCTAGGTGGGCGCGGACCTTCTCCGGTACCGCCAGGTTTTGAACGATTCCATAATAATGAGAACCGACGAGGCTGTCAGTATCATCCAAAACCAGTCTATCAGCTCCAACGGGGCTGTGGAGAAGGCCGTCTGGAGAGGTGGGACATAGATGATCAACAACTGCAGGAGAATGGACACCGCGACCGCTATTATCAGCTTCTTGTTCCCCAGGAATCCGAGCTTATGCAGCGGGATGTAAGGCGACCTGGCCGAGAACACGAAGAACATCTGGAACAGCACCAAGGTGGAAAAGGCCATTGTCCTCGCCCTGTCAACACCGACCCCTGCACTGAACTCCAGGTGGAAGATCAGAAGCGTGCCGAAAGCCATGATGAGGCCGACTGCGATCATGATGGCGATCATGTCCCTTGTAATGGGGGGCTCGTTCGGGTCCCTGGGTTTCCTTTCCATTACATTCGGGTCTGCGGGGTCGACCCCCAACGCGAGGGCCGGGAGCCCGTCAGTGACGAGGTTCATCCACAATATCTGGACTGGCAAGAAGAACGGCAGTATACTAGGATCGACGAATATCAGGGTAGCGATGAACATGGTGGCAACTTCGCCAGTGTTGCAGGACAGAAGATAGAGGACGAACTTCCTGATGTTGTCGTAGATAGACCGACCCTCTTCCACCGCGTGAACGATGGAAGAGAAGTTGTCATCGGTCAGGATCATGTCTGCAGACTCCTTCGAAACGTCAGTGCCGGTGATTCCCATAGCGACCCCGATGTCCGCCTTCTTCAGTGCAGGTGCATCATTCACGCCATCGCCGGTCATGGCAACGATGTGACCCTCCTTCTTCCAGGCATCGATGATTCTCAACTTATCCGCGGGGGAAACGCGCGCGTAAACGGGTGTGTGCTCGACTTGATCGGCCAGTTCCTGATCAGACATCTTGGACAGCTCACTCCCTGTGAGCGCATTGTCGACGTGTTCCTCGATGAGCCCCATTTCCTTTGCAACCGCCGTCGCCGTCAACTTGTGGTCTCCAGTGATCATCACAACATGTATCCCAGCTTGCTTGCACTCCTCGATGGCCTTTATAGCGTCGGACCTGGGAGCATCGATCATGCCGACATGCCCAAGGAATATGAGGTCCTTCTCCACCACCTCCTCGGAGAAATCAGTGAGGTCGTCAGGAAGGGGTCGATAGGCAAGTGCCAAGGTCCTCAGACCCTTCATCGCCATGGCTTCGGTAGCGCGGTTGATGGAGTCCTTTTTCTCCTGATGCAGTGGGACAACTTGCCCGTCCTCCAATATCCTATCGCTGATCTCCAGAAGACTCTCTGTGGCCCCTTTCGAGTAGGCGACCTTCGAAGGATTGGCCTGATGGATGGTGGTCATCCTCTTCCTGTCCGAGCTGAACCCGATCTCGCCTATCCGCTCCTCCTTGTAGCAGTCATCGAAATCCATCCCGGCCCTCCTGGCCGCGACCAGAAGAGTGCCCTCGGTAGTGTCGCCGTCAATGCTCCACTGGTTGTCCTTCTTCACGAGGTCGGAATCGTTGCAGAGTACGCCTGCCTTCAGAAGCAGCTTGAGTGTCTCGTTCTTCAACGGGTCTATCTCTTCCTCCCCGTGGTAGAATCTTCCCTCAGGTGTGAACCCGTCGCCGTCGACCTTGAAGATGGCGTCGTCCGTCTGTATCGTCCGAATGTTCATCTCGCCTTTGGTGAGGGTCCCTGTCTTATCGGAGCAAATCACCGTGGCGCTCCCTAAGGTCTCAACGGCGGGAAGCCTGCGGATCAGCGCATGCCTCCGGACCATCCTCTGGACACCCAGTGCAAGGCTGATCGTCACAACAGCGGGGAGACCTTCAGGTATTGCCGCGACCGCAAGGCTAACGGCGGTGAGGAACATCTTGACCGTGTCAATTCCACGGAAGGTCCCAACCGCGAAAACGATCCCGACCGCGACCACTACGATCAACCCGATCTGCTTTGCCATCCTGTTTATTCTTGCTTTCAGGGGAGGTTCTTCCTCCATTTCTTGAACCATGCCAGCTATCTTGCCGAGTTCGGTCTGCATGCCCGTACAGGCGATGACAGCCTTACCTCTCCCCGATTCGATGGCGGTGCCCGAATACACCATGTTCCTTCTGTCACCGAGGAAGATGTCCCCTTTCAGGCTGTGAGTGAGCTTGCCCACGGAAGCGGATTCGCCGGTAAGGGAGGCCTCATCTACGTTGAGGTTCACCGCTTCGATGAGACGACCGTCTGCAGGTACGCGATCACCAGTGGCCAGGGCAATGACATCACCCGGAACCAGTTCCCTGGCAGGAACCTGGATGGCCTCCCCGTCCCTGAAGGCCCTTGCCGTGGGTGCAGCCATCGCCTTGAGGGCCTGTATCGCCTGCTCCGCCTTGTACTCCTGAACGAAACCGAACACCGCGTTGAGTATGACGATGATCAAAATCACGATGGTATCGAATATCTCGTCCGTTATCCCCTTGCCTTCGTAGAACATGTGGTAGAAACCTATTGAGGCGGATATGATCGCGGCAATGATCAGAATGATGACCATGAGATCGGCGAACTGCCGGAGGAACATTTTGAGCGGAGAGATCCTCTGAGTTTCCACTAGCTCGTTCGGCCCGTAGGTCTCGAGCCTCCTTGCCGCATCCTTGTCATCAAGGCCTATCGGGCTAGAGTCCAGCTTCTTCAAAACCTCATCGGATTCGAGATTGTGCCAACCCGAATTTCCCATCTACAACTGCTAATGTTCCAGGACTATATAACTAAATCGTGAGCAATAGTTTTTAGTACGCCGTTTGCTATTCAGGTGACGGGATGGGAATGCACGAGATCACACTCAACAGACATTCTCAGAGAGCTTTGGTCATCTCGATTGAGATTTCACCAACGATCGACACATCGCACTAGGCACTCCTCCGCAGACAACTCTAGTTCCCTTCCCCCTCAATCGAGCGGGAAGACATTTCCATGTTAGACACAGGGTACCTTATCTTCGAAATGGGCATCATAATGCTCGTCGCGTTCATAGGCGCTGGACTAGCCGCCAGACTTGGTCAGAGCGTCATCATTGGGTACATTCTTGCAGGCATCATCATAGGGCCGTACATGACCGTGAACATACTTGGTCTGAGCTACAGCGGTATGATCAAGGACATCGAGTTCATAGAACAGTTGGCCCATATCGGACTTATCCTCCTCCTCTTTTTTGTGGGGTTGGAGTTCTCCGTCGAGAAGTTGAAGAAGACCAAAAAGCCGGCGGTCATCCTTGCGGTGATCAACCTGTCGATAAACATGTTCGCGGGTTTCTGTCTCGGCATGTTCCTCGGATGGCCGTTGCTTGATACGTTCTTCCTTGCGGGTGTAGTTGCCTTGAGCAGCGCCGCCGTGACTGCGAAGGTGCTCATTGAATTGAAGAAACTGGGGAAGACCGAGACCGAGTATCTCATCGGGATGATCATAATCGAGGATTTCCTGGCGATCCTCCTCCTCACCGTGGCTGGAGGGATGCTTGTTCAGGACCGGGCGAGTACAATTAGCATCCTTTTCCTGTTGGGCGGGATTCTGGTGTTCATTCTCTTCTTTGCTTTTCTTGCATTGTTCGTCATACCCAGGGTCGCCAAGCACTTCGAGAAGATCGAGAACGAGGAGCTGTTCGTGCTGTTCGCGCTCGGCATGGTCTTCCTGGCCTCCGCGATGGCAGAGGCATTTGCCATCCCTGCCATAATTGGGGCCTTCTTCATAGGGATGGTGTTCGCCGACACGAGTATATCAGAGAAATTAGAGAAGAAACTGCTCTCCATAAGGGATGCTTTCGTTGCAATCTTCTTCATCTCCTTCGGCATGATGATAAACCCGGCGATGTTCCCCTTCATAATCGACATCGTCATAATCGCAGTCCCGCTGATAATCCTGAACGACATCCTCATCACCGGGGCGCTCGCCTACTTGATAGGGTTTTCCGCAAAGGCCTCCACGTCCATCGGGACCTCGCTCATAGGGAGAGGGGCGGAGTCCGTTCTCTACGCCAGCGTCGGGAGCAACGTTTCGGGTGCCACAAAAGGAGCGTATCTGTACCCGTTCGCGGGGGCGTTCTGTTTCATCATGAGTGCGTTAGCGCCCATATTCATGAAGAAATCCGATCAGGTCTGCCAATGGTTGAAGAACAGGCTCTCGGAACCCCTGATGTACGGCGGGAACCTGGTCTCGAGGATTATCAAGTCCATGGTCATGCCGCACGAGTATCCGATCTACCGTCGTAACAGGAAGCTGGTTGTCGTTCTGTCCATCTTCAGTTTCGCATGCATGATGATGATCGTGACCTCGGGCTCGCTTCACATTCTGGCTTTCATCATCTCGGTCTGGACACTGTACTTCTTCTGGTTCACCATGTCCGACCTCATGGGGCATCCGACGAGAAAGGCGAACTTCCCTCACAAGGCCCTGAATTCATCAGAAAAGAGCAGGGGCGCTTCGTTCGTCACCAACATGATAACGGGTGCGCTGGTGAGCATTGCACTGGTAGCCTTCGTCTGGCCTTACTTATGGTGGACGAGCATCGTCGTTCTTCTTGGCTATTTGGTGTACACAGTCCAAAGCATGAAGGCCATACATCGACACCTTGTTCTGAAGAAGGGCAAGAAGAGGTTGGCGCTCAGGATAGATGCACATCCAAAGGCGCTCAAGGACCCGTGGAAGCACAGGTCGAGGATGTACGACAGGAAGAACGGCGGGATGTAGTCATTCAGATGCGGCCGCCGGGATTTGAACCCGAGCAATGAGGTTGGGAACCTCAGATCCTAACCAGGCTAGATCACGACCGCACGTCTCAGGCTTTTGAAAACATCATTTTACCGTTTCGAGCTGACTGATGATGTTCCATATCAACGTCCTGCCGTGGAGCGGGATGTTGGGATCATTCGCCAACTCGTCCATCATAAATATCGCACTTGCGACCCTTACATCTAAAGCATCCTCCTCCTTGAGGAGAAGGTCCTTGGCCTCGCCCGCACCCCTCCTAATGTTCCTGGGTACAGAAGTGTCCTCGGCCAATTGGTCGAGGACGTCCATGACTTGCCTAAGCTTCTCATCTGATGCCATCTTTCCACCATCCTTTTAACCTCTCTCACCAGCAGGATAAACCTACTCCAACACCCTGGCCACACCCCTCTCCTTGTAGGTCGTGACCACCATCAGTGTCTTGGTGTCCTTGATCCCCTTTATGGGAGCCAAGGACTTCAGCACGAACTCCTTCAGTCCGGTGTAATTCTCAAACCTGGCCTTCACTATGATATCGGTGTCACCAGTAACAAGGAAAACGTCCTCGATCAGATCGAACTTGGCGATCTCAACAGCTATGTTCTCGGCCTCTTTGGTGTCGGCCTTCACAGTGATGATGGCCGCAACCTGATCCTCTCCATAGTAGTTGGACATGACCCTGTCCAAATCCGAGCCTTCGCCCACATAATCACCACGCCATAATAGCACGGACTTCTATTAAGATTTCCTTTTTGACCTAAGTGCAATGTTTTTATATTCTCCAGACATTCAAAACAAGGGCTTGGAGTTGGTTCCTTGAACGAGAAAGAGGGCAAGAAGGTCATAATGGAGACGATCGCGGAGGGCAGGAAGATGGAGGCCTACGCCGAGCACCGTACAAAGGACATGCACACCTGCTGGACGTGCGGGGTCATCTCCTACAAGAAGAAGCCCATGAAAGAGATTGGGAACAAGTGGTTCTGCATAGACTGTTTGAGGCAGTTGAAAGAGGTATTGGACACGTTCGACCAATGGGAAGAGGAACTGATCTTGGAAAGGGATGCAAGAAAGCAGTTGGATGATGGGATGAATCTCTAGCTGGGTAGCTCTGTGCCGCAGCCCCGACAGAACTTGTCTTCAATGTCGGCGGCCTTCCCGCACTTCTCACATTCTGCCGCTTTTGGTATCTTTGCCCCGCATTTTCTGCAGAAGCCGTCGCCCTCGACCAGGAACTCGCCGCACCCGGTGCATCGGTTCTTCAATTGCTCTTCGGTTATCTCTATCACTTCCTCGTCCAGAGGTATGGTCTCGAGACCCCCATCCTCGGTTGCCAGCAGGTTCTTGCACCTGACCGCGAGCTTGAGGGCGGTGGTGTAATCCTTCTCTTCAAAGGCCTTATCGGCCTCCTGCAGGACCAACGCCGCGGCCTCGGTGTCGATCGCTCCTTGCCTGCACTTCTCCATGTGGTCCTTGGCCAGATTAAGAGAGAATTTTGCCTGAATGAAGTTCTCGGGAAGTTCCTTAGTGATGAACTCCTTGGTGAGCATCTCTTCGTCACCGGGCGGTGGGGGTGATGCTTCGAGCTTTTCGAGGTCCCCCCTCTTCTCAGCGGCCAGCCTGGCGGTCTTCATGGAATCCTTGGCCTTGTCCACGATATCGATGCAAGCCCTGAAGTTACCCCTGTCGAAAGCAATCTTGGCCTCTTCCAGTTGGTTCATCGTCGCTTCCATGGACGCCCCGCTCCTCTCGAGCGTACTGACGATGGCCTTGCCAGTAATGAGCGCGTTGTGAGCGTCGTCACGCAGTGACATCTTCTTGACACGTCCGCCGGAGCTCATGCCCTTCTTCAGACGCCTGTTGCGAAGCCAGACAAGTTCTCCAATGACGATCACTATGAAGCTCAGCGCAATGACCACCACAAGAACGAGTGTTTGGTCTGCCACGAACTATTCAATGGAAAGCTCACTTATAAGTTTTCTGCGATTGGTTGTAACTGACGAGAATGTTGCTGGCCACGGTCCACGCTTTCAAAAGATGAGGGGATATGGACACGACTCTGTCGGAGAGCTTCTTGGCGGGGCTGGAATAGTCGCCTTCCGGGAAACCGCCGATGATGCAGGCTATTGGTCCCTTGAGATCTTCAAAGAGAGAAACAGTCTCGACCAGCTCTCCGTCCGGTGCGAGGCATATCGTTGTCTTCGGTTCGGCCTTCTTCAGTACATCCTCCAAAACTCTGTTCCTGGTAATCGTCATCAGGGGCTTTCTATCCGGCACCTGGCCCTTGTCAAAGAGCTCTTCCATCAATCCTACGAACCGGTTGTGGCTTCTTGGCATCCTAAGGTCAGGAGAGACTTCGATGAGCTCGTTGTTCCGGGTGTGGACCATGGTAGTCAGCTTCCCCTCGGCGTTAGGGATCGAGTCCAGACACAGTGACAGAAAGAACTGGACGATGTCCGGTCGGCCGTGTCTCAGCGCTTCAGCCTTGTCCTTGAAAGCAGAACGATGAAGTGATGAATCCAGCAGCAGCTTCGAGGGGGTCTTCCTCCTCCTCTTGGCGTTCTTGATCACCGACGGATGGCCCTGGAGCTCCTTCGGGACAAGTTCAAGTTCGGCATCAGCGAGTATCATTATGAGCAAAACAACACCTAGCTCAGGACTTCCATCAGGAGGTTCTTCTCCTTGGCGATTCTCAGTTCCCTGGCAATCCTCCTTCCGGTGGACATGTTCTCGTCCAAGAGGTCGGCGTACGGGGAGCCGGAAACGAAAAGATTGGTGCCAGCGACTATGCGGGCGGATATCTCGAACACCTTGAACTCCAGGTCGTCTGTGACGATGGTCTCCAGACTGAACGGCCCTATCATCCCGCCGAACAGCTCCAGTGAGCGCTCAACCGTCTGCTCTCCGATGGCGAACGCCTTTGGAAGAAGCGATTCCCTAAGGACCAATGGAGAGTTGCCAGTGACCACGAACGTGGGGTCGATCCCCATCTTCCTGAGATCGTCCTGATTGCCCATTCTGTACAGGCCGTCCACGTTGGACTCGTCCCTCCTGTCGATGCTGAGGAACTCCAGGCTGCCCTTGCTGAGCTTGTAGCCTCCGTCTGAAATGGGTGAGTAGAAGTAGTGCATGTAGTACCTGGTCCCCACGACGTATTCCTGGATTGAGACCTCCTCGTTGGGATCTCTCTTTGCTTTGAAATCCTCGTAATCCTTCGCTATGAAGAACCCTCTCCCGCCCTTTGCACCGTGGTATTTGACCAGAACTGGGACATTGATCTCCTCTGGGTTTGTTATCTCTTTGGGCATTGAAAGACCGGCGGACGTCAGCCATTCTCTCTCTTTGTTCCGGTTAGATTCCCACTCAAGGACCTTTCGGTTCCCGAATGTTGGGACATCCAAGTCCGTGAAACGCTGGGCACCAAGGTATTCTACAAAAGAACCGTGAGGAATGACCACAGCATTCTTCTCTGCCAGTTCGCTCGATCTCTCCAGAATTTGGGAGTAGTTATCCACGATGAGGAATTCGTCCGGTTTGCCTTTGGGGAAAGCATCGTAGTACTTCGGTGGCTTCTCTATTGCGATGCCGATGGTCTTGAAGCCTTCCTTCCTGGCTCCGTCAAAGATCTGCAGACTGGAGTGTGAGCAAACGGTGGCCACGGTGAGGTCTTCTCCGTAACCTTGGAGGATCTCTGCTATTATCCCTTTGGATATCACGGGTGGCTCAATTCAACTAATGGGTTAAAATCTTTTTGTGAGAATAGCCTCCGCCATCTTGACTGCTCTGACACTTTCCTCAACATCATGAACTCGTACAATGTTCGCGCCGTTCAGCACACTCGAAACAAGGGCCGCCAGGCTCCCCTCCAACCGATCAGCCACTTCCGAATCCAATATCTTCCCTATGAAGGACTTCCTTGATGCACCCACGAATATCGGAAGCCCCAGACTCCTCATTTCCCCCAATCTTCTGAGGATCTCGAGATTGTGCTCGACCGTCTTCCCGAATCCTATCCCGGGGTCAACTATGATATTCTCTCTTTGAATGCCGCCCTTCACAGCATTATCGATCTGATTCCTGAGATAGCCTATGATCTCCCCCATGACATCCTTGTATTCGGGTTTCTCCTGCATGGTCTTCGGTGTTCCCAGCATGTGCATGACGACAACTGGAACGTTCAAATCGGCAATCGTTGAAACCATCTCCGGGTCCCTGAGGCCGCTGACGTCGTTCACCATTTGGGCGCCAAGCTCCACGATCTCCCTCGCAACCGTCGGTCGTCTTGTGTCGATCGATATCGGAACATCTACTTTCTGCAACAGTCCCTCGACCACCGGCCTTACCCTCTTGAGCTCTTCCTCGGGTGAGACTGGATCGGAGAATGGCCTGGTGGATTCTCCACCCAGGTCAATGATGTCCGCACCCTGTTCGGCCATCTCCACTCCATGATCGATTGCGGCATCGGCATCGAAGAACTTACCACCATCTGAGAACGAGTCGGGTGTGACGTTCAGAACGCCCATGACCAGGGTCCGGTCCAATGCGATCTCCTTCTTGGGGAACTTCAGCACAAAGCCTCTCTTGTCATAGTTCTCCAGCACCTCCTCGACCTCGGCAGCGATGTCCTTGCACGTGAACGGTTGGATCTTGAGCTTGGACACCAGCTTCTCATACTGGCGGATGGTCCCCAACAGGATCAGGTCGGATTCTCCAACGGAATGGTCCAGAGTCCCCTTGTGGGTCACAGCGTCCCCTCCGGCCGAGAGCATCTCCTGCTTGATGATGTTCGCTTCCTTGATCCCGACGTTCTCTAACTTGATCAGGCGCTGGTCAGCCTTCCTCGACATTATCTTGACACCCGCACCGGTGCTCCCGACCTTCTTCATCTCCCCCTTAATCTCGTCCCGGTTACGAAGGTCCAGGACCCTTGCGTTGAACATCAGAATGAGGATTGGGAATTCTTGACTTATAGTTTGGGGAGACATCCCCTTGGAGACCGGTATATCACTTTCGGACACCCCCTCTCAATACTCTTAATAGGAGCGTTGCAGATGGGGATTATGCCCTAAGGACAGGTTGACATGGAGATCGATTTCAAAGATAAGAGGATATCATTCCCAAGGGAGCTGAGCAAGCTGGATGAACTCGCCCTGCATTTTTCCGAGCAACTATCTTCTACTGGCATCAAGCACGTATTCCTCTCTGGGTACATAGCCATCCTCTTCGGCAGGAACAGGATGAGCGAGGACATCGGTGTCGTTTGCGAGGTGGTTTCCTTTGAGACGTTCGATGCATTCTGGAAGGACATTCACGAGACACTTGATTGCATCATCACCTCAGACCCAAAGGATGCCTATGATGTATACTTGAGGAAGGGGGTGGCCATTCGATTCGCCCACAAAGGCGAATTCATACCCAACGTGGAGATGAAGTTCAAGTCGACAGAGATGCACCGCGAGGCCCTATCCCATGCTCTGGATGCAGTCGTGAACGAGCGGCACATACCGATATCCCCCCTGGAGCAGCAGATAGCGTACAAACTCTTCATGGCGTCGGAGAAGGACATTGAGGATGCCAGGTTCCTGTTCAAGTTGTTCCAAGAGAACTTGGAGATGGGCAAGCTCAGTTCGTACCTGGACTCACTTGAAGTTCCATTGGAAACGGCAAGGAGATATTTGGGGTGGTCGGAGTGAAGCTTGACCTGGAGGACCTGGAAGCGGACAAGAAACGCAACTTCGAGGAGCGTTTGGCGTTCATTGACCTCTACGTGGAATGGTTGAAGAAGACTCCCAACAAGGTTTGGAGCAGACAACATAAGGAATTCATAGACGCCATCGCTGTGAGCGGAAAAGAAGAGTGAGCGCTGGGCATCTGAGCCGGCTCATCTGGAAGGATTGTTTTTATATCATCATTCACTTTTGCAGACGCAATGAAGCTCCTCTTCATCCACGCAGACTACATGGAGTACGAGGCCAGGGAGCCTACCAAATTCGCAGAATCGATTCTCGACGAGGTCAAAAAAGGCAGGATGGAAGAGGTCCTCGTGGCGTTCACGGCGATCGAGAAACAGGATGAGAAGGATGCTTTGGGTTCCGCTGAGGCCGCTGCCAATGAGATCGCCGATGTCGCCCGAAAGGTCCAGACCAACAACATCATGCTTTATGCGTACGCCCACCTGAGCTCCTCGCTGGCCAAGCCGGACAAAGCGCTGGAGATCTTCAGGGAGATCGAGATCAAGCTCAAAGAACACGAGTTCAACGTGCACAGGTCACCGTTCGGATGGTACAAGTCGTTCAACATTGCCTGCAAGGGCCATCCTCTTTCCGAGCTGTCCAGAAGCATCGAAGTGGAAGAGAAGGCGGTCACCAGAGAAGAGGTCGTCGAGAAGATAGAGAGAGAGTATTACGTCCTTACACCGGAGGGGGAAGAATACAAGTTCGACCCCGATGAAGTTGAGAAGCTGGAAGTGCTGGACAAATATCCAACGCTTCAGAAGTTCATTCTCGCAGAGGAAGTGAAAGGTCAACCGAAAGGGGAGCCGCCGAGCATCAAAGCGATGAGGAGGCTGGAGCTGATCGATTATGAAGAAGCAACGGACTCAGGCCACTTCAAGTTCTTTCCCAAGGGTGCATTGATATTCCACCTGTTGCGAGAATGGGCAACGTACGTCGCCACCGAGAAGATAGGCGCCATACAGATAGAGACCCCGATAATGTACGACTGGTCACTGCCGGACATCAGGGGACAGACGGCATCGTTCCATGAGAGGCACTACACGATCGAGACAGAGGATGGTAGAGAGTTCGTCCTCAGGTTCGCCGGCGACTTCGGACTGTTCAGGATAATGAAGAACGCCACCATGAGCTACAAGCAGCTTCCGGTGAGGATCTACGAGTTCTCCAAGAGCTTCAGGTACGAGCAGAGAGGCGAGTTGTCCGGTCTCAAGCGGCTAAGAGGGTTCCACATGCCGGACATACACTGCTTCGCGAAGGACCTGGAGCAGGGGTGGGATGAGTTCCAGTGGATACACAGGAATTACAGCGACCATGCCGACGGAACGGGGGTGGAGTGGGCCCTGGGATTCAGGATAGTCAAGGAGTTCTACGAGAAGAACAAGGACAAGATAATCGAGATGGTGAAGTACTCCAAGAGGCCAGCTTTAATCGAGACGCTCTCCGAAGCGAAGCACTACTGGGTTGTCAAGAACGAGCTGCAGGCAATCGACTCGGTAGGTGGTAACTGCCAATTGGGAACAGTACAACTGGATGTGGAGGACGCGGAGAGGTACGGCATCACATATTACGATGAGAAAGGAGAGGCGAAAGGGTGTATCATCAACCATTCTTCGATAGGCTCGATAGAGAGATGGATCTACGCGATACTGGAAGAGGCTTTGAAGAAGGAGAAACCAGAACTTCCTCTTTGGTTGGCGCCCACTCAGATAAGATTCGTACCAGTAAGTCAGGAGTTCGTCGAGGACTGCGCCGAGCTGGCCGAATCGTTGAACGCTAGGGTGGATGTGGACGACAGGGACGACAGCGTTGGAAGGAAGATCAGAGATGCCGAGAGAGAATGGGTCAACATGATCATAGTGTACGGCCAGAAAGAGAAGGACGGGGATACGCTGCCTGTTAGGCTCAGGAGTGGGGAAGTGAAGGACTTGCCCTTGGACGAGATCCAACTGATCGTGGAAAAGGAACTCAGGAACAGACCATACAAAGGACTGCCTCTGCCCATGCTGCTCAGCAAGAGAATTGTTTTCAGGGGTTGAGCTCAACCTATTACGATCGTCTCGGATGCTGTTCCGACACCACCATCGTCGTCAGTGACGGTCACGGTAACGACGTAAGTCCCGCTGCCAGTGAATGCGTGGAATACCTCGTCCACTATGAGAACCGGGAACAAGCCGCCTGGATTCGGATAATATGCCGTGGCGTTGGTACCATCGCCGAAGTCCCAGAAGACGGTGATGTCGTCAGAGCCTGGATCGGTTATGGTCGCCTCGAACTTCATACCATGTGAGAGGAGCGCTGCAGTAAGGTCTGCCTCCCAAACCCATCTGTCCGGGTGGTTCACGTTGAAGTTGTGGTGCAACCTGACCTCTTCGCCGTCCTCGAACGTTAGTATTATCCAGACCGGGTTGGCACCCAGCCACTGACCGTTGATCGGATCGTCGAAAGGCGTGTATCTGACAATCGCTCCGTATGTCTTGGCAATGTCTATCTGGAACGTACCCAGATGCAGCATCTGCTCGTTAGGACTACCCGGATACCTAGTAACGTTACCTTCTGCCACCAGTACTCCGTCCTCGTACAGTTCAACGACAACATCATGCCACTTCTCCCCGGCCACCCTCAGGGACACGTTCACGCTCATCGGAATTATCTCCAGCTCGACGGATGGGGGAACATTGGCTATCACAAGCTGATGGGCCGTGGTCCCGACACCTCCGTCATCGTCCGTAGCTCTAACAGCAACATCGCCGGAGAAGTCATCTCCCCAAGTGTTAAGAACAGTCTGACCGGTAGCATCCACATCAAAGGTGGAACCGTCGTAATCGAAATCCCATTCCAAGGTGTGAGTGTCGTATATGCCAGGGTCGGTGACACTTGCCGTGAACTGTACCGTTGATCCTTCTGGATAAGGTCCACCAATTATCGATCCGTCGCTGCTCTCGCTCGTCCAGTCGGGAGTGGGTGCGACGTTGTAGATCATGACTATGGACCCATCGGTGTCGCTCAGCGGGTCCTCAGGAGGTTCTTCGAGCAACTGATTTATCCTGAACGCAAGGTCGAACCAGCCGCTGCTCTCGGTGGTGTCCCAACCGACGCCTTGCCTCCACATCCAGTGTTTCCCACCGGGGAAGTTGGAACCAGTGCCGCATATCTCGTATTCTCCTATCGGACTTGCCAGCGGGGCCTCCACCTGCAGGAAGTAGGTTTGACCGGGTGTGACCTGAACATCGGGGAAGTCAAAATCCTCGTACAGCGCCGGATTGTTGAAGCAGCTCTTGGGAAGTTCATCGAATGCCTTTGTCGCTTCGGTGAGTATGGGGCCGTCCAGGGACTCCCTGACAGTAACGTGTAGGTCGTCCTCGGAGCTCTTTCTTCCGTTTGCTACGACCAGTGACACTCCTGCCAGTCCAGATTCCGTGGGAACGAAAGATTGTGCATGGCTGATGTTCTGGTTGATGAAGGAGGCGAACTGTATCTCCTCGCTGTGATCGATGACCACTCCGGTCTTGTATTCCCTGGCCTCCACTACGGCCTCGCCGATGAAATCGTCGAAATAGGTGTAGTTGACCATTGGATAGGTTGACCATGCAGTTTCCCAGGTCCCGTCATTGCTGAAATCCCATCTGTACTCCAGCTGGTCGCCGTCGGGGTCGAACGACCCACTGGCATCGAACAGGACCGGTGAGCCTTCGTAGCCGATGTAGGGACCATTCACGTCCGCGACAGGCGGTTGATTGCTCTTGACCTCTATGCTTTCGGTGGCGGTGTCCTGTATCGCCCATTCTACAGTTGATGATGCCGTGACGGTCACGATATCGGTATCGCCCTTGGTTCCCGGTGGAACAACGACAGAGACTATGATCTCGTAACTGCTGTTCTGGGGCATTGAAGGTGAGCTTGAGACCTCGGGCTCTCCGCCATCCAGGATCCCGTCCCCGTCAGTGTCCTCGTAGACCTTTGCGGTCCAGCCCACGTTTGACCGTGCTCTAAGATCGAAGACGTCCGTCTGACCAATGTTGACCAATGTATGAGCGAAGTACAATGTGGTGTCGGGATCTGTAACCACCGAATGATCGGGGAACAGTACGGGTGGCGGACTCACTGGCAGAGGCGGTTCGGGTCCGGAGAACATCTCGTATTCCGCATTCAGGAAGTAGGTGTTGTGAGCGTCCAGACCGATGATCTCGTAGTTCCACAGACCGGCCGAGAGCACGTAACCCACTTGTATGTCCGCTGAGGGCGAATCCGAGACGATGAAGTTCTCCCACTCGAGGTTGCCGGAAGGATTGTAATTGGCGTAATGATTGCCGTCCGGGTCGGTCAAACGGAAGTACACAGCAGGGGGGACATGGCAGCACGGGCCGTTCCCACCAGCGCCATCAGCGGGTGCGCCGGGGTGCGCTCCTTCAGACCTGGCTGGTCCTGGACCGTCGGGGTCTCCGACGGGAGTGTTCGGGTCGTCCGTATCGGCATAATGGTCCACGTCACCATCCCTGAACGTGATGGCGCTCCTGTCCGTTGGAACGTAGAAGTACAGGTCCCAGAAGCCGCCGTACGAATTGGCGCCGGGGTCGTTGGTCTCGCCCGGATTGGGGTCCCCCGAACCCACCGGAGGATCGTTCGCGTTCTGCGGTCCGCCTATGAACGTCACCGACTGGCCGTCCCTCACGCTGAGCTGCCCGTCCGTCCTGACCTTGAACTCGTCGAGCACGCCGGAAGGCGTTCCGCTCTTCCATCCGACCTCCAGGCGGTAGAAGTAGTTCCCGCTTGGTGCCTGTGCGGCACTGTCGGTAGAGAAGAACAGTGTCGTCCAGTCATCGTTGGCCAGACTCGTGCTGGTCCAGCTTGACAATAGAGTTCCCCCTCCGCTCTTGAGAGGGTCCTTGTACAACCAGTAGCCCATCTGGGCACTGCTGAGATCCCAATCACCTCCGACGTCTCCGTCAAAGATGCCCAGTTCGAAGCTGGTTCTGCCGGCAGGAACGCCGATGAACAGTTCTATATCCTGTCCACCCAGCGTGTTCAGGCCCGACCCTGCCACAGCCAGGAACCTCCCGTCATCCGGATCGTTGCTTGGCATCGCCGAATAGACCTTCATCGGAACTCCTCCGTCCCCGAACTGCAGTACAGAATATGGAACCGAGCCGACAACGAACATTAGAACAGTCATCACAGAAAGGCTCTGCTTAGTCAGTGAGAATAGCTCCCCGCTCCTCATGTTTATACTCCCCGTTCATCAGGCGAGATGACTGAGCCCACGACAGCTCCCGCCCCCTATGGTATGGTAGATGAGTTTACTTAAGTATAATCTTTGTGCATATCCAGTATTGTTTTCAAAAAAAAGAGGGGGGAGGAGGTAATCGTCACTTGTGATCTCCCGTTCCCAAAAAAAAAGAGGGGGGAGGAGGTAATCGTGACCAGTGAGTTCCTCTTCAAAAAAAAGAGGAGGGGTCCATCGTCATCTGACTATTGGTATTCCCATCATTTCCTCGTGTACCTCGTAGTCCACCAGTCCCACGTTCGGACTGAGGAGATTTGGCGACTTGACGCCGGTGATTATGGTCATCACCTTGATCACGCCCTCGTACTCCTTGTCCACGCGGGCGCCGAATATCACGTTGGCGTTCTCGCCCAGGCAGTCGGTTATTCCCCGGATCACCTCGTGCGCCGTTCTGAGGCTGAGGCCCGGTCCTGAAGTGAGATGTATCAGTGCTCCGTTTGCACCAGTGAAGTCGATGTCCAGCAGGGGGTTGTTCATGGTCTCCATCACCACCATGTCCGGATCGTCCGCCGCGTTCTCCGCATAGAGCATGGTGGCAGTTCCACCAGTGCACAATATCGCCCTCATGTCCGCGAAGTCCAGGTTTATCAGTGAGGGCATGGTGATCGTTTCCGTGAGGCCCTTGACCACCTCTGACACCAGCTGGTCCATCACGCCGAAAGCCTGATTGACCGGAAGATTGGGTACGATCTCAAGGAGCTTGTTGTTGTCCAGCACTATGACGCTGTCGGCGCTGTGCCTGAGCTTCTCCAGTCCATGGTTCGCCCTTGTAATCCTTGATCGTTCCACGGTGAACGGGGTGCTCGCGATAGCCACGACCACGGCTCTGGACCTCCTGGCCAGCTGGGCCACGTAGGGCGCCAGACCGGTTCCGGTCCCTCCGCCCATCCCGACGGTGATGAAAACTAGATCTGCGCCTGAGATCACCTTCTTCAGCTCTTCCTCGGACTGTTCGGCGCATTTCAGTCCAACATCCGGCATCCCGCCGCATCCCAGACCTCTGGTGATCGATCCACCTATCAGCAGCTTGTTGTCGGCTCGCATCCGGTCCAGATGCGCCTTGTCGGTGTTGATTGCGTATGTCTCCGCTCCGTGAACTCCCATCTTGGAAAGACGGTTCACACTGTTGCTACCAGCTCCGCCGCATCCCACCACGATGATCTTGGGAGAGCGATAGCCTAACGACTCGTCATCGTTGAATTCCTTCGTTTCATGGAGCAAGTGTTCAAATCCCATATTCCATCCCTCGAAAAATGCCAGATCGGTGCTCGGGCACCGCTCCATGCGTGCATCCCATAGGATTGATCTCTCAATCCCCCTTCGAGGCCAACTTCCCTTCTTATTCGAGATTCTCCATCGCCTTTGAGAGCCGTCTCCGGACGTATTCTCGCACTGCGTTGCGTATGGCGTCTTCCACCGAGACCGAATCTCCCTTGTGAACCAGTTCCTGGAGATCCACCACGTTGCCCTTCGGAAGCTCGATCGTCATCTTCTTGATGTATTCGGGTGCGAACTGAGCTTCGACGAAGATATCAATCGCGGCTCGGACGGCATCGGATAGTGTAGAGTATTCACCGTTCTTGACTAGATGCTGGAGTGCGTCCACTGTTTCAGTTGGTATTCTGACTGTAACACGTTCTGTGTCCGATGCCATCTCTTTCCCAGCATTGACTATGTCGGACAGTTCTTTCTGTTTTGTCCGACAAATGTCGGTATAGCGTCTGACATATTTAAAGGTTTTGGAATGGGGGTCAGAGGTTTGAATCACCTAGATTGTTACAATGAACCATGGCAAAACTTAACAGTATTGTTCCTGATACTGGTACCATCATCCTTAAGTGTTTCCGACCCGGATGATGGGCAGTTCTGGCATCGGACTGTCGAAGGAGAGAGCTGGAATGAAAAGGGCTAGCAGCAAAGCAATGAAGAGAATCATTTCCTTGGGAGTGTCCTCCTGTTTTCTTTTCTCGACTCTTATGGTCCTGGTCTCTTTTCATTCAGATTATGTCAAAGCATTGTCGCCCACTTGGGGAGATGCAATGGAAATGGGTCCCGGAGAGTGGAAGAACTACTCCAACGGTGCGGGGACGGAGTGGCAGTTGGGCATACCCAAGAATGTGGGCCCCAATTCGACCCATTCAGGGGTGAACGCCTGGGGGACGAACATCGCCGGGAACTACTCGACCGAGACTCTGGCTTATCTGGAATCGCCGCCATTCGACCTGGCATTATCCACTAACACCGAACTCGTCTTCTGGCATTACTTGGAAACGGACGTCAATGTCACCAACAACTGGGACGGAGGGATCATAGAGGTCTCGACCGACATCGGCATCACCTGGGTCCAGGTCAAGGATCCGATCATGCCCAATCCCAATCCTTACTACGACACCAACCTGGACAACACGAGGAACAACCCATTGGGAGGAAAGGAAGCGTACTGTCACGACCGCTCTGGATGGGAGGAGGTTACGGTCAATCTCTCGCAGTTCGACGGTTCTTCAAGCTTCTTGTTCAGGTTTGCCTTTGGAAGCGACACGACCGGTGGTTCTCCTGGCTGGTACATAGATGATGTGCTCATCTCAGCGGATGTGAAGGAAGGGGTGATCGTGGAGCCGGATTACTCAAGAATTGACCTGGCTGGTACGATTCACAGATTCAACCTGACGGTCAGGAACCTGCAGAAGATATCTGACGTGATTGACATAGTTCTCGAAGACGCTCGCGGATGGCCAATGGAGCTCTACATGTGGGACGGGGTCTCGCCCCTTGCGGATACCGGTGGTGCGCCTGGCATTCCGGACACTGGCTCGTTGTTCAAAGGAGCATCAAGAGATATTGTACTTGAGGTAACGATACCTCCGGGAACTCCCTACGGCGTGGATAATCTGGTACAAGTGAAGGGAGAGCCATACTCGGGTCCAGCAGTCTATGATGCAGCGTATGTTCATCTGTCAACGCCAACGCCGGACGTTTCCATCGTTGAATTCTCGGTTCCTGGAGTTCAAGTCTCTGGTGAAGAGGCGAATGTCACGGCTTCGATCAGGAACAACGGACGCTACAATCGGTCGTTCGATGTAAGACTGAACATAAGCGGACCGGGGGAGTTGCAGTACGATCCCGTGAGAAGTGTTGAGAACCTGAGTGCCGATGAGACGACAAGCGTTTACTGGACTTTCATTCCGACGACTACGGGAGATTACGCAATAGAGGCAATGACGCTACTGGATATCGACGTGGTTCCCTGGAACAACGTATCCTCCAGGCAGATGATGGTGATGACAAAGCTCTTTGAGGATACGATGGAGAACGGAGGTCCGGCATCCCAGGGCAAATGGACAGCGGGGAGCCAGCCCAAGACCGCATGGGAATTGGGGGTTCCAGTCAACGTCGGACCGAGCTCATGTCATTCAACGACCAGATGCTGGGGGACGAACCTCAACTCGGATTACAGGAAGGCTGCGGACATCAGGTTGGAAACACCGACCATAGACCTTTCGGGTTCAGACAGGGCAAGGCTGAGGTTCTCGCATTTCTACGAGGTCCTGGGACCATGGATGAATGATGGTGGATTCGTTGAGATAAGCGGTGATGGCGGTTCAACTTGGAGTTACATAGAACCATTGAGCGGTTATTCTGGGAGTGTGGATCTAAGCGCCCCCACGCCTCCTGGACCCGGTGCCTGTTCGTACGCTGGCTCAAGTTCCGAGTGGAAAGTTGCCGAATTCGACCTCAATCCGTATTCTGGCATGCAGATAATCATAGGTTTCCACCTCTGGACAGATCCGTCCAACTACCAATCCGGGTGGGCTGGATGGTACGTTGACGATGTTCAAGTACTGCACGTTCCAAAGGGGCCTGTTCTGATATTCACCGAGATTCAGGACAGCGGTCAGGAACTAATCGAGGTCTACAACAGCGGAAAGGTCCCGGACGACCTGAAACACTACGCCATATCAAATGACGGAGGCATCACGACCATAGGTGGTTCTTGGAGTACCAACCGGATAGACCCTGGCAAATCCGCCTTCTTTACCACTTCGGGAGACGAGCTGAATGATGATGGTGAGGTGCTGTACCTGGTGAACGCTTCCTCCAACGAGATGATGTATCAGATTGGCTTTGGGCAGAGAGGCCCGGTCCCCGACCCAATTTCAAAAGAGTCTTCCAGCAGATTCTGGAATGGTATTGAATACGAGGAACATTGGACCAGATCGGCGAACACATCGTTCGGAGCACGCAATGACGTTCGATCAAGGAACGCTCAAACCGAGGTCGTGCTCAACGAGGTCCTCTTCAACCCGTCAACGGCTGGCGATGAGTTCGTAGAGATATTCTACTCTGGAAACGGTTCGGTGAACCTGAAGAACTACACCTTGGTCTGCGACAGCGTCCATACGATAGATTCAGATGTCATCCTGGACGCCGTCCACGATCACTACATAATGCTTCCCACGGACTACGCAGACCTGTTCTCGGAAATGGATTCCGGCGGGGAGAATCTCTACTTGTACGATTCCACTGGATCCTTCTTGGACATGGTGGGCTGGAGCTCCGGGAACGAGGTCGGCAAGTCGATGGCAAGAGTGCCTGAAGGCTTTGGATCCCGTGACGGGTATGATGACATAAGCTCCCAACAGGGAGGGTGGCGGTTCGGTTCCGAGCCCACAATGGCTCTCATCGGGATAAGGCCAGACCAGTCGGGATACGGGGATCTGGGCGACGTCGTGAGCTATTCTCTTACGATATTGAACCAGCCAATAGATGACCTCATCACTCTGACCTACAGCACCGGACGCCCGTGGCAGATCGACATGTACACCGAGAACTGGTCCCTCCTTCCGGATACGAACTCGGACGGTCTTCCGGACACTGGTCAACTTCCTGCTTCCTCATCCTACAACTTCAACGTGAAGGTCACCATACCCGAACAGCCTCCGATAGGGAATGAGATGGTGGCGGAGATCTACGCGAGTTCCACGGTCAACAAGGCGAGGGATTTCACGACCATCATTACAAAGACAAGACCTCATCTGGAACCCATCAAGACGGCCGATCCGGAGGAGATATACCTCAAAGGGGTGGGGACCAATGAGTACACTGAGATCACCCTGGAAGTGTTCGGGGGAGGTTACATTCTCACGGACAGGCAGCCCCAGGACACCATCTTCGTGATAGACAGCTCGGGAAGCATGCAAGACAGCGACCCTTTGAACCTAAGACTGGATGCGTCAAAAAGGTATGTTGACAACATGAGCACTCCCGACAGAGGAGCGGTGGTCGATTTCGATCACGTCGCCAATCTGGCTCCGATCGGCAGCGGGGACCATCTTGGCAGTGATTATACACGGATCAAACAGAACATAGACACCATCGATTCCAACGGGGCCACAGATGTTGGTCTTGGATTGAAGGTCGCCAATGAGGAGCTCATCGCCAACGGGGATTCCACCCATCTTTGGATCGAGATTTTATTGACGGACGCGAACCAGCCAGACACCTACTACCCTGAGACCACATTGCAGATACAGAACGCAACTGATGCTGGCATCATCATATTCAGCATCGGACTGGGGGAAGAAGTGAACGAGCCTTTGCTCAGAGAGATCGCGGAGCGCACCGGAGGAGAGTATTACCACGCCGTTGACCCGACCGCCCTTCAGGAGATATACAGCAAGATAGAGATGGTCATCTTCGACATTGCTGGACGGGACGGGGACCTGAGTGATTCTGACCGCATGATAAGGGACGTGTTACCACCGTACATCCATCTGGAGTGGGGGTCTTTCTCCATCTACCCCGATGTCATCTACCACACGATGGACGGCACCTTCCTGGAATGGGAGGTGGCAAGGATCAAAGTGGGTGAGAACTGGGAGGTCTCCTACAAGGTCAGCAGCTCCCAGCTGGGTTGGGTGCCGGTGGGGGTCTATCCGGAAGCGAGGGTCAGCTACATCAAGTGGAACAACCAGTACGTCATACACCCGTTCCCGGACGTCAAGGTCCACGTCATCCTTCCGCCCGCCGACCCGATCGTGACAGGCCCTCCGAAGGACCTCAGGACTTCTATGGAGGGTGACACGGACATCCGTTTGGACTGGACCCCTCCAGATGAACCCACGGTCAGCCATTACCTGATATATCGTTCGGTGGACCAGAGAGATTTCGATTTTACCGGCCCGATTCATGATACTTCAAATGACGTGAACCCGAGACGAAGTGATTGGCTGGATACGGGAGCATCAGACATCGGTGCCCCAAGGGAGTACTACTACGTGGTAAGGGCTGTGGATAATGGTGGTTCTGTGAGCAATACGAGCAACACAGCGGGGAAGTGGACGAAAACATTCGAAGCGGGACTGAACGCCTTCTCTCTTCCACTGGAACCGTACCACCCTCTGAACGTAAGCGAACTGGGGAACGCGATACCCAACGCTGAGTTCATCAGAAGGATCAGGAGCGACGGGGAATGGGATACTCATAGCGTGGGCATGAAGGGAATGGTGAGCGATGAAGAAGCTCTTGTCGGCAAGGGGTATGAGATATCGGTGTTAAAAGAGACCAGATACACGTTCTTTGGTTTTCCTGGGTCCATGATAAGTTTCCACGAAGGGTTCGGAGATGCCGTGGGGTTCAGAAAGAGTCTGGTAGCTGACGCACAGAGTGCGGATATAACGATTACTTGGCAATCCCTGTCTGGGGCTTCAGAATATGAAGTATACAGGTCTACCAGCAGGGACGGCTTGTTCAATGAGGCGCTCCAGCCAGTTGCAACCGTTCCATCTTCTGTCAACCAACTCGTGGACATGGGAGCTGTACTGCCTGGAACGGAACACTACTACTGGGTCGTGCCAATCGACTCCGCCGGGAAGAGGGGAAGCAGCACCTACAGCGTCGGAGTGTGGATAGGCAACTATCAGAAAGGCTCGGACACCATCTCCTCCCCGTTGAAGTTGCTGATCCAAATCTCGATCGATGAGTTGTGCGACATGAACGAGAATGTGGTGGGGATAGCGTACTTGACAAACGGGGTTTGGAAATTCCATTCAAGAGTGATGCCTGCTTCGGTCTACAATTCGATCTTCCTGCAGGGGCAGGGGTACCAGATATCGAACGAGAATGATGTCCAATTGGTGTTCATAGGCTACTAGGTCAGCCGCCAGAGTCGTATTACAGCTCAAGACAGTACGTAATCCCTTCCTGCTCCATCTCAAAACCAACGGACTTGTAGAGATCCAACGCCTTGGGATTCTTTACGGCCACACCCAGGTAGAGAGTGTCCATTCCTTGGTCCTGGAGCCACTTCATTCCCTCCACCAGAAGGGCCTTTCCGACCCCTTTTCTCCTGTGTTCTTCCAGAACACCGAAGGCCCCTATCCATCCTGTGTTGACGTTGTGTTCCTTGTTGTAGTCAACCTCTATCGTGGAGACGCATTCGCCAATGACATCCCCGTCCATCTTGGCGAGGTTGATTCTGTTGATGTCGGTTGTAGCATCCTTCCATTTCTTGAGAGATTCCATCGTCCTGGGTGAGAACATCTCGTCTTGTGAGAAGGCACTATTGATGGCCATCATGCAATCGGTCAGTTGCTGATCGGTCGAATCCTTGAGGAGGAAGTCCTCGAACTCAAGCCCTTCGGGATGTTCTGGCGATGGGATGTCCTGAGTCTTCTTGACCATGATGTACTCGTGCCAGATCTCTTCGAACCCGGATTCTTCCAGCGCGGATATCCTCCACTCGGTTCCCATCAGATCCCATATCTTCGCCTTTGTCACTCCTCTGCCACGGAGATACTCGACCGCCCTTCCCACTAGCTCCTGTTGGATCCCATCATTTCTGTTGTCCTCCAGGACCCAGAGCGCCATCCAGCCTTCATTGCGACCGTGTTCAACATGCCTCTTTAGGACGACTGCGCCTCCATAGCCGATCGGCTTCCCATCAAGGAGCACGAGCCAGTGGCCTTCCGCCTCCCAGTCGTCATCCTCGAAGGAGCTCTTCCGATACGCTTCGACGTTCTGGAAGTCCCAGAGGGGGTCGTCCTTGTTGGAGGTGTTGATGAGGTTGACTATGGCTTCGATGTCGTCAAGAGTTGGATGGCGGTATTCGAGGTTGGCCATGTACCGATATTATCGGTCCTAATTATATCTCTTGGTCTGCCTGATTCTTGAGACAGAAGAGATACACTGTGATGAGAATCGTGGTTGGGACCATACGGCACAGCCATGGAGAATGAGGAAACCGCTTGCTCATCATGATGAGAAAAGACATTCCACAGTGAAAAGCCCATTCAATGATTGAAACTAGACCCCATTCTTGAATTCCACTGCTATGGAACCTCAAGCGGTGCTAAGTGTTGAAACAGACATGGATGAGATTCAAGGGCACAGTTCCCCTCAATGAGGAATGTAGTGTCTTTCTCCAAGAGCTGGTGCAATCAGAGTATATTTCTCATCACCATCAGTAACACTATATAGCACAATCCAGACATCGTTCACAATCTTCAGAGTCGCAAAGATGAAGGTCAAAGTTTCATAAACGGCCAACAAGGAGAAGAGAGTAACGTAGGCCATCAAACCGATTGCCAAGGGTGCAAGTAGAGAAATCCAAGGAGTGAGAGGTAGTGCCGCGAGGCTTGGAAAGACAAGAGCTGCAGTGATCAGCATTACACGTTCATGAGTGTGTCTCATGTAGAAGGCGAGAACGTCCTGGATTTGCTGACTTCTATGGTATCCAATCCAGTCTCTCACCTCCTTGGCATGTGTACCTTCTTCAAACTTCCTCAATACTTGAGGATTGAGAGGCTTGTCATGGTCAAAGGGGCCAAGTTTCACCCCCAGGGAAGTCGCGACTTGTCTAACACCATCTTCATATTCACCTTTCCGGCGAATAATCTCGCGATAGACAAAGATCGAGTATACTGAGACAAGCGACACAAGTGTTAAGAAAGTGGCCACACCAAAGATGAGCAGGCTAGATAGGAATCCTGAATCCATTCTGAGCTGGAAAGCGGAGTAGAGAATGCCGAGAATAGAGCCCAGCAATGCGGAGACTTGGACAAGGATTCCTCCAATATCGAAAGCTGGCATGCGATCTGACCCCTGTATCTTAATGGGGAGTTCTAAGACGTCCCAAAGAGATGGCGTCTTGCTTGTAGATTGGACCTTTTCATCAGCATCCGGTGGCATACAATCACTCCGCTTTTGACAGGTGCCCCGCTTTCAGCAAATCCCTTTTTTGACTGGAAAGCACCCCTTTGAGACCCTAATCGAGTCGCTCATACTTCAATGTAGTTCTAGTGTTGTGACAACTTTGTAAGGCCCCTTTGCTCGAATGGCCGCATCCAAACGATCCTGACAAAAATCTAAATATCCGCTCCTCACTTCAAGACATGCTGGGAATTCCAGCACTATGACAAAAGAAGAGGGGTAACAATGGATTGGGGAATGCAGAACCGTTTGTCAAGGATAATCAAACCGAGGACCGGCCACACGGTCATGCTGGCCGTGGACCATGGATATTTCTTGGGACCGACCAGGAAGCTGGAGAGCCCCAGAGAGACCATCAAACCGTTGCTTCCGCACGCGGATGCGCTCATGCTCACGAGGGGAGTTCTAAGATCCTCAGTAGACCCGGGCGCGAACACACCGGTCGTCCTGAGGGTCTCAGGTGGAACGAGCATAATCGGGGAGAACCTCGCCAACGAGGGCATCACGACCTCCATGGAAGAGGCGCTGAGACTGAACGTCTCGGCAGTGGCACTGTCCATCTTCGTGGGAACGCCATACGAGAAGCAGACGTTGATGAACCTTTCAGAACTGGTCAACCAGGGGGAGGAGCACGGGATACCAGTGTTGGCGGTCACGGCCGTTGGCAAGGAGCTCGGGAAGAGGGACGCAAGGTATCTTGGTCTCTGTTGCAGGATTGCATCTGAGCTGGGAGCCCATATCGTGAAGACCTACTACTGCGATGGTTTCGACAAGATAGTCGAGAGCACTCCGTCACCAATAGTCATCGCTGGCGGACCCAAACTGAAGACCGAACTGGACGCCTTCAAGATGACCTACGATGCGATTCAAGCGGGAGCCGTAGGCGTGGACATGGGCAGGAACATCTGGCAGCACGATTACCCGATAGCCATGATCAAGGGGGTCAGGTCCGTCGTCCACAAGAAGCACACTGCCAAGGAAGCTCACGATGTCTTCAAGAAGGAGAAGGCAAAGGTGGACAAGAGGAAGCCCAAGAAGGGGAAGTGAGCATCTCGATTCTGGCACGGATCACTTCAACACCAGGAAGCCAAGGCTATGCGCGTGGCGATGTACTATAAGAACAGCGACATCAGGCTAGAGAAGATGCCCAAGCCGGAGATCGGACCTGGGGAGTTGCTTGTCAAGGTTGTAGCTTGTGGGATATGCGGTAGCGATGTTATGGAGTGGTACAGGATCAAGAAGGCGCCCCTGGTCCTCGGTCATGAGATCGCTGGGGATATTGTTGAGGTTGGCGAAGGTGTCACTGATTACAAGGAAGGAGACAGGGTCTTCGTCTCACATCATGTTCCCTGCGGGGAGTGCAAGTACTGCCAAGATGACCACGAATCCTGTTGCGATACATTGCGCACAACGAACTTCGATCCAGGCGGGTTCTCGGAGTATGTCAGGGTTCCAGAGATCAATGTGCACCACGGGACCTATCTTCTGCCGGAGGAGATCTCATACGAGGATGGCGTTTTCATAGAACCGCTGGCTTGTGTCGTCAGGGGGCAGAGATTCGCGGAGATGGAAGCGGGGAAATCGGTTTTGGTTCTTGGAAGCGGAATAGTCGGCCTTCTTCACATCAAACTGGCGAGGGCGAAAAGCGCGAGCAGAATCATCGCAACCGACGTGACCAACTTCCGAATGGAAGCCGCGAGGAAGGCGGGTGCGGATCACGCAATAAGCGGAAAGGCGGACGTCCCTGCAAAGGTCAGGGAACTGAACGATGGAAAACTGGCCGACATCGTGATCGTTTGCACCGGATCCGTTCCAGCGATAAGACAGTCCATGCGTTCGGTCGATCGTGGTGGAACAATACTGTTCTTCGCGCCCACCGACCCGGGAGTGGAGATTCCGATACCCTTCAACGACCTGTGGAGAGAGGAGATAACGATGGTTTCATCCTACGCGGGCTGCCCCGAGGACATCCGGGAGGCCATAGAGCTTCTCAGATCTGGAAAGGTGAATGTGGACGATCAGATTACCCACAGATTGGGTCTGGCAGACACTCAGAAAGGTTTCCAACTGGTTGCAGAGGCCGTGGATTCGATCAAGGTGATTATTGAGCCATGGAAATAGCCAGGTCTTTCGTACGATCGAGGCAAAAGACATCGGTTTTATATATTAAACCCTAGTTTTCTATAGGAAACGGTGGTTTAGCTGAGGAAACTATTCGAGAAATACGTCGACTGGAAGGTATTGGAACACTTCCTGAAGAACCCGACGACACAGTTCTACATCAAGGAGCTCTCAAGGATGCTTGAGATAAGCCCCAGGAGCGCCCTTGAGGCGATGAAGATGTTCGGTTCAGAGAACATACTGATCAAAGAGGAGATCGGTCTCGCCCACTTGTATAGGCTGAACAACGAGCTCCCATTGGTCAAATCGTTGAAGAGAATGCATATCCTGTTCCTCCTGCATGAGAACGAGTTCGTTGAAAAGGCCGTGACCATAGATGAGAACATGATATCTCTCGTCCTCTATGGGAGCTATTCATCCGGCGACTATGACGAAAGGAGCGACTTGGATCTCATCATGATCACGCAAAAGGATAAAAGCGAATTCGACGGTTTGGCAACGGACATGGAAGAATCTTTGAGCGTCCCTGTGAGCATCGAGGTCTTCACCCTGGCCAACTGGAAGAGGCTGGCCAAAAGGGGTGACGCGTTCCACTCCGACGTCGTCAGGGAACACGTCCTACTCTTTGGAAGTGAAATAGATTGAATATCGATGAATGTTTCTCGCGAGGTTTGCTGAAGATGATCCGCCCATCCAAGGACAAAGCGAAGAGGTCTCAAAGGAGATCATGGAATGGATAAGAGAGAGAAGATAGTCAAGGAATTGAAGACCTTCAGGGAGAGAATGAGCAAACATTACCCCATAGCCGAGATGATATTCTTCGGGAGCATTGCGAGGGGGGAGTTGAAGGAGGACAGCGACATTGACCTGATCATCGTCTCGGAGAAGTTCAAGGGAATGAACTTCATCAAGAGGGCCGCGAGAGCGTATGACCACTGGGTGCTGGATTATCCGGTTGATTTTCTGTGTTACACGCCTAAGGAGTTCGAGAAAAGGAGGAAGAGGATAGGACTGTTGGCGCAGGCGTTGGAAGAGGGGATTGCGATCTAGAAGTTCTTGTGAGGAGATGGGCCTGGGCGGATTTGAGTGGGTTTGGGTTCGGAACCACGGAATTCCATACGTCGGAGCGAAGATGGAAATCTGGCTTGTACTTCTTTACCACAGGTCACGGACAATCTCCAAAAAAACTGGATTGCGGGCCAAGGCTAAGAAGACTTGACAACCCAAGTTGTCTCAAAATCTACCCAGATCCAATATCCAAGTCCTGCTTCAAGAGTCTCCAGATCGCCCAACTCCCGAAGATAGTATGGGCTTGACAGTGGTTCATATCCTTCTATTCTTGAAGACCCAGTGACCGATTTCAAATCTGCAACGGTGTAAGAGGAGTTGAAGGAGGGGAACCCGATGAGGTTCCAACCCGTCCTCAATGAAATGGGAGTTGATGTTGGCACAATCCCTGCAATCGTTAGGTTGCTTGAACCCGTCACGTTCACCCATACTGCCATGGTCGGATCAATATGGGTCAAATCTCCTCTGAAGGGCTTATCTCTCACATGCGACTTCCAATAGTCGTCGACATCGGACGAATCGAAGAACCATGCCTTCTCATAGCTGACAGTTTGGAAGACGGTGTTAGTGCGCTCGTCGCTCTGAATGAGGGGGATAGACACCAATTGGGTGCCCTCACCAAGCGATCGTGTGAATTTGCCAGCTTGATTGGGACTGCACGAGGAATTGCTTGACGTATCAACAGCACAAACATTGTAGAAATAGTTGTTTGGGTCACCTTCCCCAACATTCCCATCAACGAATTGGAAAGTTCCCTTCGGAACGGAAGCGATCAGCTGATATCCGACCCCGTTAGGATCATAGCTTGAGGTGTTACGGTAGATGTCGTAGTGATCGACCTCATTCGGAAACGCCAGGTCCTCCTCCATTCTCCAGTAGATTGTCACATTGAACAGGCTGGAATTGGTCAGAGAAGCACCGGCAATCGTGGGCACAATCGAAGTAGCCACGGGATTCATTAGAGGATATCTGTCCTGACTGTCAGCATCTATCACATAGGGTGAATCTCCGATTCCATCGCTTCCAGTGACATCCTGATTCTGACCGCCAAATAGGTCCACACCTCCATAATCAGACCAGTAGTTGCCACCCTCAGGATATCCATTGTCCCAGCTGTTTCCGTCCCTAAAATCGATTGACTGGTTCATATTGTTCAAGAAGTTGTTGCGGAATATCTTGTTATTTGACGAGAAGTACATTTCAACACCTTTGGTACTGTTGAATAGAGTATTATTCACTATGACATTGCCTTCAGAAGAGAATGCGAGAATCCCATCACCATTCCCCGCGAATCTTGAACCTTCAACAGTGTTGTTGTCCGAGAATTGCAGTCTTACTCCGACCCAGCTGTTTGAGATGCTTGAGCCTATCAATGAAGAATTGATTGTCTGAACAAAGTAGAGCAGATCTCCATTATCCATGCTGATGTCGGACAGTGTTATGTTGTCACAATAGGCGAGGGTTGCATGACCAAGGCTCATGTTGTCAACCACGGTGTCACTCACATCAAAAAGGTACAGAATGGGCTTTCCGTTCACGAGATTTGAATTGTCAATAGTGTGGTTGAAATTCTCTTTCAGGCTCCCTGCGACCCAAAGACTGTTCTGGCTATTGTTCCAGAAGACATTTCCCTTGAGAACGGCATTCGTGGAACCAATCAACCGTACTCCGTGCTCATCATTGGTCGATATGTTGGAGCCTACGATTCGTATTCTGTCAGAACTAACCACGTAGAAGCCCTCAGTGTTGTTTGCTAACTTCACGTCAAAGAAGCTAACATTCGATGAATAGCCGACCTTTACCCCTTGGTATGTGTTTGCGACGCTACAATTCGTGATATTGGAATCGGTTGTCGAATGGAGATTCACTCCACTCCACCCCCCCGAGACGCTGCAGTTCCTAACAGAGATGTTGGACGAAAAAGCTAGAGATACTGCGTCTCCCTTTGGTATGGTGACATTCTCCAGTGTTGTGTTGTGACTGTCAACAAGTGTAATGTGTCCGGACTCGAGGTTGCGTATGGTTGTGTTATTCAAATTCTCATAGTAGTGGACTTTCTTTCCATTGACCAGGTTTGTTGCAACTGTTTGATTGAGATCCACTCTTGAGCCAAAGAATAGCAGATTTGAACGTGAGTTGTTCCAGAAGGTATTGTCGACTATGTAGTTGTGTGGAGATGAACTAATGAAGAATCCGAACTCATTGTTTGACACATTGTTGCTGGTGATATTGTTTCCCAGGCTATCTGACATGTCCATCGCAATCATGGAATCTGAGATGGTGCAGTTAGAGATATTGTTGTAGGGGGACGATATGCCGAGGGTCACTGTTGCGAATGACATCAACACAAATTCGAGCTCTAGGTGACCCGAGGCTCCGACGATAATGCCATACCAATCCTCAACGGAAGGACTACTGTCATTCGAGGAGAATGCCACCGGAGAGCTCGCACTGGCAAGAGCAGTGAGGTTGCCCTGCACATACATAGTGTAGAAGCCATTGGAGAGGACGTCCACGCCTTCTTCGATCGTAAGCGTAACTCCACTTTCGATTGTCACGTCACCCTCAATCCAATACGGGCTATTCGATAACGTCCAGGTCGCATTGGATGATATCGAACCTGATGCCGGTGTTCCCATTTCCCGAGTAGCCATCTCTGAGCCAGGCAGAACGAGAGCCGCATTTAAACCAATGGAGAGTGTCAGGAACGCTACCATTAGGAGTGATGATAATCTCTTCAATCGGGCACCCTCGTTCAAGTTTACCAGTGAGCTGACAGATAAAACTTTCTGTGGTCTACAGTTTGAAATGGCCAATTCTTGTTGCCCAACATGTGGAAGCCGCACGATATGGGGTAATCTCCAAACAACGTCAACGGAGTTGGGATGATTCAGACTGACATGTATCTTCACTTCAGAAAGCGCCATGAGTGATTTGCATCGTCCCGATGGGAAACCATGTTCTCAACCCAATGGCAGCTTGGAGCTTCTCTAACATATTGGCCGCCCAACTGGTTCTGCTTCAATCCAGTTGTTGCTGCAACTGGCCAATACGTACATGTGGCTTGGGACGAGTGGTTGGAAGATGGTTATATGGATGATGACGTCTACTACAGAAGAAGTACAGATCATGGACAGCAATGGACTGAACTCATTCAGAGAATCACGGTAGACTCTGACGCACAAGAGCGTCCTGACCTTGCCGTCATGAACAATGAAGTTCATCTCGTCTGGCAAGACAATAGGGTCAATCCGGGGCCCCACGTCTTCTATGCCAGAAGTGAAACGGATGGTGCCCCTGGCGCATGGACGCACATAGGGGACTTGACTGGCGACGCAACATCTGCGGGCTCACCAGCCTTGGCTACCACGCCCGATATCCTGCATATGGTCTGGTCCCAATTCATAGGAACGAAGTTCGAGATATGCTACAAACGAAACGCTCCATTCTAGGAGCCACTCAGTTGACCGCCCCAGCAGCATGCGGGCTGACATACCGGGAATTGGAGAAAGTAAATAAACCAGGAGAATCATATGAAATCACAGAGGGGGAATGATGCGTCCACGTGTCGCTAGTATGACTGTCATTGCAATCTTACTCTTTACTGTTTTCCAATCAGCGACTTCGGTCAATGAGGACCAAAAGACGGTGGCGAATGCCACCGGTCCTTATGAAGGTCTTGAGGGGTCTCCCATAACATTCAATGCTACCGGCGCTCTTGACCACGAGGACGAAACAATCCAATACCGGTGGGATTTTGACGATGATGGGTTATGGGACACTAACTGGTCCTCCGATCCAATGGCAACTTACACTTGGGGTGACGACTATTCAGGCGAGATTGCATTCCAAACAATGACAGCTGGTGATGAGAAGGAGGATATCAATGCGGAAGGCGATTACATCTGGTTCAGTGCGGTGAATTGGATGGGGGAGAATGGACAGTCCTTTGTCCCTAACGAGAAGACATTATCAAAGATTGCTGTGGATGTTCGAGTGAGCTACGGGACCCCGAACGGAGACTTGCTCCTATACGTGAGGGAGAGGATAGACGGCCCTAACCTAACACATGCATCCATTCCTCCAGATGAACTCCCTCGGAATCCTTATACCCCTCCAGAGGATTGGCCTGTATTCGATTTTCCGGACATTGAAGTGGAAATTGGTGAGGAATACTATTTTGTTATCACAAGTCCGGTTACGGCTGGGGGAAATTATGAAATACATCTCAGTAACGACACCTATGCCAATGGGACTGCTTACTATCATGAACTAGGAAAGAACTGGGAAATGAAAACTGGCAGAGACCTTAGGTTCAGAACTTATACGTCTGAAATCATACTCTCTGAACCTGTGCATATGCCGGTCACTGTGAGAAACTTGGACCCTGCTATTGAGAATCTGGAGTACACTGTCCATGAGAATCAACCGCGAACACAAGGGTTTTGGCGCTTCCCGTGTCACCACGAAAATCTCCCGCCCCCAGACCATTTGGATATTCAAGAGGAATTCATCACGGAGATTAGAGGGAATTCCAAGGTATTCATGGATTTGAAGTCCAAGCAGGAAGTCTGCGCCATCCTGGAGCCCTCAGAACGTTCATCAATGAAGGACAAGGCAAAACAGCAATTGATGGCTCTCTGGTTGAATGTTGTGTCAGGCAGACTTCACTTGAATTCATCAGTAAACCTCTCAGAACTTACTCCGTCCAGTAATCTTGGCGACGTGATTGATGAAGTTGAAGATGTCGTCTCAAACTCTGCTGGGAAAGAGGACTTGGAGAGGGCAAAGGACATCTCAGATTCTATCAATAATGGCATAGGTGTTCCAGCTGCTTTTCTGATAGTCGACACAACTGGGAGCGACATCGGAAGCGATGATCTTTCTGTGAATTGGAACTGGGGAGACGGAACTTCCACATCTGCAATATACTACAATGACGGGATTGGACCTGACCCATATCCGAGTCCAGATATCAATTCTATTTCAGTGACTGATACTCAAAAGCACGATTTCTTCGACGGAGGATTCCACACAATTCTTCTCACGATGGAGGACGACGATGGCGGGAGTGTCACGAGGATCTTCGAATTCACTACACCATGAGCCCTCCTTCATAAGAAATAGTCACTGGACTTGGTTGATATGGGTGTTGGCGGATGCGAACCTAGTCTAGTCTATAATGCCGATTGTAGAACTCCTGGATCTCTCCGGCGGATGGGATCTCACAACAGTTCCAGACATCCATGACTTTCTCAAGTTTCTCGCCGCCTTCTTGTCCCCGGAACAGGTTCTCCAAGAACTCAGTCCTTTCCTTGATGTCCCTCTCGTAGAACGCAATGAATTCCTCAGCGGTGTAGTAGTTCAACGGATTGAACCGTTTCCCGAAGTCGGTCATCCCATGCACTTCTTCCAGTTCCTTTGGCTCTGGTAGCAGATAGCCGAAAACGGGGTTCTCGATCCAGCTGCTTATCTTTCTGTTCGATACTAGATCTACGAGTTTCTTTGAGTCCTGAACCGTGATCTTCTCCCCCTGACCAACGTACACAACTTCCCCGGCCAGATCCTTCTCGATCTCGCCATTCTCAGTCATTTTCGAGATGAACTGACCGCCCCCATCCACCTTTCGAATCTGATCACCCTGAAGATCGTACTCCCCCACGAAACCCACGTTGTTGATGAAGAACACCAGCTTGTCGTCAAGGCCGAGGTCCATATCCCTGTACATCTTCAGTTTCAGTATCGCCTGCCTGGACTGTTCCCCCACCATGAAGTCCGTTGCTGCATATGACCTTACTCTCGTTCCCACCTTCTGCGCCGCGATTGCGGATGTTATGATGCTCTCGCAAGCTGAATCCAACGCAATAGCCATCGCCGGATCGGTCACCCTGAACAGGGGCTCAAGGACATCGAACCTCTTGAAGCTCAATGATTCGGTCTTGAGATGCTTGGTCCTTCCCGAGCCCCAGCCGGGATTCAACTCGCTGAAAAGGAAGATGAACCTGCCGTTCGTGGTCTTGCTCTTCTCATAATGCATGGGTGTTAGCGGGCCTATCTCCTCCCCTTCGATCTGCTGGGGGATCTTCACCTCATAATCGCCGATCTTCTTCATGACGAACTCGACGCCCTCGCAATCGATGTTCATGGCGAGTACGACCGGCCTCTTTCCATC
The DNA here is from genome assembly GCA_023140195.1 of Thermoplasmata archaeon. Taxonomy (GTDB): domain Archaea; phylum Thermoplasmatota; class Thermoplasmata; order RBG-16-68-12; family SOIM01; genus JAGLME01. Next base: position 432,006 of record JAGLME010000004.1, read on the forward strand.
AGGTCCTATCTCCATTGATTTTATCAACCCTGGCCACTCCGGACTCCCGGGACGCAATCCTTCTGATTTTGCGAAGCTTGCGGCCTCCAATCCGATGAGTTGCACATCTGTGATCTTGCCACTCTCGATTATCGGTTTTCCAAAACAAGCGTCATCCTGCTCTAGCTCCGGTCCGACCGTCAGAGTCGTCTTTCCGGTACCGCTCAACCCCTTCAGAACCCTGTCCGATGTACATCCAGCGTGGTATGACACGAGCCCATCCAGTTCCCCCTTGTTCCACACCATTGTGAGGTTCGGCTTCTTGAACGCTCCCCCGAAATAATCGATGCCAAGGGACACAACCTGTCGGTGATTGCTGCCCATCTCGGTCATGTCATAGAGCGTTATCGGGTCGCTGGGATCATATTCCGGCCAGAACTCCTTGATCTCGTCAACGTACTTTTGGGGAAGTGGTTCAGGTATCACATAGTTCCAGCAGTGCACATCCATGCCTTCTCTCGGAGGGAAGACCATCAACTTCGCCATCCACGCTATGTAAGCGCTGTGCGGGTTCTCGACACTGACGGTGAATCGGAGTCCGACCTCGTAACCGGCTTCGCCTTGGATACCTTCCATAACGATGACCTTGGCGTCCTTGATATACCGCTTGGCAACCTGTATCAGCTTCTTGCCGATGTTCACATCGAAAGTCCTCTGCTTCTGACCCAGTCTGTAACCTTCGGGGACCATGTAGAACGCCCTGTCCGGTCTCCTGCCGGCTTGGGTGGACGCGAAAAGGTATTGACCGTCCTTGGTGAAGATGTAGTAGGGTTCAAGAAACTCGGCGTAGAAATCGTCGTCTGGATTGTGGATGACGTTCTCTCTTCCTACCTCAAGGCCTTCCTCGATCTGAAACGACTCTGTCGCCATGGTACAACCACCGTCACAGGGAATGTTCAACTCAAAATAAACGTTGCGAATAAGGTCCGCGATCTTGGAGGATTCGCCCTACGATCTTGAGTACCTCGACTTCAGGAGAATCACGACAGCGGCAGAGAAGAATACTGTGACCCCGAACGAGACGGTGTCCACGGAAGGGTGCCAGTCCTCCTCTTCAAATGGAAGGATATCGACATTGAGGAAGCCTTCCCAAGAGAACTCTTTCAACCTGGGGAAGTCGGAGGTGAAAGCGATACCGCCTCCGATGTTCTCGTGAGAGAAGGAGACATCCTCTGTTTCCTGCTCGTGATGAATCTCCTTGTCCAGGCCAATGGTCATCACCGAAGAAGGAAGGCTTGAGGAGATCTCCACGAAGTTGTTCCGGTCCTGCCAGGAGAGGTCCTCTTGGCTTGTAAGGACTTCCACCTCCAGCGAAATCTCCAGGTTAAAGCCTTCCTCAGGGTAGTTGAGCTCGAATCTCATGAGAGCACTGGCGGGACCATACTCGACGCCGTCGTGGACCAACTTCTCATCGAAGAGCTCAAGATGCAGCTCGAGCTTCGATTCGCCCACTAAGTGCCATTCCACTTCGAGGACTTGTCCATCCACTTCATCGAGGACCACATTGTAGGTCTTGGTCGAGTATGAAGCATCGGCTATCTGATAGGTTCCAATGTTGTCGTTTGTGCCGCCATGGTTGTCGGTCACAACTACCCTTTCCAGCCTGAGTGTCACTTCGGACCCCCGTCCCCCAGGATCGGTGTGAGATACGCGCAGGGAGCCATCGGACATGTCAACCTCGAAAAGCAGAACATCGTTCGTATCGGAGCCGATCGACTCCAGTGTCGCGATATCTCCGACCACATAGGCCGAGATCTGCCTGCCGGGGCCGTTTCCCAGAGCACCAACCGCCGAAAATATAAACGCGAGGGGAACCAGGACGGTAAGGAGGGAGAGCCTCCTTCGGTCCTTCTTTATGCGATTTATCAGAGCCTGCTTTTCGGAGATATCCGTCACCTTGATTCCCCTGCGTTGGGGACCTTCTTTCCTATAGGGACGTCGGTCCTTCATCCGTCCAAAGACAGGCGCCAGAGATATAACTGGTTTATTTGACATGATTCGAATTCTTTGACAAGACTGGAAACTAATACAGATCCCTCCAAATCTCGGCGAAGCGGTCGAACATGTCCTTTGAAAGCGGTCTGTAAGCGATCAGCAGCTTCAGGGTGCTCTCTGGATCCTTCAGTTGGAAGCCGCGTTCCTCCCCGACCGGGATCTTCTCGATCAATTCTCCTTTTGTGAGCTTCTTCAGGTGATATGAAAGAGTGGACGATGGAATGTCCAGTTCACCAGCGATGTCCATGTGTCTGGCGCTTCCCACCCTCAGCAGGCAAAGAACAATCGAGAGCGGGGTCTCCTGTCTCAAGATGGCAAGCTTGTCCTTCTCGTCCGGATGGAGGGCCTTGGGATCCTCAACTCGTTTGACCCCGGCGTAGAACCTCTTGTACTTGTCCGACTCGGTGGAAGAGACCAATCCTCCCTTCCCCAACACCCGAAGGTGGTAGTCCAGCAGCTGGACCGACATGCCAAGCGACCTTTCAAGTTCCCTGAGATGGACTCCTGGAAACTTCACAATGAACTCGAATATCTTGCGTCGGGTGTCAAGTTCGAGAAGGTCCTTGGTCATGTGCACCTCCGCCTAGGAAGGTTTCAAGGTGGCGACGAAGAAGGTCACCAGGACCGCCACATCGAACACGGCGAGGAGGGTGAACGTGGTGGGAACATCCATTTCCGAGTAGAACAGACCGACGGTCCAAACGATCCCTTTCACCAGTATCAGGAAGAACGCGATAGCGACAATGGCCATCCTCCGCTCACCGCTCCTGCGGTAGGAAATGAGAGAGGTGACGAAGAGCGCAAATGAAAGAACGACCAGCACACCAACCAGGATGCTCTCCAAGGTCATGGGAATCAAAAGGTGACAGGCTCATTAAGTCTTTTCGGAAAAACTATTTCTGCAACCGCCATTACTCGTTGTCAGATGGCTCTGATAGGTTTGGTCGTCAATCCCATAGCCGGGATGGGTGGACGCGTCGGGCTCAAGGGTACGGACGGCGTTCTGGACGAAGCTCTGGAGCTGGGTGCCCAGCCGCTGGCCCCGCACAGGGTGCAGTTGTTCCTGACCACGCTCGGTGCGATCATCGAGTCCAGAAGGATCGAAGAGCCGATCGAATGGTTGACATGTGCTGGCATAATGGGAGAGGACGACCTGGAGATGCATTGCGGAAGCTCGATGACCTTCGAGGTGGTTTGTTCACCCGAGGAGCCGACGTCGGCCGAAGATACGAAGAAAGCCTGCAAGGAATTCTTGGAGAAGGGCGTGAGCCTGATAGTGTTCTGTGGAGGAGACGGCACCGCAAGGGACATCTGGCAGACCGTGGGGGAAAGGGTGCCCATCATTGGAGTACCGTCGGGAGTGAAGATGCATTCAGGGGTCTTTGGGATGAACCCGGAGGCGACCTCGGAGATAGTGGCCGCATTCATTTCAGGGGAACTGGACATCGCCGAAGGAGAGATACTGGACCTGGATGAGGAGAGGTACAGGGAGGGAGAATGGAGCATCAGTCTCTTTGGAACTGTGAGGACGCCACATGAACCAACGTATGTTCAGGTAAGCAAGGTCCAAGTGGAAGCGGTGGGAGAGGATGCGATCAAGGAGGAGATTGCGGAATCGATCGTGGAGGACATGGAGGACGAGCTGGACATGCTGTTCATTCTCGGTTCTGGATCCACTGTGGGTGCTGTTTCCAAAGAACTGGGTATTGAATTCTCCCTATTAGGTGTGGATGCCGTCGTCAACAAGGAACTCATCGCAAAGGATGTGAACGAGTCCCAACTCCTATCCCTACTGGACAAGTATGCAAAAGTAAGACTGGTAATCTCACCCATCGGTGCCCAAGGCTTCATCCTGGGCAGAGGCAACCTTCAGCTCTCGCCCGAGGTCATCAAGAGAATAGGCATTGACAACATAACCATCATCTCCCCGCCCGCAAAGCTCGCACAGACACCGATGCTCAGGGTGGACACCGGCGACAAGGAATTGGACGAGATGTTTCACGAAAAGCAGTATCTCCGTGTCGTATTCCGATACAAGACCATGAAACTGGTCAAGATTGGGAAGTGAAGTTTTTTAAGTCCTTTGACTATCCCCACGCCACAAGGGGGAAAGGAGGCGTCCGATTGACCGAAGGAAAGATGAAGGCCATACTCAAAACAGCACCTGGCCACGGTATGACGGAGATGCAGGAGGTTCCCATACCAAAAGTCGGCCCGAACGATGCATTGGTGAAGATGGAAGCGGTCTCGATCTGCGGTACCGACGTGCACATCTACGAATGGGACGACTGGGCTGCGAACAGGATCAAACCGCCGTTGATCTACGGTCATGAGTTCTGTGGATTTGTGGAAGAAGTTGGATCCAATGTCCACTGGCTGAAGAAGGGCGACCGGGTTTCGGGAGAATGCCACGTTCACTGCGGGCAGTGTTTCCAGTGCAGGACCGGGAACGCCCACATCTGCGAGAGGATGAAGATCTTCGGAGTGGACACGGCTGGGATATTCGCGGAGTATGCATCTTTGCCGGCGGCCAACCTTCTGATCAACGGAGACCTGGATGCAAAGTACTACTCGATCCAAGACCCTCTGGGAAATGCTGTCCATACGGTCTTCGCGACCGATGTGCCAGGAAGGTTCGTTGCGGTGCTGGGTCTGGGCCCGATAGGACTGATGAGCGTCGCTGTCTGCAAGGCGATAGGAGCCGCGAAGGTGTTCGGCATCGGAAGGAAGAACAAGTACAGGATCAACCTGGGAAAGGAGTGCGGCGCTGACTTCGCTCTGAGCTCACTGGACGACGACGTCGAGAGGATAATCCTGGAGAACACTGAGGGCAGGGGAGTGGACGCATCCCTGGAAATGACCGGCAACCCGAACGCCATTACCATGGGGATCGATATCATGAGGCCGGGCGGGACGATAGCGCTGCTGGGCGTCTTCGCCAGTGACTGGACGGTGAACGTCTCCGAGAAGATCATCTTCAAGTACGCCACCATCAAAGGCATCAACGGCAGGCTGATGTTCGACACCTGGTACCGAATGAGAGGGCTGATGGAATCGGGAAGTCTGAACCTTGACCCGATAATAACACATGAGATGAAGTTCGACCAATTCGATGAGGGAATGGCAGCGATGAGATCTGGGAATTCAGGAAAAGTAGTCTTGTATATGGAGTGAGGACATGAGAGACCCAAGCGGATTTATGAGAACCGAATACGAGAGTCTGGTAGAGAAAGGATTTGACTGGAAATTGAGGACACTGGAAGGTCCTTCGGCACCGAGGTGCAAGGTGGACGGGAAGGACGTGATAATGCTCTGTTCCAACAATTACCTGAACTTGAGCAACCATCCGAGGTTGAAGGAAGCGGCCAAGAGGGCCATTGACACTCACGGAGCTGGATCGGGATCGGTCAGGCCGATTGCCGGAAATCTGGATCTGCACTTGGAAGCGGAGAAGGCCGTTGCCAGGTTCAAGGGTACCGAGTCTGCGTTGATATATCAGACGGGTTTTGCAGCCAACGCAGGTCTCATTCCCCAACTTGCTGGCAAGGGAGACATAATCATATCGGATCAGCTGAACCATGGTTCCATCATCGATGGTGTGAGACTTACCAAGGCTGATAGAGCAATCTTCGCCCACAGGGACATGGGTGAACTGGAGAAGGTCCTGGCGGACGCGGACAAGAAGTATGAGAAGATACTCGTGGTCACCGACGGCGTATTCTCAATGGATGGGGACATCCAGCACATGGGCGAGATCCAGAAACTGGCCGATGAGGTCGGTGCGATGACGTTTGTCGATGATGCTCACGGCGAGGGTGTCATAGGTCCTGAAGGGAGAGGTATCGGAGCTCACTTCGGCATTGCAGGGAAGATAGACGTGGAGATGGGCACTTTCTCCAAAGCTTACGGTGTCGTGGGTGGCCTGGTTGCAGGTTCCCAGGATCTGGTGAACTACGGACTGAACAAGTCAAGAACATGGCTGTTGTCCGGTTCCCATCCTCCGGCCGTCGCGGCTGCACAGCTGGAGGCCATCAAGGTCCTGGAAGAGGAGCCGGAGCACGTCAAGAATCTGTGGGACAATACCAAGTACTTCAAGAACGAGCTGATATCGATAGGGTACAACTGCGGGGACAGCGAGACGCCGATAACCCCTGTGATAGTGGGAGAATCCCATAAGGCCAAGGCATTGTCGGATCGCACATTCGAGCTGGGTGTTTTCGCACTGCCGATAGTCTTCCCGATGGTAGCCAGGGACGCAGCGAGAATCAGGACCATGATGAACGCGGGGCTCACTAGAGAAGATCTGGACGAGGCGTTGGGAGCGTTCGAGAAGGCCGGGAAGGAACTGGACATTATCTAGATGAGGTCAGTTGTGACGCCTCCGCATCCTGCTGAATAGAGCGTGTGTGAGGCAGAAACCGAGGTTCATGCAAACGGTTGTCCTTTTCAGCCATATAAGTTCAAAATCAGACTTTTTCTCCGAACAAGCAAACAGGATATGCGATTCAGTTATGAAGCCTCAGACAACGGTCGGTTTTCACTCTTCACTCTCGACAGGTTCTTCTTCCTGACCTTTGCCTCTTCTCTTCCTAATGAG
>JAGLME010000040.1 GCA_023140195.1 Thermoplasmata archaeon
CCACTTACACATTTCTGAGACCAGAGATCATTACCGATGCAAATATTGTCACAGACAACGCCGGCACATAAATCAAGACCTGATGAGATAATTGCACCTAGATCCCAATTACCAACTTCGGTCTGCATAGCTAGGCTAAATTTAGGTACATTTGGTAAAGTACTAAAATCAGTACCTTGAGTTAAGAAAATATTATCAAAACTTTCATCAAGTGGTTTTCCTGAACCAATAAGAGGCGAATCTGCCATAGGATACAAATCACTAAATTTAATATCCTTAAAATATGTTGGGCCAGATTGACCAGTGAAGTCTATTTGATGTGCATTAGTTAGTTTCGGATCAGCGATAATAGCATTGTTATTAAATATTGGAAGTACAGTATTCACACTATCTACAGGATAAAAATGATTGTGACTAATATCCCAAGCACCATATCCTGTACCTAAATCCCAATTTACAACATGTGGACAAGTTTTGTTATAATGAATAGAACTATTATTGTATACATACGCTACATTTACTTCATCTGGTTGTGATATTACAAGTGAAGCATCACAGTCTATCATAGTATTGTTATATATTTTTAATGATGCTAAATTTGTTGACTCATTGCCTGCCTCACTTGCGAACAAATGCACTTGTATCCCATTACTTCGATTAATGATAATATTTCCATAAATTTCAATATGTAAATTACTATTATCTCCTGTATTTTGGAAATCATTATCCATAAAGCGAATACCAATAGAACCTTCTCCAGTTGGAGCGATATTATCAGTGTTTGAGTGGATTATATAGTTATAACGAGTTATCCCTGTGCCAGATTCAATATGCGCTCTTGTTTGTGGAAACATAGCCACTGAACCAGTGTCTCCAACAATATTATACTCCACAAGACTACCACCGACCATGTAATTAATACCTTCACCATATATATCATATACTACGTTATACCGAATTTTATTGTTTACATATGGATCTACGGGTGAATCACCACATTGTATATCTATAGCACCAGCCCATGCACCAGATGTACCTTGTTTACCGTTCAAATATAACATTTCACCATTATATATTACATTTCGTTCGATTAGAAAATTGGAAGCCCCATATGACGCTATAATACCACATCTTCCAAAATCATTAATAATTGTAGAGTTGAGAGTGAAATTTGTAATGCCTGTTGGGAAATATATACCATGACCATACACATTTTGTATATGTACATTCTGTATACTTCCCGAACGTGAAAATTCAAAAAGCCTATTCCATCGTGTGGGGCCAGATAAACTATGCACAGGAACTGAACTAAAATCTGTTACTTCACCATCGAATATAGGTAGGGTTCCATTATTATAAGCATTTATATTAACTTTCGGATGATTAGTCGTGACACGTATACCATAACAACCTGTTGTTCCTATTGCACTTGAGTTTACACGCCAAGTATCCCCTCTTTTGAAAAATAAATTGACTACGTCTTCAGTATTAGCTGTATTTATCTGATTTTGTGCTTTAGATAATGATTTCCATGGGTTTCCAATTGAACCATTACCATAGGCATCGTGTCCAGCTTGGCTAAAATACCAATTATACGTAGTCATTTTTATCAATCACACCTAAACTTTCTTTAATATCACCATAAGGCCAATGCATTTGTCTGGGAAACATTCTCCAATTATTTTATCGATATAAATCTGATGATTTGGATAATGTTTGTTTTCAGGTATGTATTTGCCAATAACATGCCTGGCATTGCTAAAGAATGGGTTCATGTTCGGTGAATTGCCATTAATATTTATTATATTGAATTTACCCTTGACAATTTCAGCAATTGAACTGAAAGTATAATGCCTAATATGCTCTACACTCATCGTATTATTTGGATTATATACTATCTGCTGATGTCGATTCAGGACGTTGTCAATGCTATTATAATTCGGTATGGTCAGAATCATAATTCCATCCGTTTTCAGGATTCTGTGACATTCTTTAATAACCGTATGCGGGTTAAAAATGTGTTCGAGTAATTCTGAGCAGACTATGCCATCAAAACTCTGATCATCGAATGGGTATGGTGATTGTTCTGCATTGTGGATAACATCGATATCATGTGAATCTTGTATATCCATCTGGGTAATTTCAAATAATGAAGTTGGCTTTATAGTACCAGCAGGCAGATTAACATCATTACTAAGATATTTTTTCAGATATCCATCCCCGCTACCTAAATCCAAGACCTTGCCTTGTTTTATGTGCGTCCTGCAGGCATCGATAATATTGGATATCCTACTATCGTGTGGCATCAGATCAGCACCATTATACTCTGATCCTTTTTTATAATGCTGTTGTAGTGATTCACCTGCATCTAAGATATTAGATGTTTTTGGCACATCCGGACTGGGTTTTACTGGTGGGTGTGGAATTTGTTGTTCTTTATGTGATATTGGGGGTATACCCATCTGTGGCAAGATCAGTTTTACATTCGTTTCAGTCCCGAAAGGTAATGGTTTT
>JAGLME010000041.1 GCA_023140195.1 Thermoplasmata archaeon
AGGCAACAATCTCGTTTGAGGTCACATCGCCCGAATTCGCCGAGACTGCTGGCGCCAATGTGGACGTTGGCGCAACCGCCAGCGGTTGGATAACAGCCGGTCAGAAAAAGGCGTCTATGAAGATTCCAGGCATCAAGGCCGCGCTTGTCGGTAGCGATGGTGCAGTAGCGATATCGGGCGCTACAGCAACCTTCCTGGCGCTGTTTGAAGATGCAGACGTGTTCAATCTCTCTGATGGAGAGCAGATTGACACGTGGATTCGCTGCGCTTTGGACCGCTAGACACATCGGTGTTAAAGGGTCACCCTTTGGGGCAAGGGGTGACTCTTTTTCGTTGGAGGGACAACTATGGTTGATGTTACGAGAAAACACGTAGCGCCACGGCACCGTGTGCTAGTTGACGCAAAGGCGTTCTTGAACACGACAATCAGCGACGGTGTACTATTCTTTACAGCCGGCCAGATTGAACTGATGCGCAACTTGATGCAGTATGCGAACAGACGTAGCACCTGGGTATCCGACTATTACATAGGATACTACTTGTCACCAGATGATACAGACTGGGACCTGATACAAGAGCGCGTTGCAGACCTAGAGGAGACTTTAATGGGTAACGTAAACATCTTGTGGGGGTACGAGGATACTTTACGCGTCAAAGTGGTAGAGCCCGATGCTATAGCAGGCACGAACATCCTGGAGACAGGAGCCGTACCAGAGGGCAAGGTATGGTTGGTTAACCTTGTTCGAGGATGGAATGCGACAAGTCAGTCAAGCTCAACGAACATTGGTGTGTATTCGGACGGTTCAAACTATCCTTTGGATGACCTTGTAACACCGCCGTCAGGAAGCGATGTCAGGTTTACAGGGCATCTACCTTTGAAAGAGGGCGACAAGATACGATTCACCTCCTGGGGTACTACACTTAACGATGACTTGTATCTTATTGTCGTAGGCAGCATTATGGATGTGCCGGCATAGGGAGCAAGTACCACGAAAGGGGGCCAATATGGCCGATGAATGGAGACGCAAGACGTACTACTCCAAAAGAGTGCTCATTGATACGTCAAGAGTGCTCGACCCACAATACCCAGATAGCCTGTTATGTATCACTGGCCCACAATTGGAGATGTTGCGTAATCTGACACAATACTTGCATAGACGTAGCACGTTTGCAAGTGCATACACAGACCAGCATTATCTGTCACCAACAAATGAAGAGTGGGATACCTTACAAGCGACTGTCGCAGAATTGGAGGAAACGCTGATGGGCTGCACAGATATCACTACAGCGCTGAACAACATCGCTGCGCAAGTGGCTTGCCTTTGCGCGGCGTCAAGGCAGGCAAGACAATATACACCGACGACGCAAGACATTGTGAATCACTACGTTACAGAGGGCGACGCAAGATATGATGACCCTTACCCGCAAGAGACTGTTGTTGATGAGGAAAGATGCGCTGTAGCACAGCTTGTGCATCGTGGCGCATATGAATGGTTGACAGAGGTCATCCAACCGGCGCAAGATATGGCGACGGATTTCCTTGTTCCGATGGTCATAGCGGTTATCGCTCTTTGGTGCGGCCCGGCGGTGTTCAACATACCGACAGGCACCCTACTCGCTGCGATATGGCGTTCTATCGAGGTTTGGGAGACGGGAGAATTGGAAAACGTCGTCAATACGCTGGTATCAATCAAAGAGGAGGTCATATGCGCGGTATATGAGGGATTGCTTGTCGATGCACAAACAGCCGCAAGCAACGCTAGCGATGTAATATACGCGCAAGACTTGGCGATGGGCGATAAGATATGTTTATCCCTGCTCTGTGGTTCTTGGATGGTGGCAGCAGCAGCAGCCGCGTGGGATGAGCAGACAGCGTGGGCAACCACGAACGTCACGCCGGGGTACTGTGAGATTTGCGCGCAAGTGGCTTGGCCGTACTACAGGTCCTATTACTGGCCCCCCTGCCCCGGCACGTGGACCGGGGGCTTCCCCTGCTCAAGTAGGACGCTTCCAGGCATCAATGAAGATGAGGATGGTTTTTCACCAGAGTTCGAGCTTTTATCAATCGTTGAGGATGTTATCATAACAATAGAATGCGATTGGTACAGCTCGGAAGCAATAGCGTGGACAGTGGGTTATATCACATTGCAGTACTGGCACACGGGCGATACCGAATGGAAGAACATTTGGTCATTCGATGCAACTAACACCGCAACACCGGGTAACTTATGCACGGATGAGCAGACAAGCCCGCCCCAGACGATACCCTACAATCTGCTACGATGGAAGATAGGGGGGCAGGCGGGGCAAAGCGCGGTTGACCCTTACCCGTTCGAGCCCGAAAAAATCCTGCTAACCATCGTCCAGGACGTCTAGCTCGGCGAAAAGTCAATTTCCGGCCGGCGTCGTCGACAGCGATGTATTGCCAGTGTACGCTAAATGTATGATGCAACCTAGGCAGTGCACCGTATGCACACTATGCGGTACACTGCCTAGTATACTAGCTGCCCCCTGCGATCGCAAGGGGCTTTGCGCTTTTCCCCCTTTGAGGATATCATACCTATGCACCACAAACCAATTGGCCGGAACGCATAGCAACCACAAAGGAGCGACAAAATGACTGGGTTATGTGACAAGAACATCGTTGGTGTCTTGGTAGGTAAGGTATTACAAACGAGTCATCCACTTTGCATCAGGTTATATGATGACGGTTTGGGAGTCTACCAGACAAAGCAGTTCGAAATGACGCAATTCAACACGAGCCAGTATGCAATGAAAACATTTGCAAGAGTACTCGGGGATGAGGTCTTGGCCCTGCATGAGAGCAGCGGACGCCCCCGATGGTACTTTATGCAGCTCGACGCATATTGTTGCCCCCACAAGCTGCGATTCTGGGCTTTGCCCTGGAGCGTACATTGTGAGCGTTGGACCAGGCTGGTGCGCGAGTAGGGCTTGTCTGATTGTCCATATCTCAACAGACTGAGAGCGGTATACCTGCCCCCACGTATGCCGCTCGAGAGGAAACGCCCCTATGCCCCATATGCCAACATTTGACCCTGGACCAGTTATAGGTATCAGGATATACCGTCGCGATGTCGTTGTTGTGAGGCGCGGCGTTATGCATCCTGGAAGAAGCCCGACACCCCCACAGAGAGGAAACATTACTATGTTATCCAAGAAAAGCCGACAGAGATTGGCGTTTGTCGCAAACAACACGAGAGTCGTGTTCCGCACTATGATTACCTTAACATACCCTGGAGAGTACTCAAGCGATGGCAAGGTAGTCAAGCAGCATCTTAACGCGTTTTTGGTATGGTGCCGGCGTCGTTTTGCATCCCCGAGTTATTTATGGTTTCTCGAATTCCAGAAAAGGGGCGCACCGCACATCCACTTGCTTATTGATTCGCCGTTACCTCAAGAGACTGATGAGCGTGCCGTCGTGTATCGTGAAGTATCGGAACGATGGTACGCGATTGTAGGCAGTCGAGATATCAGGCACAGAAATGCGGGTACACGCTGCGAACGTATACGCAAGAAGGATGGTGCAGCAAGGTACTGCCTAAAATACGCATACAAGACACGTCAAAAATGTGTTCCGGAAGCGTATCGCAACGTTGGCCGGTTTTGGGGCTGCTCAAGAGACGTAACGCCAGCCGAAACCCGAATCTGGCCGATGGATGAGCTGACCGTCCGTTCGGTGCTCTCAGACTGGGAGTTTTGCCCATCGGAAGATACCCTTGTGTATCAAACATTATTCGGGTGTGCCAAAAAGTTTCGTTCTTACTCGGGCATACGTGTGTATGCCGACTTGACAAATATTGACATCGATGCTATGCTTGTGCCTAGCACAAGCGATTAACCACGACCTAGAACCAACACGAAAGGGGCAACACTACGATGACCAAGCTACACGTTACGCTCGACGATGCCTATGGTAGGACTACGGCCAGGACTTATGGCATGGAAGAGGTCACCACATTGGCCCAGATGCAGACGGACGCGGCTGAGCTGCTGACCGCGCTGGAGGTCAAGGCAACAATCTCGTTTGAGG
>JAGLME010000042.1 GCA_023140195.1 Thermoplasmata archaeon
TGACGCACCGCTCTGGCTATCTCATCGTGAGATGCACCTTTTATAGTCATATCAGTAATGAGATTGGAGACCTTGCCCATCTCCATCTGTTTAGCCCTATTAGACATCGACTTCATTCCCTCATGGCCTGGATAGGCTGTCCGAGGATCGAAATCTTTTAGGGCTGCGAGGGAGGGAGCAGTTCTCAGCACATTTTTATTATTCGGTATCACTACAACAGCATCGCCGTCAAAGTCAGCACCAGACATCTTCTGTGCTGTTTTCGCATTAATGCCAACAGCATCCTTGGCATCTCTACCAATCAACTTGATGGCTTCAGGGTTCTTATTATTCACTCTTAATGCTGGAGCTTCGAATATGCCTCCATGGGGGTGCCTGAATAGAACCACTACTTCCCCATCACGAAAGTTGGGTGCGAACACTTCAGTATCCTTCATGGATGGGATTGGTAAAAGGACTTGGGTTACCTGACGAGGAAGGGCAGCAGCCTTCAAATGGCCTGCCGCTGAATCGGCCTCATCAGAAAACGTCTTCAATAATGCTTTTCGTACAGAAGGATTTGTAAGAGACATAATCTCATCGAATTCTTCTGCTCTTAGGACATATGCTAGATCTAACTGCTGTCCTATCAATTTTGGTGATTGTTTTGACAGAATCTGAGAAGATAAGTTTCTGGACCACCCGGCCCAGGTCCCTTCTTCTCCAGCACCAGGCACAGACCCAACCATATTTAAGGCCGACAGTTGTATGTTACCTTCGGCGTCAACATAGTGTCGCTGTCGTATCGTGGTTCCAAAAGGGTTGTCCGGGTCATCTTTCATCGGTTTGTAAACATCGTAAACGGCAACCTCACGACCTTTAGAAGTATTATAGATCATGTCGATCCCATCAGGAAACTCTAGGCCGTACATGGCCATACCTTTCATATAATGGGTTCCATCGATCCCTACCCGAACTTGTGCGTAATGGTTGTCACCTAATGAAATATCGTTTATGCCCGGTCTAAGCTCGATAACTCCGTCTTTAAGACTACCACCATCTTCTCCATAGCGAACCATAACCCTAGATCCATCAACACTGCGAACGGGTTCAAGTCCCAAAAAGCTTCTTCCCCCATCCTCGGTATAATGATCGAGAAGTTTTATGTTGTCACGATTACGACTAATGTCGGCAAAGGATGTTCCTGGAGGAGCCAACACTTTCACATTCGTGTATTTATCGGTACCTAGCTGTTTGACTTTGATGGTATGGACTTCATATCCTTCGTCTTGCAGGATCGCAACGGCATTGTTCAGTTTTGTCCTTGTAATCCCCATATGGACTTCTGTCCCAACGCCAATGTCCAAATATCCACCTGTTGCCATACCGCCCTTTAGCGCGTTGGCTGCGTTTGTCGTAATATTCGCACGCTCCCTTAACGCCGGATCCAGCAAAGACCTAACAGAAGATTCTGCTATTCCCATCCGCTCACCTATTGCGACATTGGATAGCCCTTTGTCCTTGAGACGAAGGGCCATTGTTGCGTCTGCGGCTCGCTTTTCGGTTTTAGCAATATGTTTTCTCGCTCTGAGCTGTGTGGTCGACATACCCATACCCCTAGCTATGGCTGTTTCTGAAAACCCCTGTGACCGCAAGTCTCTCACATGGCCTAGAAAGCTAGATGCACTTTGATATGGCTCTCCACCGCTACCCCATGGATAGCGACCACTTTTTCTTGGGGTTCCATAATGCTTGAGAATACGAAACATCTTAGTCCTCCATCATCTGCATCTCTTCGATTTGTTTATCGAACACTACGATCTTATCCATTATTCTTCGAATTTCTAAAGATTCAGGGATATGTTGAATTGTTTCGCTGCCCTGATATATACGAAGTTCAATATCTATCTTATTCGGTTGATATTCATACTCCAAACAAAATAGACCCGCGTATACCTCTAGTTGATGCATAAATACTCTGGAGGTTCCAGTCTTCAGATCGTGAATACGCAGCGTGTTACTTCTAAAAGAAATAGCATCTGCGCTCCCAAAGGCGTGGGGCGAATAGAACAAAATTTGTTCGGGTTCCATTCGGAACCCTATAGCGTCGTTGACATAGCGATTCAGCGCGCTTCTAGATCTCGGCAACTTTTGTCCTAACTTAATACAGCGTTGAGCAAAGTCATGCAACTCAATCCCACGCCTCTGCGCGAGTCTCCTCGCATACACCGTTATGAACTTCTCGGGTGTATAGTTGATCCAGTGATACTTTGATGGGGACAAAATGGCATGCTTACCGGTCAGGTTGTAGTGTTTTGTAAATTTCATTTAGAATCTCCGCCTCATTCTCAGGATAAACGAATGCCGCAAAAGACATTCTGTTTAATTTGCGGACATAGTGGGGTTGGTTTGGTTGATGGCGGGCTTTGGCAGATCTTTTTATCTCGAGAGCCACCCAACAAGGCCCGTGCAACACCAACCAATCCGGTATGCCCTGAATATAAGAGGGGTCATTCTTCAAGACAACAGCACCAGGATATTCCTCTTTGATTTTTTGTATCAGCTGTCTCTGATACTGACTTTCTAGCAGCATCTACGGTTCTCCTTTCAAAAAAGAAAAGGGTGAGATTATGGTTCATTACAAGCTCGATATCTCACACCTCTTCTATTATAGTGTATGTTTCGCGCGCGAAGCTCTTCTCATT
>JAGLME010000043.1 GCA_023140195.1 Thermoplasmata archaeon
TCGGAACTGTTAGGCGCCGAGTATTTGGCAACGACCCTAAGTGTCTCGCCTGCAATCATCAAGAACCCCCTATCCCAGCTTTACCCGTAGAGTCTTCTGCTACGACGCGTCCGGCCCGCTGTTTTGCGACCCATTCAGCAGCTTGCATAGCCGTCGCAGGAAGGGCTTTACGATTGCCCACAAAAGCCCTGCTTTTTGTAGAAGCTCCCTTAAACGGAGTAAATCTAGCCCAGACCTGGTAGTTCCCATCTTTTAACCTCTTGACCCTGTATTGTGCCATTAACGCTCCTTATTCACTGGATGGATGGCCTAGCGGCCCATTTCGCATAGTGTAGAATCCCTCGCGGGGGACGGAGATTATACACCCCCCGTGAGGAAGATGCAACAAAGGACTCACTGGTAATAGTATTTGTCGCGGTGCCAGAGAGACATCCCCCTCCGCGTTGAGAGAGCCGACAGGAGCGACAACAGGGCTTCGTGTGGGTCCGGCCCTTGGGTCATAGCGTACACGGCCTCTTCCCCCTGTAGAAACGCCCTGAGGGTAACGTTCCATCCATCTCCTGTCTGTGAGATGGTAAGCCCTCTGAATGTTTGACCTGTGAGGAAAGCAAACTCTTTAGGGTCGAGTAGCAGGGTGTCCAACGAAAGAAGGGGTGCCATGATAATCCTTTGGCACCCCTCCTAGATTGTTCAGTTGACCTGGTTAGAGCAAGAAGTCGCGCCTCACGCGACCCCTATAGAGTGTAGAGGCCCTACGACCCCACGTTTGGCTTGCGACGCCGCTGGTATGCCGGGACATCGGTCACGGCCCCCGAGCTTTGGAATGCTACGAAGTTCTCAAGCGTCTTCGAGAGCACGCCCGGAGTGAGGGTGCCGTTGAGTAAGCCCTCAATCACGTCTAGATATTCCACGACTAGCAACACGAGTTTGACTATGGCGCCTGCTGCCATCAAGGAGTCAACCACCCAAAACTCGTTGAGGCCAGCAACAAATTTGCGGCCTCGTTGCTTAGGGAAGATTGTGTCTGCCGTGATAAGCGCAGACACCCCTGTCGGGCACATATCATTGACGTATAAGCCCGGAACGCCGATGGGCGCAGAACCAACGTTACGCACAACCAGCCCTTGGTCCGATATGATGTCTAACTCGATCTCATCGAAATCAAGGTCCGTGGACGCGAACGCAGCCCATGCGGCCCCCCAGTTATCGGTAAAGAAGGTCACGCACTCGGCCAACACGTCTTCGTCAGTGTCGCCTGCGCCCCCGTACTGGTAGTGGAACACGTTTAGAATT
>JAGLME010000044.1 GCA_023140195.1 Thermoplasmata archaeon
TCAAGTTTATACTGGGGTCTGTATCGAAGCCCCACGCTCATAAATTGAAAATGTTGACTCTTACTATTCGCAATGAACCTGATCTCCTCGGTATGGCTAAGCACATTACATCAGCTTTCAAACAGCTTCGTCGTCGGCAGTACTGGAAACAGAACGTCTCCGGGGGTGCCTTCGTCCTCGAGATAACCGGGCGCCCGGGGGATTGGCACCTTCACGTGCATGTACTCCTTCATGCTCGATGGCTTGCCTGGAAGAAACTTCATCAGCTCTGGGAGGAGCTTTCCGGTGGGCTCGGTGTCTGGCTCGAGGACGTGGATGAATCGAGGGCGTCCGGATATATCACTAAGTATCTTACTAAGCCTGACGCTCCTGATAGCGTCGTCAAGGAAATGGCCGCCGCCCTGGTCGGAGTCCGTTTGTTTCAGACGTTCGGCAGGTGGCACTCTTGCCCCGCTATGCCGTCTCGTGATTATCACCAGTGCCCGGAATGCGGTTCTATCACCTGGTTACCCGATAGGTCGATTGATCGTGAGTTTCGTGAGATTTACAAGCGCGGGCCGCCCCGGGGTATTTCCTGCTCGGAGGTCGGTCGTGCAACCCCGCCTTCCGTTCCCCCTATGTAGGCGGCCTGCGCTTTTTATTCATCCCCTTTATTTCTCTGGAGGTTTCTATGCGTTTTGTTATCGTCATTCCCGGGCTCCAACCTGATCCTCTCCCCTGTCCTCTCGAGGGGAAAGGTTTCGCTGCTCTGGTCGAAGCTTTGTCTTTCTACACCAGCGCCTATGACCTTGCTTGGATTGCGAATGCTTATCCGCTCTACACTATTACCCTGGTCAAGAAGTCTGATTAGGTCTCAAACCGGACAAAAGGGAACGCTCCTGATTTGATACTTCATTTTCGCGCTGTAATCGGTCATAATAAACGTGTACTTGGGGGTATAGTATTGGCAGATATGGATGGTCATTAACGCCCCTACGATTGCAATGGAAGAACGTCGGGATGGATGGATGTCTCCGGCAATGGCAATGCGCTCGAAGCCCGTCTCGGCGCTCCAGCTCGCAAAATAAAGGTCTCTCGTTCAGGTCGCTGGGCGCCTCTCCGGGCGGCGCCGTCTCTCGCCGGAGGGCGGCCGCTATGGAAGGGAGCATTTAGGATCCCCCCGTTAGTCCGGCTTTCTTCGGCGCCAAGGAACCCGCCCCCACTCCCCAACCTTTTCTGTTGCGCCGACTTAAGGCTCCGTCAGTCCCCTGCTTGGATTCGTTTATCTGTCCCGCCTTCAAGTCGGCACTCTCGTTTTTGGCATGCTTCTTGCTCGTGTTCTTCACGTGTTGCTGTAAAAGAAAAAACTTGACAAGTAAATCACCCCGGGGTAAATTTGCCCCTGTCCGATAACCGGCTTAAACGCCGTTTTGTTTGGGAACTAAGCCGGAGTATCCCCGCCTTCCTGGTGGGACTCCGGTTTCCCTTTAACCCTGGAGGTGCTTTGTGGCTCGACTCCTATCTATTATCGCTTCGGTCATTCGCGGTTCTACTGGCGGGCTTACTTACACGGCTAACCAGTTTCATCAGATTGTTGTCCGTGCTCGTACGGCTCCTGTTAACCCTAACACGACTAATCAGACGACTATTCGAAGCGCTTTTAACGTGGCTTCTCAAGCTTGGAAGGTGATGGCTACCCCTATTCGTGAAGCCTGGGCAGAGTATGCTGCTTCTTTGACGTATGAAGGCCCTTTGGGACCGTACTCCATGCCCGCCCGTCAAGTTTGTATCGGTAATCTTGCCCTTGCTGGTTATATCGCCGCCCGGGAGCTCTATGCCCTGGTGCCGTCTGTTGCCTCTCCCGTCATTCCCGGTTTTCTCGATGTCGGTAATATTTCAGTTGGTCCTGCTGGAGCAGGTGAAACTGGTTTTATTGTCTCCGTCGAGAATCCGAATCTTTTCGATGTCGTTTACTTTGCTCAGCGTTCCGTCCAGTTCGGTACTTCGAGATACCGGTTCAAGGGTCCGTATCTCTCTGAAACTGACATAGCCATTAAGGGTGTTACTGAAACTACTACTCCTCTCACTTTTTACGGCCTTGTGAAGGACGCTATTTACTTCGTCCATATCAGGGCTATTACTGAAGAGGGTCCCTATAAAATCAGTACCGATTATTTTGTCCGGTGTATCTCTGTTGAAACTCCGATCGTCAAGCCCGTGCCCGGTCGCGGTTCTAAGAGGTAGCACGTCCCTGGGCTCGATTCCCCGGGGAATTCATTTGTGCAGTGGTTTGCTTAAACAAAACGGCGGTATGTCGGGAGGAGGATTCGCCGAAGGCGTTTATTTATCTCTCCGGTAACATCTGAACATTTCCGCCGCCATATCAAATTTATGAGGTTGCACTTTGATTTCAAAACCAGCTTGGCTATCTGCCCATCCTGAACACGACTACTGCTTCATCTATTGCGCTGGATGTGGCTTCCGTATTTGCGTTCCCGTCTATTGTAAAAATCGATTTTGCCCCGTCTGCTCTCGGCGTCCGTCTCAAGTTTATACTGGGGTCT
>JAGLME010000045.1 GCA_023140195.1 Thermoplasmata archaeon
ACGAGGGTAACGGAAACGGTGGCTTGACAGGACAGGACCGCAAGGACGTCTACGGCTTCTAAGCTGAAGTTGTCTAACGCCAAAAACCAAAAACCAACCTTCTTCCCTTTTTTCTATATTTTCATTCTTCCATTCTTCCACAATCGTGTTCTATCGAGCATACTGGAAAATGTGCATTTGGACTACTGTCCCTCACAGCCATGGCTAGAACTAGACGCGAGTACAACAATCGATAGCAGAGGCGAGGCCTCTACTTCTTGATCCTTCGGACAGGCTTCTTAAGTTTCGGAGGGGCAGTTTTTTCAAGCTCTTCTACGTTGTCCACTTCATCTCCGACATCTTCTGATTCGGCTTCTTCTTCCGGTTCCACGGCCTCTTCAGGTTCCGTTTCCTCTTCGGGAGACTCAACCTCTTCCGGCTTTCCCCATCCATCTTCCTCTTCCGGGGATTCTTCCCCTTCGGCCTCGCGCTCCTCGTCCATCTCCTTCCTGACCTCTTCGGCAATCAGTTCATCTTCCGCTGTCTCCCTCCTCCTTCTCCACATCCAGAAGAACAGGAGTGTCGCCACGACTACCAGGATTACTGCCAGAACGACCAGGATGAGCCCGGTGATGTCGTCCGCAGGTTCCGTCTCGATCTCGCCACTTACTTCATAGCTATCAAAGAGCAGGAGCATGTCATATGCCGTAACATTGATGGTAACGTCACCGGGACTGAAGCCACCTGTGTCCCAGGCGTAGCTCCATGTTCCATCGGCAGGATTGTAGCTGCTGGTTATGTCGATCTGAGACCCACTGCCGATCTGTATCAGAATGGACTGGATCCCGGAGTCGTCGACAGCCGTTCCAGTGATGACAACCTCATCTCCCTGCGTGATCGTGAATCCGTTCAAAGGATAGGTGATAGTGACGGTCGGAGGCTCAATGTCCAGTGCAGTCGTGAACGACCAGACGTACGGGGAACTCATCAAGTTGCCGTCGGTGTCCAAGACGTTGGAGATGGTCACGATGTACGTCCTCGCCGGAAGAAGGTTGTCGTCTGGATCGAACGTCAGCGTCTTCAATTGCGAATCATAGGTCAGATTGCCGCTTACAGGGTTCCCGGTCACCTCTTCGATCACTGTTACATTGTCAATTGTCAGTGTCGTCTCGTTCATGTTATCGTCGAATGTGATGGTAACATTGGTGTCCTGGCGAACATCTTCCTCGTCAGAATACGGTGTAGTGTTCACTATGTACGGTGGGGTCGGATCCGGTGTCTTGAACGTGAACACGTGGTCATCGGTCGACGATCCTTCAGGAGTTCCATCTTTGTCCCCGTCCAAGGGGTTGTCCGCGAGGTCCTTGACCCCGTCAATGTAATCTCCCGAGATGATTATCGAGTAGGTCGTGTCATAGTCCAGTCCACCATGCGGGGTGAGAATCAAAGTTCTGTTGGCGGTGTACCATACCGAGTCAGCGAAAGGCTCCAATGAATATGTTGACATATTCACCTTGGCCGCAATGCCAGTAGCGAATGTGAATTCGTTTATCAGCTCACTGAAAGTGATGATTATCTTGGAGTCAATTGAGACGCTTGTCGCTCCATCCAGCGGAGTGTTGGTGACCACCTGCGGTGGTACATCGTCTATCGCAACCGTCTGGAACACCCAAGAATAATCGTCGGCGGATCCTTCCAGTATGCTGTTCGCATTGCCATCCAGGGTGTTTCCATTCAGGTCCTTCGCTCCTGATGCAAAGTCACCGGAGAGTGTGATGTCATATGCTTCGTTGTTGAACAACGAGAACGGGTCGATTGTGAACGTCTTCGCATCGTTGTCGAATGATGTCTTGCCGAAGCTGTCGATCAACACGGGAGATCCCTGTTCAATAATCGTTAGCGCCGATTTTACAGAGCCCCAGTCCATTATCTTGTTGAAGGTCAGTACTATGTTGGCGTCCAAAGGTATGTCAACGCCTGTGGGTGATCCAGTGACGGTCGGCGTGGGTTCCGTCATGAACGACCAAACGTAATCGTCAAGCGGGGGACCCGTGGGGAACCCGTCCAGATTCCCGTCCAGCATCATGCCGATCTCGCTCTTGGCCAACGATGAATCAATCGTCACCGTATATGTCTTGGAGAACTCGAAGGTGAAGTTAGATAATGTCAAAATCAGAAGATCTGTCGACCATCCCACACTGAACGGTGTACTGTCCCAGACAGATGTTCCGTCGGTCATGCTGAACGACGCCTCAACGGAGGCGGCATTCATTGGCACGTTGAAGGACATGGCTACTTCGGTCTTCACGCTGACGTTCATCTTACCCGGAGACGGCGTCGTGGACATCACCGACGGTAAGTTGGCGGTCCTGAATGTCCAGCAGTAGGTGTCTGTCGGGTGCATCTCCGAGACGTTGTTGCCATTCCCGTCGAAGTAGAACCCTTCGGTGTCCAATGCGATGCTTGCGTTGATGCATGCTTGGTATGTGGTTCCGGCGTTCAAGGGTGCAAATATGTTCTCGAACGTGAAATTACGTGTGATTGGGTCATATGACGTAAATCCAACAATCTTGGCGCCCGAAACTAACTCTCTCAATGAAAAGGCGAAAGTGACATTTGGCTCGACCATATCCTTGCTGAACTTGGCCCAAACAGTGACATTTGTCAACTTGTCCGAACCAACCGGTCCCCATTCTTCCAGAATCGGCTTGATGCAGACCGTTACGTCGACAGTTGTCGTTGAGATGTCCCAGTTCCCAGACAGATCAGTCACGTTCAGCTCAATCAGGAAACTTCCTCCCACGTTGAACTGATGGGATATTGTCATTCCTTGAAGGAATATCGGTGCAGTTCCGTCAAAGAAGGTCCAGTTGAAGGTCAGGTCATTGATCGGGTTGTCGTCAGTGGTGGCGCTGGCGTCAAGTGTCACAAAATCGCCGGCACATACAGCATGGTTCGGTCCTGCGTTGGCTATCGGTGGAGAATCAAAAGATACGTTGACATCCATTGTGTCGGACGCCGAATTGAGAGCCTCATCAGTGACCGTCAAGGTGACCATGTACGTACCAATAGTCAGGAACTCGTTATATAGCGGATTCATGCCCCACAGGGTGGACAAGTTGGTGCCGTTCCAGAAGTCCCAAGTGAAGTTGAGATTGGCCTGCACGGTAACGTTGTCGTAAGAGGCCGATCCGTCGAACGTTATGTTCTGACCAATCGATATATTCTGGTCAGGTCCAGCATCAACGACGGGGGGATTAACGTCCGCACCTAGGACATCCAGGCACAAGGTGTCACTGTCCGTGAAATTAGCCGCGTCGTAGACCGTCAGGTTTGTGCAAAATGTGCCTGTGAAGTTGAACCAGATCTGTGGTGTGGTGGCGTTCTGTATGTCCGGTCCTTCGTAAGGAGGTTGGGGAGCTCCGTTGTCGACCAATATCTCCCAGTATATTATCCCCACATTGTCCGTCGAGTTGACCCCGCTGAAGACCACTGGCATTGGAGCCACAAGGGTCGATGAAGGTGGCCAGCTGTTGAGAACGGCGGTCGGAGGCTCCTTGTCCAGTGTCTGTGTATGGAATGAGAATACGTAATCATCGGCGGGAGATCCGTTCTCTTTCCCGTTCCTGTTACCGTCCAGATGCAGACCCAGCAGGTCCTGTGCCAGTCCCCTGACCTTCACCGTGTAATGCCTGTCCTTCTCCATCAGGCACAGTGGCAGTTGATTTAGGCACAGCGTCAGAACAGTGTAGTTGTCCTCCCACCAGAAGTCGAAAGGCGTGTTCGGAGCCATTGGGTTGTCGCTGTAGACGGTTGTGGCACCTATGACCGAATTGTTGTCCATGGGTTTGGAGAAGTAGATCTTGACGAGCTCATTTATGGGAACCTCCTGCTGACCGGACACAGGGTATGTCTTCTCTATCATCGGCAGTGTGACGTCCCTGCACATGGTCACGATGACCTGCCGGCTCTCGGTCATCAGAGCTTGAGGCGAGGCGCAACCTATGTCGATGTTCTTCTTCGCCTTTATTGAGTGGGGTGTGTAGTAGACCTTGTCGCCTGGATCATCCCCGAAATGGTTACCGTTCTTGTCCGATTCGATGAACTCCGTCACTATGATCCAATTCAATTCCCCTTTGTCATCCGTAACGAGGGTCCTGGTATCTCCGTTCCTTGCACTCTCGAAGTACTCGATATTCCCGGTGTCTGGTAGCGACATGTTGGTCGCCCCCACCAGTAGGTCAAGGTCTCCGTCTCCGTTGTAGTCCACGACGGTTACCGATGAGAAGCCACCCACAAGTATGGGATTGAGGCCCGATCTGTTCGCATAGAAAGGTCCTCCCCAGAGAAGTGTCCCGTTCTCGCAGCTCAGAAAGAGGCTTACTTGGCCCATGGATGCAAGTAACAGGTCACGTTCTCCATCATCGTTCCAGTCCACAACATGCGGAATGACAGCCATGAACGACCTCGCTGGTGTCCCGTCGGTCATTCTGGCGATGCCTCCGTCCGTGAAGTCGTCGAAGGTTCCGGACACTCTGTGGAAGATGTTCACAATGCCTGTTCCATCACCAACAACCAGGTCCCAGAAACCGTCCCCGTTCCAGTCACCAATGGCGGGTGCTGCCTTTCCGACGCCACTGACATTCACATATCCCAGGAATTGACCCATTCCATCAACGAGATTGAAGAAACTGTAGAACTCTAGGTTCGTTCCGTTTCTCTTGTACCAATAGAGTCGTCCCTGACTATCTCCAATGACCACATCCGGTTCACCATCAAAGTCGAGGTCGTACACGTAAGGTCTGGCCATGCCCATGCCCGTGATGGACCCCCTGAGCAGAGTGACTGGCGGGGTCTGGTAGGTGTTGTCTCCCTGGTTCCGGTACCATTGGACATCCCCGTCGTTCTCACCGATCAGCAGGTCATCGAATCCATCCTCGTCCCAGTCCACAACCGTTGGTGCTGGACCTGCGGTCGTGGCAAGCGGAGCGAATGCCGACGATAGATGACCCATGAAAGCGAGCCCGTCCCTTTCGATAGTGATGGTCGTATCAGGTACATAGAATCCGCTTCTGTCCACGACCTTGACATCCAGGAACCACTGCGTTTCCAGTACTGATTCATCGTCCCCGTAGTAGGTCAAAGTCCGATCGAAGATCGTGTTAAGTGCGATCGCATGGCCTTTGTTGGTGACATTGAAGCTCGTGACATATGCGTCAATCGTGCTGTTGACGATGTAGGGTGTGGAGTTGTCAGCATATACGCCAATCCCGCCCGTGATCAGGCAGTTGTCTATATATGGCTTGGAGTTGTTGGTCGCCTTGACTCCGGATCCGTTGCCACCAGTCATACTCAAGCCCACGCTCCCATCCCCTGCGATTATGACATTACTGATGATCGAGGTTGTGGAGTTGTTGACCGCATACACACCGCTTCCGCCTGCTCCGCCAATACTGAGGAAGGGGTCCGTGGCCGCTTCCGCCGCGCCTCCTACCCCTCCGATTATGACATTGTCATTGATGTAACCGGTCGAGTTGTCCAGGTATATCCCGTGACCGCCTTGGCCACCGTAGATATCCATCCCAGGTGTCGCGACGCCCAAGCCGCCAGTACCTCCGCTGATGTTCTTGTTGTCTGAGATTACGGCGTTCGACCTGAGCAGATATATGCCCACGCCTCCCATTTCTCCAGTTCCGGCCGTCCTGTTACCGTCTCCTCCTTTGATCATGACATTGTTGACGATTTGGGGGGATGAATCCTTCGCATAGATCCCGATCCCGCCCTTGTAACCCTGCAACGAACCGTGGTAGCCAATACCCTGCGGACAGGCGTTGTTGGACACCTTTAGGTCCCCGCCAAGGATATTTGAGAGATTCCCCTTCAGAGTGAGAGTTCCATCCCCGACGTTCTCATAATAGAGCACCCTGCCAGACAATTCCCCGACCAGTATGTCCATATCACCGTCTGCATTCCAATCGTCCACATATGGACAGGCGTAAGCGCTAACCCTCAACGGGCTTCCATCGGCCATGAGATTCCCTGATACCGTGAAGTTGAATTTGTCCCCGAGGACGTTGTTCCTCTTCCAGAAGTACAGGTATCCGAACGAATCACCCACTATCAGATCGTCCAGCATGTCTCCGTCCCAGTCTGCAATCGCGGGCGCGGCGCTCATACCCGGCGTTCTGATGTTCCGGCCGGTGAGGTTGTGCGCCCTTCCATGGGATGAGAACGTCTCGTCACCGTCGTTTGTGAAAAGCCAGACAAAGCCGTTGGTCTCACCGATCACTAGGTCGGCGCGGTCGTCATTGTCCCAATCCGTGGAGCTTATGGCCGCCATGCCGGAACCAACCTGTCCTACCTTGATGTCACGTGGCTCACCAGATCCCCTGAGGATCTCCATGAACTCCAAGACCGGGCTTCCACCAGTGCCAGTTCCCCTGAAGAACCAGACATCCCCGTTCTTGTCACCTATTATCAGATCGAGGACACCATCTCCATCAAAATCTACCGGGAAAGGTGATGCCCATGGCAAGAGGTAAAGGTCTTTGGTCCCGTTCTTCATCTGGATCATCTGGAAGTTGTCCGTACCGTCGTTCCTGTAGTACTTGATGTATCCGCCCAAGCCTCCCACTATCAGGTCCTGGTATCCGTCCGAATTCCAGTCCACTGCTCGTGCGTTGATCTCGACACCCGGGCTGCTGAGGAGCTGGGTCGGCGGACCGAATAGGTTCGCTATCGACCTCATCCAGAGGTATGCTCCCGTCTCATTGCTCGTGACAAGGTCCTGTCTTGTATCTCCGTCCCAGTCCACCATCCAAGGCATCATGTTGTTTCCGTAATGGTAAATATCTGTTGCGACGCTTGCGTTATTCCACTGGACATAGCTAGAGTAAGTGAATGAGATGTTGCCCACTCCACCGGGGGGTTCGTTGTTCTCGTAGTACCTCACGTCACCCCAGAAGTTCCCGACTATCAGATCGTCATCCCCATCCCCGTTCCAGTCAAGGAAGAACGGTGCGGATTTTGAGCCAGGGTCGAGAGGGGTGAAAGGTCCTTCTGTGATGCGCCCTCTTCCCGTGAACGTGTTGTCGCCATTGTTGGTCAGGTAGAAGATGTGGCCGCTCAACGTGGTTCCACAGAATATATCCTGGTCTCCGTCCTGGTCCCAATCCGTAATAAACGGATTGCAGTACGAGCCGATGATGTTCCCGATCGAGGTCACCGGTGTTTCGTTTGTCAGGAATCCCATATCATGGAAGAAGCCGTTGCCCAGGTTCCGGAAATACTGCACGTTCCCCCAGGCGTTCCCTACCAGTAGATCGTCCAGTCCATCGTAGTCGATATCTCCCCAGGCAGGATTGGCATTGGATCCAACGTCCACGTCCGCGCCCGTGTCCAGTCTCACTCTTCCAAGGTCTTTGAAGACGCTCTCGCCTCGGTTCTGGAAGTAGCTTACCTTTCCATCCATGTCGCCCACAAGAAGGTCCTTTCCGCTGGCGCTTGCAATGACGTTCCTGTAGATGCCTGGTTTGGCTCCATCATAGGTGTAGATGCCATATCTGTTGTTGGTTATGACATTGTCCTTGATCAGCGGTTCACCGCCCTTCACATAGATTCCTGCGATGTTGCCAGAGATGGGGTTGTTGTTGACCACCCAAGGGCTGGATTGATCCAGTGATATCCCCAGCTGATTGTTGAGGATCGCATTGCTGGAGATATTGCCCGCAGAGTCCTTCTTAAGGTATATGCCCTCGGCGTCGTTGAATGCGATATAGTTGTTCATTATCAGCGGGTCTGCGTTCTCCACGAATATACCTGGATAGAGCCCACTTTCCTTGTTGTTGTATGCGATAGTGTTGTTGGCGATAGTTGGCTGAGGGCACCCTTCTGTAACCTTGCAATCAAAAAGCCTAATTCCGTTCCTGGTGTTATTTGTGATAAGATTATGATGTATCGTCGGTCCAGCGGCCCGAATCCATATTCCAGCATCACCATTCCTTGAGATGTTGTTGTCAGTCACGAGCACGTCGGCCCGCACGTTGATGACCATTCCCATATCCCTGTTGAAGGTGATCGTGTTGTTAGAGATCTTCCCTTCAGCGAACAGTGCGAGCAGGTGAATGCCATCATCGATGTTGTTCTGAATGATATTGTCTTTGATGGTCGGATTGACCCTGCTGACGCCGTATATCCCATCGTACATGTTCCATTCGATGGTGTTGTTCTGGATCAGCGGCTCTCCGCCAGCCTCCGCCCAGATACCGAAGTTGTTGTAGTGCAAGGTGCTGTTACGGATTATTGGACTGGAAGCATAGGACACTATCCCCTCCTGGGACATGTTGTGAATCTCACAGTTCTCCACTATTATGTTCGAATCTTCAAGATAGAGCCCCGTGGTTCCGTATCCGATCTCCGTGTAGGAAACCTTGCTGGCCGTGTCATTGCTTGTGGCGTTGTAGTAGATCGTCCCCCAATCACCAGGGAACTCCTTGCCGGACTGAACCCGGGGGTAGACCGTGATGGGCTTCATCGGTGTACCGTCCAGAATGAATGTGCCGTTGACAAATATGTTCAGAGGCCCCAAGCTGGCTACTACCTCGAATAGGATATCGGCACCCGCCTCCACATACACAGCGGCGTTCTCGGTGATGGTCACGTTCGAAGTGATGAAGTGGTTGCCCGTTCCGCTCCAGGTCTCATTGACGCTGATCACTCCGCCATGGTTGACTGCCCTAACCTCCCTTGTGGGAAAATCCGTAATAACATACACACTGGTCAGAAGAGAAACCACTATTAGCAAGCTCATTGCCCTTGCCCACGGTTTTGGTATCATTTCGCTCTCCCCCTAGACCCACCAAAAGCGACCCGATGACCAGTATCAGATTGTTTTGCTTCAATATATACCTTTGCTTCGTTTCGTATGGCTAATGAGCAATCCAGTCCTAATGCTTCCTCTTCCTTCGGCGCCATATCGTAGTCCAGACAATAAGGGGGATAAATACCGAAATGACCATATTATCAAATTCAGGAATGAGCGCGACCATGATCCTACCGGCATCGGTCTCGGACGGACTCCCATCATCCCAATCCGGTGCAGCTCCTGCCAATAGAAGGGCACTGTCGTTCACGAACTCCCCGACCGCAACATCCCACCCGAAGTGCTCATTGCTTTGGCTCCCGTCAATGAAATCGTCCGCCACTGCATCTCCGCCGATTGGATCGTTAAAAATGATGACCGCACCCTCGTCGTTGGTGCCGTTGTACGGAGCACCCACCACAGCATCGCCCACACCGTCCCCATAGAAGTCTCCAATGGAGACATTGAAACCGAACAGGCTTCCGGCCTCTTGTCCGGGAAGGTCCAGATCTGGTGCAGATTGCGCTAGTATTCCGCTCCCGTCGGTCTCCGATTGGTACACGTATGCTCTGCCGATGTCAGCCCCACCCTCGTCATTGTAAGGCGCACCTACAAGGATGTCTGCATACGAGTTCGAATCCATGTCACCAACAGCAACGCTGAACCCGAAGATCTCGCCAGTTTGCTCATACGGAAGCCATTCGTCGGGGGTCTCCGAAGCGGTGTTTATCTCGGCACCGTAGAATATGTGCACAACTCCAGATGTATTCCAGGGCTCCGAGATGACAACCTCCAACTTGTCGTCATCGTCGATCTTCCCCAAAGCTATCGAGTGTCCGAAATGGCCATCGTCTTTGTCGTCGGTCGTCTTGAGAATGTGATCCTCCCCCGTCTCGGTGGAGCCAAACATGCTGATAAACGCGTACACAGCACCATCCGGGTTCCCAGACGGCTGTCCGCCGCCCCAGTTCTTGAAGGGAGCGCCGATGAGGAGATCATCGAAGTTGAGTGGAGTGCCGTCATAATCGAAGTTCCCGGCCGCCAGGGACATTCCGAAGCCTTCCTCTCCAGAGTCTGTCACAATTGCACTCTCGTCAAATGTCACGTCCGGTGTGGTCTCTTGTCCCGTCCAGGAGGAGGAGCCGTAGTACACGTAAGCGTCATTGTCCTTCTGTGAGACAGCCACGTCCCAATAATCGTCGTTGTTGAAAATGCCAGCTACGACTGCCCATCCCAGATATCCGTCGGTCGTGCTCCCTTCGATGTAAACGTCTGGGGATGTGTCAGAGGCGCTGAAAGGCCCATAGAAGATGTATGCAGCACCGGCGTTTGAGACTGAGTTCACCGTGGCGTATGGAGCCCCGGTCAGAACGTCAGCGTATCCATCATCATTGAAATCACCGACGGAGACCGAATGGCCGAACTTCTCACCTGCCTGACCGAGCGTACCATCATTCTCCAGCGTGTAAGTGGAAACCGTTGGGTCTATCATCACAGGATAGGTCGCCTCCATCATCCAACTCATCGGACAGACCAGGTCAAGTACTCCCTCAAGGTCACGATACACGAACTCGCAGTCTGCTTTGTGGCCTCTCGAATCCACAGCGAACGGAGAGTTGATGTGGAATTTGACGGAACCCCTCTCGTAGAATGAGATGGGTTGTCCGGTCCTTGAACCTGTGACCTCCTCTACACCTTCAACGTACATCATCAGGTCCGGGGAATACTGGATGTTCATGGGAATGGACAATTCGGAATGCTCTGGTCCTTCGATCCTCGATGAGATGGATATGGTCTCCTTCAGTGCTCTCGGCTCCACCACATATTTGACCCTGACTGAGGAATCGACGCTTTCGTAGGTGACATCTGGTCCCCGTAGCTGAGCCCCTGTCAGCTCGAGTTCCTCGATCAAACCACGTTGACCGTCCGCGGTCCAATAGATCGCATCCGGCAATTCCCAGCTTATCTGGTTCCCTCCAGAGCGGAACATAACCCTGTCAGCTTCTTCAGTGAACAAGGCCTCGTAGGAATCAGATGTGTACAATACGTCGTACTCCCCGTACTCACCCCGGGAGGCCGATCTGCCACCCGATGCCGAGGCTTCATCGCCCCTATTCCTCCAGTCGCTCGTTTCGAAAGCAATTGTGATCTGCGGGTCGAAACCTAGGCCTTGAGTATTGAACCCGCATTCCATGCTTGAGAAAGCCAGTTCGGCTGCCACCTGCGCATCGCCAAGAGCCGTCTCCCAAGACCACTGCTTTTGGAACGCAGTGTTGAACTTCATCACGCTCTTGGAGATTATGACTCCTTCAATGCCCAGTATCTCCAGCATATGATCTGCACCGATCTTGTTGGTTGAGTATCCCGTTCCTGTGTCATTATCGGAATCGATATACACTCTCGCGACATCGACTCCTTCCAGAATGGGTTTCAATATCTCGCCGATGAATAATCTTATGAACAGTCCTCGGTACTCCACAGGGAAGTCAGCAGGGAGGGTCGTCTCCAACCAATCGTCGGCTCCGTTCGGGTAGTCAGGTATTCCATCATTGTCGATGTCTCCGCCTTCATTGACATCCGCGACCCCGTCATTGTCAAAATCTATTGGCATTGGGTCGAAGTCATCTGGAACGGTGTCCCGATCTGAATCGCGGAGTCCTGGTGCAAACTCTGGAAGCGCCATGTTCCTAACTGGAATCGGCTGTCCTCCCGCCATACTCCCATCGACCTCCAAGAATAGATTGAGATTTGTCCCATCTGTGTGGTTGGCGGCGTACCTCGCGATGTCAATGTCAGCGTTGCCACCCGTAGGAGTCTCATCCAATCCATCGCTCTCCTTCATAGAACTCCAATCATCAAACGCTCCATCGATCATGATATCGCTCGGCATAACCCCTATGTAGCCAACCTTCTGCTCCGCTGACTGTGTGATGATCGTCACTGCCCCTCGATCGGTCGTGACATCCGAGCCGGAAAGAATCTCCAATCCCAGCGTCCTCCCGCTTGAGGCGACTGTCTGGACTTCCACGGACATTTGGATCTGTTGGCCTTTGAGGACCTCGATATTCAGAGAGTCAAACACAGCCTCTGAGATGGTCGGCTGGGTCGAAGATATCGTGCTTCCAGTTGAGGACTTCAAAGCCACCGTTGCCACGTCAGTAGGACTGGCGGTCCCAATAAGCTTCACCCGGATGCTCTGTATGGTGATGTCCTCGTCCTGGGCCATCGCGTTGAAGGTGAGCACACCAGTCTCTTGGCTCGTGGTGATCACGTTGGAACCGGGCTGTAGCGGGAAGCTCTGGCTGATCTCCAGGACGCCGGGGGAGTTGCTCAGGACATAATCGGAGGAGTCACTGTCACCGTTATGGGCGGTCGTGTAGAACATCACGTTCACAGTGGATTCTTCTGCGACCATGTCGCCCCAAGGAACCTTGATTTCAAGTTTCCCGGAATCTCCAGAGCCCCTTCCCACTGAGGACCGGACCGAGTTCACCCCGCTCCAGCTGTTCCAGTCATTCCTTCCACGGTTTTGGTCCAGGTCGAACATGAACAGCCTGGAAGAGGTCGTTTGTCCCCCAAAGCCACTTACCTCCACCATGTAATCTGCACCAATGCCTCCGGCCGAGTATCCGGTTGAGTCATCTCTATCCAAGTCAATCAGCGCCCTTACACTGTCAGGTATCCTCTGGCCAGATAACCCGGAAAGGATCGAGCCGCCCACTTCAGCGTACAGGTATAGAGATTTCTCGTCCGAATCGACATAGGTCGCTGTGAGGTCAACACCGGCCCCGACCCCGGGGTCCTGGTTATTGGAGACTACCCCCTTCCAGTCCGAGAAACCTCCATCGATCTGTATCTTACCCTCCGGCAACAGCTCAGAAGCGGTGAAAAGTGGCAATGTCAATAGTATGAACGCGATTATTGGTATGAGGAGTATCTTGTGCCTCCGCATCTTGGATTCATTGGTGAACCGTTGATGTCCGAGACCGTTGGTGAGTCCATTTCCGTTGGTCAAACCGTTAGTCAACCCTCTCAGGGTGCTGCTCAGTCCGTTGGTAAGGCCGTTGACCACACCGTTCGTCCGTCCCCTTGCCCTTAACCCATTCGTGAGACCTCTCGAAATGGCTCCTTCTCTGCTCAGGCCGTTCACCAGCCCTTTCTTCGCGGGCGCTGGAGCCGGTCTCTTGGCCTCTCTTGCCAATTCCCTTCTGAGGTCTTTGATCTCCCTCTGCTTCTCCTTCTGATCGCCCAGCCAATCTCTGAGCTCTTTCTCTTCCTTTGACACTCTCTCGGTGGGGGAGACCTCCGTAACAACTCCAATATCGACCTCCTTCCTGGACATGGAAGCCCCGCACTCGGGACACTTTTCCAGCGTATCCAAGACCTTGCTTCCACAGGTTGGACATGGAACCCTTGACAGACTGATTTCTTCCTTGATTATCTCTCTCAAAGCCTGTTTCGCCGTGCCCCCGCTGGTCATTTCTCTGAGCTGTTCTCTGTCGACGAATTCAAGGACCTTGGTCAAGGCCTTCTTGAAGCATTCGGTGGCTTCTTCGTGTCTCCCAAGGTGCATCAGAGCATTTGCTTTCGCGTTCCAGGCTTCCTTATAGTCTGGATTGATCTCCGTGACCTCTGTGAACTTCTCCACCGCATCCTCGTACTTCCCGGCTTCCAGCAGGCTCATGCCCTCGGAGAATATGAGCTTCTCGTCGATCACGATCAGGGCCTTTTCGGGAACTTCCTCTTCCTCGGGAGCAATGTCAAACTCTTGGGCCTCAGACGGAGATTTGATTACGATCTCGCCGTCCTGGTACGCCAGCGGATAATACTGGGTCTCGGCCCTAACTCCCCTCATGAAGAGCGTCCCTATCAGGGTCTCTCGTTTCCCCTCGACCTCTTTCTTCTCGATGTCTATGACCCCGTCGAAGGCCTGGTGAAGGCTTGACAACTCTTCCTCCCCATGCATGCCTTTTTCCACCAGAAACAGGGAAGTTATCCCTTCGTCCCTGAACTTGGTCCTGAGGGTCTGAGAGAGCTCGTATATCTCGGTGGAGCCGAATATCTTCATTGCGGGTGAGAGAACATCCACCATGGCCCTCTTGCGTTCGAACGTGGCCAGCTTTGCCACCACCTCGCTGATGGCTATCTCCAGGTTGACCCTACTTTCCGATGATTTGAAAACAGCACCATCTTCCTCCACACCATCTATCCTTGTACTCCTGTGAGAGTACCAGTCCACTATGAAGAACTCCCCGCGCTGTTCATATTTTTCGATCTTCAGCCCCAGCTTCCGCATCTCTTCCCTAAAATCGTCTGGAGAGATCTTGCTGAGGACCACGAAGGCCCCCTCGCCATATCTCAACCCCTCCGCCAGGAATTGATATGAGATCAGGTCCTTCTCGTCACCTGCCGGACCCTGGATCACAACGGCTGAACGTTCTGGCACACCATCCTCCAAAAGAAGGTGAAATCTCTTTATACCCATAGACACCATTCTATCTGCCCTCCGAGACTTTTACGTCGGATGATACCCTCATCCCCTTCTTGGTGATCAAAAACGGATGAACCGAAGTGTCGTGATGTGTTAGACGCATCTTCCTTACCACGACCGTCCTCCTGAGCTCACCCTTGACATTGTCCAATCCCAAGAATATGAAAGAATCAGTTATGAACTGCTCCACTCCGAACCTGGTCATCTCCCCAGACTCTGAACACTCTGTGATGAGTACGGACGTCGTGTCCTTGTCGCCCAAGAACCTGCCGAACTGGAATAGGTCCTTTCTGAAATCACGGCCATTCTTCTGTTGGAGCCCTATTATGGCGATCGAATCAACTACCAGTCTCTTCACGTCATTGTTCTCGATCAGCCCATCGATCATCGCCTGGATCGATCGAAAATCAAGCGCGTCAGCGTCATCCTCGAGCTTTCTCAGCTCACCCAGGTCCACGATCGTCAGCGACCCGGTCGTTTCGTACTTAGTCGGGTCCATCCCGAAGCTCTTCAGGGTCTGCCTCAGGTTCTCCTTCTTCTCCTCGAGAGTGATGTAGAGTGACGGCTCATCAAATCTAGCTGCACCATTGTACGCGAAATGGAGTGAAAAGATGCTCTTCGCTGAACCGGTTGGTCCCGAAATCAGGTTGACACTGTTTTCCGGAAACCCCCCTTCTATCAGGTCGTCAAATCCATCAATACCAGTAGGTACTCTTTTCAGAGGATTCCTCCCACCGATTCAACAAAGTGTTGAAATGAGTATGTGTTTCCTATATATAAATATATTGCTTGGAAAGGTGACGCTTTAATTCGCGAAACAATGTTCTAATATCTTGAAGTTGCGTCCGTAATGGAGGATGTACGATCATTCTCCGGGCTAGTCGGGTGAAAATGTTTTAATCTTTTGTCACTCATCTGCATGCGTGCCTGCTGTCCGCCTTGGGAGGTTATTACTTCGGTGGTGCAATACCTGCAACCTGCCCATTCTCGAAGAGAAGCACTGCGGAACATGTTCCCAACAGACAGCAGAAGTGAAGATCACTCCCCCTGGAGATATCCGACCCGCATTCGCTGCCGACATTTCACTTGTGAGGGAGATCATCGACTCCCAGTTCGGCAAGGGGACCGGACAGCTTTTTCTTCCGGATGACAAAGTGGTAGTCCTGAACAAGGTGCCTCACATCGACCGCATGGACGAGGTCATCCTGGATGGACAGGTATTGGGCTCTCTCAGATTCGATCCAGGAAAGGGCTACTCATTCATTTTGAGGGTGGAGGGTGGAAGGAGGCTGGCCAAGGATCTCAGCAGAGGATATATTGTCGTGCACGAGGGCGCTGTTGAACCCATATCCAAGAAGGCAAGCGCTATGGTCCCGGGGATAAAGGACGCTTCACGGAGCATCAAGAAAGGCGACGAAGTAGTTATGCTGACCGAGGACAGAAATGCCATTGCGGTCGGTATAGCCCGAATGTCAGGAAAGGAGATGCTTGAACTGGAGAAGGGTGCTGGGGTCAAGAATCGATGGGCCTCTGATCCTCGTCCTCCGGAGGTACTTCCTGGAGGGCAGACCTGGGATGATGCAGTCGCAGCTAACGATGCAGGTCTATCCAAAGTCAGGAAGAAGGCAGTGAGGTTCATTCAAAGGGTCACGGAGGAACACGATCTCCCTGTGGCTGTGTCTTTCAGCGGCGGAAAGGACAGTCTCGCTACCCTTCTTCTCGTCTTGGAGGCCGATATTGAGCCCGACATATTGTTCATCGATACTGGCCTGGAGTTCAAGGAGACACTGGATCATGTTGAGGCCGTTGCCAAGGAGTTCGATCTTCCCTTGGTGATTGAGAAGGCAGGGGATTCGTTCTGGAACAATCTGGACATGTTCGGTCCTCCAGGGAAGGACTATAGATGGTGCTGCAAGACAAGCAAGCTGGGGCCCGCGGCCCGCATCATCAAGGAGAAGTATCCTGGCGGTGTTCTGTCGTTCATAGGACAAAGGAGGTACGAGTCCGAACAGAGGGCCGCAAAGAGAAGCGTCTGGGAGAACCCCTGGGTTCCCCTCCAACTGGGCGCTTCCCCCATTCAGAACTGGACCGCTCTGCACGTATGGCTCTACATTTTCAAGATGGGTGTGGACTACAACCCATGGTACGAGAGAGGACTCGATAGGATCGGCTGCTGGTTATGCCCTTCATCCGATCTGGCCGAAATGGAGGCCGTCGGTTCGGACATTCCGGACTTCAAGAAATGGAGGGAGTTCCTGGAAGGATATGCGGAGAGATCCGGATGGGGCAAGGACTGGGTGAAGTTCGGGGGCTGGAGATGGAAGATCCCTCCCCAGGCCATCAGGGAGCTTCTGGGCGATAGAAAGGAGGCCGCGAAGCGTCCACCGGATCCGTACGAGTTCCATCTCTCAGAGGGCTTCGGTCCCTGCGTCATGGGCATCTCCGCCGAGGGCATTTTCACTTGTACATTGGATATCGACCGCGTCAAGGTCTTTCTGAACCTGGTCGGGGAGGTCGAATATGACGATGTCGTTCGGGTCGCACTGACCGACCGCATCACTCTGTTCGAGGAGGGGGTCGTCATTCTCAAGGCCAAGGATGAAGATGAGCTCCATGAGGTCTCCAGGATTGTTGAGAGGATTGTCAGAAAGGCCCACAGTTGCGTCGGGTGTGGTACGTGCTTAGGCCAGTGCTCTCTTGGGGCCATATATCTGGATGGCGTCGCTTGGATTGATGCGGAGAAATGTGAGCACTGCGGGTCGTGTATAGGTCCATGTCCTGCTGCAGATTTTACCGGAGAATTCTCGTTCTAGTCGGCCTGAAATACGCTCAATATGCTCTCCAGCGGTGCATCGGTACGGAAACCTTTTGGGTCGAAGTGAGTGAGGGACGCTGAGTATCCATTGTCCCTCAGGGACTCTAATATGCTTGCCAGTGAAGGTGTGTGGACTTTCAATCGGGATGCCATTTCATCCGAGGAGTAATACGGTTCATCGATTGTGGATTCGGCCTTGATCGTATCCAGCAGCTTGGACGTCTTGGATGACATGTAGGACCTGGGTCTCAGTTCCCGCAAGAAGTCTGGGTCCCATATCCTCCCTATCCATAATGGACCCGCCGATGAGACATCACTTCGCTTCGTGACGTCAAGGTGGGTTTCCAAAGTGTCTGGATCCTTCAGAAGATAACCCAATTCCTGGTCCGATTTACCTCCGGTCACTTTCATGTATGTGCGGTAGTAGTGGTCAGATGAGTGTGAAACCAACGGATGAATCCCTATGCCATGATCTGCTGCGCATCTGGCGCAATGGCCTATGAGTATCCTCAGACCCACCTCATGTCTGGTCCGGGTCTGCATTGGTTCTGCGTCATACTTCCTTCTGCATGCGCCCGGGTAGCTTCCCGCCAATGCCGCCGTATCTGTCGCTGTGATTGCCAGGCAACCTCCGTCATCCACCGCCTTCAGAGCCTTGTCCACGAACTGCACCGGAGTTCCAAACGGGTCAACATCCACATAGTCGAACGTGCCCTTGGACAAGAGTTGGTTAAGATCCTCCTGCCTTGCCTCAGCATTGTTCACACCGTTCTTCTTGATATTCTCCAGCATCAACTCGAAGCTATCTTCATTCCAATCGTTCAACAGGACCGAGAGCCCTCCCTCCACCTCCAGGGCCAACCTTATCCCCCTTATTCCGGTTCCCGAAAGACCATCCAGTATTCTCGAACCGCCCTTCTCCACCAGTTTCTGCACCACAAGGATTGAAACGTCACGATTGACCTCCATCACTGGGTTGTAGAACGGAAACGCCTCCTTCTTACCGGGACCCTTTCCTCTCCGTGTCTTTGGAACGATGATCCTGGCTTTGCCTTCGTTGATCTCCTCTGTCTCAAAACCGAACTTCACCATATCTCGCCCTGCATTATCTTGACTATCTTGTAGGGCAGGAGGTCCCGGTTCACGGGTGTAACCTCAAGTATTCGGACATCGTCCCTTCTCCTGATGTCCTGAAGGAGCGGATTCCTGGACTTCTTGTGCAAGGTGAGTAGCAACGGCTTGTCGGCCTCAAGCGCCTCCTTCACCGCATCAACGAACGAGTCACACTCGATCTCCATCTTCCCAACTTCGTCAATGACAATGACCTCTGCCTCGGCGGCTGCAGTCCTGAGGGCTTTAACGCCGATGTTCTCCAGCGCTGTTAGATCTATCCCGTAATCGCCCACCATGAACTTGGATTCCAGGTCCTCGTGCGCAAACACCTGCTTCTCTTGAGTGGCCCAGTCCATCACGTAGAAACCCACTCTCTTATCGTCCTCCATAATCGGCTCGGTGATCATTCCCCCCACTTTCAGCTCACTTGCCTCAAGCATCTCGATTACTTTCAGAAGAGCATAGGTCTTCCCGGCGTTTGGTAAGCCAGTGATGCCAATCTTTATCGCTTCTCCCATGCAAAGCTCCGAATCGCCAAGGTATATCGACTTAGAAATATAAAATAGGATTGCTGTTCTGCCCTGGGGTCATGCTATCTATATCATACCTGTAATGGTCAAGGATAAGGGGTCTGGCTGTTTGGAACTCACGGATGGCGAATCTTCTGGCCCATTGTTTGTCTGCGATGGCTCTGCAGTCCGTTGTTAACCCGCTTCTGGGTCTGGACTTCCTCTCTGAGTCCAGTTTTCTTGCCGGTGTGATTGGTATGCTCATCCATCTCGACCGTGATTGTTATAATGGTGGTAGGACACCGTTGATGCACTCGGTTCTATTTGCGGCCATCTACTCTTGGTGCTCGTTCATCATTCTTGCACTGTTGTGCTCAATTGAACTCATTTCGCTGGACCAGTTTGTTCTGCTCTTCCTAATCGTGCCAACAGGTTTTGCCGCCCACCTTCTCACCGACTCTCTCACGGAAGAGGGGGTATTCGTGTCACCAGGTCCCCTTGGTTCAAGCCATTGGTTCCGCAGAAAGCCAGGTCCTGAGAACTCGTGGGTGAATTGGGGAAGGTACTCATTGAGCGGAAAACGAAAGAATGACGACCCCCTTCTCAATCTTGGTGTGAGTTCGGTGTCATTGGTCGCTCTGATCTCCTTCTTGGCCCTTACCCCTCCATG
The DNA here is from genome assembly GCA_023140195.1 of Thermoplasmata archaeon. Taxonomy (GTDB): domain Archaea; phylum Thermoplasmatota; class Thermoplasmata; order RBG-16-68-12; family SOIM01; genus JAGLME01. The sequence continues at coordinate 19,438 of JAGLME010000045.1, forward strand.
AGGTCTGGAGGTCCTTCACTCGTTCTGCGCCTTTGATGTCCTTGATGTAATCGGCGACCGCGTTTGGGACCAGATTCTCCCAAACCCTCCCAGATGCCATCCGTTCTCTTACCTCGGTTCCTGAGAGGTCTTCTCGATTGTGCAGTGGCAGCTCCCTCACATCATGCCCCTTCTCTTGAAACAACCTGATGGTCAGTGGATCATTGGAGAAGACAGCACCGAAACTCGGGACGACGGACCCCACGAACGACACCCAAGTGGAATGGTCGTGGACGTCATCTATTGGCTGTATCCTGCATCCATCCAGACCCTCCATCTCAAATGCCAGACCGATCATTGTGGACCTCTCTTCGTACGAGAACGGGTTGTCCCTTGTGTGACTGTACTGGGCACTTCCAACTCCAATGATGAGCTGATCGAAGTCCTCAAGTATCCTCCTTGTCATGAAAAGATGGCCCCTGTGAAAAGGCTGAAACCTGCCGATGAAAAGGGCTGGAAGTTCAGAACTCCCCTCCTTCTCGGTCAACAGACAACCTCCCTAATGGGGGACGACCCTTTCTCTGGTCGCAGACGGCCTCTGGGTCACCAACGACGAGAGTTTCCTCAAAAGTCCCTCTTTCTTCGTGCCAACCAATGCATGGCTCAGAACATCGCGAAGGGTCTCCACCGGAACGATTTCTATGATCTTCAAGTATTTGTCCTCTATCAGAACGTCCTTCATGTTCGCCTTGGGGATCAGGACTTTCTTTATGCCCATCTCGGAAGCGGCCTCGATCTTGGCCGTGATCCCGCCGACAGGCAACACCTGTCCCCTAACGCTCAAGCTCCCTGTCATGGCGACCGACTGGTCGACTTCCACGTCTTCCAGAGCACTGATAACGGCAGTGGCAACGCTGATGCTCGCACTGTCACCTTCCGTACCCTCCCTGCTTCCGACGAACTGAACATGGATATCGTGGTTGCTGATGTCCTCTCCTGTGTACTTCTTGATGAGTGCGGATACGTTCTCAACGGCCTCTTTGGCTATCTCACCCAGCCTGCCAGTTGCTATGATCCTTCCTCCCTGTTTGGTATGTGCTGGAGTTACCTCAGCCATGATGGGAAGCACCGTTCCGCTGTACTCGCTCAGTGAACTGTCTCCGATTAGAACGGCCAGCCCATTCACGGTGCCGATGATCTCTCCTTCAGTGACGAAGGTCTTGTAGTCTCTCGACCACTCGACGAACCTGTCAGCGACCTGCTGTTCCAGAGATCTTGCGATCTTCTTGGCCTCAAGGACATCTTCAGCTGACACCAGTGACTTCCCGGATTCCTGGGCAATGTCCCCTGCGACCCTCACAAGTCCACCCAGTTCCCTCAGCCTCAGGGTCAATTGTCCCTTCCTTCCGGCTCTGCGCCTGGCTTCCTTCAGGATGACCTCCACTGCTGACATGTTGAAATGTGGTATCTTCTTGTCCTTGTCCACCTCTTGGGCGACGAACCTTATGAGCTTGATCCTGTTCTCTTCGGTGTCTGGCATGGTCGTGTTCACGTAGACCTCGTAACCGTATCCCCTGATTCTGGACCTGAGAGCCGGATGCATTCCGCCGTGTCTGATGCCGTGCTCGTCCACAACGCCGTAAATGGAATCAAGGTTGCCCGCGGCAATGAGAACGAAATCGCATGGTACGGCCTCGGTCTTCACCATCGCTCCTGAACTCCTCTCGCTCTGGCCAATTATGCTGAAGCTCTTCTCCTGCAAGGCCGTCAGAAGGCTCTGCTGGCTCTCCAGTCTCAGGATGTTTATCTCGTCAACGAAGAGAACTCCCTTGTGGGCCTTGTGGATCGCACCTGATTCCACCCTATCGTGGGCCGGGGTCTCCAGGCCTCCCGACTGGAACGGGTCGTGCTTGACGTCCCCCAGCAGGGCCCCAGCGTGTGCCCCTGTGGCATCGATGAACGGAGGTTCATCTCCTTCCTCGTGCGTTACCAGTATCTTCGGTATCAATAAGGTCTCTTGCCTGTGGCCAGTGTATCTTGTGAAAACGAAAATGATGACGGCTATGAGTATTCCCAGAAGCAGGATCATCGGATCGAAAGTGAACGGAAAAGGGCCGCCTCCCTCAGCGGGCCTGAACGACAAGAAGAGGGCCAGGAGAATGATCATGAACATGATGGTCATCATCACTCCAGCTTTCTTCTCCTTCTGCTGCATGGCCTCGGCTTTCTGGGCGTGCACGATTTCCTTGGCTTTGCCGGCAGGAACGACCCTGACCCTCGGCTCGTTCGGATCCTCAGGATTATGATAGCAGATGATATCCTGAAGCTCTTCCTTGGGCAGAAGTTCCGACATGGCGTTTGCCAGCATGGACTTGCCCGTGCCAGGGTCTCCAATGAGCATCACGTGTCGCTTCTGTTCCGCGGCCTTCCTGACAACCTCCACGCCCTCGTCCTGGCCGATGACCTGGTCTACCAGTTTCTTGGGGATTTCGATGTGGTCCGTTGATTGGATGCTGTGTTTCCCTATCCACTCTCCGATTGGTAGGAGGTCCTCGTTCTTACGCGATTCAGAATACTTTGCCATGGGGTTGTTGTCTCCCTACTGACTACCTAGATTCAATAGACATCTCATTCTTCTTAAAGTTTTCTTGCGCAAGTCCACTTTGTGTAAGTATGCGTCAGAACTCGCCTAGACCAATCCAGTGTCTGATGCCTTGACACGCTTGTCAATGATCTTCCTTGCCACAATGTCAAAGGAGTCTTCAACGTTCTTTCCTGTCTTGGCGCTTGTCATCACGTAGGTGGAATCCATCCTATCACTGAACTCCTTGATGTCCTCTTCTGCGACCTCTGTGTCGTCCACCAAGTCCACTTTGTTCGCCAGGATCTGCACCGGAATGTCCCCTGCGACCTTGGATACTGCCTTGATCCAGTTCTCCAGCTCCCCGAGTGTCGCCTTTCTCGTGACATCGCACACCGCTATGAGGCCTTGGGCTCCCTGAAAGAAAGCCTCCTTGAACAGATCCCTGAAGCTCTTGTTGCCCATTATGTCCCAGATAACCAGGTTCACCAGCAGGTTCCCGTACGTCTCGTCAGAGACCTCTATGTCCCTCTTGAGGACCTTGGCACCCATTGTAGCGATGTAACTGTCATCAAAAGCGTCAAGGACGAATCTTCTTACCAGACTGGTCTTCCCGACAGCCTGCTCCCCGACCAGGCACACCTTCGCTTTCATGCGTTTCGCTGCAGCCCTTGTGTCATTATCACTGGAGATCAGGCTCGACATTCAGGTTTTCAACCAACTCTGGAATAAAAAGGATTCACTCCCTATTATCTGAGATGATAGTTTGTGAACAAACGAACTGGCCATTGGGTGCCTACTGTTCAATATCGTATGTCTGTTTGAGGACCCTGTTCGCGAGATTCAGGAAGACCGCGTTGACGTTCTCCCCCGTCTTGGCGCTTGTTAGAAAATACGGTGAATCATACTCTCCGGCGAAGCTGGATAGGAGGGAGCCATCTAGAGCCTGTTCGGACTTGAGATCGACCTTGTTGCCCACGAAGGTCATGGGTGGCGTCTCAATCACCGAATCTGCCGTGATCATCCACTCGGAAAGCCCTTCGAAAGTCTCCGTCCTTGTCAGATCACAGACAACCAGCAGACCTCCGGCCCCGTCGAAATAGCTGTTCTTGAGAAGATCTGTCAGGCCTCTTTCCCCCATGATGTCCCAGACGGTCATGTTGACCCTGTATTCTCCATCTTTTGATGGCAGCACCATTTCCTTCTTGGTGATCTTGGCTCCAAGAGTTGTGATGTAACGGTCGTCGAAATCATCGTGGACGTACCTGCGAATCAGGCTGGTCTTGCCCACTCGTGAATCGCCCACCAGACATATCTTGGCTTTCAAAACCCTGTCCTCATCGAACATCATAACGCGCCTCGTGCATATCTTGGGCTACTTGCTCCTATACTCCACTATATTGTCTGCCAGTTTCTGAAAGACGGATTCGACGTTGTGTCCGGTCTTGGCGCTGGTCAGGTAGGCGACTGAATTGTATTTCTTGCACAGCTTGTCAAGGTCCTTCTTGGTGAGTTGTTTTCTTCCTCTCAGGTCCGCCTTGTTACCGAGTATGGCTATCGGCACCTCTCCCGCGACTCCGTACACGCTCTGTATCCATCCATTCAGTTCCTTGAGGGTCTTCCTCCTGGTTAGGTCGCATACGGCCAAAATCCCAGTCGCTCCTGTGAAGAACGCCTCCTTCAGAAGGTCGGTGAAGGTCTTCTCTCCCATGATGTCCCAGATCGTCATGTTGATATCGTACTCTGTGTCGAGATCCTTCCGGACCACATTGAAGCTCTTCTTGGAGACCTTCGTACCCAAGGTTCTGATGTACCTGTCATCGAACTCGTCGAGTACAAATCTCCTGACCAGACTGGTCTTGCCTACTGCCCTCTCACCTACGAGGCAAACCTTAGCTTTCATCTTATCTTTGTTCAAGGGGAAACCTCATTGACTTTGCACAGCATCCGCCTAGCGGTGAACGATGCTGGCTGCGGTCACTCCCGCTTCTTCTCCTTCTTGAATTCTTCCTTACCAACTTTCAGAGCCAGATTCCGGAAAGCCGTCTCGACGTTCACGCCAGACTTGGCGCTGGTGAAGTAGTACTCCGAATCGTACGCCTTGGTTGCCTGTTCAAGATCCTTCTCGTTCATTGCGATCTTGTCCTCGAGGTCAGCCTTGTTCGCTAGGAACTGGATTGGGACCCTTCCTGAAACGCTGTAGACTCCCTCTATCCAGTCGTCCAATTCCTCGAGCGTGGCCTTTCGGGTCACGTCACAGACAGCTATGATTCCTCTGGCGCCGTAGAAGTACGCATCCTTCAGGAGCTCTCTGAAGCCCTTCTGACCCATGATATCCCAGATGGTCATGTCCACCTTAATGGCGGCCTCATTACCGTTGGCTGGAACCTCGATCTCTCTCTTCGAGACCTTCGTGCCAAGTGTCTGGAGATACTTGTCGTCGAAATCGTCCAGTACGAATCTTCGGATCAGACTGGTCTTCCCTACTGCTCCCTCGCCGATCAAGCAGATCTTCATTTTCATCTTCTTCTCTTTGAGTTGGGATTGGTCGTCTGCTGTCATCGGGTGTCGATGCCGTTGGTCTTGATATAAACCTTTTTTCTGAGTTATCAGGATTGATAGTATGCTCGGAGTGAGCCAGACGGTTGCATTGACATCACTTCGGGCAGTCCACTGCCACTTGCGATGGAAGGCCAAAAAAGCATTATATAATAGTATAATCATGGCTTTCTTCGCGCTTTGAGATGTGCGGTAAGGGGGAAAGGATAGTGAGTGTCGCCTGCTCTTTTGATAGGGGGAGTTCGGAATGAACGAAGTTGCGAGGATTGGGACCCACGTGAAGGGCCTGGACGAGAGACTCGAAGGTGGAATCCCCGTTGGGTTCACGGTACTGATAAGTGGCCCATCGGGGAGTCTAAAATCATCTCTGGCATTCAACATGATCTACCACTCTTCAAAGGACCAGGGACTCAAGAGCTTGTATCTCTCCGTCGAACAGAGCAGGGAGAGCCTCTTGAAGCAGGCCACATCTCTCGGATATTCGATGGAGGGCATGAACGATCTGAACATTGTCGATCTGGCCAACCTGAGACAGGAAGCGGGAGGCACGGGGAGGGAGAACTGGTTCACATCGCTCAAGGACATACTCATCAGATATGTGGAAGAGTTCGACTGCCAGATTCTCGTCATCGACTCGCTTGACGCTTTGTATGCGCTCTCCAATCTCGAGAACCCCCGAAATGAGATATTCAACTTCTTCGAGGTCCTCAGGGGCATGAACCTCACTACTTTCATCGTATCGGAGATGCCAAGGGAAGGGTCGTCCTTCGGGAAGTATGGCGTCGAAGAGTTCCTGTCAGATGGGATAATTCATCTCAGGCTCAGGGAGATCGAGGTCGGCAAGACGACATCGGTCAGGCGGTACATCGGCGTCGCTAAGATGAGAAGTACCAAACACGACCTTGATTATTATCCATTACTAGTAGATAAAAGCGGGTTCGAGATCCTCGTCGATTAGTTCGGAGCGAGCTCAGTATGACAAATCCTTCGGTAGTCGTGTCAGTTGTGGCGTTCGCTGTGAACTTGGTCCTTGGTGCATATGTTCTCAGGAAGAACCCTGGCGGTGCCGCGAACCGGTCCTTTGCTCTCCTCATGGGCAGCTTCGTTATCTGGGATCTTTCGGAAGGAGTTCTCAGGTACATCGATAATGGCGGGGACCCCGCAATGATGTTCTGGCTCAGGCTTGAATGGACCGGGATAGCAGCTATCGGAGGAGTATTGGTACATTTCGTTCTCTCCTATCCAACGAAGAAGGGGATTCTCGAATGGAAGCCCACATATGTACTGATATATGCCCCCACTTTCCTAATCATTGGGCTTGTCTGGGCCACGGACCTCGTCGTTGATGGCATCGCTCACGGCCCTCTCGGATATGACGCTGCCGTAGGTTCTGCCTATCCACTGATGGCTGCGATATACACAATCCAGATCTTTGTTGCATTGACCGTCCTGTTGAGGACGTACAGAACCAGCGAGGTCCAGATCATAAGGAAGAGGTCCAGGATCCTCCTGATAGGAGTCGCCGTCCCAGTCATCGTGGGTTCGGTAACCGAGACCTTCCTGCCAGCTCTCATTGACATACCCACAAGACTCGGTATCGGGAGCATCTATACGGTGATAATGGGTATCTTCGCCGCATACGCCATAATGAAATACAAACTTCTGATTATCGAGCCGACCGTTGAGGAGTATAGACCCGCCAAGATAGAGTTCACCGTTGATGCTGGACACAACAACTTGGTGGAATCCAGCGACTCATCCTACGCCTTCAATGCATTCAGGAACATCGTTTCTGATACTCCTGGCCTGTGCATCACAACCACTTTCCCGGAGAAGATCAGACGGAAGTATGGCCTGGAGAAGACCCCTATAGTATGGATCTCCAAGACCTCACTGGGTGAGATGACGTTCAAACCATCTGACCTGAACTTCGAGATCTCTCAGACCGCCACCAAGTTCATGCGCGACAACCCGAGGACTTCAGTGATATTCGATGACCTCGAGTATCTCGTCGAGATCGCTGGCTTTGATGATGTCATCAGATTCGTCAAGATACTCACAGATGTCGGGTCGGCCAGCAACTCCACTGTGGTCGTTCCTTTGGATCCTAACGCGATCGATGAACGGGAGCTTTTCGTCATCAAGGGGAGTTTCGATTCGATAAGGGATGTTACCCACCTCAAGGTTGAATCCACTGCAGCGATCGACGACCGTCTCGTAAACAGCATTCTGTTCGCTGACACCCGGGACGAATGCCTTGAGCAGTTCAAACAAGGACTTGGAGGGGGTCGAGGTCTGTTCATAACCACTATCCACCCTCAGAAGATCATCCCGTCTTTGGGGATACAGAACGTGGATTTCATCTGGCTCTCCGAGTCGGAGGAGTCGCCTGGGTCCGTCGGCCCAGCCGGACTGAAGTATGAGGTGTTCAGGGATGTCATCAAGTTCATCGAGGCCAATCCCGCCCATGTTATCCTGTTCGAAGGGCTTGAGTACCTCACATCCACGATTGGATTCTCGGAGGTTCTGGAGTTCCTTCAGTCTGTAATAGACCTCACATCCTCCAAGGGCACCAGACTTCTTGTTCCGGTGCATCCAAAAGCATTCGGCGATAGGGAACTCGGGATAATCCAGAGAAGGTTCGATCTCATCATCGGCTGATCATTTCATATCCTTCGTCAGGACCTCCCACAGCTTCTCCTGGAAAAGATACTCTGAATCAACAATTCTCTTCATGAAGTTTACTATCTGACCCTGGGGGTCCAGCCCATTCTCTTTGCAGAAGTCCTTGTACCTTTGAAGGAGCTTCGCATCAATCCTTATGTTATACTGAGATTTCTCTGAACCCTTCCTCATCTGTTTGGATGAGTATCAATGCGATACTTCTAACTTTCTCTTGTATGTTATGATACAAATAATAGAATATGTAGCAAATTATATATAGATATAGCAGATTACCATTATCGATAATGAGAACAGGGGGCGGAAAGGAGATATGGGAACGTCAGCCAGAGGAGTTGTCGAGGAGATAACACGGACTCATGACATTTTCGACGCCATGAAGTTCGAGAATAGGGGCGAGCTCTTCCCCATGCTCGTCAGAATGGGCATCAGGAACATGACCTTGTGGGAGGCCATGAACAAGGCGAACGAGATAACCACTCTATCCTGCGTCCCCGAGCGTTACTTCGAAAGATTGGTCCACACCAAGAACCTCGCTACTCTTTTCACTGTTCTGATTGACGACGTTGTAGACAAGCAGAAGGACAGAAAGCTGTTGAATGAGATCTCCGCAATCCCTTACGAAGAGGAGATGGGCGTCGTTCTGGTTTCCGATCGAAGCGATACGTCTTCCCTTTCCTTGGCCAGAGGAGCCTGGAAACAGATACTATCCTTCCTCAAGACCGGACCCCAATTCAATCAATATAAGGATCTGCTGCTTTTCGATATAGGTGAACTGATCCAGTGCCAGAGATACAATTTCACCATCAATGTTACCCCCTCCCTCTGCAATACCGAGGAGTATATCGCATACGGGACCCACAACTTCAACGTGAAGCCCCACATGACCATGGACCTCATATTCTCCCCCGAATTCGACAAGAACGAGCTCTCCGCCTTCAGGTCAGCCCTGCACCACATACAGATCGCAGTTCAACTTGTGAACGACATCTACACTATCGAGAGGGAAATCAGCGACGAGGTCTCTTTTGGCAATTATGCGACCATTTACGCTCTGGAGAACGACGGCATCGGCATCAATGATGTGTACGACGGGACCGCATTCGAGGTCTTGGAGAACTTCGCCATGGACAAGTTCGACAGGCTCTGGGAGTTTCACATGGGTGAGGCGAAGAGATTCCTGAGGGACGTAAGGTCCTTCGATGTCGGGAGGTTCCTCACATCCGCCTTCAAGATCAAACTGATGTACGAGCTAGCCTGCGGTCTGATGTAGTTGTCTTCTCATAACACAGGATCGGATAGCCCTTATCCTTTCACTACCTTTCTGACCAACCTGGGCATCTCTTCCAGTCTCTCTCTGGCTATCGCTTCGTAGAATTGTATCATGATGCCTACGGCTAGCAGGACACCAGTTCCGCTTGCATTGCCCACGGTCCCTATCATGTCGGCTCCAGCGGCCAAACCACCGACGGCAGCTCCGCTAATCACGGTCACTGCAGGGATATACCTCTCCAGCACCCTCTTGAACGTTCTTGGCGTACGACGGAATCCTGGGATCTGCATACCGCTTGATTCTATCTGCTTCGCGACGGCCTCAGGCCCCATGTTGGTCGTTTCTATCCAGAACTTGGCGAACATGATGGATCCCAGGACCATGGCAGTCACATAGACCAGCACGTGGACTAGAACCTGCCAATATTCATGCCCCCGCATAAGATAGCCGTAGCTATCAGGGTTCATTAACGGTAGGAGCCAGTCCCCCACACCCATGACTGTTGAGAGATAATATGCAATGCCGGATGTTGCCGTTGTTTGACTTATGCCAAGAGTATCAGCCACATCCCTGGTCGGATATGCCCCTATCATCCAGTTCTGTCCTACGATGGGCCAGTCTGGGTTCTGCCAGAAAAGCAGGGAGAACATGCTGACGTTCGCAAGGACGGCCGCCATCAGGATAACAGGGATGTTGGACGCGTAGATGAGCCTGATAGGATACCTTCCTCTGGCACCTCTGACGGTAGCGTGGGCTAACGGGAGCTCGATCCGCATGGATTCTGCATACGCTACTATGAGGAATATCACGATAGTTCCCACTAATGCTATCATCGGGTTCGGGTTCGCTAGGAGGATTCCCTCGTATCCGCCCTGCGCCATCTGAGAGGCGCTGTTGTGGGTGAGGTAATAGACGGTCTTTGGGATCGTTCCCGCCGGAATTGGACTCCCCGCACTGGCCGGCAGCCAGTTGAATGTCCCAACGAATATCTGCTGGGCAACTCCCGCTGCTATGAAAAGGCTGATACCGCTCCCTATCCCCCATTTGGAGACCACCTCGTCCATGAGGAAGACCAGATAGCTTCCCATGATGAGCTGCACTATTATGATGCTTCTCGCCCACTCCATACCAACAGAGCCCGTAAGAGCCGCAGAAGGCTGCAGAAAGCCGAAGACCTGAGGGATGGACTCGACGATTATCATCGTTATGACCAGGAACTTCTGCGTTCCCTGATAGACCGCCTTGTCTTCCTCCTTCGACAGGTCCAGCTTTATGATCTTGGCCCCGACGAAGAGCTGCATGATGATAGAGCCCGTGACTATCGGCCCGATACCCAGATGCATCAAGGAACCTTGCGCACCTGCCAGAATAACCCTCAAACTGGCGAACATGTCCACCGTTTCGGCTTGGTCCAGGCCGTACAGGAAGACGTTCGTCATGACAAAATAGAGACAAAGGATCAGGATGACCCAGCCCATCTTCTGTTTAAAATGAACCGATTTGTCTGGGCGTGTCACGGCTGGAAGCCTGTCCGTAAGCGGTTTCAGCCGGTACAGGAGGCTCTGGCCTTCCTCTGCCATCTATTATTCCTCTTCTTCTTGAACTGGCTCAGGCACTTCTTCCTCTTCTTCATGAAGTGTCTGAACTGCCCCGCCTGCCTCCACAATCTTGCTCTCTGCTTTGCTCGAGGCCTCCGGGACGATGATCGTCATCTTCCTGCTCACATATCCTCTCCCAAGGAGCTTGTCGATGCCAATGGATGACAGGTCAAGTGTGACCATGTCCTTCTCTTCCTTGGCGATCCCCATCTCCACGAACTCCCCCAGCCTCTCTCCGATTTCTGATATGTTGATCGACCTTTTCTTGTTGGCAAGCGAGGGATGTCGTTTGAATCCGTGTCTGCCGAAGTGATCTGGCATGTATTTGATCATGTGCATGACCTTGTGCTTGTGTAGCCCGGCGTTCCCCCTTCCGCCCCGGAGTCCAGCACCTCTGCCGGCCTTGTGACCTCTTCCGTGGGTCCTCTTTCCTCTGAACTTCTTGGATCTTCCCATGTCATTACCCCTCAAAGATCATCCTGTCGACCAGGTCGTTTATCTTCTCTCCTCGGTATCCCAATGCTCCGCCTTCGACAAAGGTCCTCTTTATTCCTTCGTACCCTTTGATGGGTGGATGCAGGCGGATTACAGGCTTCACAGACTCCAGGTTCACGAATCTCTCTTTGTCCTCGCAAACCGCTTTTGAGAACGCAATCAGTGATTTGTATTTGGTGTTCTTTTTCACATAAGCGTCAGTTATTCCCTTTCCGCTCTCCAGACGCCCTTTCTTCAGAATGAGCTTTGCCAGTGTCTCTGGTCTGAGCTCTCCCCAGGTGATATAGTCCTTTGCCTTCCTCAGCATGCCTTCTGTTGCTGGGTCATTGGGAAGTATCACGCAGTGGTTGACACGGTTGAGCCGAAGCATCATGAGCGTGTCGCTAATGTCCCCGCGGACGTTGACCGTGCCTCTCACCCTGATGGCCGCGTAGCTCATTCCTTCTTCACCTTCTTCTTGTTTGACTTATCATCGGTCTCTTTCTTTTCCTTGACTGGCTTCTTCTCCTTCTCGGTTTCCTTTTCCTCAGGTTCATCCTTCTTTTCAGGCTTCTTCGCTTCCTTCTCAACCTTCTCTTCAGACTCTGCTTTGGCCTTTTCCTCAGGTGGAGATTCTGGCTCCTCAATGATCTCTATGGGGCCAGAGACTATATGCAGATCCTCGATTTGTCTTCTTGTTATCTTCGTTCTGGCGGTCTGTATGAGCGCATCAAAGGATGCCAACGCGTAGTTGACCGTTGTCTTTGTGTGACCCTTGGAGAATCCCCAGACGTCATTGAGACCTGCTAATCTCAGTACATGCTTGGGAATCTTGGCAACTGCCAGTGCAATACCTCTGGGCGCTGGTTTGAATGTGACCGAGACCGATCCGGACTTTCCTGTGACTCGGAATGGTAGTGAATGGGCGGTACCGCAACCACACTCCCAGGACCCGCAACCTCTCTTGACCTCGACCATGTTCAGCTTCGCTGTCTCTATGGCCTTTCTGATCGTCGGACCGACCTCTCTTCCCTTGCACAAGCCTAGTCCCACGAATCCATCTTCGTTCCCGACTACAACCGCGACCAAGAAATTGACCCTTCTTCCGGAGTCTGTCATTCTCTGAACCATGTTGACATCCAAGACCTCATCTTCCAGACCAGGGAGCAGAATGTCCACTATCTCGGTCTCCCTCAGAGGCAGTCCCGAGTTCAAGGCCTCGGTCATCGTCTTTATCTCTCCATCGAGGACTTTTCGTCCCAATCGCGTCTTCGGAATCCAGTCATAGGATCGGCTCACTCTATTCAGCCTCCATCTTCTTCAACACCTTATCGAAATCCGAACCCATCTTCTCGTCAATGTTCTTCCCTCGGATCCTGTCATCATCCGGCAATATGTCCTCACTGTGCGGGACACTAACACCTGCGTCAACTATCCCTCTGAGCGTGGCGAACACTCTGGAATCCTTGGTCGGATTGTAAAGTCCAATGTCCAGGACGGCCTTGTCGACCCCCGCCTTTGAAGCCCTCTTTCCCGCCAGATAACCTGTAAGATACGCTGCTGGCGCATTCTTCTTGGAATGTTTCCACCCGAGCGAGTCGAGCTCTTTGGAGATTGCGGACGCGACGATCAAGTCGCCTCCCATGTCAAATGTGGCGAACTGAACGCGAACGTACATGTTTGAACGCCTGACAATGGCTCTGGGAAGTCCGGACTTCAGCAATCTCTTCCTCTTCCTGTAATCGGTCTTGCTGACCTTCCTTCTCCGGAAGGGAACTCGATACCTGGGACCGTGTTTCATTCGCTCTCCTCCTTTAACAAACCCTGGGCCCTGAGTTGCTGCTCCAGGTGAGCCTTGCTTCTGAACATCCCGCCTTTGGACTGGCGGTAGAATGTTCTGTAGGTCCTTCTTTCGATCTTGCCATCATCTCTCAGCTCTCTCAATCTCTCTCTCATAGGTCTGATTGTCTTTATCCAGCGTTCCTTCTTGGGATATCTAGCCTTCTTGGTTCCCTTTCGGCTGCCGTGGCCTTTGCGTCTGCCCTTCTTCTTCTGGGCCTTGGCCTTTCGGACGTTGCTCTTGGAGACACCTTTCTTCTGCCTTGCCTGGATCAGACCTTCGTCTATGGCCGCCCGGATGTCGCTTCTCGTGATCTTTTCGGACACGTCATCGACATAGTCCGGGTGTATCCAGACCCTGTTCTCTCCGCATTTGAGAATCTCAGCTGCCATCCTTCTCTGGTTCTTAAGATTCATGAAGCATGCTCCTGTTAAGGACCCTGATGCCCTTCTCATCCGCGACCTTCTCTATCTCCTCTCTCTTCCTGGTCCCGACCGAATGGCCTATCCTGGCGGCCTGCTTCTTGGGGTCCACATCTTCCAGGTCCTCCACTCTGAAGACCATCACTTCTTGGAATCCTGATGGATGAAGTCCTCTCACAGCCTTGGGACCTCTGTAACCGGTTGAAACCAGATTTGGCCGGTACTTGTATCCCCGTCTCATCTTGGAGTGAAGTCCTCTTGGCTTTCTCCAACTGTCACCCAGTCTCACATATCTGAACCATTCCTGCCTCTTGAAGGCAGGTCTGGATTTGTTGATGCTCTCCCTCAACTTGAGCTGTTCCTTTGTTTTCTTGTCAAGTTTGGGCTTGACCTCAACGAAGTACTCCTCATCCGCGATCTCGACCTCCTCTTCCTCTCCGGCCTCGACATAATCGGTTAGTCTCTCTCGAAGTTCTGTGACCTTTCCCTCTGAATTCAGACCCAACGCTTCGCACATCTCAACGAGCTCAGCCTTCCTTGCCTTCTTGATTTCACTGACCGTTGGCACTTCGGCTTTCTTCTTCTGGACCTTCTTCGCCTTGACCTCTTCCACGATTTCGGCCTCTTCTTCGACTATCTCAAGTTCTTCTTTCTCGTCTTCCGGCAAGTCGCTATGCCCCCCTTCGCTTCTGAGTTATGTATATTCCATCCTGAAACACACGTGGGTCATATCCTTTGATCATCGTCACCTGCTCTATGTTCGCTGCTGTCTGGCCGACACTCTGAATGTCCGAGCCCGTAAGAATTACCTCGTCTCCATTGATGTCAATCTCGGTATCTCCGAGTATCCTGGCTATCCTGGGATTCCTCTCACCCAGGAAATTCTCAACCACGAACTCTCCCTGCTCCTTTCTGACGCTGGTCTTAATCGGAAAGTGTGCATACACAATCTTCATCTTGTACTCGAACCCTTCAGTCACGCCCGTGATCATGTTCCTTATGTGGGATATGGTGGTCCCCATGAGGGCCATGTCCTCTTTGGAGGGATAGTCACATGTGACCAGCACCCTCCCCTTCTCCACTAAGATGTGGATCCTCGGATGACGGAACTCCCTTTTGAGCTCAACCTCTCCTCCGGTGACCAGAATCTCATCTCCTCTGAGCTCCACCTTCACCCCGTCTAGGATTTCCGTCTCTTTCTCGAGTTTCTTGGCTACCGGCATTCAACTACCTCAATAAACGTAAGCTAGGAGCCTTCCACCGACCCCCATCTCCTTTGCTTTTGAATGGGAGATCACACCTTGTGTCGTGGTGAGTATCAGTACTCCGAAATCCTGGGCTGGAAGATACCTAGACTCGTACTTCTCCAGTTCTGTCATCTTGACGGCCATTCGGGGCCTTATGACACCGCAACTGTTGATGTTTCCCCTTAGAAGGACCTTGAATATGCCTGCCCTGCCGTCCTCCACGTACTCGAACTGCGTTATGTAGTCGTTCTCCTGCAGAACCCTCAACACTCGTCCTATCAGTTTGGAGGAGGGTTTCACTATGCACTCGCCCTTACCGGTCCGCTCGGCATTGATTATGATCGACATTGCGTCGTTCAGGGGGTCGTGTCTCATTCATTTCCTCCTCATGAGTATTTCTTGAATCCTATGTCAATCGCGATTTCGCGGAAGCACTGCCGGCACAGGTGCATTCGGTACCTTCGAATGATGCCTCTCTTCCTGCCGCATCTGGCACAGCCTTCCTGCCTGCCAAACTTCTTTCTTGGCTTCATTCAACTATCTCCAGCTCATACTCGGTTCTGATGAATTCCATGCTCTCATCTCTATTGACCCTGTGGCTCGGGGTGATCCTGGAACGGTTCCTGCGCCTTTTTCTGACTCTGGTTCCCGCCCTGTCCACGGTCACCGAGATGTCCATTCCGAAGATCCCTATGTCCGGGTCATACCTCAGGTCCTTGAAGTCAGTGTAATCTGGTATCCCGAAAGAGAAATTGCCTTCGTAATCGAAATTGTAGCTCGCGATCTTGTTGGTCTTCACCCAGAACGCCCTCTTCAAGAACTCATTGGCGTCCTCGCCCCTCAGCGTGACCTTGCAGCCAATGGGCATACCTTCCCTGGTGCCGAGATCTTTGTTCGTCTTCTTGGAGATGGTCTGGATCGACTTGTGGTTCGTCAGGATGTGAAGGACCTTCTGGGCCTTGACAAGCTTCTCTCCAGCTTCGCCTACCCCGATGTTGATGACCACTTTCCTCACTCTCAGTTTCCTCATCTTGTTCAATCGACCACCTATACTGCTGGGACCTCTGGTAATTTGATTTCGGGACTCTTCTTGCCCACGATGAACACATTGTCCTTGACCGTCGCGAAGCCTTCCTGGAACGTTACCACGTTCTCCTTCGGGTTACGGGTCGGTGTGTAGTCATCGACATGTACAAGTCTTCCTGCGTGCTTTCCGGCTATTAGCACAGCCGAATTGCCTTTAGCGAGAGGATAATGTCCGAGGATCTTCTGCTCGGGCAGAGATATCTTCAGGGTATCGCCGGTCTTGTACGCATTCTTCTTGAGTAGTATGTTCTTTCCATCGTGAAGGTTAAGCTGGATGAGGCCTCCTTTGACCGTTGTCTTGTTCTCGATCCTCACCATCTTCCACTTCGCGTCCTTGTCGGTGAGCCTGACCGGAGTGAAGTGTCCTCGGGAGTCCAGCAAGAACCGGTAATGCTCCTTCATGTCCGGAATGGAGATAACGTCCATGAGGCCAACTGGGTGCTTGTGATTGGTAACCGGTCTTCCGTCCACCCAGATGTTCCTGGAACCTATGATCCTTTTTGCTTCTCTCCCTGTGTCACAGTGGTGGAGCAAATCCCTCATTATCACTGCCAAAGGCATGGCCAGATTATGGGGATGCGGTCCCGGAGAGGGTCTGACTACCCACACGTTCGTCTTTCTCGGCAATGGCCAGGACCGTGGCGCTGCCAACCGTTTGAGATGCTTCTTCATTCTTCTTCCTCTGCTTCATCTTCGATTTCTTTCTCCGACTCCTTGTCTTCGGTTTCGTCTTCGATCTCTTCTTCGGGCTCTTCCTCGATAGTCCTTCCGAATTTCATCAACCTTCTTCTGTCAGACATGTCGGGTTTAATGATCATGATATTTGACGCGTGTATCATCCGAGCAGATTGGCTCTCGTCCGCCTTCGCCTGGGTCACACCTTCTATGGTGATCGTGAGGTTCTTGAGGTTCACATTCTCGACCTTCCCTTCCTCTCCCTTGTGCTCTCCCCGCATGATTCTTACTTGATCGCCCTTTCTTATCGTCAGGGATCTCTTCTTCCCCGCCTCGAGGTACTTAGGCGCTAGATGCCCTCTCACCATCTTCTTCCTCTGGTGAAGCGGGGCCTCTATCTGCCTCTTTCTTTGTTTCCTGGGTTTGCTGGATGGTCTCATGTGACTCACACTATCATTGAAGCCGTTGCAGCGATCCTGGGCCATCTCTCTGCTGCCTCACGTGCCACCGGACCCTTTATGTCGCTGCCTTTCGTCTCGCCTTTCTCCGTCGTAATGACGACCGCGTTGTCCTCGAACTGCACCATGGTCCCGTCCGACCTTCGGAACGGCCTTCTCTGTCTCACGATTACCGCGGTGAACAGTTGCTTACGCATCTCTGGCGTGCCGCTCTTGACCGAGACTATGAGCAGGTCCGCTATCCCGGCTGCGGGATACCTTCTCTTGACTCCGTGGTACTTGGGCACTTCCACGACCTGAACCACTTTGGCTCCGGTATTGTCCACGCAAGCTAGGTACGCTCCTTTGGGGATGCCTCTTGTCTGTCTTCCGGGAAGTCCTTTCATCTGATCTCCTCATTTCCTTTCGATTACGACGTACGAGACCGTCTTCGCAAGTGGTCTGCACTCTATGAGCGTGACCTCGTCTCCCACCTTTGCCGATATACAGGGCGGGTTGTGGGCGGCTTGCCGGCTAGTCCTCTTCTCGTACCTCTCGTACTTGGGCACATACATGGATCTCTTTCGGGTGACGACAACCGTGTCCGTCATCTTATCAGAGACAACGACACCATCGATCATCTGTCCCCTGACCGAGAGGCTGCCGTGGAACGGACACTTTGGGTCCTCGCAACTGTCCTTGGGAGGGGTCACATCAATCCCGATGTCCCTGGCTTCTGGCTTCTTCTTTGCTGGCATGTCTATCTACCTGCCTTCTTTATCCTATCCTGCGGCCTGAACATCAGCTTCGCCCCGTTGACCTCAACTTCCTCGGGCAGGGAGAATTTGAACCTGGTGCCCTTCTTGGGTATCACCTTCTCCGAGCTGTCCACTTCCATGACCAGCGTGTTCTGCGTCTCATCAACTATCAGCCCCTTCATCCCCACATAGCCGCTGTGGGTGGAACTGACGACCTCCGCGGGGAGCCCGATGAGCTCGTGCTTGTAGATGTTCTTCTTGGATATCATTTGTCGATCATCTCGTTTCAACGTTGAACCCCATCTTTTGCAGGGCCTTCTGAACCTTCTTTCTGTGTTCTCCTTGCAGTTCTATCCTTCCGTCCTTCACTGTGCCGCCTGCAGCGCACTTGGTCTTCAGCTTCCTGGCAAGCTCATCCATGTTGATGTCGCTCTCGTCTATTCCCTCGACTATCGTCATGACCTTGCCGTACCTTCTCTTGTCGCTGTATATCTTGATTCGCTGCTGCTCTCGTGCAATCTCTTCACACATGCACAGCTCTTCAGGCAGCCCACATGTCGAACATATCGCAACCATCACTTTCCTCCTTTCCTCACTCCTGTCGTTTCATTCTTTCTTCTTCTCTAATGATCGTCAACATTCTGGCGATGTTCCTTCTTATGGCCTGGATCTTCCCAGGGTTCCTGGGCGCTCCTCCCATGGCTGCGACTCCCCTCTCGTGCATCAGGTCGCCTCGCAGCTCCTTCACCTTTGACTCTCTTTCCTCGGGGGTCATCGCGCGGATGTCCTTCGTCTTCAAGAGCGCCAACTATTCCTCCTCCTTCTTCGGTTCCTCTTCCTTGGGTGGAGTCTCCTTTTTCTCTTCCTTGGGTGGAGTCTCCTTTTTCTCTTCCTTGGATTTTTCCTCTGGCTCTTCGGGCTCAGCTTCCTTATCCTCGGCAACCGGTTCTTCTTCGGCCCCTTCCTCGCCTTCTGGCACCTCCTCTGAAGGAGCCTCCGCAACTTCCTCCACGCTGGGCGGGAGAATGTCAATCTCATCTGGGAGCTTTGCGTCGCTCTGCATGATGAGGACCTTGACGCCGATTACGCCGAGTTTCACTTTGGCTATCGAAAACCCTTCTTTCATCCATATGAACTTGGGTTCGCCGCAGTGCTTGATGTGACCTTGCTTGAACTTCTCTGTCCTGTGTCTCCTACCCGTGAGCTTCCCAGAGATTGTCACCTGACAGCCCCTGGCGCCCGATTCCATTATTCTTCGGACGGTGGAGTGGCCGGCCCTTCTGAAGTGCCAACCTCTCTCTAGGGCGCTCGCAAGCTTGTCGGCCATTATCTGTGCGTTCACCGCTGGATTCTTGACCTCTTCAACCTCTATCTGGGGGTTGTCGAACTCGAACTTGGTGATCATGTCCTGAGTAAGTCCCTTTATTGACTTCCCTCGTCTGCCGATCACGATGCCGGGTCGTTCCGCAAGAAGTGTAACCCTTGTACCCAAAGGCGTCCTCTGTATATCCAGACCGCCGAATCCTGCTCTTTCCGTCTTCTTCATCAGATACTCCTTGAGAAGGACCCTTCGTATGTTCTCGGTGACAATCTTCCGTTCTCCAGCCAATCTATTCCTCCTCTATCACTTCAAGCACGACCTCGACATTCGTCTTCTCATGGAACCAAGGAGTGCTCCTGCCCTGGGCCCTTGGTCTGTAGAACTTGTCTGGTTGACCCTTGGAGGCGGCGATTGTGTGAATCCTCAGGTTCTCCGGGTCCAGTCCCGTTGCCTCTGCATTGCCTTGGGCGCTCTCGAGGATCCTGATTATCGCCCCAGCGACTTTCACGGGATATGCCGCGGGACCCATGCTCTTCTTGTGCCCTATGTACCTGTTCCGTCTCCTGAATGGGACCGCCCTCTTCAGATCCTTCACGTCCTCCAGGTACTCGATGGCATCCTCTATGTGCATTCCCCTGATCGCCCTGCAGACCTCCTCGCTCTTCTTGGGCGAAATGGGCAGTTCCTTCCCGTACGCACGGGACATCGTCTTCGGGTCGAATTCCGTCGTGTAACCCATTCTTCTAACTCCTCACTTCAATGGCATGTACTTCGATGATTTCGTCGCGCCAACACCCGGTCCTGAGTGTGAGACTATGCCTCTGGTCAGAGCGAACTCTCCCAGGTAGTGGCCTATCATCTCGGGTTTTATCGGGACCTGCACGAACTCCTTTCCGTTGTGAACTGCGATCTTCTTGCCCACGAACTCAGGGAGTATCACTATCTCCCTCCTGTGGGTCCTTATGACGTCTTCCTCGGTCTTCCTCAATCTGTCCAGGAACGCTTGCTGCTCGTCGTTCAGTCCCCGTGTGTACGAACGCCTCGCCCTGGATGGCAACAGCTCCAATATCTCATCGAAGCTCATGGTGGAAAGCTCTTCCATGGTGAATCCCCGGTATGTGAACTCCTTCTTTCTCCGGGTCTCGATTACACCCTTCTTCTTCCTCGCCCTCCTTCTCGCCGCCTTGCCAGAGGAACTCGTCTTCTTCTTTGCCATCTATCTCCTTCCTTTCTTCTTTTTCTTCGGTGAAAGCCTCCCGACCTTTCGTCCTGGAGGCGCATTAGCTGAAACTGTGCTCGGCTTCCCAACATGCTGGTGAGCACCACCGCCGTGGGGGTGGTTCACCGGATTCATGGCCACTCCGCTGACCCTTCGGGCTCTCTTCGCCTTGCTCTGATAAACGTGGAACTTCTTCCCGGCCTTGGCGAATGGACGCTCCGTCACTCCACCAGCAGAGACAACTCCGATTGAAGCCCTGCACTTGGGATTGAGGTTCTTGTACTTCCCTGATGGGAGCTGGACAACGGTCTCCCTGCCGTGGCTGACCACGACAGCCGACGATCCAGCAGTGCGGGCGAACTTACCGCCGTCTCCTGGCATGGATTCCACGTTGAATATCAGAGTGCTTTCCGGAATATCACCAACTGGCAAGGTGTTGCCTCTGTCGATGATCGTCTTGCCGATCGTGACAGTCTGACCTTCCTGCAAGCCTTCTGGGGCTATCATGAGAACGGTGCCAGATGGGAATGAGACCTTGGCCAGTGTCGCACTTCTTCCTGGGTTTCTGAGGATCTTTGTCACGTTGCCCTCTTCATCCTCGTAAGGTGGGTATGCCACTTTTCCGTGATGCCTGTGGCTGGGTGAACTATATGATCGGGAGCCTTTCCCTCTTCTCCTGGTTCTGATCCTCTTTCCCACTTCACCACCTAGAATATACCAATCCTCATGCTCAGGTCCTTGGCGTCTTCTCCTTCTGCCAGCTTGATTATGGCGTGCTTGCCCTCCTTGGTGATCCTGGTGTAGACCTTCTCGACCTTGACCTCGAAGGTCTTCTCGAACGCCTCCTTTATCTGAGGTTTGCTGGCGGTCCTCTTGACTATGAACTCAATCCTGTTCCCGTCCTTGAGATCTTGTGCTGGCGTTCCGTCTATGGCGTTCATGGATTTCTCTGTGACATAGGGGTGCAACAGTATCTGGTATATGCTTTCCATTCTACCACTCCTTCAGCTCTTCAAACGCCTTTGCACTGAATAGCGTCAATCTTCCAGGGTCCCCACCCGGAGCGAGGACCTCTGTGCTCAATTGCTTTGGCGAGATGATATCCACGCCAGGCAGATTCCTGAATGCCTTGCCTCCCTTGGATGGGTCTGATATCACGAAAAGGAAGCTCTTGGGGGACTTGTATCTCCGTCCTCTCATCTTGCCTCTTCCGGCCCTGACCTTCCTTCCGTTGCTCGCTCTTTCGACGTCTTCATATACTCCCAGCTTCGTCAGGAAGTCCACCGCTTCCGCGGTCTTCTCCAGGTTCTCGACATCGTTCTCGATGACGACTGGAAGTGTCAGTTTCTTCTTGAATCTGTGACCTCTGCCCGCGACGACCTCTGGGTCCTTTATCGCGCTCAAAGCAGAGTCCTTGGCACTGAGTCTCTCCTTTCGGTTGATCTTCATTGACCAGTCCTTCCACGGGCGGGGTGGATGGGCTCTTCTGCCTCCGACCACTCCGGGTGACTGGACCGCTGTTCTCCCACCGGTCATTCTTTGGACACGCGCAGAACCTCTGCCTTTTCCCCACGTAGACGCAGCATGCCTCATCCCGGCCCCCTTGCCCGGTCCATAGCTTTGCCTCCTGTTCGCTCTCGCGGCCAGGACGGCTCTCTTGACAAGGTCCCTTCGGACTTCTCCCAAGAAGACCTGAGGCAGGTCCAGGACGTCGGAAGCCTTCCCTCTGAGGGAATACAGATTGACCTGGTTTGCCCCCTTCGCCTTTTTCTTCGCTTTCACGGTCTTCTTCTTAGCCATCTGACTACGCACCTTGTTTGGATTGGGTCGATAAGTAAGTAAGCTCAACCTCGGCCGGCTCCACGCTCGGAGCGGTTGGACGCGCCGCGTCCCTCATCCTTATGAGTCTCTTCGCCGGTCCTGGCACCGATCCGTGGAGTATCACATAACCATTCTTGACATTGCCATAGTGAAGGAATCCCCCATTGGGGTTGATCTCTTCTCCGTTGTCTCCTATCTTGAGCACCCTTTTGTTGTGTTCGGTCCTTTGATGGTATCCTATCTGTCCAGCCATCGGGACCGTGGGTCTTGTATACCCCGGATAGAATGTTCCGATGGTTCCTGCCAATCTCCTGTGTTTCGAGTTCTTGTGGTCGAGGAGCTTAATACCCCAACGTTTCACAGGTCCGCCGAACCCCTTGCCCTTTGTAATGGCGGCCACATCGACGAACTTGCCCGCGGATGTGAAATCGGCTATCTCGATGGTCTTTCCGATGCGCTCCTTCGCGTACTTGATTCTCTCCTTGCTGGTTCCTCCGCCAATATGGAGCTCCATGATCTCCGGCACTTTCTTCGGGACGCCTGACACAAGGGCCGGCTGGGTGTAGGTAATCAACCTGACCTCGTCGACTTCTTCGGGATTCAAGCTCTTCCATGCATCCTTGGAACTCTTCTTCGGAAGCGGGAATCTCTTCCGAAGGTTCTCATCCAGCTTCGATGTCCAGATCTCGGAAAGCGTTTTTCTTCCGTCAGCAGTGTCTTGGTAGAACCTCACTCCTGCAACCTTCATCGGAGGAACTTCTATGATTGTGACAGGTATCTGAACTTCCTGGCCGGTCGTGGTGCTGGTCTTTCGGTAGTCCACTACGAAAGCGTGCGTCATACCGGCTTTGAATCCTGCAAAACCTTGGATTCTGGGACCGTCATCGGTCTGAGGCCATGAGTTAAACTTGGGAACCTGAGAGCTCGCTCTCTTCCTTGGCGAAAAGCCCATTGATCCGTGACGAGGGCGGTGCCTCTTTGGCATGGGATACCTCGATAGTTCTCTCTCTTCTCAACGTCTCGAGAGGTTCCTTCGCATTCTGTTGGTCCAACCGTGGCGATTCCTGCGATCCGAAAACGAAGGGACCGCATTGTTGGGAGGGACACCCTTCCCCATATCGTCTGGTCAGATGCGATGCGCTCTGTTCCAATATTCTATACCGTATTTAATGTTTATGGAACTGGGTAGTGGGAATCGGAGGGGCAGATTCTCGGAAAAGAGGCCGTGAATTACAGACCTCGACGACTTCATTTCTCACTCCTTCGATCGACCCCTGCAAGTAGTCCCCCATCTGATAAGATAGGTGCCGTGGCTCCATGGCCACACGTCTCTGATTTGACATTTATCTTATTATCATTTATAGAAACCAGGTGCTACTTCTGTGAGAAAGCCTTTTATACCCCTCAATCCAATATTTACGGCTGAGGATGGGTCACTTCTCAAATTAGTCTAGGGGGATGGGATGGATGGATGTCATCAATACTAGCACAGAACGCCATGTTAGGATTTTACATGAGTATCATTGTCACGGTCAACTCTTAATAAGGAGCGCCGAGGTGGGGCGCCAT
>JAGLME010000046.1 GCA_023140195.1 Thermoplasmata archaeon
AAGTCGGTGGCTCGAGAGGGTCGGCAAGGGCGCAGAAACGACACAGTCCGCAACGAGGATGAATCGGTTGCCGAGGACGTTGTTGCGGGATTTGGTGAGACGGCGACTCCCCATCGGAGCAAGTCCAAACATGGTAGGACGCTTAGTCAAATGCCGCTAGAACAGAAGGGGGCTTACAGCGGTCGTGAGAATATGCCCTGTGGAAGAAGGTAACAAAATGTCGTCCATCCCTATGGAGGACGACCAAAATTGAAGGTGCATATTGCCCAGTTAGGAATTTCGGACATCCCATACTGCATCACTTAACACTTTGTGCTCCTTCCCAATAATGTGAGCTAGAATCGCCATGCAGATGCCATTATCATTACTATCACACTTTCGGGATAAGGAGCCCCCTACACCAGCTCCCCTAGCCATCTCGATTGCTGTGTCTAGCACAACGTCTAAGGGTAGCATCTTGCGAGGAGAAATTCGTGGGCTGGAATTACCTTTCCAATCTTTCTTCGACCGTGGATGTGGAATGTCTTCTTTTTCAGCATAACTACCATAATGCATAGGGGTTCAACGAACAACAAGTGTTCTGCAAACCCTTACGCAATGAAGATGACAGTGTAGCCAACACAACCACCGGCATATGAACAGACGCACTGGCCAAGGCCATCCGAACTCTTCCAGTATCTCTTGAAACCTCTTGACATCCTGCTTTTCGTGGGCTTCGATTATGTTCTTAAAGGTTTCCCGATCTGCTGTGAGTTTGGCAATGGCTTCTCTAGTCTCTTCCAAATTGACATACTCTTCCTTTTCCATTTTGACCCCTCGAGCATGTCAATGTAATGTCCCTATTAATAACTTTCTATTAGAAGGCTCTGTTACATTTTCATAACTTGAGGAGAGTTGCCCCCGGGACATCAACGCAAGCACCATTCTGCTGAACGATGTTCTTGCGCCCGAACTTACCCCAAATATGGCTTTGTGAAGTCGGAGACCTCATACATTACGGACCATGATGGAGATGGTGTGCTTGAGAGAATGGTGAAATTCAATCGTTCTGAGGTTCAGCAGTTGTTGGGTCTTGGTGATTCGATGCCCCTCAAGATCACCGGGAAGCTGTATGATGATACTGAGTTCGAGAGTACGGACGAGATAAGGGTGATCGACCCCACTCAGTCGGTAGAATCGACTGATGAACAGATCCCAAGGCAAGGAGTGGGCTTGGATGCGAGGGGACCCTCCAAACGCTCTGCTTCCCTCATTCAGTTCCCGCTCCGCGTTCGAGAGAGCCCGCCCTTGGCAAGTCTGATTTGAGCCGATCTAGATACTTGGTCACTCATCTCTATATCAATGGTTATTCAGAGTCTTGTTCATCAGCGAAATTTGAACTATGAAGGATGCTCAGAGACGCCTTTTCTCCGTCGGCTTTGAAACTGAAGTTCCAAGATCTCCATAGGCTTCCTAGGACTCAGAAAGAATGTCGTCCTTCTTTTCGAACCACGTCACTTATGCTTCTCTAGAAAGTGTTGGCTAGTGAGATCCCCCATGCTAACTTCGGGAGTTGAGAGGAATTCTAGTAACCGATGAAAGTGAACCTCGTTGCAGTCCCATCTATTGAGATCTGGAATCCTTCACTTTGAGCAACTGAGACATCATAGACACCTTCAGGCATATCCTTCGCGTGGAATTTCCAAACACCGTGGATCACATAACCCATTCCCACGACACCAGGAATGTTGTCGCAATACCAGTCCAGGGAATGAACTTCCACTGGTTTCAATGGCAGTGCGAAGGTCTCCGAACCTGTTTGGTGGCCTAGTGTGAAAACTCCTGTGCTGTACGTGCTGCTTCCCATTTCACCCTTCGAGTCGGATGGAATGACCAAGTAGTAGTGCTCACTGGTCTGATTCTTGATGATCCCTAGGTCTATCCAGTACGTTTCAGTTGTGTTCGCAATGGGAGATAGGGAAAGATTGTGAAGACCCTCTCTACGGTCGCTCCTGAAGATCAAATATTCGCTCGCTCCTGCCACACTTCCCCAACTCAGATTCACATCATTTCCTTCCGTTCGAGCGGAAAGACTCTTTCGGAAAGCGAGGGAATCCCCAAACCCTTCATGGAATCTTATCATTGAGGCCGGATATCCACAGAAAGTGAAGTTGGTTGAAGAGGATAGGGATATTTCGTATGCTCTACCCATCACCACCGGGACATCCATGACACCTACTCCCATTGAAGGATAATGGGTCACCCAGTGACCGGATGAACTCATCCATCTGACGAACTCGGTTCCAGGTATGTTCTCAGAGAACCAGCTCACGTTTCTCACGACAAAGGATTCCAAGGGAAGGGAGAATGCACTCAGTCCTTCAGGATACTCGGAGGTCCATTTGCCTGCAGTGTTGCTGGTGATGCTCTTCATCCCAAAGGAGTTCACTGTTCTGACAACGTAATAGTACTCAGTCGGAGCACTCTCATTTGCAGCATTCGCATCAGTCCAGTTGGTTCTGAGAGGATCCACGTCAGTCGAGGTGTTATATGTCGGTGTGGAGAAGTCGAACTCCCTTTGGTCGGTGCTCCGGTATATGCGGTAGTGGTCAATCGATATGGAGTTTGGGGCGGTCCAATTGAGTAATATGTCATCGACGTTCACCACTTGCGTGGTGAGATTGGTGGGAGGAGTAAGAGGAAGTGGAGGAGTATCTACTATGAACTCAATCCTGTAGAAGTTGTTCAGTTCGGAAACCTCGATTATTGAATTCCCGTAGTCCACTTCGATGGTAACCTCATATGTCCCGGGTATCTGAGGGGCTTTCCAGATCGCCTGGTTTGGTGGACTTCGCTCAGCCATTCCCAATGAGGGAATAGCTGAATTCTGAAAGAAAGGAGAACCAGGAGTTGATGAATTATAGAACGCGACCGTAGATGTGATGCTCGAGGCGTTCCCTCCGTTATACACCCTTGCGGATATTATGGTCTCGCTTCCTGTGAGAACCCATTCGGCGGGGGAAGGTGAGACTTCCACGGGCACATAATCGGGAAGAACGATTCCGCTCTCATATTTCCGAAGGTATACATCATAGTCTGGTCCGCTACCCAACAGACCGCTCATATCATTCCACACAACGACAACATTGCCAAGATTATCACATGCTACGTCAGGATAGTGCACCAGATATTGATCCAAGAGATCATTTGTCAGGGCCTTTGTGCCTTCCCACACACTCGTGATGACATCCCATTTCTTGTGGAGCAAATCGCCGTAGTTGGACCCCGCTCCGTCCACATCGCTTTTGTCTCTCCAAGCGATGTGCAGATTGCCCAGCGGGTCGGAGCACATTCTTGCGTCAGCCGAACTCCCCGTGTTCGCAGGATCGTTTGATATTAGAACTCTGTTTTCCCAGATTCTTGTGATCGCATTCCACTTCCTATAAAAAATGTCGTCGTCGATTCCGGAACCACCACCATCTTGGTCCATTGATTCCCACCAGACGATGTGTACATTCCCGAAGGAATCAGCAATAATCCTATCCATGTTGGAGCCATATTCGTCGGTCTGGTCGTCTTCTGTAACATAATAGACAGGACCGAAAACAGTTGAGGATGCATCGAGTTTTCTATAGAATATGTCGTAGTCCAGCCCATTCGAACTTGCACCAGAGAGATTGGCCCGATCATTCCACGCTATGTGAACATTGCCAAAGGGATCGACTGCAACATCCGACCACAAGAATTCAGTTGAGTTCTCTGAAACCATCATCCTCTCTTCCCAGATCCCAGTGGATCCGTTCCATTTCCTGTACTGTATCCCCGCACTTGCGTTCAAAGCGGCTTTGTCATGCCAGGTGGCGTGAATGTTGCCGAACATATCGGATGCGAGTCTCACTGCAGCCGATGATCCACCGTCATCGGGGTCATCAGAGACGAGCTCCCTCGGATTCCACGCACCAGTATCAGCGTCCCACATCCTCCAGAAAATGTCGGTGTCAGTTCCGCTCCCTCCGATATCCCCCTTCTGTCTCCATACAACATGAACATTTCCAAAGCGGTCCGACTCGACGTCTGGGCCATCAGAGTTATCGGTGTTGTTCAGAAAGTCGTCTGTTATGAGAACTCTGCTTTCCCACAGTTGAGTGGTTGCATTCCATTTTCGGTAGAAGATGTCAGAGTCTGGGCCACTTCCGTCGAGATCTCCATCCGACCAGACGACATGCACATTTCCAAACCTGTCCGTCGCGACTGCTGCTTCTGCAGACCAGTCAGAGTCGCCAGGATCATCCGTCACCAAGACTCTCGAACCCCAAGAACCCGCTTCCGAGGGTTCGCTCAAAAAAGAAGTAAGCGCAACCAGTGCAATTGGAAGAATGAGAGCAATCATGACTAGTGCTGTGCCAGACTTCCTTCCATTGGTTTCAACGACCATGTTTCTTCCACGGCTTGCATTGAATCTGATTTGAGCATACTTAAGCTCTTCGGCTGATGCGCATTACTTCACTTGGCATCCACTTCTCTGGATACGGCTTGCCAGGTTGGGCTAGGACGGATCTCCCCACAATCTTACTCTTCCTACAGGCGAAACCATTTCCTGTAAGTGCATGCCTCCAGGCATGCGCATACCGCCGCCTGGTAGGAAGAATGGTGCTCCTGCCATTACATCGGCATAGCCGTCGTTGTTGACGTCGCCAGCGTCGGAAACAGAGAATCCCAACGCTTCTCCCGGGCCATAGTGATGCCCAGTCATAACCACGTCTTCCCTTGCGTTCATCGATGATGAACCGTAGTAGATGTACACTCTTCCAGCGGATGTTCCTCCAACGTCGTTAAAGGGAGCTCCAATCACGACATCATCGTAGTCGTCATTGTCTACATCCCCAGCGAGGGACACGGAAAACCCGAACTTATCGCCAGAAGATTCTCCACTCATTTCCACTGAAGCGGATGCCGCATCTGTATCGCCGGAGGGTGAGTCCACACCATAAAAGATGTAGGCAGAGCCCTTGCTTCCCTGGAGTTCCGGGGTTCGAATCCTCGCCTCCGCATCTGGATGTAAAACAAGCGCGCCTGTGAGAATGTAGGGCTTGTCGGATTCACAAATCGCGGTGCATCTAGGCTACTCTGTGTCAACGATTAAGAGGTGATTGAAAAGATAAGAGTGCAGGAAATCATGAGGGCCTCTCCGTAAAGATTTAAAATCACTAAGACAGTTACCACACTGGAACTGCATGGCGAAGCAATCGAGGAGGGAATGGACAGAGAGGAAGTTGATGGCGGTAGGTGCAGCGTTGTTCTACTGCATATGCATTCTCTTCGCGTTCGTGGCCATGTATTACCTCACCTGTGGGACGTCATATACACTGTTCGTGGGAATTATGTCAGTGATTATGAGCCTATTCTTCTTCGCAAATGGGTCTGGGTTGGTCATGCATACCTTGACTAAGACGAGTATATCCTTTGAAGACAGGGGGTTATGGTCGATCAAGGTACTGGGAAAACGGACCACCAAGCGATTCATACCGTACGATGAAATACAAGCTGCCATTCTCGGCCCCCGGACCCTTACCATAGAATACAGACCAAAAGGGAAGAAGGGACTGAAGCATGAGAACCTGGTGGACGAGGAAGTGACCGAATCGTTGCTGCTGGAGCTTTCAGCGAAGGGCGTCAAGCTAGAGCTCGACTAGTTACCAGAAGTCAGTGAATCTTGTGCCAGCATAAATATGTTTCTTCAAACCCTCCTCAACGCTTTGAGTCTTTTGCCTTCCAATTCAAGTACACGTCATAAAGAATCCAGTATCCAATCAACATGGAAAAGCCTCCCAGAAAGAAACACACGGAGTTATCAAGGATACTGTTAGCGCTAGTCCAGATGGAAAAGACAATAATCACTCCGCCGAGGCTCAGAATAGCAATTCCCATTGGAGCGAGGAATCGTATTGACAAACGTTTTGACTGAGAGTCTGACTCCCTGACCAAATATCCCTCTCCATATCCAAATCAATGCCCGTGCATAAAAGGATTGTTCTGACCTTCGAGAACCAAGCATTTTAAGGCTCTTTGCCGATTCCTTTCAGACCGTTCACCACGACACTCTCGCTTTGCCATCAACTCAGCGAGAATGGTGAGTGATCTCAGGAGGGTAGTGGTCATATGACACAACTGCACGAGAATCACTCGGAGGGATTCCATGAGGAACACCTGAGTGAGTATGAGGAACACCATTTCCAAAGGCGCTTGCGACTTTTCAAGAGATTACCCGTCGTTTGTGGTCTTGGTTTCATACCGCTCATAACTATTTCAATACTGGTTGTGGAAGTATTCGGGCTCCGAAGTGGTGTTGGCTTCTTCTCCGCTGGCGTCGGGCTCCTAGCAGCTCTTGCGGTGGGGGTGATACATCTGCGCCGGAAAATGATGAGTGGAGCAATCTCACCCACTCGAAGAAGACACGAAAGCGTAATGGGCCCCAGGCTTCGCGCATTCACTTATGTCATATACATACTCATCATTCCATTTGTACTGATGTTGGTCCTTGGATATTTCTGGATCGGCACAGTAGGTTTACTCCTGATTTGGATTGCGTTGTATGTAATTCGCATCCATATTCACAGGGAACGCAGAAAGAAGCTCACGGATTAGAACCTCGGCTTGTGCCTTTCATACGCACTCTTCAACATTTCCTTGTCCGAATGCAGATAGATCATAGTGGTCCCGATTTGCATATGCCTCAGTTGTCACCTTTTCTTTCGAGCATCTTCTCTCTAGCTATGATTACCAAAGCGATGATAACCCCAAAAGCGAAAAGACCACCAAGCCACAACCCCATTTGTGCAAGGAAATCAATTACGATAGCATCAGGTTGCTCTGTACTGATGGCAAAGGTCAGCAAAGTCGCTCCAAGAGTAACAATGAGAAAGAGCAGGACAAGGAATCCGTGAAGGATAAACAAGATTGTAAAGACACTCTCTACACGTCTGTCTCGCAGACGATGAAATGAGAAGGTGATAGCAACAATGCCTAACACAAGCAGTATCGCAACGGCAACACGGAAGATCAAGCATTCACCCTCCATATTCAATGGATGCAAACGCGTATTTGAGAATATATGAGAACATCGATTTCATGCCACGCCTAGCTACCCGTAACACGGATTCCTCTTTCCTTCAGCTTTCTCAGGAACAAGGCATTTGGAATCTCATCATCAAGAATATCGATTGAGTGGGTTAATCTCTTCCACGAAGAATCCCTGTATGTGATGAGAAGACTCTTGTCCCGGAACTGTTGTACATAGACTATGTCATCGAAATCGACTTGCGTTTCCTTCCTCAAAGCTCCTCCAACCAATCTGACAATCTTCAAGCCATCTTCTTCAACACTAACCTCCATTCTCCTTACCACTCTCCATAGCATGAGGGTGCCATAGAACAGAAAGCCAAATCCAACCCAAAAGAGAACGGTCCCTGAGATGAAGTCCCACACACCTGGTCGAGCGATTTCGAGAGTCCTAGACCAGTAGACAAAGGAATAACAGATGACTGCACTAACGTATGATAACATGAGTTGGAAAAGCGCTCTTCTCTTTGATCTCGTTCTCCTATCTGTTCCCTCCGACATTGCTCTCAATACAATATAACGCACATATCTATGAAACCCTTTGGGCTAGAAGTTAAGAAGAGTGAGGGTGCCAAGTCACTGCCCTATACCCTCTTGAACTCACAGAGCTCTGGATGCGAGTCCTGCAGTATTTTGACAAGGACCTTCATCTCTGATCTCTCTCTTAGTACTGAGGCGTCCTCTCGGTCACCCCGCATAACAAGGTCGAATCCGACCGGACCTCCCCTGTCACTGAGACGGACGAACTCTATCTTCTCGATGCTCTCGAATGGAAAGAACTTGCGCCACTTGACTTTGGCGTCTGAGAGACACTCACTCATTGCGATTCCTTGACTGTTGACTGAGAGGCGTGCCAGACTATTTCTGAACTGTCTGTATCGTTCTCTATCTTTTTTCAGCATGTAGAGAAGGAAGGGGAAGACAACCAAGACAGGGACGAGAATCGTTCTCACATTTGAAACGTCTGTGAAGGCGATTGCCAGGCCAAGAGGGATGAACATTGCAGCAATAGTGACTGACACTTGAAGAGAGATACATATCTTGCGACCAAATCCATTGTGTTTGTGAAACTGCCAACTGTCGAAGAGTAGCGGCTCCTTTGGTTGTGTCCCTTGTCTGTGTTCTGATGCAGCAACATCCCTGTTCAACCCAGTCTTCCTCCCACAATTCAGTTCGAATATGATAGGTGACTATGAAATCCTTTTGGCGAAAGGTTATGAATCCCCGAACTCATTGAAACTCCGAGGGAACGACATTTTGGGTGATCCACATCTCTAAGTCGAAAGAACATCGTGAAATAGTGTCGAAGGCGGTCAGGATACAGGGCGCGGTGGTTATTTCGATGGGTCTCCTAATTCTAGTGGTTGCCATTGCGATGTTGGTGGATACTATTGTGTACGACATGGGGATTCTGTCGACGAGTCCTCCTGAGATTCGGGTCATACCATATGCGATATGGACGATTGGCGTTCTCTGCAGTTGTGGTTCCATCTGGTTTGGAAGGGAAATTTGGCTCGGAAGGGGTTCCAGTGAGCAAGGTTGATGGAAGAACTGTCCAGAAGAGAATGGTCGAAGCCGATTCAAAAGCATCGTGAGAGGCACAAGCCGAGGTTCTAAGTGCAGTAGAAGGGAAGGGCGTAATCAATCGCAAACACAGCCCATGTGTAGTACTGCATACCCTGACCATCTCCCTTGTCATAGGCAATGTTCAAGGAACCGAAATCAGGGGACGAAAACTCGCTTCGATATCGCTGTACAATGTATTCACGTGCCTCAGTGACTGCCCCTTCATCGTATACTGCGTAGTACAGCATTCCGTTAATGAATTCTGCATTGGGATGGTCTTCAGGATTATCAAACGCGTCAATGACATCCCCGATTATCGGATACAATTGAATCTGGGTCGAGTCAAGAACGATGTATTGCTGAGGCTCTTGAGACAATCGAGTCGATCCGACCTCATACGGAGGTCCCACTTCGCATGATTCGAGAGTGAGAAGTATGAGACCTATTACAACTGCGATAATAACCGCCACAACGATTATCAGAACCATCTTTTCTTTCATATCTCAATCCCTCAAAGACCGCTCACCGATCCCGTGATGTTTGATGGCAAAACGAGAGTGTGATTGGTTGGCAGTCAAAATGGAATCGAGATAGAGCCTTAAAATGCTTGGTTCTCGAAGGTTTCTAGAATTCCTTGCAGATATCACACTTCCCTTTTAGGATTCCTCCAGCATCAATGTCCTCCCACACTT
Organism: Thermoplasmata archaeon; assembly: GCA_023140195.1. Lineage (GTDB taxonomy): Archaea > Thermoplasmatota > Thermoplasmata > RBG-16-68-12 > SOIM01 > JAGLME01. The sequence goes on from JAGLME010000046.1 coordinate 9,357, forward strand.
TCCTGGCTTTACTCTGGAGGATCGCATCTCTCTTGAGGAGGGCCTTCCGATCCAACTCTATGACCTTCAGACGATCCTCGATGTTCTCGCCCTCCTGTTTCTTCTGATATGCCTTCTTAATCTTCTTCTCAACGCTGTCCCATCGGTTGGCAACATCAGTCCAGACTCTCCAAGTCTCATGATAGTGTTTTTCCAAATGTTGTATCATCGCCTCATGATGAGGATATACAGGATTCCTAATATCACGATTCATTTTGAAACCCAGGGCCTCCCCACTGAAAGAGAGTCTAGCCAAACCCCTCAAAGCAGGAGTAAGTATTCTGGAGTGTTCAATCATCCTTTTCTTCTTGTGAATGCGTCGGGCAAACAGGATGGCAATTGCAGATGCCAAAAGTGATCCTATCAGGATTTCCCCTATTCGAATGCCTATCTCTACGATCTCATCAGTCATTGATACTTGAACCGAGGATGAGGTATTTCAATCTTCTACTTGAATCGCCCAGAATCGGTTTCTTGCACTACTTTCTCCTCAATCGCCTCTTCACCGTTGACCGAGAACAACCTAGATACTCCGCGATCTGCGACTGAGAGAAGCCTTGTTCCTGCATTTCTTTCGCAATGACTGCCTCACTTTCTTTTGCTTTCACAGAGTTTCGAGGTTAACAGATGCGGAGGCGAGGATTCGAACCCCTGAACTCACTTGAGACAAGACCCTGAATCGTCTCACGTTTAGAAAACCGATGAGTGAGGGAGAGTCTGAGATATCTGGCCCAATTGAGATACTTACTCATATGGGAGAGAGCATCTCGTTCGTTGATTTCTTCTCATCTGTCGATTTGCCAACCTCTGCCAACCGACTCCGTGTGCTGTGCCAAAGATTCAGCCAGGAACATCAAGATAACCTTTTTCAGACGTACGAGCTAATTTCCAAACATCTACTCAATGGTGGATTTGTCGTCCTTCAATGAGGAAAACGACATTCCCTCCAATCTACTCAAAAAAGCCGATACCCTAGCAAGAAACCGTGAAGAATCCAAACCACCTCTGGCAAAACGTCTGTAAACACTCATGCGAGTTTGGTGACAGGAATGCTAGTCGATCATTGATCTTTTGAGGAGACATAACATGTCAATAATCCCGTCAAGAATCTATCGTGATGTTCTGTCTCAGCATCTTGTACGCTTTCTTTTCGAAGATGAAGTTCGTCTTTCCTGAATGGTAGATCAAATGGCCCGAGGGAAATCTCGCCGACATCGTTCGAGGGTCCATCACTCCACTCTCCCATGGGGACTAGCGGTTCAAGTTCGAACTTCCCTCCAGAGCCCTGTCCAGAGCATCCACGGCGACCGCCACGCAGAGGCCTCTTTTGGAGAGACAATAGGAGGATATCCTCTTCTTTCCCTTTCGGCATTCCTCCCTCAGAAGAATCCCGTTCGACTCCATGGAGTCAAGACAACGATATGCCTGATGAGGAGACATATTCAGTTTCTTGAGTAATCTGGATATTCCTTCGTATCCCCTGCGATTCATGGACACAAGGATGGGCATGCACCCCTTTGGCAACTCGGAGAACTCCCCTAATTCCATTCTGAAAGTCGAACTCAGTTCCTTCTCCAGATGTCTTACAAAATCTGCGACATACTCTCCTCTATCGGTGAGATAATATGCCTTTTCAAAACGGGGAAATGATCCGCGTTTCTCAATCCCCACAAGGTCAAGCTCTTGGAGCTTTCTAAGACTCGCCTCTGTGGTCTTTCTGTTCCACCCCTCTGGAAGCATGCTCAGAACACTTGTCTTGCCATACCTTCGCAAGAATAGTAAGACTCTCAAGACTAGCTTTGGTTTCTCGAAAGACCCGACTCCCTCCCTTGTCAAAAGCCCTCACTCCTTTCCTCTCATATATGGCTTCGTAGTTTCTAGACCTGAATCGTATTATAAAAAGGTTATTACACTTTTCTACTATTTCTTATTCTTTCTGGCAATGCCACTGTTTGCAAAGAAGTATTAAGAGCCAGGACGAGCTGGATTCTCAACGGGGGTAGGTAATGAAAAAGAAGGAAATAGAAAGCAAGTGGAAGAAACCGCTTGTAGTGTGCCTTGTAATAGTAATGTGCACTATGGCTGTGCCGCCTTCGATGTCGCAGTCATATTTGAGGTCAGAGACACCGAACGATGTTGTGATGGATGTCGAATTCGTCGATGTGGATTGTGCTGTTCCAGATTCGAATCCACCAACAATAGAGTACGACTATTTCTACGAAAGTCTCGCCCAGAACATTGAGGAGATTCAGCTGGGTCAGCCGACGACCATTCATTTCTTCCAAACGGATCTAGAGCTACAACTGGTACAAAGCGAACTCGTTCCCCCGGACGGGAAGATATACGTGGAGGAAGATAACGGAACCGTCGAATATCCGATGCCCGCAGTTGCATACACCGGAACCGTTCTGGATGAAGGCGGGGAGGAAGCTGCACTGATCATTACGGATGACTGGATAAGCGGGTTTGCCGTTGTCGGAGACTACGTCTACTGGAACGAAGTCGTACCCACGGATACGCCTCTGTACCAACCCTACAGGTCTTGGAGGGTGGAGAGGCTGAGAGAATACAATGAGTCGCTGAGCGACCCTGATGAGGGAGCATGCGAACCCCCAAGTGGAAGATCGATCTCTCCCGGGAGGTTGATCAACGTGAACCGGCTACCCTCTCAGAGTGTCATTCTGGAACGTGAACCAGGCCCCGAACCTATGCACGGTTGGCAATGGGAGAGGCTGGTAGGACACGGCGATAGGGATTTCTTCAATCTCTTCTGGTGGTGCCCGTGGATAGGCATCAATCAGTGGTTCTGCTCCTTCCTGCGGATACTGTCAGATCTCAATGGCGTAGCCAATATATACAGGAGAGACACCTCGGTCATCTTCACCGTTCCAGCCATATATGTTGACACCACGGGAGCATGCGGCTTGAATTCGAGGAACGCTTTGAATCTGCTGAATCAGTTCCAAGCGGATATGCAGGGGCGTCACCCGAACCCGAGATACCACGTCGCACATCTGCTCACCGGGAAGAACTTGAACGGCGGGACGATAGGCATTGCTTGGAGACCAGGTCACTGGTCGTTGTCCCAACAAGTTTCCGAGGGTTGGTGGACGTCATATCATGCGACGGCGTATCAAAGGGTGATTCTGGAATCCCACGAGATCGGTCACAACTACAACGCCATACACGGTTCCGCAGAGAGACGAAGGCACTGGTGGCCGTTCTGGCCATTCTTCCACTGGCACTACACCATAATGTGGACGCCGTTCATGGGGAACAACATGATCCCTGACTTCTCAAACGCAAATGCGAACAGGATACACGCCAACGCTCACACCAAGGCGCTCGCGCCATAGGAACCGAGATCGGATCATGAAAAGATCAACCCTCTTCCCCCTTGGGTTGGTAGTGGCGGTTGCAGCAGTATCCGGTGCAACCTGCCTCTACCTGTTTTTTGGGCACTCCAGCGTTTGCGATGGGTATTCCCACTATGTCATTGAATCCGAAAGGTCGATCATCGCTCCGTCCAAGTACATTCAGCTCAGTCGGAGCGACACAGAGCTTTATCCCCTGTTGAAGGAGGTCCTTGACGCTTTCGACAACCCTGACGACTATCCAGGCGCAACAGTTGTGAATGGAACCTTGATGTTTGAGATCTTCGAAGATAGGACAGAACATCGCGTAACAGTGACCAATGATCGCTTTCTGGATCGTCTGCTAACTGAGTTTGAACCACCCCGGGACCTGCCTGTTCATTTCTCATACTTTGACGAGAAGAACGCTGAGGTTTTCTACTACTCTTGGTCCGTTATCGTAATTGACGACCGTTGCTAGACACCATTCAATGAGAAATGCGACATGATGAAAGGCTAAGTTGGCAGTTCAATTACAACTTCCGAGTTTGCTGTACAAGTCGCCCAAATACATTTAGTTTGGGGGGATGAAGATTTGAACAAGACAAATGGTAGGGTAGGTGCGATGGTCATGTCCTGCGGGACCTGCGAGCATCGGATATGTCCAACTATCAAGACGAAACAGCCCGCAGGATCGCCCTCAGGATGGAAATAGATGAAACCTCGACCTCCGACGTCTAGAGGGCCCATGATACCTCTATTCGCCCCCATAACCGTGAGAATAGAATACGAGGACAAACACAAAGACTTCACAGTTAGATGGGCTTATGGAAAGGAGTTCGTGAGAGACGACACTGACAACGTATGGAACTGGATTCAGAGCAACATCAAAGGCCCATACGCAACCAGAATAGGGTACCCACTGACACAGATGGCGATGTTGACGCAAAAGAAGGCGAGATGGTATTTCGGTTATGAAGTTCCATTTGCGGTTGATGCTGAGCCAACAGCCAATGAGCTCATGGAGAAAACGGTTGGTAAGGTGCTGGGAATCATTGGTTGAGAGGCAGGAGGCGGAGAAATGGAAATGGTCAAGTGCAGATTCTGTCAAAGATCCTACGACGTCAGAGTGATCAAGGTGCATGAGAGATTCTGCCAGTTCAAGCTGAGCGACCGTGAGGAATCCGAATGGGCACAGAGTGATTCCACTTGAATCGGTATTTGCGGGGCCTTCGTGATAATAGTAATAACGGTATCTGCAAGGCGATTCTAGCTCACATAATTGCAGGAGAGTGCAATGGGTCAAGTGAAGAGCAGGACACTAATAATCGGGGCTCTCATGCGCCCAGGACGCAATGATGAGGGTGTGGTGGAAAGGGAGGCGCACTCGCCAATGACGAAGAATTCTCGCAGACCAAAGACCTGTACCACCTATGGCTTGCATCGGGAATCGATGAGACAGAAAAGCGGGTTAGGTTGGTGGATCCAAGTCTCCTACAAGCCGTTGAGTAGGTTCTTTGCGGTTAACTGGAGGAATGGACCAGCAAAGCGGAAAGCGGGGTTTTGGTTCGAGTTTGCCGGTTGCTCAGTCAATTGGAGAGAGAGCTGTACGGGTCCCCAGCCTCTCGTTCAGAAATGCATCTGATAGTTGAGGCCGGCATATTTGTCCTCTACTTCCTCTTGCGCTGTTTGGACATCGACGTTTTCCGATTCCTGCGCCGATTGGGAGAGGTGCTCCCTTTCTCACTCTTCTTCTCCCAATCTACGAGGATCTCGACCCAAGCTCGGACTTCGGCTTCCTTTGACGTCGATGTCTTTCCATACCTCTCCAATGTGGCGAGTCTCTGTCCACGGTCCTTCCCCTTGAGAGGATGCTGGATTACCGGATTCGTTGTCTCTCTTCTTCTCCTTGACATGGTTTCACCGTCCTGAGGTTGAACAATCGACTCGGACCGCGGCATCAGATCGGTCTCTCTTCGGCCACGTAGAGATACAGCCCATTGGCGTTGCAGGTATCACTCAGCTTCCTGAGAAGCCCCCTCTGTTGGAGGTTTCTTGCCCTGAATAGACACTCGACAAAAGGAATGTTCGTCCTGTTGGATATGCTCAGCAAGGTTGACGGACGATCCGTTACGAGAGATAGGATTTCCAGGTCTCTGTCGTCCAGTTTGGGGGAAGAGAAGCTATCGAAGACTCGGGTGGGTTGGACGCCCTGCTGTCCTCCTGGCACGCTCACTTCTCTTCCCTGGGTGTTGTGCATGCTTGTCCATGCCTCCGAGCGGTGTACTTTTGAAAAGATAACATAAACCTTTTTAACATATTATCAATTCTGGTATCACACTGCTATGCTGGATATCACGCACTGGGTGTCCGAGAAAATCAAACATTGGAGAATACCCCTGCGGCTTCTGCTGATATCGAATTGCCATTCAATGATGGGTGGGGAAATGTGATTGATTGGGCTACCTATCATCAGACCTTGAATGAAGTGAGTTGATTACCAATGTAAGAGAATCAAAAGGTGTTCCGAACCTTATGTCTCATTGCTTAGCGGTGTATGGCGTTTTCGACTGCGATTCCACATCAAGTTTCAGTTTATCACAGACAACTTCTGCAAGAGAAATTCTTTATAGAAATTGGTGCAGTTCTCTCGCTACTTATGATGAGTCTTTGGGTAGTTTGAACCAAAGCAACATCCGAAAACCGAAAATGGCGAAGTTCATTATCAAGGACGACAATACCTTGTGTCGGATACATTTCTTGAGGAATGAAGAAATCCTCTGAGATTGTGGCATTGCTTCAAATACGACATTACTGGAATCCCACAGAGAATCTGCAGGTTCAGAAAGAAAAATGGTTGGCCGTTCAGAAAGAAGAAAAGCCTGAACGGCCTCGTTGTGGAGGGATGCTTAGATAAGCGGAAATGGCAATAGTGTCAGGCTAGATAAGCGTTACCCTCTCGGCGGCTTTGCCCCTAAAGTAGCTCCTGTCGCTAAACTCGGGTTCTTGTCGCTAAAGTCCATGCTCCCTATCCTTTCTCCTCAAGTGCCACAAGAATCTGGAGAAGTTGGAGTTGGAACTCGAACTATAGTAATCGATCATTGATCGGGATTCCTAATAACCGTAACATGTCCATCAGAGGTAACATTCAGAAGCACATCTGGACGGAGAACATCCAAGAAACAAGTTGCCCGAGGAGATGCCAAGACAAGTGTGACGCCGCGATTCTTGGCCATTCTACGGAGGGTTTTGGAGACAACCCTGGTCAATCGTTGATCCAAGAAGGCGGCAAAATCATCAATCAACCAAGCATTTGCATCCGATGAAGCCAACATGGCAAAGCGCAATCTTTCCTTCTGACCTTCGCTAAGGGTCGAGACATCCTGGATATATATGCGCGGTTCCGAAAGCCCTGCCGTTGCTAACGCCCTCAGAGTTCTTTCGAATGTTCCATCAAGTAGCGTGATCACCTGACCTTCCGTAGGAAGCGAAGTCGTCATCTTGGGGCGGTAACCTTGAGGGAAAATCATGTGTCCGTAATGGTAGGTTCTCTGACGTGCCAGTAACCTCAGGAGTGTTGTCTTGCCGCAACCCGAGGGCCCGTTGATGACACAGATATCACCTGGCACGATGGTGAAGTTGGCGTCTTTTAGAATCTGGACGGTCAATCCTATTGGAGGAATGCCGAAAGTTGCAGCTGTTCGAACTGATCGGCTCCCGGATTTGAGATGGAGACGTCGAGTTATTGAAACGTTCTCGAACGCTATATTGCCGGATGGCTTGACACAAGGTGTCGGCTTCTCCCCCCATTGCAGTCCCAACTCTTCCACTCTTGCAGCGAGGAATCGATGTGCTGAATGGGTCAAGCCAATCATCCATGTAGGTTTGGGTAATCTCACAACCTCATGGAAGAGATTGTAGTCTTCGAAATAACGTTGCGCGTCAATTTCTTTGAGAGAGGAGAGAACTTCCTCGGTTGTCATCCCACGTCGCTTCAATCTTTGCCGAAGAAGAACTGCATTGCGCTGTTGCATCCGTTTCACGCCAATACGTTCGCGTTTCATTCCACATTCCTCCAATTTCTTGAGTTGGTATCTGATATCCGACGCGACACGCTTCACATTTCCCTCCGTATGGCCAACGAATATGAATCCAGCTTTCCTGGGAAATGTGTTATACTTGAGCATGTCCGCGACGATTTCCATGAAGATTGGCTTGGACTCTCGACTCTCCCAATAATTGGAGACGTACTGGACGCAGTGCTTCAGTAGTTCTGAGCCCAAACCAACTCCCCTATAGTCTGGATGGACTACGACGCGTGAGACTCCCATGATGAGATGGCCATATTTGCCACGCTCTGCGTGTCGCCACCGATTCCAAGCAATCTCCCCCTGGTGGAATTCCGCATCTAGAACCTTGTCCCTTGCAGAATTGCAGATTGGTGCAAAGCCGACTTCTATGAAACCCACAGGAAGATGGCCGATAGATCCCGGGAAATCAGACTTGGTTGTGGCAACCAAAACGCCCCTTCGCCCAAACGGCAAGCGCTCACGATAGTGATATCCTCTTAGCTGATCGATATGCTTCCAGTCTTCCTGTGACAGAGGTTCGGAAATGTTTAAGTCCAACGTCTCTTTGCCGAGTCTGACCGTATGAGTAGATTCATAACATGGATGAATTGTTATAGAGCCGTTGGAGACCACCCTAAGAACCTTTTCTCCATGGGCAACCACGGGGTGTTTAACGGAAATATCCCTCGCCCTAGGGCAATCGAGGGTTTCCCTGTTTGACAAAGTCACAGTTTTGCACCATGCATTCTGAGAGAGTTCCTCAATTGTCAGTGTTTGCACAAGCAGTCCTCCATTTGAATCCTGCCGTAAATGAGCAGGTACAAATCGCTATATAGCCTTCGACTATGAATACTTTACGAACACGATGTTCTCCAAGAATCTGACCTCCCCCTCTACCTCCTTTGATGACCGAATATTGAATCATCTCCAGTGCCGAAGACCGCCCACCGCCTCGCAATATTGATGACAAGGCGAGGGGTTTGGTGAGCTGTCGAAAATTAGAGTATTCACTCCTAATAATCGTTTCTAAGAAAGTACTTCAGGGAAAGGCTTTGAGAGAGTGAACCCAAGAATCTTGTTACATACGAATCGCATATGACAATGAATGTCCGTCAAAGGATTTATATAAAAGTCGAAGTATGGCATTAATTTGGGAGGGTTAGTCCTGTATCACTTCCAAGCAGAGTTCAGGGCAATCGGTATGGTTGAGGCTGCATTGGAGCAGTTGAAAAGGGTTCCCATTCCCATTGAGTGGCGAGGATTCAAATGGGAGAATAATGAGAACTTCGAAGGACCTATGGAACCATTACTCGCCGTGGGAAAGATTGTTCAAGTCAAGCCACGCAAGGAACCCAATGAACTCGACCGACTCTGTGGACGTGTACTCCATGATCTCTACTTCGACCTCGTCAGGATTCCGAAGTATTCTCTCCTAATGCGACCCAACTGGCCTGATGCCTATAGTCTTGGTTGCCATCTACGTTTGCAGGCGGGGAAGATAATAGACAAGATCCTCCTGCGACGTCATCTGGAGAAAAAGGTGAGAAAGGGAACTATGTCAGGAGAGAATGCTGAACAGCTCCGAAGCCATCTTCTGCAGTGTTGGTTCTACGAGATTAGACTATTCGAGGCTGAGTTGATGTTCCACTTGAACCGAAATCCCGCAGTAGACACTGCACACCTGGCTTCTCAGGTCGTCCCCTTTGAGGCCGAGCGTGTCGTCGATGGCACTCGAATCGCAGTAAGCGAGAAGACAAGAATAGACGGCCTATATCTCGCAAGACCGACAATCCTCGAAGTGAAAACCGGTGGAGAGCTCATTGAAGACCAACTACAAGTGGCAGGATATGCCCTTTCGTATGAAAGTGAAACCAACATACCGGTTGACTTGGGAGCCATCAGTTATATTCGAATGAGAAGAGATGGACTGGCGCCACAAATTGACTGCCGTATATTCCCCATTGGAATCACGCTCCGTTCTCAGTTTATCGAACGACGAAACACCAAGATGCTGGAAGGGGAGACTTGATAGAAATGACACAAAAAGCCAAACGTCTTCGAAAACTTGTTTCTCTTAAAGGATTCCCGGACCAAATACGTCCGACTATTGAGTGTGTTTGTGCTACTGAACATATCGAAAATGGGGAAGAAAGATGGCAGGCACTAAAGGCCTGTCTAGGTCCGAAGCTTCTGGCTCTGCCTGGCGGAGAGAATCGTTCGGTTGATAACCTGATTTCCGCACAAGCTCTTCTAACGGCTGAACGCATAGTGCTCATCAAGAGAGAAGGGAAACGTGTTTGGTCGTCGGAATACTACGGTCGAAGGTTGCACGATGTCGCAGAGGATCCATCGCAGTACTTCTCAAGGCTCGGAAAACGACTGCTAGACTTGGACAAGGAGAGATGGGGAATCATCGAGGCCACAAGGTCACTTGAGGATCATACGGGGCAACGCATTCCACTTCATCTGGTAGCGCTTGAATTGGCGAAAAATGATATTGACGTGTGTCAAAACCTGCTTCCCCAGCCTCCTGATGTTGCCAGACGCCTTGATGATGCTGGGATAACCTGGAGGACTGGAGCCTCCAGATTCAAAGATATGCTCCAATACTTCAATCATGTCGATATTGTCCGTTTCGAGAAAGGGTGCATAACCGTACAACCCTCTCGGATTGTGGAGATAGATCGAGTCGAGCTCGAACGACCAGAGAAGGCTGTCTCCCTGGAGGAGTTCGCCGAAGAACTCATTCGTTTGTACAGAGAGTATTCGGCGAGAGTCTATCATTCTCCTTATGTCCCTATTAAGGAGAAGCTAATGGATGCTGTCTGCGATTCGCTGAAGGTTGGACCCGATCACTTCACAAGACTCCTTCTTGCTCTCCCGAGCAAAGTCATGGGCTCGCAGATACTACTGTCACCTTATAGAAAGAGGTTACCCTCAAGAAAGGTAGTCCAAGCGGGTCGACAACAGTATTATTTTGTCTCGGTGTATTCAGAATCGAAAGAAACACGTGGTGAGAGTGAATGACTTACGAAGCCTTCAATCTTGACAGAAATCCGTTCCTGGAAGAGTCACCAGAGTTCGAGCAGATTGACCGAGAAGATGTCGAAGAGAAGCTTCGGGGTTACCTTTCTGATGCCATTACTGCTGGAACACCCCAAATCATAGTCGTTCTCGGTGAATATGGCATGGGGAAGACCTTCCTGACGCGGAACCTGGTGCAGAATATTAAAGACGGGAAATTTCTTGACAGTGCAGAAACCCGCTCACTTGGAGTATATTTCCGGGTGACCACGCCAAAGCTGCCACCAAACTATCTCGCATACGTTTATGGTCAGGTGGTTGAGGGAATTGGCAGAGGATGGTTCCGCGCAACTATGAAGAAGATTCGGGATGAGTCAACTGAAGGAGAGATTGGTGTGACGCGGGAGCTTTCAGTCCTTGACTCCGACTATCGGCAGGCCCTATGTCGTTTTGGTGGCCCCGTGGAAAACCTCGCTTGGCGCTATCTGAGTGCTGGTTCACTTAGCGTTTCAGAGATGAGGACCTTGAAGGTCGAAGGAAAACTGACATCTGATGACAAGGCGTTGAGTGGCATGCTCAACCTCCTGAGATTCGTGGAACTGACAGGATATAGGGCCATTCTCCTCTTCATAGATGAGTTGGAGTATATCTTTTCCGTAACTTCAACCAAACGACTTGTTCAGGTAATGAACACTTTCAAGGATCTATACGACCAAGTATCGGACGAGAGACGTGCAGGCAACCCTGGGGCATCCTTTCATTTCATTTTTGCATCGACCCCTTCAGGATATCATGATATAACTGAAACTGCGAAAGGGGATGCACCGGCAATGCAGGCTTTTCAGGAACGAGTGTTTCAGCGAGTGAACTTGCGGCCTTTTTCTACCAAAGAGACCTTTGAGCTCGTAAGGAATAGGCTAAAAGTCCGAAGACTGAAGCCCGATGAACCAGACGACCTTCATCCCTTTGACGAGGTCACTATTTCAGAAGTCGGAAGGGTGGCTGAAGGTATCCCAAGGAGGATTATTCGACTATGTGCCTACGCCCTGATCGACGCTGCAGAACGAGAGATTACCACCCTAGATCGCACTACCCTCCGGCGTGTCCTTGAATACTATCCCTGGGCGAAAGAAACCGTACCCCCCACAACTTCTCCTTAATGGCTATCCCACCTGGGATATGCAGTTTCACGGCCCCATGTAGCTCTTCCTCTCCAGTGATCGAGCAGGCGGACTATTTACCAATATCGTTGTTGACGGTTTTCTCTGTGTTGTCTGGTAAAGCCGATACATTATGCTTTTGGTTCCACTTCTGGCCGAGAGACTATGTCGCCACAAGCTCAATCTCCAGACCCTCCACACCATCATCCCACCGCTTCCGAGCCTCGAAGGTGGTGCTCCACCTGATCAAATCCCCCCATCCGTCCTCAAAAGGAAGCTCATTCTGTGCGACTTCGGCTGGTGCCTTTCCCTCAAGACTTCGATGTGGTCTCAGAAAATTGTGATGGATGACGAATCCTCTGGGTATTCTTGACTCAGTGGACTTCAGGCCTCTCACTCCTTCCTTCCCTTTCTTGTTCTGTTCTTCTTCGCCCTCTGCCTTGGCCGATCCCAGTAGGGAGATTTGCACTTGGGGCAAACCTCTGGCTTCACTCCCGGCTTCCTTGGATCCCAGGTGTGATTGCATCTTGTACAGGTTAGAGAAAAGTCAAGTTCATGGCCACAATTAATACACTTTACTTTAGACATTATACTATACCATCATAGGATGATATATGTCTTTCCGTATATAAAGGAAACTACCCCAACTATATACCGACAGGTAAATATACCTATGAGTATATATCCATGAGTAAGGAGATTGGCAACATGGAGACAAAAAGTGCCAGAGAAGAACGAGGATTGAAGCTCCTATCGGAAGGGGCCGTAAAGCGGGTTGACGATAGCCTGTACACCGTCAAGTCCCAGACTGGAATTGGAACGTACAGGGTAGAGAACAAAAGGGGATGGAACTGCAACTGTCCAGATCATATCAAGGGGGAACTAGATTGCAAGCACATCTACGCCACGAGGTATTATCTTGAAGTCCGTCAGGAGACGGATGAGGGCGTACAGATCGAGAAGATACAACTGACCCACTCACAGGCATGGAGCGCATACAACCAGGCTCAGAGGCAAGAGATAGAGCTTTTTGACAAACTGCTCAAGGACTTGGTAGCGTCCCTTCCTGGAGAAGAACAGCGCATGGGACGGCCGAGGATTCCCCTCTCGGAAGCTATCTTCTGCTCGGTTCAAAAGACCTATTCCCAACTGTCCCTTCGACGTGCTCAATCTCTGTTCAACAATGCCGTTGGCAAGGAGCAGTTGAATCATTCACCACACTACAATATCGTTTCAAAGACCATGCTCAGAAAGGAAGTTACACCGATCCTTCAAGCACTCATTCGGCTCTCGGCCCTTCCTCTGGCATCAATCGAGAATGATTTTGCCATTGATTCTACTGGCTTCAGGACTACCAGCTTTGGGGTCTATTGTGGATCACAGCATGGTGTCAAGAGAAAGCACAAATGGCTCAAGGCCCATATCTCGTCAGGAGTGAGAACGAACATCGTAACTGATGCTATCGTGACAGATGGCGGAGCTGGTGATTCTCCCAGATTCAAACCTCTGGTATTGAACACCGCTGAGATATTCGACATTGGGGAGGTATCGGCTGATGCAGCATACTCTTCAAGAGACAACCACAACGTTGTAGGAGAAGTGGGCGGAACGCCATACATCGACTTCAAGAAGAACGCAATTGGCAAGGCTCTGGGTTCTCCTCTGTGGAAGAAGGCTTTCCACTTCTTCAAGCTCCACCATGACGAGTTCAAGGAGCACTATCACAAGAGGTCAAATGTAGAATCCACGATTGGAGCCATCAAGAGGAAATTCGGAGAGACGTTGAAATCAAGGAATCGGGTAGCTCAGGAGAACGAACTCCTCTGCAAGATACTGGCTTACAACATCACCGTCTTGATCCAGCAAATGTTCGAGAACGGGATCGATCCCAGCTTCATGTCGCTAAAGTTGTCGGCCAGTCGCTAAAGTAGGCGGGGAATTAGAGTTTAGCGACAAAGCCCCTCTCGGCTAATGACTTGAAACGGGGAGGAGTGACATGATGTCATCCGAGAATGAACATAGACTAAACGAAGTATAACACAAAAAAGTGTAGACTATGCTTCACAATCGGGATTTGTTAGGCATCCTTCAAAGAACTCAATAGTCAAGCCGTCGCGGCCAATACGGATGCTTTTGGTGCATTTCATGATGCGTTGAACCCTCTTCCTGAGGACTTCAAGTCTTTGTCCAATTAGACTGTTCATACACCATAAAACTCTGCTTCGGCCTTATTTGAATATTCCTACTGCTCAGCTAGGCTAGTCGTATTCATCACCAGAGACCACTCACCGCCCTGGCAATGTTGTGGCAAAGCGAGAGTGAGATGAGCGGTCAAGAATAGGGAGAGTTCAAGGTATTTTCGATTTCTGAAAGGTCCGCTACCCCAAACCGAATCTCTTCAAAGCAGACCGATATGGCTCACTGGGGACTACGGCCACCACCGGCCGACGTCAAGAATGGCTTGCGCAGTATCCACAACTGATGATTGGCCGCCAAGTGCAAAAACAACTGACGCGAGATCGCGGAGATCTTTGAGCAAATCCGATCGACCGCGGTTGGCCAGAACTGGAAGGGTGGCAAGCCAAAGCGAAAGTGCAAAATGGGAATCGGTTTGCTCAATCCAAGAGGGGGCTAGGGTGCATAGCGCTCGTTGCCGAGAGGAAGCGCTATCCACTTCCCGCGCCGTCGCTAACGCTTCCTCCAATAGTCGGCCTTTCGAGTTTCGATAATTGGGATACGAAGAACCCAGACTGCATAGGGCAACGGCTCTGTTTACATAACTAATTCGCCTTGCCATGGCCAGAACCTCAGGTATCATCTCAGCAGGCAAATGGGTGGCTATTTCGCCAAGCACCTCCGCCCGATCCATTTCGAGAGAATCATCGATAGTTCTCAATGCCGCCAAAGCTTCTCTAAACACTCCAGTTCTCAAGTCATCGGGCAAGTGGGGTGCCAGGATGCCCAGAGCTCGCGCCCGATTCTTCTCATTGTCAATCTCCCTCGCCACTGCCAACGCCTCGCGCATCAAGTCATCGGGCAAGTGGGGTGCCAGGATGCCCAGAGCTCGCGCCCGATTCTTCTCATTGTCAATCTCCCTCGCCACTGCCAACGCTTCATGCATCATTTCGTTGGGCAGAAATTGTGCCAGATCGCTCAGAACATCTACCAGTGCGAAACCCCTTCTCCTGTCGGCCCCCCCCAGTGTAGCAAGCGCCTCTTTCAATTCTGCTGTCCTTATTTCGTCAGGTAGATGAAGTGCTATTCTGCACAGTGTTGCTCCCCGATTGGTGTCGTCCTCAATTTCCCTTGCCACCACTAACGCTTCCGCTTTCAAGTCATCGGGCAAGTGGGGTGCCAGGAGGCTCAATACTTCCCCTCGACGCTCTTCATTCCTCGTCTCCCGTGCCAGTGCTATAACTTCACTCATCGCCTCTGCCTTTAGATCTTTTGGCAGATATGGCGCCAGGACACACTGGGCAAACACCCGACTCTCTTCGTGCCTGATTCCCACTGCCACTGCCAACGCCTCGCGTATCAAGTCATCGGGCAGGTGGGGTGCCAGGATGCCTAGGACTCGCGCCCAATACTCTTCACCCTCAATTCCCCTCGCCACTGCCAACGCTTCAGCCATTAAGTCATCGGGCAAATGGGGTGCCAGGAAATCTAGAATCTCCTTGTTCTCAGGGCCGACCAAATCACGTGCCAACGCCAGTATTTCGGCTATCATGTCATGGGACAGATAAGGTGCCAGGGCGCCTAGAGCAAATATCTGATACTCTTCATCCCATATCTCTTGGGCCGCCGCCAAAGCTTCTCTCAATGACTCGTTTCTTAGACTGTTGGGCAGATGAGGCGCAAGGTCGCAAAGCGCCCGCGCCCGATACCTCTTCTCCGAAATCTTTTTTACAGTCGCTAATGCCCTGACCTTCAAATCATCAGGCAAGTAAGGTGCTAGTCCACTTACTGCGTTCCCCCGGACAGTCTCAAGCCCGATTCTCTCTGCTACTTCCAGTGCCATGACTTTAAAATCGTTTGGCAGGTAGGGAGCCAGATCCTTCAGAAAATGAAATCGGGTCATTTCCACATCGATTCTTCCAGCCGATGCGAGTGCCTCCTCCAGAACCTCGCTCGACAACACGTCAGGCAGAAGAGGTATCAGGTATTGCATTGCACGCAGATGTCTCCCATCCAAATCACTCCCCATTGCCGTTGCCAGTGCTTCTCTCAGCGTTTCGGCTTTCAGGTCTTCGGGCAAGTGGGGCGCCAAAACGCTGAATACCCACGTTCTATCGACAATGTCGGGAAGCTCCTTGGCTGTGGCCAGAGCCTCTTTCAAAACTCTGGCCCCTAAGTCACCTGGCATATGAGGTGCCAGGATACCAAGCATCCACGCCCGATAGGCCCTATTCCGCATTCCCTGTGCCTTAGCCAACGCTTCATTCAGCACTTCTGCTTTTAGATCATCGGGCAAATGGGGTACCAAAA
>JAGLME010000047.1 GCA_023140195.1 Thermoplasmata archaeon
CATTAAGTCATCGGGCAAATGGGGTGCTAGGGTACTCAATACCAATATGCAGTAGGATCTGTCCATAGAACGTGTCATAGCCAACGCCTGAGCTTTCAAGTCATGGGAAAGACTCGGCGCCAGGGCACCTAGCATCTCCATGCAGTTGTCACCGTCCATACTACATGCCGTTGTCAACGCTTCTCTTGGCATTTCCGCTTTCAAGTCATTGGGCAGATGTGGCGCCAACCAGCCTATTGCTTCATCGCGCTGCCATTGGTCAGGCATCTGCCGAATGTGCGATAACGCAACGGTCACGCTCCAAATCTTGCTCTCGACTAGATACGCTGGCAGTTTGGGCGGAATGTCTGTAGCTAAGGATAGAACACTGGCCCTTAGAAGGGCACAGCGAATCTGCTTGCCAATTCCCTTGCGGCCCAATCCTTCAGCCCAGCTCCAGGCCAAATCGATGTCAGTCAAATAGCCAAAGTAAGACCCTTCAACCTCCAGATGGGCTTCTGCCCACTCATTTTGGTTCTCACCAGTAACGAGAAGCCCGTAGAGATCCTTATGCCTCCCACCAGCCACCATATGCATAGCAAGGTGGCGGAGTGCGTAAATATCGCACGTGCTCCATCGTCTCGCGAAGTTCTGCACGAAGTAATCAATGATCCGACCGTGCCACTCCTCTGCTGAGACATAGTACGGATTACGTAATCTTCTTTTCTCGATTCTGAGGGATTTCTGGTGCAAGAAATCAACAAATGATTGATGATATAAGTGATATCGATCCTCCTCTTCACCTTGACCCGTCCGGTGAGTTGGAATCGGGACGAATTGCTGGAGGCGACCTACATTCCTCCATATGGCCGATTCCGTGTGCCCGGTGAAGTTCTTTAGCTGGTCCAAGGTCAGCCTCTCTTGGGCCACCGAAAGAACACCCATAAGTGGAGAGAACTCCCTCTCCCAGCCCCTGTCCCCCAATTCGACCACACGTCTCAGCGAGTCTAGATACAAACCATCCAATCCTGAGGGCAATCCTTCCAATTGAGTCAACGGCCGCAAGCCGTTTGCCATCGAATCCAGCAAGAAACGAACGTACTGGAAGTTCCCCGTAGCCTTCTCCGTGATTGCAGACTCCATCTCTTGTCTTTTCTCCTGATCCAACTCAGCGGCCTTCAAGGCCAAAGGTTTGTCGTGACGGAATCTTGTTCTTACGTAGTTACCTATGTCCTCCTGGTTATGTGGATCGAATCTCGCAGCCGAGAGGAACAAACCATCCACATCACGCAACTCACTCTCAACCCGCTCATCTTGGCGACTCGTAACGATGAAGCGCACACCTCGTGGCAATTCGTCTGCCTGAGCGACTAAAGGAACGATACCCACATCTTCACCATAGATAAGGGATTCATCCAAAGCATCTACTAGGATGACCACTTGTTTATCAGGCTTTTCGTTGAATAGCGCTTCGAGAGGCTCCCGGACGATGCAAATGAAAGAGTCTTCCGGCGAGAGGCCACCCACGTCCAGCTTCTTAATAATGACCGCACCAACCTGACTACTCACTACATCTCCAACATGGATCTCCACATCTTCCAATTCAATGTGGATTTGCTTGTTACTGCGTTTCTCTGCCAGATTTTTGGCATAGGCGGTATAACGTGCCGACAACTGGAACGCCAGGGACTCGGCGAAGACGTGAGGGTTAATCCATCGGCGGTCGCGGGCACTGCAGAAGTGAACAGCGCTCAGAAAGCAGGGGGCAAGGCATGTCATACCTTCAGGGGAAACAACCTCGCCGTTGGAGAATTGTCTTAGTCGCCCAGCGATAGCTGACTTGCCGCTACCTGGCTCTCCAGTCACGTGAAAGAAGCGTGGTCCATTGGGGTTGGACAGCCAGCTATTGATGCGTCTGAAGACCCATTCACGGCCGGTGAAATCGAGAGTTCGCTCAGTAACATGGTCATCAAAATCAATGGGAGGCTTTGTCCCGTTTTGTGCCATTCAGGATTCCTCACGAGTACGGCGCGTCATGACAATACCCCCTTCCTTGTCCCTGCAAGTAAGAGAAATGGCCGATGGATGCATGATACCATATCCTGCAATCATTTGAGGTCGACAACGGTCAAATCGCCACTCTCTTCCACATCATCTGCATCAATTCGGATACGCTTGACCTTGATATTCTCTAGCTTCTCCAAATTGGATCGCACGATCGCAACCCGACCCGCAACTTTCTTGACTCTCACATCGATATCCGAAACATCCAGACTGCGAGGTGCTTCTCCAGCAAACGTTATGGGACTGCGCAAAGCAATCTCAAGAAGCTCACGAAGATCAGCAACGGCCGCGCGTGCTTCTGGCGAGTCCGAGTCTACCTTCTCATCTGTGACGCGTTTAACGAGTTTCTTCAGGCCCTCAATCGCAACGACCATAGCTTCGTCAATTGGCTCAGAAAGCGGACGTGCATCACCCAGAGTCACTTCTTTGGGGGGCTCCAGTACGTCGGCAAGGGGTGCATCGGGATTCCGTCGACGCTCACGCCAAGCACTCAGAAAATTCTTGGCCTGGCCGTACAGAAACTTGGCTCCCTTAACGATGACACCAGTGGCGATTCCAGTGAGAACTGGATCCATGTGTATCCCTCCTCTTGACATCGTTAGCTCTTTCAATCTATTTATATTTTCCTTGAAGCAGTGCACAAGAACACCTTGCCAAAACGCCATAAGAATGTTGTTGAATCAAGGCTATTGGTTCCCCCGTATGTAGACCTGGTTGGCACATTAACACCAATCAGTTGCCACATCACATCCAGAATCCTCTCTGTAGTGGATGAAACGCCACTCTCCTTCCCATATTGAACGAAGTAGGATTCAGAGAAGTGTAGACTAGGTTATCATTGCAGAAGACTTGCCATCATTATTACGAACCGGACAAGTCAATCGGTTCACAACATATTCAGCTGCCTATGTCAGGGAGAGGATGACATGAATCCTGGCCTGGACCAGCTCACAAAGGAAAGGCAGGAGAATTGCTGGTGGCAAACGAACTGCTTCCTCGGGTTTCGGCGCGTTCTTGCTGATTGTGGATACAGGAGTGGACATGATTTGTTTTTTGAATAGGGACATGGTGATGATTCAGGTGACGGAGAGCAAACTGGGTCCCCATAAGCGGTATTGACAAAATACCTGAACAATTCCGACTTGCTGAGAGAGGGTATGCCGTATGACCTCTTGGACTTGGAGCCTAGTTACTCGCGTTTCTGCCTTTCAACCCCCAGCCACCCGCGAGCCC
>JAGLME010000048.1 GCA_023140195.1 Thermoplasmata archaeon
ATCAAGAATTTTGACGGAACAATTGTTTTCATAAATGATAGTCATGATGAAGATGATGCAGAATTTGGTACTGAGCCAGGACAATTTCCAGCACATTGTATTCATGGAGAAGACGGAGCAGAGCTTTCAATTGAAATACGAAAGGCACTTGTTTCAAAGAATGATTCTGATATAGTTTGGGTGCATAAGAAATCTTTTACTGATGCACGAGGTATTGCCAACTTAGCAGAATCATTTCAGGATTGTGAGTTTCATGTAGTTGGAGTATGTACTCATATTTGTGTTCACGATACTGTGGGTGCTCTTGTGAATGAATTTAAGAATAACTATGGATGTATTCCTAAGATTATTCTACACGAGGATCTTGTAGATGATTTTGACTTAGATATGTCTGATTTTGCAATCAAGAGAATGCAAAGTCTTTACGGTGTAGAGCTTCAATAATGTTGTGTCCAAGTTGTGGAGAACTTATTAAAGGGTTTACTTGTGAAGAGTGTGGATGGAATGAAGTAAACCTTTCTGTTAATGATATGAAGAAAAAGGAAAAAGACAATGAAGAATCTTAAACATATCCGACCAATTTTTAATGGAAAGTATGTCTCTAATGTAAATTATGAAAAAGACATGTGGATAAAAGAAATTGAAACAGGGAATAGGGCTAAAAATCTTGTTAGCTGTGGCGAGTTTATTGTAAGATTCTTAGATGGATCTATTGGGATTGGTACTTTTCCTGCGGTAAGCAAAGTTATAAAACAAATTCCTAAAGGAAAAGCAGGTTTGGTTGAGGCATATGAGATTAATTTCAAAAGCATAGATACTATTGGTCCATTCTCTTGTGCTGTCGTTAAGCTTTATAAACGGAGTGTTGCTTCTTATTTAAGAAGTACAGTTAGACAAGCTGGAGCTGGAATTGTAAAGAAAGGCTTTCAGGGGATTAAAGGAATATCTTTTCCAAAAGCGAAAGTAGCATGACTAGGCACGCTTTAGCCGTTATGCGCGGAGCGCCTTGGCATATTGGTCACCAATATCTTGTTAATTGTATGGATGATGAGAATGATATTCTTACAGTTTGTCTTGGTAGTGCTGATAAGCCTAGAACATGGAGAGATCCATGGCATAATGGTGCAAGAGATATGATGTGTCGGGCCGCTAATGGTCTTAAAAATAATTTACATATCATTCAAATTCCTGATCTTGGAAATGAAGGAAGTTGGTCAGAGTTTGTATTGAGTCATGTTAAAAAACATTATGAAAATTGGAATTTGATGTTTAAACTTCCTAATATCTATCATCCAGTTACTCATTATTATTGTGGTGGTGAATTTGAAGCTAGTTTTTGGAGAGATAGTGATCTTGAGATTATTATCAAAAACAGGTCGCATGGAATTATGTCTGCCTCTGAAATTAGAACTGCTGTAGCAATGAAGAATGATAGCTGGAAACCTTATGTTCCTTGGGTAGAAAATTGGGATACAATAGAAGATAAACAAGAATTTCTTTTAGAATG
>JAGLME010000049.1 GCA_023140195.1 Thermoplasmata archaeon
AAAACAGAAGGGGGCTTACGGCGGTGACCTGGCACCCTTCATTCTTTTTCAAATCTCTCACTACGCAGAGCTGCTGAATAGGTGAGGGAAGAGACAAAGAAGCTCAATACTGACCTGTCAACCTACGTCAGGTGGTGCATTCGAACTGGGTTGTGTTTGTAGGATCTGAACTCTTTTGTGAGTTCCAAGAGCATGGAAGATGAGTAAGGCTGTAGCTGAGTGCTGCGAGTGATGCCTGTGGGCATATACGCTTGCCCGGTCCGAGGTTCTCGGACCAGCGAATCCTGAGCCGAATTGAGTTCGTGACGTCTAGCAGTTGACAACAAGGTGGAACGATCGGTCAGTCGACGTTCCAGTCTCGTCGTAGGTCGAGATCCAGACGCCGCTTGGGTCCACAGCCTCGCCAACGGTGGTTACGCTCCCTGCCGCTGGCGTCCCTGATGCGCCGGAGTCACCGAGCGTCGCGATCCAGACACAAGCACGCACGTCCTGGATGAAACGGACAGTGTAAAAGCCCGTGCCGAGCTCTTTATTGGTACTCACCACGCCGCTACCGCGGGCGAGCGTTCCGTCCGATTCGACTACCGCCCAAAACACCGTGGTCACAGCCCCAGGCGGTCCTATCGGTCCAACTGGGCCTTGTAGTCCAGTGCAGTCGTTCACATCCACGACGAGATCGAGGTTGATGTCTTCGGCTGGCAGATCTCCAACACGGTTCCCGTTGAGGTCCCAACAGGCTAATCCGTCCAAACCATCTAGGCCGTCAGTGCCATTGGTTCCGTCCAAACCATTGGTTCCGTCCAAACCATTGGTTCCGTCAGTGCCATTGGTTCCGTCAACGCCATTGGCGCCAGTCGCTCCTTGAGACCCTGTTGACCCTCTATCACCCTCATCTCCTTCTGGTCCCTCAACTCCCTGCGCACCATCCGGTCCAGTGGGTCCGGGAAATGCGATCATCCCGATGAGAGCAATGGCCAACGCGATAACCGCGATAACCAATGCCGGGACTGCTGCCTTTGATTTCGGTGCAACAGGCGGCGGGGCTGGCCCTGCCACGGGTTCGGGAGGCGCACTGCTTGGCTCACCATATCCTTGTCCTTCTTCCATTGTAATTCACCTCTCAAAACTGCAACAATAATGACCGTCCGCTTTTATAATGATTCCGAAGTCTTATTGACACGCCCACGGCTTCTTGAGGTCCCTTGCTTCTGCGAGATAGGCGACTCGAACGGCCTATTGAGGCCAGATCTCCCCGAAGTCATATCAACAGAGCCTGTGCCGGTATGACAGAGACATTGTGAGAAGGCGAGTGTGGATGTCTGACGATCCGTTTCAGGCGCTTAGGAACTACTCCAGAACGATGAATCCGAATATAGAATGGGTACATGTCAAGCCGAAATAGTCGTACTCCTCGAGAAAGAAAAGAACAGGACTCGTCTCCCGAGCCCCTTGTCTCAAGGAATTCCAGACATTTCCTATCCGATTAGACAAGATCCGACCGACCGAAGGGGGCTTACGGCGGTGACCTGGCACCTCTTCACGCAAAGCAGACCTTAGGCACAGAACCTTTTTATCACCTAATGATTACCTTTGATCATCGGAGGTCACCACATGGCAACCGGAGGGAAGTACACGAAGACGCTCAAGGTTAGGATAAGTCCAGAGCTACTTGAACAGGTGAGGGAAGAGACCAAGAGGCTCAACACAGACCTATCGACCTATGTCAGATGGTGCATCCGAACAGGGTTGTATTTCAAGGACCTGAACTCTTTTGTGCGTTCTAAGAGCAGAGAAGACGACTAAGATACTCCATGGATGTGGCTCATCAATCAGGGCTCAATGCAAAACCTTTTTCTATCCAAGGAACCTTCACTCAAATTCCTATTCAAGACAGTAATCACAAACGATGAAAAGGTGAGAACGATGGAAGACAAGAAAGCAGACCTGGCCGGTCCCGGGATCGGCAACTACGAAGACCTGGAAAAGATACTACCGAATGATTACACTTCCTTGCTTACGCCCAAGGAAACGCAGATTGCCATCTCCGCGGCAAAGACATACATCGAAGAAGGACTCTCAAGGGAGCTCAATCTCATCCGAGTGGAAGTGCCACTGATAGTGGATGTGAGAAGCGGCGTCAACGACTATCTGGACCGTGATGGTTCCCGAACACCCATCGGCTTTCACATATCCAACGACAACGGAAAGAACCCCATAGACGCTGAGATCGTCCAGGCGGCCACCAAATGGAAGCGGATTGCCCTCAAGCAGTTCGGCATGAACGTGGGAGAGGGACTCTACACCGACATGCGAGCGGTTCGCAAGGACTACTTCCTGGACCACGACCACAGCGCATACGTCGATCAATGGGATTGGGAGATGGTCATCACCGAAGATCAACGCAACCTGGATCTCCTGATGGACATGGTGGAGAAGATCTGGAAGGTGCTGAAAGGAGCCGAGGACCACGTTCAAGAGCTGTTCCCGCAGTTGAAGACCGACAAGTACCCCAGCATGCCGGACAAGCTCACCTTCCTGCATGCGGAGGACATCCTCGACATGTACCCGGACCTGCCCAGGAAGCGGAGGGAGAATATGGTACTGCAGGAGTATCCAGCGGTGTTCATCATAGGCATCGGCTGGACGCTGAAGGACGGCTATCCGCACGAGATGAGGGCTGCTGATTACGACGACTGGGTCACAGAGACCGTTTCAGCGGATGGAAGACCCATGCACGGACTGAACGGCGACATCCTTGTCTGGAATCCGATCACCAACCGCAGGCATGAGCTCACGTCAATGGGCGTGCGCGTCAATCCTGAGACGCTGAAGATGCAGCTGGAGATATCCAATCAGCTGGATTTCCTCGAACTGCCTTACCACCAGGCGATAATGAACGGCGAGATACCTTTGAGCATAGGCGGGGGAATAGGGCAGTCCAGGACCTACATGCTTCTGCTGAAGAAGGCCCATCTGGGAGAGGTCAGCGTGACCGTCTGGCCCGACATCCTGAAGGAAATGTGCCGGGAAAGGAATATTCACGTTCTAGAATGAGCGGAATTCTCCGTTTTTGCTCTCAGGGTCACCCTAGCCAGACATGCACAGGGCGTTAATTTCCTTGTTGATAATGGGAGGGGAATGTCTTTTATAGCCTGCGATGTCGAAATCTTCGGTTCAAAGGTTTGGACCAAGAGGTATGTGAATGAACTACGGAAGGCCAATAGGCATAGTAGGTGGAATGCTCGCATTGGTGGGAACTCTGTTGCCATGGGTGACCATCAGCGACTCGTACAGTTCGATAACAGCATCTGGGCTCGGAGTGTTCATATTCGGCATCCCGGCCTTGATTCTGGGCATACTCGGACTGGTGTTCGTTGCGATCCCTAAAAAGGGCTTCGCGATAGCAAGTCTGATAATGGGTATTCTGGTCATGATCTTCGTGGTCCTGGCCATAACCATGACATCAGTCATTGCAGGGTTCGCCACCTATACCGGACTAGTGACGGTCAGCATGGACTACGGCATGTACGTGACGCTGGTTGGTGCCATCCTACTGATAGTTGGTGGGGCACTGGCATACGTCCAGATTCAGGATGTCGTCGCACCTGTACCGACACAAGAAGCACCGCCAACGAACGGTCAGTGGTAGACCGGGTACTGGCGCGCAGAAAGGGAAGAGGCCAAAACAGAGCCGACTTCCGAAGCTTGAGATCCCTCGGGCTTCTGGCTCAATGGAAACAAAAACCTCTCCCCCTCAACCTTTTTCCCCCAGATACTTTTCCAAGTCTTTGTCATGAATCGTACCAGAGTTGCCGGATCTCATTTGAGATGTGTACGAAGCAGAGGCTCAGTTCCTCACGCATCCAGTCAAGGTTTCAGAGCATCATCTGAAGCCAGACTGAAATCACAAGAAGGAGCGTGGCAACAGACAACGTAATGAGCATGAACGGGAAGGACTTCACGAAGAAGGCCTTGAAGGAAATCGGATGGCCGAACTTCTCGGAGATGCCGGCGCCCACTAAGTTGGCCGAGGCTCCCACGAGCGAGCCGTTGCCTCCTAAACACGCGCCTATCACCAGCGCCCACCACATAGGGTTGATCGCAAAGCTGGACAATTGTCCAGAGAATGCAGCACTTCCCTCCAGGGCGGTGATAAGAGGGATCATTGTGGCAGTGAAAGGGATGTTATCGACGATCGTGGATCCAAATGCGGACACGAATGAGATGAAGATGATGGCCCCAATGAGATTGCCGCCGGTCACAGCTTCCATGCCACCGGCCAGGACCTCCATGATGCCCACTTCGACAACTCCCCCGACCAAGATGAAGAGCCCTATGAAGAAGAGCAATGTGGACCAGTGGACATGTTGAAGCGCTTCACCAGGATGGATGTTGCCCCAGACGAGAAGGAAGACCGCGCCCATCAATGCTATGACCGACAGGGGGATGTCGGCCACATGATGGAACAGGAACAGGATGATCACCGCACCCAGGACAATCATGGACTTGATCAACAGGGGCTTGTTCTTGATCTCCTTCCTTTCATCCCTCTCCATGAGGACGTCTATGTGCTTGGGCACCTGCTTGAGGTCGTCCTTGTACATCCATTTGAGGAGGTAGAGGGCGACGAGCATGGTGATGAGTATTATCGGACCGATGTTCAGTATGAAGGTCACGAAGGGAATGTCCGCATTGCTGGCTATCATGATATTGGGCGGATCACCGATGACGGTCGCGGCACCGCCGATGTTGGATGACAGGATCTCTGCCATGATCAGGGGCATGGGACGTATCTCCAGGGTATTCGCAATGGAGACGGTGATGGGTATCATCAGCAGGATGGTGGTGACATTGTCCAGGAAGGCTGAGGCGATCGCGGTAACGAGGACGAACATCATCATTATCTTCCAAAGGTCCCCTCTGGCCATCTTCGCCATCTTGATGGCGAGGAACTCGAAGAACCCTGTCTCCATGAGCACCCCAACGATGATCATCATTCCGAACAGCAGGCCGATGGTGTTGAAATCTATGTGCTGGAAGGCACCCTCGCTCGGTCCTGAAGAAGATATTGGATAGAAACCCATCAACGAACCCGCGATCACCATGAGCGATGCACCGAAGAGGGCAGAACTCGTCCTGTGAAGCTTCTCGGTGGCGATGAGGACGAAAGTGAATACGAAGATGACCGAAACGACGATCTGCTCAGGACTGGCCATAGCTCATCCCCATCGTCTCCCCTACCAAGAGCATTGGGACGGGAACGTACCGGATGGTCTCGATCTCCATCCTTGACAAGGGCAGTCTCTTGAACACCATGGCGACCCTGTCGCCCCAGCTCCGACCTCCGCGGCTTGTCACGAAGAGGTCATGGGTGCCGGCCATCTTAACTATGTCCTCCACCGAATTGTATTCGCTGGTATCGATGTGCATGGTGACGCCGACTTCTTGACCGGCGGATTCGATGCCTGGGTACATGGCCTTCCTCTGCAGGCCTCCGCAGAACATCACGGTGCTGGGGATCTCGAGGTACTTCGCCAACCTGAGACCCAGCCTCAAGGCAATATCGGAGTGCTGGGTTCCAGTGTATAAGATGGACAATGATTTGGGTCTCCTGAGTTCAACCGGCCTGTCCATGGCGAAGATGGGTACCGGGACCGACTTGAAGAGACCTTCTATGTGGTGGCCAAACTGCGACTTCTTCTCCTCCTCATCGATGTAGAGCTCGGTGGCCACCAGTCCTATCCCGTTCTCCCTCACGTATTTCTCCACGACCGCCTGGAAGTTCCCTCTGAGTATCGTCTTCTTGGGAGTTATCCCGGATTCCTCAAGGATGGTGGCGCAGTGGAGCATGGCCTCGATGGCGCTCTCATCCAGTGTCTCCTTGATGTAATCGGTCATGGACAAGAAATCGAAGCTGAGATCGGCCACGCTCAGAACATGGTACTCAGAATGAGGGAAGACCTCCGGGATGTACCTAAGAAGGAAGTCCGTGAGCTTGTAATTGTCAGCCAGTACCAGTATCCTCTTGAACATGAGCGCACCTGTCTCTGTCGACGTCCTATGAACTCTCGCTTTGGCTCGGATACAAGAATATCTCTGATTAAATGGTTTTTGTGGTCGTTATCATGCTGGGAATGATGTGATGTTCCCCACTTGTACGAAAAAACTGGGCCGGCCTATCTGCGGAGTCTGCTGGCAGCAGCGACCAGGAGGAATATCAGGAAGATGATCAATCCAAACACAATCGAGGATACACCCACCTTCATGAACGGCCGGATCTCTGACTGGATCTCCACGTAATCCTGAGGGTTGTTCTCATCCCCGCCTGGAATGAGCTCGTTCCTGACATCGGTGTCCGTGACCATGAAACCGATAAGTCCCAGAAAGAAGAGTGCCGCTGCGGCGCCCAGTACGACGATCGAGTCAGCCTTCATGGGGTAACCTCCTTTCGGGCAGAAGAATGGGCCCTGCTGCATATGAATCGTCCTAGCAAGTATCGCATTGGCTTGGCCTCTAGATTATCATGTCCATGTGGGAGTTTGGAAAACCGTCCAGGCAACTTTCTTTTATCCAATCCCATTCATACATTGTCGGTCGATGTATTAAGTGTTTTGCTGAAGATTATCACAGAAGCACCCGTGGGAGATGGTCTGGACACACTGGCAGTCACAGAGCTGATCTGCAAGAATCTCAGTATCGATACAAGCACTCAACAAGGATAATCTCCTGGTCGCTTAGAAGGAAGGATGAGAATCAGATGAGGCATTCAACCATGATTCTTGACAGTGAACGTTGCACCATAAAGTTATTATATAGTCTGTTGCACAATAATATACATGATAAACCGTGACGTGACAAAATCAGCCGTGATAATCATTATCGCGGTTAGTATGGGAGCAATGTTCTTGACCGCAACTCCCGCAGCTTTTTTGGCCAGTTCGCAGTACTCCCCGCGTTCTCGGGAGTGGGGGTGGGAGAATGAGACGGTGGTCGTCAAACACGACCTGTTCATAGCATATGGAGACACTTTTGAGATACGGAACTCCACGGTGGAAATGGATTCCAGATGGAAGACGATCGGGATAAGGGTCCTGGGCTTCCTGCTTGTAGAGAATTCCACCATAAGAAGCACAGGTGCCGAAGGTTACTACTTCGAGGTATATGGAATGGCGAAGATAGAGAACTCAGTCATCGAGGACGTGAAGAGCATCGACCCGATAGGTGAGGGGATGATAGTCAGTCCATTGTTCTTCGAGCTCAAAGGTTCGACCGTCAGGGGGGATGATCGGCACGCGGTGACCTTCTACTTCCCATGGATCAATGCCCAGGACTTCATCGTTGAAAGCGACATTCAGGGCGTAATGTTGGTGAAGACCTACCTGAATGCCAGGAACTCCACACTGGGAGATCTGTACTTCAAGTACGGAGGCGGGGAGTTCCACCTGTGGAATTGCACGTACGAGACAGCTTCAGCATCACCGGCAGCGTTCGGGTTCATATACTCGTACAGGTACCTCCAAGTCCACACCTCGCTTCCCGAATCCAATCTGAAGATAACCAGCGGCGACGAGTACATGGTGGGCAAGGTCGTTACCGATGAAGAAGGCTATTTCAGGCTCTGGCATCCGTCCAAATGGTCAATTGTGGACCCGAACCGCGACATACAGGAATTCGACAGCAACCCGTTCACCTTCGAGGCGGACAAGACTGTGGTCTGGGAGCTCAGGCTGCCAAGCAGAGGGGGCAGAATAGATATGATCTCGATTCGGCTGGACTACTATGGCATAACTGTGCAGGACATAGAAGAGAACTCGATTGTTGAAGTCCACATGAAGAACATCCGGTTACCCGTTGACGGTCAGAGTGCAATCGGCCGCCATATTGACCCATAGGCCTTTTCCGGGTGACAGGTAGCTGGTGTTGTCCAGAGGTTTCAGCAGATATGGGTCGGCTCCTCCGTCAAATACTTCTATCCTGAGCAGCGGGAGCCCCGCAAAGACGTCTTGCACGGACATATCATTTAGACTGGGATAGCCGATGAGGTTCCATCCTGCCAGAAGGTCTATCTGGGTGGAACGGAAGTAAGTCCCGTTCGTTCTGAGAACAGTGGCGTTCAAGAGGTGGATCCAGATGCCCATCTTCCTGTCGATCCATTTCAGATCGTTGAAGGCGGTGGGTTTGAAGGAGCTGTAGGTCTTCCAGTGATCGGTCGGGTCAGAGGGATCGTAGAACCTGACCATGTCGTACATTCCGCTGATGTTCTTCAGAGCCTCGGAGAGGGTTGTATCGAACGGTTCGAATGGCAGAGAGATGAGGTTCCACCCCTTGCTGAGATATATGCCGTCGGAAATGCGAACCTGCTGGCAGACCACGTTATTCTGTTCATCAAGCTCCACGAACTCATCGTTGGGGTCCACAAAGACACAGATATCGTAGTTACCTCGGAACCCGCTTGCTTCCCAACTGAAATCGACCCGGGTCGAGTTCTGATAGTCCACCGTCCTTGAGATGTTCATGAAGGGGACTCCTCCCGAGCTGGGGATTCCCATGAAGAGGGATATCGTGGCATTGGCGGTGGGGAAGTTGCCGCGGTTCTCGATGACAGCAGAGATGGAGACATTGCTACCGATCATTATCTCATCGTTGGATATTGTGAAGTTCCCTTGCGTCACAGCCAGGTCCGGCAGGAAGCTTGCATTGTACGGAGCGACCTTGGGATCTCCGAGTATCAGGTCCATCCAGCTGGTCCCGATCTCCGAAGCGGCGAAGAAGCTCTCTCCCAGCGCCCAGCCTTTGGTGTACCTCTCGAAGAGTATGTTCGGATGTGCAACCGCGCCCAGATATGGTTCATACACGTAGCCCTTGACGCCGCTTATGCCGTCCTTAATGAGGTCTGCAACGAGGGACTGACCGTATGCGGTCGGGTACCTGAAGCTCCTTCCTCCGGTGGATACGTATGTTTCTGCAAGTGCACCATCGACCCAGATGTTGTGCGGTTTAATCTCGATGAGACGCACGTTGTCAAGGAAAACGATGCCGCTGGATTGTGAGAAGATGGCAGAGACATTGAGTTTCGACGCATTGGCTTGAGGTTCGTAGACTATCTGGCCCAGACCCACATAGTTGGGCGTGGTCCCGGTTCTGGCGCTACCGTTCCACGTGTTCAGTAGAGTACCGTTCGAATGATACGACTTGATCTGAAGGTGGACGCCTTTGTCAGCGCTGACGTTGGTCAGGTTGGCCGAACCCATGAGAACGTATCTTCTCTCGGGGATGATGCTGACATTCTGTGAGATGGAGGTGTAGTTCAGATTTGCCTGGGTGCGGTTCATCAGCACCGCCCAGGTTCCGCTTGCAGGTTCGAAATTGCTCCTTATGACTTGGCTCAGACCAGGGTTATCGGTCTTGAACCAGTCATCCGGAATGTTGTCCGCATTGGCATCGGTCTCAAATCCCGTGTTGGTGTTCTCCGGTATGTACCAGTTCCCATCATTGCTACCCCAGCTGGAGTATCCCGCGAGTGTGGACTGATTGTTGACGAAAGTGTTGTTCAAATCCATGAAGACCTGGAAGCCTCTGGAGGTCAAGATGTCGTATGCGATCCTCATCCAGTCGTTCCCTACTTTGTATCCGGGAGAACCATCCCTTCTGGGGTCGACATCAAGCACGAACCTGCCCCTCTTGCCGATGCTTCTGGTTGCCCTGTCGACGAGGCCCTTGGCGTCCTCCGGCGTATATCCAGTGAGCCTGGTGACCACATACAGCTGATCAGTCTGCTGGGAATGTCTTTGTGTGGAATTGAAGTAAGGGTTCGCCATCCACCAACGGTTGCCGATGTTGCCGTCATAGATGCCATTTATCAAGGCCAGTTCTGTGTCTACGGACGCTCTCGTCTCGATGAAGAGGGTCGGGGTTATCTTCAGCGGGACTCCCTTGGTCGTCACGATGATGTTGATCTTGGTCAGAAGACCGTGAAAGGTCATGTTGGTGATTATCTGGTTCATGAGGTTATTGAACGTGCTCCTGTCAATGACCTCGTTGGAGGAGATGGAGACATTGCAGATGTTCTCCGGCGGGATGTTCCTCTTCCGTACGAAATAGTCAGCGATTTCCATTGATATGGGAGAGTTGATGTTCCTTATCACAAGAACGTCAGAATAATCGAAGAGTTGGTTGTATCTGGACAGCTGGATCGGGTCCACACCCTGCCTTGTTTCCCCGGTGTCATCTGAAAGCCCATCATCCCCTTGGAAAGCAGAATCCTGCTCTGAAGTCAGAAGTACACCAGAACTGCCGCTCGCAAGCAAAAGAGAAAAGAGGACCGTCAGAATGAGAACCCTGTTGCCGTGCCCACCGAGACCTTCCACGCGAGGACCTTCCTTGACAAATGGTATTCAAGAGTGGAGTATTTAATCTTCCGCATCCAGCCAGCATATGGTATTCAGAAACGAACAAGTATGACGACGGGTATTCCAAAAAGCAGGAGCAGGGAGGGCATTGAATGGTCAGCATCACCATGTATGGAGGAGTAGGGGAGATCGGAGGGAACAAGACGCTTATCGAGGATGGCAAGGCCAGGATATTCCTGGACATGGGCCAGAGCTTCGGATTCGGTGAGGAATTCTTCGCCGGCTACTTGATGGCCAGAACCGGAAGGGTTGGTCTCAGGGACTTCTTCGAGCTGGATCTGATGCCGAAGATCCCTGGTCTATATTCGAAGGACATGCTCGACGGCACCGGCTTCAAATACAGAAAGCCAATGTTCGACGGAATATTCCTCAGCCACATCCACTTCGACCACTGCCAGCACATCGCCTTCGCTCATCCGGATATCCCCGTGCACTTGGGAGAGGGCACCAAGATAATCAAAGACTCCTGGGAGGCGACCTCCGGTCAGAAGTTCGGTGAACACGACTACCGGACGTTCAGAACAGGAGACAGGATCGATGTCAACGGCATCGAAGTGGAGCCGATACATGTGGACCACAGCGTTCCAGCGGCCTACGGCTACATCGTGCACACGAAGAAGGGAGCGGTCGTATACACTGGAGATTTCAGACAACATGGATCCCACAAGAAGCTCACCGAGGACTTCCTGGACAGAGTGAAGGAGGAGAGGCCGATTGCTTTGATATGTGAAGGTACCCGGGTCGCACCTGAAGAGAAGAGGAAGAACTACACCGAAGCTCAGGTCAAGAGCCACAGCAAACAGATCGTGAAGAAGGCTGGAAAGAAGCTGGTAGTGACAACATTCTACCCGAGGGACGTTGACAGGATAAGGACATTCTACGAGGTGGCAAAGGCGACGGGAAGGAAGTTCGTTGTATCTGTGAGGACCGCCCATCTTCTTCAGTCACTGGGAAAGGACAGAGGGATCAAGCTTCCCAACGTCATGAAGAACAAGCACATTCTGGTCTTCCACAGGGAGCTGGCAAAAGCACCGCCCCTCTGGGAGAGGGATTTCGAGAAGAAATGGATCGGCAGCGACGAGGTCCGCAGGAGACAGGGAGAACTGATACTCCAACTGGACTTCTGGCATTTCAACGAGTTCGTGGACATAAGACCCAAGAAGGGCAGCGAGTTCATACACTCGAAGAGCGAACCGTTCGAGGAGAATGATATCGAGAACGAGGTAAAACACAACTGGCTGAAGAGGTATGGCCTACACCACCACCAGTATCATGCAAGCGGACACTGCAGCATGCCCGAGATCAAATCGGTCATCGCGGACATCGATCCGAAGGTCGTCATCCCCATACACTCCGAGTATCCGAATCTCTTCAAGAGAATGGCAAAGAAGGTCAAACTGCCCGTAAAAGGGAAGAAGTTCACAATCTGAAGGCCAGAGCTTTGGGTCCCGGTCCAGCGACTCTTCTCATCTTGCGGGTCATGCCCGTCATTACTCCGTTGTAGAAGTGACCCAAGAATGGATTCTGATGGCCGGAAGTCGTTCTCTGGTAATATGAATCAAACTCAATTGCCATGTTCCCAACCTTATCCGGGAACAGGGAAGCAAAGAGCTGGGCCAACTGCATCTGAGCATTCAATCCTAGGTTCGGTGCGGATTCACTGAAGACGAAGTCCCATATGGCTGTTCGAACCTGGGAGCTCGAAATGTTGGTGAACCCGGCCGCGATCGCGTCAACAATCTCGGCATAGCCGTTGATGAAGGTGACGTTGACATAAGTGGGGTGTTGAGTGATGGTGAGGTAGTCAAAGGCAAGCCTGATATCGGTCACAGTGTAGCTGGGATAGACGGCCTGAATGCTGGCCACCGAGACAATGAACTCGTTGTCCTGGTCCAGATGCTCCAGCCACCCCATGGCGAAGTACCTGAGGTTGTGCGTCCCGTTCTTGGCCCTGTCGATCAGCCCTGAGGTGAATGCAAGGAAATCGGTCTGTGGAACGCCAGGTGGCAGGAAATGGTCAATGTCGGCAAGCATCGCTCCAGCAATGAAGAAGTCGTTGTTCAGGGTGTTCTCGGCGAGGCCCCCGTGCGTTGCGGAATTGGAGCCCATGACTGGACCGTTCAATACGCTGACTGAAAGCAGGCAGAATACCACGGAAACGACAATAGCGCAGCTCCTTCCAAGGACCCTCAAAGTACCCACTCGCTCCTTTCGCGCATATACTGCCTTACGAGGTATTTAATCCCTTCTGGCAGAAAGTTAAATAGCAAGATTGACTTAAACACGTCTTGGCTTCAGACCATGGGCCCGTGGCCTAGTTCGGATATGGCGGCAGCCTCCTAAGCTGTAGGTCGCGAGTTCGAATCTCGCCGGGCCCGTAATCATTTGGGTACGAAGACCTTGCATTTGGGTAGATTATTGCCTCGATCATGGTGGAACGATAGGGAAGAGGGAGGATCGAAGCACTAACGAAGCAAACCAGCAATCCCAAGTTCTTCGGTAATCTTCTCCACAGCCCTCTCCACATCCTCTGGTTTCTTTGCTCCTGTGCAG
Source organism: Thermoplasmata archaeon (assembly GCA_023140195.1). Taxonomy (GTDB): domain Archaea; phylum Thermoplasmatota; class Thermoplasmata; order RBG-16-68-12; family SOIM01; genus JAGLME01. The sequence continues at coordinate 12,963 of JAGLME010000049.1, forward strand.
ACCAACTTCCCTGAACCGAACAGAAGAAGTACGACTTTCGGATCATCGAGTCTGTAAACCAATCCGGGAAACTGCTCCGGCTCATATTCAATCTTTTCCATCTGAAGGCTGATAGCTATCTCATTCAAGTCTATTCTCGTTTCCAGGTCGGAAGAAGCAACTATGTTCTGAACCTCAATCTCAGGTTCCTTTTCGATTTTTATCCCAATCTTTTTGATTCTCTCTGCAACGTTTCTGATCGCTAGTTTCACTTGCACCGGGCTTTTGCCTCCCGTGCATATGACTTTCCCGCTTCGGAAAAGAAGGGTTGCTGTCTTCGGCTCTTTCAACCTGTAGATCAAGCCAGGAAAATGTTCAGGGTCGTATTTCGCGTCAACCAGAGCAAGCGCTATTGCCTCAAGGTCAAGCTCATTTCCGAAAGAGGTCGAAGCAACGATATTTTCTATCCTTATCCTGGGCAACTGGACACCTCCAACGAGGACACTCGTCGCCTTTCTTGTAGGACGTCATTTAATACTTTAAACCATTGGTGGTCCTCTCAGAGTATTGGGCAAGGCCCTACCAATAGGCCTCTCCCCCCCCCTTGGGCGTGGAAGACCCAGATTATGCTGCTTGAATGAGAAGTCGCTCCAAAACCCAGTCGAGTTCGAATATCGCAGGACCCGTTTCCATTGTCCAGACTCTCTCCGGGGACCGGGATGTTCAATCAAAGATTGCTGGGGAGCTACAGGATGAGGCGGACAGGCCAATCCTAGAATCATTCCATGGTCCGTCCTTGCGACAGGTTTTTCTCTCTGTGTGTCTTTTCCCTCGCCGGGAGCACATCCCATCCGCCTCAGAATATGGGAACGGAATGGCTCGCGATGATGTTCACGGAAGCGGATTTGTGCAACAACCCGGCATGGTTTAATAGTTCGATATATGGGGAGACAAGAATATGTTACCAAAAGTAGTACTTCACAAAGCTGTCAGCTTGGACGGTAGAATTGATAACTTCGAACGTGAGATCCTAATGGAATTCAATATAACTCCGAAGTTTGGCATCAATGCGCATCTTGCGGATGCTGACGCAATCACGCGTTTTGTGGATATGATCCCGCCAGAGGCGTGGGAGGAGTGGGAGCAGCACACGCCACCACAGCAGATGGAGGATTCAGATGATCTCCGCCCAATCCTGGTGGTTCATGACAATGAAGGAAAAGTGCGCAGCTGGGACCAAATACGCAAGATCCCGGTCTACAGAGGTCATTTGGTGTTAAACAGCAAATCTACTCCACAGGAATTCCAGGACTATCTAGAAGAAAGCAATATTGAGCATATCACCACAGGTGACGAGCAAGTTGACATCAGGGCTGCCCTGAGTGATCTTAATGAACAGCACGGCGTGAAAGTGGTCATGCTCGATTCGGAGGGGGCCCTTAACAGCAAAATGATACGTGAAGGATTAGTGGATGAGGTCAGTCTGATCGTATATCCCACGCTGGTGGGCGGTGAACAACAGAAGGCATTCTTCCATGCAGAGGAGTTGACCGCACCCGAAGATGCGATTGGACTCAGACTGAAGGATCATGAAGAGCTAGGTCGCAAACTCATCTGGCTTCACTACAGTGTCATCAAACGATATGCTGAGCAGAAAGAAATGGGTGACGAGGCAGTGAATGAATTCTTGGAAATGGTGAAAGGCGTACAATCAATGGATGATTTCAAGGAAAAGAGAGAGGGAATATTCGAATTCGTGGAACATTTCCTGATATCCACTGTGGAATCATTGAAAAACGTAGTCAATAATCCACCACCTCCGGAACAGCTACAAGAAAGAATAGCCAGAATAGAAGAATCCCAAGAGCTATTGACCGAAGTCTTTGAGGGCGAATTGGACAGGATAGCCAAGCTGCCGGGGGACAGTGGGTATGTGGAAGAATTCAGGTCGTTAATGGAAAGTCATTTCGAACCTTATGGAAAAGAACTTGGTGAACTTATGGAGAACTTGATGAGTCGCATGGATGGAATGTTGAGAGGTATGGAGGAGTAGCAAGGAGAGGGAAGAGGAATCAGGGCCCTGGTGAAATGCACGAGGGAGTTTGGGCTGAAGAAGGGCAAGGTCATCACGTTCGATTATGAGGCCAAGGAAAGGATTGAGAACATGGAGATTGAGTACCAGCCTGTGTGGAAATTCCTGTTAGCACATCAGATGATGTAGTTCGAATCCAAGCATGTATGAATTCTGCAGTGCTCGTCAACTGACCACTGGATGAGGTTCATTCTGCATCTAAATGTCCCGAAGAGGACTAGCAACCATAATCCCTGGCCCACTTCTGGTCGCCGAACTCGCTTTCATCGCAGTACTGCGTCAGAATGACCGCATGACCCTCTTCCAGAAGCTCTTCGTTGAGATTCTTCCCGCCGCAATACACGACAGCCAACATGCGACCATATCGATCGTAGAGCTGATCGTCGTCCTGATCCACCGTCGCATTGGATCCCACCGGACAAAGACCCGCGGCAAACTGGGTGGCCTCCTCAAAACCGTTCTCTCCAACCTCAGGAGTGTCGACCAGAACCAAACGGATCTTGACATTGCCCACATAGAGGGTGTCTCCGTCCACTATCTTGGTGACCGGGCCTTCGAAATACTCAGCTGAACCGTTGCGGGGAGTTCCCCCGTCTGGTGGGTCTGAAAGAAGGACGCTGAGGAGCAACAAGACAACAACCACTCCTACGAGGAGAATGGTCAATGTCGTTTTCCTAGCGAGAAGTGGGCGACGGTCCCCTCCCCTGTTCATAGTCCCTCACTGCCCATACAAACTAATAAACCTAGTGATGGGCATGGTTTTCCGGCCAGTTATCCAATTCAGGGATCCGTCGGACCCGCCCCATGACTTCACCGAGGAATTCGGTCAGGAATCAACCCAGAATCTCCATCACATATATAGGCGCGATCTTACCCCTACTTCCACGGCTTGAACCGAATCAAGGCCACGATTGCAGCCAGAGCGACCACAGGCACGAGGATCCACAACCAACCAGGCAGTCCAGATTCTTTCGGTTTTTTCTCTTTGTCAGCCTCGTAGTTCTCACAGCTCGGCGTCAAAACGCGATTGTTGTAATCGTCGAGTTCCTCGCCGGCGGCCGTCATGTTTTGGCCTATATCGGTGGACGGATGTATTCCAAGGGGTAATCTACCACCAACGGAAGAGAGCAAGGCATCGGCATCCGAGATGGTTGAAGCGATGGATGATGAGTTCGATCCGTTGGCCACGTTCAACTTCGCGGCAATCAACTGCTTGGCGAGTATCAGGCTCGCGTCACCTTTGACAGGTGTCTTGAGCAAGGTTATCAGCTCGTCCTGGGTGTAGGTCTCGCCACCGAGATCCAAAGATGTCACCGGCCATGCACTGGGATGGTTCTTCCAGAAGCCTTGGCTGAACGGGCATGGTAGGCCGTCCCCGCCGTTGCCGCCCTCAGGTTCGGGATTGGGTGTATGACAATAGGACAGGAGTCCGAAGGGTGCGACATTTCCTTGCTCGTCATAGAGCTGGACCTGCGCGTCTCCGCAATACGTCTCTCCTTCGGCCGGCGGTTTGTGAGTGAGATTATTGGCCACTATGCGGGCAGGATCCTCGTTGTGAAGTACAATTCCCGGCACTTCGATTTCGAAGAACACGTCAAAGAAACTATCCGCAGTTCCTGAAGGTGCGAATGGAGGGATGTCAAGGAGTCCCGGATTGTTGTTCACGTTCTCTTCGATTTCACCGACCGTACGCCTGGTCGGACTTAGCCTGATCGTGACATTGCCCAAATAGGGGCTGGAACCTGTGAGATCCAATTGAATCATTTCAGTTTCGACCTGTTCCTGGCCGTTGCCGTCAGTATCTTTAGGGTTGGTGAGATTGACTTCCACGGTCGTGGGTCCCGAAAGATCAAGAACTTCGACTGTTCCCCCAGGGACGACTATCTGGATCGTGGCTTCCGAGTCAGGGAAATGGTCAACCTCGATTTCGATTACAGGACCAGTCCCAGCATTCGGCGTGTTGCAGAAATAACTGACAAAGAATCCAGTTGGATTTTCGTCCTCGTCAAAGAGCTCGACCTCCTGTCCGGATGAACAAAGTACTTCCCCCTCTGCCGGGGGTTTGTGTGTGATGACTCCGGAAAGTCCTAGTGGTGCATGATTGTGAAGAGTGAGTGTAGAGATTTCGATGTCAAAGAACACATCGAAGAAGCTGTCACCAGTTCCTTGGGGTGCGAAGGGTGGAATGTCAAGGGTTCCGGGGAGGGTGTTTGAAGTCTCTTCGATCTGACCCATCGAAACCCTCGACGGATTCGGCCCAATGGAAATGGGTCCAAGATCATCATGGCTACCTGTAAGGTCCATCTGCACTATTTCGGTTGGAACCTCTTCCCGGCCGTTGCCGTCACTGTCGCCAAGACTGCCAAGATCGACTTCCCAGGTCTGGTCCCCGGAAAGGACCACAACAGCGGTTGATCCATCTGGTAAACGCAATTCGATCTCGGCAACCGAGCTTGGAAAATAGTCCACCTCGATCACAGCCACCGCTGGCATGCCAGCAAAGACGCTCATACCCAGAAGCATTCCAAAGACGACAAGCGCACTGCCTATTCTGCTCGTTCTCATCCTAGATCCTCCTATTCTTCAATGTTCGTGTTCGCATGGAGTTCCAATCACGACCAGAATCCCGGTTTCAATGAAACATCGTTGGAGAATCCTTATCGCTCCCCCTCTCCTCGCGCTCCTATAGGGTTCCAGATGGTTTCCAGGATATAAAAAGTCTTTCCATATTGTTCCGCTTAATGTAAGAATCCAGATGGTGTTCACTACATATGAGTACAATGATAGATTTGGAGAGCTCGAATCGAACGGCCCGGAAAAGGAAACCTTACTTATTCCTTCTTCCCGAGTCCCATGTCTTCCATGTTAGCTCTCATAACGTCAGCGAGGCCAATGGGCATCAGGGACAGCATGCGCAGAATCCCAAGAAGAGCGATGGTTATGCCGAACAGAACTGTAGCGATACCTACCAGCTTCAAGGTTAGAATCGTTGGCTTCATCTCTTCGATGTCTGCCTGTAAGTTGGCCAGGTCAGATCCAGCGGCTGCCGAATCCCTCTCAGCCTTGGTGTGATCAACGAAGTACTCCTCTTGCATGGGGACCAGCGATGTCTGCTCAATGATGAATGCGGTCCAAGCCATGCCGACGCCGATTATCGCGAAGATTATCGCGACCATGGTGACCTTCTTCACCATCTTCACTGGGGGGTCCATTTCACTCACCTTATGCGAGCAGAGCGCCGAACTTCTTCCTGACCATCTTCTTCTTCAAGAAGAAGTAGTCCTCGGTCGCCTTCATAACGGCCTGCTTCTCCAGCATCTTCCTCTCGGGGGACCATGTCGACATGATCTCCTTCAGAATGCCCATGAGCGTCACCCTGTCTTCCTTAGGCATCTCCATGATGAGGTCGGTCCTGGCCTTCACGATCTTTATCATGGCCTTCGTCGAGACATCACCGAGCCCGTCCAGAAGATCGGATATCGCGGCCTTTCGCTCCTCCGGAGGCAAACCCAGGAATCCACGCATTCTGGCACCCAGCAACTGCTTCGCACTGTCATAGGGCTTCGATGCGAGGCTTTCAAGGAAGTTCAACTGTTGGTTCGCTTTCTCAGCAGCCTCCGCGTACTGCTTACATTGAGGGCATTCTGCGAAGTGCTCTTCATACGATCTGGAGTCCCCTCCAGCACAATCCTCACACTTCTGCAACAACTCCTCTATCTGACTACTTGTTGTCATATTATCACCAAATGTTGGTTCTTTACCGAGTTTTCTTAGCCGTCGCACGTATATGAACGTGTCATAGTCACTGGGGAGAGTTACAAAATGGGTTTGACATCATGGCCAGTATGAAGCAAGAATGTAACTTCGGCATGAAAATGTTAAGCCGAGAAACCTAGAACGTCAGATACGTGTATTCCTCAACTTCCCTCTCATAGTCCTCCAATATCTTCTTGGCTTCCTTCCTCTCGACCTTGCCCTTGCCGGTGACATTCTCAACGAGCTTCTTGAAGGCGGTCGTCATCCACTCGCGGTCGTATTTGAACAGGCTCAGGACCTCGCCTACGGTCGAGCCCTTGATTATCTGCTTTATCCGCCATTCACCGTTCTTCAAGTGGACATGGGCCTCGTTGACCGAACCGAAGAGATTGTGGAAATCTCCCAAGGTGTCCTGATAGGCTCCCAGAAGGAATATCCCGACGTAGTATGGTTGATCACCAAGGGAGTGCAGCTCCAGGACCTCTTTGATGTCCCTTATGTCGATGAATCTATCGATCTCCCCATCGGAATCGCAAGTGGCGTCCAGCAGGGTGCCGTACTGGTCCGGAGGTTCGTTGAGCCTGTGAATGGGCATGACCGGGAAGAGCTGGCCAACCCCCCAGTAATCGGGGAGGGATTGGAAGACCGAGAAGTTGCAGATGTATCTCCTTGCCACCATATTCCTCAGATTCTCGAACTCCTTCGACATGTTGCCGGTGTCCTTTGCGAACTCAGAGGCTTTCTGGCATATACCCCTGAAGAGGATCTCGCCGTTGGCCAATTGCCTCAAATCGATCTGGGCGAGGTTGAACATGTTCACGAGGTCCTCCTTCAGGATCAACGCGTCGTGGTAGTATTCCACGAAGTTCTTCTTGTTGAGCTCCACGTAGGTATCTCGAAGTTCGCTGAGGACGACAGGATCTTCTTCTGTGATCTTTACTTTCTCGGGATCCTGATCGGCGTGCATCTTGCCTTTGACGTTGAAGACGAGAAGTGAATGGTGTGCGGTTACGGCCCTTCCGCTCTCCGAAACCAGTGTGGGTGGGGGAACGCCCTCTTCTTCGCAGACGAGATTCATTATGTACACAACATTGTTGGCATATTCCTGCATCGTATAGTTCATGCTGGACTCGCTGACGCTCTTGCTGCCGTCGTAGTCGACCCCGAGGCCGCCGCCGACGTTCAAGTATTCGATGTCAACGCCCATCTTGTGCAGCTCGGCATACAATCTGGCCGCTTCCCTTATCGCGTCCTGGATCCTCTTGATGTGGGTGATCTGGGAGCCCAGATGGAAATGGAGCATTCTCAGCTTATCCAGATGTCCTTCTTTCTTGAGAGACTCCACGATATCAAGTACGTCCGACCCCGAAAGGCCGAACTTGGCAAGCTCCCCACCAGAGGATATCCACCTTCCAGCACCGCGCATGTGCAGTTTCACCCTTACCCCGAGCAACGGCATGTGACCCAGTGATTTCGCCTGTTCGAATATCGTGGGAAGTTCCCCGATCTCATCCAATACTATGACCAGCTTCTCCTTGACCAAAGATGCGTCAAAAGCAAGTTTGGCGAACCGTTCGTCCTTGAAGCCGTTGCAGACAAGTAGAGAAGAAGGTTTTGGGTCCAATGCGAGAGCGGCCAGCAACTCCGACTTGGTCCCCACCTCCAGGCCATAACCGTACTTCTTGCCGGCTTTGAGCAGCTCCAGAACCACCTCCTTTCTCTGGTTGACCTTGATCGGGAAGACAGCCTGATACTTGCCACCGTACTCATACCTGGAAATCGCATCGTTGAACGACTCGTGCAGCTCGTTGACCCTGTGATTGAGAATCTGAGGGAACCTCAACAGGACCGGAAATCCAATCTTCTTCTTGACGAGCCGGTCCACAATCGCTTTGACGTTGGCTGTCTGCAACTCGTTCTTGTTCGGCCTAACCAAGAGGTTGCCCTCTTTGTCGACATCGAAATACCCTGAGCCCCATCTCTGGACCCCATACAATTCCAGGGAGTGCTCCGGTTTCCACACTTGAACCACGGTGCGAAATAGACGATATTCCATCTTAAAGTTAGTGTTCAGCCCAACGCCATGGGGAGAGAGCGGCATCAATGCGAGATCCGGATGTCCCGAATGGTGTGATTGGAGAGATACTGTGGGGGGGGGAGTTCCCAAATCTTGGGGTGATTTTGGTTATACCTATTGCCAAAGGACTGGTTTTCTCGGGGTCGGATTCTCCTTTTTGGCTATACCTATTGCCAAAGGACTGGTTTTCTCGGGGTCGGATTCTCCTTTTTGGCTATACCTATTGCCAAAAGGACTGGTGTTCTGAGATCGACTGAGACATTTTTGGTTATACCTATTGCCAAAAGGGCATGGGTCCGAGATCAAGAACCGCGTTTTGGTTATACCTATAACCGAGTATTTTTACTAGCAAATATCAAATACTCCTGCTCAGATATACCTCCCGGATATTCATGGGAAAGACGGAGACGATCAAGGAACGGGCGGTATACGTCTACCTGCCTTCCGTCGAGATGAAGGAGCAATGGACGAAGCATGCGGAGGAAATGGGGACGAGCACATCCAAGTTCGTGATGGAGTGCGTGAGAGAGTACGTAGAACAGAGGGAAGACTCCACGTTCGTAAGACGCGGGGAACTCATTCGTGAGACGGGGAAGCTCAAAGAGAGGGTACGAATCCTTTCCGAGGACTTGGAGGCTCGCAACGCCCTCTTAGCCCGCCTGGAAGAGGAAATCCGTCGGTACAGGGCACAGATCTTCTCGGACAAGGAGTTCCAAGGCATCAGAACGTACGACAGGAGGCTCATAGAGGCTCTGAAGGCAGGCACGATAGTCTCCGACGACAGCCTCCTCGCAGAGCTCGGAGCAGGACCGCGGGACGCCAATGCGGTCAAGTCGATCGCAGGTCAACTGGAAGGACTCAGAGCGTACGGTCTCGTGGAGAGAACTCCGAAAGGATGGAGGTGGAAGGGTTGAGTCTCGCTCAATCCCCGTTTCCATCAGAGGAAGACCTCATTGAATCCTTCGAAGAAGACCTCACTCTCAGAGACCTGGGAGCGGAGGCCAAGAGACATTATTTGGCATATCTTAGACTCGCTTCGAGCTTCCTCAACGGTCGCGGGAAGAGCCTTCTCGACCTTCAGGACATCGATGTCCTTCGTGAGTTCCTGACCTACTTGAGGAAGAAACGGAAGGTTTCCACAAAGACAGCGCATCACTATCTCAGCGCCCTCTCCTCCTTCTGCGACTTCCTCCTTCTCGAGGGTTACCTTTCATCCAATCCGATACCAGCCTTTAGAAAGCGCTACCTGGCAAGCTACCGCTCCTCCATGGGACTGTCCAGAAGGAAGGTCATTTCCGCCGAGGAGATGGGGCGGCTGATAAACTCCGTCCTGAGCCCAAGGGACAAGGCCATCCTCACCGTTCTCGCGAAGACGGGTGTCAGGCGGGGGGAACTGGCTTCCATCGATGTCGACGACATAGACTGGGAAAGTGGATGCATAAACCTCAAACCGAAGAGAAAGAGGACGAACAGACTGGTCTTCCTTGATGAGGAAGGCCTCCGCGTCCTGAGGTCCTGGGTAACCGTTCGGGATTCCTATCTTCAAGACATGGAGGAGAGAGCCCTGTTCGTCGGAGAACCCGGCACGAGACTCTGCACCCATTCCGTCTACCAGATAGTCACCAAGCACGCCGGTCGTCTTGGCATCCACGATTCCGGGAGCGAGGATCTGGAAGGCAGATTCACGCCCCACTGCTTCCGGCACTGGTTCACGACCGTGCTCAGAAGAGGCGGCATGAGGAGGGAGCTGATCCAGGAATTGCGAGGGGATTCCAGAAAGGACGCGATTGACATCTACGACCATATCGATCCCGAGGAACTGCAACGAGAGTACCTGCGGTGCATCCCAGCCCTCGGCCTGTAGCTTGCACACCATAAAGTAGACGCAGAGTGGAGGCTGTATTGAGTGATATGGGGCCAGCCGGATTCGTTTCCGAATGGCTGGCTGAGAATCATTCAGACCTTGAAGAGGCAGCACTTCGGTTTATTCTTCCCCTTTTTAGAGACTAAACGAAGTAAAACACAAAAAAGTGTAGACTATGCACTCAGTTTA
>JAGLME010000005.1 GCA_023140195.1 Thermoplasmata archaeon
GGTGCAAATGCAGATATTGAAATACGAGTAAGAAAATCAAGTCCAGGAGACACAAGATACGTCTTCTTTTCAACATTGGGTTTTGTCGGCTCCGACAATTACTCACTATTAGTAACGCTTGTGGAAGATCCAAACGCTACTTAAACTCTAATCATGGAGAGAAAGAGAGATGGCATACGATACAACTATTCTGAACGGGGATGTCGGAGTATGGTGGCTGCCGAATAATCGTACAAAGATGCTCGATTGGGTAGGGGGTACAAATTACACATATACAATGAATGAACTGTACTCTGCTATGCAGAACCTACAGGACGAGCCGACTACGGTTGATGACGGTACAGCATTCTTTGCTGATACCCCGGTTGAGTACACAATCGGTAAGATTGATGCTGGTGATAATGACCCATTCTATATCACCTTTGCGTTGATGCAGAGGATTACTGGTGGTTCATTAAGAACTAATGGATGGGCACATGTTAATGGTTCTAACACTGGTATTGTTGCAATCAAGGGCACTATTGGTACCATGGACTCTGCTGACATTGGCCTAAATGTTACTGGTGCTGTTGATGGAAGCGGAACGCTGCTTGAAATTATTAGTGATGGTACTAACGAATACTTGGTTATTCGTCCAGACACTTCGGGCACTGCTGACGAGTTTCTTGATACTACACAGGTTATCACATCTTCTGATGCGGGCACATTCACTCAGGGTGGTGCTGCTCAGACTTCAGGTGACATGATTTGGGCCAATCTGTATTCCATTGGTACCATTGATCCAGAGGTACATCTGTACGCTTATCAGGGTGAGAGAGTTACCACTGACGCAAGTGATAGAGTTTATAGCGTGAATAGCGCAACTCTAGACTATTGGGGCAATGGACACTTTGATGTTTGTGTACCCATCATGGACATTGACCAATCTACTTGGTTAGTAATTGATGGTGGATACATGCGAGTTCTTGCCCGTAAGGGTGGTGACTTATTCTCTAGTTTTGAGGTGTCAACGTCAACAACCTCAGGTGGTAGGAATCCGATTCCATTGCAGAGTTCTCTTGACTTGGATGCTGGTTACTCAGCCGATGCTGGTAGGGGTCACGGTACCCAGGTGATCTCGTTTGCTGGTGCAGTCTCAGGTGGTCCTTTCACTAATGGTGAGATCATTCAACAGACTACTGGAACGAATGCTGGAGCAAGAGGTATTCTGGACCTAACCAACTCTACCGTTACCTCTGGTGGAGAGCTTGTATACTGGCCCATTGCAGAAACTGATGCTGCTGGTAACTTTGGTGGTGCGCTGACTGCGTTTGAGAGTACTGAGACAATCCAGGGTCAATCATCTTTAGCCTCTGTAGGTACTGATGGTGTGCCTGCAGATGATGGTGCTGCAGATGCTGCATGGTTTACGTCTGCCACAGCACCGACAATTGTGTTTGCTAATAACCAAGTTGACATCGATAACGACGGTAATGATGAAAACTGGGGCGTCACCGTTGACTGTAATGCTAATCCGCTTACAGAGGTGTACCAGTGGCTTAAGTACATCTGTGGTTATGGACGAGGTACAGGAGGTATCATTGAGACTGCCGAGAGTGGAGTCGAGGGCGAAGAGTACGAAGGTGGTACAGCTTACTTCGGATATTCAGCCATAGGCGGTACAATCGGTGAGGGTGAGTCTGTAACTCAGCAAAATACTCTGGCTACTGGTGTAGTCTTGTCACACGATACAGCAGCTCCTCAAATTGTCTTGCTTCGGTCAACCAGAGGAATCTTTAACGATTCAGATACGATTGATGCTGACGACGATGCAGATACCTTTACGCCCGATGAAGTTGGTAACTTTGCGTTTAGCGCCGCTGCTCCACTTGGAACATTTGCTGGTGGTACCTTCTTCGGTGCCCGCGGTGTTGTTCTGATCGATTTCCTCGCGGCCGATGAGAACTCCTTCATCTTAACCGATATTGAAGGTACCTCAAGGCAGAGACCGACCTCAATTACTATTGCGGTTACCAATCTTAGCGGGAACGCTGTGACAGAGTCAGATGCTGACCTCGTTACAATTTACTACCTGACTGGTGCTGGTGGAGATGTAGAGAAAGATACCATGCTATGTGACGGTGGTGAGACTCTTGGAACTGGTACACTCGCTGTGGATGACATTCCAGTTTGGGTACCTGCAGCTGGACGTTTGATTTTGGTTGACGTCGATGATGATAACCAAGAGTACGTCATAGGGTATGCATCTTGGGATGG
>JAGLME010000050.1 GCA_023140195.1 Thermoplasmata archaeon
GGGCTCGCGGGTGGCTGGGGGTTGATGGGCAGAAACGCGAGTAACTAGGCCCCAAGTCCAAGAGGTCATACGGCATACCCTCTCTCAGCAAGTCGAAATTGTCCAGGTGTTTTGTCAATACCGCCTATGGGGACCCAGTTTGCTCTCCGTCACCTGAATCAGCACCATGTCCCTATCCAAAAGACAGATGATGTCCATTCCTGTATCCACAATCAGCAAGAACGCGCCGAAACCCGAGGAAGCAGTTCGTTTGCCACCAGCAATTCTCCTGCCTTTCCTTTGTGAGCAGGTCCAGGCCAGGATTCATGTCATCCTCTCCCTGACATAGGCAGCTGAATATGTTGTGAACCGATTGACTTGTCCGGTTCGTAATAATGATGGCAAGTCTTCTGCAATGATAACCTAGTCTACACTTCTCTGAATCCTACTTCGTTCAATATGGGAAGGAGAGTGGCGTTTCATCCACTGCAGAGAGGATTCTGGATGTGATGTGGCAACTGATTGGTGTTAATGTGCCAACCAGGTCTACATACGGGGGAACCAATAGCCTTGATTCAACAACATTCTTATGGCGTTTTGGCAAGGTGTTCTTGTGCACTGCTTCAAGATAAATATAAATAGACTGAAAGAACTACGAATCTCAAGAGGAGGGATTTGTGTGGATCCAATACTCACTGGAATCGCCACTAGTGTAATTGTAAAGGGAGCCAAGTTTCTCTACGGCCAGGCCAAGAAAGTTCTGAGAGCCTGGCGTAAACGTGGACTGGATCCTGAAGCACCCCTTGCCGAGGTGCTGGAGCCACCCAGGGAAGTGACCATGGGTGATGCCCGTCCGTTGTCCGAGCCGGTCAACGAAGCTATGGCTGATGTACTCGCAGACCTGAAGGACATGGTTGAACACGTCAAAGATGAAGATTTAGATCCTGATTCACAGGAAGCCCGCAAAGCTGTCGCAGAACTTCGCGAGCTTCTCGAGAATGTGATGCGTACTCCCATTACCTTTGAGGGAGAACCTCCGCGCACGCTAGAGGTGTCCGATATCAGCGTTACTGTCGAAGAGGTTGAAGGTTATGTCGCCGGTGTGCGTGCCAGAGCAGACAAGCTCGCAGCGACTTCCACATTTCGCAATATTACGGTCAAGGCGGGCAACGTGAAGAAAGAAGGCAAGGTCATTGGCTGGGATCAATCTCAATAGCACTCGGTGGCAAGATGCAACTGTCTTCCATTACGTGGAAATATGTTGATGAGAGAGCTGAACACTTCACTGGTCGGTCATGGGTATTCGACAAGATCAGAGACTTCCTTGCCGGGCCTAAGGGGATATTTGTTGTAATCGGCGACCCGGGGACTGGAAAAACTGCGATTGCAGCCCGACTGATACAGGCGTCCACCAGCCAGTCGAGGCGAGGTCCTCATCCAACGAAGGCAGATCCGCCAGAGGAACTTCCAGTACCCGCCGACACAATTCACGCCGCATACTTCTGCCGAAAAGGTGTGGTCGATCTACTCGACTGTGCCCAGAGACTATCAGATCAGCTGGTGGACACTGTACCAGGCTTTGAAGAAGTTCTTCGGTCACACCTGGGAAGCGAAATAAAAATCAGTAATGTCAATGTGCAAACTGGAGATGTGGAATCAGGGGCTTTGGTTGCTGGGATTAGGATTGTTCTGAGTAGTCTGGGCCCTGAAAGGGCCTTTACTGAAGGAATCGCTACACCGCTTCGCCGACTGCGCGAACTAGGTTATGAAGCTCCGATTGTTCTACTGATTGACGGACTAGACGAAGCCCTTCATTCAAAGGTTTCTTCTCAGCTTCCTGAGCTCATCGCCGACATTGAGCATGTACATCTGATTCTGACCACTCGACCTGATCGAGGGGTCTTGGTTCTCTTGAAAGACAGGGCACAGATGGTCGATCTAATTCTCAATTCTCCGCCCGATGTGGATGATGTCGCCGGCTATTGTCTTCGCCGTTTTAGTCATATACGCAGTGAAGAGGCACGAATGACACTGGCGAGGCGAATCGCCGACGATGACGAAGCAAGAGGTATTTTCTTGTATGCTTACCACATCGTCGAAGACTTGATTGACAAAGGATTGTCTGCACAGATAAGTCGCGAGGATGCCGCCAAGATCCCCCTACCAAAAGGTGGTCTGGCTGGCGTCTATCGAGAGTTTCTTCGCCGGGATTTGGGGCAGGACTCCGATGAATGGAGGACGAGGTTCTCCCCAGTCCTCGCTACCTTAGTTGTAGCTCAAGGGGAGAAAGGTTTTGACAATCAGCAACTTGTGGCCACAGCTTCTACCTTGGGTAGCCGGACCTATTCTAGAACCGATATTCGCAACATTACAAAAGACATGAGCCAATTCCTTCATGGCGAGCACCCAGATGGTCCATTCCGACTCTACCACCAGTCTTTCGCAGAGTTCTTGGTTGACCCGGAACAGAATCAGGACTTCGTGATAGACGCAGCTGAGGCACACAGAACAATCGCTGACTACTACTGGCAGAAGTATCACAAAGATTGGCAGTGTTGTGACGAATACGGGCTGAACAATCTCGCAGTACATTTCGCTGAAGGTGACGACAAGAATGGCTTGTACAACCTAATCGGTAGGTACTGGATGGAGGCCCGCTACGTGAGAAGTGGCTCCTCCTACGAAGGTTTTCAGGCCGATGTGACACTGGCAATCGAAGTCGCCGGTGCCCAGGAGCCCCCAGATTTGATTCAGGAGTTCCGTTGCTGCTTGATTTGTGCAACGCTGGTTTCCCGGGCGACTGGTGTTCCGCCTGAAGCTTTAGGGGCATTGGCTCATGTGGGCCAATTGAAGAAAGCCATCGGTCTTGCTTCACTTATGCAGGATGGAGATGAGCGAGGTAAGGCCTACCAGAAGATAACTGATGCATTGCTGGTTCAGAAGCAATACGATGACATTGCAAGCCTTGTCGAACAAGTATCGTTGGCGGCTCAAACGACGAAGTTCGTTTCAACGAAAGTGCGTTTCCAAACCTGGGCAGCCCAAGTGTTGGCGAAGATAGGGGAAAGAGAAGGAGCAGATGCCAGTATCAGTCTAGCTTTGCAGATAATCGAAACTACTGAGCACAGGACCGAGAAGCTGAATGCACTAACCTATGTGGCCCAGGCCCTCGCAGAGATGGGTGATGAGGAGAAACTCATTGATGTTGGAATTCACATCCTTTTTGTTATGGACTCTCCTCTGTTAGAAAAGGCGACCGGGTACAGAATCGCTGAAGTGGAGGCATTGACCGGGTTGTCGGAGGCATTGGCGACAGTTGGGAAGCCCGATGAAGCGTATGCGGTCGCTGGCTCGATTACAGATAGGGAAGCTGGAGCGTCGGCATTATGCAAGGTGGCTCGCGCACTCATAAGAGCTGACAAGACAGAGGAGGCTGCAAGAATTGTGGATCAGTTATCACAAATAGGGGAGCTTTCTGGGAGAGTTTCAGCGGAAACACTGAGCGAATTGGCTCACACTCTTTTCCGCGCGGGTCAGAATGAGAAGGCAATAACCATCGCTTGCCGTGCTTTGGAGGCCGCGATGGAGATGGGGCCGGGGTGGCTAGGGTGGTTTGCGATAACCAAGGCAGTCCCGGCTCTGGCGATCACTGGACAAATCGAACAGGCGAGAGCAGCCGCAGAGAGTATCGAAGAAGAACATATTCGCTCGATGGTGCTGATTGAACTGGTCGAGACCTTGGCCATGGTTGGTGATTTGGATCGTGCCGAGGAAGTGGCCGAAGCTTTTAGATATCTCCCTGAAAAGGCATATGCACTGAGCAAGCTGGCTTTTGCTCTGGGCACGAAGAGTCACAAAGATAGAGCAGCTGACATGGTAAATCGGGTCTTGGCATTTGCCGAAACAGGCGTGAATGATTTCAACAAAGTATCATTCCTACTCGGGATGGCCCTTGCCTTCTATCAGTCGGGTAGTCGGGACGAGGCTTTGGCCGCTGCCAATCGAGCATTGGCAGTCGCGGAATGGAGAAAAGAGGAAATGGTGACCAATGTGCGTATGTTGACGGAAGTTGCTCAGGTCCTGACCCAGATAGGCGACAATGATAGAGGCTTGGAGGTGGCAGAAAGGTGTTTGGCAGTTATCGGGAACAAATCCGGCTATGTGAATGATTTGAGCAAATTGGCTCTTGTCGTTGAGCGGGCAGGTAGGAGGGAAATGGCGGAAGTCTTGGTAAATCGAGCTCTGGTGGAAATCACAGAAATTGATTATGTATATCCGAAAGGACTTGGGCTGAGTAGATTAGCTCAGACATTGTCTCATT
The DNA here is from genome assembly GCA_023140195.1 of Thermoplasmata archaeon. Lineage (GTDB taxonomy): Archaea > Thermoplasmatota > Thermoplasmata > RBG-16-68-12 > SOIM01 > JAGLME01. Next base: position 4,301 of record JAGLME010000050.1, read on the forward strand.
TCGAGAACAGAGAGAAGGCAAGAGAAATCGCGAGACTTGCACTTACCTCGGCGGAAGATATCTCGGACGTTTCTGACCAAGCATTCGTCCTAAGTGAGCTAGCCCTTGCATTCGCACAAATCGATGACCTTGACAGAGCCTCAGAGCTGGTGAGTCGTATTCTCGAACAGGAACAAGCTTGGCGTGGGGAGACGAGTTCGTATGTTCTTGGGCCTCTGGCTTTCACCCTCGTGAAGCTAGGTGATAGAGCTCGGTTGGATAGAGCGTTGAAAGCAGCTGAGGATGTGGGTGAGGAGCAGCATTGGATGAGAGATTCCGTCATTAAAGAAGTCATTCTCCCCCTTGCGCAGGCAGGCAGGTTCGAGAAGGCGATCAAAGTGGCGAATTCGATCACCGATTTGGATAAGAGAGCTTGCGCGTTGGCCGATGTGTCGCAAGCCCTTGTTCAAGCAGAGCGTCAACAGCAAGGACTCGAGGTCGCAAGATTGGCCATGAAGACAGCCCGTTTTGCGGGTCTCGGGACTCTGCTGGATGTGTTGCGTGTTGTGGCAACAGCGATCGCAACAGTCGAAAATGGCAGGACACTGTGGGAAGCATTTGAGTCCATGTCCGAGATTGAAGGCTGGTGGGATAAACACTAGATGTGGTGCCACGATTTCTCCAGTTAGCTAATGCGATTTCCAGGATTCTCACATCAGTCTTTTCACTGTAATCCTTTTGGTTTTCGAAAGATACTGCCGGGTCCGTTGCTCAATACGCATCAACCGGCTGAATATTAGCTCGGTCGGGCAAAGAATCTGATTTCACTTCGACCAGAAATCGTTCAGCACTCGGTCGTACGACTCTTCCAGCTTCTAACCCAGTTCTTCATGGGTCGCCCTCTCCGATGCATTAGTCTACACTTCTCTGAATACTACTTCGTTTGAGACAATCGAGATGCAGAGGCAATGGGCCTCCAAAACCCAATGTTCTCGCCATACCGACGATTTGCAGTTCCACATGTCGACATTTCGACGCTCCATATCGGAAAACTTTATAACGAGGTTCTTGAATTCTGCTTTGCTCAGGGGGGACGAATTTCGTTCTTTGTGAGAGGGAGGAATAAGCATGAGAAGACTGATGAGTTTGTTGTTGTGTGCGCTGCTGATCTCGACCGCGTTCGCTTTCTTCGGTCCGAATATAGTCGTCACCGATGTCAGCGCTGAAATCGTTGAAGGAGAGGGCAATTGCTTCGAGATCACGAACAGTACCTATCTGAATGTGACACTGTGCAGCAGCGAGGTCGTCAGCGTCACACTGGAATCCATTCCCGGAGTGGTGAGTTTCACGATCGAGAATGTGACTTCTGCTCAATCCACTGAGATCGTCATCAGCGGCTTCGAGCTAGACAAGACATATTACAGACACGAGAACGGCTATCTGATGGAGAGCTTCGTAGCCGATCAGGATGGAAACCACTCCTACACTCAGGACATATCGGAGCCTCACCATGTCTTCATACAAGAGGAGGCCGGTACGAAATACATCAAAGATGATGCAACTGGTGGCGACTGCACATCAATCGGAACTTGGGACTCTGGTTCAAAGACGTGCACGCTCACCAGCGACGTCTTCGAGATGATTGTAATCGATAGCGATGGAGTCACGCTTGATGGTGATGGTCATTCCGTCACGAGAGGTGTTGGTTCGTACTGCATCTACGCAGTATATAGCTCAGAAATCACTATCACGAATGTTGTAGTGAGTGGCTTTACCTACGGCATCTGGCTGGGTTTTTCCAGCAGCATCACCCTGAGCGGCAACACTGTCTCGGGCAACGACTACTCCAGCATCTACATATCGGGCTCCAGCAGCATCACCCTGAGCGGCAACACTGTCTCGGGCAACGGCATCGGCATCCACCTGCATTATTCCGACAGCAGCACCATAAGCGGCAACACTGTCTCGGGCAATGGCCGCTGGGGCATCTACCTGCATTCTTCCAGCAGCAGCACCATAAGCGGGAACACGTTCTCCGGCAACGGCGACGGCATCTGCCTGGGTTCTTCCAGCAGCATCACCATAAGCGGGAACACGTTCTCCAGCAACAGCCACTACGGCATCTGGCTGGACCGTTCCGGGAGCATCACCATAAGCGGGAACACTGTCTCGGGCCCTGGATCGGCTGGCATCTACCTGTATTATTCCAGCAGCAACACCATAAGCGGGAACACAGTCTCGGGCAACCACGGCGGCATCAGCGTGGGTCTTTATTCCGACAGCAACACCATAAGCGGGAACACAGTCTCGAACAACGACCACGGCATCTACCTGGTATATTCCAGCAGCAACACCATAAGCGGGAACACTGTCTCGAACAACATCTACCGCGGCATCTACCTGGGTTATTCCAGCAGCAACACCATAAGCGGGAACACAGTCTCGGGCAACGGCATCGGCATCTACCTGCATTATTCCAGCAGCAACACCATCTTTCATAACAACTTCATCGACAACACGGATCAGCTCTACAACTACCAATCAACAAACACATGGGACAACGGTGATGGTGAGGGCAATTATTGGAGCGATTACACTGGTCTAGACGACGGAAGCGGAGGGAGAGTAGCAGGCGATGGCGTTGGAGACACAGATCTTCCACATCAAGGAGTGGATTGGTATCCGTTGATGAATCCGTGGAATCATGATCCCGTGGATGCTATAGAGAAATTGAAGCAATATATCGAGGAGCTGGATATTCCGCATGGAATAAAGAACAGCCTCATCTCACAGCTGAATGCAGCCGAGAACGCCCTGTCGAACGGTCAGGAGAAGGCAGCGGTAA
>JAGLME010000051.1 GCA_023140195.1 Thermoplasmata archaeon
CCGAGCGCACACGGTAATTGCCAAAAGTCTCTTCGACGATGTGTGAGCGTATCTTCGTAGGTAAAGAAATAAGTATACCCTTCCATCGGAATACCAAATCGTTTTGCGAGAATATCGTTCCTTGTAGATGGAACCTTCTCGGCTCTCTCTACATCACGCTGATACGTTTCGTACGTAACAGTCATACCTAGATTTGGATTGGCTTTGATCCACATGTTCGGGTCAGCTACTTCCTCAATCTTGTCTAATCGATAATACCAAATGGAGACATGCGGGTTTACATACTCTCCTTTTAGAATATCCATTAGTTCCATCTTAATTTCATCACCACTACTATTGCGCACTGTTCCTTCAGAACTCATAGCGACAATAAGATAGTCATCAAGCTTTGACGCGCCTTGTTCGATCGCACCGACAACGTCCTCACGAATATCACCACTGAGCCACTCATCAATCGTTGAAACGAAAGGTCGAAGGCCCTGAAGTTTATCGATTGCCATCGGACGAATTTCTAAAAGACTATTCGTAAGGAAATTCTCTATACCCTTCTTTGTTGATGCCAGCTTTTGACGCAACGCACGAGAACCAGTAGTGTTCTGAATCGATCCTTCCGTTAAGAACTTAAATAAAGGTCCTCGTGCGCGCGTGATAGCCGTTCGGGCGGGAGACATTACTTCCTCGGCTTGCTTCATTGTTGGAGCGGTTGTAATTTGGTGAGTTGTTTTGGTGTCTACAGTTAAAAAGAATTGTTGTATCAGCGAGCCGTACATCGATTTTGCTGCTCCACGAGCAACAATGAGATACTGCTTGTTAGTTAATCGCTTCTTAACCTTTCGACGAATATACTTACCGCTCTTACCGTCCTCTCCTGGGATAAAAACACTTCTCTCAACAAAGTAGTACCAACCAAAAATTTGTTCCGCCCATAACTTAAAGGTATCCAATAACCAAAGACTCGATCCGTCGGTTAATGTGGTTTCATTCTCACAAAACCGGATGAAACCATCAATAGCTTTATCGTCATAGTATACGCCACGATTAAGTATTAAAGCGTCTATACGGTTCATCTCCAAAGAGATCTCGCGGTTTACTGGAATCGCACCTTTCTTTACCTTTTCGCGGAATTCGCCATAGTATCTTGGTACTGCCGTGTTGGATAGGGCCATGGTGTTGCCTTATGCGTATTCCAGATCAAGTGCGAGCCAGCGCTCCGTTGCCTGGGCATCAAAGCTTTTCTCAAATGCCCGATAAGCCTTAATGGCGGCTACAGGGCCCTTCCCTTTTGTTGCCGCCCTAGAACCATCGGCAAAAAGAGTTGAAAGCTCCGTATCCAGCTTATGTTCGGCCGCCCTCTTCGCCTTCTTGCTCGCCTTACTTCTTTTTCGTTCTTTCTGAATATAATCCCCCTCAATCTTACCCACCACATTCAGCCGCTTACGCGCGTAGACATCTCGCACAAACATTTTCTTGATGTGTTTGCTAACTTTGTTCCTATCCGAGGCACTTATTGCGCTAAGCTCTTTTCCTAGGGCCACATCAAGTTTCTTGTAGGCAGCGACTTCGTCCGTTGCCATCTTGTCAAAGTGTTTACCTATTCTTGCTCGTTTTTTACCTTTGATCTCGGATTTTAGACCCTTTACTCTAGACTTGTGGTCGCCAACTCCACCGCCCGCACCACGCTTGCGACGAACACCCCAGCGCATACCTTTCACACCATAGTGTGAAATATCGTCGTCTCCTGGCACTTCCGCATGTGATGTAGCCTTCTTTACCGCGCTTACTGTTGCTGCGCCCGCGGCTCCGGCTGCAGCAGATATAACAACACTTCCGTATTGCCCAAGAAACTTGCTAACTGCTCGTTTTCCGGCGCCTCGCTTTGTGGGATCCATTCGGGTCATATCTCTCTCCAGGTTTAATCTCTTGTTGACCCTCTTGATGTCCTCGTTTGAAAGGGTCATCTTGGGTTTCTTGAGAAGTTTACGTGATTCAGTATGGTCTTTGCTAACTCGTCCACCTGAACCCCGTTTACGCCGGATACCCCATTTCATTCCTTTGACGCCGTAATGTGTTAGAATTAAATCAATCATGGGATCATCCTTATTCTTCTGCTACATAGTCAGGGTCTACTTCAACCATCAACCGGGATTCTAGTTGTGTAATCCTCTCGGTCATAGACTGCACAAGATACCCTGTGCCTGGGGGATCGAAATCCAATCTGGTCTTTAGGAAAATATAGGTCTTGACCGCTTCCAGATTTGGAACTTCATCGTACAATTCATCCCACGTTTCTTCAACACCGGTAATATTGAAACCGCCATCTGGACCAATACCAATTTGCGATAGTGAAAACATAGCAGAATTAATACCAGCCATAACGGCGGGATCAAAGCCGTCGAAATCCTTTTGGATTCCTAACATTGCTCGTATTGTGACTAGAATACTTTCCATAATTATCCTATCTCCAAGGTATTTGATCGCCAGGACAACGCTCTACAAGTAGACTCGGAAGGGGATTTGCTCTCGCATAGTGAATAGCCATGTGCGTTTCGTGGCTAGTGCTGATTAAGCCTTCCGGATCAACCATGTTGTCAGTGAAGTTTTCGACATCTTCGGGAGTTAATGGATTTATGTGATGGACCGCAATCATCGAACGAATCTCATACCCAGGAACGGCCAGATCACAGCCGTTGTCGCGCACTATAATCTCATGACGGAGATTTCGCCACAAACGGGATCGATAAAAGACCTGGTTCAAATACCGATCAAACCCAAAAGTTACTGCTCCCACCATCGCTTTCATTCGTAGAAACTCATAACGTTCTTCAAATGTCGGAAGTCTGATTAGTTCGCTATAGGACCTAGTCATTTACTATACCAATAACTCCAAAGTTGAATTTGCCGCTCTTTAGTATACAGCAAACCTACCATTAAGGTAATCACGCACCTTCTCCTGCAATGCGGCGCTATGAACGCTAGAGCAGATAATCACTTCTGCAAAGTCAACATCCGAATTAATGCCACCACCCAGCCTAAAACCATTGAAGTAGCCCGCGCCTGGATTGCCAGTCACCGGAGTTCCATCATTGATTTGCACCGACGAACTTGCTCCGTTAACAATTGCTGTATAAATTGTCGGAACATTGTTGGGAATGGCAACACAACAAGCATACGTGCCAAAATACAAACAATATTCGCTCAAGTATGCTTTTACACCATACTCGTTCGGGGAAGCGTCAGCGACCAGCCGCATACTAACACCAAAGGAATGTGGTTTGAATACGCCGTAGATTGTACATGGCTGATTGATGTCCCCGACCTCGTCAGCGTATAAGATTTTGTTGCCAACGTCACGAATAACCGGAAGCCCGTTGATGCCATTCCCGCCAAATTTGATCTCCGGTTTATAGGTAGCGTTTCCTTGTATAACGCATGTGTATAAATCGCCATCGTTTTCAAGCCAGCCGACGAGATCCCCATCATTTTCTGCCGGAACAAGTTTATCGGTCGCCACATATACCTCGAAGCCTTCCCCCATAAACCAAACCTCTCTATCGTCAAGGTCTGTCGGTGAAAAGGGTGAAGCCGGACGAGTAATTCCTCTTCTGCAATTCATCAATGAAATGGCGTTCCCAATCTTTAGCGGCATCTTAGTAGACTCCCACGATACCTGTCGCCTCTGTGTCCGTTAAATATACCCGTGTCACTCGCAGAGGGTAAATCATCCCTGCCAGCAACCCACCGAACAGTATCGTCTGCCCTCCGGCCATTGTTACCTTCACGTTCCCCGACGAACCTACATATAGCCCCCGGGTAGTCTGTTCCAGATCGATCGTATCGCTTGGTATGATCGCCATAGCATTACTCGCCGGACTCTCTAGCCCCTCGCTATAATGCTCAAATTTATCTACCATCCTTCACCTCCATTTAGTTCACTATAGGACCTAGTCATCGCGACCGCCGGAATCATCCGAACCATCTTGGCCCTGATAACCCCGCATAGCGGTAAGGGCATCGGCATAAAGTTCTTCGATTCGTTTTGCAGATGCGATTTGATCAGTCTTTGCGGCCAGCAGTAGGTTCTCTTGTTGAATCTTTTCGAGCTCCAACCTAGCTTTGACCGTGCCTAATCTTAAAAAGTGGGTTAACACCTGTGCAGATGCCGTCCCTCCCGCAAGTTGCTTTTCTGCTAAGTCCACGGCAAGCCCAATCAACTGATTCTCACGTCCTTCTACAGTTTTAGCTGGTGCACCCCTTCTAGTCTTTCCTGGTTTTTTATTGGATGCATCCATTTTGACCTCCAGGCTATACTTCCTCCTTGAATCCACTCTTATGCGCCCAGGCTGCGACACGGAGACGCGCATCATCCTCCCCGATGACCTCAAACACTGCCCCCGGCTCAAGATCGCCAACATCGTTACCCTCGGCGTCACGCAAATTCCACCATTTCACATTATCTCTAATGGTGGCAAATCTACGCGCTGGCTCAGGCTCCTTGGACGATTCGATTATCGCCAACAGGAGGTCCGCCTCGACGCGACACACTTCCTTCTCTTCAAGGGTGAGTTTAGAGTACGGCATGTCGGCCCGACGAGCCCACAACTCTAAGCTATCTGTGTCAATGATCAAGATGCCGGCCGCGGGCAGCTCAAGGGCAACGTCGAACATGTCACCCTTGATGCGTACCCATCGGTCATGCGCGGCTTCAGCAAATTTCTCGCGCAATTCGTCCATTAGAGAAGCTCCCACTTTCCACTACCGTCATCAAACAGCGTAACGGTCATTATGGCCTCAGGTTCCAGTTCTGGTGGTGGAGGGGGTTCCGCGTTTGCGGGAACAAAATCAAACGTGATGTCATCAATGAAAAAGTCCTTTCGGTTCGCCCACTTGGACTTTACCCGAATCACAACCTCGAGAGCTCCATTGGGATCTACTTTTCCAAAACATCGAAGTTGACTCCAGTGTTTGTCGTTTGGTTGAGTCCACTGACCGATCCCGTTCACCCAAACTCCAACCTCAGCGGCGTATGGATCGTTGTCATCGTGTCGGTGAATTTGAACTGGCACAAAGACTCCTGCGGAGCTCCCGGGCTTTAACCCCGTCACGACTTGTCGTAACTCAGCTCCAAAAGCTCCATTGCTGAACATCTTGTACACCGTGTCACCATCAAGAATGAGGGCGTCAGGTCCGCCAAGCTGCTCCGAACTGGGGAGTTGAATGCTCAACTTGTGGACGCACTCCGGCACAACCATAGCGTGATCATGGCTATCCCAAAGGTAGTTCCCGGGCTCTAACCAAAGCAAACTCCACTCTGCGGGCTGCTGATTAGTTGTTACGGCACTGGAAAGTACATCTATCCAGCCATTCTCAAAACTTGGGTTTCTGATCTCGCTCATTTTTATCTCCTTTTATGAATTTAAATATGCTTATCGGACACTTCTGAGAGAGTTATCAGTCTTTACCACGACCTATAAGAGTCGCTTGAAAGGAGAGTTGGATCTAGTCCAAACTTTTAAGACTGATAACCCTCTCAGAAATGCCCGATAAGCACCTCTTATGCTATAATTACATCATCTTCGAAAAGACAGAGTATTGCTCCAATGTCGTTCGCTGATATTTTAACGGCCATAAGGCCACTTAAAGGAAGTGGTTTAATCGGTAAACTAATATCAACGTTCAATAACTCATCCACATCTTTTTTGAAGGCGTCGATGTCGTCAATATTAACCTTAAACTTATCTAAAACCGGCTCACCGTCTTCATCAACTACTGGAACGCCTTTTTCATCCAACAGCGGCGGGTTTAAAAGGTTACCCTTATCGTCTTTCCATGCGTGTCGATCGATGAGTTTCTTTCGTTCCTCGAGATAAGTTTCGTGTTCCTCCTCAAGTAGTTTAAAAACCCGTCGAATATGTAAAGACATTTTGATGTGAAGTTTTTCGTCTTGAAGTCTAGTTAAAGCGGGAATGCTATTAACGACATCTCCAACTGTACAGCTAATCATAGGTTGTCTCCTTTTACTCGGGGGCTGGTAATGTAGCCTCGGCCAACACCCTCATATCGTTCAAAAATTGAATCTGATAGTCGCGCTGCTCCGTTGAGAGTTGCTGGAGAAGCTCACCACCTTTGGTTTTCATTGGTTCACCGTCCTGGTCAAGGAAATAGAGGGAAAAGTTTCCGTTCTTACTCTCTATGTCCCAGGGCCCGTCCTCTTCGCTTTGCGAAAGGACGGTTTGCATGTTGACTGAAACCGCCACCATTGTGGTCGGTGTTCTCTTCTCAAGTATTGGTAGAGCCATTATTTTAATCTCCTGTTAGTCCATGAAGAAAACGTAGCCGATACGACAATAAGACCCTTGAGCAGTCAGCGTACAACTGGTATTGTTTTTGCTTGCTCGGAGAGAAATATTCCTGGTCCCGGCTGACGCTACAGCAACTGTGTCGAGGGTTGTGACTTGAACCATCCCGCCAACATTTTGAACTCTCTGATAGTGGGATGCCCCGATAACTCCATTGTAGTATGCTATGGCACGAACATCGACTGCCCCATACGTTCCGCTCATCACATAGGTCATAATTCCCCAAATGTAAAGCGTGCCTGGTCCGTTAAAGGTGAGGCTCTGAGTAACAAGGGTAGTGACGCTTGTCCCAATAACAGGCACACCCGATCCAACAGTATCGCCAACTAGGTTTACAAGTTTAACTGGTTGATTAGCAGAGTTACGATAAAGGTAGGGTGTGCCATGAATATAGATGTCGCCAGCAAGCTCAACATTTCCAAGGGTGTCGATCTCGAACAGTGATGGATTAGCAAGACTTCCACCACTATTGATCTTGAACTTATCCAAATCTGAGTCATCAACACCAACTGTCCATTCGTCTGTTCCATTAATATCAAAGATAAGCATTGGGTCGCCACTGGCTTTCCGAATCTGAACGGTTCCAGCTGCAGCAGCCGTTGAAGCAAGACCAACCATAAGGCCTGATCCAATCCGACCGCCGGCGGCGATCTCTACATTACCACTAACATCAATCTCGAAATAAGACGGGTTGGCTAAAGAGCCACCAACGTTAATCTTCAATTTGTCTAAATCTGAATCATCAACCCCTATCGCCCATTTAACCGAGTCGGCTATAGCAATTTGAATCATCGGGTCGCCAGAAGCAATATTAAGATAAATCGAACCGGCGTTGGGTGCAGCAACTATGTTGCCGACAGAAAGTCCTATGGCAGTTGAAAAGTGTCCAGAAATCTGAACGTTCCCGCTAGGGTCTATCTCGAAATCCGACACACCACTTAGTGTCGTTCCGCTGTTGATTTTGAATTTGTTATCGGTGTCATCTATACCAACGGCATAGCTATCTACACCATTGATGTCAAAGATCAAAAGTGGATCCCCACTGACCTTGTAAATCTGGACGATTCCGGCTGGAGATAGCGTCAGGTCGCCGACTGTTGTTGTGATTTCTGCTGCTTGACGAAACTCCACATCGTCACCAAATGAAACCTGTCCGGCGTTAGTGTAGATCGCATAGTTAAGGGTGGTTCCAACGGTAACGTCATTCAAATATATTCCATACACGTTGACGAATGTCGAGGCGGTCGTCACAAATGCGAGTTGGAACCCATAGGTATCTGTGATCGTAGTTGAGGAGTTAAGGCCATAGATTCTAGCCCAGTATGCTCGCATCTGAAGTACGTCACCGCAAGCCACTCCGGTCTCGCTCCCACCAACCGTTGCGCGTACTGCTGTTAAAAGGGATACATGATTTTGGGCATTATTGTATGCGGAGCAGTTCATACCAACAGCCACTACGGTCGTGCCAGACACAGCTTTGGCATAGTAAACTGTGGAAATCGAATAGCCTGGTTGATTGCCTAGATTGGTCTGTCTCGTATACTGGCCGTAGTGTGTGCCAGTAAAAGCTTTGGAAACCTCTATATTTATAACCTTGTTGGGGTCAGTTGGAGTTTCGGAAAGACCGATGTGTCCTTCTGGACTAATTCCTGCCTGAAAAATATCAGCATTATCAACCCACTCCATCAGGTTTGCTGTCTGGCTCACATGCCCTTTCAGTGTTAATGGAACAACGTCGGCGGTTGGTTGGATGGTGTTCCTCGCGCTTGTCGCTGGGGCAATAAGGACACAATCGTCCGCCCCACTCAGCGTGTCAATAAGATCGACATAGTTACTTTCTGAAGGAACATCGCCGGCATTGAAATAGCCTTTTAAGACCTCTAGCGTTACTACGGCCATGTCTTTTCTCCTTCCGCGCCATTTTGTCTGGGGAAAAATCTCCCCCGGGGAAAAATTAACGG
>JAGLME010000052.1 GCA_023140195.1 Thermoplasmata archaeon
GTGCCGTTTGTCTTCGTTCCCCGCCTCTTTCTTTGTTTTGGTTGGGGGGGCTCCGGATTCGACGCCGGGAGGCGTCGTCCGAATTTCTGTGTTGATTCGCGCGAAAATTGGTGTATTGCTATTGAACTGGCGTAGGTCGTCGCGTGGCGGGCTGTTTACGGGCGTTTTGCTATGGTCTGAGCCACACTCTGGTGGGCAGAGTGTCAATGGTCGATTGGAGGTCGGTGCCGATCTCATCGGCGACGATCAGCGTGTGAATCTTTTCGGTGGGCTCGAACTTCTCCACATACAACTGTGGATATGTTAATATCTGGCCGAGGCACTTCATGTCGGCCCTTCTGGTTATCTCGATGATGGTGATTCCGTTGGCATGGAATCCGACGGCGTCGATACGACGCTGTGATAGATCAATTCCCATTTGGCGGATATTGGCTGGTTGCTCTTCACCCGGATCGCGACCAGCTCCGACTCGGACATCATACTCGAATCGGTAGTACAGATCGCCTTGCTCTGCAAGGTAGGCTTCCCATATCTCGATATCGAGCGGAAGTAGATGCGGATAGAGATTATTCTTTACACTCATCCCGTTTTGGTTCTTCCCTTGATGTGGTAACCTGTAATACCGGCGATTGCTCCGATGGATGTAGCGAGCGCGGTTCCGTTGATTCCGTGAAAGAGTGCCACGATCTCGACGGATGCGATCGCGATGACGCCGAGTAGCGCGAGCAGGTTACTGGTCGGTGGTTTGATTGGAAAGACGTTCATTTTATTTCGCGCTCTGCACTTCATTGTATTGTTCCGGTGTCAATCGTTTGTTGGTGAATTCTGTCCAGATGGATACGAGCTCTAAACGGGTAGACCGGTCCGCTGGCAACCGTATTAGCCAGCGGACGAAGTCTTCCCGATTCGTTGGGGCGAGCAACGAGTCTGGTATGTCGGCGAGATTGGCCATCATTCCCTCGAGGGACTAATCGACGATGGCGTCAATCATTGCTACAAGTTCTTTGAGCTCACGGATGACTAGGAGGACTTTGTCCAGGTCAGCTCCGCCGAGAAATTTGATAATGTCAGTAATGAGGCTCATTCGGGGATCTCCTTTGTGGTTAGATCGGTCGTTGTGCGCAACATGGGTATTTTAATTTGTCGCCGGTGTCCTCACCGACTTCGGCATAGAGTGAAATGTCATAGCTACCGAGTGACGATTCCGACCAGGTGGCCGGTAGGTTGTTAAAGGCGTCGCGAGATGCCCAGTTTAGATTGGGATCGTATCGCCACAGGCCAAAGCCGAAAGTGGCGATTGTATAAGTTGTTCCCTCAACCAGTGGAATGTTGATCGGGCCAGAGTTGTACCATTGGAGAGCGGCTCCGCCTATGAATATTCCGACACTTGGGCCGATTCTGTTGTTGGCTACTGATCCGATTAGATCGTAGATGGCTGCGACTTGGGCGGTTCCATCTGGTCGGGTTGTTCTGGCATAAATGTGCATTGACTTGACAGCTTCTTTTGCTCCAGCGGTGTAGTGTCGAGTCGGGTGGCGGTGAGCATAGGAGCCTAAAGGTCGGGAGATATTAAGAGTTGTTATGGCGTTGTTTCCGATTATTGGCATGGGTGGACTACTTATCTCGGTAAAGTGATTTGGTAGGCCAGCTGGGCATTGGTAATCATGTCAGTTCCTTGTAGGTCGAGTATGTCGGTTTGAAACCATGCAAACGGGTTAAGGAAGAACGTCGATGATAGTGGCGCAAACATTACTTGTGCGGAGTCTCCGGTGTCGAATCCGAGTTGGCATGGTGCGAAGCGATAGGTTCGTGTAGTCGATTTAAGTTGGATTGCAGGGCTGACGCTACTGGCGCAGATTTCAGTACCGTTAAAGCCGAGTAGGGAAACAACTCGATCTGCTGTAGAGGAATTCGTCGCGATCTTGATTGAGAATGAGACAATTTGTATTCGCCTTTGTTCCGGATTCATCCATTGGGCGTTAGTACCAAATCCGGGATCGCCGAGATTAACGGTGACAAGTCCAGACAGTTCTTCGTTAAGGGTTGCCATCGCATAGGTTAGAGGTCAAGCCAGACTTTGGCGCGTAGGGTTGGCGTGGAGTAGAAATCGCCCGCGTCCATATTGAGGGTGGCGGTTGAGAATGTGGAGCCGGGTTCGAGAAACATATCACGGGACATCGGTGCCGTCATGATGGCCTCTGCGGGGTGGTGATCAGTCCGACCGGATACCGTACTCCAATATAATTGGACGATTTCGTTGATAATGATATGATTCAACATTGGGGAGTACATTTGAATCGTGGGTACATCATCTATACAGACGGCGGCGATGCGATTACCAGCGGCGGCGGCGGCGTTGAACACAGCGGAGAACGAGATCACTTGGATGCGCATTCCTGCGGGTACAAGGTACGTGACTTCGCTCCCGCCACCGGGTTCGACGAGGGCGATGTTGCGGAGCGAAAAGATATTGGTATTATACGGATGTCGTTCGGGCATGGATCATATCTCCGTTATCATGGACAAGCGGACAGGGAAGCTAATAGCACTGAAACAGCGAATATTGACAATCATCTCCGGCTCCATAAGGATGCGACCAGTCCAACCGATAGAGAATGAGCCACCAAGATAGCCGGAGGCTAAGGTGGCAATTCGATTGTAGGCGTTGTTGTCGGTGTGTGTGATATCTATGATGCAAAAGGTTAGAGGCGAGCTGCCAGCGGCGGGCTCTTGAGTTGCGGCTACAGCAACGAGGAGGTTGTTGGAAACAGACAGAGAAGCAATCTTCTCTGTCATATCTCCTGTGTTTTGTACTATTACAGAGGTATAGGGCACTTATCTACTCGTATGCAAGGAACACGCGGACGGATGCGTTGCCGGTGACTGATTGTGTCGTCGTGGCATAGACGTTAATCGTAGAGCCAGCGATGACAGGAATATCGACGGGTATCATCTGTGCCATACCAATGGACGGAGCTCCTTCAAGTGTGCCATCGGCAGAATTGAAGACTTGATTGCACGGGTATTGGGACGGCTGAATCTTAACGTCGGCGGAGTCGAGTCGGATAGTCGCGGCGATAGGTTCGGCGACTGTGGTAGCACCTGGCTTGTTGAGTACAGCCATTACGCCAGTGATCCGCGACGCTTTCTCGGCGAGTATGATCGAGCCGAGAGTTTGTTCGGCGGCGGACGCAAATTCAGCTTGGACGGAGTCCATAAAGATATGAGGCTGTTTCGTCGGGATTTCGGTACCAAACAGAATACCAGCGATTACAACGGGAGCCGTTGTGATCGCTTCGTCGTTCGCGTAACTTAGAGCAATGGAGGCTTTACCCGACGCTTGGAAATTGGTCGGCCAGATATTCAGCGGTACTGCACTGATGTGCGAGTTGGCGCTGGCGGCGGCGGGTGAGCCGATGATGGGAAACTTTCCGGGGGCTGGGTCTGGTGTGAGGTCGCCAGATAGGGCGTCCAATTTCAGATAACCGCCAGTTGATTCGTCCGGAATTTGAGTCACACGGGCCAGTTGACCATAGACTCCATAAATGGTGTAAGGACCACCGGCAGGCATGATAATATCTGCGCCGACTTGTTTGAGGGTGTCGGCGGCTGTGCCACCGGTACCGGTTCGAGCAAATGCAAAGGAGGCCATATTCTTAAATCCTTATTTTAACGTTAGGAAGTTCTCAATCAAATAACAAACGGTTATGTCCGAGCGAGTTTGGCCTTATGCAATGCATCGGCGATCATAGCCACGCGGGTGATATTTATCGGATCACCTTTAGGTCCGCGAGGCGGTAGCGTAAGATTGGCGATGACCTGACGGTATGGATCATATCCAGCCGCATAGCGTTGTTCGGCATCCTGAACACCAGCCGCGAAGCGGGCCGGGCCTTTTGTCAAGGCGGCTTCTTGCCAGCCAGCGGTTCCGGTTCTCTTCACGCCTTTGCCGAATGATTTGTTGGCTATGGATTTTTGGATTCCAGCAACGTAGTTGCTTTCAGCTTTGGCCGTTTCCGAAGCCCAATCCTTCTTGGGGTTAGCGACGCCCTCCGTGTACTCTTGCGTAGCAGAAGCGGTTCGTCTCGCCCATTTAGAAGCAGTTGCTTGGGTATCTTTGATCTCGGCCATTGGGTGCTGTCCTTTTTGCATGCAATCAATCATACGGTTCGGACGTTGTCAAGGGAAATCTTTTCCCATTCCGTACCAACTTCCGGCTATTTTCTTACTCCTTTTCAGTTATATCTATAAGAATAAGAGTAATAAGGGCTGTGGATAAGTGGATAAGTGGGTTAACTCCTTGCGGGACACTACACCGGAATTGTTGATATGTTGATAAGTATGTTGACAACTTGTGTAGAAGTACGGAGTTGTCAACACCGCAAATGTATGAACACCATATTCACAGCTTTTCCACATGGTTATGAACAGGTTTATGCACAATATCAAAAAAACCCGCTGTTTAGGCGGGTTTTTCTGTCCGTAACACTACGGAGTCGCGTGGGAGGCACGAACTTAAGGTTTCTTGGTGAGCGACAGGGCGCGTGGCGATTCGACGCGTAATCGCATAGAATCGCCGAGCTTTAGTCCTAATTCTATTCGAACGGTTTTCGGTATTATGACCGCAAAACTGTTTCCTTGCTTAAAAACTCTGACATCAAGTGGCATTTGTATCTCCATCGAATAGGGTTGGAATCGGTTGTTTTAGAAGCGACCGGAGCTCCTTGAGGGTGCCGAAAAACACGATGCGCGCCTTGTGGGCATCGACCTTGTCGGAGAACCGGCCAGCTTCTGTGTCGTCCATGACAGTGTAATACTTTCCAGCGTCGACCCGAAGGATGACGGCTTCGGTCCACACGCGCCGAGATAATTGATCGAACGCGTACAGGGCGCACTTTGATAGGCCGCCGCGGAAAGTCATACGATCACGAACCGATCTAAGCGAGTCGCGTGGGGGGACGGACAGGCCGGGCATCGGTTGTTAACCCTATGGTTGTCGAAGTGTACGAGACGACATCGAGCGCAGACTCTGGCATCGTCGATGTCGTTCCGGTTAATAGAAGTCGGCGACGCCTTGACTGTCGGGGAATCACAAACCGAGCAATCAGGGACGACGTCGCCAGGCTTCCCAAGGTATTGGCGAGAGCAGGTCGGACATTGAAACGGAATTCGGGGATAAAGGTCTTTCATCGGATTCGGTGTCATAGTACCTCCAAAGTTATACGGTTGATGCAACATAGAAAAGCGGTTCGAACATGTCAAGGGAAATGTTCGAACAAAGCCGGAAAAATTCTCGCGCTCAATCGGTGGCCGTAAAATGGTCGGGGGGGGCGGGGGTAGCCCTGTTTTTTGTGCGCGTGAAAAGGCTCGGAGAGCCATTCGAGCGCATTTCCGCCGGTTAGCCAGTAGCGGGCGAGTTGGTTGATGCCGGAAACCGTCTCGGAGTCTTGGGCTGGTAGACGGCGCTGTGGCCGCTGAAAGACGGCCACCGGACGCCGCGACAGCCATAAGGCTCCATCAATCGGTTATCGGTTCAACCAGCCGCCCGGAATCTGCTGGCTCGGCTCTTGATCACGCGTTCGTATGGGAGAGGAGTCGGGGACAGCTGGCGAGAGCGCTCGTCCGGAGATGGTTTTAATGGTCTTTCTTAATTTCTTAATCCGGGCCCCCCCAACCAAAACCGCAAGGGCTCCCCACACCGAAGAGAAACACAACAAACCAAAGCAGGCAGGGGCCGCAAAAACACAGCGCTACCAAGCGCACAGCGAGTGGGGAGCGGTTGGGAGGGGCACGGATAGAGGGAGCGGGACAGAGCGAAGCGGTTGCCAGCGACCGGAACAAAAGGAGCCTGCACCGGCTTCGCCGCCCAAAGGGGCACCCGACGGCGGCCTCCGGTGGCGCACCGAACCAAACCCAGCGACCGACACAACGAGTCCCCGGAGGGAAGCGAACGGGGACATCCAAGCCGACAAGTAGTGGAGGGTAGCTATAAAGACGGTGCGACGGCCGGCCGGGCTGGCGAACACCTTGTCGGCGCGGGCAGACGGCTGTGACGGGGCGAGCACTGGAGCCCCGGCGCTGCCGCTGGCTCTCAGCGCGCCGACAGCGCCGCAGGCCTCCGGGCTCATCGCGCGGGAGCGTGACGGACTCAACTACAAAGCGTCGTCCGTCGCGCTCCCGCGCGGGTTTCTTGGCGGGGAACGAAGACAAACGGCACGCGTTGTCTGTCAGTTGGCACGATCGGGCTCGATCTCTTAGCTCATTCGGGCACGATCAAACGGGCACGATCAAGCGACCTCGATGAGCCTGTCGATCGTCTCTTAAAGGGAAGGGAAGCAAGCTCGATGTCTTCTCTCTCTAACAAGACATGACTACTTCGGTAACAATGAAATGGAATTCACTTCGTTCATACATGATAAAGCAAGCGGGAGCGA
>JAGLME010000053.1 GCA_023140195.1 Thermoplasmata archaeon
AAAAAATTGGCCCGTTCATTGGTGCGCTGGTTGCGTGAACGTGATTTTACAGATATAGTTTTGATTTACGGTGACCGTACCAGCTTAAAACAAGATACAAAATTAGAAAAAGGCCAAAATTTCTTTAATATTTTCCAGCGCGAAATTGAGGTTGGTTATAATACCCGGTTACGTTTGCCAAAAGTTAACCCGTCTGTTGCATTGTCGGGCGATTTTGTCAATGCGGTATTTGAAAATAATTTCGATAACTTGCAGATAACCATAGGAGAACATTGCAAAGAAAGCATTTCCGATTACATTGAAACTAAAGAAGCGGCAGACGGCGGCGTTGCAAAAATTAGGGTTAAAGACAGCATTACTAAAGTCACATATGAAGAGAACGGACATTGCACGGATACCCTGCGCTATTTCATTGCGTTTGCGTTTAAAGACAGTTATTTGAAATACCAATCAAAGGTTATTAATATGCCGCGTATCATTGGTAAACCGGCCCGCGGCAGACGTTAAAACCATCATTATGAAATATCAAAAAGCACCATCGGACGCGCAAATTAATTCATTATTGCAGGCATTGCGAATTGCGATGAAAAATAAAAATGAATTTTTTGTAATGGCAGACTTAAACCCGCATGCATTAACTGCCGGCAGCGCAAAACTTGATTTGCTTGCTTTTATGGTTAAATGCATGTCAGCTAATGACGAAATCGCGGAATTGCTCATAAATGTTGTGATGAATTTCATTGCAAATAAAATTCTGAATGATCTATGCAGCCATTGCGATAAAGCAGATTCATGCGAAAAACAAAAAACTAAATGCAACCCTGAAAACCTGTATAGTGACATAACCAGCCATTTGGAAGCAGCTATAAAATTGACCAAACCCGGCTTAAACTAACATCCACTGACACAGTAACATTTCACCCTTTTTTACTTGATTTTCTGAGCCGCGCATGGTAAATTTATGCATGAAAAACGCATAGTACCATGAAACAATATAGTTTATTCAGCGGCACAGAACATGAGGCACCGAATCAATACCCGGATAAAGGAAAAATCAATTTCCTAATATTCCACCGGGAAAATCCTGAGATATACCAATCATTTAAAAATGCGGCTTTCAAACGTATCTATGAGGAAAGCACGAAAAAAATTGGAGGCCAAAATATCATTGAACTAATCCGTTGGGGTTTTGATCAGCATGGTAAAAAGCACGTGCCAATCAATAACGATCATGTTGCGTATTATACGCGCATTTTTCAGCAAGAAAACCCAAAATATGCAAAGTATTTTGAGGTGCGAAGATTAAAAAACCCGGCAAATGAAATTGCACTAACTGAAATTGTATAGATGCAAAAAGATTTAACAGCACGGCAGTGCATGCTATTAAGTGCCACAACGTACTATCTTTTAAAAGAGGTACCCGGCGAACAGCACAATTTAACTATTCTCAATTTCTTCAATGAGATAGGCCACACGTGGGTACAAACGGACGAAACAGCGTGGTGCGCGGCATGGATCGCATTTTTAGCCAAAACAAACGGCATTGAATACAGCCGCAAATTAGATGCGCGAAGCTGGTTAAATATTGGTCGCAATATTCCCAACCCGGAACCGGGTGATATTGTTGTTTTTTGGCGTGAAAATCTTACTCCAAGCTGGAAAGGACACGTTGGTTTGTACATGGGACACGATACTGAAAATGATTTGATCCATTGTTTTGGCGCAAACCAAAGCAATCAGGTAAATATAAAACCATACCCAATAAACAGGTTGTTGGGATTTCGTAGGCTTGATTTTATAAACACTTAAATCTAACGATATGAACAATGTAAAAGGTAGCCCGATCACTACAATTGCCGGCTTAATTGGCGGTATTTTGATTCTGTTGGGAATGTTCTGGCCTGATAAATTAGACCCGGAAACACAAGCCGTAATTAACGCCGCTGTACAACAAATTTTGATTGGTGTTGGTGGTTTGATTGAAGTTATTGCTCTATTATTCGCAAAAGACCCAAAAAAATGAGTTGGGTTAATCGGTTTTGGATTCGATTAATTACCGGAAAAAAAACATTACCGGCCTGCCGGTGTAAAAACAAAAAAGGCTGGACTTATGCCAAATGCTGCAATAATTGCGGCAAACCTTTGCCGGGTGAATGGGTAACGTTATGAGACTATTATCAAAAATATCGCATAAAATTGGCAGCGTGTTTATGCATTTGCGCACGGTTGGCATGATTGTATTAGCTACCGGGTTTACCGGTTCATTGGTGCGTAATGGATGCACACGCGCTGAAATGACTCATTTACTCGAATCAACAACGGGCCTAAACTTTGAAAATGACGTTTTGCACAACCATGTTGATGAAAGGGATAGTATTTTACACATTAAAGAACAAGTAATTGCCAATTTAGAGGGTGCAATAAATAGGAGCGAAGGCCGGGTTAGTGCAATGTTAGGCCAATACGCCGTTTTGTATGACAAGTTTGTCAATATTGCTGATTCAGTTGCAAATATACCGCCCGATACGTCATACATTTATTTAACTACCATTATTAAACCCGATACCCTGCCAAAACAATTCCCATTTAGTGCGGAACAGGTTAGCGCAATGCACATACTTGAATTGGAGCATAAAAGCCTTGAAACATTAAATGCCTCATTGTTGGGCCGCGTAAATGAGTTAAATAATACACTTGCATTAAAAGACAGTATGTTACTTACATACTCAATAATGGTGAAAAACCTTGTGGATAGTCACGCCGATCTTGAAAAAATAATTGATAATAAAGATTTGATAATTGAGGCGCAAAGCGATCAATTACAAAAGGAAAAAAAGAGCCGGCGAATTTGGTCGATTATTGGCGGCGCGGCGTTGGCCGTGTTAGCCGCATTTGCCGCCGGCGGCGGTTAAAAATATACTATTATGGCTTCATTCATATTACCGCAGGATTATGACGTTTTAATTACGGATGACCAATTAACGCAGGTTACAACAGAGCAATCTAATATTGATGTTTGTTTAGAACAATCTGAAGAGGAAGTTAAAGAGTGGTTACGGCACCGTTTTGATGTTGAATTTGATATGCGGGTGTTTCAGATTTCCAGCACCGGCACCGGCGTAACGGCGGTGATTAATGACCGCGTTTACCAAAGCACCACAAAAATATTCTATATCTGCAAAGCCGATGCAACAAGTGAATCACTGACAGATACCAATTTTTTCATCGTTCAGGATGACCGGAACCAAAAATTAGTGCAGGTTGTAATTGATGTTTTTTTGTATCATCTACACACCCGACTTAACCCGCGCAACATTCCAGCGCACCGCAAAATTCGCTATGATGGTGATGGTGATATGGAAAAAGCAATGAGCGCGGTTAAATGGTGCAGCATGGTTCAAAAAGGCGTAATAACACCCGCATTAACGCCGGTAT
>JAGLME010000054.1 GCA_023140195.1 Thermoplasmata archaeon
CTGCATTATCGAGTACCCTGAGTGTGTCCCTAAGTACGTTTGTTTCCAACGGAGAGCCGCATTCTTGCGGTTTTCTGCTGTTTTAGGGCATATGGTAAGGCGGCAGGGCAGGGGGCTAGCGAACGGTAATGATACACGTGTGCCATTACCGGTCGGAGCTAGAAGGGGTCTGAGCCTTCGCCGTTTATGGTTATGGAGTAAATCTCGGAGTATCCCCCGCTATCGTCTGGACACGCGGAATTGGCGATACCAATCACAGCCTCAAATTGTATCTGCGTCATGGCCTGCGAGATTACGCCGGTATCCAGTATGATGCTATCTTCCCCCGACACACCAATACCTGCGCGCTGCGTCCCGGTATCCATCTCATCTTCCCAAATGCGTATGTGGTCGCCTGCGGTAGCACGTGTGGACTTATAGTTAACACGAAGCCGAATTCTCGTGATGACAGTGCTTTCAAATTGCAGGTCGATCAATGACCAGAGCGCGCCGTCTGGACTATCCGAACAGCACCCATCGACCAAATCGCCAACCGCGTCATATGTGGCGGTACATTTGCCGGGAAATAAAATTACGTCCAGGCTTTGCAGTCCATAGCCGCCCATAAACTCATGCTCAAATTCTCCCGCACACTTGCACTCAATAGCCCCCGCACGGGCAATATCCATTGCCGTACCAAGCTGACCAGCAAACATGAGGTAATTATCGAGGTTGTTGATTTGTGAGCGTAAATACGTTTCGATTAAATCACGCGCCACGTCTTGCGCAATCGTCTGTGGCTCAGGGCGCGGGTTGGGGTCAGCGTCTAGCGCAGCGTCCCAATCTGCGCGGGTATCCGGGTCCTGCCCGGCGAGGTTGTCAAACATTCGGCATATGATATAGTCGCGGTACTCTGTGCGGCTAAGTTCTAGGAAGATTGTGACCGCGAGCGCTCCGGGTATAGACACCATAGCGATGATAGGCCAGTAGGCAAGCCCGGTCAACGCTGCTGCTGTGGCGACGCCAGCAGAAACCCCTAAGAGGGCTTCCTCAAAGTTGGCTAACATCCAAGACTGCATATAGTTCATCACCTCGTGAACCCAACCTTGCAAGGCCAAACAAAGCGCCTGTTCTCTCTGCGCTATTTCGTCGCCAGCGTCGCCAGCGTCAGTTGAATAAGTATCTGGAATTTCGTAGTATGCCAGCGATACCGTGCTGCTGTTGTCTATCCAGATTTGCCGCCAGGACAAAGCCAGCACGAAGTTTTGCACCATCTTTGCGGATAGCTCTATGTTCCTGTCACTTTCGTTTTTTCCACAGCATGTCACTGCTTGTACCTCTTTCCAAATCTCTCTCCACTTGGCAGCAACTACTTTACCAGATTTTGCCGCGTCGCGCTCATAATGTGTTTGCAGCGACATGCGCCAAATAGCCCCCATAAATTGGGCAATCCACTGGCGATCATTCGGCACTGGAACACTGATGCAGCAAATACCCGACGGGGCCAAATCGTCGGGTATGATATAGCGCGAAAAGTTAGAACCAGCAGTCGGTGTCAAATGCGTCCCCCAGTCATTGCAAATATGCGACCTGCTGGACGGTCACGGCGTTTCCATCTTCCGACAACACGTAAGCCTCGAAGTCGGTCACGAATTGCACCCATTTCGCATCCGTCGCATCCCACAAGTTGCTGTTTGCGGCAAACAGCGTGGTATCGGTGATGTCGGCGGTCGGAATTCTGACGTTGGCTTCTGCGCCGGTCACATCGTCAGTGTACGTGACCACCCACTCGATGTTGACTTGCGCGGAAGCAGTAGCAGCAGCAACCAGCGGTCGTATTTCCTCGCGGTCGCCAACGAATTCCTCGAAATCACGCGCTCCCAAAGTAACGTCATCAATCGCCGCAATCAGCGCGTCATGTAGCGTTTTCTGCGCGTCATGGTTCGCGGCTGTGACCACATCTGTGGGGAATGAGAATTGCCTCCGTTGATTGTCATAATCAACATAGCTCATTCGTATTCTTCCGTCATTCAGTGTTGCCATAGTCGTACCTTTCTGTGGCTAGGTGCTTTAAGCGTTGACGCCAGCATAAGGCTTTTCCTTCCCGTTGTCAAGTTGCTTGCACTTGGGAAGTATCGAGGCCTTCTAGCGACGTTTCTATCGTCCATCCCAAGCGCGCATAGGTCGTTATTGAAAACTTGACGCGTAAAATATCCGCCCCCAAATTTGTCCAGTCATAGGGCGTCTCTGTCTCTTCCGGCTTAGGCCAGTTTCTGGACGTGTTCACGCGCCGCCAATACTTCGGCCAATTGTGGATTGCTATGGCTTTCGTGAGGTACTTGGTGACATACCCGCCACACTCGAAACTGTCCACAATCGGAACGGCTTTGGCTTGATAGCCCAACCCAGTGGAAGCACCATTATCTTTGTACCAGCGGGTCGGAAGTGTCGCTGTGGTTATCAGATGAGTGTGGAAGTTACCAACCTTGCCACGCTCCGAAACTGACAGGTACTGGACGCCGGGCGACGCCCTACGCCACCTCGCAGAAAGTTTAGGCCACGCCTTGCGCCAGACGGCAACACCAGCCGTCACGCTCCGAACAAGCCTATGAGACGTGACAGTGACGAAAGATAATTCCAGTCCCTGAGCAAGTAGAGCATCGCCCCCAAAATCAGCATACACGCGCCAAACTTGAGCGCGCCTAGCCGCGCACGGTTTACACGACCATGACTTGCAATCTGGACGTATGAAGTAAACAGTTTTGGTGGCATAGTCGCACGCTTTCATATACGGTCGGTAGGGAGTTTCACATGGGGTTTGCGTCGGATTGTTCTTAAGAGCATTCAAGCCGGTGGCCTTTCGGCCACCGGGCACGTTATCGGCGGTCACGTCCCTAATGGAAGTTTCATTTGCTTTGGGGGCAGAATTTGCTTTGCGTCTTGGAGTAGACACTGAACTTCCTCAAGTGTATTCTCAAGGCTTCGGTCATCCAAAATTTGAGCGTGGCTTCTTGCCTTGCCTAGCTCTGATAAAGCGTCTTCTAGAAAACGATGGGCTTGCTCTATGTGCGGCTGTCGCCACTTGTAGGTTGGTATGGTGGTCATGTTTCTATCCCTTCGATACATTTGTCGATACACTCAGGGTACTCGATAATGCAGGCGGGGGCAAGGAAGGTTACAGAATTCAATTACTTTTGATAATCATATCCCAAATCTGCCTGCATTATCGAGTACCCTGAGT
>JAGLME010000055.1 GCA_023140195.1 Thermoplasmata archaeon
CAACGCAACCGGCAGCGGCAAAAACTGAACCGGCAAAAACTGAACCGGCAAAACCTGAATTGGATAAAACGCCGCGAACGGTGCCACCGGAAAAGAAGAAAGCAGGCCGGCCCGCTGGTAAATCTGCCGGGAACGCAGGTAAAAACGCTAAAACTTAGAAAATAATGGGCAAAATAGAATTTAACATAGGTCAGGGCGGCTTAGGCCGCGCACTGCCGGGCAAAGACTATTACAGCGGGTTACTATTCGATACAGCAACATATCCGTCAGGTTTTAGCGCACCTGATCCAATCAAATTTGTGGGCAGTTTGGAGGACGCTGAAAATCTTGGAATTGTGGCCGGCGTTGGTGAAACTGTTGCAACAGGTGGTGAAATAACAATAACTGCCGTTGGTGCTGCCGGTGATTCTTATGTAATCACAATGACCAGCACGCGCAACCCGGCTATTGAAATAGCCACAGTGATAGAAGCGGCAGCCGAAACAACCACAACATTAGCGGCACGATTTGCCGCGGCAATCAATGCAGGAACCGCCACGCACGGTTTTTCAGCTACTTCCGCACTTGCAGTTGTTTCCGTTGTAATGGCACCTGATTGGGGTGCAGCGTTTAACGGCGCAGGGTTGGACGTTTCAACCACCGGAGCCGGTACCAGCACAATTGTACAATTTTCTGCCGGCGTTGGTTCTGATCTAAGTGCATTGCATTACACCGTTTC
Source organism: Thermoplasmata archaeon (assembly GCA_023140195.1). Lineage (GTDB taxonomy): Archaea > Thermoplasmatota > Thermoplasmata > RBG-16-68-12 > SOIM01 > JAGLME01. Next base: position 719 of record JAGLME010000055.1, read on the forward strand.
AGAATATTTCAGGATGCAACCACAGGGTTTTTTGTGGATCGGTATTTATGATGAAAGCGGCGGTTTAGATGGTCAGGATTTAATTGATATGCAGGATTTTGCAGACGGCGAAATCAGGCAAATGGCCGTGCTTTTAAAAACCGCCTTTGCAACCGCTGATTTGGCCATAATTCAGGCAGCCATTGAAGCAATGCAGGTTGAATTTAAAAACATGAATGCCGTTTATGCCGGTGATCAGTTAAGCGATACTTTGACCGCTTCAGATGATTTGCGCGGGTTAACAAACGACCGTGTAAGCGCGTGCGCGGGCCAAGATGGAGGCGGTGAAGGTTGGCGGCTGGTTGATGTATTAGACCGATCAATGCCGGCAATAGGGGCGTTACTTGGTACCGTATCATTGGCAAATGTATCTGAAAACGTTGGTTGGGTTTCAAAATTCAATTTGGCAAGTGTTGATCTTGATGTTTTGAGTTTTACCACCGGTGATTTATACTCTGGAATTTCAGTAGCAACGCAGGATTTACTTGAAAATCGGGGTTGGATTTTCGCCAAAAAATACACCGGAAAAGCTGGAAGTTTTTGGAATGACAGCCCAACGGCAACGCCGGCAACCGGTGATTATGCATATGTAGAAAACGGGCGCACCATTGACAAAGCCGTGCGCGGTGTTAACGTGGCATTAACCAGCTTCATAAATGCGCCTCTTTTTGTCGATCCCGACACCGGGAAAATGACTGAATTGACAGTTAGCAATTTCAAAAATGCCGCTTCTATACCACTTGAACAAATGTTAATTGAGGGTGATTTAAGCGGTTATGAAGTTGTCATTGACCCGGATCAAAATGTGCTTACAACCAGCAAGGTTGAATTAACCATTAAGCTGGTGCCCGTTGGCGTTGCCCGCACCATCGTTGTAAATATTGGTTACGTAGTTTCATTACAAACATAAAAACTTGAAAACATGGCAGTTATAAACCATCCATTTGGAGCATTAGGCAACCCGGCATTAACCAACACCGGCGCACAAGCGTTGACAATTGATAAATCTTATACAGTGGTTGACGGTGTAACGGTTGAGGCAACCGGCGCACGTACATTGAATTTAACTATTGATGCCGGTGTACCATTGGGCGCACAATTATTTGTAATGTCAAAAACTAACGGCACCGAAACAACCGTTTTCGGCACCGGCATTACAGGTGCAACAATGACGGGTGTTGCAGGGAAAACAATTTGTGCGCTGTTCATCTATGACGGCACAACATTTGTGCAGGCCGGTGCAGAACAGCAAATTGATTAATAACCTTTAAATCAGTTAATTATGGCACAACCATTAATAAATGGCCGGGCGTATGATTATGTTGACATACAGTTAAGCATTTTAGGTGCTGAAATTAACGGTGTTACCGAAATCAATTATACGCAGGAACAGGAAAAAGCTAACAATTTTGGCACCGGTGCGTTTCCAACCAGCCGCGGCCGCGCAGGTCGTGATACAAGCGGCAGTTTGGGTTTATCAATGAATGAAGTTGAGGCGATACGCGAAATTGCACCCGCTGGAAATTTACTTGATATTGGGATGTTTGACATAATTGTTGTTTTCGGCAATGTTCAGGCACCACAAACCCACGTTGTAAAAAACGTTGAATTTATTGATGACGGCGTTGAAACTTCGCAGGGTGATACCAGCATTAACCGCGTTTTTGCGTTTGTTGCTTCGCATGTGCAATATCGTTAAAACATGAAAAAGAAAACCATAGTTGCCCGCGCCGCTGCCGGTGTTGATGAATATACAGTTTCATTTGATGGAAAAGATTATAAATACAAAATTCAGGAACCAACATTTGAACAATTAAGTGCTGCATTAAGCCAATCAATTGGCTTTGG
>JAGLME010000056.1 GCA_023140195.1 Thermoplasmata archaeon
TAGCTAAGGCTATCGGTACCATTGAGATAAAGTTAGGTGGTACAACCTATCACTTTCCCAACTTTATAGTTGAGGAGACAGGTGATTACAAGGAGTCTCTCAATGATAAGAAGTGACTTCAAGCTCCAATTCTCTTGTCCTGCATATAAGGATATCTTACTACAGCTTGCTGGGCAGGTGGGTATAAGATACTTCCGTAAGACTCAGGGTATAGAACCCGGGGTGCACACATGCATAGGAAATGAGGGTAACCTATATTTTGATAATGATGAGAGAACCATATGGATATTTCTAAAGTCGAGGAGCGTGCTCTAGTCCCACTGGGTGGTGCCCTGATTAAGGGTGGACACAGGTATAGTGTAGACCTGGTTGCTTCCAAGAAATACTATGGCCGTCCTTATAAAACATTTGCCACTGATCAAGTGATGGTGGACGAGAAGAACGGGATCCTTAGGTTTACTGCTCGGCCGGCTGATATGACTCAGTTCATTTGGAATCTAGTCATGATGCATTCCGGTGCCGGCAATCCCGTTGGTACATACACAGATGTATACGTCCAGGCCTTTGTAAAGAGGCGCATGATCGCAGAAGCCCGCTTGACAGGCCACATCATTACATGTAATAATGTAGGCGTAAAGATAGGCTATGTGATCGAGGTTCAAGCAGACTCTGAAATTAAAGTGGAGTACTATGGATAAGCTAGTTAAATACTTTAACTGGAAAGTCAGAAAGGGATTCGAGGCCAGAGGTCTGGCCGGGAAGGAAGAGTATGAATCAAGACTGGTTGAAGAAACAAGAGTCATACGTAAGATGGGCTATGAATCATATCTACTCGTGGTGGGAGACTTCATCGCTTGGGCTCGTAGAAAAGATATTCCTGTTGGTCCTGGCCGTGGCTCTGCTGCCGGGTGCCTTATATCTTATTGTCTTAGCATTACTAATATTGATCCTATCAAATATAAGCTTCTTTTTGAACGATTCCTCAACCCAGACCGCGTAAGTATGCCTGATATAGATGTTGACTTCTGTAAGGATAGAGTTGATGAGGTCATAGACTATGTCATTGAGAAGTATGGAAGGGATCATGTCGCAAAGATTAAGACATTCGGTAAGCTATATGCTAAGTCTGCTATTAGAGATGTTGGCAGAGTCAAGGAACTTGATCCAACCAAGGTCGCTGAGGCTGCCAATGCTATCCCACATGTTATCACTCAAGATGATCAGAAATTAGAAAGGATGTACAAAAGCAAGAAGCATGGCCCTCTACTGAACGCTATGAAAAATGGCAAGAAAGGTCCAGAGATAAAGTATCTCTTTGCCACAGCAGAGAAGCTTGAGGAACTAGTCAGGAATGCAAGCACGCATGCAGCCGGAATTATCATTGGTCCTAGGCCTCTAGTGGAGTACATGGGACTTGACCTTGATGTAAAGAATCAACAACCTATCACTGCATTTGACATGAATGATTGTGAGAGACTCGGGCTGATTAAGTTTGACTTTCTAAGCTTAGATACACTTACTCAGATTGCTCTTTGTATTAAGATTATTGGAGAAAACCATGGTGTTGAGATAGATATAGATGAGATTCCGGAGGATGATCAACTTGTTTGGCAACTGATGGACGAAGGCAGGCTGGGTGGTATCTTTCAGATGGGTAGTGAAGGCTTTACAAGACTCACAACACGTCTTAAGCCACGATCGATAGAAGACCTGGCTATTATCTCATCTGTTTATAGGCCCGGCCCAATGAAGGTAGGTATTCATGAGAAGATAATTAAGGCTAGAAGAACAGGAGAACCTATCTATGATCATGCCGCACTCGGTGGTCCAGCAGTAGCAGAGATTCTTTCTACTACGTCAGGTGCTATTATTTATCAAGAACAGTGTATGCGCATCGCCAGGTACTGCGCTGGCTACACACCAGGAGAGACTGACAACCTGCGTAAGATGATTGGTAAGAAGCTCATCGAAAAGATGGAAGATGAGATGCCTAAGTTTGTTCAAGGCATGGTGGACAATAGTTATACAAAAACATATGCGGAATTTATATGGAAGGAGATGGAACGCTTTGGCGCCTATGGATTCAATAAGTCTCATGCCATTTCCTATGCACGTATATCATATGAGACAGCCTATCTGAAGGCTCACTATCCTGCTGAGTTTCTTGCGGCTAGTCTGACAATGAAGATGGACTCTCAAAAGAGAGAGGCTATGCTGCAACTGATGTATGAGTGTAAAGATATTGACATCCCAATCATGCCGCCGGATATTAACATCTCTAAGTCTATCTTCATGGCTAGGGATAACCGTGTGTTCTATGGACTAGGTGCAATTAAGGGTCTTGGTGTCCGCACTATAGACCACATTCTTGAAGTAAGAGATGAAGGATTATTTGACAGCATGCAAGATTTTGTCGAGAGAACAAAGGGAACGCTCACCGACACAGGTACGTTGGATGTGCTCGCCAAGGCAGGAGCCTTCGACTCCCTTGAACCCGACAGAGGCCTTGCTATCGAGCAAGTGCAGCTGCTTGCAAGCGCTTGGAGAGAGAAGAGACGCAAGGAGGCCCAAAAGAAGGCTAAGCTTTTCCGCAATCTGGACAAGTTTAAGCAAGATGGTAAGGCAAGAGGTTATAAATCGATAGAAAATCTACAAGCCAGAGTCAACCAGGAGCTAATAGGTATACAGACCTGGTATGATGAAACAGTTACTAAAGTTAACAAGATGAGGTCCCCAAGAGAAACATATGATATCCTCGCTTATGAGGTGGATCTACTAGGGTTTTACCTGCAAGGACATCCACTCGACAGATGTGAGTGGGTATCAAGTAAGTACTCCATTGAGAACGCCCTTGAGTCTGACGAAGAGATGGTCAACATGGTAGGTGTTATCACTGATGTCAAGCTATTCCAGACCAAGGCTAGGAGGCAATGGATGAGTACATTCTATCTCTCAGGGAAGGAAACACAGGTTAAGTGCATAGCTTTCCCTAGACAACACGAACGCCAGAACCACCTCATAGAGGAGAATCGCGTAGTATTTATCGAAGGTAAGAAGAATAACAACGAGGTCTATGTTGAAGGCATTCGAGACACCGGTTGCCTTACTAGAAAGGGAGTGGCCGGTGCAGAGGTCAAGGCAATATTGGATCCTGGTACAGCTAACAGGATAAAGCACTGGCTTGAAAAGCAGAAGGAAGCGAACGTCAACACCAGTCTTCCTTTCAGTCTTGAGCTAGAGGGGCTCAAGGGTGCAGTAGAGCTTGACTCTTCCAAACTGGTGAGTGAACTGCTACTCACCGAGATGGATGCTAAGCTCGCTGGCTTGAACTTCAAATGGACTAAGACGGAGGAGTAATAAATGTCAGCATATTGGTCACAAACTGAAAGACTAATTGTTAACCTGATGAAAGATCGCCCAGCTGGTGATGTGCATTCCGCACTGAGGCTGTTCGGTAGCACTAAGCATACCTTAGATGCTGTCTCCGACTTCCTTGCAGGGATCAATAGAGGAGACTCAGACGCAGTTAATGTGTGTCCTGATGGCCTCAGAGATCTCATTGCCGGACCATTCATCATGCCAGAAGAAGTCTTAAGTGATGGATTGGATCAGGTCTTTCAAGCAAAAACTGTTCTTAATATCAACCTCCCTATGGAGGAGATAGAGCACCTCGATAAGAAGGTCGCACGACGAATGTTTGGCCTTGACTTTGTCAGGTTACCGAACAACGAGAAGCTATTCCTGGCTAAGATGCTTGCATCTGTCCAGGCTAGAATCGATCTTCTCCCACCAGTTGAATGGCACTTCTCTCCCAACCCAAAGAAAGAGGCTGCTGTTATTATCCTGTCGGACCATCACTTTGGAAAGATGGTTGTCAATGATAAGGGAAGGATTCTCTATAACAGCGAGATTGCTCGCTATAGGATTGGTGACCTCTTACCAAGACGAGTTGTCAAGTTACTGACAAGGTACCTCAATCCCGATGAGATAGATGAGGTACATATCCTGATGGTTGGTGACATCATCGATGGGCACGGTATCTACCCGGGTCAAGAGATGCACCAGGATGTCCACAGCTTCATTGATCAGGCTGCTGATGCTACTACATGCATTTGGAGTCTCATCCAGGGTATCAGACAGTGCGGTCACAACTGGCCTGTCTATGTCCGCGGTGTGCGTGGCAACCATGGTAGGCAACATAAGTTTGCTATTGTTGAGAACAATTTTGATTACTTAGTACTTCAACAGCTTAAGATCATGGCCCAGTATGAAGATGCTGGTGTAGATGTAGACTTCGGTCCTGAAGAATACTACAATCATGAGATTAAGGGATGGAATGTACACCTAAGGCACGAGGCTCCTGAGCAACCAGAGACTCCAGCACGGAAAGCTAAGTTCGCTGGTTGGAAGGACATTCACAAGTACGACATCATGTGCTATGGTCATAAACATCACCCTGCGAATACTACTTACATGGACAGTCCTCTGTTCATGAATGGCAGTCCAATCGAGATCGACGACCTCGCTGAGAGAATGGCAGTAATGAGTAGGCCATCACAAACTCTCTTTGGTATCTCTACTAGATGGGGTCAGACCTTCCACTATAATGTGTACCTTGATGAGGTGCCAGATGCATACGCTAAATCCTGAGGACGTAGAGGAAGTTATAGAACTAAGAGAGGTGATGCGCCAGCTTCTGGATACGGAGCCCGGCCATCACCCTGAGCTTCCAACAACAATCCATAAGATTATCAGAGCTATGCTCACGACCCTTGTGTATACCTTGAATCTCACAGAAGAGATACGTCATGAGGTAACTCAACATAGGCTGGATCAAGAGCTCAGTGATTCAGCGTTACACAAGATCTTTAAAGAGCTTGGCTTGTTTACCCCCGATACATTTCAGAAAGCCATAGTGCAGGTCACCGAGGAGCTAGGGGCAACTAATGTTGGGAAAGCATAAAAGGAGAATCGCTTGGACGACATAAATCTTATAGAGTTGACAGATCAGTTCCTGGAGAGGGACAGAACTATCACAGAGGAGAGGCTACCACACTTCTATCCTAGTGAGGCTAGACAAATCTGTGAAGAGACAGGTGAGGTCATTGGTCATTGCCTTCGAGCCAGTTACTACAGGCTGATTGGCATAGAGCGTACCGATCCACCTAATGCCCGGGCCTACTACATCTTTATGTTAGGTAACCTCGTTGAGGCCTTCCTGATAGAGAGATGGAAGGAGATGGGTATCTGGGAACAAGACAATGTAGCTTTCTATGACAGAGAGTACAATGTCTCAGGCAAAATAGATTGTTTCATCCGTTCGGTATTCGTTAAGCGTGACGGTGTCTATCGGATGAGACCACGTAACCAAAGTCCAATCATAGGAGTGGAGGTCAAGAGTTTTTATGGCTATTACGCGACTAAGGAAATTATGGGGAACCAAAGTCAAGACGGGCGTCCGAAGACTAACCAACTGCTTCAGGCTTTCTACTATGCAGAGAGGTATAGCCATCGTGGTATCCCTGGTTTTAAGATGGCGTATCTCGCGCGTGATTCTGTACAAAGGCGTGAGTTCAATGTTGTACCTACTGTTACTAGTGTCGGAGGCGAAGTCCAAAGAACTCGCCCACGGGTCGACGGAAAGATATTCGGTAACATCTCCATCGAAGCGATTCGAGAGAGCTATCGTCTACTCGATCAGGCTCTTCGTGCGGATACGCTCCCTGCTAGGGACTATATCAGAGCGTACGATAAGGCTACTGTCGAGGCTAAGTATGCGGCTGATGGGGTTTCTAAGTCTAAGTACGACGCATGGACCCGTGCAAGAAAGCCGTGCGACCCCAACGTAAGGCGCATGCACAAGGATTCAATAGGTGATTGGCAGTGTTCCTACTGCAACTACCAGCAACACTGCTGGGTCGATAATGATGAAGCAGGAGAGGAGATTACTCTTGATCAGATATGAAGGACCTAATGTATACATCAAGTGTCCCGACTGTGGGCTACAGATGGAACTCTATCCTAATTCATTTAAGGATAGGTGGATGGACCACATTAAATGTGGTGCTACCGGTGATGTGAACCGCCAGCGAGGCGACTCAAGAGGGTGTGGCGCCCTGTTTGGTCTTCGGATGGTCCTCAATGCACACGTCGAAGTGTATAAGATGGGTCTAGTAGAGGACACTAAACATGTTCAACAGGCTGCTTAGATGGTTCAGAAGAGACAAGAGGCTCGAGGAGCGCCTGAAGAATGTCCCGCCATTTGGCGGCCGTGAGAGAGTGCCAAAGAATACCGGATGTCCATGCCGATATCAAGCACCCACTGAGAAATGCTGTCTGCACCCAGGTATTATAGGCACCATCACTGTCTTTGGCTTCAAAGGTGAGGTACCAGAGAAGCGGCCTGTCTGTGATTTCCAGAGATACTATGGCCCGACCTCTCTATCTCTCTCTGATTTCACACGTGAAGAGTATGAAGAATTTATGCAACAGTATACTATTTGTTTACATCCAGATGAATTTAGGTGGGTAAAGCCATGTTATTCGGAGTTAAAGTAGAAGATGTTACCTTTAGTAGTAAATCCAAAGGCTTCTTTGCTGTTTGTTGTGCCTGTGGGGTGAGTAACTACGTAAATATACGCTCTCCCATGGTAGGTTGTGTTATAATAGAATGTAAGAATAAAGAGTGCGGCCAAGAGGTCTCTATTGTAGACGGCGAGGCAGAGATTACCGTGGAGTCCAAACATGTTGGGTAGAACGTGTCGACAAATACCGGGAGGATCTACATATATGCCTACTGACAATTGGGGACGGGTACTCAAGTTCCCCTTCTGGAAACGTGTGTTCAAGTGGTGATTGCAACATAGGGAGCTGACTGCCTTGTTGGCGGTCTTAATCTTTGCTTTGACCTTAATGATTTTTGGAGGTTAGGATGAAAAGAGCACTCCAGGCTATGTTAATAGCTGGTGAGGAACAGAAAGAATCAGTCTTGTTAGACAACAAGACCATTACCATCAGGGAAGGTCATCGGCTCTATACGCCTGGACCAGTGATGATAGGTTGTCATATCCTTGATTGGGCAACTCTGAGAGAAATTGTTAGCGTTAGACATACTTATGTATCATCTGTAACAGTACAGGAATTTACTGGCGATGGTTTCAAAAGCTACAACGATATGTTGGAGAGTCTTAGGAAGTTCTACCCAGACCTTCAGTTCGATTCTCCAGTAACTGTTATTAGATGGACATGATTTTCGGAGGGTAATAAATGAGTCTTTCTTTAGACCAGGCAATGATAGAGCTGAAACAATTGCTGCCGGATTACATAGAGGAGTTTAGAAACCTCAAGAAGTCTGGTGATAATTGGAGAATCAATTGTATCAATCCAGCTCACGAAGACAAGAACCCATCATGTTTCTTGCTTGCTCCTGCCATCAAGGATGGAGTGAACTTCTCTAACTGGAAGTTCTATTGCCAGTCATGTGGTATTAGTGGCGACATATTTAATGCGGCCGCCCTACTAGAAGAGAAGCCCATTGCCGGCCACGAGTTTCTTGAAGACAATGTTCTGTACCTAGCTGAGAAGATGAAGGTCGGCGAGGTACGAATACGACAGCTTACTGAAAGGGAAAGACTAGAGGTCTCCATGTATCAATGCATGAGGGCCGCGGTTGATGTACTAAAGGATATAACTCCTCAGGGCCGTAACGATATGGACTGGCACGTGAGGAAGTATATATATGATCATGGTTGGATCATCGATGAGTCTACACCTCAGGTTGGGACAGGTACAAATCCTGGTACCCTTAACCATATGGGTGTTTTCTGGATCCCATCCGGTGATCTCTTCAGGGAACGGTTGCTAGCTCTTGGCTATACAGAACAGTTTCTAGATAGAATGGATCTCTGGAAACGGGGCCGGGACGAACATCCGATCTTCACTCCCAAGAACCTTATCTTTACCATCTACGATAGCAAGGGACGACCAGTCGGCTTTGCCGGGCGGGATTGTACTTGGAAGTCAGACAGTGAGGGCAGCAAGTATAACAACACGTCAGCGTCACTGGAAGGTAGTATCTACCATAAGCGTAAGCTTCTCTATAATATGCATGTGGCTAAGGCCAAGAAGGGCGCCACGTACATATTTGAAGGCTACTCTGATGTTATTACTGCTAGGATGCATGGCTTTCACAACTGTGTAGCCATATGTAGCAGTCATCTTGGTCCCGATCAGATGATAGCACTGAGTGCAAACGGCATCACCGAAATAGTACTTGCTATGGATGGGGACGAGGTAGGGCAGAAAGCGATCGACAAGATCCTAGATGAAAGAATCAGTGGACAGTCAGATGTCCGCTGCAAGCTTCTTCTTATGCCCGATGGGAGAGATCCTGACGATTTCATTAGAGCAGAAGGTCTCGATGAGTTCTTTAAGATGAGACCTATTGATCCGTTCGAGTATAGGCTTGACCAAATTCGTACGGATATTATGGATGCGGAAGACGTCTGTAAGTTGATGATTCCGTTGATCGTAAACGAGCCCTCCAGTATTGCACAGGAGAAGATGGCCAAGATTCTGGCCGAGCACACTGGCTTTAGCCTACAGGCTATCCTACAGGATCTCAGTAGGGCTTCTAACTATAGAGACGCTGAACGTGAGCAGAACAAGAAAGCGCTGCTGCACGAGGCTCTCTTACAGGCAGAAGACAACTGGGATGCTGCACCTCTCATCCTTATGGACGTTGCTAATAAAATAGCTCAGATAGACTCTCTTTCAAAGTCTGATTCAATGAGTAATGTTGAGTTCTCTAGAGCCATCATGGAACAAAAGGAAACTGAGGAGGAAAGAGGGGACGAGAAGCCTGGTTTTCGGTTAGGACCAATGCTAGAAATCCTGGACGATAGACTTGCCGGCGAGTGGCCCGGGTGCCTAGGTATTATTGGCGGCCGTGCTAACACTGGTAAGACTACACTGCTCACCGAGATGGCACTGTACTCAGTCCTCGCTAACGAGGATACTGTGAGTGTTATCTTGACTCTGGACGATGCACGACGTAAGATTATCCCCAGACTGGTAAGTTTACTTGCCTATGAGGAGTTTGGTAACATTTTCCTCAATATGGGTATGGTCGAGCGCCCCGCTCACTGGACAAAACAGATGATGGGCAACAACGCCGTGTATGAATATAGAGATGCAGGGTACAAGAGGCTCAGGGAGCTGGTAAATGAAGGCCGGCTGATTGTCAAGGATACCACTCATGGTACAAGCTTTCCGTACATACAGGCACTCCTGCAACATGCTCAGCATGCTCACCCCGACAAGCAAATTCTCTTCTGGTTAGATAGCTACCATAAGGTTGCTACTACAGACGGTTCTAGGGATAGAGAGTTTCATGTGGAGCTGGCTCTGATCATTAAGAATCTGGCCAAACAGTTGTCGGTTCCATTCTGGATGAATGCCGAGTATACCAAACTGGCCGCAGGTACGAAGCCTAGTAATACTCATCTGGCCGAGACGGTAAAGCTAGAGTACGAGGCTGATGTCATCATTCATTTGTATAACGATCTGCATGACATTGGCATTCAGTCTGACCACTTCTTCACGTACAACAACAAGAGGATGCCTCTTGTGGAAGCGATCTTTGGTAAGAACAAGATCAATGACTTCAAAGAGAGTGTATGGTTGAAGTTCTATCCAGAGTATGGTATCCAACAGGCAATTGACCGCGAGACAGCGCAGGCTATCCTGCGTACACAAGAACCTCTAGCATTGGAGGATGAAGATGACTGAGCAATTCAAGGCAGTTGTTTATGCTGACAATGAGTCTCTGTACCTTCTGGATGCAGGTGATCCGGAAGAGGCTATAGAAGCTGGTGCGTTCACTCCTAACCCGAGTGAGGCACAGGTCTTCGAAGGTGCCGGCTGGGCGGACCCAGTCGCGGCCGTAGGTGCAGTGCTCGAGAGAACCGTGTAACCACTACGGTGACTACAATGGCGGGCTTCGGCCCGCCTTAGCTGAGGTATTCAATGCAATTTCATAAGATCACAGTCGTCCTAAGCGATAAGAAGCTAAATGAGCTGGCCCACTACCTCCGGATCGAAGAGGCTACGGGCACTTTCATGCCTGACTCGGTGCCAGCCCAAGACTTGGCAATGACAGTTTGCCAAGGAATTAAGCACGAGTTAGATCTAATAGTACTCAAGCACGACGACGAAGTACACAAGATTTTAGATATAGAAAAAGAAAAAGAAGAAAAATAGCAAAATCCTCTTTACTATACACTGTAATAGAGCTTTATTCAAGGGACTTTGTAGCCTCAGATGTAGCCGAGGGCAGATCATTAGCTAGCGGCCCGGGTGAGCCGTACTATGACCCGAGGTGGGTGGGCATAGACAAAGGACAAATTACTCAAAGGAACTCCTAAAATGTCAGCTTGGCAAATAGTCGAACGATTTGGAATATATATAGCCTTAGGTGTTGTGTTGTTCTTTGGGTTCCAAGGCATCTTTGGTAGCAATGGAGCACTGGCTCTCATTAGAGAGCAGCGCGCAGTTAGCCAGGCACAGATGGAGCTTGTAATAGAACAAATGGAGTCCCTACGTGCACAACAGCAGCAGCTTGCCGAAGGAATTAAAGCTGTGCAAGAAGAGCGAGAAGCTATTAGGCAACACATCGGGACGGTTGCCCGAAAAGTATATCATCCAGCCATGAAGAGAGTAAAGGAGCAGAACGCTGATGAGCAGATTAAAGAGATTCATCGCTATAATGACTTGCTTGGCCTTCCTTAGTGGATGTGCCACTGTTCCATTTAATCAAGGTGAACAGTACAAGCAGGTACAACAACTTTCCAAAGGCTTCGACTGGGATGCTCTACTCACTGATGAACGGAAGATACCTGAAGTGAGTAAGATGGATGGCTGGCAGTATCTTGTCCATGATGCTGAAGCTCTTCTACCTATCAAATTAACCAAAGATGGGATAACTTATATAGCGTACACTGAGGAGAATCACAGAGAGCTCCTCAAGCAACTCATTCATGGTAGGCTAGGATGGTCTATCGCTTCAGA
>JAGLME010000057.1 GCA_023140195.1 Thermoplasmata archaeon
CATTAATCATCCTGTGGTTTAATTGGCTTAAGACTGACTAATTGAAGTCTAGTACTTTGACACTTCCCACAGTATCTTTGTACCAATCCTCCAGTGGGAGTGTCATGAATTTCAGTGACCTCTCGGCCACAAACTCCTCCATCATCATCAATAACATTACATCGTAGTGTAAGTTCCCACTGTTGTTCTTCTGAATAGGTTTCGTTCTTTGCCTTTTCAAAGGCTCTATCTATGTCTTGTACATGATCAGGAGATGGAGGTGGTAGTTCGTCAGAAACTTGCATTTGTGGTGCGAAGTAACCTACACCATGTTTACTTTTCATAAGACATAGAGGTACCTTACATTTAAAATAAGTAAAGGTCTGGTCTCTCCTCAGCTGCTCAATGCCAGTGTGAACTGGCAGGCTAACCATATCTAGGAACCATGCCTCTGGTAACGTACAACTAAGATCCTTATAGTTGTCTGCTCTATAGGCATGAGGAACCTTGAACTCGAAGTAGGCAAACTCCACATCCTGCCCGAGATACTTAGGTGCCTTATAAGAGGGGAACAAACCTAGCCTCTCTACATAGTCTTTTAAAGTCCCGTGAGCCATATCTTTTTAGCCTCTTGTTTTTCCACCGCCACTTTAGGCGGCTGATAAAACCCTTTTCTTGCCAGTGGTACAACCACGTGGCCTCTTCGCACCTAACTCTAAGGTCGAAGATCAATTCATTACAATGATCAGCAAATAACTTCATTTGCTCAAGAGAGATGTGATTGGTCTCATACATCCTATAGACGTATGGGTACATCCATTCGTGCAGCTTTTGTAGGTACTCTCTAGGGACATAGTCGTTATGAGGGTGAACTTCTATCTCATTGAGAATAGTCCACTCGTGCCAAATTGTGGCCTTGTCTATCATCTCTTGTAGACCGGTTCCGCACTTCTCTTTTGTGCCCATTATGCTTTATCCTTTTCAAAGACAAGCTTTCCTTTATGGATATCAGCGATCAACTTGTCGCCATCTTCTATATCACGCTCTAAAAGCATGATACTAAGAGGTGTGCTGAAGTTCTTCTTGATGAATCTCTTTAGCGGCCTGGCGCCATAGACCTCATCAATACCATTGTCTCTGATCCAAGTGATCACTTCATCACTTGAAGTGACTACTATCTGTCTGTTAGAGCTAATTATTCTAGTGATCTTTGCAAGCTCTAGCTTAGAAATCTCCCAGTACTCATCTCTTGTTAGGTCTCTAAAGAAGATCACATCATCGAGCCTGTTAAGGAATTTACGAGGAAAGAACCTGTCTACCTCAGCGAAGAGAGTATCCTTTTTCTCTTTTTGGTTTATCTTACCACTTATAAAGCCTGTCCTCCCTTCGTGTTGAATGACAGCCTCGGTACCTATATTGGTAGTCATAATAATTGTAGCACTACCGAACGTAACGGTGTTACCTTGTCCATCCGTAAGGCGGCCGGAGTCCATGATCTGCAGAAAGATCTTACGTACTCGTTCATGTGCTTCTTCTATCTCATCAGCTAACACGGTACAGAATGGGTGAGAACCAACTGCGTTGGTAAGAATACCGCCCCGCTCATGCCCTCTGTAACCAGAGGGTGAACCAATGAGCTTGGTGTACTCATGACCTTCTGCGTACTCTGACATATCTAATTGGTGGAATGCTTCTTGATCACCAATGAAACAATCATTGAAGACCTCTGCGGTATATGTTTTACCTACACCGGTGTTACCAAGGAGAAGGTAGTTACCTACTGGTTGCTCAGTAGGCTTGAGACCAGTGAAGCCAATCATGGTAGCTTTATGCAGCCTATCTACTGCCTCATCTTGACCTACTACCCACTGTTTCATTCTGTCACCTAGTGACAGTACGTCCTTGAGGTCAACATCTTCTAGCTTCTTTGTTTGTACAGGCTCTTCGGAAGCTCCACAAGCATAGTCACAGGACTTGTCTTGCTTGCCCTGTGGCGTGCGGCTCTCAATCTGTAAGCCTCCTCCTCCCTCCACATCAACAAGAAGGAGAGGGTTAGCAGTTGAAGCCATAAGAAAGAGCTCATGATTTAGGTCCTGTTCATGTAGAAACTTACCTTCGTTGGCCATCTGGTCAAGGAAGGCAGACATAATAGGTACCAACTCACTCAGGTTGGTAACACAGTGCATAATAATGTACTGCTCGTACGCATCTTGATTTTGAAAGCGCTTACCATGGATCAAGCTCTGGGCCTCGCGCTGGCCAAATTCCTTCACACGGACATCTACATCGAGCAGCTCCCATCTCATTTTCATTGGCCATATTCCTTAAAATTGAGTAATTATCGCAAACTCATTGTTCAGGTCAATTATCTTTAGAACTGTTGGTGGTATCTGGAGCTCAGGGGAATCGTGTAGTGCTGTAGCACCACACTCCGGGCACAAGGCCCTTTTATTCATTGCAAATACAGTTTCTAAGCTCTGCTCAATCTCTGGGCTGACCCATGCTATCCCACATGGGTCACACCCAAGGATAACTTGATACTTTCTGACTGTTTTCACAGCTATTTCCTCTTGCGTAATAGCCTAACGGCCGCGAGCAGGTCCTGAAGAACTACCACGATACCCTGGTTTGTAGTTTGTGGCATGTGCTCCACAGCAGGCTTGCCAACTTGATTACTAAGGTCCTCTAGATTTCTTTCTGCTTCTGACAGATGTTTATCAATCATGCTCCTATCACTGCTCCTTTCCCTTTACCATCTCTGAAGCCATGGTAGTGGGGTTTCATTTGTCTGATCAATGTGATAAAGCTCCTCACGTCACCATTCTCTATGATCTTAATATCCTCATAGGGATCTAGGAGCCGACGCTTAAGCTCGTCACGTGCTCCTTGTACTCCATCGATCCAGTTAGATACATTGGTGTATCCCATCCCGCCATTCTTAGCCATTAATAGTG
>JAGLME010000058.1 GCA_023140195.1 Thermoplasmata archaeon
ATGGTGCCTGCTTCCTTGACCAGATGATCCAACAGAACTCTGTAACGTGTGACCTTAGTCTATGTGAAAACGTGTTTTGTCATAATACATGTGTAGGTTATGATTTGTGGTCACAGATATGCGACCCCGAGACAGGGGTATGTAAGGTAGATCAGTTACTTGAATCAAATTCAGCAACCTGTATGGTTACTGATTACATACCTACAGACGAATCAACAATCAAATTATATTTAGTTATGGGTGGTTTAGCATTCGCAGGACTGGGAATGGTAATGTTAGCGAAAAATAAATAATAGTGGGAAACTAGAATATTATGACTAATTATTATATAAAAAATGGTGGAAATGATAACAATAGCGGTCTAAGTGATGCTGAAGCTTGGGAAACTATTAATAAAATAAATAGTATAAACTTTGCAAATGGTGATACTATCAATCTTAAACGTAATAGTATCTTTACTGACGCAACTTTAACATTGAATGCAGTTTCTACTGGACGAAGTGGAATCACTATACAAGACTATGGGGTCGGGAATAAACCATGGATTAACGGAAATTTTGTTCGACCAATCGTAGTAGATCATGCTTTGATTAATTTAACCTTGAAAAACATTGAAATTAGTGGATCTGATGCAGTTGGGTTTAGTAGGTGTCATATCAATGGTGTTAATGGATTAGTTATTGATGGTATTGACTATGATGGGCATAGAGGCTCATCAATTTATAATAGAGCAAATGGTATCAATGTTGCCTATGTTGATGGTGATATTGAAATAATGAATTGTCATATTCAAAATGCATATAAAGATACAATGCTAAATTCCATAATTGCTTGGGGTGATTTAGATGCACATGGTATTATTCTATGGTATCCTGGAGATGATAATGTAAAACTTACTGGAATAGTTAATATATATGATAATGTTATACATAATGTATATGCTGATTGTATTCAAATTGCTGGTGTTCATACAACAACTAATATTTACAACAATCTATTATATCACTTTGGAGAGAATGTTTTAGATTTGAAATCATCAGGACATATACATGTGTATAATAATGAAATGTACCACGGTGATTGGGGGTTAGCTAATGGAGGGGGCCACTATGGTTCGTCCATTATAGCAGCCGCAGCCGGAGGAGGTAAATGGACCTCACAATATTCATCTCGGAACAATGAAGTTTTTAATAATTATATTCATTCAACTAGATGGCAAGGAATAGCCGCAATAGGAAAAAACAGTAAAATATATAATAATTATTTTAAAGATATTGGTATTTCTGTCGTATTTGGTATATATGGTGGAGTTGAAGTTTTCAGCAATATATTTGAATTGACTAAACCTGCTGCCGATATAACTACTTATGCTAATACTCCATACGAGTTTGATTGGAGTACTCGATATACCAATGTATTGCTCTCTGCTATACGTATAATGAGTATTAAAAAAGTTCCAAACTCAAAAATCTACAATAATACGTTTTATATATCTTCACCAAATCACCTCTATGGAATTGCTGTCCAAGCAGATGCTGACGTTGATGGAACAGTAATTAAAAATAATATTATCTATATGACAAGAAACCATGCAAAAGTATTTCCATTATACATCGAAGATTATGATAATGCAGGAAATTTACCTGTTATTGACCATAATTTATTATATGGAACACATTCAAACAGAGTCTATATAGAAGAAATTTATAATGGTGGATGGACAACCTATGATTCAAGTGAACAAACAGCATGGAGAAATGCTGGACATATAGGCTCTTTATTCGTAAATCCTAAATTTGTGAATCCATCAATAAGAGATTTTAAATTACTATCAGATTCACCCGCTATTAATGCAGGAGTAAATGTCGAATTAACATATGACTTCACTGGAACGCCGATACCACAAGGCCCAGCCCCCGACATTGGAGCTTACGAATATTTAGGTTACGATCCCTGTGCTGGCGTTGTCTGTGACAATA
>JAGLME010000059.1 GCA_023140195.1 Thermoplasmata archaeon
ACAATAATGATTAAGCCTCTTGTCATTGATCTTGCTACTGCAATACATTTTGCGCGAACAGGAGATGTCGAAACAGATTATCAGGTCTTAAAACGTCACTTTAATGTAGGCCAAGACAACCTGATAGAAGTACACGACAAATATCCCGAGAGAATAGACGTCTGGGTCGGAGACATCGAAGAGAAGATCAAAGACCTTACGGCTGAACTTAAGGGTGCTATTGCCTGTAGTAAAATAGATTGGGAAGCTGACCTAGGTAAGATGTTAAGCTTAGGACAGCTTGCGATGGGACTTCGTCGACTGGCCTGATGAGTCCTGTTTCTCGCTCCTCCATTGACCCGCGGTTAGAAACAAATAAGCGCGCGATATTTGGGTCTGTAAAACATATGCTAGCAGAGGGCATGTGCCCAGTGACCGTTAGCGTCCACGATAGGGGAGAAACTGAGAAAGAATGATATGCTTTATGGTATCATAGTCTCGGAAGAGAGTGAAAGAATGGTCAGAACGTTAGCTCAAGTGACGGCCAGACCGAGTGTACTTCGGTACCCCGTCTGGTTGCAATTATCTTGCTTCATTAGTATATCGCTAACCCGGTAAACGGGGAGCAATTGTTTCTTTAAGATGAGAACAAGGAGGCAAAGTGCCTCCAAATTCTCATCTGGACTTACTGATTGATACATTAGAAACCTTCAGTAAGATGTTAACAGGCTCGATGCCTGTCTACATATGTCTGGGCACCCAAGAAATTGGGGATGGACGGGAAAGTTTAATTTGGGTATACACATGAACGAGAGACGCAGCCCCTGTGCCCAGTCTTTCGCCTTCCGTGACGAGTAGCCGCTACTAACCCCAAACTAGGAGGGTTCATGCTCATAGAAGCTACCGTCTTAGGTGCGGCTTCCTCAGCCGGATTTGGTCTTACATGGACTAGAGTTCCGGTGCAGGTTAAACAATTCTGTCTTGAACACCCGCTCTTGACAGATATTATTGCTACCTGGCTCACTTACGAGTTACTAGGAGGCACACTAACAGCACTGGTCGCCGCAGGGTTTGTATCCGTGTTTGTTAGTATAATCCTTTATCTCTGTAACGCTAGAGACAGACGCAGAAACCTTAAGGAAGCTTAACACATATAGCCCCGTAGCGCCGTAAGGTGCTACGGGGTCCCCCCCAAAGGAGGGAAAATGGAATACACAGGATTATTTCCCGATGATGTCAGGGCAACACTCCCTGGTATGTATAATGAGGAAAACCAGGCAGGTTCAAAAGCCATGGTAAAGTTCTTCACGCCCTGGCATAACTGGACATGGTACGCCTCAGAAGGCAGTTCTATCGTTAATGAGTCTGGCAAAGAAATAGACTATATGTTCTACGGATTGGTTAATGGTGACTTCCTTGAGTATGGCTATTTCTCATTAAGTTCACTACAATCCCTTGATGGTCCAGCAGGACTAAAAGTAGAAAGAGATATGCTTTTCGAGCCCACCCCGCTTGATGAGCTGCATGATCAGCACTCCGATGGAGGAGTAGGGGAGGATGATGAGGATTAGTAAAC
>JAGLME010000006.1 GCA_023140195.1 Thermoplasmata archaeon
AAGAGAGGTGATATCGTACTGAATCTCGAGAGGAGTCCTCTTGTCTCTTATGTGACCGATGTACAGGCCGGATCAGATACAGTAAATATCTATCCTCCGATTACTAGTCAGGTATCAGGTGATACCATCTACATCAATACTACGCCGGATATCACGGTGAGCGCATCCGACTTGGTCTTTGTTGCAATCATGCACAGGTATGCTGGATCCGCTCTTGAAGATGTTGCTATGATCTATCCTGGCTCAACTGTGTATTTCAGGACTAAGGTTAGAAATACCAGGGAAGTAGACTTAGTCAACGGACCAATTAAGCCGTACAGTTCGGACGGCTCCACCTCTGGGACCGATCAGTCTATCCCAGTTGTTCGTACTATCGACACCATTATCTCATAAGGGAGACTGCTATGTTTAGTATTGAATCACTCGAGCGCGGGATCGAAGGTTGTAAGAAGAATATCACGGTGTTTGAAGATGCGATAGACAAGGAAAGAGACCAGATCAAAGAGTACTACGGTATGATTGACGTTCTCAGAAAGAAGGAGCAGGTCAATAAGGCATTGAAGAAAGTAGAGGAAACAATAAATGCCGATCCAAGTAAACTACTACAGTAAGATTGTTTTCATAACAAGTCCGACAACAATCGTTACAGTTCAGGAACTTGTGGATGCCATCCGTACCGCCGAGGATACACCTGAAGGTATATCCTTTGGCGGTAGTGTTGCCACAATGGTGAACGCTGTAATAGATGCTGAGGGTAAGGCTGAAGTTGGTTCTGGTGTCTTTGCCGGTATTATTATGACCCTGAAAGATGATTGGTATATAGAGTTCTGGGATGGTGTTACTCTTGGCATTGTAAAAGACGGTAATGTTGCTGGCGGGCTAGGCGACCGACCAGTGAGGTGTGCCGTTGGCTCGGCTGACACTGCACTACAGCTAGGCGCTGTTGGTGGAACTCTTGTAGAGACTGGCATTTCTGGTTTGACTCAGGCAGAGAGCGATGCTCTCCTAGCAATCGAATTAGCAACAGATGACATCCCGGGAGATGTGTGGAGTGAAGACCTGACTGCTTACACTACGAAGGGTGCAGCTGGAGAGGCAGCCAGACTCAAAACCTACCATGAGATCGTGCTTATAGATGTTGCCAATGGAGAAGCAGGAACGTCGTGGCCGGTTGGTACTGAGAAATACCCGGTCAATAATCTAGGTGACGCACTTACAATAGCAGTGGC
>JAGLME010000060.1 GCA_023140195.1 Thermoplasmata archaeon
GTAGGTTGGCACTTAACGGAGGTCTTATGACCCAGAAATTATATAGCCTAATCAAAGATACAAAGATGTTTCTTCCAGTTGCACAGATACATCTTGTAGCCCACTTTATTAAGTGGCTTGTTAGCCAAGAAGGTATTAAGGAGCTCGACGGATCCACTACTATGGTAGATGGAAAGAACTACAGTGGTCAGCTCGCTATGTCAGCTCTAAAGATGATCTGGGACTTGTCTATGATCAGGCCTGTAAGAGCTACTATGCTCATCGCGATAAACTTTAATGATCTGGGTGATGTCATCCTTTGGTTAGAGGTAAACGAATTTGTGGTGGATCTTTCATTTCATGATCCAAAATCTGTACCTGAAAATGTGAGGTTATCATGATCAATCCTGTAAAGAACTTTGCTAATGTACTACTTGACTATTCCACTAGGGTCTCCGGAGGAGACAAAGTAAGGATCTTTGGCGGCTTAGCTGCTGAGCCCCTTATAAGAGAGCTGTATATAGGCTGCCTTATGCGAGGTGCTAATCCCTTTGTTGAGATCAAAATGCCAGGTTTTGAAGAGCTGCTCTATAGATATGCCTCTGATACAGCACTCAGGACCACTCCTAGTACACTGATGCACTTTGCTAAGACCTACGATGTTAATATCGTTGTGTGGACAGAGGACAACACTCGGGCTCTCACAAATGTGGATCCAGGAAAGACCCAAGCAGTCACTGTAGCAAAGCAGCCAATAAGCAAGATCGCTCTCGATCGCTCTGCTGCGTGGACAGGAACACCATGGCATATGGCCCCTCCGGAGGGATCATACAGATGGTGTGTCACCTTGTGGCCTACAGCAGCAAGTGCTATGGAAGCCGATATGGGAACTGAAGAATTCAAAGAATTTGTCTTTAACTCAGTTGGTGCCTTCAGAAGAGATCCTATTTTGTTTTGGCAGGAGCAAGCTCAAGCGCAGGAAAAGTATGTAGACTTCCTCAACGAGAAGAAGATTCTCCACTTTAAAGGCCCGTTTTGCAACATCACGTTTAACGTGACCGGCCGCAAGTGGATCAATTGTGACGGACGCTTCAATATGCCTGATGGAGAGGTTTTTACCGCTCCTCATGAGAATTACACCAATGGTTGGGTGCGATTTACCGCTCCCACACTTCATAATGGTAGGCTAATTGAAGATGTTGTTGTCAATATGGCTAATGGTAAATGTATCAAAGCCCAAGCCAAGACAGAAGCTCAGGGCGAGTATGTCAACAAGATGCTTGATTCCGACGAAGATGGTTCATCTCGTATCTTGGGTGAATTAGCATTTGGGCTAAACCCCGGAATTACGATTCCGACAAAAGAGATCTTATTTGACGAAAAGATCAATGGTACCTTCCATATGGCTTTTGGCAAAGGATATCCGGAAAGCGGTTCGTTGAATGACTCAGCTAGTTTACACTGGGACATGATCTGCGATATGTCCAAGGGAGAGGTATTTGCTGATGATAAGCTTATTTACAAGGATGGGAAGTTTACGTTTTAGAAAGACTATGCTTGCTATAGGCTGTAGTCTTTTCTACCTTCCCCTCATATTGCTTGTATTCTATGGAAAGTTGGGTATAGCTCTATGCCTATTTCTTGTAATTATAGGCAATAACATATTTAGGGATTTCAGATAAGGACGACTAATGAGTAAACGTAAAATACCGTTTTGGTGCCGTCTAGGCTCACACAGATGGTATTATGGCGCATTTGCCAGACCAGTGTATGGGCGTTATGAACGCCACTGCTTAAGATGTCCTAAACTGCAGTATGCTGACTATAACGGCAATAAGCGAATTTGGGTCGATTTCGAGAATGACCCAAAAACCCATTTAGGGCCCAAATCCAAAAATCCCATTGAAAAGGGGAATTGATGAAACATACTCATCTCGGCAAAACGGGTGAATCCGTTTTGTCGTGGAACATCAGAATGATGGAGGCTGCCAGATACTTTGGTACGTGGTCTAAGTGTCTCAGCCGCGGGATTGGTGCCGTAATTGTCCGTGACAAGACCATTCTATCTACAGGGTATAATGGTCCGCCTCGTGGCGTTCGAGAATGTCATACTAATGAGAGAATTGGGGAATTGGTAAAGAACTTCTACGATACACCAGTAGACCTAGGTGTAGCCAATAAGCTCTGGAAAGAGAAGGGCACTAAGTGTCCTCGCCAGATCCTGGGCTTCAAGAGTGGAGAGGGCATGCATATTTGCATCGCCGGCCACGCTGAAGCTAATGCTGTCGCTAACGCAGCCCGGGAAGGCGTGCGTATTACCGGTGCGACTATGTACTGTCACTGTGGGCTACCATGTCAGGAGTGTTGTAAGATGATCATTGGTGGGGGTATCCAAAAGATCTACCACCTATGGACAGAGAAAGACTATGACAAACAGTCAAGAGGAATGTTACGTGACGCTGGTGTACGTCTTTTTCCAATAAATCCAGATTTACTATCCTCCCCGTAGGATTTTGTGTTATAATAGGAGTATGGATAAAAAAGAGTTCACCGTCCTCAGAGACGGAGATAATTGGGTCCTCCAGGGCCCTAACATATTTATCAAAAGCTTCACACCGAATTTTAGGCGGGTAGCCAAAGCATTCAGTGAAGTTGACCTAGAACTGTTTCTTCAGACCCTCCACATGAAATGGCCTTGGGCTAAAGGTCGTACAATTAACCTAGAGGTTAAGAAAGCCCATGGCTGTTGGCACATATACATAGAAGGTAGGAAGATATTCATCCACGATCCGGAGAAACTACCATGGCAATTTGGGACGCGATTAAGGAGCTCGAAAGGCTCCAAAGGAAAGCAGCAAGAGGCAAAGAAATTTGTGACTCCGATACCTTCGTTGTCAGGGCCGCGCTCAAAGAAAAAGGATGGGAAGGCCTCGTCTGCGAAGAAGCAATTAGCAGGGGCTACAGAGAAGCCCGTGGCGAAGAAGTTACCAGCATCCCGTCGTGGTACGCCGAAGAAGCGATTAGCAGATTCGAAGAAAGGGACGCTGCTGACCACATCGTGCCGACACCACCCGAAGTACAAGGGAGTGAGACTCCCGAGGAGGAGCAAGCAGTACCCGGAAGGGTGTTTAATCTGCTTGGCGATATGGGAGCAGAAGAACCCAAAGAGCAAGAGAAAGTACGTGAGGAAGGACCTGAAGTCAGCGAGCACGTAAGATACCTCAATGGTATCCATATAATGAGGACTGGTAACCCCCAATGGGAGGACTTCCTCTGGACGTACATGGAGAAGTTTGGGCTTAAACCATCTGATATGAAAGGTCTACTCGGCCCGCGGCCGTGGAAAGATGATCCCTTGTGGGGTAATATAGAGGATGAAGAGATACCCGAACCAATAAAAAAGGAAGAGACAATGGAAAAAGCATACAATGAAGGCCTGCCCTCTATGTCTGAGTATGACATGGCTAGGAAGGAACAAGATCCACCGGACGCACGTCCCAGAGTCTATGTTGGAGATGAGGTAGGTTGGTTATGTAAGGTCTGTAACAGAGTGTGGGGTCTAGATGAGCTCACATGTACCATTTGTAAGCAGCCTGGAGGTGTACTGCATGGTGATGCACTACGTACACACATGGAGCAGCACCTCGGGAAAAAGAAGGACGATAAGGATCTTGCTATCATAGCTATGCATAAGGCTCTTGGTATCTCGGTAGAGTATCCCGAGGGCGTTCAAGTAATAAGCATTCTGGGTGCCGGCGACGAAGAAGACGATAGAGTGCAGTGTGAACACTGCGGCGGCAATGATTACCTAGAATGCGATTGCTGCCTAGAGTGTGAAAGCGAAGAGTGTACATGCTGTGATAACTGTGCACGCTTCCCCTGTCAGTGTGATACAGAGGAATGTCCTATCTGCCATAACAATATTGTTATTGGTGCTGCATGCCCTCATGGCTGTGACTCAGACATAAAAGAGCTGCGAACCCTCTATGAGGACGTCAAGAACTCTAAGGATCTCGGCTTTCAAGAGAAGGTCAAGTTTATGTCTCTTCTCAAAGAGAAGATGGGTCTTGCACATGACGATCCTGATCCTATGAATATTAGAGCAGGCGAAGAAGGAGAGGAACCTTGGGTAGATGATGATAATCCTGAAGAGGAGTAGAAATGAATACATTCCAGCAAAAAGTTAGGATGTTAGTGCTTAAGTGTGTTGATGAGATAGATCATAAACATATCAAGCACTTCACTCTTACTGCGCTTAATGATGCACCAGACTATGTCTGGACTATCATGGCTAGTACATCTGGTAAGTACCACCATGGTGAGCTACTTAGTGAGCACATGCTTAAGGCATTCCACTATGGCAAGGAACA
>JAGLME010000061.1 GCA_023140195.1 Thermoplasmata archaeon
TAGAGTGGACCAATCTCGTTCAGGCTTGATGGCCTATAAGCATATGCAAGAGTAGCTGAACCATAGATATCGTTCATTGGTGATTCGGCCACTATATCATAGGCTATTGTTACCAAGTATCTGTCATCATCCTCTGCCACTTCATATATTGGAATGTCGGTACGAATAACAAGAGTCTCAGGATCATAGTCATCTGCCACTGCTTCTCTAAAGCGAGGCTCAGGCTTCAGTAGTGTGACATACTCTCTCTGGTTCTGTGTAACATCATCCCATAGTGGATAAGAGACATAGTATGCCTCATAGTCACCACTTACAGGGTCGAAGGATGCTGTATAATTATGAAATACCGTTACTGTCTCTGGACCCTGCCATACTATATAGGTATCTGGATCCACTGGCTCAAAGTTCTTATCTAGTACGAGAACATCAGATCCCGTTTGAACATAAAGATCCGCGGTTATTGTAATATCATGCTGAAAATACAGAGGAGTATCTATCCCGGACGGATCCTTCTTGAAGATCTCAGTGATACGGAACTTACCAAGGTCAGTATAAAAGAAATCTACTAGATATATTTCTTCCGTATAGATTCCGGGTCTATTTGCTGCCGGGTACCAATCCAATGGAGGCAAGGCCACATTCTCTCTACTAGAAAGATCAGGCATTCCTGCGAAGCCAAGACCCACCGCTACCTTCGGAGTTACCTCTCGAAAACGAACATAGTGGATTGGATTAGCCACTCTCACCCGTACATCAAAGTGATGGCGCTCCGTTGTCTCCGTTATCTCATACTGAAATCTAATCGGTAATCTGTCGACTGGCATCCGTCTTGTCCTCTACTTCGTTCTCTACCATTGCAAGCAGGTCGTCTAGTTCTGTTGTTCCTCTAGACGCAACACCTAGCAAACTCTGGAGTCCTTCAAAGTTATTGACTATAATACGTTTTAGCTCATCCTTCGCTTGTGCGGAGTCGACTAAAATTGCCAGGGCCTGGAAGATAGCTGCCTGTTTTGTCTGACCCATCTCTGCCTGCATCTGGCGCATTGCTATGCCCTCACCTTCAAGGTTGTCACAGATGCAGGTGAATACACATTCGGCATAATCTTCTTTACGTCGGTCTATACCAACCCATCTAACTCCAGTGCGCTGAAGTCTACAATCTTCACAGTCTAGCTTCTTATGAAATGGACATTGTTTCTTGCGAGCCATACCTTATCCTTTCTAGTTTCTGGTCTGTCTAGTAAAGTTACGCCCAGGCATCCTATAGGCTGGAACATCTCCGGTATCCGTATCTCCACCAGTGTCATTACTTGTATAAAGAGGACCACCCAATCCCTTATCTTTCTTGGCCTGATAAATAATATTCTCTGGACCCTTACCCGGGTGAGCTCTCGGAGCACCAACATCGTCAAAGAACGGTAGACCCGGACCACCAGATGGGTGTTGTCCATATGGATCATACCACCAATGATTGTGATCGCCAGCTCCAGCCACGGTATGTGTATGTCCCCACACACCACCAATCTTAGAAGTACCACCTGCCTCTCCGGCTCCACCATCAGATGCTGACTCGGTGATATAAACCATGAAGTCATCATATTCTATCTTTTTAGTATAGCCAGCTACTGTTGCATCGCTCTCAAAAAGAATGGTCTCGCCAGTAGGAATATCAAGTGGCTTGGCAACTTCAGTATCTACATATTCCTTAATGGCAAACTCTGT
>JAGLME010000062.1 GCA_023140195.1 Thermoplasmata archaeon
TGGTCTCAGAAATGTGTAAGTGGCGAATGCGTCCTTGACCAGCTGGTCGAACAGAACTCTTTAACTTGTGACCTTGGTCCATGTGAAAACGTGTTTTGTCATAATACTTGTGTAGGTTATGATCTCTGGTCTCAGATATGCGACCCCGTGACAGGGGAATGTAAGATCGATCAGTTACTTCAATCAAATTCAGCCACTTGCATGGTTACTGATTACATACCTACAGACGAATCAACAATCAAATTATATTTAATAATGGGAGGTTTAGCATTTGCAGGACTGGGAATGGTACTGTTAGCGAAAAATAAATAAGTATGAACTAAATCAAAAGGAGATTTAAATATATGGCAACTTACAACTGGTATTTCTCAATGTCTGGTGGAGGGAATGTCTTTTCACAGACATCTCCAGGTAGATGGTTGTCTTCACACCAAGTCGGATATATAAAAGGAGAAACAACAGCACAAGATAAGATTGATAGTGTCAATGTTAATGATACTGTTAATCTTTTCTTTAAAAGAGGAGATACTTGGAGTATGGACACAGCCAAGGTATCTAAAACAATAATATATGGATTATTAATAGACACCAATTCACCTATTGTGCATATCAATGCTTATGCTTCTGGTAATAAACCAATTTTCGATGGTTTAGTTTCAAATTTTTCTGTTGCACCTGTTCATAATAGCACAACAGGGCCATTGTTTTACAACCAACTTTTTCAGTTCAAACGCAATAATTGTAGCATATCAAATATAGAAATCAAAAGAGTTTATGGTCATGGTATAATATTATCCAATGGTAATTACTTCACACTTGATTCAAGTTATATACATCATTTTGGTGCAGGGGGCGTTTCTATATCATCCTCAACTGGTGGAAATAATATTACAGTTACGAAAAATGTTTTTCATACAGGACAGGAACTATATCATTATGGGTTGAGATCAGGTTGGGAAGCAGCGATTCAGTTAACCGCACAAGATTATATTGTTGAAGATAATATTATCCAATATAATGTTGTATATGATATTTATGGAGAAGGGATTCAATGTCCAAATAGTTTATGTGAATATAATATAGTTGGAGATACAGGTTCAATTGCACTTAATACTTCAAATCACGGATGGGATGCAAAAACAACTATTGTTAGATATAATATTGTCACTATGTCTGATTGGGACTCAAACATATATGATTCATTAAACGGTTCCTCCCCTATTGGAATAAGAGTATTTGATGAACATATTGGAGGGGATAATTCCAATGCTGATATACAAATCTATGGTAATATTATAATAAATGCAAAATACGGTATCAAGCTCGGTTCTCCTGTAGATCGAGGCAATCCCTATGGTTTTGTCAAAATATATAATAATACCATGATAGATTGTGAAGCTAATTGGTGTTTTTCACAACCAGAAGAATTTAGTAATGTATACATTTATAACAACTCATCTATTCATTATAACAAAGCATGTGCACATATCATAAATTGGGATATAAGTGAAGGATATAATGGCTGGAATATTAGTCATAATCATTTTTATCCTGTAGATAATATAAATACTGTCTTGCCTATATTTACTAATAATTATTTAACTATGAATCCGAAACTAATAGGTGGAGATATAGTAGATTGGACTGGTCAATCTGGGCCGACATATTTCAAGGATATTAAATTTAGTGATTTGTATCCTATGGCAGATTCGCCTCTCATTGGTTCAGGAAAACCGCTTGGTATTGGATTTGACAATATATTTTTAACGAAAGGTAGTGATTTTAGTACATTACCAAATGTACCTAAATTTATCCTAGCTATGCAGCCCGAAGTTGGTAATTGGGATATAGGTGCAATCATCACATCAGGTATTAATTTATGTGCCGGCGTTGTCTGTGACAATATTTGCATCGGTAATGATCTTTGGTCACAGAAAT
>JAGLME010000063.1 GCA_023140195.1 Thermoplasmata archaeon
AGCCAGTCGTTCACTCCCACACGCGCCACCCCGGGGATAAGGTCGTTGGCGACGTCCAAAGAGTTAACGTTCACCGCATCATCAGCAAACGCCACTAATTTTGTGATCGCACCACCCGTTAAGATCCCTTGTGCTTGCTCAGCCTCACCCCAAGGAAACAAAAACTTGCGCCCTACCGACTTGGGGCGTGCTGTCTTGAACACGATGAATGGGCTCGCCTGGTTGGGGAGGTGGTCAGCCGCCGAGCCACCCGTCCAGGTGATCGTGAACGTCCCGATGTTCTTCACGATCTCCCACTTGTCCACGACCCATTCAATCTGATCGACAGATGACAGCTGCTCAATGACGTCTGACCGGACACTGGACTCAATCTCGCCGTACATCTGCGTCATGAAGTTGCCTATGTCGGTAACGACCGCGGCATCGGAGATGCCACCGATACCGTCAAAGATATGCTGATACACGTTCTGGTACGCCACCCCGTTGCCCAGTGTGAAGTTTACCGTGGTTTTGATAACGTCCCCTACACCCAGTGCCACATCACCCTCCTTTGGCCGTCTCTGGCCCGTTCTGACTATACACGTCCCGTTCTGTTGGTATCAGCCGGGCAGCGACGGACGGTTTTCCCGGCTTCTTGCCCTGGCGTCCTCTACCACCTCCCGGACTTCCTGCATGACCGCAACCTTGTCCGTCCCACGTATCGTGATGGGCGGCAGATGCGCGTTCCTGCCAGGCACAACCATGATCTGCCTGACACCCTCGACCATTGCGTAGACCATCACCTTCACCGGCATCCTCCTTTGCGAGCAGAGCTTTGTGCGGTGGGCGTACCCCCTCCCCGGGTGGTACACTCCCCCTTCACCCATAATAATTATAAGGGGAGGGGGTACCTTTGTCAAATCACTGCCTATACTTGTCCGGGACCCACACCAACTCGTCCTCGTCCAACTTCCTCAAGAACGCTCGTATACAACCACTTGTGGTGCGACCACTTGTGAACACTACCTGTGGTGTGTCATCGATCGTAGCCTTCACCGTAAGCGTGGCCATCCGATGCCCTAACTTGAGCGCATGGCCGTCATACTGCCAGCCATCATCATCCGCTAGATTGACTATGTACATTAGGAACCTAGCGTGGTCCCGTATCTGCTGGCGAGAAACGAAGCGCTGGTCCGTCCACCCCTCTAGTGCCTCGTCAAACTCTGCTATGTACGGATTGCCTTTAGCGACCACTGGACCCTACCTCCTCTAACGCGAAAAACTCCGGAACCTTCTCAGAGGTCCCGGAGCAACCAGGCAGCTGCAGGCTACGCGCCATACCCTGGGCGACGTCTGCGCTGCGAGCCAATCAAGTCCGTCACGATGGCGACAGTGAAGTTT
>JAGLME010000064.1 GCA_023140195.1 Thermoplasmata archaeon
GAGCTCACAAATGTCTGGATGACACCTCGTTCTGTGGATGTGTAGGCGGAATGCGGTTCGGCCAATACGAAAACATCATAGCTGAAAAGGTCAGATGATGTCAGAGGGCTTGATGTCAACGTGTCCACCACGTAGCCAAGGGAGTTCAGTATCCCCATGAAGGACGAGTAGAACGAGACGGGATAGCAATTGTGAGTCTGGTCGAAGAGTATGAACGCCTTGACCTTCCTCACGTTGATATCGGTGCAGATCTTGTTGTTGGTGGTCACGTTCTCGTTTGGAACGGGTGTCACTTCGATACATATCGTGTACACCTTCTCCAATGTGGGGATCCAGTAGAACTTCAACGTATCGATTTGTGCTGGGGACATGAATGATATGTTCTTCTGATCGTAGGGAATCCCATCGATGGTTACATTGACCTCAACATTCGTTTCATTGTTCAGTCCATTATTCTTGATGCCAACGTCTATTGTCACATTGTCACTCGGCTGAATGTGCTTTGGGAACTGATAGTGGGTGATGCCGACGTCATGACTGTACTTCCTTCCCACCAGCCAATCTATGAGATTGACTGCCAGTACGCGGTTGTCTGAAAGGTTAAGATAACTATTAGCAAGAGCCGCATCGTCTGTAAACGCTCCAACTCTTCCCGGAATCTCCGATACAACGAGTGAGCTTCCTCCCGCCACATCTCTAACAAGGGTGATGACGGGCGCACTCGGATTAAGTCTCGCACCAGAAGAGATCAAATCGACCGAAGCCACACCCAGGGTCACCTCATGGGGTGTTATGTCGGACGTTGTTCCTGAAGATCCACCCGAGGTCCAGGTGATCCCAGCAAAGGAAGTGATGTCGTTATAGAATGAGGCATAGTCTCCCCAGATCAACAGTCCATGCCCAGAGCTCACAAATGTCTGGATGACACTTCGTTCTGTGGATGTGTAGGTTGAATGCGGTTCAGCCAATACGAAAACATCATAGCCAACAAGGGCAGAGGCGGTGAGTGGAGTCGTTGTCAATACGTCCGTCATATAACCAAGGGAGTTCAGCACCCCAATGAAGGACGAGTAGACCGAGGCGGGATAGCAATTGTGAGTCTGGTCGAAGAGTATGAACGCCTTGACCTTCCTCACGTTGATATCGGTGCAGATCTTGTTGTTGGTGGTCACGTTCTCGTTTGGAACGGGTGTCACTTCGATACATATCGTGTACACCTTCTCCAATGTGGGGATCCAGTAAAATGCCATTGCATTGGTTTGACCTGGAACCATCAATGTTATGTTCTTCTTATCGTAGGGAATCCCATCGACGGTTATATTGACCTCAACGTTCGTTTCGTTGTTCAGTCCGTTGTTCCTGATGCTAACGTCTATTGTCACATTGTCACTTGGCTGAACGTAACTGGGGAGCTGAAAATGGGAAATGGCGATGTCATGGTCGTACTTCCTTCCCACCAGCCAATCTATGAGATTAATTGCCAGTATGCGGTTGTCTGAAAGGTTAAGATAGCCATCAGCAAAAGCCGCATCGTCTGTAAACGCTCCAACCCTTCCCGGAGTTTCTGACACAGCGAGGGCGTGTCCGCCTCCCACATCTCTGACAATGCTGGTTGCCGGTACGC
>JAGLME010000065.1 GCA_023140195.1 Thermoplasmata archaeon
ATGTTCCCAGCTAAGTAGATGAAATGTTTCTTGCCTCCGTAAACTCCGTCCATACCTTACTCCCTATAGTGGACTAACGTTTCTCATATCTATCTTGAAATGGCCCACAGACATTTCGATACGCTCATCTGGATTATGTAAGGTGTAACACTCCGGACATTCTCCTGCTAAGTCTGCAGGCATAAAGAGAAATTCGAACTCTGTACCACACTTCTTACACTTAAATTCATAGATTGGCATGTTATTCCTCTTCTTGTTTCAGTATGCGACAGATTTTATGAGCTTCCAAGAACTCACGATAGCGGCAACCAACGCTCACACTATTTCCGGATACATTAAGAGTAGCACCGCACTTACATGTAGTTTTCACTTCATCAGTTTGTGGCCATACCATAATGACTCCTTGCTATGCAGAAAAGTAGGGGAACCCGACCAACTCGAGTTCCCCTGGCGTTTGGAGGGACGCCTCATGATAAAGTATGAGTGCCAAAGGATCAGTGTAATCTACCTTCAGTCAACAGATACGGGGTAACTATAAAGCATTCCACTTTCCGACGTCAGCTGGCCAGCCAACGTCAGCTAAGCTTGTCAACTATAAAGTTACCATGCAGAGTGCTTACCTAGGATATCTTCTCTGTGGTCAATCGTAGAGTCACAGTGGCCTACCATGAATTCATTGAGTGAACAAATCGTAAACCATTGACTGTAACAAGGTTAAAAGATTACTCCCCTCTGGTCAATAGGTACAAGCTCGACCTGCCTCTACATCCATGGGCCCACCGGGTGACCGAGTCTTCCGGATCTACGTACGATCGGGATCCTCACTGCCGCCTGATCAGCTGGAGATGCTTCAGTTTAGCCGGCTTGGACCTGGGCGGAATTGCTAGAATTCCAATAAGTTCAGTACTTTAGGCCTGAACTGCTGCACATGCGTGCGTCGTCGACCCAGCTCCTCAGCTCTTCACCTGCAGTCTGGCGCCTGCCCAGTCCCCACTGGGTGGGGATCGGCCGGCGCTCATCTGGGTCTCGAACTGCTGAGCTCATCGATCCGCTAATGCACGGGCCGGAGATCTAGCTACCTGGTACCGCGGCGCCCGAGGACCTAATGTCATCTCGAGCACCTCTAGTCCCAGCACACCAGGTGTAGGAGTCGCGTAGCGACGAACGAAATGTAGGGTGTGGCTCATTTCGCAAGCCTGGTGTGCTCCCAATCGCATCCTACTCTAATGTTAGAGTGCCACGCGGATGCTTTTCTTCGCCCTAGGTACCGCGAATATTCAGTTATAAAAGAACAGATAATTGCCTAGGGGCAGTTAGCCCCAGAAGTACCCTAAAGAGTAGTTTCTGGTGTGTCAGCTCCTAGGATAGAATAAATCAGCCGTCTTCCGGCTGATTTGAGAATAGGAGACGGGCACCGTCTTATATTCTCCGAAACAGTTACTCCTTCTGAGTTTCCTCAGTCTCTGGAGTATCTTTAGGATCCGGTGTGCATTTCTCACAATCGGATTCACAAGAGCATTCGTCATCTTGTTCTTGAACATCCTCCCGCTGCTCCTCTTTATC
Organism: Thermoplasmata archaeon; assembly: GCA_023140195.1. GTDB lineage: Archaea > Thermoplasmatota > Thermoplasmata > RBG-16-68-12 > SOIM01 > JAGLME01. Next base: position 1,564 of record JAGLME010000065.1, read on the forward strand.
AGCGGCCGTCGCCTGCCCCTTAACAGGCTCTCCTTCCTCACCTGAGGATGCTTCTTCTTTTGCCTTAGCCATTTCCTCTTGTAGCTTCTCTGTAGTTTCCTTTTCTTTCTCTGCTTTGGCTTTAGCTTCTGCTTCCAACCTTTCCTCTTCAGCCTTTTGTTCCTCTTCGAGCTTCTTCATATACTTCTCAAAGTAGTCTTCGAAGGTCTCTAAACTAGGCTCGATATCAAACTTGCCTTCGTCATTGAGACAGTTACCAATGAAGTCTGGTAGCAGTTGTAATTTATCCACAAGGTCTTCAAGCCTCTTGAGCTTAGGTGCAATCATATTCTGATCAATGTGCTGTAGAATCTGTTGCATTTCACCATGGCGCACAGGTTTCTGCATCTGCTGGACATACTTCTGGAACGCAGCCTTCTGCTCCCTCAGCTTCTTTGCGTCTGCCTTGCGATCACGCTTTGCTGTAGCCCGGGGGAACCTACCAGA
>JAGLME010000066.1 GCA_023140195.1 Thermoplasmata archaeon
TCATGACTCATATGATATACTCTGCCGAGTGGGTAATCTGAAAAGCAGAATGTTTGGCCCAACCGCTCAAGCATTAACCCCATTAATGCATCTTCTTCTCTTGTAAGATCGGCAATTTCCCAGAATCCATTTGCCTGTATCAATTTGTCAAGCGGAGCAGTGGCGTTTGAAGTGAAAAACCACCCTGGTGGACATTGTGTCATAGGATATCTATGCTCATCATATAACGGTTTTGGAAATGATTTTATACCATAATGATTCTGATACAACGGTATATCATTTATTCGACTATCAGCATGTTTTAATTCAAAATGTTCAATATCATCGGGATATGGGGGTTCTGAATATTTCAAAGTTAATACCGGTCCTATTAATGAAATGTTTTCACCTGATTTATAAAAATCCCATACATGTTCGAGGTATTCTGGCGGTATCCATGAATAATCGTCAATGAATACTACAAGTTCACCTGTTGCATGAATTAATCCTGTATTTCGTGAACATCCGATATTTGCATTAGAACGCCAGTGTGCGGGTTTTGACCGCATCCATTTTATGTTCAATTCGTGTTCAGCAGCATACTTCTTAACCACATCTTCGCGATTCTCATGATAGTCATCGATGATAATTAATTCAAATTCATCTTTTGGAAATTGCTGATTAGATATACTGGGTAATTGCAGGTCAAACAGACCTTTTAACCTGATTGTAGGTAAAATAATACTTATTTTCATTTGAACTAGCACCTATACATCGTTTGACTTACTACTATCTCTTGGGCATGGTGTGCATCGACCACAGGAGTACCACACCGGTGATTGGAATTTTTTACCATCTCCGTACAGTACCATGGTTGTGCAGTCATCTGGTGGTTTATTTTCATTCATTACCGTACTTTTTCCATAACTAAGATCATATTTGCAGTCCAGTTTGCAATCACATCAGCAGGCGTCATTTTGCAGAATTGATGTATCAGGTCCCTGCGAAACAGATAATTTGGTT
>JAGLME010000067.1 GCA_023140195.1 Thermoplasmata archaeon
GCATGCAAGAGAAACTCTGCATTCTCATGTAGATTACACTGATAGAAGCGTGCTGACTGATCATGATCGTAGTCTATCATGCAACCACACATAGCTATACCAATTTGTTGATCATCTTGGAGCCAAATATATGGCCCGGGAAGTCTGTCTTTTCTTTCCATTAGAATATCTCTACCTCGTCCTCTAGAATATTGTCAATGATCCAGTAAAAGGTTTCTGATGGCACACCCATCTTGGGTTCATAGGTAGTGACCCCAGGAAACGGTGGGTCTGGGACCAAGTCTCTATAGTACTTTGTATCATTAGAACAGTCATTGATAACAACAGGCCACATCTCTTTCTCTGCTAGCTCTATGATGTCATAGACAAATTCCCTACTAGTAACAGGAGACAGGTTACCAAACCTGTGTCTATAGAGTATGACAGGGTCTCCATCGTAATGGTTCCAAGTGTTCACGTTAAGCTGTAGTTCTGCCAAGTTCATATGAGTTAGGCCAGTCTCAAGGATAGCATCCTTGTTGTCTATAAAGTCATCATAGACCTGTTCATACATTGGTATTTCTATGACTACCCACTCAAACAGTCTACCTGCCGCGGCAAGGTTCTTAATAACCTTCTCGCTAAACTGTGTGGCAGATAGGTTGAACCTAATCTCGTTCAGACCCCAGTGATGGAGCTTCACTAGATTCTCAGGAGTAGCAAAGACACCATTAGTATAGAGGTATTGGAAGTGACCCAGCTTTGCAAGATATTGCATGACTGGTTTCATCTTGTCCATCTCCATAAGAGGCTCTTTGTACAGCCAGCCTATCGCGTCGACACTACTGCCTTGCTTATCGAAGACAATCTTGAGCTCCTCAAGAGTGAAGAGCTTCGTAGCATTAGAGACCTCGTATTGGTTCTTGGCCATGGGAGGCATCTTCTGACCAAAGTAATAGCAGAACATACAGCTCTGCGTACACTTAGTAGAGTGTCTGATGTGAGTAATCTTGCCCTCAAGACAATTGTGACATCCTGGAGTCAGACCACGATAGTCTAGGTCGGGGTGAGCCCAGTAGGACACAAGCCCGTTATGATCAGAGACAAGATATTTCAGCCTGTCTTGTCTCTCCTTAATCTTAGCAGTGAGGTACTCATAGAGTCTTATCTCTAGATATCCTGTAATACCCGCGATCTCTGGCCCTTGAGCCTGCTGAAGGACTAGGTGCCTTAGCTCTTCCCTGGTATATTTAGTCTTCATATACATGCCTCAGTAAATTTACAGTGACCACAGAGATGCTCAATGACCTTATCAAACCATTTAGCATGGATCCACAGATCTTCTGTAGTTCCACAGCATTTGCACTTACCGGAGAGATCTATATCTTCGAAGCAGGCAGCACAGAACCCTACTTCACCACCACTGGATCCCCTAGTAATGGTTGCCTCATTCATACTACATCTTATACATCTCATTGTGTGCTCAGTATCTTGATGATATCTGATGCCTGGATACCAATAAGTTGTTCTGCTTGAGGATCTTCAACAACAAGATCTGTTCCTTCTGCTTCGAACAAATCACAAGGCTTGTGATGCTTGCAGCGCAGACAAAAGATAGTTCCTGCCCAGTATGTATGGCCCATGCGTTCTATAATAAACTGCCCGCCAAGAGCTAGGTTGGGCATCTTACAGTCCCTGTACTTATCACATGGGGCAATGATACCTACGTTAATGGGCACTGTTCCTGTTGGTCGAGTCGGGTTTCCGCCCTCATTTTCCATGATGGTTCTCCTAAATCGAAGTAGTCAATGCCCTTAGCAAGCTGGGGACATTTGAATTGGCTCTTGAGCATGTACATCATTTGTGTCCATGTCATTCTATCGTTACCTATGTTAGCTATCACAGGATAGACACCGTCACACTTCTGATATATAACATCGCCACAAGGCTTGATGGCTAGCCTGAGCCTCTCTAGTCTCTGGCAACG
>JAGLME010000068.1 GCA_023140195.1 Thermoplasmata archaeon
TCCTTCTTAAAGCGGAAGGCCTGCGAGCCAGTGATCAGTGACCGGGCCCGCCCTTCGTGCTGGTTCTTTTTATGATGTGGAGTTGTACTGATATGTACAGTTAGATTGTGCTTGTGAGTAAAAACAACAGTATTATAATGAGTAGAGGTAGCCTTAGTAAAGGTACCATTACTGATGCACCACATGGGCTTGAATTTTGTTTTCTTTATGCCGCAGTGCTTTTGTGCTTGTTCTACAAGCTGAATGTATGAGCCAAACATCGAGGGGTTCAGAAAGACTTCCCCACCATAGAATCCTATTGAGTTGATAGTGTTCCAATCAACAGATATCAGGAATCTAGCCAGCATTGGTTGGTAGAGCTTCTCTTTTTTATTGGGGCCGGCACTGTACTGACAGTGTGGGCACTCAAGATCACACTCTAGCCATGGTATGATGCTTAGATCTACAGTACCATCACCTGGTACATACACCATTGTTGTCTCCATCTCTTATAATGAGTTGGGTTTCATCAATCCATTTATAGCTACTAACAGCATTGATTAGATCACCTGCTGTAGCACCATGAAAACATACTGCCTCAACTCTTTTGCCAGTTGTTTTTAGGTAGTTAACCAGGTCAACGAAATCTCCATCGCCTGAGACTATGATGATGACGTCTAGATCTTTTGCCATATTAATAGCATCGATCGTTATTCCCACGTCCCAGTCTCCCTTAGTTACACCTTCGGAGATGACCTTGAGCATTCGCTCTCTGATCTCATAGCCATGGGCTTTAAGACTGTTGTGAAACTTATCGGGGTCTGTTCCGGGACAGGTTACGCAGTAGGCAACAGCTCTGATAAGACTGCGCCCATCCAGTGCTAGCTCCAAGAGCTTAGCAAAGTCAAGCTTGCCTCCGAACTGGTCCCGAGCTGCATAGAAGACATTCTGTACGTCAACTAGAACTCCAACCCTCGCTTTCGCATAGGAATGCATTATTTCTCCTCTTCTATCGGCTCAACCTTTACATTGAGTCTCCGTAGCATGTCATCTATACCTGATCCTTCCCATAGTCCGTCGCTAACATGCCCGAAGTAGTCAGGGCTATCCGGATCCATAGGCTCACCGACATGTACTGCTACCATTCTTTCTAATATGTGAAGCTCTTTCATGAGCTCGGAGTGACGCTGTGCAAGACCCATTGCAGCCCAGTAGTCTGCCCGGGCTATGGTTCTTACTGGTTGCGGCTCCTCATTTTCTGGTGGGGCGAGTGGCCCTGATGGAATTTGCATTATTCGTATCGTTTCAGAAGCCGGATGACTTGACCTCTTCCCATTCTAGCCAGCTTCTTGAGTACAAGAGCTGTAACCTCTTTGATCTGAGCGATGTTAACTTCCTCTACTCCACCTTCTTCTTCTGCGATTTCCTTTACGAAATCATTCATGTTGACCATAGTAAATACTCCTCTAGTGGTATGGCTTTCTTGCCATTCCATACGGTTACGGGTATATCCTGGCTCTCCAGCCAGGCTACCATTCTTTTGAATGTTGGATGCTCTGGGTCGAGATGAGCATCATACTCTGATAGTTTGAGGCTACCTGTACCACACCTATCCTCTCCTAGAGAGTCTCCAACCCCAGGTATATCTCTGCATGCCCATGAAGAGCCTGCATTCATGTGACCAAATCTCCGTGGACCCACAAGGTTCCTAGCTACAGCGAATGTAATCTCTGCATAGAAAGAGTCCGGATAATTATTAGTACCATGAAGACATCCAATGGGATACTCTTCTGGTAGACCCTGTGCCTCACAAGCAAGAGCATTCTTTTTTTCCTTAAAGGTGCTGAAGCAGATTTCACATTCATATTCAACTATCTTCTTCATCTTTTCCCCACTCTATAAATAGTTTGCCTTTGCCAACAAAGTGTGTCTTATTATTTGGTATGTCCCAGAGTGTAGGTATAGCAGTACCTTTGAGATGTGGGAAGTGATCATTGATATCAAATTCATCATATCCCAGCAATGACTTCTCTATAACTCCACTCCAGAGCTTGATTGTTGGTTCAATTGAAGGCCAGGCAGAAACCTTCTTGGTCTTACTTACTGATACATAACTGCCATCTTTATTCTTCCACATCTGTAGCATCTTCTAGCTCCAGTGGTACATACTTGTACTCATCATTGACTTTCTTGAACTCTGTCTGTTGCCAGCCCTCGTCTACTCCGACCCGGGCTATCTTAACCATTTGTTGTACTTCTTTGTTCCACACCATGATAGGAGCACGCTTACTAAGGCTAAGGCTATAAGCCTGTCCATGCTCATCGTGGTGCCAGGAGTACCAGGTAGGTATAGTTATCATTATTTACCTATAAAAATGGTGCCTACCACAATAGCGGCGGCACCTAGTGCTTGATAGATAGTGATTGGGTCCTTAAAAAAGAAAAGACTGATCGCCCAGCCGAAGACGGCGAGCAGACCAGACCCTATAAACCACATTCTAAAGAATGTATCCGCATACTTGAAGGCATAGCCAAAGCATGCCATCATAGCTACGGTAAGTATGAAGTGGACGTACAAACTAGATGCCTTCCAGCTGTACACAATGGGCCATGCCCGCATCAATGCATTTCTAAACGCAGTGATGAGACAGCCTAGTGCACCTACCTGGAACCATGAGGTCTTAACAGTTTCGATGAAACCTTGAAGCATTAATCATCCTGTGGTTTAATTG
>JAGLME010000069.1 GCA_023140195.1 Thermoplasmata archaeon
GGACGTAGTTCGTTCGCTTCTTCTTCTTTTTCTTTGCCACTTACCACCACCAGTAAAGTGTATAAAGATTAGGCCTGAGGTGCCAGACAATCGCTGCCATCATGATGACATCATGCCAATTAAAAAGGAAGTCCACTTTTTTCCTCCAGACTCTTTATCCTCTTGATTATTTCCTCAAACATGTCTACAATCCAGGTATCAGGAATAATCGTCTGCAAATTACCGTCGGTAGACAAAACATACATGGCCTGTGGTTGGCCATGACCGTAGTGATAGGGTACATTAATTCCCATCTCTGTTGCCATGGCGCGTAGTCTGTCCTTGTCTTCTTCACTGAGATACAGCTGCATCTAGACTCCTTTACTGAAGCTTCTTCAGTTTGTCCTTCATGGCTTTAGCCCGGCGGTATGCCTTTTTACGGAGCTTCCTTCCGAGTTCTTTCATGTCTTCTCTATACTGATTGTAGCGTTCGCTACCAGGGTCGTCCTCTTCTTCTTTAGACTCTGGACCAGTCGGACATGCTTGTGCTATCTGCTTCCGGAAACTCTGGATAAGTACGGCCGCTTTCTGAGGGCTTCTGATTGCTTCCACAGCCTGGGATTGAGTCACCCGGATAAGTAGTATGTCGTTGTCTATACACCATTGCTCCTTGAGGTCATCACGCTTCTTAGCTTTCTGAAACTCTGTCTGATTGCCTCCATGGAAGAGTCCTATGACCTCTTCATGTTGCACTCCATCCACTTCGAAGGCAGTACAGAGTCCGGGTATGTAGAAATCTACCCTGAGTCTACTAACTATATGATACTCGGTCTTGATAACATGGCCTTTGAATGCCTGAGATAGAATAGCACGGAGAGATTTGGCTCCTATGGAGCTCTTCTCTCTACTAGCTGTTAGGCCATACTTCTTCAGCCAGTAGCGCGTCTTAGATACGGACCACCCGTTGAAGACAGCAATGTCAGCAGCAGTATAGCCAGCATTAACAAACGTTTCCATCTCATGTTGCGTCGGAGTCATCAGTCTCTTTCGGTGGTAGGTGATCAAACAAACCTTCTGCGTTGCAGAAGTACGAAATCTCATTCAACAGGGGGACGTCAGCGACACCAACGATGTCAAAGTCCGCGGGATCCTCAGGATTCATGTAGCGTTTATGAAACGCCATTACCCTGTCTTCCGCAGGATCGTAAACAACGATGTATTCACTTAGACCACCTTCAGATGCCACGGTAGCTACGTGTACCCCGGTCTGTATGGTCCCATCCAGGCCTGTGAACTGTACTGTGCTTACTAATGGTGCGTCAAGCAGTTTCATCTTCTTCTCCCTCGACACTATCCTCCTCTACTAATTGTACCACAAGTTTCTGTGGCGAAGTATATAAATCGAAGCGGATACTCTCAATCATCCATAAAGGGATGATAAGAGCCCTTACTCCGGGATGCTTAGTGAAGTGGGCAGCCTGATCATCAGGCACACTTACATTTGTTTCGTTCGTTTGCGGCATCGATAATCCTCAATAATTCTTCGTAGATCTTCTGCTCACCACTGAGACCAGTGTATGCAGTTGGGGGCTGGGCAATAAAGCCACAGACCACACACTCATACAGAAAGAAACTTGGCTCCAGCGTCATTGCTTCCTCACCCAACAAGACAGGATGAGTTTGTAATTGCGTGACGCGTAGTTTGATAAACCATGCGCCCTTACATCGATCACAGATCTTCTGATCGGGTCTTTGAGGTGGGGGATTATGTACTCCATGTATAACAGACTGATCAACCATTATCTTGCTCCTTCTTCATGTGCCGGCGTATTTGACCTGTGGCACGGTTGTCTCTTTTAATCCTAAACTCAACCTGACCCTTGACTACACGAAAGTCAACATTGTGGACCAGTCCACAGTCACAGCATGCTAACTTAAAGTCTTTTTGTGTAGGCCAGCACCATTCATTGTCATCGGTGTATTCGTACTCACTCATCCAGTACACTTATTCCTTAATGGGCAGCGCTTACAGTTATGAGAGTTGCCCCAGGTATAGTCATCTCTGATAGCAGAGAGTAGTGCAATCAATGTCTCCGTACTCTTCTCGAGCCATTCCCTCTTAGGGTAGAAGGCATCGAAGAATATGAGGTCTTCTTGGGTCTTATTGTACCATGAGTGGCTTACCTTATCCGGGGCCTCTCCTGTAGCAATCATCATTGCGATGATGTCAATCTTGACCTCAACATTTCTGATCAGTTGCATAGTCTTGTAGTCTCCTCCAACAATCTGTGCGAGAGGATAGTACAGCTCTGCTCTGTTGTCCTTCGTCAGTACTACGGGCCACACACCGGTCACGATGTGGGGACCTATCTCTACAGCGTAGGGCCAGTTTGTATAGGCACCGTCATAGTCTCTGTCGAGGTAGTGGTTATAATATTTATCTACAGCCATGTAGGC
>JAGLME010000007.1 GCA_023140195.1 Thermoplasmata archaeon
CTAGGTCTAGATACTTTCGGGATACATGGTCCTATTACTATTGGCGCGTCTGATAATATTGATGGATATAAGTTCCAAGGCCATGCTGGTTGGGGTGCCGCAATCACATTTGCTGCTGGCTGTTCTGCCAATGAGACATCATATAGGAATATATCACTTGATGGTGAAGTCTCGGTTGGCGATATTATGCTGGTGCAAGATTGTACCATAACCGATCTAATAAACTTTACAGGAGTCATGAATGTAGTGGCATTCGCTGATGCTTCTACTCTTCAGATAGACGCCTGGGCAACAATGATTAATTGTGTTGCCGGTGGTCAGCCAACTAGTGAGCCAGAGATTGATCTTAACAATTCTGCAACTACCATCAATGGTTGGAATGGCAATATCAAACTGGTAGGGAAGACAGCTGCCAACCGGACAGTGCTCAACATGATGGCCGGCAATTTAATTATTGATTCGACATGTGTAGCTGGCTCTATTCAGCTTCTAGGTGTTGGGTACATTGAGGCCGATAATTCAGGCGGCGGTTGCTCTGTGGACCAGGAAGGTTTCCTAAGCGTACAGAATGTATCTTTCGGTGTCTGGGAAGAAACGGTCGATGATCATGGCGCTGCTGGCACTACAGGTAAGAAACTTAAAGATATTTCAAGTGGCGTTATTCTAACTGGTACAGCTGTTGGACCTGGTATTGGTAGTAACCAGATCAAACTGCCGGCCGCTGCTAGCTCCGTAGATGGAGCATATGATCCGGCAATGATAGTCATTGTAGCTGGTACTGGTGCAGGACAATGTAGAGGAATATACCAGTACAAAGGAGGCACAGACAGAATAGCAACAGTAGATCGTAACTGGAAGGTGTTGCCTGATGCTTCAAGCGAGTTCGTTATTACTGCTTGGCCTGGAAGAGAGCACGTCAACGAAGGTCTGGCTGATGGTGGAACGACAGATACGATAACTCTCAATCCTCTTGCCTCTGGTGATGACGATGTTTACATCGGTCAGTCAGTCTTTATTCGCTCAGGGCTTGGAGAAGATCAGGTCGCAACCATCACAGCTTATAATGGCACCAGTAAGATAGCAACAATAACACCAGACTGGACAGTAGTACCCGATACTACTTCTGGATATGTGATGCTGCCTTTTAGGTATCTTACTGCTGCCCAAACAACTGAGGCTATTTGGAATGCACTCAAGGCTTCATACAATGTAGCTGATACATTTGGTGAGGCTGTTAATAATTTGCCTGATGATCCCGCAGATCAATCTCTAATCGAGGCTGCTATCACAGCATCCGAGGTTGCTATCCGTGGGACTGACAGCGATGACCTGAAGGTATTATCAGACCAACTTGACGCAGTCCAGCTAGATCTCGATGATCCAGCTCAATATAAAGCCGATGTTACCTTACTCGCGCTTGAAGCTACAGC
>JAGLME010000070.1 GCA_023140195.1 Thermoplasmata archaeon
ATAGATTTGCCTCGGGCTTTTGGGGTAAGGAGAAGGGTTTTGCAGTGGGGAAAAGTTCAGCTCCAGGTTTACCTGGTAGCGCTTACCGAACAACACCACCCCCTGAATGGCCGGCGTGTCCTCTTCCTTAATGAAGACACCAACCACGATCCGATATATACCCGTAGTCTCATCGCAGTGCAGCAACTTAGCCGAGGTGCGGAGCGTAAGGGTGTCGGTATGCACCAATTCAATCCACCGCATGGCCTTAATATCTTCAAAGCCGAGTAGACCGCACTCCGGAGCCAGGTATGCCGCCACTTCTGACATTAATTCCATGCTGACCGTCATGGGCATGACCGGGGATCGGGCGGATACGGGTTTGATAGCCTCGGCGTAAATGAAGAGGTGGTGCGCCAGAAACAGGTCTTCATTCAGGTCCAGTATCCGCTCGATAACAATCTCCCTGCCTTCTATGTAATGCATGCACTTGCCAATAAATGGCATGCGAGGCTCGTCCCAGGATAGGGGATTATCCTGAAATAACTCCAAGCATTCCCTATGCCCGGCCACCTCGGCTTCAGTTACATCGATATTCAAGGGCTTGACGGAGCGATGTTTGAATAGGTGCAGGAGATTGAGGGTCACGCCATTCGTCATCATCTCAGCACACAGGTGATTGAGCCGGGATAAGGCCTGACGGCGGTTCACGTCCAGCGACACTGCGGTCACATCATCCATACCGATGCTGGTGCTGGTCTGGGGGGTATACATGGTCGCGCCTCCGCCGATCTGTATAAAGATCCTGGCGCCGTCTCGGTACATCTTACGGGTCGTCTGCCAGAGAAAGACTGGGTGGTCCAGATTGGCGGCCATGATGTCCGGCACCGCATCGGGACCCTCCGGGTACACGTCACACATCGTACCGGAATAGACCGGGATCCGAAACGGGTGGATACGGAGGCTTCTCAGGAATGCTTCTACGCCCGGCCGCAGCAAAGTGAAGCGGGGCGTGTGGATGGCAGGGTGGGGCAGGAACTGGGTCCACCAGGTCTCGGACTTGCGCACCTCATCTAT
>JAGLME010000071.1 GCA_023140195.1 Thermoplasmata archaeon
TAATTTTTGACCCATAATGATTTAGATAGTAATATTGATTGATTATTCAATTAATCTACTAATTTAAACAAAATTATGGCTCAAAAACTAATATGTATGACAAAAGAAGAATTATCACGATACGAGATTATCAACGATTTAATTGCCGGTAAAATTAACGGTACAGACGCTTCTAAGCAAATAGGGGTATCTGTAAGACACATAAAAAGATTAAAATCCAAAGTGGATAAAAACGGAGCAGAAGGGCTAATTCACAAAAACAGGGGCAAATCAAGCAATAGAAAGTTAGATCCTGAAATTGTTAAAAAAGCGGAAAAGTATTTAAAGGAAAAATATTATTTTTGCAAACCGACTTTTGCTTCTGAAAAATTGAAAGAAAATCATGACATAAAATTAGGCAAAGAAACAGTTCGGATTATGATGACGGATTTAAAACTATGGAAACCAAAATCAAGAAAGAAATCAGGCAAGTGGCATGTCTGGAGAGCAAGAAAAGATAATTTTGGAGAAATGCAGCAATTTGACGGTTCATATCATATTTGGTTCGGTGACGAAGAAAGCTGTCTGTTGTTATCAGTTGACGACGCTACCGGAAAAATAACTCATGCCAAATTTGATATTAATGAAAGCACGATTGCCGTCTTTAAATTCTGGCTGGAGTATTTCGCTAAAAACGGGCTGCCATTGTCGATTTACCTTGATAAATTCAGTACTTACAAGATAAATCATAAAAACGCGGTAGATAATAAAAATATGATTACTCAGTTTGAAAGGGCAATGAATCAGGTTGGCGTAAATCCGATTACGGCGCATAGCCCGCAAGCCAAAGGCAGGGTTGAAAGAATGAACGAAACCTTACAAGACAGATTGGTAAAAGAATTAAGATTAGCAGGAATTACAAACATAAAAGAGGCTAACGAATTTTTGGAAAAATACATTCCCAAATTCAATGCCAAGTTCGCTGTTGTACCGAAAAGGAAAAGTGATTTGCATAAAACAATAGGCAAACAAATAAAAGAAAAACTGCCACAAATATTTTCAATACAAAATCAAAGAAAAGTGAATAACGATTACACTATTATGTTTAAAACTAATTTTTTGCAATTGGACAGAGAACAAACAACAACCGTTTACAAAAAAGACACTGTAATTGTGGAAGAGCATTTGGACGAAACAATAAAATTGCGGCTAAGGGATAATCACCTTAATTACAAAACATTGCCGGAAAGGCCGAAAAAAGAAATTAACATTAAATTGCCAGCGCTTACAAAACAGAGACAAAATTTAACATACAAACCGCCTGCTGATCATCCATGGAGGAAGCAATTCTTGTTTGATAAAATAAAAATCAATCAACCTAATTTTGCCAAAAAAATTAATTAATTCACAAGGGGTATGACATTTCTAAATGGCTCCAACTATGACATTTCTAAATAGCCTTGACAGTAGAAAAAATAGGAAAAATAAAATTATCCCACCTCACCGCCTAGGCATGAATGCCTAGGCTACATTTTTTAAATCCCGCTAAAAGCGGGATATTTTGTTGTTGGTGTTTT
>JAGLME010000072.1 GCA_023140195.1 Thermoplasmata archaeon
GAGGATGTGGAAAAGAGTTTAGTGCATTGGATTGATGAACGATTCATAACAAAGGACCAGGCCTATACTTTGTATCTGTTGGATTCCTACATGGTCAATCTGGCCGACGAGGGCGGTTTTGACGTGGTGGGTTTCTCATGGCGTGTCAAACAGACACTATCCCTTCTCGTGGTGAAAGCAAGGCTCGGGGACGACCCAGTGGTATGTTTTGTTAGTGCTAGAACATTCTCAAACGCCTTTAAGATATTCTTCGCCAGGGTGATGGATGGGACCGTGGAGTGGCGTCCGGATCGGTACGGGTGATTTGACAGAGTCACCTCATCCCCTTATAATAGTAAGGGGGGTGGGGCAAGGGCGCATCGGGGATGACGTCTGACCCTCGCCCCCCAGTATCCTCAGAAGGGAGGTGGTAGTCGTGGAGAGGCTCATAATCAGGCAGGAAGGCACGCATCCGGACATACGCGTGCTCGTGACCTGCGGGGGTCCAGGGGTTAGGACTGTACGGACCACAGGACGGGCATCGGCGGAGAAGTCGCCAAAGGACGTCGTAAAAGCTGTGGTGGCGGCCGCCAGAGACCTTGTGGCCAGTCAGAGGAGCTAGGCGCAGGTGGGCGCATATACAGGCTTTGGGCCAGCTATGGCCGGGAGGTGATGTAGGGTGACAGTGGTATCGGGAGATATCTTTCGTGTTGCACAGCACATAACGATGCCGGAGCAAGTAGACGCATACAACGTGATCGCGCTGTTGTGCACCACAGGAACATGCACGGACGAGCAGTTGCTAACGAACCTGGAGGCTTGGATCTCTACGCTGTACGTCAACCTGCAGGCAGAGATTCATGACCAGGTAGACCTGGCAGAGGGTCGTGTCGCCAGAATGGAATGGCAGACAACAGAGTGGATAGTTACGGAAATCATCGGTACGATTCTACCCACTTTCGTGGCTGCCAACGCAGACGAGATGTTACCACATGCAGTCTCGCCTTACGTAACGATGGACACGGCGGCACCGACAAGGAAAGGCAAGGTCAAGCTGTTGGGGTTTTCTGAGGATATGCAGAGCGACTCCATCCTCGTCGGAGGAGCTGCTGGCCATATGGCAGACTTCATTACGGACCTTAGAACGGCGTTATCTGCCTCCTCGGCCCTGCTGTCCTATTGCGTGCTTGGGGACGATGGAACACCTCGCCTGAGCACGGCGGGCACGGTAAGGGGGATCGTGGGGTCCCAGCGACAGAGACGGCCAGGTATCGGTATCTAGCTCCCTCGAGGGAGCAGTCGGCGAGCCCAGCCTACAAGCTGGGCTCTCTGCTTTTAGGGAGGTTATTGTCAAGTGAACACCAATGATAGCCCGCATCTC
>JAGLME010000073.1 GCA_023140195.1 Thermoplasmata archaeon
CTAGGAGATCGCAAAAGGGCTTATACCTTTGGTATAAGGGGTCGGCAGAACAGGACGCCGAGAACACAACCTTCTTCCTTTTCCTTTTTTCAACGTTTAGGTGGGGTGTAGACGCCTGTTTTCGATGATTGAGAGCGTAGGGCTGTGAAGGGGCGTCTGAGAAGGGACGACGTAGAAGCCCACCGGAGAGCCTTCTACGTCGATGATTCTATTATGATGATTATATGTCGGGCACTTCCTTTGCCTTTGCGTCGTCGATCTCTGCGACCTTCCTGTTCGCATACGCCTTGATTCTCTGCAACAGCTCCTTGCCGGCGACGTTTGACAACTTGAACCGACCCCTCAACCAGTCCACGTCCCTGGCTTCCGGGTACTCACCAGCTCTTGTGTGTAGATAATCCTCTCTGGCCTTGACTTCCCAATCCTTCCAGGGCTTCTCGGAGTCGTCTGGATTTGGAGCAGGAGCAATGCGCTGGGAAACCTTGGGCTGTGTGCCTTGGGAAATCTCAGGCTGTTCGCCATCTGATTCACTAGCCACGCCCTTTGTCGCACTGCGTCCTGGTTCTCCTCGGTCCGACTCACCCAAGATGTGCCAGACCCTGTTCACAAACTCCTGCTGGTTCTTACCCAGCTTCCCACAGTTCCGTTTGAAGCAGTCCACTTCACCCTGCACCTTCTCCACGATCTTACTCCTGTAGTCTTCTCTCACCAAGTCCACCAAGTACCTGAGACTCGGTGCTACTGCCACCTGTCGTGACCCACATTGTGAGCACTGGTACGAGTCCTTGACCTTCTTCGAATACCAGCAGTGGCGACAGTCATAACAGAGTAGCAGAGTCACCATGTTAGTCCTCCAGACCTTTGAGTAGAACACCTGCCAGTACTTCACAAATACCGAGTACGAGAAGCACCACACCAATGTCGTAGTTCGGGAAGTATGAGTACTCCACATAACAACAGTAACCGTCACAAGTCCAAGTACCGTCGTCCTCTGCCATCGGTGGAGTCCAGAGTAGACAGACGCCGACGATGATAAGCACGACACCACTGCACCAGAGTATCTTCGATATGAAGCTAGCCACTGTGCCCCACCGTCCTCTGACCTTGTGCCACTGTGCACCTGCCGACGTCGTTCAGCCTGATATGATGTAGACTGCACCGACCACCACCCTGATACCTAGGACACTCCTGGTTCGAACACTCTAGCTTGACCATAACAACTACCCAGCATGAGATGAAGCAGGGGCTATATAACAACTCTGACAAGTGACCGACATACGAATATGATAACGAGAGAACCGAGAGATCGTGACCCACTGAGACTTCAGCAGGAGCTACATCGACACAAGACCTTCCTTCTCTCTTATTAAACCGGAATGCGCCTGCGACTTCTTCTTCATAACAGGGTATGGCAACTTCTCCAAATAACAGACTTCCGGCACTTTCCACAAATGACAAACACTGGCACATGGAATTGTCAATATTAAACGTTTTGGAGAAATGTAAGCACTGGCTAGGCGTTTCACTTTGTGACTAAGACATGGAGAAGGGTGGCGCAAAAATTTGAGAAGTGCGCCGTCAGTGACGGTGGTTGTGACTGGTAACTGACACGTAACTTATATATACCCTGCCGGCTGATGTAGGGCTGGTATTATGGGACGTCAAGAACGGGGTACAATCCAGATCGCCAAGGGACTGTGTGACCGACTGGACAGGATAATTTCGTCTGGAAGATTCGGCATTGGGTCACGAGCTAGGGCAGTGGAGATGGCCTGCAACGAATGGTTGATGGTGTATGAATCCAAACTGCTGAAGCTGGAAAAGGAAGGCCCACCTGGAGAGACGCCATATCGTCTGTGACGTCACGAGAGAAGGAGAGTAGACCATGAAAGAGAAAAGAGCTAAGAAGGAAGATGTGGACGCCTTGGGTGGTGTGGAGTTCATCATCTACAAGAGTGTGCTGGCAGGAGAGAGAACGAAGGCTGACCTGAAGAAGTGTGTGCGTGACATTGACTGTTCACACTGCAAGGCAGTCCTGGAAGTCCTGAAGGGGTAGCCCTGATGAACTTCCTAGACAATTTTGAAGCCTGGCTGGTGAAGTCAGGGAAGAAGAAGAAGGTGGCAGGCAAGCAAGTGTACGCTGGGTCGCTGTCGAAGGGTTCAGCTCAGAACTACATGATGCTGGTCAGGAAGATGTTTATCGAGCTGGGCTACGTGAAGAAGGTAGGCTACAAGACATATTCTGTTGAGTCCGGTAAGAACTGGCGCAAGGTGACGGTGGCAGAGATCGATGACTACATGACCCGGACATTTCCACCTGGCTCTAGAATGAGTCCCAAGGAGAAGAATCGCAGATTCATCTATGGCATTGCCATCAAGAAGTTCGCAGAGTACATGACCTTTGGAACTGGACACTGGTCTGAAGAGAAGTTCGCCAACGTGTACACCCTGTGCAGTTACACTATGGTCAGGTACGAAGACCTGGTGATAGAGCCACCCTACAAGGCTCATGCCTTCTGTGACTGGCTCTGGAAGGAGAACATAGGGCTGGCTCTTCCCATGTTCTTGGGGCAGTGGCTAGGTGGCATGAGATACAGCGAAGTCCAACAGGCCAAACTGAACCTGAAGGAAGGAAGCCTGGTTATGAACTGGAACATGAAGAGAGCCACCATAACAGGCAAGGGGCAGGAAGGAAAAACGAAGCCTGTGGTCTTCGACGATCTTGTTGCGCACAGACTCAAGGAGTACCTAGCCTGGAGAACGGACTTGGACTGTGACAGCGACAGCCTGGCAGTCAGGGAATCCTTCAGAAGTGACCGGGCTGGAGTCAAGCCCGATGGCTACAGACCCTTGCCGAAACAGGCCAGTGACTACAACACCAGGATAAGAAAAATGGCTCAGGTCTACAACGTGCAGATGAAGAAGGAAGGCAAGGACCGACTGGTGCTGGACTTGGAACTGGTGACTAGCCACAAACTAGGCAGGCACGTCTTCGGCACGTACTTTGCCAAGTCGATGGAGCAGAAGATGTTGAAGGAGAACATGAGAATCAAGGACGACGTGGTGGTGGAGAGATACATCAACTTCGACTGGTCAGACAAGCATGAAGCCTACAGCTCGGTCACAGCCTCGTACCTCAATGGCAGTGGCACACCCCAGAAGGAAGGCAACGAGCTGGCTGACCTACTGAGTAAGATTCCACCAGAGAAGCAGGAAGCTGTGAAGGAACTGCTGAAGGCATTGGTGAGCTGATGGCAGGGCTGATTGAAGTGCCGGGCAGTGTCATAATGGCCTTCATCATTCTGCTCTTCATGTTCGCCATGTGGTTCATGCAAGCTCGGTTCATGCGAAGGCTGTACGATCTGTACCGGGCACGAGAACTGGAACTGATGGTGTTGCGCACCAGGGTGGAAGACGTGGAGCTGTTGGTGTACGGTGAAGCAAAGGACTGGCTTGGCATAGATAGTGGAGAGTGGAGAACATGACCAAGATGTTGAGTGAGACTGAAATCCGAGAGCTGATGGAGAAGCTGGAGAAGGAAGGAAACCTAGACCCACACCTGATGGGCAGGCTGTATTATCGGGGCATGGTGCGAATCCTGAAGTTCGTGGTGGGCGACACTGAAGGCTACATTACTCAGTGGCAAAGTACGGAGCTGACCAAACTATGACACTGAGATTCGGGGTACAGGCTAGGTGGCCTGTGTCGTGGAAGAGAGACGGTGAAGACCACTACATCATTGAGTACGACGTCACCGGGAAGGAAGTCAAGACCAAGGGGCAGGTGGTCGGGCTGGTGCAGTTCATGTTGAAGGAGATCGTACCCTATCAAATCTCGGTGACAGACACCAAGCAGATGGTGGATTTTGAACGGTGGATATTCGGGGAACTACAGCCACCAATCCTCAGGCGAAAACTGGTGGCCAAGAAGCTTGATGACTTCATAGGGGTGGAGTAATATGGAAGACAACGAGAAGGAGATAACAACAGTGTGGACGAAATCGAATGCGCTGGTGTGGGTGCTAATGCTGGTGACAATGCACATGACATTGTGGTCGGGGTTTGCGTCCTACATCTTGGAGAATGAAGTTAAGCCCATGTTCCTGGCCTTGTTCATCGTGGGGCTTGGCATTGGGGTAATGGTCACAGACACCTATCATGACTGGCTTAGACAGAAGGCTCTGAAGATCGCCAGGAAGGTGTGAGCCGATGGAAGAGTCTGCGATTTGGGTGGTGCTGGCATTCGGTACACTACTGGCAGGTCTGGGAATAGGTGCGGGGGTGCACAGTCTGGTCGAACCACCCTACAAGGAGATGTACCGGAAACTGAGAGACGACACAGAACGTGAGACGCCGATTGAGACAGCACAAAGGCACTGCGCCTTCATGAAGGATATGCTGGATGGCAGTATCACCAAACAGACGGAAGGACAGCACGACGTGGACGACTACCACAAGAGATTGAGCGAAGCCAGGGACAGTCTTCGGAAGGTCTTGGCGAAGGAGATACACCGACTTGACTGCGACCTGAAGCTTGTGCCCGGTGGTGAGTGAGTGAACGAACAGTACACACCGTATGTGAAGCTGAACGCTGGGAAGACTGTGGAAGTATTGGCTTCCAGGATTAAGGTGGCACGTCACGACGCCCTGTACCTGAACTGTCCCTGGTGCGACCACAAGATAACGGACACTGAGATGTTCGTGACCGGAACTGGAGAGTGCAAGCAGTGTGGACTGACGATAGACATTAAGGAAGTCCACGACAGCGATTTTGCACGATCTATGCGCCGGGGTGAGTGAGTGAACGATGTTACTCTTCTATTCTGGCTTCTGCTCTTCCTGATAGGTGTCACTGTCCTGGTGATGTACATGAGCTGGCAGATATTCAAACTGGAACTGGAAGTGAAGGACAGACAGGAAGAGATAGAATGGCTGAACAAGGACGTCCACCACACCAAGACGGTGGTCAGAGCGATCTTGTACAAGATGAAGGGCGACTACTTCACCTTGGAAGAGAGAACAGCCCTTAACATCATACTGACTGGCGATGATGGATTGGGTGGTGAGTAGGTGGACGACGACAGGTACGTTAAGGTTCGACTCCACAAAGGGAAGTGGTGGGCTAAGTACTGGAGAGTGTGCTATGATGGGGTGAGCTGTAACATACCAATCCACGTCGATGTGGAAGTTCCAAGGGACAAGATTAGTGTGATACTGTGGACGACAAGATAGAAATCCTTGAGTGTGTGGACTGCGGATGGATGGGCAGGGAAGACCTAGCTGACAGGGGCACTGCTGACGGAAGGACTGAAGTGTTATTGTGCCCTGAGTGTGAAGGCTTCCTGGAAATCACGATGGACTTGGAAGTAGTGCCCATAACTCCTGCCGGACTGCACGAGTTACTGGAGAACGAGCTTGGAGAATGACGGTCATACCAGCCCTTAGTTTTCGAAGGTACATCCCTCCACTTCGGTCATGGGCTGGACGTGACAGGCAGGTGGTTGTTAGCTCTCCACCTGCCTCTATTGTTTTGTCACCGATTGTACGATAATCGACAGGGCCCACAACGAAAGTCGTACATGATCACGACGACTATCGCCAATTATGGTCCTGCAGGTTGCCCGGATCTCCGGGTGTCACCGGCGATATTCGCCAGTGGCAGAAGTTCAAATAGGGCTACTTATATACCCATTCTCATGCAGAAGTTGAGACTCTTAACGTGTCTTCTGTCCCTTCTCCTAGCGACCTTCTTCTCGGTGAATGTGGTGACTGCCGACACCGGCTTTTCCATTCCGAATGGTCATCATGGCGAATGGATGGAAGGTGAGAATGCGTTTGTCAGCGACGACAACTATGCGTGGACTGACGTGGACAACACTGCACACTACTGGACGGACTACAGTATCACCGGCGATGGTGTGGTGGACAGTGTGGAGTTGGGGGTGGAGTATTGGCAGGAAGGCGGTGCTGACGATGTGATTTTCAGGGTGACATGGGACGGTGGCGATAGCTGGGGTGCGCCCCACATACCTGGCCTAAATCCTGCTGACCCCAACACTGTGGAGTGGTTCAACATCACTGCTGACCCGGGAATACCTTGGACGTGGAGTATGCTTAGTGACGCCAATTTTCAGGTCTTTGGCTACAACACCTGCTTCGGTATGCCTTGTGGCTTTCAGTACGTGGACTGGATACCAGTACGACTTTACTGGACGCCGAACACTGCGCCCACCATCGACGGTGCTAGCGACTATGCACAGGTGACGGTGGAGAACTTCCACGACAGGCTCTTCACTGCTTCAGATTCGAACAGCGACGCACTGACGTGGACGCTGACCACCGACTGCCCTGAGCTGTCACTTTGGCAGGACAACTGGACTGCCGGGGTGCAGGGCGTACCCAAGACTATCGGGGTGTACTATGTCCTTCTCACCGTCCAGGACGCCTGGGACAGTGCGACCTTCAACTACTCTCTGACAGTGACCACCAGGGACATTCTGGCTTGTACCGACTGCTACATCACCGGGAAGATCGGGTACAGGTACTGGCTGAACGTCTACTCCTTCAAGTTGAACGTCACCAGCTCCGGTGCTGTCATTGAGCGATTTATCTGGGACTTCGGCGATGGCGTCAGTGCCAATACCACCGAGCCCTTTGTAGAACACACCTATTGGGTGGGTGCGTTCATGAGTGAGAACGTGACCGTCACAGTCCATGTACTGACCAGCTCCGGTGCTTCCCAGCCTATCACCAGGGACGTGACGGTGAACAATGCCTGGCAGTTATGGGGTCTGTTGTTCTTTCTCGTGGTCGGGGCGTACCTGGTCATGAGATATGTGTCAAGGGTCTACGCCAAGCAGGTACACGAGAGTGGGTGAATGCGACTAGCGAAATGGGTGGGTGAGTCCTTCATGGACGTACCGGTAGCTCACGATCTGAGAGAAGATGTAGCTAGAGCAGTCAAGGATTATTCACCATCCAAGAACATGGAATACCACCCAAAGCTGTACCACCTGCTCAGAGCTGTGTTAAGCTCGGTGCGAAGGACTGTGGACGACGACACCCGGAAGAAGCCCTTTTATCCTTCGGTCCGAGTGCCCTGTAGCCATGCCGAAGAGACAGCCCACATGAGCCTGAAGGACAGGGTGAACCTGGCCTGGTTCAGAGTTCTGGTAGACCGAGAGCTTCACAAGGCTTTGGACGTGGGCATTGGCGAATACGTTGAGCTGGAGAAGAAGGAGTGTGCGAAGAATGAGATCGTATGGAAGGCGAAGTCTAGCCCTGATACTTCTGGCTAGTGTGTTGTTGATTGCGCTCCTACCGGGAGCTGTCAAGGGCGACCCTATTCTGACTGTCGCACCTGCTGAAATCTATGCCGGCGAAAGTCTGTACATCGGGCTGGAGAACACGACAGCCAACAGTACCTTCGTGCTGTACATTCTCCAGAGACAAGGGCACGTCGTGTACGAGTACGAGAACGTGACAGATGAAGACGGTGAATGGGCTGGCCTGATTGTCATAGTGACAGACGAAACCGGTTATCCCGACCTGGAGTTTGGCGACCACACCGTTCAGGTCATGGTCAATCGAAGCATGGCAAACAAGCACTTCAACATCGTCTACGACGACAACTACAGGTGGAATGTAGACCAGGAAAACAGGGAAGCCACCGAGCACTTTGTGAAGACTACTGTGGGTGGTGTGGTGACTACCCTAATCATCATCGTGGCATTGCTTCTGACCCTAGTCATTTGGATGGCAGTGGGCATACTGTACCTGGTGCTCAGGACACCCAAGTGGCTGGTGCGGGGCATTCAGATGGTCAAGGTCAAACTGGTTCGGTGGAGTATGGGGCGCAAGTTCCCGGAAGTCCGGGCTAATCTGGACAGGGACAAGATGGGCATGGCATTCCACGAGAAGAAGG
This sequence comes from Thermoplasmata archaeon, assembly GCA_023140195.1. Classification (GTDB taxonomy): domain Archaea; phylum Thermoplasmatota; class Thermoplasmata; order RBG-16-68-12; family SOIM01; genus JAGLME01. Next base: position 7,924 of record JAGLME010000073.1, read on the forward strand.
CACTGCTGTGGGAAGCCCAGATTATCATGAATGACAATGACAGGTTACTCCACCTGGTCAGCAGGAAGTATGACAGGTTCGAAGAAATCTACAGCCACTTCAAAGGGAAGCTCACCAAAAAGAAGTACCTACAAGTCCTCAGCAGAATGCTGGAGATTTGGAGAAAGAGCAAAAGGTTCAGGAGAGCCAAGGCAGAAGTCCGGGGCAAACTCAAGGGTCACACACCGACGTCCAAGTTGAAGGCGACCAAGGAGATCGTGAAGGACGGTGACGCCAATGCCTGACCCACCCAGAGACATGAAACCAAGGGCTTGGTACTGGACGATACTGCCACCCTTCTCTGCGCTGACGGACTGGATTGGGCTAATCATCTTGTACGTGGTGGTGCTCATTTACAACGTGGCGAATCCCCTGGTGGAAGGCTACGACGTCAGGCTTCTGGTGTGGGCACTCTTCACCCTGTTTGTCATCATCATCTACAGCATGAAGGAGTACGACAGGATAGCCTACAAGACCAGTCTGAAGTGCACTGCTGGTGACAAGGGCACGTACACCATTGAGTCCTTCAAGGAGCTGGGCGAAGTCCCTGGTGTGAAGCACAAGGAGAAGGGGAAGGTGGTGGGGCAGGCTAGACCGCACATGAAGGCTTGGGTGGTGAGTGGGAAGGACAAGCCCTTCCACATCACCGGCAGGTTGATATTCATACTGCCGGAAGAGTACGCTTTCGTCGTCGGTGACTGCATAACCTTCAACGTCAAATTCAAGCCCTTCTCAATGCTACACAGGGAACTGGACGAAGACATTGTGGACACACTCAAGGGACTGGAGCACAAGAAGTTCAGCGTCTATACCCCGGTGTACATGGGGTGGACGCCGGTGGTAGACCCTGCTGACCTGAAGAAGAGAGCGAAGGAACTGTCCTACGATCCCATTGCTCACGAGAAGCGATGGCAGGCTGTGGTGAACTTCTACAAGGACGTCCTGGACACCTTGGTGGGTAGGATAGCCCGGATGGAAGGGAAGGACAAGGAAGAAGTCAAGAAGGACATACAGACGCCCAAATCATTGCCCTAGGTGACGACATGAATGGTGACGAAGGTGAGTACGAGAAGAAGAAGGACAAGACCACCAAGCTGGAAATACTGACAAGTCCAGACCAGTACGAAGGGAAGGACACAGCCCGGCACATGAGTGAGATGGAAGAGCTGGTCAAAAGCTCCAACACCATGACCGAGCTGGTGGTTCGACAGCTCGTTTTGACAAGGTACAGACTGAGCCTGATAGCACCCTGTGAGTACTGCTATGACCCCACTTGGATTAAGGAGAACCAGGGCGAGTTCTGTTGCATGAAGCACGAGCTGGAAGACAACCTGGTGAACATGGACATTGACCCTGAAATGTGGACTAGAAGAACAGACACCGGCGACACTGCCAAGGAGTCCATAGAACTGTTCTACAACAACATTGTTGGCGACCTGATGGTTATGGACAGTAGGCTGGTGTGGGTACTCTCAGAGCCACCGTACAACATCATCGACAAGAGAGACTACAGCACCGAGAAGCTAATACGAAAGCACGTCTGGGACGTGATAAGAACAGCCCTGGAGAACATGGACATGGAAGAGATGTTAGACGTCGTGAAGCCCATCGAAGAGATCGTGGTGGAAGCTAGGGGTGATTGAGCTGTCACTACCACCTGATTTGGCACTCTCTGGACAAGGGAAGAGTCCCGAAGCCCGAAGGATGATGATGGCCAGAGAGAACACCACGAACCTGTACATCTTGGTGACAAGACCGCACCTGCCAGAGAACCAGTTGAAGTGGCTCGTGACCTTCGGCATTCAGGCAGAGATAGAGAGAAGGGAAATCCTGGCAGAGCTGGAAGGTCTGTACATGGCGAAGCTTGACCCCTACACCGTACCGGGCTTCATGCCAATGCTCAGGCAGAAGATTCTGAATAGCTGGAAGATGTACACCGACTCACTGGACAGCACCAGCAGGGTGGCACAGGCGCACCTGATTATCGAAATGCCCCGGATTGATTGGGAAGCCTACAGCTCCAAGTTCTATCTCAGTCCTGTCACTGCCACTGCGTCCTCAAAGCTCATTCTCATAACCGGGGAAGTAGGGTTTGGGAAGACCGACCTAGCCTGTCGATATGGTGAGATATTCCGGGAAGGGCACATCAAGATCGTCAAGAAGGATGGGGTGGAGCTGAAGACCTACCCCGGCATTGTCTGTGTGAACTTCGAGCTGTACGAAGAGCCTGAGAAGTGGACGTGGCTAAACAGGTTATCGAACCTGCTGGTCTTGGCGTCGAAGTGCGCCCTGCTGGGCATTATGCTGGTGGTTCTGATGGACGAATCCAGCATTGCTCTGGGTCGGCAGGACGTGGCGACCAGGGGTATGCACAATCTCAACAGACTGGTGAAGCTTCTAAGGAAGTTCGGCATAGTCGTCGTGTACATCGCTCAGTTCCGGGACGAGATACCAAACAGGCTACTGCTTCACTATGCCATGTGGATGGACAAACCCGAAGTGAAGACAGCACGAGTTCACATGAGACATGGCAGGTACAGGGTGGACACGATGGTGGAAGGAGTGCCCCGCACCAGTGTGAACTTCAACAGTCAGGACTTCGGTTCTTTCGTCATCGACGTGGACATGAGAAAGTTGATAACGAGCATGGACTACATACGCAGTGGAAGGGCGAAGTTCGAAGCGATGGAAGGGCTTGTGAAGAAGTCCATGCTTCCAGGTCAGAAATACAAGAAGCGCAGTTTTGACCACCTGTTCGATTGATGATTGTGCCTGAGATAAGAATTAAGCTTCCAACTAAAAACAAGGTCCGTGATCTCCGGCGGCCGCAGCTCCTTTTCGTGCCTAGCTCCAAAAAGGCTGTATAGCTTCACCCTTAATTTGTTATCCAGCCGACCTACCGTACGATAGGTCTGGTGAACCTTCAAATATGACAGGCGATTTGGGTGCTTCGTGAATACCATGAGTAAGCACAACAAAGCAGTAATATCGGTGGCTCAGGGTATCTCTTGGAAGCAGAACGCAACACAGAAGACAAGGCTTGAGATGGCCATGATTTTCGTCGGAGTCATCATGAGTACCCTTGTCCTTGGTGTGAATCTTGTTGCCCAGCCTGTCTTGGCAACATCAGGTGCTGACGACTTTCCGCTAGCACCCTGGACACCAATGTGGGCGATTATACTTCTGATAGGTGCGCTGTCACTGGTAGTGGGCTTGTTTGCGAAAGAAACCCTGTCCAAGCGTGGCAGGTTGATTGCCATAGTTCTGGGTGTCATTCTGTTATTGATACCACTAGCACCCCTGCTCATTACGATGGGCGAAGGTGACGACGACGACATCATAATTCCACCCGACCCGGACAAGTGGAACTTCGACGTACTGAACAGTGGCGACCACACAGATGGTGCTTCATTTCCTGCTGGAGTGTTCACCGACTGCGATACGATCTTCACAGCCGCTAACACACCGGAATGGCAGAGTGGTGAAGCTCAACGTGACTTGACCAAAACCGTCCCGGAGATGAAAGGATTTATCACCGTAGACCAGACACTAGCCAGAAACAACGAAGACTTCACCGACGCTAATTGCTTCCTGGTCAGTCATTCGGTGGACTTGAAGAATGGGAAGGACACTGATGGCGACGGAAACACGAACGCTGTGCAGTACGAAGGCAGGATTATCAGCGTTTCAGTAACCAGCAAGAAGGCTAGCAACGACACCGGCAACTACGACGTGATATACCAGGACTCAGAGAACAGGTGGTACATCGGCTTCCAGGACGACGGTTCGGATTGGGTGCAGTCATATGCACTCAGTGAAGACTTCCCTGGTGGTGCTTCGGACAGTATCATCATCGGCGACCATGCTGGTGGAAGTGCTGATACCGTCCATATGTTCGTGATGATTACGGACTATGGGGCGTTCAACTACGACACCCTTGTAGAGCACGACATTGAAATCATCTACGAGATCGCTGGGAAGACGTTTGCCCTGGAACTGACTGCCAGTACGGTGACGACTTAGGGGTGTGGTGAAACTCCTTGGACAAAGACGATTTGAACCTTCTTCCAACAAAAGTCTGGACAGCCCCAGCCTTCCTTTTCTTCGCTGTGGTCTTCGCCATCATTCTCCTTAAAGCTCCAGACCTGGAGACGTGGAGACTGACGATTTCATACGGTACGCTGTTGGGCGTCGTGCTGGGCATTGACGCCTGGTACAGCTCCTATGCAAAGAAGAAGACAAGGCTGGACGCCAGTGGGTTCTACCTGGGACAACTGCCACAGCAGATCGTCGCCGGGGTCTTCGTGACCCTGGTGATACTCGTTGTGGCACTTCTCCTGCTAGGGCAGGTTCAGAACTTCACCTGGGAAGGCACTTCAGCAGAAGTCTGGAGTATCATCTTCCAGGTGGGTGTTGTAGCCTTCGTGGAATCCATAGTTTTCCAGTTCGTCCTGCCAAGCTGGACGTATGGGGTAGTGTGGTCGCAGATTCTGTTCGGCACACTCCACTGGAACTTCGTGCTGTCCTCTAATCCGGTGGACTATTTCTTCCCGGTCTTCGCCACGTCCATAGGCTTCCTGTGGCTGACGATGATATGGCTAAGGACATTGACGGACAAGCCCTGGAGTCAATGGTTCGGGCTGGGGTTCGTGTTGGGAAGCCATGCCACCTTTAATGTGGTCATGCTTCTATTCAAGGTTCAGATATTTGGAGTCGTGATAACATGGTTAAACATACTCGTACCAGTAGCGATATTGTTCGTCGTGGGACTAGGCATTTGGGCAATGATACGGAAGCGGTCATACCGCTTATCATTCCCATCATCCTTGGACTCGGCGCAATAATCGGCGTGAGCGTGGTGATGGTCTTCTGGACTCAGGTCTTCTTGACCACCCTGATTGTAGTCGTAGCCATCGTCTTCTTTGTCGCCATCATGAGATATGGCAACCTGAAAACAGCCAGAGCCAAGATGGTCGCTGTTATCGTCTTCCTGGGCATGATAGCCCTGGCATTCGTGATGTTCTCACCGTTGAATGCAACGTGGACTGGAAGCACGAAGACAGCAGTGGATACCGGGCTACTCCTGATGGTCGGTATGGCATTGGCGATCTTCACCTTCATAGCTGTGAAGAAGAAGATGATTGACTTCAGGATGGTCGCACTCTTCCTGTCCCTGTCGGCGATCTTGTTGAGCATTGGTGGTGCTCTCATGTCCGGCGCACTCAAGATCGGGGCTGACTACGACGACATACCTGTGGAAGAGCCGAAGACCTGGAAGGTGGTAAACAACAGGCTGGAAGGACACTTGGTACTGGACTCCACAGCGTACATCAACAGTTGGGTGGAAGGTGGACTTGGTGAGACAGTCGTGACGGATACTGGCATATGGTACTTGAGAGCTGGCCAATGGGGTGAGCCATGCTTCAGGTTCACTCATATGTGGTACAAGGTCTACATCTGGGACAATGGCCCGGATGAATGGCTGAACATCTACACAATGAGATACCGGGACGCTGACGAATTCATCAAGGTCACTCAGAATGGCTACATTGAAAGACAGAACGCATACGAGATCGACGAATTCTTTGTGGGACAACCACCGGCATACTACGTCTATCCTGCCCTGGCTTTCCAGATGGTTGGTGCATACGACGGTGGCATAAAGGTCGAAGAGTGGGTGCAATACGAAACCTTCAACTGCGTCTTCCCCTTGGGCGTAGACCGGCACACGAGCAAGATAGCAGAACACACCGCATACGTCTACACTGGACGTGGTGAGATAAACTGGCTGAATGGCAACAAGCCTGCACCGATTGGGACGATGGCAAAGCTCAGGTACGATGTTGGCTGGGCGAACAGTCTGAAGGACGACGGTCAAGGTGGCTGGAAGGTGGTCTTCACAGCACTAGCCACTGGTGAGAGCTGGGACGTCGATGTGGACTGCAACGACTGTGCTGGGTACATCGAAGTGGAGATTAAGGCTGGCTACTTCAAGACCGGAGTCTTCCCGGACTGCCCGGACAACTCAATCGAAGCGAAGCTGTACAACGTCCTCATGAGCAAAGACCATGCTTGGCTGGACGTGATAGACATAGCCAGCAAAGCCCCGGTTCTGAAGGACGTCAAGGTGAACACCAAAGCACCGTACATCACTGGTGAGTCCATTAGCTTCACAGTGATAGGTGAGCCAAACGCCGACAGTGGCGCAAAGGTCTGTGAGTTCTACATGAGAGTGGACAAGACCGGCGACATGGAAAAGAACACCAATGGCAACTTCTCGTACACACCAGGCTACGATGGTTCGTGGACTTTCTTCTTCAAAGTCCAGGATGAGTTCTGTAGACCGAGTGGTGAGAAGGAAGTCACACTACAGATCGTAGACCCGGACAAAGCCAAGGACTACGACGACGAAGACGAACTGCCCCTGCTCCTGATATTCGGGACGTTGATAGCCTTCGCTGTCCTGCTGGTTCTCTTCAACGTAGACCCACTGAAGAGCAGAGTCCCACCGATTGCCAGGTATGTAGTGCCCGGACTCGTGGCACTCGCAGTGTTCATGGTGCTTGTCCAGTTTGGGTACGGACTGCCCCAGGTAAAGCCCCTGTTCACGTTGATTTGGAGAGTGGCCTAATGAAGTTCCGCACACTCCTGGCTACTCTCCTTCTCTTAGTCGTGACACTGGTGGCTCAATCCGTCCAGGGTGTGCTGTACCCCGACAACGAAATCCTGAACCAAGGGACAGCAGTAGCAGGGACTTTTCCAACGTCCATCAGAGTTCTGGACGTGAACTACAGACAGTACGCCCCGACTCTAGCGACACCAAGCCTTATTCGACTGACCTACGAGTTCGACCTGAACCCACTTGAGTACAACAGATTGAACATCATAGGTCGTGTCGAAAGTGTCAGTGGACAGGCAGACTTCCGGTTTAGAGTCCTGCCTTCCGCTACATATACGTATGTAACTGTTGGTTTGGGTGACGCCCTGTACACTTGGGACTTGACGACACAGCAGGCACAATCCAAACCAGTGGAAGTCGAATTTGAGTTCACCTGCGTACCGGGTGGTGTGGACTGTGAAGAGAGTGCGCTGTACCTCGACCACGTGTTCATCCAATCCTGGAATAGCGGCGAGATCGTTGTCCCACCAGGTGACGAACAGCCCGAAGACAACAAGACTGCCGGCGACGACACGAGCTTTGTAGACTCGGACTGGTTCGACGTCGTGGCCTGCCTAATCATCTTCCTGATTGCCTTCGCTCTGCTGACCAGGGTGACGAAGCCGGTGAGAGCCTTCGCCCTCGCAGGACTTATAGCCATCTTCTCCTTTGTGGTTCTCACAGGGTGGATATTCGCCCTGCTCATGACGGTGGTGATGAAGTGAGTGAAGGAAGCATTTACGTGGACACAGGGTATGGGGCGCAGTATCAGAAAGTGGTGGTCTTCCTCTTGGGCATGGTCTTGGGTTCTTTCATCTCGGTGGCGATTGGGTTCATCATACCCACCTTTCTCCTGGTGGTGCTAGTGGTCTTCTCTATTCTCATTCTGGGCATTGCCAGTAAGGTGGGCATGGGTGAGCCAGGAAGCACATCGGCAGGAGTCAGTAGCCTTGGACTCCTTCTGCTAGCTCTGACAGTGACGATGATGTTAATGCGACTGCTAGCAGAGAACACACCGTACCTTTCAAAATGTGTCGG
>JAGLME010000074.1 GCA_023140195.1 Thermoplasmata archaeon
CTTTGCCTCTTCTCTTCCTAATGAGAAAAGCTATGGTCACCCCAGCAGCCACTATGACAGCCACCGCAATACTGACAACTATCCAAATCGTATCAGACTCCGCCTCGTCAGGTGTCGGGTTGTTGACGTTGAGGTGCACAGTCGCCTCAATCGAGTAGTTCTCTCCATCAAAGGATCGAGCGAAAAGGGTGTGTTCCCCATTTGACAGGTTTGTGGTATCCCAGTTGAGACTCCAAGATTCGTTGCCGTTCGCCTCCAACCATCCACTGCTATCTATCCTGACTTCCACATTCTGAACGAAGCCATCGGAATCCGCCGCCTTCCCAGTAATCCACATCACGCCCATCACGGAGGCTCCAGTAGCTGGAGCTGTTATTGTACAGTTCGGTGATTGATTCTCCGGCGTATCCCCTGTCTCATTAGATGGAGGTCCTTCACCCAACGCATTCACCGCGGCCACCGTGTAGAAATAGGTCACACCGTTCGTCAAACCTGTATCCATGTAGTTGAGCACATTACCAACTGTCGTCAGCAGTGTCTCTCCGTCCGGTGACGTGCCTCGGTGTATCGAGTAATTCATGACAGGAAAACCACCATCGTCAAGAGGCGGTGACCAAGACAGAAGGACCTGTGAATTGGTGGCACTTGCAGTGACATTATTAGGTGAGCCAGGCGTTGTTCCTGGAGTTGCGCTGACCTCTTGTGATTCCGCACCCTCTCCCAAGAAGTTGATCGCGGAAATCACATAGTAGTAGGTTTTACCGTTCGTCAGACCGGTGTCTGTGTATGTGAGGACATCCCCAATCTCGACTGAGAACGTCTCCCCGCCCGAAGCAGTCTCTCTATGTATTCGGTAGTTCGTGACCGCAAAACCACCATCAGATGCAGGAGGATTCCAAGTAAGGGCAACCTGACGATCACCTCCGGACGCTTGGAGGTTCTGTGGCTGGAACGGAGTCGTTGGGATCGATACAGGGTTCATTAGCGGATATTCATCCACGCTTGGTCCACCAGGGACATTATAAAAGGTGTCGCCAATTCCGTCACTGCCAGGGATGTCCTGATTCGGCCCGCTCATACTATCGAATCCTGGGTAGTCGCTCCAATAGTTCCCACCTGTCGGATAACTGGCATTCCAAGAATTGAGGGTGTTATCGCTAGCTCGGATCCCATTGTTGACAACGTTGTTATTGTAAACCGATATTTCGCTTGAGTCCCAAACAAAGATGCCCTCCCCGCTGTGGTCATGGAAGGCGTTTCGATTGATGTCGATCTGGGTGGAGAGGAGTAGACTCAAACCCCTTCCGTTATCCACCACAGTGTTCCCAATGAATTCTCCGTTGGTGAGATACCAATACCGAACGCCGTTGACATTGTTCGAAACATTGTTGCCCAACAGATCCACATTGGAGGAATAGCGTATTCGAATACCGTACCAAGCACTTAGCGATACATCATTGCCTCTGATTGTGGCACCATTGAGGTAGGCAAGATTCATTGAAACATCGGCATCGGATATATGGAGATTCGAAACTTCCACGTTTGTGCAATTTACAATAATGAGCTGCCCAACTGGGATCCCATCAATACTGACATCATTGCAGTCTTTGAGATAATAAAGGGGCTTGTCGTTGACCATGTTGTCCTGTATGGTGTGAGTATTGTAATAGGGGAGAATGTTCCCACTGAATGTTATCCCGTCAGATGTCAGATTGTTGTCCATGAAGGTCAAATACGTTGATTTCCTAAACACAACTCCGCTCCTACCATTTGATGATACAGTGTTGTTCGTGATCGTGTTGCTAGAGGAGGAGTGGAAGTACAAGGCATTCCCATTGGCAGAGATGATATTATAGTTGAATTGATTGTTATCTGACGACAATATTCCTATGCCATCGACGCTGTTTGAATCGATTGTATTGTCGGTAAGGGTGTTGTTGTGAGAGTAATCAAGAATGGCCCCGGCTATGTTGCCAAGCAGGGAATTGTCTGCAATTGAGTTGTTGTCGGAATACTCGAGATGTATGCCAACCCAAGAATTCGAAACCATGATATTGTCGGACACATAACATCGTTGGGCGTAGGAGAGTCTTATCCCATAAGCAAAATTGGTGATGGTGAACCCCTTTATTTGCACCCAGCTGGCTGAGACGAAGACACCAATTCCTGAGCCACTACCCTCAATCATGGTCGTGTCTTTGGTCTCTCCAATCAGAATGACATTGCTACTGATGGCTAGGTTCTCATTGTACGTTCCACTATACACATACACGGTATCACCATTGTTGGACGCGTCAATCGCATCTTGAATAATCGTGTAGTTGCCAGGACCAACACCTCCAACAAACAGAGTATTTGCCATAGCGTTCTGCGGAATAACTACCAATGTGAATTGAAAAACACTCAGAA
>JAGLME010000075.1 GCA_023140195.1 Thermoplasmata archaeon
TTTGTCATAGCTTAAAAATAAAGTACATCATAACGTTTTCCGCTTGGTCTATACGTGTCAACTACGCCGCGCAAACGTGGTTCATCCACGCTAACGGCAACGGGAAAATTGACAAAAAAATCAAATTCGCCGGCACTCTCAATGCCGGTAAAAAATGTTTTTGGTGAAGGATCAACTTCGCCCTGCATGTAAAAACTTTGTGGCGTTGGATCGGTTTCGCCCTGCTTATAAAAATCATAATTGTAATTGCCCGGCCCTGCCGCATCACTCAAAAAAATGCGCCTCACTGCCGCGTCAAAATCATCATTTAAAACGATTTCTAAAACACCATGTTGGCCGGTTCTGTTGGTTTTATGCTGAATATTAAAAGCCAATTCAAAAAGCCGGTTGGTTAAATTTTCAATTGGTATCAATGTTGACCTGCACCAATCACGTAACCAAAAAGGGTTTTCATTGCCCTGATCATAAAACTCTATATTGCGCCAATACCACGGCAATAAATTGTCCGAAACATTAACCCACGTGATATTGAAAATCTGTATGCTCATTATTGTTGTGGATTATAAACCAATTGGCCCGATAATGGAAAGGCAGGATCAACAATAATATATCCTGCAACGCTGTTATATCTGTTATCATCGGTGGCCAAAACATTTATTTCACCGGTACCGTCATTTTTTTTCATATCAACAGTGGTTGGCGCGGCATTAATTATGCCGTCAACAACCTGAATTGCATCAGACAAATTCAAAATCTGGAAAATGCCTGCAAAATTCGTTACTCCAAAATCAACGAAAAATTTATGTATTGCATCCTCAACGGGTTTAATCGTTGGTTCTGCTAATAATTCACCATCACCATTTAAAACATTTGGATCATAAATTAAACGATATGCAATTTTCGCCAAATCAGGCAATTCACTCAACACGTTCAAATTGGTACCGGAAAACTTTTTTTGGCTCCAATAACCTGTTAACCCGGCCAACTCGTTTACGCTTAATGGCTCCGCAATGCCTGTGCTTAAATTTACTTTTGCTGCTTTTACGTAAACGCGGCCGGTGCTGTCATCCTGTGACGCGGCCAATTTCACAACACGTTTATCAGGATCAATTACTTGATAACCAAAATTGCCCGTTGCCGCATCATATACAAGTTCATCACCAAATTGATATAAAAGCGTTTCAGCGGCATACCATGCGCGGGTGCCTGCAATGGCATCGAGCGCGGCCAATTGAACAATTCCCTTATGAACATCGAATAAATCTTCAACAATTTTAAT
>JAGLME010000076.1 GCA_023140195.1 Thermoplasmata archaeon
GTAGGGTACCAACCGCCCATTCCATTACCTGCGGGGGTCTCTTCATCAAATCCCGGCATGTACCGATGATAACCCCCGTCAAACATATTGTACAGGCTCCCAGATTCCGAGAACAATGCAATGAAGTAGGTTGTTAACACTTTCTTGGTCCCAGGAACGTAAGTCACATTCAGTTCCATGTAGTCTCTGAAGAGAGTAAACGTATGATTCAGACTGAATTCCTGACAGGATTCATTGAACCACGCGACATTCCCCTCAAGTCCCCAGGATGCTATTGTCATGTTAACATCATCAAGCGGATTCCCGAACTCATCCACAGTTCCCTGACCCGAATGAAGAGGATTCAGTCGTTGATGCCTCATAAAATCACTAGTGAAAACAGGTTCGATTCTGTAGTCAGTCCAACCTGGCTGGGACCAGTTCACAGTGATGTTGTATTCATCGGTTTCAATTGTTGCTTCATTCGGTACAACTTGATGAGCAAGAACCGTCGATGGAAGAACACCAAGCAAGAACTCCTCAAAGTCACTAGGAAGCTCTTCGCTACGGGTTTTGTAACCGTCTAGGACGAGACCGTCTGATGGAGAAAGACCATGATTGCTCTTGTAGTATCGATCCGAATCGACTCCAAGTTGGCTGACAGATTCGCATCTCACAAGATGGATCCAAGGGACCGTGAGCATATTGATTGTCACAATGAACAAGATAAGACTGCCAATTGAGTTTCTGTTCCTCTTTGCGTGAGAGAACGAAGGAGTCACATGACTACTGTATGCAAGAGCAGACATTTCTATTCACCAAACAGATGATATGCCATAATCCTCTCTCATGTGGAATGGAGGATAACATGAAAACCCGCCAGGGTCATTGCTTTTCCAGCCAACAGGTATCATGTTCGATGCGAACTATCCTTTTCAACGCAAGCGCATCTCAACACTCACACATATAAGTGTGGTTGTGAATGGATCCCGCGAATGGCAAAAGGATATGAAGGAGACCTTGTTTGAAGGGAATAGTATGCCTGTGAAATGGGGAAGCTTGTCATGGTTTTGAGAGAATTGGTCAGACCTCCTTTCCTACAGGAAATCTGATAATCCTGAAATCGAAAGATCCGGTGACGTGGCAAACACATTTCAATTGCTCGGTTCGCGTCGCGTGAACACTCCCTTGAGAGCATCCTTCACAAGTGTCCATTCTTCCACTGTGAATCCTCTACAGATGAGGAGAGTTGAGAAATAGACAGTTGGCGCCACAATGAGTCCTGCCCATAGGTTCATTCCGGGAATACCATAGAGGGCGATAAGCATGACTATGCCGGAGAGAATGGGCTTTGGCAAAGCTTCTCTGAAGCCGGTTCTATCAACTGCGCGGTGAAGTACCATCAGTGTCAGGATTGTCATGACTATATGGGCAGCGAAGAACGCAAGGGCGGCCCCCACAGGCCCCGCCGAAGGAATCAGTGCCAAACAGAGCCCAATGTTGATGGCAGCGCCGACAACTGAGATGTATAGGTTCAATCTTTGATGTCCGGTGGCTGCCAAAGCCGTACCCGTGCCAAGCATAGCGGAATATAAGGCCACGAGTAATATGAGCACGCCAAAGCTTGCAGCGGCGGCGCGGAAAGCCTCTCCGTAGAAGAGTACAATGATATCTTCAGCAAAGAACCACCCACCGAGTGCGATAGGCAGACAGACCATGAAGAAGAGCTTTTGAGTTTTTCTGACAGTCAATGATAGCATTGAAGGAGAAGTTGCGTACATACGCCCCATCGCGGGAAGGAAAACTATGGCATACATAGAGAACGGCAAAAGTAATGCAGTCATGAGTGCGAAGGCTGCGTTGTACGTTCCAGTGGCGGTGAAGTCAGCGAGGATTGTCAAAAACACTGGAGCAGTGCTATATAAAAAGGGAATGACTACCAAGGATAACGCGAACGGAACGGCTCTCTTCAGAATCCTCTTTACTGTGAGAATGTCGACCTTCTCTGCAATCCAAACGAACTTCATCTTTACAATGGCCATGGATAGAGCTAAACCTGAAACACTGCCTAAGAGAAATACCAGAGATGCCTCGAGAATTCCGAAGCCAAGAACCAGAAGCGATAGAACGAACCCTGTTGTGATTACTTGTCGAGTGATATTCACAAATGCTAGGAACTCCATTCGTTCAAACGCACGGAACATGACCTTGAAGGTTTCAGAATACGCCTCCAAGATGACAGATAGCCCCAGTATAAACGCCACATTCCTTTCAAAGGCATTGGGCAACAACAAGAGCAAGAATACACCCAAGAGTAGCATTGCGATGAGAACGAGTGGAATCCTCAAAGTGGCCACGGCCGTGAGATATGAACTGGCCTTTGACCTGTCAGCCGCAACATCTATTGTGACAACAGAATCCAATCCAAGCGACATTATTAGCACAAACCATCCTGGAAACGCAAATGCGAAGACATAGATTCCATATTGTTCGACGCCCAGAGTCCGAGCAATCGCGAGCGACGTGACCAAAACTAGGCCCTGAGAGATGACTCGGTCCAACAGCAACAAGGTATAGTTTCGACCTAACCGACGTGTTTCGTTCATGCGTTTTCAAACCTACCCAAGAGCCTGAGAAGTGGCAACACGATTTCTCTAGGATTCCAAAGCAATCAACTATAATCAGCTGTGCGCAACATGCTATATTCGCCGATGCTTAGTGTTGGCACAGCATTGGCACAGCATCCGGAGGAAATTGAAGGACAGAAGAGCCATGAGAGTCATGTGCAAGCCGAGGCAGAACTTGTGTACACTTGTGGGCGAAGACGAACAATGGCAAGCTCGGGCCGAACAGAGTTACGTCATCTCCAGAATCATGACTGTTTCCTTGCTACGACTTTCCCATGAACCACCTACACAGGGCCTCAGTCCGATCCAAGGAGATTCTCTTGTTGTCCTCCGGCAGCGATTCATTCTGCTTGTGGCCTTGCACAATATGTAGGGATGATGTTGTGGAATCTATGGTGATATGCCCACGAGCTTTCGTTATTGAGCTGAGAATTCGACTTGACATCTCCACGATTCCAATGAAGCTAACTCCCAGTCTATGATAGAGACAGGACCGTCCTATTCACGCTGCGCGAATTGATGTCGAAGATACCATCCTATTCCACAGCGTGTTTCTCCTTCTCCCTCCTTATCACGAGAAAGAGGACAGTGAAAACTGGCATCAGGATTAGGGTTACAGCCATGACCCACCAATATTCGCTAGGGAAAACCAGTTCGGGGGACGAAAGGGTCGTGCCAAAGGCCTCCAGTGAACGTCTGCCTTCATTGCCGCTGGAATCAACAGCTGTCACCATGTAGAAGTATGTTCCACCGTCAAGAAGCTCTGTGTCCCCGAAGCACGTCTGAGTGACAATGACCTCCGAAATCCTGAAATATGGTCCTCCTGGATTGTCGGATTTGTACACATGGTAACCACTCAGGTCCTCGTCTAAACCCGGATTCCAACTGATCTGTAGTACTCCCCACCCTTGAGGCTCGACTTCTATTCCTGTCGGAGGAACAGGAGGAGTAGTGTCTGTCACTTCTATCCGAACTGTGTCAATATCTTCATTCCCCAAAGCATCAGATACAGTCAGCTTGACGATGTATTTGCCTGTTCTATTGAATGTGAAGGGTGGATTCATCCCATGAAGGAGAATATCGTTGACTGACCATGTGAAACTGACAATGAGTGAATTGTCCTCTGACAGAGTCCCATTGAAGGAGAAGGCCGAACCTCTCTCGACTTCATCATAAGAACCAGCGTTCGCTGTAGGAGCTGTATTGTCCACGAACACCTCAATGGACTTCGGTTCCTCATGATTCCCAAGATTGTCTGTGCTATTGTAGGATATCTTGTGAGGACCTTCCTCCGAGATTGTATAGGCCCCATCATACGGTGTCCAATCGCCATTATCGACTCGGAACCATATCGACTCACTGCCGGATCCTTCGTCTGTAAGAGAAATGCTGAACTCTGTTTCAGAGTTCGCATAGATTGCACCATCGTGTAGGGCTCTCGGTACTCCTACATGAATTATCGATATTGGGGGAACGTCATCCACATACACCAATATATCATTCACACTTTCATTGTTGCCAACCATATCGACGCTTCCGTATTCGACAACATGCATCCCCCGATATCTGGAAAGATTGAAAGGGCCTAAGTATGAGTCAAATGGTTCCGAATCTACTCTGAACCAGGTTGCGTCGATTCCTGCAACCTCATCCATAGCGATAAGTGAGATTTCCGTTGTCTTGCCCACATACGCAGGAGCGTTTCCATAGTTTGGCTGACTTATGGAAACATTTGTATTGGGCGGAGTATTGTCCAGCACAATAGTGGAGTTCTTTGTGATTTCGATTGAACCCGAGTTGTCCACGCTGTAGTATTCTACGAATCTGTTTCCATCATCTCCCCCGACGGTGAAAGGATTGGAGTATGTTTGCCAGTTCGACCATTGATTCAAATTCCAAGTTCTGTACGTCGTGAAATCGATTCCAATCCCTTTTATGTCGTGGACATTCAGAGTCAAGTGAGTTGAACTCGTGATTATTGTTATTTCCCCAACAAGTGAATGGGGGGACCCTATCAACAGATCCGTGACTGGCGCATCCGTATTGAGTGTAAGGGTGATAGATTGGTCTCCATCAGACGGTATGACGAACATTAGATGTCCAGAGGTACTGGAGATCAGAATCTTGCGGTTGCCCCCATCCACAAGGAGTGCGTACTCCGTATCATGGAGAAGGCCTCCAATCGTGAAGTTGG
>JAGLME010000077.1 GCA_023140195.1 Thermoplasmata archaeon
TCCGTGCGCGTGCGGTTAAACTGAACTGTGACCGCGTTGAACCCAGGCAATGGGTCGGACGCGATCCCACCATCGTTGGGCAAGCGCGCTAGCTCTGCAAAGTCCAGGGGGTTGCCCAGGTTACGCACTTGAACGCTCTCGTGGGTCAGATCATCTGGTTGTTCTGAACGTAACGGATCGACTACCGTGTCCCAGGTTGCGGCCGCCACCCTTGCGGCGGTCACGCTGGGGTCCGCACGCAGAACATGCCAAACATTCAAGAATTCCTGTCCTAAGACAGCTTGTCGGTCTAAGACCTCGTACCAGTCAGTTAACGCCATAACGCACTCCTCGTACAGATTAAGGGCTGGGGAAACGGGCTTCGCCCGTTTGATTGAAACTTTCACCCGACCACACCACCCCTAGTGTGCAGCAGGGCAGGGGGGTGTGTCAATGCCCCCCTAAGTCCACTTGAAACCTGTGGTACAATAAAAGAGACACCCGAAGGCGTCTCTGGTTCGAAGCATCGCTTCGTTTCAGCAGGCGCTTTTTTTGTGCTCTAGAACGGCAGTTCTAGTTGTAACTCATCCTCGCCGTGCTCTGACTGCTGGAGGTATGAGATCGCAGCCATTACATGGTCTTTCGCTCGCGTAAACCTGTCCAAGTCGTCGCGCATCCATTCCTTGTTGTCTTGCACCGATTCAAGATGGGCAATCCTAGCAACCAAACTGACGCGTACCATCTGCAGTCGAACGATGCTCTTGTCTCGTAACTCATCCATGACACCCTCTTTCTCTGGCTAAACAAGTCGCTTTCTGCTCACCTGCGAACGAACCGTCGCCTTTACTGCGAACGTTATCGGGATGTAGAAAGTTATCTCACCATCCGTCTCGGGCAACCTATACGACGGACACGGTGAAGGAGGGGGTTGCACCGTGCAAATCCTCTTAAGTATACCATAGCTGCACACAGGGACACCAGGCGCGGTGCTTTCCTCCCAGGGGTCAGTTATCGCCAGCATGATGACGCCTATCGCCCCTACAAAGCCAGCAGTCCACACACCTGCTACCGACCTGTCCTCAGCTCCGGCAAAGAAGCGTTTCATGCCGTGCTTCATA
>JAGLME010000078.1 GCA_023140195.1 Thermoplasmata archaeon
TTTTCATATGTATCTCTGAATTGAAGGTGAATCTATCCCTAATCTCCCGGATCGCAGATTCTTCTGATATCCCTTTTTCCTTTGCATAGCTCTTAGCAATCTGATGTAAAAATTCTGAGTCTTGTGTACCTGGCATTGTGTATTACCTCATATATATTGATTATTATAATATCTAGTTAATAACCTCTGATTGGTGATATTTTTCAATTATGTTTGCAGAGTCGGGGTTTAGCTGTTTCATTATATTGATTATTATCATTTCGAGTTCCTGGATTCTCATGTCTTGTGAATAAATATATGATGCCATCTGGTTTGATAATAATTTATATTCATCTTTTTCCTTTTGAAATTCAAGTAATTCTATATGAATTGAAGGATTGTATGAATCTACCCCCAGTTCAACAAGTTCCCGGACGCTCATTCCAAGTGAATGAGCCATTAATGTGTACGTTTCTATGGTCCACTGGCCTAATGATAGGTATGTTTCCACAAGTTCGTCAGCTTTTTTACCTGCGGCTTTGGTGAGTGTGTCGTCTGCTTTTACGATTGCTTTTTTTTCTGCCGCTGCCAACCACCGATGCTCTTCATATGGGTGTTTATTCATAAAGTCTTTTACATTTCTGCTGACAGAAGGCATTGACATGTTTGTAAATTTGGCTATATCTTTTACTGGTATACCATAAACTTTGTTAAGTTTTGTGGTTAGTTCTAGTACTTCATCCCTAAATTCTGGTAAAATACGATTGTTAGTTCCTCTTTCTGATGTGATTATTCCCAACCTGTTTTTTATTTCTTCGATATCTTGTTCTCTTGATTCTACTAATGGTTGGGGCTGTATAATTTCATCAGGGGGCTCGGGTATTTCAGATGTTATTGTCTCAGATTCAATGAATGATGATATTGCCTTTTTTATTTTTTCTGGTGCAATCTGACGGATGTCTTCATAATTCAATCTCTGTAGGGCTATTGGGACGATATTCTTTAGCCTGGTTAAATCGTCCCCTACATCTGTCAGATCTACTAAATTATTATATATATTCCTTGATACAAGTTCATGATGTAGTGAAATTATTTCATTTTCATCTAATGTTTGTACCAATTCATGAAAATCCAATATCATAGTTTTTACTTAAATTGCTTATTAGATTTTTCAATATATATAATTATTGTGGATGATTACGTAATAATCACG
>JAGLME010000079.1 GCA_023140195.1 Thermoplasmata archaeon
CCCTGGATGCAGCAGCCGCAGTATGAACCACAGGCAGCTCCAGAAGATCCCACAACCGTTGCACTGACCATTGTGGATAAGCTTCATGAATTAAGTGCAAAAACCCAGCAAGGTCCTGCATCAGAAGATTCACAGGTAATAGCACTTCTGCGGGAAGAGCTTCGTGTTGTGAATGAACGTTTAAGTGCAATTGGTCAAGATAACCGGGCTGTTGAGAATGAAGCAGTTCTGATGGAACTGGGAGAACTCCGTGCCCAAATGGCAGCTCCGCAGGGTGGTAATTCCCTCAAAGACCAGATCTCTGCCATTAAATCGATGGTAATTGACCTGCAAGATATCGGGATGATGCATAAACCCGAGTCAACGAACTCTGTTGATGAACAGATCAAACTGAGTCAAGCAAACCACAGTATCAAGAAAGAAGACCGTGAAATGGAGATTAAAGAGCTTGAACTGAAAGCCACTGAAGCTGACAAAGAAATGAAGAAAAGCCTCGTGACTGGCCTGTTTAACAGGCAATTACAAAAGTCCCTTAGTCCCCCATCTGAAGCACAACCCGGCGCAGTACCACAACATAATGCCGCATTTCCTGGTTCAATGAACTCTGTAGTGCGACAGCCACCAAAACCGGATGTCATCGTAGAAGAATTTATTAGCGATGCAGGAGTAGTCACAGAAACAAGATCACCAGTGAGTAAAGCTGCGGAGGAATAATCTTTTGGCACAAATATACGATAGGGGCAACGTCTGGGAACTTGAGATCTTCCCTGGCCTCGCACCAGCAGAGATTTTAGATGAACCGGATAAAGGATATCGAGCTGTTCTCAGTTTAGATCCTGCTACACAACGACATGTGGTTGCAAATGTCACATACAGCAAAGACATGTACACCATAGAAGACGTGATTAAGAAGGTCGAGTCATTGCGGACATGTGAAGCGTGCGATACTCTTGATAAAGAAAGACTTCGACTGGAATCAATCAGTGTCCCTTCGGCTGGTCCACCTACTCCTTC
>JAGLME010000008.1 GCA_023140195.1 Thermoplasmata archaeon
TACCGGGGTATGCAGTACCACGAATCTAGAATTGGTGAGATCTCTGGGAGCCGATAACGTAATTGATTACACTAGGGAGGATTTCACCAAAAGCGGTGAGACCTATGATGTTGTTTTTGATGCAGTAGGTAAGACTTCGCGTTCACGTTGTAAAGGCTCGCTGAAGGAGAATGGAGTTTTTCTTACCACTAACGGCTTAGATAAGATTGAGGCAGAAGATTTGATCTTCCTCAAAGAGCTTGTTGAGGCAGGAAAGCTAAAGCCGGTTATAGATAGAAGCTATCCGTTGGAACAAATCGTAGAAGCTCATAGATATGTTGATAAAGGGCACAAGAAGGGGAATGTAGTCATAACTCTAGACCACATCTAGATGAAAAAGTTGGAGGATTCCCTCTGATCATCGAAATGATGTTGTCTGGTTTTCTCTTTCTGTTCATCATCGTAATTCTTAACCTTGCAACTGTAAAATTCGGTTATGAAATATTCAGTGATCTAGACTCAGACGCTAAGCTACAAAGGATCAACAACAATCCAAAGAAATTCAAGAAAAGCATCGTGTTAACACTCATTGAGCATGGTAGCATCATCGCACTTGCCATAACGTTGTTTCTTGCTTTTGGTCCCTATAACCTGACACTTGGAGTTATTTGGACAATCTCTCGAATGGGAGAAGGATTGATCCAGATCTATAATAAGAAGAGCTACTGGGGACTTCTCAACATAGCAAGACAATACTCGGTTTCCAGTGGTGCTGAGAAGAATGCGTTGGCCGATTCAGGTCGCGGCATTCTCGAAACGAAGAACTCTACCTTCTCATTTGCACAGGTATTATTCTCCATTGGTACGCTTGCATATTCAATCGTGTTTGTTACCTCTGGAGTTGTGCCCCCGATAATTGGGTATTTTGGGATCGTCGCCAGCATTCTCTATGGCTTCGGTAATGGGATGATGCTTGTGATACCCAACTTCAAAGTCCTGTGGAACGTCGGGGGTCTGTCGATTTGGATTTTCGAAATAGTGATAGGAATATGGCTGTTGTGGTATGGCTTCACATAGAAAAGGAAGCCGTAAGCCCCCTTAGGTCGGTCGGATGTTGCCTGATTGGATAGGAAATGTCTGGAATCCTTCGATAAATGGGCTCGGTGGAAGGGCCCTATTCTTTTCTTTTTTCATGCTTGATATAAGACAGATCACCAATCCATGAATGTCCGTGAAAAGCATTTTAAGTGGAAACACACATTGAGTGATGAGGATGCTTGAGGTATTAGATTGAAGAGAGATAGTGTAATTGTTGTATTCGTTATGATTCTCGGGGTCTTCTCTGCCACACTGTCGATCATACCTGACAATGTGGGGGCTACCATCCTGTATGTGGGTGGAGGTGGTCCTGGGAACTACACTACTGTACAGAGCGCCCTTGACGCGGCCAAAGTTGACGATACCGTCTTCGTCTACAATGGAACGTACCGCGAAAACCTCATAATCGGCAGGCGTTTATCATTACTGGGTGAAGATCGTAACTCGACAGTTATTGACGGTAGAGGTGGCCTGTGGGTAGTTAAGACAACCGCAGGTGGCGTGATAGTCTCTGGATTCACTATCACCAATAGTACCGATTATGCCATTCATCTCATCCTCAACAATAATGTCGAGATTACCGATAACAACATAGTGGACAATCGAGGCGCTGGGATATTACTTCAACAATCTACCAACTGCATAGTCAGCAATAACAACGTATCGAACAACAATGGGGCGGGAGTGTTCATCCATGGCTCTGCCAACAGTGTTGTCAACAACAATATACATGATAACTACGCGGGGATTTCGATAGAGTTCTCTTTGGCCAACTCCGTCTCTGGCAACAATATCTCGGGCAATGGAATCGGGATAGGTTTTGGAGATTCGAATGGAGGGACCCTTTCTGACAATCACATTTGGAACAATGGTTGGGGTGTTTACTTCTATTATTCTAGCCAGGTTTCAATGACCAATAATATGTTCCAGAATGACGGAATTCTCATCAAAGGTCCGACGTTCGAGAATTGGACTCACACAATCGACGTTTCAAACACTGTCAATGGCAAGCCCGTTTATTATTGGAAGAGCGTTAATGGAGGGATCATTCCTCAGAATGCTGGGCAAGTCATACTTGCGAATTGTCAGAACGTCGTTGTGGAGAACCAGAACTTGACAAACGGAACCGCAGGGATTCAACTTGGCTTCTCACACATGAACACAATCAGCAACAACACGATCGCCTATAATGACTACTTCGGGATTCAACTCTACGGTTCTGGCACCAATATTGTCGAAAGGAATAATGTCTCGAATAACGGGCGCTACGGCATTGACCTTGACCTCTCAAGTGGCAACACGATTGCTAATAACACCGCCTTCTCAAATGTCCAGATCGGTATCCTCGTTTTCGAATCCAACGGAAATGTCCTCAATAACAACACTATCTTGAACAGCTCCTCCGGCATACATTCGGTTCGTTCTGATACTAGTCTGATTGCGAACAACTCTATCTTCGTGAACAGTTATGGCGGAGTCACGCTACGGTCCTCAAACGATGTAACAATAACCGGCAATTCTATCAGAGATAACCCATGGGGGATTGATCTTTCTCATTCATTGAACAGCAATGTCACCAACAATACACTGACAAGCAATGGAATAACTCTATTCCATGGTTCGCTTGCTGAATGGAATACCCATACTATCGAGACTTCAAATACGGTCAACGGAAGACCTGTCATCTACTGGAAGGATGTTGTAGGGGGACTGATTCCCGCTGGAGCTGGACAAGTAATCCTTGCCAACTGCCAAGATGTCGTTGTTGAGGACCAGATTGTGAATAACGCGACAATTGGAGTCCTGCTCGGCTATTCATCGAATATTACGATCATCAACAACACCGCTCTCCTCAACTACCTGGCAGGCTTCTATCTCTACGCCTCCAGCGATAGCACCATAGTAAGCAATAATGCCTCAGTAAACACAAGAATGGGCATAACCTTGGTTGATACCAGCGGTACAGATGTGGTTAACAACAATGTTTCTAGTAATCAAGATGGCATCTCACTTCAGCTTTCTAACAACAATAACGTAATATCTGAGAATGTGGTCGATAACAATCGGGACGGAATTTTAATTTGGGTCTCACACAGCAACACAATACACGACAACACGGTTTCCTCTAGTACTAGATATGGAGTTGTCATCACCGCTTCCAGTAGCAATCGTTTGTACCACAACAGAATACAGAACAACACACAGCAGGCTCAAGACGATACTTCTACCAACCAATGGGACGATGGCTATCCATCAGGTGGGAACTACTGGTCAGATTACCTTGGACCCGATTCTTTCAGAGGCCCAAATCAAGACATACCAGGAAGTGACGGCATTGGAGATACCCCTTACATCATAGATGCTGACAGCCTGGACAAATACCCGGTGGTCTCTCTTGGAACAGTATATCCTTATCCATCTGGCAGAGTCAGCGCAGTTCTGAGCGGTCAGAACTTCGAGAATGTGACTGTCGTGTGGGATCCCTCTCCGGATGAATCTCTTGGTCTTGTCGATAGGTATGATGTCTATCGAGGATTGGACTATAACATAAGCAGGAATCTGTACCAGCAGATTGGCAGTGTTCCGAATGGAACACACTCATTCATAGACGTGTATGCAGGTAAAGGTGACCCGAGGACTTACTTCTACATCGTTTGCACAGTGAATATAACAAACAGCTCGACGTGCGCAGATAATCAAGCAGCCAAGTTCACCCGCCCCCTCTCCAAAGGCCCAAACCTCATATCAATCCCACTCATCCAATCAGACGAACACATACCAACAGTCCTCCAGACGCTCTCCTACGACAACGCCTGGTCCTACGATCCCATCAACCAAGAATGGAGATCCTTCTCGAAATCAAAGCCTTACGCTCAGAGCCTGGAATACTTGAATCACACCATTGGCATCTGGGTGAACGTCACTCAGGATTCCAACCTTACCGTTGCAGGAGTTGTTCCCACTTCGACCACGATCGATCTGCAAGCAGGATGGAACCTCGTGGGCTTTCCATCATTTGATGACAACTTCACGGTGGCAGACCTCAAGGCAGCGGTTGCTGTTGAGAGGATAGAAGGATTCGATGCGTTGGCCCCGCCTTATTTCTTGAGAGCAATGTTAGATGGGGACTTCTTGCAGGCTGGGTTTGGGTATTGGATCAGAGTAGAATCTCCAGCGATTTGGACTGTCGAAAACGTATAGCCAGATGCGTAGAAAAGGGGTGCCAGGTCACCGCCGTAAGCCCCCTTCTGTACGAGCTGATACAGATATCAAGAACCAGATTCTGACAATCTGTCTTTCATAGGCAACAGCGCCTCGACAACTGGTGCACAATCTTCTGAATCCATCGGAGAAACATCATCCAGGTCCGCGCTGACAACACAATCGCTGTAAGGAACCGATGCCAGCAGGTCGATGTCCAATTCCTTGAGCTTCTCCCGGGCAAACTCCACGTCCTTCTCCCCCCTCGATTTGTTCAACACGGCCACTATCCGCTTCAACCCGATGTCCTTCGCCAGCTTCTTGATGTTCCTCGCGGTCTCCACAGATCTCGTACCAGGTTCGATGACAATGATCAATACATCAACGCTCTCGGCCGTACCTCTCCCCAAATGCTCCACACCGGCCTCCATGTCCATGACCAGGACCTCGTCCCTCTTCAGTATCAGATGGCTGACGAGCCTCCTCACAAGCGCGTTCTCGGGGCAGAAGCAACCTGAAGCTCCGGTCTCTATCGTACCTAAAGTCAAGAGAGTGACGCCATCCTCTGTTGGAACACCGAACTTATCCGCCAGATCGCTCACTTTCGGGTTCAACGTGAAGAGCGAACCGTAGGAAGAACCCGGTCTCACCCCGGTTCTCTCCTCCACCAGGTCCAGCATCTTTGATATCGGCTCTGTCCTGTCCCTGACATCTTTGGGAACTCCGAGCGCCGAACCCAGCGATGGGGACGGATCTATGTCAACGGCCAGCACCTTCTTGCCTTCCCTTCCGAGCAGTCTGGCAAGTATGGCGGCGACCGTTGTCTTACCGACCCCTCCTTTCCCGCTGACAGCAACCCTCAACGCCATCAGAAGCACCTACTTCTCTCTGACAATGACCTGATGTTTGACGGAGTCTACGACCTTCAATTCACCGGTTATCGTCTTCTCCTCTCCCAGAATCCCCACGAAGGTCAGCTGGTCACCCTCGATGAAGATCTTTGCCACGTCCTTCATTATCTCCTCGTTCTCTCCTTCCCTCTCCAAGAAGATTGTAGATTCGCACATGTTTATCCCAATCGATATGAAAGTCGGATTCCTATTTAACGATTATTTGGATTCGTCTGGAGGAACCCAGTTCTCGAAAGGTATTTGTAATCACGTTCTTTGTGATGTCACGGTCTGAAAGGACCCGAAACGATTGCGCTGGAAGAGGCGATATATATGACCAATACCAGAACCTCCAGGCGAAGGAGATTCCCCAAACATGCGGGACTGCATTTTGACGACCCAATAGAGGAAGCGGACGAGGACATTGCTCGATTGATTCAGTTGGAGGAGGAAAGGCAGGGCAGGAAGCTGATAATGATCGCGTCCGAGAGCATTTGCCCCAGGCCGGTGAAGGAGGCTCTGAACTCCGTATTCACCAATCTGTACTCGGAAGGACTGCCGTCGATCAGAATGGACCGGGAGACCAACGACGAGGTCCTGGACTACGATCTCCAGATGACCAATCACAGGAGGTTTGCTGATAGGCGGTATTACAAAGGGTGCGATTACGTCAACCTGGTGGAGACGCTGGCCAAGAGGAGGATATGCGAGCTCTACGCCACGCACGATAACCCCAAGGCAAAGGTGAAGTTCACTCCCGAAGAGATCTACGCGAACGTGCAGCCGCTTTCCGGAGCCATCGGCAACAATGCGATCTATGATGCGTTCGTCAAACCGGGGGATACCGTGATGGGAATGTCCCTGACCAGCGGAGGACATCTGACGCACGGAAGCCTGGCAAACAGGTCGGGCATGTTCTACAACATCATCTCATACGAAGCGGATTTGGAGACCGGGGAGCTCAAGTGGGACGAAATGGAGCAAATGGTTCGGGAGCACAAGCCAAAGATGATCATCGCTGGCTACAGCGCCTACCCGTGGGATATCGACTGGAAGAAGTTCAGGGAGATCGCGGACATCTCAGGCGCAATCCTCCTTGCCGATGTCTCTCACACAGCCGGGCTCATAGTTGCCAGGCAGATGAACAACCCCATTGAATACGCGGACGTGGTCATGTTCACCACACAGAAGACGATGTGCGGACCGAGAGGCGCGGTGATACTCACTACCGACATCGAGAAGGCGAAGAAGATCGACATTTCTGTCTTTCCTGGAGAGCAGTCCGGTGCACATCAGAACAACATAGCCGCCAAAGCGGTTGCTTTCAAGATTGCCCAATCAGACGAATACAAAGCCCTGGCCAAGAACATCGTTGACAATGCGAAACATCTGGAGAAGGCGTTCCGCAAGCTCGGTCTGAAGATTGCATACAACGGCACCCAAAGCCACATGGTCCTCATCGATCTGAAGGCGATTCCCAACAAGACTGGATACACTCTGACCGGGGAGATAGCAGCAAGGATCCTGGAATTGTGCGGCATCGTCACCAACAAGAACACGATACCCGGCGATGACAACGCAATCCATCCTACGGCGCTGCGATTCGGCACACCCTGGGTGACCCAGAGAGGTCTCGGCAAGAAGCACATGGAGAAGATCGCCCAGCTGGCGCACAGGGTTCTCACGAACATCCAACCCTTCCACTGGATAGGCCGCGTCAAGAGCATCGGCAGGGGGAAGATCGACCTGACGATCATGGAGGAGGTCAAGGCGGAGGTCGAGAAGCTCGAGGGCGAGACCGTCCGTGAGATGGACATCGAATTGGACAATTATCCGCACTATTTCGGAGCTGGTGAGATTCAAGGGCTGAAGACTTCCCTTTACGAGAAGCACGTCGAGCTGAATGCGAGGATCTCGGAGAAGGATGGTTGGCTCGTCCCCACAAGTTATACCAAGATTAAAGAAGAGGTCGATGCGCTGGAGAAGAGAGCTGGTCTGGTGGACATCGGGGACGTCGGGATAATCGAGGTCTCCGGAAGGAGAGCCGAAGAGTTCCTGGATGAGGTCGGGACTGCTGGCATCCTCGGAATGGAGTTCGGACAATCGAAGAGAACACTGTTCCTGGACAAGGACTCCACACTGCTCGCCGAGGGATTGGTGATCCGTCTCAGGGGAAAGAAGGACTGGAGCAGGTTCATCGTGCTGACCCATGCCGTGAACACGGAGAGGATCAAGCTCTGGTTCAGGTCCCTGTCTGATTCTTATGTCATCTTCGATGAGGAGGATGTTTACAGAAAGGTGCAGGGTCCGGTCGTGGTTAGGGACTTGAAGGAGGTCGAGAACCCGAGGGAGAAGCTGACGGCTATCGTGGTCAGGGGACCCAACGCCCGGAAGGTCCTCAGGGCGGCGGACTCCAATATCAAGGGATTGAGGGCAGGCCAGACTTTGACTGGCAACTTCATGGGAACCAGGTGTGTTGTTGCACATACCGGCTTTGGAAAGAAGGATTTGAGTTTCACAGTTCTGGTGAGTCCCGGAAGCGCAGGCAAGGTCTGGGACAAGTTGACGGCCTCAGGTGAAAAGCACGGTCTGATCCCCGTCGGGTACACTGCAAGGGGCCAAGTGAGAAAGAAGCACGGAATGACGCCACTGTCTGGGAAGAAGGTCAAGGGAAAGGCTCTGGTCAACTCGTACAGCAACCTAATCGACTTCAGCAAGCCCTACTTCATCGGTCAACGCAAGATTCTGCAGTTCGCTCCAAAATCGAAGAAGAGGAAGTACCAGTACGTCCCGGACGAAAGGGAGCCGAGGAAGAGCTGCTTGTATGATGAACACGTCAAACTAGCCGGAAAGACCAGGATCGTACCGTTCGCCGGATGGCTGATGCCAGTATCGTACGGTTCAATCGCAGAAGAACACAAAGCGGTCCGGGAGGCGGCCGGGCTTTTCGACGTCTCACACATGGGGACCGTCGGGATTTCTGGCAAATACGCAACACAATTCTTGGACTTCGTTACGACCAATTACATCCATCTTCTGTATCCCGGCCAGAGCATGTACGGATACATTCTCGATCCAGAAGGCACCGTGATAGACGACGTGTTCACCTACTGCCTGGCGAAGAACAGATACCTGATGGTCGCCAACGCGGTCAACGCGGAGAAGGTGTTGGCATGGCTGCACGCGGTGAACTCCATGAGGTTCATCGTGGACAGTGAGAACCCCAACGCGGAGGTCAGGGAGCCCGTGAAGATCGTTGATCTGAAGGACAGGTCCAGCGGGAAGCGTCAGAAAGTGGACATCGCACTGCAGGGGCCGAGGTCTCTAGACGTTCTTCTCGGTCTGGTGAAGGACGAAGACCTGGAACGCAAGATAGGCCAACTCGGGAAATTCGAATTCATGGATGCCGAGATAGCTGGAATAAGAATGTTCGTGTCAAGGTCCGGATACACCGGCGAGGATGTCGGTTTTGAACTGTACATGCATCCCGATGATGCTCCCAGGTTCTGGCGGTTGGTTCTCAAGCATGGGAAGGAGTTCGGGGTCAAGCCCACGGCACTGGGAGCCAGAGATTCGACGAGAACAGAGGCCGGATTCCCGCTGTGGGGCAGCGAACTGGCGGGCGATCATGACATCTTCCCGTCCGAGGCTGGTTATGGGTATTTCGTGAGATTGCATAAGCCCTTTTTCGTCGGAAGACAACGCGCCCTGAAGAAGGCAAAGGACTGGGAGAAACAGATCATACGGTTCAGGTTGATCAAGAGGGGCGGTCGAATGGCAAAGCCCGGCGGTCCTGTCCTTAATCTGGAAGGAGAGACGATCGGTCAAGTGACAACCAACCTGGTGGTCAAAGGGTTCCAAACTGGCTTGGCGTTCGTGGACCGTGAATATGCGGAGGAGGGTACCAGAATCGGAGTCTTCCCTGAACCCCGTCCAGGCAAGAAGATCGACGGCAGATCCATCAGGGTGGGAACCGCAACAGTCCTATCCAGACTTCAAACGCTCGAAGAACAGGTCACTAAGTTGAAGTGATCATCTCTTTTCCGCTGTAGATGTTGAACCTTCTGCCTCTGAGGAAACCAATCACACCGAGGCCGTATTCCCTTGCCACGTCTATCGAATCGGCCAAAGGTGCCCCCCGGGAGGCGACCATTGGTATGCCCGACCTCAAGCATTTGAGGACCAGATTGGATGTTATCCTTCCGGTGGTCATGATGATCGTGTTCTCGAACGGCTTCCCATCCAGCAGTCGCATGCCTATGACCTTGTCCACCGCGTTGTGCCTGCTGACGTCGTGAGCGTGGGCGACTATGTTCAGATCCTTGTCGAATATGAAGGCAGAATGCAGCGCCCCTGTTTCCTGGTACGGTCCGGAGAACTCTCTGGTCTTCTTGGCGGCTTCAACCAGTTGGTCAGGTTTCAGTTTCAATTCGGTCTCGACTCTTTCCAGCTTATCTCCCATTCTCTTCTGCAGGAGGGAAGGTGAGGTGCAATCGGTCCATATGACGTTGTAGTTCCTGCTGAAAGAGATCTTCACGGCCTCCGCCATGTTGACCTTCACGGAGATGTTGTCCCCCCTCATCTTGTGAGAGTATCCGACGATGTCGCCAACGTTCTTGATGAACCCTTCAGAGAACAAGTTGCCAAAAACGAATTCCTTGATCTGGTCTGGGGATATCATCGTGTCAAAGCCGATTCCATCGTTCAGCTCAAGATGGAGGAATGACCCTTCCGCGATCTTGTCAGAAACCTCTGTCAGGTTGCCATCCATATACTTGTGTATCTTCATCTCTTTCATTTGCGACCTATGGATTCTGGTTCTGTCTATAAATACTTCTGCAGGTGAGAAGTTTGCGGCTGCTGACGATCTGCAGCTTTGGGAAAAGTATATCTAATCTCAATAGTATTGAAGTACCTGGTTCCATACCTACCAGAGTGGAGGCAATGAGCTTACGAAGATCTGTTCAGATGGCGGCTCTTTCGAGTCTCATTCTCACAGCATCTTTGTCCACACTATTAACGATCCCCGATCAGGCAACAGCCCTGGTTCCCCACGGCCCCATATTCATCTGGGGGAATGGAGATTTTACCGCCGCCAACGGTGTAACAGGTGGCAGTGGAACTTCTTTGGACCCATACGTAATCGAAGGGTGGGAGATCATTGCACCCAGTCCCTGGAGAGCCATTAGGATAGGAAACACGGATGCTCATTTCCTCATCCGCAACGTCTATGCGCGCGCCGGAGGCGTGTCCGCCTCCATCGATCTCTACGAGGCCTCGAACGGCGTAGTGGAGAACAGCGAAGTCAGAGGATCACTTGTGGAATTCCAGATTGGACGTTGTAACAATATCACAGTCAGGAACAACTCAGTCTCTGGAAGAGAGGGTGCTGGGATCTTTGTTGCACAATCCAATAACACGATCATAAGGGGAAATTCCGTTGCACAGAACGGAGGGGCGGGGATCAGTCTCGATATGTCCACCAACACTACGGTCACAGGCAATACTGTATCGTTGACCAGGATCGGTATCGATCTCTTCTACTCCCTTGACACGATGATAACGGAGAACACCGTTTCTGCGGGAGATTTCGGAATCAAAGTGGGCGAGAACTCCAACAATGCAACAATCGTCGACAACGCCATCTCAGTGCCATCCTATGGCGTTATCGACGTTTCCCTCGAACTTACGAAGAACGTCGTAATGGTCAACAACACTATGTCCCGGGGAGGAATATACATCTTCGGGGACTCTTTGCAGCACTGGAACACTCACAACATTGCCTCATCAAACACGGTCATTGGCAAGCCAGTCCGCTACTTGAAGAACTCCACAGGCGGGTTGAACGGGTCGGAAGCTGGGCAGGTGATCATGGCCAACTGCTCCGGCATCACTGTAAGCAACTTGGACGTAAGCAGTGTACATATAGCATTCCAAATCGGATTCTCGGATAACAACGTGATCAAGCGAAATCACTTGCATGGCAATTTCCGTGGTTTGGCGATCTACTCCTCAAGCGGAAATACGGTCACCGAAAACACCATTCATAATAATGTGGCGTTCGGTATCCATCTTGAGAACTCCACCAACCATGAGATCGTCAACAGTACCTACCATGGGAATGGATTCCATGGCATCGACCTCATGTATTCTTTCAACAACACCATTCGCGGCAACACGGTCTCATCTCACGGCAACGATGCAATCACTCTCTGGAAATCTGACAACAACATCATTGTTGAGAACGTTGTTGTGAACAACAACCGAGGGGTCCATCTCTCTGTCTCGAAGGGCAACCGGGTCCATCACAACAGCATCATAGGGAATGCCGTACCTGCTGATGATGACCTCTTCAATCAGAAAAACGGCTGGGATGACGGTTATCCATCAGGAGGCAACTACTGGGATGATTACATCGGTGTGGACACAAGAAGCGGACCCAATCAAGACCAACCTGGGAGTGACGCCATAGGAGATACAGAGTACTTCATTGCGGTCGACAATCGGGACAGGTACCCTTTGATGTTTCCGACGATAATGCCACCACCACAGCCACCCACGTTGTCGGAAGCAATCCTGATAGGAACGAACTTCGAACATGTGGCCATCAAGTGGACCCTCTCACCAGATGATGGAATGGGATTCAACTCTGTTGTGGGTTATGAGGTCTACAGGAATACGACCTATGAGTGGGGCGGTTGGAGTTATAATCTGATTGCCTCGCTTCCCAACCAAACGACCGACTTCGTGGACAATTTTGCTGGAGAGGGTGATCCGAACCACCACTTCTACCTTATCTGTGCGGTGGATGTCAACGGAAAGACGTCTTGCAGCTGGAATCAAGCGGGGAAATTCACTCGGATGATTCAAGAAGGGCCGAATCTGCTTTCGATCCCATTGATTCAATCCGATGAGTCATTGGAAACAGTCCTTCAAACCGTCCAATTCGACAGAGTATGGACTTATGATTCCTCACTACGTGATTGGAAGTCGTACACGGATTCAAAGCCTTACAAAGGAGATTTAGGATCGATCAGTCACAGGATTGGTTTCTGGACCAACGTCACCGAGGATTCGAATCTCACCGTGGCGGGGATCGTTCCTTTGAGCACAATGCTCCAACTGAAGGCCGGATGGAATCTTCTCCCATTCCCGTCGTTCCGTACAACATACACCGTCTCGGATATGATAGCTGGAACTGGTGCCAATAGGATTGAAGGTCTGGATCCATCCTCTCCACCATATTTCCTCAGGGTCCTTGCCCAAGCGGAGCCTTTGCTAACTGGATCTGCGTATTGGGTAAGAGTAGTGAATGATGGGGTTTGGGCGATTGACAACTCCTAGAAGATCCCACTGAACTCGGGCAATCCTCGTCATTTGACAGAATGACAGCTTTCGGAAACTCTAATGGAACAGTCGGCCAGCATTGTCAAGAGACCACTTCCACAGAGAATAGACACACCAAGTCATTCTGTTTCTGGAGATGGAAATCTGTGGGAGAGGGACGTTTGTGGACGGTATGAGCTCAATGCCAGAGTTCGTTGGCCCCGGTTGTGGGAACACTAGCGAGGAATTCCTTCTATTGGCAATTTGTGGATTCCGGTTCTGCCTATGAGAACTTCTGCAGATGGAATACATCTGAATAGAGAAAGATAATGGACCAACTGGGTCATCCCGAGATCCTCAGCCAGCAAGGATAATAAGCTATTAATACTCACAAATCAATGCTTTTTATGCCAGACTTTCTCAAATGTTGAAAGGGGCATCGGGAGAAAAGGGGGAAAAGGGAGGAAGTTAGCCTGTTCTATCATATCGGCTTCCATGAGCTGAGTCCATCGAAACGGAAAGCAGTTCTTCTAGCTTTGATGATTGTTGTGGGAGGAACAGCTGTTCTCATGCCGATCGAGGGAAGGACCTTGGAAGTTCCCAGTACGACCGGTTCGATTGAAATCGAGCCAATGGCTGGTGGCGTGCTGAACGTCACTTGGGAAAATATGGCACCCGAAACGAACACCTACCAGGGAGACGTGAATCTGACCATGCTCTGGCTTGCCTTGAAAGCGGAAGGAGCCAGCATCACTCTTGAGAGCATAAAGGTGGATACTTTTGGGATTCCTTCTCAGGGAATCAACCGCACTTTCATTTGGGATGATAGGAATGGGAACAAGCTGATGAACTACCCTGAGTGTGAGATTGCCGAGGACATCAGTTCGCCATACATCCTTCCGCCCTCCGGGCAAATGCTGGAGTGCACCGGTCCCACCATCGGACAGCCCGTGGTCATAGGTAACAACACCACGCGATACTTCATAATACACATGGACCTGGATTTCGATCCAACCCAGAGGTTCACTGATAGGGATTTGCGTTTGTGTGTGAGAACGGCTTTAGATATCAACAGTGATGCCAACACAACAGTTGGCGATTTTCCAGCCTGCTCGAGGACGATAGATGTCAACCGAAGGCTCTTCTATGACGACATGGAGCACGGGAAGGGTGATTGGACATTCTCGGGAGGGGACTCAGGGGGGATGCATCCTAACGGACTTTGGCATCTAAGTACGGGTGAGGAGGACTGCAACTTGGGACACCGCCCCTTCTACCACACTGGAAACACCTCTTGGTGGTATGGCCACAGGTACGACTGGTACGGCACGTGGATATGTGACTACTACACTCATGAACCGCTCAACAACTTCTCATCGACCAGAAACTGGGGAAAACTTCGAACTCCATGGATAGATGCAACAACGGGGAGCAGCCTGGCCATGACCGTGTTTCATCTTCTTGCAAGAGAGACTGATTCCGGACACGACCTGGCCCAGGTGTATTTGAATGATGGATCCGGATGGCATTTCGTTTCAAACGAATTCGGCACAAGCAGCTTCTGGAGAAAGTTGACACTCAACCTTACTCATTATGCGGGAAAGAAGGTCCAGCTTGAGTTCAGATGGGACACCGTGGACGAGCGCAACAACAACTTCATGGGATGGTTCATTGATGACATGTTCGTTTATGGGGAGTTTCTGAGCCATGACATTGCAGTCACCGATTTGGATGTGGGAGACTACGTTCCCCTTGCCGTTCAGACAGTTTCAGTTCGAGTCTCAAACATAGGATTGAGCGGAGAGAACGGCATAAACGTCAAACTGAAACAGGACGGCGTTGACGTGAATCAGCGGACTATCTCGTCTCTAGCCAGCGGAGGTAACACGACGGCCACCCTGGATTGGACCCCGCCAGGTGTAGGCAACTATGAGATCTGCGTCCAAGCCTCGCCGGTTGTTGGAGAAACAGTCTTGTGGAACAACTACCGCTGCAAAATGGTCAACGTGACGGCGCAGAACTTCACAAAGATCGCCGTCCTCAGATCATACGGGACCGTTGGATCAGGCCCCATCAGCACATGGGACCATCTCAACTCGTACTGGGGGAATTACGGCGGATCGCCGATTCTCATCGACTACACAACTCTGCACACATACCCCATCACATATGAGGCAATAAACGATACACAGGCGGATGTACTGGTCCTATCTGGATCCGGCTATTACTTCGGTCCGCCAAGCGGAACTGAACTGGATGATTCGGAAACCACGGCCATAGAGAAGTGGGTCAGAGAGGGCCACGGTTTTGTGGCAATAGGAACCGCCTTCAACCAGATGGTCCCCAACAACAACGACCTCGTGGATTTGGTGGGCATAGAAGACCAACCCTATGACAAGGTCGATGTATGGGACATCCAACAGGAAAGCGGATGCCTTGGCCATCCCATCTTCAACAATGTGCCCAACCTGTTTTCGATCGGATTCAATCGCACCATGACTCCTAACGACGACCATTCATGGGACCCCGATGACCTGACCTTGGGACAGCTGTGTGCACTGTCGCCTGGTAGCTCAGCTGCGGCAATTGTCGTCCACAAAGGACTGGTTATGCTGTCAATTTCCGCAGATGTCACACCAACAACAGAGGAATTGCAGGTTCTCTACAACTCGTTCGTCTGGTCCCGATATCAGGCAAATGATTATGACGTGAAGGTCTCGGACCTGATCGCTCCGAGGTTCGTTCGCCCCTCCTACACTGCGAGCATCTCCTCTGTCGCTTCCAACATCGGAAAACAAGATTTGGGGATTGTTCAGGTCGATTTGAAAGTGGATGGAGTTCCGGTCGACACTCAGAATCTCTCCAATCTCCTGCACGGGGATTGGAGCTATGTAAACTTCTCGTGGGTCCCCTCCTCCGTGGGCGTCTATCAGATTTGCGTCTTCGCCGACATAATCGGCTTTGTCGACGATGACTCAAGCAACAACGAGGAATGCATGTCCATAGAGGTCACGAACAACCCGCCCGTCCTGGTCTATGTTCTCGATTCATGGGGGACTGATTTCGGGGCTCAAGCTCCATGGGACAATCTGACATCCAACTGGAACCTCTACGGTGGCACGCCGGTCGAGGTCGATTACCAGAGGTTCAACAGAGAGAGCATAACATATCAGGAATTGGTCGACTCCTATGCGGACGTCCTTGTGATTTCCAGTTCGAGGTCTGGGAACTGGAACAACCCAATTGGTGCGGGATACTACTTCTCGGACAGAGAGATTGACGACATCATCAGATATGTGCAGGAAGGCCATGGAATCATCGCAACTGGGATTACGTTCGACTCGGACAAGATGCCAAATCACGGGTTCAGACTTGGACCGTTGTTCGGCATGAGTTCGTCGAATCTGTACATCTACACAGACGGGATAAATGACCATCGGATCCTGGACCCAACCAAGAACCATCCTTTGTTCAACAAGATTACTGACACCTACATTACGGCAAACGGCAGAACCCTCACTCCTGGACTCAACTTGACTCAGGCAGAGAATTGGACTGCGTCTCATCTGGCAGGTGGCGAATACAAGGCAATGTCGATTCAGACCGGTTACGGGTCTGTAATTGCTTATGAACTGGGAGCCTACAAGGCGGTCTATTTCACCAACTTCCTCGAGAAGAGTTCCAACACAAATGACAAGCAGTTGCTTTACAACGCGATGGTCTGGGGAAGAACCAGCATCGATTCTCCAACGAATCTATGGATCTACAAGGATGGTAACACCCTTAGACTGGAATGGAACCTGGCAACCTCTCCGAATGTACAGGGCTACAGGATTTACAGGGCGACCCATGTCAACGTTTTCGATTTCAGCACCGCCTACGCTACGATTGACAAAACCACAAGCCAGTGGACCGACCCGGATCCCAACGTGGGGATTGACGTGAACAGCTACTTCTATCTCATGAGAGCCTTCGATGGGAAGGGGAACGAGGAACAGAACCTCAACAAGGTCGGCAAGTTCGCTCAGCAGTTGCGCAAAGGTTCGAACGAGATCTCGATCGGTTTCGAACTCGTAGACAGCACCACGTCGGTCGCATTCGAATCCGTAGCGGGTCAGTATAAGAGGATTGAGGCCTACGATCCCCACCTCTGTGTTTGGGAGACCTGGACCCCAGCTGGAGGGACCCTTACGCAGATAGAAAGATGGATGGGTCTGAAGGTTGCCATGAGGTCTGACGGCCTGTTGATCAATGTGGGGAGAGTTGTCTTCACCAGCATAGAGATCACCCATGAACTGGCATGCAAGAACTGGAACTTCGTGGGATACACTTCATTTCAAGATAGCCCACTGCCGGGGGCACTGGATAATCAGGGGTTGGCCGGCAAGTACGACCTGGTTCTTTGGTTCGATGTCTCTGACAAGAAGCAACGCTGGAAGTGGTTCGACCCTAACGATCCAGGTGGTTCTCCCCTTCGAGAACTGCGACCTGGGATGGGCATCTGGATACACGCCACCCAACCGGGCTTCTGGAATCTGAACGGCGATTAGCGGGATTAGTCAAGCGTCTGAGTGTTGTCTCCAGTTTATATGATCCGATGTTGAGATTCTCCGCTCTTCATAAATCGAACGAGAGCCTGTCTTTCAACCAATAGGCATCCTTTCCCTTCCGATCTGGGATACTATCCACAAAGAATAAACACATCAACACATTCTGTTCCTGCTGATGGAGATCTATGGGCTCTTGGTTGGTGCAATCGCTATATCCATCCTCCACGCAGCACTCCCGAATCACTGGTTACCATTTGTATTGGTGGGAAGGGCACAGAAATGGGACGACAAGAAGATATTGAGAATCTCATTTCTTGCGGGAACTGGACATGTTGTCATGACAGGTGTGTTCGGAATAATCGCGGCTCTCGTGGGGGGTATGATTCTCTCTTCTCTTGATCTGCTTCTTCTGCCGGTGACGAGCGGGATCCTAATAGTAATCGGATTGATCTACGTGGTCCTGGGTTACAGGGCCAAGAAGGCTGGAGACGAGGGGCACCATCATCACGTCCCGGATAATGCGACCTCGCTCTCCCTGTTTCTGATGCTCACTTTCTCTCCGTGTGAAGCGATGATTCCAGTATTCTTCGCCGCCAGCCCCTACGGATTGGAGTCGCTGTTGTTCTTAGTGGTCGTGGTCTCACTCGCGACCATCGGTGCAATAATGTTGCTGGTCTATCTCACCATGAAAGGTTATGAGAGAATTCACTCTCGCTGGTTGGAGGAGAATGATAGAATCGTCGTGGGCACTTCATTGATATTGCTCGGGATTCTAGTTTATGTATTCCACTTGTCGGGCATATAGGCGGATGTGTGCTCGGGCACGGAACCCGAATTGTGAAATTCGCCAGCTTCTTCCCCCATCTGAAAAGGTTTAAGTGTCTCACCAGTATTATTAGCCAAAAGGGGTACCTTTCAGTCAAATTCTGGTATGATTGGCAATGAAATCTAGTCCGTTGAAACTAGGGGTGTATGTCTGCCAATGCGGACAGAATGTAGGGGGTGTTTTGGATGTCGATAGGCTTTCGGAGCAGGCTAGGTCCTATCCCGAGGTCGTTCTGACCAAGACGCATCCATTTCTCTGTTCGGAAGAGGGTCAGACACTCATTCAGAATGACATCAAGGAGAACGGTCTGGATAGGGTCGTAGTGGCAGCATGTTCGCCCAAATTGCACGAGAGGACATTCAAGAGGGCTTTGGAAGAGGCGGAATTGAACCCCCATTGCCTAGAGATGGCCAACATCAGGGAACAGTGCGCCTGGGTTCACATGAAAGAACCCGAGAAGGCAACTGCCAAGGCCGGATCACTGATTGCAGCTTCGCTGGCACGCGCATCAACTATCGAACCTCTGGAGATCGAAGAATCAGAAGTCACCAAAGCAGCCATGGTCATCGGCGGAGGTGTAGCTGGCATCCAAGCGGCCCTGGACATCGCTGATAACGGGTTCAAGGTGTATCTGGTCGAGAAGGAACCTAGCATCGGGGGCAAGATGGCCCAGCTGGACAAGACCTTCCCCACTCTGGATTGCTCTGCCTGTATTCTGACTCCCAAAATGGTGGACGCAGCAAGACATCCGAACATCGAACTGGTAACATACGCTGACGTCAAAGAAGTGAAGGGAAGCATCGGCAATTTCACAGTGAAGGTCCTCAAGAAACCTAGATACATCGATGTGGACAAGTGCGTCGGGTGCGGCAATTGCGCTGAAGAGTGCAGGATGGCTGGCAGGGTGCCCAACGAGTTCGACGAGAATCTCGGGAAGCGCGGTGCTGCCTATATTCCGTTCCCCCAGGCTGTTCCCCTGAAGTACGTGATAGATCCCAATTCATGTCTCCTGATAACAAAAGGCGTGTGCGGCAAGACGCTCAAGTGTGCGGACGCGTGCAAACCCGGAGCGGTGGACTTCGATCAGAAACCTGAAGAAGTGGACATCGACGTGGGCGCAATAGTGATCGCCACCGGCTATGACCTTTACGATGCCAAGCTCAAGAAGGACCTTGGGTACGGGGAACTGGAGGGCGTCATCAACGGCATGGATTTCGAGAGACTGATTTGTGCGAACGGACCCCTAGAAGGCGATTTCTCCATCAACGGGAAGAAACCCACTACCGCCGCTTTCATCTCCTGCGTCGGGTCCAGGGAGAAGGACGGCAACCATCACTGCTCAAGATTCTGCTGTATGTACTCGGCCAAGCAGGCCCACATGATCAAGGAGAGGGTCGGCGATGGGAACGTCGCCGTCTATTATACAGACATGAGGGCTTTCGGCAAGGACTTCGAGGAGTTCTTCGTCAGGGTCAAGACCGAGGGCATCGATTACCGCCGAAGGGAACTGGACTCAGAGTTGAAGATAGAGAAGAAGGGCGAGGGTCTGGTCGTTAAAGCGAACGGATATCCGGATTTTGATGCTGATTTGGTGGTCCTCTCGGTAGGTGCCACACCTGTTGAGGGTACCGGATTTCTTTCAAACGCAATGAGGATCGAGAGGAGCCCTGACGGGTTCTTCAAGGAGTCGCATCCGGTCCTCAGCCCTGCCGATTCTATGGGACCTGGCATCTTCCTGGCTGGTTGCGCTCAAGGGCCTAAGGATATCCCTGATTCTGTTGCCCAGGCATCCGCCGCGGCTGCGAAGGTCTCCGAAATCCTGAGCATGGATAAGATAGAGTCCGACCCGCCAACGGCCAACGTCATCCGCTCCAAGTGTGCTGCGTGCTTGACCTGCTCGAGAGTATGTCCGTACAACGCCATCGAGACCAGCGGTGTCACATTCGCCCAGGTCATCCCCACCCAATGCGTGGGCTGCGGTATCTGTACTGCGTCTTGCCCAGGAGAAGCGATTGTGCTTCCCAATTTCGAGGATATGAATGTAGAGACCACCTTAGAGAAACTACTGGCTTCGAACCCTACCCCATCAGGCGAACAGCAGATAATCGCGTTCTGTTGCGACCACGGCGCGTACGAGGCGGCTGACCTGTGCGGAACTATGAGATTGGACCTGCCGGTACAGTTCAAGATTCTTCGTTTACCATGTTCCGGAAAGGTGGAGGTCCAGCATCTTCTAAGAGCAGTCGAATTGGGCGCGGACGGGGTAATGGTCATCGGATGCAAGGACGGTAATTGTCATTACAGAAACGGGAGCGAGAGGGCTGGCAACAGGGTGGCAGCGGCCAAGGAGCTTCTGAAAGAGATAGGAGTGGACGAGAGCCGGCT
Source organism: Thermoplasmata archaeon (assembly GCA_023140195.1). GTDB lineage: Archaea > Thermoplasmatota > Thermoplasmata > RBG-16-68-12 > SOIM01 > JAGLME01. Next base: position 20,256 of record JAGLME010000008.1, read on the forward strand.
GGAGATGTTCAATCTATCATCATCATTGGCTGAGGAGTTCCGGGAGATCGTGGTCAACATGACCGAACGGGCGAGGACCCTGGGTCCGACGTTCCAGAAGAGGGAGGTCAGCGCTTGACCGAGGAACACACCCACGAGGTGGTTGACGGGACGCCGGAGATGGACGAGCCCAGGATAGGCGTCTACATCTGCGACTGCGGAGTCAACATAGCAGCAACGGTGGACACCAAGGCCGTGACCGAACACGCCAGCAAGCTCCCGTACGTGGTCATCGCCAAGAACTACAAATACATGTGTTCCGACCCGGGCCAGAACCTGATAAAGGACGACATCAAGGAGTACAATCTGAACAGGGTGGTGGTCGCGTCTTGCACGCCCAGAATGCACGAGCCCACCTTCCGAGCGGCAGTGGTAGAGGCCGGATTGAACCCGTGTCTCTTCGAGATGGCCAACATTCGGGAGCACTGCTCATGGATACACAAGGAGATGGACAGCGCAACAGTGAAGGCAATCAAGATCGTGGAGCTTTCGGTCGCCAGAGCCCCGTTGCTGGAACCTTTGACAGCCGCAGAGGTCGGCGTCACGCGTGTCGGACTGGTGGTCGGAGGGGGCATTGCCGGTGTCCGTGCGGCAAGGGACATTGCCGATCGTGGGTTCCCTGTACATCTCGTTGAAAGAGAACCATACCTGGGCGGAAGGATCATCTGGCTCAGCAAGCTTTTCCCATTAAGGAAGTGCGAGGAGGACTGTGTGGGCGATTGCGCTCCGTGTTTCGTAACACCCGAACTGAAGGAGGCGGTCAACAATCCCAACATTCACGTTCACGTTAATTCAGAGGTTTCGGACCTCGATGGCTACGTCGGCAACTTCAATGTCAAGATCAAGGAGAATCCGCTGTATGTGGACAAGGACCGTTGCACGCTGTGCGGTGAGTGCACAAAGGTGTGCCCCGTTTCAGTTAAGAACGATAACGATTACGGAATGAGCGAGAGGAAGGCGATATACCGACCGTCAGAAGCGGCTGTTCCCGTGACCTATGTTCTGGATGATGTGAACTGCAGTTATTTCACCGGAGGCCAGTGCGAAGGACACCCATTATGCGTAGATGCGTGCAAGTTCGGTGCGATCAACATTGATGCAAAGGAGAGGACGGTCGAAGCCGAAGTGGGTGCGATAGTCGTCGCTACCGGGTCGGACAATTACGATGCTAGTCAGAAGAGTGAGTTGCTGCCCCAACATCCAAGGGTCATGACCGCGCCGGAGTTCGAGAGGATCTCAAGCCACCTGGGTCCGACCAAAGGCGAACTGCTGGTCAATGGTACCAAACCCGAGAAGGTTGCGTTCATATCCTGCGTCGGAAGCCGAGAAGGCACCGGCAACACCTACTGTTCAAGGGTGTGCTGCATGTACACCGCAAAGGAGGCCCACACGGTCAGAAAGAAGCTTCCAGATGCCAAGATCACTGTTTACTACACCGATGTCCGAACCTTCGGCAAGGGGCACGACGAGTTCTACGTCAAGGTGCTCAACGAGGACGTCCAATACAGGCAGAGGGAACTGGGTCATAGGCTGGAGGTCGTGGAGAACGGACCGAACGTGGTTGTGAGGGCCGAAGGACACGATGACTTTGAGGCCGACCTTGTTGTTCTTGCTACTGGTATGGTCCCGCGCTCGGATGCCGCCGAGGTGATGAGGCTTTTCAACATATCCAGATCTGCCGATGGTTTCTACCTTGAAGCACATCCCAAATTGAGACCTATCGATACTTTCACAGACGGGGTTTTCCTGGCAGGCTGCTGTCAGTTCCCCAAGGACATAACCGATACCATGTTCCAGGCTTCTGGAGCCGCTGCAAGGGCATGCGGGATACTCTCCAGTCCGAAACTGTCTCTCGGTGAGGCGGTCGCCTTTGCGGACGAGACTTGCACCGGCTGCGGTCAATGCGTTGAGACCTGCCAATACAGCGCGATCTCCCTGGAGGAGAAGGACGGGAAGGTGGTCGCGGTCGTCAACGACATCCTGTGCAAGGCATGCGGCACCTGTATCGCGGCATGTCCGTCAGGTTCGATGCAGCAAAAGCATTACACCGATGAGCAGGTCCTGGCCATGATATCCGCCATGGGAGGGAGCTCAGTATGACCGACTTCGAGCCGAACATCCTGGCTTTCTGCTGCAACTGGTGCTCCTACGCCGCTGCGGACCTTGCGGGCATCGGGAGGATGAAGCAGCCGACCAATGTCAAGATCGTGAGAGTAATGTGCTCAGGAAGGGTCAAACCGGAGTTCGTCATCAAAGCGCTGGCCGACGGCGTGGACGGCGTTCTCATACTGGGCTGTCACATCGGGGATTGTCATTACGTCAGCGGGAATCACAGGACCAAGAAGAGATTCGAGATATTCTCCAAGTTGCTGGGTCACATGGGGATCGACCCCCGAAGGATAAGGCTGGACTGGGCATCCGCTGCAGAGGCGATTGAGTTCGCCAAGATTATTACCGATTTCACTGAGACGATCAAGGAACTGGGACCGAACAATTACGCTGGTAAACATGAACGAGCAACTGCGTGAGGTAGTAAAGGGTCTATTCGCAAGGGACGAGGTCGAGGTCGTCGTCAGCCTGAAGCTTAACGAGGGTTGCGTTGCGCCTCACATGTACTCAAAGGAGGACGACCTTTCTTCAATGGTCCACTCTCCCAAATATCCGATAGGTATCGTCGTTTCGATGATACAGAAGAAATATCCAGATACGAAGATTGGCGTAGTCATTAGGGGCTGTGATGAGAGGATACTGATAGAACTCGCAAAGAGGAACCAAGTGAACCTGGACAACATAGTCCTTGTCGGCATTGCTTGTACTGAAGAAGACGCGAAGGACTGCCTGTGCGAAACCCCGTTCCCCACTAAGATTGACATCGGCGAGAAGGTGGAAGGCATCACCACCGATGAGAACATCGAGAAGATATCCCAGATGGACATGGATGAGCGGTTCGATTACTGGATGGGCCAGTTCGACAAGTGCATGAAGTGTTACGGTTGCGTTTACGCCTGCCCGACGTGCATATGCGAGAATTGCATCCTCGAAGAGGATATGTGGGTGAAGACAGGTGAGCTCCCGCCGGAGTTCCCGTCATTCCATTTGATTAGGGCTTACCACTCGACGGACAGGTGCGTGGACTGCCACGAGTGCGAGAGGGCTTGCCCGGCACACATTCCACTTGTGACCCTTTACAGGATGATCAGAAAGGACGTCGAGGACATGTTCGGATACAAGATCGGAACCGATGTTAATGAGAAGCCTCCGCTGGTCACCGTTCTCGAGGAGGAGGGCTGATGAAGTACGAGAGCGTTCCTTCCATCTGTCCTTACTGCGGCTGCGGCTGCGGAATTCTACTTCAGGTCCTGGATGGGGAATTGGTCGGCGTTCTGCCGCAGAAGAATCATCCGATAAATCGAGGTGCCCTTTGCATCAAGGGCTGGAACAGCTGGCAGTTCGTGAACAACAAGGATCGGTTGACGACGCCTCTGATGAAGGAGAACGGGGAGTTCAAACCCGTCTCATGGGATGAGGCGCTTACGTTCATTGCGGAAAAGCTCAGCAAGATCAAGCAAGGGTCTGGGCCCGATTCACTGGCGGTATTGGCCTCTGCCAAATGCACTAACGAGGAGAACTACATCATACAGAAGTTCACGAGGGCGGTTCTGGGGACGAACAACATCGACCACTGCGCAAGGCTCTGCCATGCGTCCACCGTCACCGGTCTGGTGGGGTCGTTCGGCAGCGGCGCGATGACCAACTCGGTACCTGAGTTCGTGGAGTCAGACGTCATTCTCATCACGGGTTCCAACACAATTGAACAGCACCCTCTGATAGGAAGCTGGCTTTTGGAGGCCAAGGAAAAGGGGACCAAGTTCATCGTTGTCGATCCAAGGGAGATACCGATGGTCAAGTTCGCGGACATATACCTGCAGTTCAAACCCGGGACCGATGTGGCCTGGCTCAATGCGTTCATGAACATCATAATCCAAGAAGGGCTGGAGGACAAGAAGTTCATCGGGGAGAGGACCGAGGGCTACGAGGAGCTCAAGAATGCGGTTGGGAACTACACCCCCGAACTGGCGGAGAAGATATCCGGCATTCCCAAGGAGAAGCTCATAGAAGCGGCCAAGATGTTCGGTTCTGCCGACAAAGGCTCGATCATATACTCGATGGGGATAACCCAGCACATCACAGGTACGGACAACGTCCAGTCGGTGGCGAACCTGGCGATGTTGACAGGAAACGTTGGCAGAAGGGGCACCGGCGTGAATCCGCTGAGGGGACAGAACAACGTTCAAGGCGCCTGCGACGTAGGCGGGCTTCCGAACGTCTATCCGGGTTATCAAGCGGTTACCGATCCCAACAACAAAAAGAAGTTCGAGGATGCCTGGGGCGTACAACTGGATGACAAGGCCGGGCTGACGGTCGTGGAGATACTGAACGGCGTTGACGAGGGCAAGATAAATGGCATTTTCATCATCGGGGAGAACCCAATGCTTTCCGATCCGGACATCAACCATGTGAAGGAGGCCTTGCAGAATCTTGATCTGCTGGTAGTCCAAGACATCTTCATGTCCGAGACGGCCGAACTTGCGGACGTGGTCCTTCCTGCCGCTTCATACGCTGAGAAAGAGGGCACGTTCACTGGGACGGACAGGAGGGTTCAGAAATCTTCCAAGGCGATTGAGCCAGTCGGAGAATCTCGAGCGGATTGGGAGATCATTTGCGACATCGCCAGGAGGATGGGGGCCAAAGGCTTCGAATTCGAATCGTCTTCACAGATAATGGACGAGTTGGCCTCGGTCTCGCCCATCTACGGCGGATTGACATTTGAAAGACTGGGCAGCAACGGCGGGCTTCTCTGGCCTTGTCCTGACAAGACACACGAGGGCACTGAGTTCCTCCACTCCGGGAAGTTCACAAAGGGGAAAGGCAGCTTCATGCCGATCGAGTTCATAGAGCCGAACGAGCTCCCTGACGACGAGTATCCTCTCATTCTGAGCACGGGTAGACTGATGTTCCACTATCACACTGGCACCATGACGAGGCGGACTCCTGTGCTTGCGAACGAGGTCAAGACCGGTTTCGTGGAAATGCATCCGGACGACGCCGAGAAGTTGTCGATATCTGACGGGGAGATGGTCAAGGTCAGCAGCAGGAGGGGTGAGATCGAGATAGCTGCGCAGGTGACCGAGAAGATACGGCCAGGCGTGATATTCATACCATTCCATTTTGCCGAATGTGCTGCGAACGTGTTGACGAATCCTGCGTTGGACCCAAAGTCGAAGATCCCGGAACTGAAGGTCTGTTCTGCAAGGGTTGAGAAGATTCCAGTATGATTATCATTCCATTTGATTCTCCTTGATATCTGTCCCCCTCATGGGAAGGATTATACTCTGCCGTGTCAATTGGGTTTGAGAGGGATCTGTAAATGCCTTGCAGGACATGTGCATCTTCACGGTGGGAGATCCTAGATGACTAGCAATCCTCCGAAAGATCAGAACTCGATTCAGTGGTTCCGCAATTTAGCCCCACACATGTTCCTCCTTGGCCTACCCATTGCATTGCTCTTTCCATTAATAAGGTACATAGTTATCGAGATTGACAGGACTGAAGGGGAATCTGCTTCGACGTTGTTCCCTTTTGTTCTGATCTTAGTCCTATTGGCAATGATGGCCTACATCGTGCTTGGTAGAATCAGCTTGGACATCCCCTCGCGAGTAGGGATTTCCAGGACCGAAATACATCTGAGATATATTTCAGGTAAATGGGAGATCATGCCTCGAAGTTCTGTGACAGATTTGAAGATCCGCAGGGATATCGGATTCAACCGCGTTGAACTCATAACTGGCAAAGGGATGATGAAGAGAATATTCACGATAAACAATTCCCTTATCTGGGCTTTCGTTGACCTAGATTGAGAAACTCTATCGTGAATCAAGGATTATTGAAGAATGTGCTTCCAATGTGCTGACGAATCCTGTGCTGGATCCAAAAGCGAAGATTCCAGAGTTGAAGGTTTGTTCTGCTAGGGTTGAAAAGATCACAGTATAATCACGTCTTCTACTTCTTTGAAGTCATTGTCTCTTGTCAACAGGGTCTGTTTGATGCTCCTTGCACTGGCCAACACCAAGCCATCTCCAAGGCTGAATTTGGGGGCGCCCTTGTCACGCATTTCGTGCTTTATCTCCGAAGCGTCCACGCAGATGCTTTCAGTGAGAGGAATGACTCTTGCAGTTTCCTCGAGGTGTTTGAAAGGTCCGAACGGATCTATTCCGTTCTTAAAGCTCCAGTCGGAAAGCTCTCCGATTTGAAAGACTGAAACGAAGAGGCTTTCGTTCCCAATGAGCTCCAAGATCTTCTTCACTCTTCGTGCCTCTGTGTCAGATTGTAACATGTCGATGATGATGTTGGTGTCCAGAAACATCAGTACCTATCTTCCTTGTCCCGTTTGAATGGTTTGGTTCCCTTATAGAGGCCTATCATTTTCCTTAGCTTCTCATTCCTCTTCTTGAATGACGAAGGGGGTAACTCAAGTGGCACCTCATCACCCTTTGCGAATCCTCGTTCTTCAAGGATTTCTGATGGGATTATGACACCTAACGAGTTGCCGATTTGCCTCAGTTTGGCTTTGAAGACTTCTGTCATCAATATGTGTTATAACGTTATAACATAATAAGGGTTTCGGTCATCAGTTGCCCTTCGATCCTCTTTATCACACGATTCCAGCGTGTGTGGATAATGCCGTTGTCCCATCAGGAAGACTATTAATCTGGGATGTCTCATCTAGCATCTTAAAGGCTGAAGAGGAGTCTAAAGAGAGGGAGTTACCAATGATGGAGCTAGGGTGAGCAGATGATATTTCGCATTGCACTTGCCATTGTACTCTTCCTTATAATCGCAGTTCTGTTCTTTGGACTGTATCGTGTTCGAAACAGGCGTCCAAGTGGAATTCTGTTCATCCTGCTATACTTTCTCGGGTTCTCCTATTTGATTCTCCTGTTGCCGGTTCTTGGGGTGGTCCTATTATCCCTCGTCATCCCAGGGGAGGATCCACATGCCGCGCTAACTGACATTCTCATAGACTTCGGGTTGATCTTCCTTTTGATATTCGTCGTGTGCACTGTCACCGCTCTCGCAATTGCCATTAGAGAGAAGATTCAACAAAGAAAAGCACAAGAGGAGGAAGTCAACAAGAGAGACGAAGTCTAACCAGTGTGATCCTCAATCCTCCATCGTCGAAAGATCACCCGTCGGCAATCCCAGCTCCCAAGCTTTCAGAACACGTCTCATTATCTTCCCGCTTCTAGTGACTGGCAGACTGTCCTTGAACTCTATCTCCCTCGGCTGAGCGTGAGCTGCAAGACCCGTCTTCACGAAAATCCTGATCTCTTCCTTCAGTTCGTCCGAGGGTGTATACCCATCTCTCAGCTGAATGAACGCCTTGATGATGCTTCCCCTGATCGCGTCAGGTTTCCCGATGACTCCCGCGGCCGCGACTGCCGGATGTTCCACCAGCTTGCTCTCGACCTCGAACGGCCCAACCCTCTCACCGGCCGTCTTGATGACGTCGTCGATCCTGCCCTGGAACCAGAAGTACCCGTCCTCGTCCTTGTAAGCGGAGTCGCCGCTGAAGAACCAGGAGTCCCACTCGAAGTATGATTCGAATTTCTCTGGATTGTTCCATATCCGCCTCATCATTCCCGGCCATCCCTTCCGTATGACCAGGTTCCCTATCTGGTCCGGACCCATTTCATTCCCGTTGTCGTCCACGATGGAGGCCTCGACGCCCGGGAACGGCTTTCCCATCGAGCCAGGCCTTACCGGCAGCGCGGGGTAGTTCGCAATGATCTGATGTCCGGTCTCCGTCATCCACCAGTTGTCGTGTATCGTCTTCCCGTCGAACGCTTCCCATCCCCATCTGATGACCTCGGGGTTGAGAGGCTCACCGACGCTGCATATGTACCTGAGGCTGGAAAGGTCGTACTGCTTCACCTTCTCCGTCCCGGCCGCCATGAGCAGCCTGAACGCCGTTGGGGCGCTGTACCAGACCGTGACCTCAAGGTCCTGGAGCGTCTTGTACCAGTGGTCCGGAGCGAACCTCCCTCCCCTGATGACGTTGGTGACGCCGTTCAGCCATGGGGCGAACATTCCGTACGAGGTTCCAGTGACCCAGCCGGGGTCGGAGGTGCACCAGTAGATGTCGTCGTCGTGAAGGTCCAGCACCCACTTGCCGGTCATTATGTGGCCGATCATCGCATTTTGAACGTGAAGGACCCCTTTCGGTTTCCCGGTGGAGCCGGATGTGTAGTGGAGTATGAGCGGGTCCTCCCTCTCCAGCCATTCCAGGTCGTCCAGTTTGGGCGAGGCCTTCTCCATCTCCTTGTTCCAATCGACATCGTCCTCGTCCAGGTCGTGAACGTCGGCATCGACGACGAAAGTGTGCTTCAGGGATGGCAGGTCGTCCTTCGGGATCCGATCCTTCATCTGTGGAACTGTGAGTATGGCAATCGCTTCGCTGTCCTGCACCCTGTCCCGTATCGCGTCCTCCATGAACGCCTCGAACAATGGGCTTGGTATCGCTCCTACTTTCAGTATGCCGAAGAAGCTGGTGTAGACCTCCGGAGCCCTTGGCAGGAAGGTGAAGACCCTGTCGCCCTTTCCGATGCCGTATTTCTTGAGGACGTTGGCGAACTTGTTGGAGAGGTTCTTCATCTCGCGGAAGGTGTACTTCTCGAACCTGATGTCGTCTATGTAGTAGAGCGCGACGCTGTTCTTTCTGTACGTTTCGCAGTGTCTGTCAATGGCCTCGTGTGCCATGTTGACCTTGCCGGTCTTGGACCAGTCGAACAGGGCCTCGATGTTCTTCCAGTCGAAGGTCTGCTTGGCCTCGGTGTGGTCGGCCAGATTTGGCTTCTTTCTGAATGAGGCCTTGGAGGATTCCGGTTGCGCATCGTCCATTCTTCCACCTTTCTAGCTCACTTCGGTTCGGTTGTATTGTATCAGAATCATATACATATCCTTTCCGAAGATGAACTTGTGTCATTTGGGATGATGACGGACAATCGGGAGCCCCTTCAGTTGGCGAGATCTGTGCCAGACAAATAAGAGATATATAGGGCGTCACGTTGTCTCCCCATGCAGAGGAGGAGAAACCGTGTATGAAGGAGAGAGTCAGAGTAGTGAGCCAGGTAGCATGCCCCCACAGACACCACCGCCCGCGGCACCCGCACCAGCCCCCGCACCGAGTGCGCCTCCACCGGCGCAGAGCCACGGCCGAGCAAATGCAGCTCTGGTAGCGGCTGTAATCGCGTTGGCTATTGCCTTGATAGGGATTGTCGCCTTCCCCGGACCCGAAGGGCCAGAGGGACCACAGGGTGTGGAGGGGGCGGAGGGCGATGAGGGACCAGAAGGAGATGAAGGAGCAGACGGAGCAGACGGAGCAGACGGATCAACAGGACCCCAAGGACCACAAGGAGCGGACGGACCAGTTGGACCCCAAGGTCCCGTAGGACCCGGAGCGCTCATGAGCTATGCCAACATCACTTCGACAATTGATCTCGTTGATTGCACAAACGTCAATCAGGTCACAATCACCGTGCCCCAAGCTGGAAAAGTGGTTGTTTACGCGACAGCATACATGAAGGTCGATCATACGGTTGGGCAGGTGGACGGTCTCAGAATGGTTGTCGACACAGACCCCACGGCCTGTACGTTCGGCCCCAATCATTGGCAACAAGACATTCCTTCATCCTATCCATCGGACACTTGGAATAGAATGACACCAATGCTGTTCAACCTGTTCGAGGTCAATGGAGCTGGAACCTATACCTTCTACCTTAATGCACGAATGTACTACGGTGAAGGCGCTGGCGACCAACACCGAAGCTCGAACATGTTTGCGGTGTTCTATCCGTCCTAATCAGGTTTGAGCTGGATTACCGAGGAGAATCCCAGTCCTCGCAGTGCGAACGAGGACCACCAGTCCAAAGATATCTTCCCTCTCTGGGCGTCGCATCTGGAGAACATGAACTACGAGCGTTATTCTTGATTATCAATGCGTTCCCTCTGCATGTTAGTCTCGGAACCCTTCATCCTGCTCTAAGCTGAAGAATCTCACACTATCAACTTTAAATACCCAATATGATTTCAGCCGACAGCGATGATAGACTTTGCCCTCTCAGCCTTCGCTGCAATATTCGCCATAGTCAATCCAGTCGGCAATCTCACCTTCTTCGTGGCGCTCACCGAGGGTTACTCCAAAGAGGACAAGATCCGGGTCATAAAAAAGGTCATAATGGTCGCGTCCATAACACTCCTGGTCTTCGCTCTCGCAGGGAACACCATCTTCACGTTCTTCCACACCTCCATCCCGGCGTTCAGGATCGCTGGTGGTTTGCTTCTGTTCTCGATAGGCTTCGTGATGGTGCAGGGTGGGAGACCCGGTGCCAAGCTCACCGAGAAAGACAAATCAGAGGCGCTCGAGAAGGAGATGGTCGGTGCGGTCCCGTTGGGGGTCCCGATGTTCGCTGGTCCGGGGTCCATTACGACGGTGATGGTGTTCATGGCGGAGGCTTCCTCGCCTGATGTGGATCTGGTCAAGATAGGGATCATACTGGTGGCGATCATGGCGACCATGGCTGTGTCCTACGTTCTGCTCAGGTACAGCGGCAGGATCACCAGGAGGATGGGGCGGACCGGAGCGGCGGCTTTCTCAAGGATAATGGGTCTGATACTCGCGGCGATCGCTGTTCAGATCGTCATAATGGGGATATTCGGGGTCATTGACCTGTATTATTTGAGATAGAACGGGGTCTTGACGGCCTCATTCGATTAGAACCAGGCCGTAGAGATTGACCTTACCGTCTTTTGTCTTCAGGGTCTCTATCGGAAAACCATGGGACCTGACGGTGCCGAACACATCGATCCCACATCCCTCCATCGAGGGTCTTGCTTCATGCGGATGTACACAGGACTCCGGACACTTCTCACAGAGCTCGCAGGGGCCGGCACCCATGCTGAACGCCTTGTAGTATCCATCGAAGAAGATCTCCTTCTCGAGTATGGGAACCATCTTGTTCATATCGTCCATTCCGTACCCGTGGATCAGAAGCGCATGGCTGTAGGATTTCAGCATTCTTCCCGTTTGTTCCGGTGTGGGTGTGGATGGGGGGCAGGTCAAACCGCGCCCATACATGCCGCATCCGAACTGGCATTTCGCCCGGACCCATTCGGCGGTGATGACGCTGTCGGCTGGAATGATCCTCGCGTCCTTTGCACCCAGCTCCTTTGCCCTTGCGATGTACTTTGCGTACTTGTCCATTGGTGAACCACCCTAGATCTCTACGTCATCCATTAGAGTTGAATTGAATATCATTCTGAACTTGTTCATCATATATCTCGTTTCCTGCCACTGACCCGAGGAGGGATACTGATTTCGTTTCCAAAGCCTTGGTGAGATAGACAATGTTCTTCCTGATAGTGCATATTGGATAGCGACCCGCCCATCATCTTCCATCGACCGTGGGAACGAGGTGACCTTGAACGAGTTACAGTGCTAGTCATGAGCAGGAACGTTGATTCGAGGACCCATGGGTGTTGGGATCACACGGAGCAAGGACTTGTTCACCGCGAGCTGAACCATATGTTCACATTTTGCCTGCGGCAGTGATTCGATTTCAGGAACTCCGACAGCTCTTAGGCTCTTTGCAAGATAATACCTCGTTTGAGCAATCCGCTGATGGCTCGGAAGTTGGTGCAATGATTCTTTGAACGCCTGCCACAATTCTGGAGAGTAGGGGTCCTCTCGGTCACCAGGATCGGTCGCTTCCCATCGTTTGCCCTCGGGCCAGAAATAGACTGCACCCCCTTTCTTCTGTTTGCTCAGAAGATCCTTCTTCACGGCCTCTGCCAAGAGTTTCTTCGTGGACATTCGCTTCTTAGGTGCCAAGCTTCTCAACTTCGCATAGATCCTTTCTTCTGTCGGGAAATGATGATCCTCACGCAGCAATTCCAGGGCGCGTTGAAGTAGACTCTCCGTGGATTCCCTGGAAGATAGAGTTGTTGGCACCCTGGATATCGACTTGTCCATCTCCAGACTTCCTTCGGCGCATTTATCCATCAACTTCTTCCTGACCTCAAGATAGAGAGGGGCACCTTCCCTCCTCAACCGGACGTAGCCGTTTTCCTCGAGAGCAGAGGCGAACGCCTTGGGTTTCCCATACCCGAATCGATTGCAGAAACCTCCGTCGAATTGATTGTGAAGATAGCCAGCCACATGCGCGAAGGGGATTCTGCTTCCTTTGCCGACCGGCGGCTCGAAGGTAATGACGAAGCTCATGAACGCATCCAAGAGGTCAGGATCGATTTTGACCACTGGTTCTTCTTGGATGGGACCATCATCGGAAGGAGTGGGCAATGACTGGGAAGGAGTGGGGATCTTCTCCTCAGCGTGTTCAATTAACGATTCTAGGGGTGGACTGAATATGACCTCTTCTGTATCTCCTAATGGAACAACCACGAAGGCGATCCTTGGCACAACACCTTTGGCCCTCTTTACGGGAAACATATCGTTGGTGAGAATGTAGACTGTCTCGCCATGACTCTGCCTGTTCAACGCCAGCTGCAACAGGATATCATCAGCCTCCCTACCAGCGGGGGCCTGGATTATTACCCCATCATCAACAAGCTTCTCCATCTCCTGCGGTTCGTTGATCACGTGTCTCAACTTGGCATCCACAAACGTAACAACTCGAAACCGGTGTCTACGGAGCTCGCCAAGAACGGCATTGATCACCTCGATCTTGGGGCGTTTGAACGAGCCGCTGCCGTAGGCCACATTACTTCCATCCACCAAGATGTAAGGTTTGGTTGACTTGTCATGTTTCTCTGGAGTTTCCTCATCCATCGGCATTCCTCCTCAGCTTTGTTCTAGTCTCCTGGGTATCAGCAGATGACCAGCTCTCCATATTTGCGGTATGTGTAATATATCTTACTGTATTGGTGCACCAGACTGGAAAGGAAACCATCTGGTTCATCGTCAGTTGATTCCAGCTTTCATCCGACATCCATTTCGACCAATGTGAAATGCTCCAGTTTCATTCCTACCTCAAGTCGGAACCCACGCCAGCCGACCGAATGATTTAATAGGACGAATTCCCCTAACGAATATTGGTGTCTTCCAGTCGGATAGAGGATCTGTGGAAGGGTGTCTGGAGGATACGAATGTGGGCAGAATGGCATTGAACAAGAGACTCCCTCTTGCCTCAAAAGGAAGGTTCAACAAATCTGAGGGAAAGGAGTCAGGAGAAGGTCGCAAGGCACCAACTGTGGCTTTGACTTTTTCGCAGCTAGCAGCTCTGTTTGTCTGCATTGTTCTTGGTGCAATGTTCACAGGCGAGAATGCTTACGCAATGGTTTGGGAATCAGAGATCGAAATCAGCACGGATGCTGGAATGCAATGGCAGCGTATCCCCTCGGTGGCAGCAGATGGCGAGATGGTGCATGTGGTCTGGCATGAGCGAGGACTCACCCGGCAGGACATTTACTATAGACACTTCAATGGGGTTGAGTGGGAACCAGAAATGGAGATTAGCACAGACAATGCGTCCGAACAACATAAGTTTCCTTCTGTAGCGGCAGATTCGGGGATGGCGCACGCCGTATGGGTAGAGCAGGTTGTTGGTGGCCGGGCTCTTTTCTACAGGCGTTTCAATGGAACTGGTTGGGAACCTGAGGTCGAGATCTCTGGAAACACTGTGTCGCCTCCGAACCAACCTGCTCTAGCAGTAAATGGTGAAAAGGTTCACGTTGCATGGGCAGATGAAAGGGGCGGGGGGGATCCAGACATCTACTATCGGTACTTCAATGGCACCAGCTGGCAGCCTGAGCAGATGATCAGCACTGAGATTGGATCTGAGCGTGAAGTTGACCCATCTATTGCGGTGAATGGGGACGAAGTCTATGTGGTATGGGAAGAGGGAGACGTCGTGTATAGGCACTTCAATGGGACCACATGGCAACCCGAACTAATCATAAGCACAGACTCGGGGATGGAACCACAATATTGGCCCTCAATCGCAGCAGATACTGGTAACGTGCATGTTGTCTGGGTTGACCTCGGAGGCGGAGACTACGATGTCTACTACAGGCATTTCGACGGAATCACATGGCAACCCGAAGTGGAGTTGAGCTCTGATATATCTGTGGAGGACGAGTTCGATCCAACGGTCGCTGTATACGGTGACAAGGTTCATGTTGCGTGGAGAGGGGAGGACTTCGGAGATATGGACCACGACATCTACTATCGGTTCTTTGATGGAATCACTTGGCAACCTGTGGAAGAGATCAGCACAGACGCTGTGTGGACAGATCAAGTCCTCCCCTCTCTTGCTCTTAATGGTGATGTGATTCACTCGGTATGGTACAGCGGGTTATCAATAGATGACGACATCACTTACAGGAACTTCGACGGGATTGGCTGGCAACCAGAACTGGAGTTAAGTACGGATGATGCTACGGCAATACAGTCAAATCCCGCAGTCGCAGCGGATGCCAACACTGTTCATGCGGTTTGGGAGGACTTCGGAGATATGGACCACGACATCTACTATCGGTTCTTTGATGGAATCACCTGGCAACCCGAACTGGAATTGAGTACGGATGCTGATAGGGAAGAGCAAGAATATCCATCGGTCGCGGCGGACGGAGGTCAGGCTCATGTCCTGTGGACAGACGAAGGGAGTGCTGATGAGGACATTTACCATCGGCATTTCGACGGAATAGCTTGGCAACCCGAAATCGAAATCAGCACGGATGTTGCCTCAGAACTACAGGTAGATCCTTCAATCGCAGTCGATAGTGGTAGGGTTCACATAGTCTGGCAAGATGACGGGGACGGGGACTACGACATCTACTATAGACACTTCGATGGGGTTGTTTGGCAAAATGAAGTTGAGATCAGTTTGGATAGTGGATGGGAAGATCAAAAGGAACCGTCAATTACAGTTGAAGGTGATGAAGTTCACGTTGTGTGGACGGACCAAGGAGACGGAGACCAGGACATATACTATAGGTTCTTCAATGGCACTGGTTGGGAGCAAGAGCTGGAAATCAGCACAGATACCACTTCAGAGAACCAGAATACTCCTTCCATATCAGTCTACGGTGGCGTTGCGCACGTTGTTTGGGTGGACTTTGAAGATGGCGATGGTGATATCTATTATCGAAGAGGAATTGAAGCAATATTGCCGGACTACATTCCATCGAATGCGACTCCAACCCCCACACAATACGTGCTTCCGGGAAGTCTCAATGCGATTTCCGCAAGTGTGCTGAATGCAGGTCAAGGCAACGCGACCATATCCTCGAATATCGCCTTCTACAATGAAAGTGACAGAGGCAATCCTTTTCAAACCTATGTCGTCAAAGCTCTCAACCAAACGGAAAGTTCTGGGAACTTCCAGGCGGTCTGGAGAGCATCGAGCACTCCGTGGACAATATGCAATGTTACAATAGAAGTTGACTATGTTAACGACATTATGGAATCCAATGAGACCAACAACGTCTACACAATCCAATTCGTGGTAGTGTCTCCCCCTCTCCCTCCAGAGAATCTTACGACAACTGTTGTGAATGGGTCGGATATATTGTTGGCGTGGGACCCACCCGATTCCCCGCTTCTCGATTATTACACAATCTACAGAAGTGCGGATCAGAGGGGTTTTGACTTCACCAATCCCATACACAACACTTCGAATGATCCCGACCCTTTGAGAACGAATTGGACTGACGTTGGAGCGGCTGACCCAACCTCGCCTACCGAATACTATTACGTTGTTCGAGTGGTCAGCGACTTCGGATTGATGAGCCTCACGAGCAACACTGCCGGCAAATGGACCAAAGGCTTCCGCGATGGCCGAGACGCTTTCTCACTTCCCTTGGAGCCATTTCAGAATAGGAACGTCAGCTGGTACTCCGAGAACATTCCGGGAACCGAATTCGTCCGGTGGATGAATGCAACAGGTCATTGGGTGACTCACTATCCTTCAATGGGTGAAGGTGTCAACGACAACCCTGCGATCATGGGCGACGGTTACGAGATTTCCCTTTCTTCCCCGATCAACTTCACCTTCTGCGGATATCCAGCCTCGATGATAAGGTCCCAGGAAGGCCTGGGAGATTCATTGGTTTTCAGAAGAAGCCTTTCCGCCCAGGTGGAGGGAAATGATATCAACTTGAGCTGGGAAGCCATAACTGGTGCAGCAGGATATCAAGTATTCAGAAGTGAGGAAAGAAACGGCCTTCACAATCTCTCATTGCTGCCGATAGCAGATACAACAGAAAGCTACTGGGTCGATTCAGGAGCTATTGGAAATGATGGAAGCGAATACTACTACATGGTCATTCCAGTCAATCTGGCTGGAACACTGGGAAGCAGCACCTACAGTGTCGGTGTCATAACAATGGGTTACCAATCAGGTTCCGACACATTCGCCCTACCCCTGAAGCCGATAGAAACACATTCTCTGGACTGGTTTTGTGATGATATACCGAATGTCGTGGGAATTGCTTACTTGATCTTCGAGATGTGGAAGCTCCATGTAAATGAGATGCCTCTGGGAGTCTATGACGTAGATGTCCTTCAAGGTGAAGGATACCAGATTTCGATAGATGGTCCATCAACGAAGTTCACCTTCGTTGGGTACTAGGTTATTCTTGCAGCTAAAGATAGAGTGTTGAGGTCTTGTTTTCAGAGGTTATAAATGACGTGGCTCGAAAAGAAGAACGACATTCCTTCTGTGCTCTGGGTGGACGATATTGGAATTCGAACCTCAAGTTCAAAGAGGAGGGAATGTTGGCAGTTCACGTGCTATGGAAACTGCAAGCCTGTCCATTATAGGACCCGCTATTCCAATCCCTCTTCGCTGTCAGCGTCTTCTTCAACACCCAAACGACCAGACTGAGTAGCCTCTGATGTCGTCCCCTCTCTCGCAGAATCCTTCTCTTCAGACGGTTGTTTCTTGCGGGTTCTCCACGCTATGAAAACCACGATTAGGGTGACGATTATCAATACAAGGATGATCCACCAATAGTCTATGGTGGTGAGTGGCTCTTCTCCCGGTTCCTCTCCAACTTCCTTGGTGGTGAAGGTTGTTTCGCTGTCTGTCACTAAGCTGTTGCCTGCCATGTCCTTGGCCCATGTTGTGATGATAATCTGATAAGTCGTGTTGTATTCTAGATTCTTTGACGGAATGAAAAATATGGTCCCTTCGTCGGTCGTCCAACTTACTGCGCCTCCAACTTCGATTGTGTCCTTCATCAGGCGGAAAGAACTGGTTGTGGCAGATTTATTCATCCTTTCGCTGAACGTCACCTCGATGTTCGTTGTGACCTCTGAACCAGTCGCTCCATCAGGAGGCGATATCCTCTCGATTGTTGGAGGTTTCGTGTCTAATTCGATGTCATCCGAGTAGGTTGCGGAAACTAACCCAGCATTGTCCCTTATTTGATAGTAAACCGTTTTGATTCCATCTCCAGATGTCATCGCCCAAGCCTTCGTTGTTGACGGGGATTCCCAAACTTCAGTGTCCCATACACCGTCATTGCTGTATCGGACTTGTGCAACGCCTGAGAAGCTGTCTGAGTAAGCAAGGGTCAGGGTTACAGATGTTGAAGCGGTCAGTTCATCTCCATTGTTTATGATGATAGAACCTGTTGGTGGCATGGTGTCCAAGCCAATGTAGTCCAGATAGGTTATTGACTCCAAACCAGCGAGGTCTCTTATTTGATAGTGGACAATCTTGATACCGTCTCCGGTCACTAGTGTCCACGATTTGGTTGTTGAGGGACCTTGCCATATCTCAGTGTCCCATACACCGTCATTGGTGTATCGGACCTGGGCCACACCCGACGTTGAGTCCAAATACCCAAGTGTAAGTGTGATTGATGTCGAGTTTGTCCACTGGTCTCCGTTGTTGATGACGTCGAATCCGATCGGCTCCGTGGTATCCAGCCCGATATCATCTGAGTATGTCATGGACAGCAAGCTGACATTGTCTCTGATTTGATAGTAGACCGTTTTAGCTCCATCTCCGAACGTCAACGGCCATTCCTTCGTTCCAGCTGGAGATTCCCAGGTTTCATTGTCCCAAACGCCGTCGTTGCTGTATCTGACTTGAGACACCCCTGAGGTTGCGTCAGAGTAGGTCAGCGTCAAAGACACCCAAGGTGATGTTGTCCATGCATCTCCATTGCTAATGAGGATGGACCCCGATGGAGGTGTAGTGTCGAGGTTGACACCATCTGAATATGTCGTGGAGAGCAATCCAGCATTGTCCCTGATCTGGTAATATACCGTCTTTGTTCCATCTATGGAAGTGAGAGTCCATGCCTTTGCCGATGAAGGCAATTCCCATGGTTCAACATCCCACAGACCGTCATTGCTGTATCTCACCTTGTCCACACCTGAAAGTGAATCGGAGCAAGTCAGCGTCAAGGTCACAGAGGTTGAAGTTGTCCACTCATCTCCGTTATTCACGATTATGGAGCCCGTAGGAGGTGTTGTATCCACTCCAACAATTGAGTCCGCTGATAGTGGAGGCGTCTCGTTGTTCCCAGAGGAGTCGCTCGCGACCGTGTAGTATTCGTAGAATCCGTCACCATAGGGAGCAACGAACGAGAAATTGCCAGTGGCAAACGTGCCAGAGATAGTATCATCATACGCCCACTCCTCCCAGCCAGACCATGAAGAATTCTCCGAGCTGTATCTGAAATCCAGACTGATATTCGCAATGTCTTGGTCGTCTGTGGCTGTCCAGTCAACGTCGAATGTCGAGGTTATCTTCCAATAGGGCGATAGTGGGGTTGTGTTTGACTCTGGTGGTGTGATGTCCCAGGCACTCCTTGTGTAATAGATATCCTCGTCTCCGTCTCTCTCATCTTCCCAAACAACGTGTACCGCGGAACCTCCAACAGCGATTGATGGATTAGCCTGTCGTTCCACGCCCAGGTCAGAACTTATGTCTGCCACTTCCTTCCAATCCGTTCCGTCATTGTATCTATGATATATGTCGTAGTCTCCACCTCCCTCGTCCCTCCACACGACATGAACGTCGCCACCACCAACCTGTATTGAAGGTTCAAATTGTCTTTCAATTCCACCATCGATGCTAACCTCTTGTTCAGGTTGCCAACTGCCCTCAGCGAAGTATCTGTAGTAGATGTCATAGTCTCCTCCTCCTTCATCCGCCCATACGACATGTACTCTGTCGCCTTCAACTGCAACGGAAGGATGCCGTTGGTCTTCCTCGATTGCCGTGTCCGTACTAATCTCCAGCTCAGGCTGCCAAGCAGTTCCGTTGAAGTGTCTGTAGTAGATATCCCATTCCCAGTTTCCCAATTCCTGCCAGACGACATGGACTCGATCGCCATTCACAACAACGGAAGGATGTTTCTGCCATTCAGCCACAGCATCACTGCTGATTTCCTGTTCAAGACCCCAATTTGTTCCATCAAACAACCTATAATAGATATCCCAGTCCCCACCTTCGTATTCTTGCCACACGACATGCACTTTGTCGCCGTCCACTGCGATTGAAGGAACCCACTGGAGTTCTCTCCCAATATCGGTGCTAATCTCCAGTTCAGGTTGCCAAGACGTCCCATTGAAGTACCTATAGTAGATGTCCCAGTCGATAGGCCACAATCCATCTCCGAATGCCCACACGACATGCACGTTGTCACCACTCACTGCAATGGAAGGTTTCATTTGGATTTCAGTCCCTGTATCGTTGCTGATTTCCACTTCTGGCTGCCAGCCGGTTCCGTTGAAACATCTGTAATAGATATCAGGATCTCCATCTTCACCATCTGCCCATACGACGTGCACTTTACTCTCATCCGCTGCGATTGAAACATTCCTTTGCATTTCAGTCATTTCATCAGTACTAATCTCTTGCACTGGTTCCCACGACCTTGCTCGGGCGTTTTGGCTTACAGTCGTCACGGATAATACCATGCACAAGAATAGGATGGATATCTGCAAAAACGTCATTCCTAGAGCTGGTGTCTGACGGTTTCTTCTTAGCTCCATTCTTCTTGCTTTGCTTGAACCACCTTTGCCGATCTTCATCCCTAACCCACCGTTTTGAAAAAAGGTCTGCTTGTTATATAGCCTTATTTGTTCAAGATTCTATATGCTTTTGAGGCCTTCTAGTGTTGAGATGACTTGCATAAGACTCCAAGAATCTTCAAGCAGTGAGAGAAGTAGCTCGCCGTTTGCACCTGAGATTATGTTCTCCGGAACGTCGCAATTATAGGGTCCTATGTGTTTTGCCTCACTATTCCCTCTTCTTTGACAAGCTAGAATCATGGACTTTCGTCGTAGTTGATAATGCTAAACGACATTTTCAACCACGCAATCTAGAGATTGGTGCGTTGAGTATCACACCAAACCAAAATACAAATTGGGAAAGGATACAAGATAGTTCTTAACATAAAAGCGACATTAAGAATTATGGCTCGTTCCGGGATGACAGTCTTCGAAGGGCTCGGATTCGTGTGATAGCGAGTTGCTTTTTCCTCTTCGACGACGATTTGTCCCTCCTGACAAATATCTTCCCCGCACGTTGATCCATATAGCCTGGAAGGTCCAGATGCACGGACTTCTTGGGAAGTGATATGGCTTGTGGTCATGTTTTCGGAGGGGATAACAGGAGGCCCTTTTGCCAAGTGGATTTATCCATGGTCTCTATGACAAATACTGGAGTTTTCGTTTAGCCCGCGCAACTAGGTGTGAGCTTCCCATTGTTGTATGCGTCGAGGGCATCAGCAACTAGTGTCATGTTGCCGCCCTCGAGGGAAGAAGGCTTCACGCCAAACGGCAATTTCCCCGAAAAGGCAACAAGCAACCTGTTGGCCTCATCAATCTCAGCTATTATCGGGGGGAGATTGGATCCATTCGCCACGTTCAGTTCTGTGGCGATGAGCTGTTGGGCAAGGATGACGCTTGCATCACCTCTCGGCGGTGTCCACAGGATATTCAGCAGTTCTGTCTTGTTATACATCTCACCGCCCATGTCGAGTGAATCCACGGGCCACGCGTCCGGGTGGGTCTTCCAGAACCCCTTCGAAAGAGGACAAGAGCCTTCCCCGTCTCTAATGATATATAGCTTGACTACAAAGGCGTCAGAGCTGCCAACATTGTAAGAGGTATCGAAAGCATCCAATGTTGTCGGAAAGTCTATCGATCTGGTATAGCCTGTGACGTACACATTGCCATTTGAATCGACTGCGATCGAACGTCCTTCCTCTTGACCACCGCCGAGTTCTACGTCGTTAAAGCCACCGCCTACGAAGGTGGAATACGCAACGCTGCTTCCCGTGGCGTCCAGTCCGGTTACGAAGGCGTCAAGAAGCCCGCCATTATAAGATGTGTCAAAGGCCCGCGGAGTTGTAGGAAAGTTCGTCGAGCTGGTGCCACCAGTTATCCAGACGTTTTCCGTCAGGTCCACGGCGATAGACAGCCCGTAATCCCTACCACTACCCCCGAGGAATGTAGAGTACACCAGAGTGCTCCCAGCAACGCCCAGCTTAGTTACAAAGGCGTCGTATTTCCCACCGAGTGTCCCATCGAAGGAGTCAGGAGTCGTGGGGAAATCTGCGGACCATGTGTCGCCCGTGAAGTAAGAGTGCCCCGAAGAGTCTATCCCAATGGACAAAACATAATCATTATTGCTACCGCCTAGGAACGTGGAGAATATGAGGCTGCTCCCGGTGGCATTAAGCTTGGTTATGAAAGGATCACTACGGCCATTGTGGGACGTATCGAAGGCCCCAGGAGTGGTGGGGAAATCGACGGAATAGGTATGCCCAGCGATATGAGCGTTACCGGACGAATCGACCGCTATTGAGCGACCGGTCTCTCCGTCCTCGCCACCTACGAAAGTGGAATAGAGAAGGATGCTTCCGTTTTCATCCAATTTTGAGACAAAGGCGTCAGCTCCGCCACCATTGTAAGAGGTATCGAAAGCATCCACCGTTGTCGGAAAGTCGGTCGAATAAGTGAAGCCAGTCACGTAGGCGGCGCGGGTTGAGTCCACCGCAATGGCATATCCGAACTCGTTTTGGAAACCGCCTAGAAAGGTAGAGTAAATAAGGTCGCTACCAGTAGCATCTAACTTGACCACAAAGGCATCATAGCCAGCGTCGTAAGTAGTGTCGAAGGCCCCAGGAGTGGTGGGGAAATCAGTCGACATGGTTCGGCCAAACACATAGGCGTTGCCATCAGAGTCCACAGCTATAGAATGCCCTATATCAATATTGTTACCACCGATGAAGGTGGAGTAATCAAGGGCACTTCCGTCAGCGGTCAGCTTTGCCACGTAAACATCACTAATCCCATTATAGGACTCATCGAAAACGCCGGGCGTTGTAGGGAAATTGAGAGACCCGGTCCTGCCCGTCACAAGAATATTCCCAGAAGTGTCCACAGCGATAGAAGACCCGTCATCTGGGCCTCCCCCACCGAGGTAGGTTCCATAGAAGAGAGGGTCGATGCCCAAAGGAGCGGAACCATCCCACGCATCGCACTCAAAACCACAGGTTAGCGAATTAAGGGGAGCAAGGACACACTGTACTTCTTCCCCCAATCCCTGATAAGTATAATGCGCCGAATCCAGAAAATCAGCTACGGCCGTTTGCACCGCCAAATTGCCTTTTGCATCCGCGCGCAAGCTCTCGATGCCTTCGTAGGACACAGCAATCTTTGCGGGATCGGCACCCGGATGAATGATGAAATCGTATTTCAGGCCTTCTTCCACGTGATAGACGAGGTCGATGCCGTCGTAGAGATCTTGATAAATGATTTCACCGTAGCTACGGACATTGATCCGCCACCTCGCTGGGTCGCTCCCAAGGAAGTAATGAGTACGATGCGAGAGTTCGTGGCGCCCTGTGGGGCGGACAGGATTTGAACCCTCAAACACGATTCGAATAAGGACACCTTTCACAGGAGTGAAAGATGTTGAGTCCGCAATATGCCATCCCTGCTCTTCTCGCAACAAAGGATCAGAATCCACATAAGGCTGTTCCGAAATCTTGACCAAAATGGCTCTCTCCGCGAAGCCAATCTGGATTCCATCCGAATCAAGATAGTAGTGGATATCCTCATTCGGGAGCTGTCCTCTATTCTCAACGAAGTAGCCTGTGGGAAAATCGATGGAGGTTTCGTGGACCCCTGGCGTGATTGTGGTTTCTTCAACGATAGGAAAAGGGACAAACGCGAGGAAAAGGATAATGATGCACCCAAATGCAAGATTTCGTAGATACACATTCACCCCCCCAGCCATGATGCTATTCAATAGGCGTATCGCTTCTTAAGAATTTCGGTAGAGATAATCTACGAGGAATGGAGGTAGATTCTGGTCAATCCTGCGATGCCCAAAGGAGAGGTTTCAAAACTGTCCGAGTTGCGCTTTTGCCCCTTTCCAATAAGTAGCGCATCGCTAATGGGAAATCCTAAGGCTTTTCCCAAAAGGTGAAAGACGGGCTATGTCAGACTACATAGTTTCTGATGGTTCCTAGAAACCAAGGGCGGGCACAGAGGTCTTTCGTCAAGAACAAATGTTGAGGAAATGAAGAGACGTCGTAGGGAGGGAACAAAAGGGAGGACATTGGGGCTATTGTCTATTTCTACAAGACGATCCCTGGATTATTGAAAGTCCAGTGTTGAGAGACAGAGAAAGCTCGAAAAGGAAGGCAAACTAAGCTTTTCCGCCAGAAGATTCCTTATTTAGCAGACTTCCTCAAAATTGCCACTCTCTGAAGGAATGTCGTTGTCCGAAAAGGAAGGCGACGTTTTTTCAACAAGGCCGATAGAGTGATTCGAACCTTAATCAGCGGAACAAAGGCTAGGACATCAGTCCTATGGTCCATACATGGACCAACCAATTTGTATTAATAATTCCTAGCTCCTTCATTACTTCATACCGAGGTGTGGAGCATGATAGCAGGAGGATGATGCTTTGAAAAGGAGAAGGTCAAGTAAGGTCCTCATTGTTGCGACGTTGGTCAGCTCAATTGTACTTTCTTCCTTCAGCCTGTTTTCCCACATCGGTCTTTCACAGTCCGGCAGTTGGACAGATTCCTTTGATGATGAATTCAAGATAGCTCAGAAAAGCAACGTGGTGGTTTCTGGCGGTGACGTTTCCCTTGGTCCTAGTGGCATGAACTGGTTCAGACAGGGTATGGTTCTTGACGTGGGACCCATTCCAAGTACTTACGAGAATTCTGGATGGCCCTCCGTTGTGAAGGGGAGTGACGGCGTTTATCGTATGTGGTATACTGGTACGCAAGCCGCGGTGCCTGTCCTCAATCGCTACATACGTTATGCAACTTCCGTTGACGGAGAGAACTGGGATCTGATGGGTATCGTTATCGGGCCAAATGCAACTCTTGAAGATAGAGTCTACGCAGCTACTGTCATCGAGGACGGTGGAATGTACAAGATGTGGTACGTTGGTGACGACCGGGATCCGCCATGGGGCTCCTACATTTTCTATGCCACGTCTCCCGATGGATACACCTGGACAAGGCAGGGTCTTGTATTGCCCATGGCTTTTGAAGGGACGTACGACAGTGTCGGGGCGAGTTTTCCAAATGTACTGAAGGATGGAGGAGTCTACAAGATGTGGTACGCTGGCTATGATAACGTTCACTACCGTATTCTCTATGCAACCTCATCTGACGGTCAGAGCTGGACATATCAAAACCTTGCTATTGACGTTGGGTCGAACCCGAGTGATTATGACTATGTGTGGGCATTTGAGCCAGCGGTTGTGAAGGACGCCAATGGAATGTATCATATTTGGTACTCAAGTTTCAACGGAACTCACTTTTCCATCCTCAATGCAACCTCACCTGATGGCTTGACTTGGACAAAGCAGGGGTTGTCCCTAGATGTTCTGCCTGATTCACAGGAAGATGTTGGAGTTCAATCTGGTACTGTGATTATGTTGCCCAGTTCGGCCGTGACTATGTGGTACCAAGGGATCGATAGTTCTGTAAGGAGCAGGATATTTCGTGCGACCCTGGCGGGAAGCGGACATGTCGTATCCGAAGCCATCGGGCCCCATCCTGGTTGTGATTGGGGCGATTTCTTCGCCAATAAGACAGATCCAAATGCGGACATCTTCGTTTCCTTCTCCGTCCTGGACGCTGTCGATTGGACCACCATACCTGGATACTGGAACCTGACAGATGTCCAGTTCTCATTGTTGTCCATAGATCCTCTCGTACACCCCACAATTAGACTGAGAGCTGATTTATGGAATCTCCAGGGCAATTTCACTTTGACACCCGAGCTTCATGATTGGACAATCACTTGGACTGATCCGAATCCACCTCCCCCGGACAAGACACCACCGGAGATATTCGACGTCCTGTTGGACGGAGGTCCTGGGTTATTCGTAATCGAAGGAACACCCTCAGTGACACTCACAGCCACCGTAGATGATTCCACGACTGGAGGATCCATTGTTGGTGGTGCCAATGCCACATCACCAGCGGCCGCATGGTGGAATTCAACGCCTATGAATCCCGTGGATATTCCCGACACATCCGTTGAAGATTTCTTCTTGACAATTGACACTTCACTCCTTTCTCTGGGTTCTTACGACATCTGCGTATATGGTTGGGACGTCATGCCCAATTACAACGAAACGGGGGCGTGCGCTCTTCTTACGGTGATTCCCGATCCTCTGCCAGATATCATGGTGTCTTCCAGTGGAATCTCTTTCGCGTATCTTCCACCCGCTCCGAGAGAGGGGCAGCTTGTTGGCGTGAGAGTCAACACCACAAACGCAGGAGATGCCTTGGCGGAGAACTTCACCTTGGTGATTTTCGAGGACACCGACGGTGATAGGATTCCGGGAGTTGGGGAGAATATCAGTCTCCAACACATCAGTGGCATCGGACCCTTGTCTTTCAACATAAGCCACACGATGTGGGTGCCAATGATGGCAGGCATCCAGACCATTTGTGCATTTGCGGACTCGCTCGACAACGTCACTGAATCGAATGAGACAAACAATGTAGGTTGCAGGGATATTGAAGTTCTGCCAGGGGGCGTTCTGACAACCCTTGTTGTAGGTCAGCCCAACCATGTATCCGACCATACCTTCATCACATCCGATACGCCACTGACTCTTCAGGCTACAGACCTTGCGGGTGAGGGTGTCGCCTATACCGAGTATCGTGTTGATTCCGGTAACTGGGCGTTGTACGCAGACTTCTTCCACCTCCTTGATGAAGGCTTCCATCTCCTGGAATACCGTAGCGCAAGTGAGACAGGATACGCCGAGCCAATTCGTGGGTCCATCATTGCGGTTGACAACTCGCCGCCTGAGTCCGAGATTCATATGGGCAATCCCCACTACTTCTCCACTGTCAGTTGGATTAGGTCAACAACACCTCTTTCTATCGGATCCGACGATCCGCCATTGGACCAGTCTGTAACTCATCAGATCGATGATATTTCGGTTTACCAGGAGAACATCACCTACGGGGAACCGTTCGATGAGTATCTGGCGCGTTCCAACCACACAGTAGAAAGGTCAATTTGGTCCGGTCTGGTTTCAGTCAGGTTTTACCTTGAAGGCGGGTCCGCATGTCCCGACATCGATCTGGGCGTGTTCTACGATGAGAACGGCGATGGCATACGTCAACCTTCTGAGCTGGTTGACTACAGTGGCGACGCCGATAGTTACGAGGAAGTACTCGTGGAGGACCCCTTGGCCGGACCGTACATCATAGCGATTGCCGGTTTCGACGTTCGTGATCCAGGAGGTTGTCTTGCCACATTGGACATAACCCAGACCTTTGGAGGCTCGACCTCTTCAGGCCTTGAAGGCTCACAGTATCGTCTATGGAACGGAGGTCAATGGTCAGAATGGTTGGATTATCGGAATCCATTCAACGCCGCCGATGAGGGCATTACTCATGCGGAGTATTACTCAACTGACAACTTGGGCAACTACGAGACGGTGCACAATTTAACCGTGCATGTTGACGACACGCCACCCAATTCAGTGGCGAGTCTCGTGACTGGAACCGATGGTGGATATAACGTATTGATTGCATTCAATGACACCGGTTGCGGAGTCGACGTTTCATATTACCGAATAGGCGATGAGCAATGGCAGAGTCCCATTCTCCATCAAGTTGAGCTACCGTTCACCTCACCTGGAAACTACACTTTGGAATACTACGCCATTGACAACCTCGGAAATGTCGAGAATGTGAAGACCTTTAGTTTCGAGATTCCAGAAGAGGAATCCGGGGTCACCGTCAATTGGAAGCCCCTGATTGCTGCAGTGTTCACTGTTATCCTCGTTCTTGTAGGACTCTGGACATCAAAGAAAAGGCCGTGGAAAGGTAGGGAAGACAAGAGGGCTGCCCTTGCCGCTTTCTTCATCTTCTCAATGCCGTTCGTCGTCACTGAAGCAGTAACTGGCTTGCTCTCTCTTCTCTTCGGAGTACTTCCTGTTCCTCCAGCCTTTGGACTTGGCATGTTCGTAGACTCGGTCATCTTTTCTGCGGGAATACTACTCTGCTTTGTAAGACTCTTGCTGTCACATCCTGTCGAGCGAGATATGAACATGAGTAACTCTTGATATCGGGTAGTCCGTGGCTTTCTCCTCCTACATTGTTTCCACATGGGGATGGAGGACTTTGGACTTCGATTTCAGAGCAGAGTGCAGAACCAGTGATTTATGTCGCACTTCGAAAGGAAGAACGACCTTTTGCTCCCCGAGAACATCCTTTAAGTATCTCAGGGAAGATTCGTAGCTGGGTTCGGTGGTAGAAGTGATCGAAGAACGCTGTAAACCGTCCAATGCCTCACCAAGACAGAGAAAGCTCAGCCCACATCTTCGAAGAATGATAAACCAAGCCGTGGCAGACCAGTGCGAACATGATGTGATTACTGATTTCATGATAGATTCATATACTGGTAGGTTTGTCAGAAGCCCAGTGTGATGATCCGCCTTGCTACATCGACTAAAGAAGATCGACCTGGTTGCTCTCTCTGCCCATTACGACCGTGAATCACAGGATACGTACCTTAGCGTCTACATCGACCTTGCACGGAGAACCGGCGGGAAGCGTACATCGAGGGCTGCCAAGTCCCGTTCTCGCCTTTTGAAGAAACGAGTGAATCGCTTTCTGCTGATGCGGGAGACTGCCTGCCGAAAGGCACTGGCCGGGAAGCCGGACCTTCTGGAAAACTTCGACTTAAGTCTGGCTTCGGTGCGGGCCTACTTGGCCGATAACCCGCCTGAGCCAAAACAGAAGGGACTGGTCCTCTTCTCGTGCGCCAAGGATGAATGCTTCGAGGCCTTCAGGCTCTCGGTTCCCCTGAAGAACCTAATGGTGCTGGACACGTCTCCCTACATTCGCCCCCTGGCACGCCTTCGCGATGATTGGGAGTCCATCGCGGTGGTCATCCTGGATAGCGAGAATGCGCGGCTCTTCACGGTCTCGTCGGACCGGGTGACGGCCCGAAAGAAGAATGGGGTGTACCTCCTGGGAAAGCACAAGAAGGGTGGTATGTCCCAAATGCGGTTCCAGCGCCTCCGAAGGCAGGCGATTCGAGCCTTTCACAAGGATGTCTTGGGGGACCTGAAGAAACTCCTCCGGGTCGAGCCAGCAGATCAGATATTCTTAGGTGGCCCGGGCATTGCGAAGGTACAGTTCCTAGACTCCTTGCCCCCAGGCATCCGAAAAAGGGTCACGGAGGTTGTGGATCTAGACCTGAACGTGCCTGAGGGAGAGATACGCCGGCGCTTCGTGAGCCTGGCAGCTGTAGAGGAACGGCGCCAGGACCGAGCCCATGTTGAAGTCCTCCTCGCGGAAATCCTGAAGGACGGTCTCGTGGCCCATGGTTGGGATGAAGTGACAAAGGCCGTTCGGGCGGGCAAGGTCGAAGTCCTGCTGGTGACAAGCGGGTTGAAGCTCAGGGGCTGGAAATGCGAACGCTGCAAGGTCGTCGGATTGGGTGATCGTTCGACCTGCCCTAGCTGTGGGAAACCCGTTTCCGAGATGGATGCAATGGAAAGGACGGTAAAGGAGGCCACACAACGGGGAGCGCAACTCGAGTTCGTGGCGCGGGATCCGGACCTCGAGGCCTTGGGGGGGATCGGGGCGTTCTTGCGCTACAAGTAGCTGCGGAAATCTCACGTGGCTTTAAGATGGTCCTAGAAGAACCAAATGCTGGGAACAAGCCCGTCATTGGGGCCCCACAAAGACATCTACACTCAAATCCTTTGTATGCAAACCGCCCAAGGTACTGCTGTGATGCTCAATTCCCTCGCATTGTCGATTTCGAATTGGACGAAGAGTACAACAAGAATACAAGGACTGTGATTTGTCCGGGGAAGATATGTCTGATGAACTCATCCCCCATCTTTGGTTTGGCGTTTTTCATCTCCGGCTGAGGAAAGGCCCCGATACAGCCTCCTGAACTGGAGTATCCACTGTGGAAACCGAAGACTCAGAGAATCGATCGCATTGGAGGTGTCATATTGGCACGCCTCGTGGTCGTGGTTCGAAATGAAGTACGACATCTCTTCGATGTTGCCAAGAAGCCGATGGAGGGATTCAGACCGTAGAATAAGGCTAAATACGTGATAGCACTCTCTCCCGCTAATAACAGATTGGGATTGTCAAGGTATAGAATTGTCGCTCCGCTTCTTCCAAGACGCGTAACGTCAGGTTCACAATTGACTTTTGCTGGTCGTTATGGAGAGTAAGAATATGGGAAATGGAGATAGAGGTAGAGGTTTTGATAGAGGACCAAGAGAAATGCATAAAGCAACGTGCTCTGACTGCAAGCAGGAATGTGAAGTACCGTTCAAACCTACGCAAGGCAAGCCTGTTTACTGCAGGGAATGCTTTCAGAAGCACAAACCAGCAAGAAGATTCTAGATATTGCATCTGATTCTTGGATCGATATAGAATCTGCTTTCGAAAGTTGTGGGTTCTCCTGCAACTTCTTCTTTCTATTTTTCTATTCTTGCGCAAGGCTACAGTTATGTAGTGGAATCTTCCTGAACGAAGTGAGGCCATGAAGAGTCCCTGCATACGCTACGAATGCATTCAGTGCTGCTTGGAGACCGAGATGCCCTTATCAGAAGAAGATATCGAACTCATAGGTAGATCCGGATTCGACTCTAGCTATTTTGTCGTCAATAGAGATGGTTGGTTGCAGTTGAAGACGCATGATGGACGATGTGTTTTCAATGATGGGAAGAAATGTTTGATCTACGAGAATAGACCGGAAGGATGCAGGATCTATCCTGTGGTCTACGATGAAGATGATGATTCCGCCACATTAGATGAAGATTGTCCACATAGAGATGAATTTGAGATCTCCAAGGTCGATCGGGAGATGGGGATATCACTTCTCACAAGACTCAAAGAAGAAAGAAGACAAAGAAAGTCGCGCTCTTGAATCAACTTCCATATAGTTGTTATTTCATCCAAGGTGCTTTCCATGATCGACACCCTGCAAGGAACTGTGAAGGATCTGCATCATTTCCCAGCGAAACCTCTGTAAGCATTCAGGCTGGTTTTGACCCAGGAAGGCAGGCTAACCATCAAAAGATTTATACTGAAACTAACTGTTTGTAATTCGATAAGGTGCCCACCATGATGCTTATGGTAAGACTCCATCCGAAATACGAGCTCAAGAAGGTCTGGGACTTCGTCGAGGCAGAGTTCAACGAATACCAGTCCAAGGACATACACCCCCTCTGGGCGTCGCATCTGGAGAACAGGAACTACGTGAACGTTCTCTTCGAGACCAACGACGTGGACGCCATGGCCGAGTTCCTGATAGACGAGGTGAACAGGTGCGAGGAGATAGCGTACACCAGAACGATCACCCTGATGAAGCCGGCCTTCTTCCCGGTCCCCAGGGACGTACCAGAGAACTTGCGCAGGTTCGTCATCAGGGTCCAGGTCAGGGCCCAGGCGTACAAGGAGGTGTACGAGAAGCTGCTGAGGATGAAGAGGCCCATTGACACGTACTTCGGTTATTCAGCGTACTCGTTCGGGTACGATGACATCCGCATATCGGCGATCGTGAAGGACTGGGACACGATAAGGAAGTTCGTGAGGGAGAACATCACCAGCTTGGAAGGGGTGAAGGCCGCGAGCATCGACATCGTGTGCAGATCGAAGAGGTTGACCACGCCGGAGAGGTGGAGGGAGCATCAGAGGAAGTATTCGGTCGCGAGGTTGACCGGGGAGCCTTCGAAGGGGGATTACGAGTACGACTGGACGTTCACGGAGGAATGTGACGTTCATGGTGCGCTGCCGGATGAGATTTGATGCTCATTCCAAAGATTGGGAGGAGCCCTGAGTCTGGGCGGATTCGAATGGATTTGGGTTCGGAACTGAAGTTCGAGAACCGCTTGAAACAAGGGAACCTGTACGTCACCAGAATCTCTCAACTTTAGAGAGAACATCTAGCATTTTCTCTCCGATGTCAGTTGAGCCAGTCGCCTCACATTCCTTCTGTGCTAACTCTTTTGAGTAAAGACTTGCGATATATCTCTGCCTGGGCTTCTTCCCCGTGGCATTTGCATTCTTGTAATCGGGATGCCCTTCATTCACGTTCAATCTAGTCCCATCAGTACTGAGATATGAATGTCTCAAAGGCCATTCATTGGGTTCGTCGTACCAGTCAGGTATTGGAAGACCCAGGTCCTTGAGTTTGGGTCCCTTCTTCCTTCTCTTCTTCTTCTTGACAACAGTTATCATGGCAAAATCAGTTGCTCGGAGTCCATTCTGATATGCAGTGACTTGGAGCTTGACAGTCCCAAGATTCCTTCCGGGGCTGAGAATCACTGATTCCCCGTAGTCAACGTTTAGGCTTGCACCAATGGTCTCATCGTACGTGATCTCCCATTGGAACTTTGCGCCTTTCAGAATTTGATTCCTGTCTTCATCTTCGGCAACTGCTCTGTACTCTTTCTCGGTATCTATTGCCAGCTTTGAAAACATCGGCTCAATCCTAACTCTGGCCAGTTTACCATATCTCTGAGGATGGGTGATTGCGATTTCGATTCCCGCAACCAGATTCTTGTCGGTCTTTGAGTCATACACACTAGCTTCAAGGGAGGTTGCACCAATCTGAGGCCCGGCCTTGAATATCGCCTCACCACCACTCTTTGACACGACCGTACCCAGCCCATTCTTGATTACCCAAGCGAACTTGATGCCATCCCTTTCCCTCAGTGCGTTCTCCTCAATGTCGTACGCACGGACATGGACACGCCGTGTCGTGAAGACTGGAACATTCAGAATCTCTGGGAAGACTTTGATACGGTCCAAAGGACCAGGTTTCGGTTTCTCAATTGGTCGGTCAAACCATGTTTGAAAATCAAGTTCCCTCTTGACTTCTCCCATAACTTTCTCAAGCTTCCTCAGGAGTTCCTCGTCCCGCTTGTCTCTGGACTTCTCTTCATACTCCTTCACTTTCTTTCTGACATTCTTCGCTAGTTCATCCGATATATCTAGGAAAGCTGGCCAAAATGTGCTATCACGTTCTATCCCGCTCCTGAGTGGAGATTTCTCCAATTGATCGTACTCTATTACCCCTTCCACGAAATCGAGATTCCAAGGAGGTTTGTCAAATTCCTCGAGACTGGTTATGTCAAAATGGATGGGCTCACCTTCAACATCAAGTCTGATCTTGCTACCTGGCTTCGATTCGTGGAAGTACAATGTTGCCCTCACTTCACCCAAGGCTCTATACTTCGGGCTCCTTTTCTCTTTTGGATGTCTCATACTGTATTCCACACATTCGCCTTTGAATTGTGTGGGCTTCACTTGCTCTGAGAAAGAACCATCGTTAACGGCAATCTTCAAGTCCTTGTTCGCCAGCAACTCCGTTCTCTTGTTCTGTGAGAGATACTTCACAAGACTGGAGCTCCTCATGGCCATCTTTGGATTGATGAGGATGCAAGTCACACCTGAAGAGCCACGTGCGTCGCTAAAATCTCCTTCTTCAAGAATCGTCGCATCTAGCGTATTCGACTTTAGAATCATCTTCCGACAATTGAACATCTTGGAGAAATCTGGGTCACGAATCTGTTTCCCTTTCACTATTTTCGGTGACATCCCTTCTTCGGTTTTGGCCACCACATGAAGCTCGTCACAAACAGCTCGGAACCCCTGAAGCCCGATACAGAACTGTCCCCTTGAAAGGCCTCTATCCCTTCTCCGAATATACTCTTCACTGTATTTCTTGACTGAATCGCCAATGTTCTTTATGTAATGTTCAAAACTCTCCAGAAAGCCAAATCCATTTCCGTCGATTACAATCTTCTCCAGCTTACCACTTCTCGATTTCCCCTTGCGATAAAACGTGACTGCAATCCTTGATGCATTCGCGTCAAGTTCATTCTGCACGATCTCTGAAATATGATATAACGGATCTGTCGTTGTCGATGATATGATGCTGACGAGCACTTCCAGAAGAATCTCCGCGTCACCTTCCAATTTTTGTACAGTACCTGTTGTCATCATCACTCACCTTCAAGTTCGTATTTTGTGAAGAAGATGAAATCTGAGAACTTATCCTCATCGTAGAGAGCTTTGAGGAAGGAGACCACATAGCCGACATCCTTCGGTGAGATTCTTCGTCGGAGTTCTCCCCTCTCGCGAACATCAGATTCCCTGAAAGCTAAGAGCTCACGAGCGAGAGCATAAAAAGTCGCAGTCACTCGGCTACCAGAGTCTCCACCCACATCAAATCGTTTGAAGTGCTCTTTGCTCTCACTAATATGCCTCTCAAGAGATTCGACGCCTTGCTGAATGATCCTTGCACCCTCTGCAATCTTCTCAAAATGGCCTTCAACAGAGTAGCCACCTTCCATTGACAACTTGGCCACCCTTTGCTTTCCAGCCGCATCCCTATCTTCTTCCAGCAATCGGATTCCTGTGGTTCCGTAGAGTTTTGCTCGATTCTTCTGTGTGGGAAACCGAGTTCCCACGAAGTACTTCTTTATCATATCATATGAGATGCCCAGATGTTCGGCTAGCTCCTTTTGTGTTTTCCATCTGGTTTGACTTGAGAACCATTTACGAAGTTCCTGTGCAAGATCCAGATATGGCCTGACATCCCTAGATATGGGTAGAGGTTCTCCTGAAGATGCTCTGTCAAACTCTGTCATTACTTCAATCTTGCGAAGAAGGGTATCGCTGGCCCGCTTTCTCCCTGCAATGACGCCATTCAGGTGCGAACTACTTATTTGTAGATACTTCGCCATTTCAGTTCTGCTCTTGAAGACAGTCTGCCCTTCAATCCAATTCTTCAGATAACTCGTTATCTTGTCTCTTTTCCCTTGACTATATCTCACCATTCTCAGTCCTCCTGATATCTTACATGAACTTGTGTCCTGCCTCAGTTATGTGATACATCGATTCAGTGCCCCTTCTTTCGATTCTGATGAAGTTGAGCTCATTGAGGCGACTCACAACCCCGGCGCGGATAGTATCAGCCTCCGAAGAAGAGAAGCTTCCTTCCTTCTTCTCTTTGGCCATGTCGCGAAAGGTCCTATCCAGATATTCTTTCGTAGGTTGACAACCCTCTCTAGGGCGACTCTTGCCTGACTTGATGTAATCCAACGTGAAATTCATGAGCTCTATCTCTGATCGCCTTTCTTCTTTCAGAGTGAGAACGATGCACTGAATCTCGTCATCGCTAAGGGGTGGAGTGGATGGCGAGAAGTCAGGCGACTCCGCTCTGAAAACTGGCGATTGCAGGTTTGAGAATCTCAGACCGTCTTTGGTGATCCCGAACTCAAGTCTATCTGAATCTTCACTTCGTCTCACTGCCAAATAGCCCATCATTACGGCCATTCCATAGTAGTTTCCTTTCCCATCAAGACCGCCAATGAATTGCTTTTCGTATCTTGTGATGCTCTTTGAATCGTTCCTTGGAAAACCTGCAGAAAGTTTCTGACCTCTAGGTCTGCGGTGGTGTTTGTCTACAGCCTCAAGTCGCTCTCTCGTTTCAACAGCGTCCTTGAGAAGCCTGTTCATTACAATGTCATACCTCATCCATGGTTTCCCCTCTTCCGATGCCATCCTCGAAAACTCAAGCACAATCTGCTTCAGACACAAGTACTTGTTCTGTGTACCCCAAAAGGGAAAACTGTCATCAATCTGTGGAGCACTGACTGTCCTAATCCTCCGTGATTTCTTCGGCCTCGGGGGACTCTCATCCTCTGTGATGCCTTCAGCAGACTTCGTCTGGGATTGGACCAAAGATTCCAATGTGGGAATCTGGGATATGTCACCTTCCAGGTTAATCTGATTCTGTATTGCAAGATTGACAAAATGAGAGAGTGATGAGAAAGTCTCCGCAGCCAACAAGCTCCGGATTCTCTTCATATCATCACTACTAATATCCACTATGACTTTCATAATATTAGTAATTACATGGTAATATATAAAGTCTTGCTTAATAACATTATTTGTTTACTTATTATCCTATGGTAACTCCCAGTCAAAGAAGAACAATGCGCCTCGAGGGGACACTACACCCATGAATCACACCAAGGTGTTTGGACAATTCCTCAGAAAGAAAGTCCATTTCACCGCAATGCTTATGTCGAGAAGGAATCGCCCTGACAACCTTAAGAAGGGAGTTCAACATATTGTCTGGGTGGTGACCTGATGAGCACAGATATCCCAGATTTTGGGAGGTTAGTCGACAAGTATACCAGAAATGCAGCTAGGTACGTATTCGAACTACTTGTTCAGGATCTTGTCATTACAGAGATGCCGGATGCAAAGGCTATTCGTCCGAACCCGGGCGACAGTGGGATTGACGCTTTTGTTGGAACTTACGGGAATATGCTCACGGTTTTCCAGTCGAAGTTCTTCATTGAAGGACTGAAGAACTCTCAGAAGGATCAGATTCGTAGGTCGTTTCAAAGAGTCTATTCGGACAAGGACACTACCCCCACCAATTGGATTCTGGTCATCCCCATAGACTTGGACTTAGAGGAGCAGAAGTGGTTTGATCAATGGAAGCGCAAGCAAGATATCGACATCGACTACTGGGGCGCCACTCGTCTCAGGGCGCTTTTGGCCAAGTACCCATGGTTCATTGAAAGGTACTTCAAGACTGGGACAGAGGCGATTAATGCCAAAGTCATTGAAGTCTTGACGGCGATGTCAGAAGGACTCGCCAGAATGACCAGAGAGCCAAAACCACATATTGGCTTTTTGGATGAAAGCGATGTTCTCACCGATGTATTGGATGTTGGCTTCTTTGACAAGGACCTTGAGTACAAACAAACACTATCTAGTCAGATATCGAAGTCAGACTATCTTCTTGACAGGGAGAGACTTGGCAGAGAATATGGAGATCTCGTTGAGCCCGAGGAAATCGATGCTCATTTTGAGTCTTATACGCAGGAATGGAACACGTTCAAGGAGGATTTGGAGAGCAAGTTTGAAAGCAAGGCTGGATACGCAAATCAACATTTCATATTCCCTGCGGTGGAGAATGCCGGAACGACGCCGTTAGTTAACGCCCATATCACGATGAAGTTCCCGTCAAGCATCATCCTAAGTAAAGACGAAAACGCGGATGTGAGTTTGGACTCACCACCGATAAGCCTAGATACGAGGATTTTTGAACTTCATTTTTCACGATTGAAAAAGAGAAATGAAGCAGACCAACCCTCTCAACTTCTTGCTCCATTTGGCCCATATCCTGATTTGATGGCTTCGATTAGTAGATTAGATCCGCTGTTCCAACAGTTGCAGCACCTAGCCGGAGCTGCGGCTCTTCCTCTGAGCACCTCCTACTACCCAATAGACGCCCATATTCCATCTCTGTCAATTCCACCCTTGGTTTACGCTCAGACCAAGCCGACTAGATCCAGTATAGAAATCGACTCGTCTTCCAATACCGCGAGCTTTTGGCTCAGGAAAGTAATGCACGATTACCACATCAATTATCCTTATGATGGATTTTTCGTTGAGGTGAGGTCTCTGGAACCTGTTAGTATATATTGCGAAATCATTGCGGACAATCTCCCCAGTAGGGTGAGCAAAGAACTGGAAATACGGCTTTCGGGCAGGGGAATACTTCATTTGCCAGAATGGAGTCCTTTTCACGAAGATTGAACATTAGGGAGATTCTCCCGGTCAAAAGTATGGATCAAATGTTGAACCTTTTGGAGAGAATGTTAGAATCTCACTGTCCAAGCACAATCGTCTAGGGAAGAACCGTCACATCATTGAATCTAGGACCGCAGAGGAATCTCAAATGGTCAGTACTGATCAGAAAAATCGGCCTACAGGTAACGGTACATTGTAGGATCAACTTTTCCAACCGATGACCAGACTAATATCCTGTTCGCATGAAGAACCGTCATTATGCTTCTCGCTGTATCTGCGAGATGGGCAGTTTGCGTCTCGATTTCGTCACCCTCAGCCAATCGAGTATCTATTCCTTTGTCCCTCTTCAGCCACTGAATTCCCAAATACTGCTCCTGTTTTTCTTTGAGCCTTAGTTCACTCAACCAGTATCTCCCGCCATGCTTGGATGCGTTGTAGAAATCGTGGTATTCTTCCCAGAATTCTCTCAGTCTGTTGAGCTTTTCTCTCAGTAGTTCTCTGCTCTTCTTCATTTTCTTTTTGATGGTTCTAGAATCAGGCACTGGTGTCCAGAATGAAGGAGAGCAGAATGACAGAGTATTGCTCAGCTCATCCTCAGTCAACGAGTCTATCCGAGAATAGAAGTCGTGAACTTGTTTGGTTCTGTATTTCAGTATTCTGTTGGTGAAATCTGCCACATTTGTTTCCTGGCAAGCAAGGCAATAGGCCCCAACGGCTTCTTCGTATTGCATCAATGTCTGGATCATGGCGACCCTCAGAATAGCCCGTGTGTCAATACCTCGGGCTTGTGCTTGAATCTCAATAGATGCATTTCGTAGAGTCATAGCAAGGAAATAGTAGTGGGTCGTCAGATCTCTATCAAACAGTTTCAACGAGAAATCTCTATTCTTTCTCATACGACGCACTCCAAATAGTATGCTCCTGCACTTCAACCCTGAGTGCTGACTTTTGTGAGCGTTTGGCCCTAACAGAGTCGAGCAAATAAGGGTTTTGGGAACAGAACAAGGACGAATTCATTTCCCACTCTCAATTCTCACTTTGTTATTTCCCATTTTTCAAGATGCGATTTGGACTCTAGAAACACTGGTTAGGTCTAATCCTACAGTTCTCAGTGATTTATCGGACAAGGCTTATTAGACTGTTCATGCTCTCAGAACCCAATTACTGAAGAGGGAGAAAACATCATGGATGAAGAACTACACCACAGATTCGACCTACTGGAGGAAGACATGAAAGAACTAAAGAGAGATCTATCTGGTCGATTCAGACGACTTGAGGAGAAGCTCGAACGTCTAACTAAAGCTCTGCATGGTAGAACTCGCTAGAAACCTTTTTGACGCTCAGCCCCAGCTAATGAACGTGTTCGTGAGCGTGGGCAAAGCGCTTAGTATCATGACGGAATCATTCTCTCGGGAGGTGACGGTTTTGGAAACAGATATCCCTAAGAAGTTATTGACAGCTATGTACGTTGTGAGTTCTCCGCAGGAGGCACATTCATTTGACTGGGGATTTGTGCTTCCGGTGATGGAACAACTCGACGAGCTCGGCGAGGAGTACTTGCTGGCCTACAGCCACTATGTGAACGATGGGAGAGAAGAAATGCCGGATAATTATCTGAGATTCAGGTTGTTTGGGGTGCCAGAGACCATTGAGCATTTCCGCAGGATTGAGGCTGAACTCCTAGTCAAATTAGGATACACCCAGGACAAAGATGACTTCTCTTTTGACAGTCAGGCCGAAGTCTATGGGATTACCGTAGATGAGATGATGAGGATCTTCGAACTCTGGAACGAGACAGCGCGGCTAAAGATGGGGCTAATCAAGTTGTGGCTTGAGGGCGATGGAGAATCGTGGAAGGAAGGAACACACTATGCTCTGAACACACTGGGTCTCAGCCAGATGGTACAGATCTCTACTGAATCAATTGCTTTGGAATACCCCGAAGAAGAATACTTCAGGAACCGGAATTTCCCTCAGAGAGGAAGTACACCTTGAATATTATCTAACACCTGAAGGAGAAATCGCTCACAGAGAGTATGAGGAAGTCCACCAAGCAATAGCAGAAATGGTTCAAAACCCAACCTGGTATTAATCTCGCCGGGCCTACTGTTCGATTGTCCTCTTCGCAGCCCTCACCGTACTCTTCATCAACATCGTAATCCTCATCGACCCCACGCCACCAGCATGGAAGGGGTGAAGACCGCCAGCATCGACATGGTCTGTGGGTCGAAACATTATTTAGCCATGAGTTCCGATTGGATTTGACACACTTGAGCAGCAGAACATTCCGTAATAAGGCTGATATCGGCCGAGAATTGCCACCTATTAAGTCACATGCATCAAATCTTATCAGGGAATTCGATAAGAACGAATTGATGGCATTCTCGCTCAGTGTCATGAGTGGGCTCAATGATCTGAAACTCAATGTACAGACTGGTTGGTATGGCATCGCCGATGACCCTTTGAGGTCACTGATAATGAGGCATCTCAGAGATTGGGATACTTATCTGGACTTCGTGATTAGCTATGCTTGGGATTACTTACCCCCTTCTACAAGACATCCAGGCCAACCGCCAGCTGTTCTTCTTTCATTAGTCAAGGGTCCACATGAATTCTCTGAAGCTTTCGTCAAGGAGAAGATCGACAAGGGACAATATGATGGCGAGAAGGATATGATTGTGGGTCAACCATTCACTGTTGCTGGTCGACCTGGTACGGTCATCTTTGTGGTAAGGAATGTACTGAAAACGTCCTACCAAGAATTGGTGGAAAGGTGGCTGGATGTGAGAAAACTGCTTGCAGATTTCAAGAGAGTCGGCACTGCTCTCAGATACGGTGGCGAACTCTGGTTGGACGACGTAGGCCTCCATCACCCTGCACAGAAGGTGGTGGATGATGAGGAAGTTGTGAGAGAACTGACTGCGAATGGCTATCTGTCAAGTGAGCTCTACCTTCCTCATAAATGGGCAACCGACCTGACAGATGTTGGACAGGTCACCATGGAAAAGGCAGTAGTCGGGAAAGGAGCTCTCAATAGGAGACTCCTGAGAGAGGAAACCAATGCAATTCTCAGAGACTTTGGGTCATTACCACGATTCCCTGAGATATTCAAGAACATGATGAACATGCCACTTGAAGAGTTCATGAAGTTGACTCATGAAGTGGCGATGTTGGGCTATTCCAGGCCATCAACTGTATTCATCGGTCGACCAGCCAGGGTAATCAACAAGCTTTCCAAGAAGACGAAGTTGAAGAAGAGACAGATTGCCAAGATGCTGGATGTTCTTCACACGAGGGGAAGAGGAGTCCGCTTCAGACCGATTCTTCGTCTATCTAGAGACCTTTGGCTCACGAGCTTCGATTGGGCCGCAACATACAAACTGATCGCCCTAAACCTCTGCTTTCTTGGCCCTTACGAGTTTGATCTCCGTGGTAAGGCGTTCGAACGGCGATGCAGGAAGAGGCTAAGTGACGAAGGGTTCGCTGTATACCCAAATCGGATTGAGATTCGCTTTCCACCGCCTTTGGAGGAAGCTTTCGCGGATACCTTCGGGATTAGAAAGAAGAAATCAGATATCGACTTATTGGCCCACAGTAATGGGGTCATATTGATTGGTGAGTGCAAAGAAATCAAACCCAACATCAAGAAATCATATCGCGAGAAGCTTCTCAGACGTCTCCAACACAGCAGAAGACAGTTAGAGCTCATTTCAAGTTGGATGGCCTCGTCTGAAGCGAACCTGCGGTGCCTGATTTCCAGAAAGATACTCAGCAGCATAGGGGTCGACAGGAGAAGCAGACTCATGTTGATACCAATATTCTTGGTCAGCTATGATATGCAACTCCCCAAGGAGGGTGCGCTGACAGCCAGATATGAACGTCTAAAGGGAATTGGGGAATTGCCGAGTACGATCAGCCATCTGAGTACTCAAGACCTGCAAGGTACCTGTGTTGAGTTGGCTTTCGAGATTTGGGGAACCGATTGTACCATTCGGAGTTTTCCTGTGCAAACTCATAATCACGTGTAGGCAGCCTTATGCACGCTTCCACATTCGCCAGGGTCCCGCTCGGTCCAAACTCGGACAACTCAACAGACTCTTGTCGTTTGTGTGACCAACCCAAAGGTCAGATAGCACGACCTCCGCTTCGTGAAAGGGACGGAGACGCGAAAACCAAGAGTCCCTATTCAATCGTCCTCTTCGCCGCCCTCACCGTATTCTTCATCAACATCGTGATCGTCATCGGCCCCACACCACCAGGAACCGGTGAGATCGCCTTCGCCTTGGGCTCCACCTCATCGAACGCAACATCTCCGACCAGCCTGTAACCCTTCTCCCTGGTGTCATCATCGATCCTGTTCACGCCCACATCAATGACGACCACACCTTCCTTCACCATGTCCCCAGTGATAGTTCCAGGCCATCCGGTCGCGGCAATGATTATGTCCGCCTTCTTAGTGTACTTCGCAACATCATCCGTTCCAGTATGACAAATGGTCACAGTTGCGTTGGCGCCCTCCTTCTTCTGCATCAGGATGTTCATAATGGGCTTTCCAACGATGTTGCTCCTTCCAACGATTACCACATGCTTCCCCGCTGGATCATTGCCGCTTCGAATGAGCATCTGCTGTATCCCGGCCGGCGTGCAAGGCAAAAAGTCCGGATCTCCGATCATCAACCTTCCCACGTTCACCGGATGAAAACCGTCAACGTCCTTCATCGGATCTATCGCGTACAGAATCTTCGTCTCGTTCATGTGCTTGGGCAACGGCAGCTGCACCAGTATCCCGTGCACCGCAGGGTCGTTGTTGAACTCCTCGATCAGTTCCAGAACCTTCTCTTCAGGAGCATCCGCAGGCAGTTCGATCGTATCCTCGACTATCCCCAGCCTCTCGCACGCCTTCCCTTTGTTACGAACATAAACGTGCGAAGCTGGGTCATCACCAACAAGTATGACCCTCAACCCGGGCGTAACGCCCTTCGCCTTCAGTTCCTCGACCTCTACCTTCAGCTCTTCCTCGATCTTCTTCTTGATATCCTTACCGCGTATGAGTTCCGCCATTTCCTTCCTCCTCCCGGGAGACATAATCCAAATCGTCGCAATTCGTTTGGCATTCAACGAAAACGGTAACCAATACTTAATCATTCTTCTCATCAGGTCTGGATGTCGATTCTTCGTCAGCGTATTTCGAACATCGGCAGATTAGTTTTTTATACGCCGACCATAATGTCCGCAACTACAAAGGGGTGAGGAGTTGAAATCCGATTTAGAGATTGCCCAAGAAGCAGAAATCAGACCTATTGTTGAGATAGCGCAGAAGATCGGGCTTGGCGAGGACGACCTCGAGTTGTACGGGAAGTACAAGGCCAAGATCAAGCTCGAGGTTATGGACAGATTAAAGGACAACCCGGATGGAAAGTTGATAGACGTGACAGCGATCACACCCACTCCGCTGGGAGAGGGAAAGACGGTCACGCTGATCGGCGTCTCCATGGCAATGGCCAAGCTGGCTGCCGAGCAGGGTAAGACGGTCATCACAACCATCCGAGAACCGTCGATGGGTCCCGTGTTCGGGATCAAGGGCGGCGCGGCTGGAGGAGGGTATTCCCAAGTTCTTCCAATGGAGGACATCAACCTGCATTTCACCGGGGATATTCACGCAATTGGAGCGGCGAATAATCTATTGGCGGCCATGCTGGACAATCAGATGTTCCATCCCACGTTCAGGAGGAAGAACCCTCTGAACATAGACCCGTCTTCGACATCCTGGAACCGTGTGGTCGACCTCAACGATTCCGCACTGACGAATGTCAAGATAGGAACCGTCTCCAAGAAGGACGTCGAGGGATACCCACGGGACAGCGGTTACGATATCACTGTTGCGTCGGAGATCATGGCCATCATGGCACTGGCGACCGACCTGAAGGACCTTAGAAGGCGTCTGGGGAGGATAGTCCCGGCCTACACTCACGATGGAAAACCCGTCACGGCAGACGACATCAAGGCCGCCGGCGCGATGACCGTCGTCCTGAAGGATGCGCTTAAGCCCAACCTCGTGCAGACGCTGGAACACACACCGGCAATCATGCACTGCGGACCGTTCGCCAACATCGCTCAGGGTAACAATTCCATCATCGCGGACAAGATGGCTATGAAGCTCGCCGATTACGTGCTCACAGAAAGCGGATTCGGAGCTGACATGGGCGCGGAGAAGTTCTTGAACATCAAGTGCAGGAAAGCTGGCTACGCG
The DNA here is from genome assembly GCA_023140195.1 of Thermoplasmata archaeon. Classification (GTDB taxonomy): domain Archaea; phylum Thermoplasmatota; class Thermoplasmata; order RBG-16-68-12; family SOIM01; genus JAGLME01. The sequence goes on from JAGLME010000008.1 coordinate 63,745, forward strand.
CCAAGCTGCATACTCCTCGTTGCGACCATAAGGGCGCTCAAACTGCACGGCGACGCCTTCGATTTCCCGCCGGGCAAGACACCACCGAAGGAGCTCCTGGAGGGTGAGAACGTGGAAGCCGTCAAGAAGGGCTGCGTCAACATGATCAAGCACATCCAGAACATGAAGAAGTTCGGCGTGCCGGTCGTGGTGGCGGTCAACAGGTTCGCTACCGACACGGACGCTGAAGTCGATGCGGTTAAAGAGATCGCACTGGAATCAGGCGCGGACGCTGCAGAATCAGGGGACTTCCATGCTCGGGGCGGAGAAGGCGCAATGGACATCGGTAGAGCGGTCATCAAGGCCTGCGATCAGCCGAGCGACTTCAAGCTGCTGTACCCGGACGACATGCCGATCAAGCAGAAGATAGAGACCATCGCCAAGGAGATCTACGGCGCGGACGGCGTGGAGTACTCCGAGGAGGCAGAGAAGAAGATAGCCATGTTCGAAGAACTGGGTTACGGCAACCTTCCCATGTGCATGGCGAAGACGCATCTATCTTTGTCGCACGACCCGCATCTTAAAGGTGCTCCGACCGGTTTCATGTTGCCCATAAGGGACATAAAGCCGTCCATAGGAGCAGGGTTCCTGTATCCGCTGTGCGGCGAGATGAGGACCATGCCCGGACTGCCTTCCAAGCCAGCGGCGGAAGTGGTGGACATAGACGAGAACGGGAAGACCTTGGGGCTGTTCTGACACAGCCCTCCTTCCCCCGGTAGCCAATCTGGAAGAACCATCAATCAGCGGTAGTCATCGATTGGACCATTCTCACCGAAAAAGGTTCCACCCCCTTTCTCTGTAGATATCTTCTCTCAGGATTGAGTAAACAGTCGGGATTGCGATGAATACTTTCACCTATCCCTCCAGCCTTCTCTTTAATAGTCGCGCTCGCATCCACCGCCCAAGAGATCACAGGTAAATGCTTGGCCGGAAGCAAAGGCAAGAGATAATCAAACATCACAAAAGAGGAGGGAGCATGATTAGGTTGGCAAGATCATATTCGGATTCTGACAATCGGTCATTCGAATGTCTGCAAAAGCTTAAAGTATCTGTCAGATTATTCTTAGTATTGAGTATATTGACTTTCGTTGCTGGAGCAACGGAAGTGGCTTATTACCCACCGTTCGCCGAGAACGGTGGCTATCTCACTTTTCTGGGGGGATGAAATGGCGGCGAAAGTGGTCGTAATGATTGATGGTGGCTATTTTGGTCACCTGAGCTTCTACCTTAGAAAAGGCAGAGGCAAGAGCCTTGACGTTGAGAAGTTATCTTTGAAGGTCTCCGAAGGAGAACAACACATTCGGACGAAATTCTACCATGCGAATCCCTACCAAAGCAGACAACCAACCGATATAGAGAAGAAAAGGTTCAAGAATGCGCAGAAATTCCAGTATGCCGTCAACAGAATCAAGAACCATGAATGTGTGGGCGTTGGCCGAGTCCGACCGTTGCCAATTCATTGTCCTCTGTGCAGCGGAGACTACACAGTGCCAAAACAGAAAGGTGTTGATGTGGCCATCGCATTGGATCTAGTGAAGATGGCACGGAAAAGGGTTGCTGATGTTTTTGTATTGATTTCGGGTGATGAAGATCTGGCTTCAGCGGTGGAAATGGCACAAGAGGAGCTCTGCAATGTGATTGTCTATTTCGCTTCTGACAGTGGATATGGCATTTATGGAAGCAGTAAGCTGGGAAATGTGGCATCTGATCGAGTTAGAATGGACCAAGATTTTCTCGAGAAATGCGCGATGGACTAAAGTCAAGGGCGGAGCAAGTCCAGAATCACCTGCAGCACACACCCATCCTCATTCTCATTGCACATCGTTTAAATAGGGATTTGCAATCTGATTGCAAACAGTTCAAATAGAGCTTGCTGGTTCTTATCGAACTTCATCCCTTCAATCGTATTGGTCTGTATCCATTGCTTTCGCTGGAATTCCAATCAATCCTGTGAGAGGTGGGGCCCCCGTGGACCCCTGTCACTGGTCTACTCAGGCGTATGGGTGTATGTTTCCGTGTTCCTTACGCCGGGTATGTTGAGCACGTTCTTCCTGAGAATGTTTCCGTATTCCCGGATCTCATCCACACCGATGTTGGCGATCAAGTTGTAGTCGCCGGATGTGGAAATGACGTGGTTCACTTGGCTTATCTTCTTCAATCCCTCGAATGTGGAATTGAAGTCCGTGGTGTCTATGAATACCCACCCGTTCAGCGGTGTATCCGTTCTTCCTTCTCTCTCCCAGTCCCAGAAGTTGGGATGGACCTTGCATTCTCCGACGTAAGGTCTCGATCTCAGGCTTCCAACAAAGTCCCTCAGACTGATATAGTCTGGGAAACCAGCGGTCACCAGAAGGTCGTAGGGGCCCAAAACAGGCCACACCTTCGTCACGTTGGGCATTCCTGCTATTTCCTTAGAGGCCTTTTCCAGTTGGTCTGGATGCACCTTCAGCAGAACTACACTTCTTCCCGATAGGTTTGTCATTTTTCCATTCCTCCATTTTACTTTGTCGCAAAAAGCCTGCAAAGGGTATATGAAGAAATCACTCGTGATTATCCGCCCAGATATCACCCAGTTATAGAATGGAGGCCAACAAGCTGAGAATACGCCAGAAGAAGGACGTTCTCTATCTATGTCCTTGACCGATGAGGGAAAGATATATCTAGGCACAAGATGGTCTATTTCTCAATCTCAAATCCAGTTGAGTGGAGGACATGGGCTTTGTAAGGGCAGTTCAGGTATTGGCCTCATTCAGTCTTATCGCTTCAGTGTCATTCTCAACACTTGTGACGATCCCCGATGGTGCATCGGCCTACATACCTCATGGCCCTATCTACATCTACTCAAACGCGGATTTCACTCCCGCCAACGGCGTGACAGGCGGCAGTGGAACGCCCTCTGACCCCTTTATCATCGAAGGATGGGAAATCATTTCGCCATGGCCAGCTGGCGCCATAAGGATCGAAACGACGGATGTTCATTTCATCATCCGCAATGTTTCCGTATTTTTGAAAGCAGGACCAGTAGTCTCCTTCAAGGAAGTCGAGAATGGCAGGATCGAGAACAGTGTTGTGTCAGGAGACATCAGCGAGATCTTCATCGGGAGATGCAATAACTTCAAAGTCGTGAATAATTCTGTATTCGGGGGTCACCCCCTTCATGGCGGGTCCGGCATTTATGTAACACAATCGAACAACACGGTTGTTACGGGAAATACGGTGGTACATACTGGACCATCAGTAGATGTCAATTTCGATACGACGTTCAACAGCACAGTCGTTGGTAACCACCTCACAGGATCCAAAACCGGGCTCGAGCTCTTCTATGCCCGCGACATGATCGTATCAGACAACACAATTTCCGTGTCGCATAAAGGAATCAGAGTGGACGAGAATTCCGACAATAACACAATCATCAACAATACGATCTCGGTGCCCTCGTTCGGGGCTGTCGACATCTTTCTCAAGAACTCGAGGAACAACATACTGGCCAACAACATTATGTCACGGGGAGGGATTTATATCGATGGGAACTCAAAGGAACACTGGAACACTCATATCATTGCTCCTTCCAATACCGTGATCGGCAAACCCGTCCGATATCTGAAGAACTCCACGGGCGGGATACTCGGTTCGGAAGCCGGTCAACTGATCGTGGCCAACTGTTCGGGTCTCAGCGTGGAGAGCCTGGATGTCAGTGGTGTTCATGCTGCCTTCCAGATCGGATTCTCTGAGAACCTCTCGATTGTCAGGAATCACATTCACAACAATTATTGGGGCGTCTCTGTCTTTTCCACCAATTGGAGCACGATCACTCAGAACACGGTTCACGACAACAACGGATATGGCATGTACTTCGACAACTCCACGAAGAACGAGATCTACAACAACACCCTTCACGGGAATGGCAAATCCGGCATCGATCTCACCCACTCACCGGCCAACAGAGTTCACAACAACACCTTCTCATCCAACGGCAAGGACGCTCTTGCTCTATGGAAATCTGATGACAACACCCTTGTGGAGAACGTCATGATGACCAACGCAAGGGGGATCCATCTCATTGCCTCGAAGGGCAACAGCGTTCATCACAACAGCATCATGGGTAATGCCATACAGGCCGAGGACGACCTGTTCAATCAGAAGAACAGCTGGGACGACGGATACCCGTCAGGAGGCAACTATTGGAGCGATTACGGCGGGTTTGATGTGAAGAGAGGATCCAATCAAGATCTGCCCGGAAGTGACGCCATTGGAGACACACCTTATGCCATTCTTGTGGACAATCAAGACCGGTATCCGTTGATGCTCCCCACGACCTTGCCTCCTCCCCGACCTCCGTCGGTACTGGAAGCGAACCTGGTCGGCGTCAATTTGGAGGATGTTGCCGTCACTTGGTCCCTTTCACCCGATGACGGGATGGGATTGAACTCCGTGGTGCGTTATGAGGTCTACAGGAACACTTCGTATGAGTGGGGAGGCTGGAGCTATCAGCTGATCGCATCCCTTCCCAACAGAACGACCGATATTGTGGACAACTCCGTGGGCGAGGGTGACCCTAACAACTACTTCTACCTGGTCTGCGCAGTGGATGTCAACGGCAAGAGCTCATGTGGCTGGGATCAAGCGGGAAAATTCACTCGAATGGTTGACGAGGGCCCCAATCTGCTATCAATCCCCCTGATCCAATCGGATGTGTCTCTTGAGAGAGTTCTCCAGACCCTTGAGTTTGATCGGGTATGGACATACCATGCCACATCAGGCGAGTGGGAGTCCTACGCTGATTCGAAGCCTTACAAGGGAGATATGGGAACGATCAATCACAGAATCGGTTTTTGGGTTAGCGTCACCGAGGAATCGAACCTCACTGTGGCAGGGATCGTTCCACTGAATACCATGTTGCAGCTGAAGACCGGATGGAATCTTGTCCCGTTCCCGTCATTCCGTTCAGCATACACTGTCTCGGATCTGAAAGCTGGAACCGGGGCGACGAGAGTCGAAGGTCTGGATCCGTCATCACTGCCATACTTCCTCAGGGTTCTTGCACCTGCGGAGAATTTGCAGGCCGGATTCGGGTACTGGGTGAGAGTGGAGACCGATAGGGTTTGGGCAGTTGACAACGCCTAGACCCATTGCCCACAAGTCAGTACATAGGACTGTATCCAATCAAAGCTGAAGAAGGGCTTCGGTCTCTCTTGCCGATCAACCTAAACATCTTGTATGTCTTCAACCTCCTCCTCCGGTCTTCCCCTTTTCTTTCTTATGAGTAGGACGAGTACAAGAACTGCAGCCACTATCATCACTATGAGAAGCAACCAGATCGACCAATCCTGTTCAGTCGGCTGGGATATCGTGGTTCCAGAGGCAATATCTGACATGGAGGACGGGTTCTCTTCAGTATCAATCGCGACAATCCGGTAGTGATACGTTTCTCCATCCTTCAGGCCACTATCTTCGTAGTTGTCAAGACCCTTGGGGACAAACGTGACGTTTGCACTCTCATCCCACGGACCATCCTGAGATGTTGATCTGTATATGATGTAGCCTTCTAGATCCTCCTCAGGGTTGGGATCCCACAGCAATTCCAACATCCCCCTCTCTTCTGGAACAACCACCACTAGCCCGGTAGGTTTGGATGGCCCGGTTGTGTCCTCGATTATGAAATGGTGACCGGACGAAGGATTCCAGTTATTGGAGGTGTCGTTCGCCCAAATGACGAAAGTGTATAACCCGACAATGGAGTAGGTTGTGTTTTGGCTGTATCCGTCCTCCGAAGGACTGTAGGTCATTGAATGATTTGTCATTGCCCCATCAGGGCTTTCGATATTCACCCATACGCCGTAGACCTGGACATTGTCCGTTGCCTTGGCCGAGATCTCCAAATGGTCATATCTCTCTTGAGGAGAAGGAACCGCAGTCACCTGCGATATTTGAGGTGGTGTGGTATCAACTGCCGATGGTGGACTGATGGTCACGGAAGGACACCCCAACGCCGTGGTGTTCATGTTCGGGATCGTGTCCCATGCGTAGACACAAACCTCATATGTGCCCGGTATCCATCCAGACGTGTCAATGTCCTCTGTAAACTGCTCTGTTGGACTTCCTGGAGGATTCACCATATTCATAGGTTGAGAAGTCGCCCATTGAGCCGCTCCCAATGTGTAATTGGCACCGCCGATATTCGAGTTCCCGGTGAGTGAATCGTAAACAACGGCGCTGATGGTCAGGATTGCACCAGCTTCAACGGTAATGGACTTCAGACCCTCGATCAGCATACTCCAGATCTCAGGAGGCATGTCATCCAAAAGTTCCAGCTCTGCACAGGAACCTGTTAAGTTCTGATTGAATGAGGTGTCCTGGGCATAGACACAGAATTCGTACGTCCCTACAACTGTCGGGGTCGCTATCGTGGCTCTGACCTGTTCGACAACGTCATCGCCCCAAACAGAATCTGTCGGTGTCATTGCCGCGCTGGTAGCCCAATTCGTCAATCCTTCGGTGTAGTTGGCGCTTGAGATGGTTGAGTTTCCAGTAAGTGAATCGTCCACAGAAGCCTCCAGTGAAATGGTCGGTGGAAATGAGGAGAGGCCGAAGGTGGTTGAGGGCGCCCCGTCTATGAAAACATCCTCAATCTGAGGAGGCTGAACATCCGCTGGAGTTGTCTTCAGAGGATAGTAGTCCACGCTGTCAGCATCGATGTCGTACTGCACATCGCAGATCCCATCCGGCAATCCACTAGTTTGGGGCGTGGTCGGGCCACTGTATGAATCAGTGCATGTTGGGCTGAAGTCGGACCAATAGTTGCCCCCGCTTGGATAGCTGTCGTTCCATTTGTTCTGGTCCCCGTCATCAAAGGATTGATTGATGTTGTTCAGGATTGTGTTGTGATGTATATCGTTGTCCGCGGAGCTCTTACTATAGATACCGAACTCGGCGTCTCTCAGCGTATTGCCGATTATGCTGTTGTTTACTGACGTATCTAAGACGATGTTCCGAATGCTGGAGGATATTGTGTTATTGATAATGTCATTCTGCGAAGCTCCATTCAGGTAGAAACCATCCTGCCCGGTTTCAGATATCGTGTTGTTATTGAATGTGTTTTCGGATCCGTAGCTGCAAATTCCGATGTACTCACTATCCAGGATTGTGTTTTCGATGATTGTGTTGTTGTCGGCTTCGGAGCCCAGGTATATGCCGATCCTGTTACCCACGATGGTATTGTTGGCAACATAGTTGTTGCGCGAAGTGAACACCATTCGAATACCGTTCCCTCGTCCCGATATTGTGTTGTTTGCGATTAGATTGTTGCTTGAAAGGGTCACGAAGATGCCGAGTCCCACCCAATAGGATATCGTGTTGTTGGTGACCACATTGTCCGACGAAGAGAGTTTGATGGCTTTTGTAAGACCACTAGCCACATCCAATGTATTATTGTGAATTCTGACGTTTGAGGATCCCTCAACGTTGATGCCAGCTTCATAATCGACGTTGTACAGATAGTTGTTGAGTACCTCAATGTTGGAGCCCCAACGAATGAAGATACCATATCCCGGATATGATATCCTACAGTTAGTGATCATTGAATCAACAGTCACGGCCACATATATTGGATCACCATCGTTCGAATCGATGTCCCTGATTGTGACATTTGCTGACCCCGCTACAGTGATGTGATTGGTGTCGAGGCTTGAAATCGTCTGATTCTCAATGTCGTAGAAGTAGTAGACAGGCTTTCCTTCAACGGTGTTGGAGGTCGTGATTGTATGATTGTACTCTTCCTTGGTGGTACCAGTCACGAAAAGATTGATTATGCGACTATCTTCAAAGCGGTTGGCGGTTAGGACATTCCTCCTTGACCTTATCATATATAGGCCATAGTAGGCACTGTCGTCTATGTAATTGCCAGATATGTTATTGTCTGGAGACCGGTCCATGTAGATTCCATATCCAGCACTACGGTCGATGGTATTGTTGGTAATGTTGTTGTCGCTTGATTGGATCATGAATATGCCATAGGAGTTTCTGAGCATGCTGTTGTTGTGGATTTCGTTGCCATCTGATGACAGAAGGATGCCGAAGTCCGCGTAGCTGATTTCGCAGAACTCTATTCGGGCATGCCCTGAGGACACGACACTGATTCCGTCCCAATCCTCGGGGTCAGGAGAGGTATTGTTGGATGTAAACACAGTCACGTTGTCTGGGTCACCATTTGCGTTTAGGGTTCCCTCGATGATCAGTTCCTTAATTGGGTTAAACCTCACCTCCACACCTGCCTCGATTGTCAACGTAGCTCCACTCGTGACGGTGACATCTCCAGTGACGATATATGGACTTCCTGGTCTGTCCCATGTGGTGTCTGTGCCGATAACACCGCTGATATACGTGCTCCCAAGAGCGACGTCTGGATAAATGACTAGGATCCCACCGACTACTAGCAGTGCTGCAATCCCTATTGGTCCTACCCTCCTCATCCTACCACTCGTTCGAGAAGAGAGAGGTTTATGGGCTTATCTGTCTTTCGTCTAGGGTTAAGGACAGTCTTGAGTTTGCCACTTCCTTCCCATGATATTGGATTCGGGATAGATTCATTCATGGTCAACACCAAGACCCTTCTTCTGTTTGACCTGGAAGCCGACAGAGGGGCAGAGAATAGGCCCGAAGAAGGACAATTTCCATTCTGGCCATAGTGACATATTGATGCGGGGCAGCGTTGGGCTCTCACCATCTGCGCTTGATTCCTTTGATCTGATCGAAGTGCTCATCGTCAGAGAAGATCCCAGCGCCGTGGAGTTTCGCGGTGGAGGCAATGATACAGTCCCCCATTGGAACTTTCCGATGCTTGCACTTCATGAGTCCAGCCTCCATGGACACCTCTGAAGTCATAGGTTCGATCATGAGTCCGCTGCGCACAATTGAGAAGTATCTGTTCTTGGCCTCATCTGCTCCTCTGTACTTGCATGTAAGATTGACGACCTCTGCAAGAACCACAGCCGGTACGATACCCTCCTTTCTCTTTGTCAGATCAACCAGCTTTCGGCGTATCCGCTCTTGCATCTTCCCGTCGCTTGAAAAGAAGTATTCCATGAAGAACCTCGTGTCCAGGATCTCTCTCATCGATACTCCTTCCGGAGCTTCTCAACTTCGGCCTTCAGCTGTTTGGGCGTCCCGAATTCGGAGTCGACCCCTCCCAGATCCAGAAGGCTCTTGATGGTGCGTATGACAATCTTTCCGTTTTCGTCTTCGACCAGAAGGCTGTCGCCTTCCTGGATATCATACTTCCTGCGGAATTCCTCTGGGATGGTCGTCTGGCCTCGACGCGTTACCTTCACGACCTTCTGCATGATATTCTATATGACAATCCTACTATATAACGTCAATCCTATACATGTATGCTATCCTATTGAGTATCTGAATAGGAATCCAACGTCGAGGGTCTGTTGTCTACTCTCGCGACAGTCTCCTGGCCAGGTCCTCAGCTATCGCGGCAATGTCTTCGGTATGAAGGTGGTCTCCGGCAGTCTTGTCAAGAAGGACGTTTGCACTCGTAGGAACTTCATCATCGCCCAGCCAAAGCACAATCGTAAGAGGGATCCTCGGGAAAACAGGGATTGTCACAGAGAAATCGCCCAGATCGGCCTTCTCACCTCCCATCTCGACCCCTTTCTGCACCAGTTCTCCAGGCCTGTTCTCGAACTCCCTCCTGATGAAATCTATCGCTCTGCTCTTGAACGCCTGGTAGTAGACATCTCCCCCGTACAGCTCCCGAAAGGAAATGTGCTCATTGGCCAGAGGGATATCCTTCGCCCCACAAAGATAATGCACGATCAAGAACGCGTAGAATGGATTCGTCCTCTTGCCTTCACCAGTAGAGACCACCCTCTCGTCCTTCTTGACCTTGTATTCTGTCCCCATGAACTTCAGAGAGAAAACTGCCTGGCCTTCATCGTACTCCGCCAGCGATCTTCTCGCAACATCGTTCGGATCCATGGACTGAAGGTCGTCCCAGGACTTCTTGAAGGCAAGCTCGAAGTCCTTCTTCTTCCTGTCCTCTTCCTCCATCCCACCTACCCATGGCATAGACATCTCCCCGAGAGTACATCTAAGGCTTCTTGACCCCGGCACTCTTCATGATACCTTGTCCGGCGATGACACCTGTCGCGGCGGCGTTGACTATATCACCTGAAAGGCCAACCCCATCTCCGGCCGCGAAGAGGTTCTTCACGCTGGTCTCTAGGTACTTGTTCACTTGAAGCTCCATCGCATAGAACTTGATCTCAGGAGCGTATATGAGGGTCGAATCCGCTGCAACGCCGGGAATGATCTCGTTTAGCTTCTCCAGCCCCTCGATTATATCCATCACGACCCTGTGCGGCAAAGCCATCGATATGTCCCCCGGAACGACGTCCTTGAGCGTGGCCTTGACCAGGTTCTTGTCGAGTCGGCTCCAGTTGGACCTTCGCCCCCTCCTTAGGTCGCCCATTTTCTGAAGGATCGGTTTTCCACCGCCGATTGTAGTCGCGAGCTCTGCTATCGATCTTCCGTAAGCAGTCGTGTTCTCCAGCGGTTCTGTGAGATGGATTCGTACAAGAAGGGCGAAGTTCGTGTTCCCGGAGGTCCTGTCTATCAGCGCGTGGCCGTTGACACCTATGAAACCGTCATACCATTCCTTGACGACGAAACCTCTCTCGTTGGTGCAGAAGGTCCTGACGAAATCGTCGTATCTCGGGGTGTGGATGTGGAACTTGGGGTCCATGTTGATGCTGGTGACAGGGTCCATGACTATCGCAGGGACTTCCACCCTTACCCCGACGTCGATCGGACCGAAACTGGCATCCAATTTCTTCTCCCGTGCTATCTCCTCCACCCATGGCCCGCCTATCCTTCCAGGAGCTATGAGCGTGTACTTCGACCTGAACTCGCCCCTTCTAACCGTGTCCACGCCTTTGCAGATTCCCTTCTCGATGATGAGGTCCTTGACCTTGGTCCTCAACAGGAACTCGACTCCCCTCTTCTCCAGGTCGTCCGCGAACGCCTGAATCACCTTGGGAGCGTGGTCCGAACCGATGTGCCTCTGAGGTATCTCGATGAACTTGATGCCGGATGCTGCCGCCAGCCTCCTGAGATGCTTCAGGTCCTCTCCCTTGGGCTCGTGCAGTTCCGTCGGCCCGCCGTGCTTCAGGAAGACCTTGTCGACGTAGTCAACCAGTTCCCACGCCCTCTCCAGGTCCTTGGTGACCTCGCTGAGGTCCCCTCCGATGTCTGGACGCAGGTTAAGTCGACCGCCTGAGAGAGTTCCGGCGCCGCCGATGCCGCACATGATGTGGCAGGGCTTGCATTCGGTGCATCCCATGTCGTGACCCAATGGGCAGATCCTTTTCTTGACCTCCCTGCCCATGTCGATTATGAGAATAGATAGGTCGGTATCGGCCATCTCATTAGCAGCAAACATACCCGCCGGCCCGGCGCCGACGATTATCACGTCCCAAGAATCCTGTTTCGTCTTTGCTGTCATCTTGCCCCTTTACCTATGACCAACCCATTGGTTAGTTCAATTAAGGTTCAAATAGTTAGCGATTGTTGAGGGATGATTCACAGATCGATCTCATACCAGTATTTGTCTTGATTCCTTCTGTAACCCTCAGTATGTCCCGACCTTTGGAATCCCATAGCTTCGAAGAACTTGATCGAGTCATCATTGTCCGTGTTGACGCACAAACTGATATGACCTCCTTCCACCACGAATTCGAAGACCTTTTGAATGAGTTCTCTGCCGATCCCTGTTCTTCTCTCAGTCACATTGATTTGCTCTATGTAGAACGAAACGCCATCACCGAGGTCTTCTACGATCACAAAACCTCTGATCTTCGAGTCATCCTCTGCCAGAAAGCATGTGAATGCGTCGGAGCACTCCACCAGTTTGAACTTGTCTCCCCTCCTTTTGGAGTTCTTCCCATTCATCTCGTGGAGAATCTGTTGCAGGTCTTCCGACTTGTATTCACGGATGAGCACATTCTGCACAATGGTTGAAGTGCTTATATCGTTTATTATGGGACGTACTAGGTCACCGCCGTAAGCCCCCTTCTGTTTTCGTCAGAATGTCATGCCCTGACCAAAGGTTTATTATCGAGCCCAGTATTCGTAAAATCGGAAGAAAATTATGGCAATTTCGGGGGTATGGACACCGTCTGAGGTAGACGTTGTCGGTCGCGAGGAGGTTCTCGATTTCAAGGAGGTCGGAAAGCTACAGGAGTGCATGCAATGCGGCACATGTTCGGCCTCCTGCCCGGTCGCACCGTTCGCTGATTTCACACCAAGGCAGATAGTCAATATGGTGAACCTCGGACTTCTAGACGTTGCCATGAAGAGCAAGATGGTATTCTTGTGCACCACCTGCTATTCGTGCACCGCAAGGTGCCCCAGGAACATCCCGGTGACCGATGTGATGATCGGACTGAGGAACATGGCATTCACTCGCAAGGTCATGCCATCCAAGAACCTGGCCTATTACAAGGACTTCTCCGACATGATACTCAGGCGAGGGAGGTTATGGGAACCGGAGCTGGTTCTGAAGTTTGCGTTGAAGACAAACCCGATGTTCCTACTGGCCCAGAAGGACGCCATAATAAATCTCTTCTTCAGGGGCAAGATCCCCATCCTTCCGCCCAAGAGCGGGAGCGATCTCAAGGCAATCAAGAATATGGTCGGTAAAGGGTGAGGGTATTGGGTGAAGGTCTAAGGTACGTGTATTACCCGGGTTGCTCTTTGCACGCAACCGCCAAGGAGTACGACATCTCCGCTCAGAGCGCATGCCGTGCCCTGGGTATCGAGCTGGAAGAGATCAAGGGCTGGAACTGTTGCGGCGCGACCGCACTGCCTTCACTTGATTATGACACCTTCACAGAGCTCAACACCAAGAACCTGCAGTTGGCTGCCAAGCAAGGGACTTCTGTCGTGACCCCATGCAACGAGTGTTTCAAGAACCTGAAGGACACAAAGAAGACTCTGGCTTCCAAGGGAAACGCTCCCGACGTGAAAGTCAGGCACCTGTTCCAGGCGATCTATGAGGATGTCGGCATGGAGAATCTGGCAAAGGCGGTCAAGAAACCCTTAACGGACCTCAAGGTTGTTTCATATTACGGCTGCCTTCTCACAAGAACCGACCCTGAGTTCGATGACATCGAGAGACCGGTCAAATTGGACGAGATGGCCGAAGCCCTCGGAGCGACCCCGCTCAAGTTCCCGGGCAAGATGTGGTGCTGCGGCGGGCCGGTGTACCTTCCTGAGAAGGAGATAGCTCTGAACATGACCAAGAGCATCCTGGACACGGCGAAGTCGCTCGGCGCTGACGTGATACAGGTGATATGTCCACTGTGCAGCATGATGCTGGACGTCTACCAAAATCAGGTTGAAGGCGAACCGGTGAATATTCCAATCCTTTACTTCACTCAACTCATTGGCCTGGCTTTGGGGCTATCAGAGGACGACCTTGGATTGAGTCTGAACATCGTTTCCACCAAGCCCGTTCTCAAGAAGCTGGGGGCGACTGCTTGATCCGTTCCGCGCTCGTGATAGGCGGAGGCATAGCCGGCATGCAGGCGGCGCTCAATCTCGCTGACCAAGGCGTCAAGGTCACCATGGTCGAGAGGGAATCCAGCATCGGCGGGATCATGCCCAAACTGGACAAGACATTCCCAACGTTGGACTGCTCCATGTGCATCCTCTCACCTTTCATGGTGGATTGCTCCAGGAACTCCAACATCGAGATAATGACTCTGTCAGAGGTCGATTCGGTCTCCAGGGAGAACGGAAGGTTCAAGGTCAACATCCACACGAAGCCCCGGTACGTCCTGCTGGACAAGTGCACCGGATGCGGCACGTGCGTGGAGAAGTGCCCAAAGAAGTTCCCCAACGAGTTCGACGAGGGTCAGGGCGACAGAAAGGCCATTCATTTCCTGTTCCCGCAGTCCATTCCCCAGGCTCCTGCGATAGAATACGAGAACTGCACCTACTTCAGGACGGGCAAGTGCAAGCTCTGCGAGAAGTTCTGCGAGGTCGGCGCCATCGACTTCGAGGACAAGGGGTCGACCGTAGAGAAGGAGTTCGATTCGATAATCATCGCAACCGGCGGACAGATCTACGAACCCGACGGAAGGAAAGAGTACGGTTACGGGGAATACGATAACGTCATCACTTCGCTTCAGCTGGAGAGACTGCTTTCGGCTTCCGGACCAACCATGGGAGAGGTCACCAAGAAGGACGGGAGTCATCCCAAGAAGGTCGCGTTCATCAACTGCGTTGGTTCCAGGGACGAGAAGGTGGGCCACGATTACTGTTCAAGAGTATGCTGCATGTACGGACTCAAAGAGGCTTTGCTGCTGAAAGAACATGAGCCGGATGCGGAGATAACCATCTTCTACATGGACATCCGTTCGGCTGGCAAGGGGTACGACGAGTTCTACAATAAGATCCGGTACGAGGACAAGATAGCCGAGTTCATACGTGCAAGACCGGCGGAGATATTCGAGAATCCCAACAAGACGCTCTCTCTGTCCTACGAGGATACCCAGACCGCCGAGATCAAAGACCTCGAAGTGGACATGGTGGTCCTCAACGTTGCCATCATCCCATCAGATGGAACAAAGGAGCTTGCGGACAAACTGGGTGTGGGTCTCAACAAGTACGGGTTCTTCGAGAAATCCAGCTTCAGTTTAGGCCCCTTGGATTCATCTTCTCCCGGCATTCACATCTGCGGGATGGCCTCACGGCCTCTCGACATCACCGATTCCACGAACCAAGGCATTGGTGCGGCCTCCAGAGCCACCACGGACCTGGCAAGCGAAAGGACATTCCCGCCTTCTGCAGGTTATCCAGAACTCGAAACGGACGAAAAGAGGATCGGGGTCTTCGTATGCCACTGCGGCAAGAACATCGCTTCTGTCGTCGATGTCAAAGCACTGACCGAGTATGCCAAGAAGCTGCCAAACGTGGTCTATTCGGAGGATAACATCTTTTCATGTTCCGAGGAGGGTCAAAGGAAGATCATGGAGGCCGTCAAGCGCGAAGGTCTGACGAGGGTGGTCGTCTCAGCCTGCTCTCCGAGGACACATGAACCCACCTTCCAGGCTGCCATACGGTCCGCGGGTCTCAACCCGTTCCTCCTGGACATGGCCAACATAAGGAATCACTGCTCCTGGGTACACAAGGATAAGGCCGAGGCGCTGGAGAAAGCGGAGATACTCACAAGGATGGCAGTGGCCAGAGTGGCAAATCTGGATCCACTCAGCAAGACCTCTGTCGGTGTTACTCAAGTGGCATGCATTGTAGGCGGTGGAGTTGCGGGTCTGACCGCGGCGAGGGACCTCACAAGGAACGGATACAAGGTACATCTGGTGGAGAAGAAACCCTACCTGGGTGGAAGGCTCCCCAAGCTCGCAAGTGTCTATCCCGAGGAGACCTCGGGTTCCGAATTGATAATGAATCTCATTGAATCCGCGGATGAGACAGGAAACCTCACGGTTTATCCAGCTTCGGAGATCGCGGAAGTGGAAGGATTCGTCGGCAACTTCGAGGTAACGATCGAATCCAGGGACTATGTGGACTACAGCTGTGACGACTGCGGGAAATGCGTGGACGTCTGCCCGGTCGAGGTGGACGACGATTTCAATGAAGGACTCACCAAGAGAAAGGCCATCTTCAAGCAGAACACCTTCCCCGACAAGTACTACATCGACCCTGAAACTTGCACCCTGTGCGGAGAATGCGTAAAAGCGTGTCCAGAGCGAGCGATCAATCTGGAAACTCAAACTTCGAACGTCAGTTGTGGAACACTGGTTGTTGCCACTGGATTCGATGCTGGGGATCCTGAGGAACTTCTCAAACACGGTTTCGGTTCTCACAAAGGGATAGTCACAATATCACAAGTCGAAAGACTTCTTCATGAAGAGGGTCCGACCGGAGGCGACATCAAGAAGCATGTTGGAAAGGTGGAGAACGTCGCAGTGCTCCTGTGCGCGGACATGCGGTGGGGCAAGAACGATTACTGCTCCAGATACTGCTGTTTGACCGGCACCAAGACCGCAAGAACACTGAAGGAACGGTTCCCTGACGCGAACATCTTCGTTCTTTACGAGAACCTACGGACCATTGGGATCCATGAAGACCTGTACAAAGAGGCTCAAAGCATGGGAGTCCTGTTCGTCAAGTACTCTTTCGACGAGATGCCCAAGGTGTCATACACCAACGGGCTCAAACTGAACGTCAAGGACCAGTTGCTGGGCGTGGAGCTCGATCTGCCGCTCGATCTGCTTGTGCTGGCTGAAGGCGGGGTTCCCGTGGAAGGTTCTCACGAGCTGTCCAAGAAGTTGAGGGTTCCCTGTTCCGGAGGAGGGTTCTTCCAGGAAGCTCACGTCAAGCTCGCACCTGTTGACACTTCGAATGAGGGAATCTACATCGCAGGTGGTGTCCAGTACCCGAAGGACGTTGCAGATTCCGTTGCCCAGGGTTCAGCTGCGGCGGCAAGGGCACTGACTATCATAACAAAGGAAGCGCTAGAGGTTGGAGGCATCGTTTCGTTCATCAATCCAGAGCTTTGTGCGGCATGTCTTACCTGTATCAGGCTCTGTCCGTACGGAGCCATAGCGATAAACGAGGACGGTGTGGCCGAGACCAACATAGCCAAATGCAGGGGATGCGGAATATGCACCACCGAGTGTCCGGCCAAGGCAATAGAGCTAAGGCACTTCGAGGACGACCAGATCATCCCGATGGTGGAACAATACCTGGGGGAGGTGACAAATGGAGGCTGACGAGGCAACCAGCACTTCGGAGGTTCCTGAGGAGTTCCGTCCCAGGATCGTGGCTTACTGCTGCAACTACTGTGCTTACGCGGCGGCGGACCTGGCCGGTAGCATGAGACTCTCCTATCCCCCCGACGTCAAGGTCATCAGATTACCATGTTCGGGCAAGGTGGAGATAAGCTACCTGCTGAAGGCGTTGGAGGAAGGCGCCGACGGCGTCATGGTCGCCGGCTGCATGGAAGGCGACTGCCACTTCATGGAAGGCAATTTCCGCGCCAAGAGAAAGGTGCGCCACGCGAAACGTCTGCTGGAAGAGATCGGATTCGACAGCCAGAGGCTGGAGATGTTCAACCTGTCCTCGGCAATGGCAGGACGCTTCGCAGAGATAATTCTCGAGATGACTGAAAGGATCAAGAAACTTGGACCCACTCCGTTGAGGAAGGGGGTGAAAGATTGATTGTTGGTGACCGAAAACCAATGGACGAGATACTTGAAATGCTTGAACCGTACGAGAACATCCTGATCCTGGGCTGCGGCACTTGCGTGACCGTGTGCCTCTCGGGTGGAGAAAGAGAGGCCGCGATACTCGCCGGACAGCTGAGGATATGGGGAAAGAAGGAAGGCAAGAACCTCAACATCATGGAGCATACCATCCAGAGGCAGTGCGAGAAGGAATGGGTGGATGAGATGAGGGGGCATGTCGAGAAGGCGGATGTCGTTCTGTCACTTGCGTGCGGCGTGGGCGTCCAGCTTGTTGCAGAGATGTACGAAGAAAAGGCGATCTATCCCGGACTGAACACCACCTTCATGGGCTATCCGGTGGTGCACGGGACCTGGCTGGAGAACTGCAGGGGATGTGGGAACTGCGTGCTGGCTCATACCGGAGGCGTCTGCCCCATCACAAGATGTGCGAAATCTTTGCTGAATGGGCCGTGTGGTGGCTCCCAGGACGGCAAGTGCGAGATATCAAAGGACACGGAATGTGCATGGCAGGTCATATACGAGCGGCTCAAGAAGAAGGACCAGTTGGACTGGATGAACAGTTATCAACCTCCGCGGGACTGGTCCACAGCCGGTGACGGCGGTCCGCGCAAGAGCGTCAAGATAGAAGAGGTGATCGATTGAAGGCCGGGAGCAACCTTGAGAAGATTCTCGAAGCGGGGAAGTTCGCGGTGACCTCCGAGATAGGGCCTCCCAAGTCTGCCAACGCGAATGTGATAAGGAAGAAATGCGGGATGCTGAAGGGGTTCGTTGACGCAGCCAACATAACTGACAATCAAACTGCCATAGTGAGGCTCTCGAGCATTGCGGCAGCCAATATCCTACTTCAAGAAGGCATCGAGCCAGTTGCGCAGATGACTGTGAGAGATAGGAACAGGATAGCGATCCAGAGCGATTTGCTTGGCGCTGCTGCGTTGGGCGTGAAGAACGTCCTCTGCCTTTCAGGGGACCATCAGGTCTTCGGCAATCATCCGCAGTCCAAGAACGTGTTCGATATCGATTCGATGCAGCTCATCAGAATGCTGAAGGACATGAGGGACGAGAAGAAGTTCGAGTGCGGGGATGAGATGGATGTTGAGCCGAGGTTATTCCTAGGTGCGGCTGCAAATCCTTTTGCCGACCCTTTCGAGTTCAGGGTGGACAGACTGGCAAAGAAGATCGACGCAGGCGTGGACTTCATCCAGACCCAGGGGATATATGATGTTCCCCGTTTCGAGAAGTGGTTGAACGAGGCCAATGATCGAGGGTTGACCGAGAAGGTGTACATTCTGGGAGGAGTGATCCCACTGAAGTCAGCCGGCGCCGCCAAGTACATCAAGAACAAGGTGGCAGGAATGATGGTCCCGGACGAGGTCATCGACAGGATGAAGAACGCGAGCGATGCAAAGCAGGAAGGGATCAAGATAGCGATAGAGACCATTGAACAGTTGAAGAACATGAAGGGTGTGCACGGAGTTCACGTTATGGCCATCGAGTGGGAGGAGAAGGTCCCCGAGATAGTCAAGGAGTCCGGTCTGCTGCCCCGGCCGACCGCCTAAGCCCTCAGGAAATCGTCCGCGTATAGACTCTTATTGAGCAGGACCTCGGATGCCTTTATCGCAGCAATGAGATCTCTATCAGATGGATCTGTTATTGCGGCGTCCAGACCATTGGCCATTAGCATTACCAGGTAAGTGCGGTTCAGCAGCGGCCTTTCCTTTGTGTTGTTAGAGACATTACTGAGCCCCACGACCGTCTTCGGTGGAGGATCTGCCAGAGCTTTGAACATTGACATCGCCTCCAATACTTTGGGTCCCTGGTCCTGTGCCGCCCCAACGGGAAGAACTAGCGGGTCAAGATATATCCTCTCGGTGCCGATTCCCAGCTCCATTGCCTGGGCGACCATGATCATCGCGAACTCGCACCTGGCATTGGCGTCATTTGGAATTCCAGTTTCATCGAGCGTCAAGCAGATTATGTCAGATCCATATTCAGCCGCCATCGGGAACATTATCCCCATCTTCGCGGCTTCAGCAGTTGTTGAGTTGATGACCACCTTCTTGTTCGCGGCCTTCACCCCGGCCTCCATGGCATCCATCTTGGGCGTGTCGATGGACAGCTGCACGTCCACCGCGTCCTGCACGGTCTTCACCAGCCACGTCATGATCTCCGGGGCGTTGTCGACCCCAGGTCCGGTGTTGATGTCCAGAATCCCTGCACCCGCCTCAACCTGACTCACGGCAAGGTCCTGTATGAACTTCTCATCCCTGTTGTCAATCGCCTTCATCACCGATGTGAAAAGCCCGTTTATTCTCTCGCTGATTACTATCATGTCCTCCCCTTCCAGACACCTATATCTAAGCGGTTTAAATAGCCTTCGGGTTCGACTCTTTCGGTGTTGCGAATGTCGGCAAGTAATGACGTGGAATTCCTCTGTAACGATGGTGGATTCAACTAGTTTTATTATCGGTATCTGATATCTTGGACCGAATCTAGATGAACTACAAGGATGCCCTCGATTACCTGTATCCGTTGGTGAGACATGGAACCAAACTGGGACTCGAGGTTGAGATAGAACTGCTAACGGGGATTGGAGACCCTCACAAGTCTCTGAGGTCCATTCATATTGCGGGCTCGAAGGGGAAGGGGTCGGTTGCCGCCTTCATCTCTGCAATCTTGAAAGAAGCTGGCTACAAGGTCGGAACATTCACATCACCGCATCTGATCGATTTTACGGAAAGGATAAGGGTAGATTGGGAACCGATTCCAGAAGAGGACGTCGTGCGTCTCGTGTCCGAACTAAAACCCATCGCAGACAGGATGTCCGCTGAGTCCATCACCAAGGCCCCGAGCTTCTTTGAGATGGCCACCGCAATGGCGTTCAAGTATTTCGAGGAGAAGGAAGTCGATCTTGCTGTGATTGAGGCCGGGATGGGAGGCAGATACGACTCAACGAATATCATCAAGCCAGTCCTCTCAATCTTCACCCATCTGAGCCTGGAGCACAGCGAGTATTTGGGGAGATCGCTCGCCAGGATCGCAAAGGACAAGGCAGGAATAGTCAAAGATGGCGTCCCCGTCATAATGTCTGAACGGTCTGATGTGATTGAGCGGGTCTGCAAGGAGAAGAAATGCGACATGACAATTCTTGGTGAACATCTCAGCTTTGGTCGGGACTCCTTCGACACAACCGGACAGGACTTCTGGGTTGAGAATGGAGATAGGAAGAACTTCCACGTCAACCTCCTGGGGAACTACCAGGTTCAGAACGCCGCGACCGCGTACGCTGCAGTGGAGAGATTGAGAAAACTCGGGTATAAGATCTCTGACGAAGCAATGAAGAATGGTTTTCGTAACGCCCGATGGCCAGGCCGTCTTCACGTTATTCAGAAGGACCCAACTGTAGTCGTTGATTCCACTCACGATTTTGACGGGGCGATTGGGCTGGTCGAGTCTCTGAAGGAACTCTTCTCATATGACAGGGTCGTAACTGTTTTCGCCGCACTGGAGGACAAGGATGTGGAGAGAATGGCATCTGTTCTCGGCCCCTTTTCAAGTCAAGTCATATGCACCCAGGTCGACTACCACAAAGCGCTTCCCGCATCGAGCATCGAGAGAGCGTTCAAACATCACAATGAGAATGTCATGTCGATACCGTCTGTCAAAGAAGCACTGGACCTTGTACTTCAAGAAGCAAGCGACAGCGATCTGATCTGCGTCACCGGCTCAATATTCACCGCAAGCGAAGCGTTCGCCTACTTTGGAAAATCAGCTGAGGACTGAAGCTCTTCAGCACTTGGTAGATTCGTCCTGGCACCTATAGATTCTACGCATTTGGAAGCGATTATGTTCCCGATCATCCCGCATTGTTCTGAGTTCTTCCCCAAAAGCACCCCATACAGAAATCCTGCAGCGAAGGAGTCACCAGCGCCCGTTGTGTCGACAGCTTCTTTGGCAACGGCAGGAACCGAATATTCGCCTTGAGCATCAACAATGTATGAGCCCTCCCCACCCAATGTGATAGCCACGGTACCGCAACCGAATCCCAGAAGTTCTTTCGACCCTTTCGGGTACTCCTTCCCGGTCAGCCCTTCCACTTCCGCCTTGTTCATGAAAAGGAAATCGCTCTTCTCCAGCATCGGTCTCAACGAGTCCAGCCCCCTGTCGATGTACAGCGCCCCCGGGCACAGCGAAATCTTCACCTTTCCTGCCAATGACCCGATGACATCTTTCTGGATGTTGAACTGGTCATCGCCTACGAACGAGCTCAAGTGTACGATCTTGCACGCAGCCAGATAGTCCATGTCGACCATCTCAGCCGTCAATTCGTTGTTCGCTCCGGGAGAAACATAAAGGGCCCGTTCACCGCTCTTGTCGATAAAACCGACCACGATTCCCGTGCGAACATCCTTCAACGTCGTGATCTTGAAGACGTCAACGCCCACCGTCTCGAAATCCTGTTTGAGCTCTTCCCCTTCGTGGTCCCTCCCAATTGCACCGACGAATCCGCAGTTGATCCCGAGCTTGCCCAGCGCAAAGATCGTGTTCGCGGCGGAACCTCCAGGAGCGCCTTTCTGATCAATGATATGGACCTCTGTATCTCCCTCGGCCAGTCTCTCCACCTTGAAAAGCCGATCGAAGTTCAGGGCGCCAAAGCCAACGACGTCAACCATGCAAGCTCTCCTAGCCCAATTTCCCCGCCTGACCTCTGACCACTTTCCGGACCTTTTTGTGGATCTTCACTATGTCATCCAGGTCGTCCCTGCCCTCCAGTACGTGATAGTACGGGTCCTCGTCCGAGCTTTCCTTTTCAGAGACTGCCTTCAACACCGCGTCCTTTCCTCCGGTTTCCCAGCTATCCGTGATCAGCGACAGGTTCCTCATGTCGTGCGAAGCCAATGAGACCGAGCCGTAGGGAAGCGCGTACTCGTTGCCGTTGAATGCCACCGCCAGGCCTCCCTGGTCCTTAATGAACTGAAGCATCCTCATGTCCGTGATGCTGTCCCCGACAGCGATCGCACCTGATACATCGTGTCCATCCCTCTCGGCCAGCTCTTTCATCGCAGTGACCTTTCTCGCGCCTCCGCAGACGTTCATGTTGGTCAGAATCTTCCCCACGTTTACGTTCGGCAGTTCCTTGAAGAAGAACTGGTCCAGCCTGGTCTTGATCGATACCTCATCGGTCGGAGGCCAGAGCATGAGGATGTCCTCTTCCGCTTTCAGAATTGGTTTGTAGTCCTCCCCGCCGAACTCCTTCAGATAGTCGTCCAAGGGGAACATGGTGCACCTGACCTCTTCGTCGTCTATTCCCAATTGACATGCGATGTTGTACGCGTGCTGTTCGTAACTGGTCGAGATTATGTAAACGCTCCAATCATGTTCCTTGAGGTGATTGATCATCCGCTTGATGCCCCTCAGGAGAAAGGCCTCCTTGGAAACATCGAATATCTCCTCCTCACCGATACTGTGCGCGACCAGGAACGGAGCGATGAGTGAAAGCGTATCCCCAGCTTCGTAGTTCGGCCGGTTCTCCAGAGCCAAAATGTCATCGTACTTGCTGATGACCTCGAAGATCTCGTGACCGTTTGGAACCAGTCCAAAGACCTCGTAAGCGTTGTCCTGAGCAGATATCGGCCCCTCCAAATCAAAGAACGCCACTTTGCTCATTGCGGGTTGATTGTTTTCCAAACTAAATAGTTGTTGTAGTAAGCATTTTAAGCCCAATGGCAATTAAGGTGATGGCGCCTTTGAAGGCGGCAGAAAGTGGCATTGTTTTTGCCGTTTCCAGCCACGGAATCCAGGAAATGGCAGACTTAACTAGACCCGAGGAAGGTGGAAGCGAGCTCATGAACGAGCATCAGCCTGTGGGAGAGGGAACTGACGCGAAGGCGAGAGGGTGGTTGAGGGCCCTTGGACTCGAGAGAAGGCGGTTCATGCCTCTTGATCTGTCATCCTCTGCCCTCATAGTCATCGACATGCAGGACTTCTTCTTGGATGAGCGATCTCACGGTTTTATCCCGGATTCCAAAGCGATCATACCCAATGTCCAGTCCATCATTCAATCGTTCCGGAAGAAAGGAATGCCTGTCATATTCTCGTGGCACGGTCACAGGGAAGGGGAGGACCTCGGGATGGAAGGGAAGTGGTGGGCGGATCCGCTGATGGAAACGGATCCATTGACCAAGATCTCGGATTCGATGCCCGTCGAGGATTCTGATATCGTCATTCACAAGAACAGGTACAGCGTCTTTCACCGCACAGATCTGGATCAGAAGCTCAGAGAGAAGGGCGTGGAGAAGGTGGTGATCACCGGGGTCGCCACTCACATCTGCTGCGAGACGACCGCTAGGGCGGCGTTCATGAAGGATTATGAGGTGTATTTCGTCGTGGATGGTACGGCTTCTTGGGACGAGGAGCTCCATCTGGCAAGTCTGAGGACGACTTCAGACGCGTTCTCAGTCCCGGTGACGACAAAAGAAGTGCTGGAGGCTCTGGGATAGTATGGTCAGAGACGTGGTCATAGTTGGAGCTGGTCCGGCCGGAATATCTGCTGCGGTCTACCTGCAAAGGATTGGACATGAACCTCTGGTCTTTGAGAAGGACAAGGTTGGAGGCCTTCTGCTGAACGCCAATCTAGTAGAGAACTACCCCGGTTTTCCGGAAGGAATTGGTGGCACCCAACTAGTGGGCCTTTTCAACAAGCATCTGGAGAAACAGGGTGTGGAAATCAAGCATTCTGAGGTCACTGAGGTCAAACAGGAGAAGGGTCATTTCGTAGTCGCGACACCTGATGGTGATGTTGAAGCGAGAATAGTCCTGATCACAACAGGGACAAGACCAAAAGAGGCTGGAATACCCGGAGAGAATGAGCTCAATGGGACCAGATTGTTCTACGAGGTTAGGGAGATTCTGGAGAAAGATGGCAAGGATTTCGTTATCATTGGCGGTGGTGACGCCGCTTTCGATTACGCGTTGAACCTCTCCAAGGGCGCTGGCAAAGTCGACATTGTTTGCAGGTCCTCCAACCCCAGCTGTATTAGTCTTCTAGAGGAAAGGGTCCAGCAGGCAACAAACATCAACTTCCACAAGGAAACATCGTCAGAATCCCTATCGGAGGTCGGCGGAAAGGTGAAGCTCTCGTGCAAGACCCCAGAAGGGGAGAAAGAATTCGATGCGGACTACGCTCTCATAGCCTGTGGAAGAGAGTCCCGCTGGCTGGACGTGAAGGGACTGGAGTCGGTCTCCTCGATCGGGAACATGACCAGAACCACGGTTCCGGGTCTGTTCGTCGCCGGGGACGTGAAGCAGGGAGATCACAGGCAGGTGGGGATTGCCGTGGGCGACGGCGTCCAGGCGGCGATGTCAATTGCGGATTATCTTGAAAGGGGTGAAGAAGAGTGAAGGTTGTTGCCAGTTATGGTAAGGAAGACCTTGCGAAGGTCTACGTCGCACAGATGAGGGACGACCCCAGATATTTGGTGGAATTCGTTGAATCACTGCAGCCTCCGGTCCCGCGGGACGAGAAGTGGGTCCTGATACTGTCATCATCGTATGGCTGTCAGATGAAGTGTCTGATGTGTGACGCCGGTGGTGAATATCACGGGAAGTTGACCGAAGAGGAGATACTGGCTCAAGTGGATTACATGGTTCGAAGGCGTTTCTCCGATGGGAGAGTCCCGACGCCCAAGTTCAAGATTCAGTTCGCAAGGATGGGGGAGCCTTCGTTGAATCCCGCGGTTCTAGGAGCTCTCAGGAGACTGCCGGTAATGCTCGACGCACCCGGGTTGATGCCTTGCGTTTCCACCATAGCTCCCAGAGGGAGAGGAGAGTTCTTCAAGGAGCTGACCAAGATCAAGAACGAGCTGTACGGAGATGGGAGATTCCAACTGCAGTTCTCTGTCCACACCACGGACAACGGAAAACGGGACCGATTGATCCCTGCGAAGAAGTGGGGCTTTGAGGACATTGCCAGGTTCGGAAAGGACTATTATCGAGAAGGGGACAGAAAGATAACACTTAATTTCGCCATGGCAAGGGATTATCCGGTCGATACAGGTGTGATCAGAGAGCACTTCGATCCGAGCGTCTTCTTCATCAAGATCACGCCACTGAATCCCACCCAGAACGTCGCGAAGAACGAGCTTAGTTCTGCCATTGACCCCCATCTATTGGAATCATCGAAAGGCATAGTCAACGATTTCGAGTCCGAGGGCTTTGATGTTCTGCTGAGCATTGGCGAACTGGAAGAGAACGACATCGGCTCCAACTGCGGCCAGTTCGTCAGCGTTCTGAGGGATTCAGGCTACGAAATAAGGGAAGGCTACACCACCGGAAGCTACCAGAACGATCAGTGAAACGACGGAAAGTTTTTCCAATCGCTTGTCCATTGCCCATGCAGATATTCATGTTGAAGATAGGTTGGTTCTCAACTGGGAGGGACGAAGCGGCCAGGGATTTGCTGATGACGGTTGTGGACAAGATCAAGGATGGGACGATTAATGGAGAGATCGCGTTCGTGTTCTGCAATAGGGAGAAGGGTGAAGCGGCTGAGAGTGATAGGTTCCTGGATCTGGTTGAGGATTGTGGATTCCCGATTGCGATCGCGTCCTCCAAGGATTTCAAGCCTGAGATGAGGAAAGAAGCCAGGAAGGACCAGAACATTTTGAGGCAGTGGAGGATTGAGTACGATGGAGAAATTGAGAAGGTGATTGACTCTTTTCAATGGGATTTGGGCGTGCTTGCTGGCTACATGTTAATCGTTGGCGAGGAGTTTTGTGTGAACCATCATCTCATCAATCTTCATCCGGCGACTCCGGACGGCCCCAAAGGGAGTTGGCAGGAGGTCATCTGGGAGCTCATTGAGAACCGGGCGGGTAGAACGGGAGTGATGATGCATCTCGTCACTGCAGAGCTGGACCGTGGGCCGGTCATAACCTATTGCGATTTCCCCATCACTGGAGGAGCCTTCGCGGACCTGTGGGCTGCAATGGAACATAAGCTGGAGACGAAGACGGTTGCTGAGATTGAGAAGGAAGAGGACGAGAAGGAGCCCTTGTTCTTGGAGATAAGGAAGCATGGCCTGATCCGGGAGTTCCCGTTGATCGTGCATACTATCAAGCAGTTTGCGGACGATAATCTCAGAATCGAGGGTGGGCAACTAATAGCGAGAGGAGAAGCGTTGACTGGTGGTTATTGTCTCAGTGATGACATTGATAAAACGGTTGAATGACCGGAGAAGTAACCCGGTACGATTCGCTTTCCAAGAATTGCCAATGGTCCAACTCGCCTCAGATCCAACTTCAATCCAATACCCAAACCCAGCCTGCAAGAAGTCCCTATCCGTCATGACCTCCAAGAAACATCGCGAAGCCAATAGAACGATGCCCTCCTTTCGATCCGCAACCGGAGATTTCGTAACCGCGAAGCATAACCATTGCGTCGAGAATCGTCCACTATAAAGTTGAGAAAAGGATCAGGAACATGAACGACATCACTATCATGACCATTACTACCACGGCGTAATACAACATCCTCGTTTGCCGCCTTTTGGCTTCAGCCTCTGCATAGTATTCGTTCTCATCCATCACGATGAGTCTCCCGGTTTTGCATAGAGGACAGTGTTCAAGTTCAATCATTGTTGAGTTCCCACACTCCTTGCACACGTAGATGGGACTATCTAAGGAACTCTCTGTCATATCTGTTCAGCATCCACTCTTCTGGAATCCTCTGTTGTCATTCTGTATTCACATCATACCAGTAAGGGCTATTGAGCCTTTCGCCAAATGGATTTCTGAGTGGATTAGATGTATCGTTTACTGTGCCTAGTCGAGTTCTCTCTGACTTCCGTAGTAGTCGACAATTCGTTGCCTTTCACTCTTCATCAAGAAACCAACTAGTCTGACACTTCCATCAATAGATTCAATTGCCAGTTTTGTGCTCCCTCGAGTCTTCTCGGGGTAGATGTGCGAGATCTCATCCCATCGATATGTCTCCAGTTTCTTTGTGTATTGTAGATAGAGCTTCTCTCTAGACATGCCGTATTTCCGTGGGACGAACTTATTGGACCGGATTCCCAAGAATATGATCAACAAATATACCAAATAAACGACCATGAAAAACAACTGGGAGCGAATGCTACTTCTCATGGGTGAGAGAAAAGCAACCACAGAGAACATTGCAAAACCTGTGACGACGGCGAATGCCATTTCATATTTCGTGAAGGCGATCTTTTGCCAATCTATACTTCCATTTTCTCTGATACGGTCACTCCCTTTTATCAGACCCCAGTCCGGCACCACTTGGACAATCTTCACATCGTGATTCTTCGCCTCCTTTCGCATCAGCTCGATGACTTCGCAAAAGAGGTTGATGCCCAACCGATTCATCTTGCGATTAGTCCCGTATATGCCTGCAATTCTGCAACTCTCTGGCATAAGCGGATACGCCCTGACTTTTTCATATTCAATCTTACGTATGTTTCTCCATGGATATGTCTTGATGGAGGAGTTGAATCTGTACTGAAAGCACAGTCCTTCCTTCGATGTTCCGACTTTCTGGGGATGAAGGAATGTCCTCCCGATATACGGAATCAGTCCAAGTAGAAAGCCTATCGGCAGTAAGTATAGAGGTCCTGATTTCCCTGTCCACACAAACCCAATAGCAATCGCAATCACAGGAGTCAAGCTCAACATCACAAGGATAACGGTTCTGATTCTTTTGTCATACCTGTACGCAGGGTTCTCGAACCAGTCTATTGCTTCCATCTCCAAAGCATCCTCGTCATCGAAGCAACGTGGGTGTTTATAACGCTTCCCCAATCGAATAGTACCTGACCGACTGAAGGGGGCTACGGCGGTGAGCTCTAGCCAAGTATGGCATCATCAATCAACTTTATCTATCCGACACCTTTTCTCATACCCAAGGTTCGCATGTCCGAGAAAGTGATTGTCAAGTTCCTGCCAGATGACAATGAGATCGAGGTCAAGAAGGGAACAAGCATCATGGAGGCGGCCATCTCCGCCGGCGTCTACATCGATTCCATCTGCGGCGGGAGAGGCAGGTGCGGCAAGTGCAGGATCCTCGTTGAGAAAGGCAGTCCAAGGTCCGAACCGACCGACATTCTGAAGAAGGGCGACCTCGACAAAGGCTACCTCCTTGCTTGCGAGACCTTCGTTGAGGATGACACTCAGATCATGGTTCCTGAAGAGAGCCGACTTGGACTTCACCAGATACTCAAGAGCAGCGATATCGAAGTGGTCGCCGAATTGAATCCACTCGTTCGCAAGGAATATGTGGAACTTGATCCGCCAACGCTGGAGGACAACATCAGCGATCTATCAAGGCTCGAAAGGGGACTTGAAGAGAAGGAGATATGTGACACCTGCGTTTCATTACCACTTCTAAAGAACTTCAGCAAGGTCCTCAGGAAAGAGGACTGGAAGGTCACTCTCACCTTTGCAGATGCAGGTGGGGTGAGCACCGTAGTCGACATCGAGAGCGGGAACACGACGGACGACCTCCACGGAATCGCGGTGGACATCGGCACGACGACGGTGGTCGTGGAACTCGTGGACCTTCTCACAGGCGAAGTACTGGACTGTGAAGCGGACTATAACAAGCAGGTGATGTTCGGAGAGGATGTTCTCACCAGGATACTGTACGCGACCGAGGAAGAGGACGGTCTTCCCAACCTGAAGAAAGCGATCGTCGGCACCATCAACTACCTCATCGGTATTCTCGCAAAGCGCAACGGACTGAGGAGAAGGGACATCCATTTCATGACCGCTGCCGGTAATACGACCATGACACATCTGTTCCTTGGATTGGACCCCGCCCAGATAAGGGTGGACCCATACATCCCAGTGGCAAACAACATACCCTTCGTAAGGGCCAGGGAGACCGGCATCAAGATCAACGGGCACGGTTACGTCTATTGCCTTCCAGGAAGGAGCAGCTACGTCGGGGGAGACATAACCGCGGACATCCTCTCGACCGGGATGCACAAGAAGGACGAGCTCGCCCTGCTGATAGATGTGGGTACGAACGGTGAGGTCGTTCTGGGGAACAAGGATTGGATGGTCTCTGCTTCATGTTCTGCCGGCCCCGCATTCGAAGGCGGGGAGGTGGATTTCGGCATCAGGGCAACCACCGGCGCGATAGAGCGGGTCACTCTCACACCCGACTTGGACGTGAAATACCAGACTATCGGCAACACTAAACCCAAAGGCATCTGCGGTTCGGGGTTGATAGACCTTCTCGCGGAGCTCTTCATGCACGGAGCGATGAACAAAGCAGGGCAACTGGAACCCAACGGCAGCAAGAGGATCAGGGACGGTGAAGAAGGAAAGGAGTTCGTGTTCGTCTGGGCTAAGGACACCAAGATTGACAAGGACATGGTGGTCACCGAAGTGGACATCAAGAACATCATGAGGACCAAGGCGGCTGTCTTTGCAGCGTGTTCTCTGCTGCTCAAATCAATGGACCGGAAGTTCGATGAGCTCGAGAGGTTGTACGTCGCGGGCGGCTTCGGAAACTACCTGGACGTGAGAAAATCCGTCTACCTGGGTCTTCTACCTGACGTGCATACAGATATCTACAAGTTCATTGGCAACGGCGCAGTTGCCGGATCCAGACTGGTTCTCCTGGACAGCAGCAAGTTGGACGAGGCGAAGGAGATAGTGAGGAAGATGACCTACATCGAGCTGAGCGTCAACCCCATGTTCTACAACGAGTTCACATCGGCACTGTTCTTCCCTCATACCGATCTGGACCTGTTCCCGAGCGCAAAGGAGTTGGTACTATAGCATCCTTCATTCCGAACTGTGCCGCTGTTTCTGTCGGAAGCCTACCTCATCTGGACCCGGTCGCGGCCTGTGAACTGATCCTGAAAGAATGTCCCGAGATCCCGGCTTGGCCTCAACTTCCCAACTTGAGTTTCCGTGAGAGCATGTACGTTCAATATGCCTACGATCTGCCGGGCATCGTCCTGGATGACGTTCAAGAGCAGGTCTATGTGGACGCTGACAGGTTGGACCCGACCGGCTTGGAGGAGTTCTTGCTGAATGTGGAGAACGAAGAACTGGATTACTTCGCTTATGAGCAGGAGTACTTCGCGGGTTTCTTCGAGATGCTCAGGCTGGTTAAGGACAACAAGAACCTCAAGATGCTGAAAGGGCAGGTCACTGGACCGCTCAGTCTGGGACTGAAGATCACGGACAAGGAGAAACAGGCCATCGTGTACGACGAGACCTTTACCGACATCTACGTCAAGTATCTGAGGATGGAGGCCATGTGGCAGCAGAAGGCCCTCGCGGAGGTGTTTCCCGAGACTCTGGTGGTCTTTGACGAGCCGTACATGAACATGTTCGGTTCGGCCTTTCTCAGTATGGGTGAGGAGGAGGTCCTGGATCTGATAGCAAGGGTGACCGACGGGATCCCCGGACTGTTGGGAATCCACTGCTGCGGGAACACGGACTGGGGGGTGATGATCGAAACCGGGGTGGATGTCCTATCCCTGGACGCCTATGCTGTAGGGGAAGTCCTGGCCTTATATCCGGACGATGTCCGAGGATTCCTGGACAAGGGCGGGATCATAGCGTGGGGAATAGTGCCTTCGATAGCCGATGATTTCTCTCAGGAAACCAAAGAACAACTGCTCGACAAGCTCGAAAAAACGATGGGTTTACTAACAAAAAAGGGAATAGAACTAGATGCAATGCTGAAGCAGTCCTTGATATCGCCTTCCTGCGGATTGGGAGGAATGTCCGTAGCGATGGCAGAGGACGCACTGGAAGTCACCAAGTGGATATCCGATTCTCTAAGGAAGAAATACGATCTGGAGGTTTAGAATGAAGACACTGGCAGTATCTGGAAAAGGTGGTGTGGGCAAGACAACTTTGTCCGCACTTCTCGTTAAGCTTCTAAGCAAGAAGAAGGTGGTTCTGGCGGTCGACGCGGACCCCAACACCAACCTCAACATACCTCTGGGCGTGGACGTGGAAAAGACGATTGGAAAGCTGAGGGAGGACATCGTCGATGATCCGAAGGCGATTCCTGATGGGATGTCCAAACAGGAGTACATCCAGTACCAGCTGCAGATGACCATCACAGAAGGCTCCAAGTTCGACCTGATCGCCATGGGCAGGCAGGAAGGACCTGGCTGCTACTGCTACATCAACAATCTCCTGCGTGTCTTCATGGACAGCCTTACGGAGAAGTATCCATACGTCATCATAGACAACGAAGCGGGAATGGAGCACCTTAGCCGGAGGACGACCAACGACACCGACGTCCTCTTCATTGTCTCTGACGCGACTCAGACCGGCGTGATAACCGCCACAAGGGTGAACGGGATGACCGAAGAACTCAACCTGAAGACCGGCAAGACTGTCCTGATACTGAACAAGGTCCTCGACATCCCTGAAGATCTGGAGGAGCTCATATCTCAAGGCGGGTTCGATCACGTCTTCACTGTACCGAAGGACAAGGGGATAGTCAAATTCATCTCTGAAGGGAAGTCCCTGATGGACCTTCCGGAAACGAGTCCAGCATACCTCAAGATCAAGCAGATCACAAAAGAGATCAACGTCTGACGAGAGCAACTTCTAGAGGGGTATGAAATGGTCGAGATATCTTTCGATGAACCGGCACGTGGCAAGAAGATCGTTGCCGCGATCAATTCTGCATGCAAACAGCTGGAGGGCGTCGATTTTGCCTACACGCCGTACCAGATACATTTCAAGGGAGAGGCGTCGGAGAAGCAGTGGTTCTATGACAACATGGAACTGATCATGTCCTCCACATCTCTCAAGGTCATGGCAGACGGTACACAGAAGATGGATGCAGAGAGCATCTACTCCAACATCACCCTCTCGCCAAGGGAAGGTGACGAGTCCGATCCCGAACTGGTCAGTGAGCTCCTGAAGGACTTCAAGACCCTTTTAAAGGCTCAGATCAGCAGGCCGTTCGAAGAGATCGCACCTTCTCCGGAGGCCTCGTCCAAGAAGGAGACGGTCAAGATCCCCAAGCTCACGGAGGAGGAAGAGGGGAGGATCAAGGACGGCAACATCCACATACTGACGATAGTGCAGGGAGAATACGGTGAGAGGATCGCCAAATACATCGCGGACAAGGGTCCAGATAGCTGGGAAGTGTCGACCATAACGCTTGAGAAGGACCTTCCGGACATGATAGATGACCCAGCGGAGTTCCTGCCTTCCGAGATTCCCGAGGCGGACCTGTTGCTGCCCATGCAGGAGGAATCGGCCGCAGCTCAACTGATAGTCGATATCGCAAAGGCCGCACAGGTCAGGGGTGTGATAGCCCCCATTGACAACACCGACTGGCTCCCGGAGGGCATGAAGAACCAGATCAAGAGGGACCTGGACGAGATGGGGATCAAGAGCGTCTTTCCAAGGCCGTTCTGCATTCTGGATGAAGTGGGGGACGTCCTCATAGACCAGTTCGCCAAGTGTTTCGGCAGGCCCAAGCTGACTTTGAAGTGGGAGAACGACAAGATTACCGAGGTGGACATCCTGGTGGATGCCGCATGCGGCTCCGCGAAGTTCGTGGCGGAGAAGCTGATCGGCGTTTCGATAGATGACGCAGTTGAAAAGGCCGGCCTCGCACACCATCATTTTCCGTGTTTGGCGGCCATGAAGGTGGAGCCGGACATCGAGGACACTCTGATGCACGTCTCGGGATTCCAGATCAAACAGGCTGTCGATAAGATACTTGAACCTGAAAGAAAGAAGAAAGCGGTGTACATCGACCCGGACACTTTTTGACGGTTCAGCTGGACCGTTCCTTGAGGAACTTGGGCAGGCCCGAGGAGTCTCTTGGACCCACTATGATATCCCAGCCCGACTTCTCCTGCAACTTGCCGCTCATTCTGGACACCTGACCGGGTATTATCAGCTCCTTCTGACTGACCTTCTCTTCTATTCCCGTTTCCTTGACCAAGTCTGCCGCGATCTCGGCGTTGAACTTGTCCGCCGCGAAGGCCGTCATCACCGAGAGGCCCTCTGAATCGGCCACCAAGAGATAGCTGGGAACCTTGCTGGTTTCGATGTCGCCACTTACCGTGAAGTACGTCAATGAGAAGTTGGTCGTGATCAGCACCGGGGACTCCGGGGTCGGAGAACCGATCTCGTAGATGCCAGGCTTGACCTGTATCGGTTTCTGCGGGTCGGTGAATATGTTCTGTCTCAGGGTGAGAAGCGGATACATCATCGGTACCTCGGCTTCGTCGAATGCGATCACAGATGCATACTTCATGGTTCCAAGAGCTGTAATGATACCCGCATCCTCGGTTGCGCCTTCGGCAAGGACGAATGTTGGATAACCGAACGGTCTGAACTTCTTCTTCACCGCAAGCCTTCTGATTATCGTGAGGTTTCGGAGCATGTTACCCATATTTGCGGGGCCGAAGTCAAGCAGAAGGTCCTCCATGCCAGCAGCTTTGACCTTCTCCACGAGGTCTGCCAGACCATCAAGTGAAGTTGTCTCTCTGACCACCAATGAACATCCATTCTCCTTGGCCACAGCAGCCATTCTTTCGTAGTTCTCGGGTGTCGCAGCATGGAGCAGGGGCTTCCTATCAGCCACCGCCTTTACGCCTTCGGCCATGACGTCCGGATTCTCGGAAACCAGGAGCAAGGGTAGATCGGTCTGCGAAGCCACTTCCTGGACAACGGATGCGAAGGTCGCCGGGTCGTTCGATGTCGCTTTGACACCGACCATATCCATGCCCATGATCTGGCCCACCCTGTCGAACGTCAGGTTCTTGAGATGCGCCACCTTCTGTTTCCTACCCTCGGGGCTGGCAGTGTCGTCTATCAGCAATACGAATGCAGTGGGATGGAAGAACTTCTTCTCGTGTCTGAAAAGCTCAGTCTCGTCACCTACTTCTACGACATGATCTCCACTTCCAATCTTCACCAAGCGTATCGGAGGTGCCGCCGAGGCCTCAAGGAACTCCTTCGCCTCTTCGGAGACGTGAGGACACTTGTCCAGGCTGATCTTCTTGTTGGCCAGTTGCATCGCGAACGCAAGACATGTCGGAAAACCGCAATCCCCACAGTTGGTCTTGGGAAGTTTCTGGAATATCTCGAGTGCTGTAGCCATTATGTCCCACCTCCCACGAGTTCACCTATGGATCTTCTGACCATCGCCAGGGCCTCAGGATGTCTCATTATCAACATGTCAGCTCCCGCCACAAGTGCCGAAGTTCCGGTTGCCGCCTCCCAGAAGACGACCCTTTTCTTTGGATCACCAAGAGTTGGGTCCTCTTTGAAGGATTCCCGGGCGTTGTACACCCTTGTGGTCTCACAGACTATCGGTACCTGAAGCATTGCATCGCCCATTAGCGCCGCCAGCTTGACTCTTTCAATGACAGAGTAGGAATATTCCAGGCCGTAACCAAGTGCAGCCATCAACGGGTCAGCAATCAGGTTCTCCTTCTTGACCCCAAAATCCGTTAGGAGTATGTGCATCTGCTTTGCGAGGTTGATATCCAGGTTAGAGAAGGCAATGACACCGTGACCGTTTGACATTGAGGCGACCGATATGGACTTGTACGCAGCCTCCTCGGCCAGGCCCAGGAACACCCTCTCTCCCTTGGCAGCATTGGAGACCAGCTCCATCGTCTTGGCATCCTTCTCCTCGATCCCGCATCCGTAGACGAACAATGGCACACCGACCGCGCCAAGGACTTCCTTGACGGTTTCGGCAGCCTCTTCAGGGCTTCTGTCCTCTTCCTCTGGGTTCGTGCTGACGAGCTTCAGGCATATCAGGTCGGCGCCGAACTCGTCCACGCACTTCTTCGCCCACTGCGCCGGGTCGTCCTTGACGTCCTGTATGGGCTCAAGAGCCAGTACGGGATAGTCCTCCCTCACGACGTCTAGGACCTCCATACCAATCACTGGTGCATGTGGAAGGTCACCGTCAAAATCCAGGAAGGGAAGGGTGTTCTCGCCGCCGAGCACTATCTTCTTCGTTCGCGTTCCGCCCTCTTCGGGGGTCGCGCCTATGACGACCTCGCCGATTCTACCTTGCCAATTCTCCTTAGGTATCTCAATGGCCATGGATCCTCACCCAGCCTACATCATTGGAGGCAATTTCAAGGCAGGATGGTCAACCTTGGTTAAATATTCTGCCAATTCAGCGGGGTCGGTTGTGATCGTCTCATCCGCTATCTTGTCCACGAAGTCCGGGGTGCCAACCTCCTCCGCCCTAGCATTGAGCCTGTCCTTCATTTCCTCCTTCAACTGCTTGGGCATCCAGACTATCCTGTGGAAGCCTCCATCTGCAGAGATGAACTTCTTGGAGACCAGGTAATATCTGCCGACGCCGATGAATCCAGGGGTCTGTCCCCCTCCACCCACGGTACCAGCGAGTGTTGAGAACTTCATGCCGAGCGGGGTCATACCCGAGTGTTCTCTGTTGACGATGACAACGCCGTTCGTCATGGGCTCCAGCCCGACGATGCACTCGAAGCAGCCGCAAGAGGTCATGGGCTCCTCCATCATCGTATACAGGTTGAAGACATCCAGTTTCCCATGTGTGTGCTCTTTGACCGCATCGTTGACGCCGGTCCACTGCCCTTTCTCAACTTCAATGACCTCTCCCTTGACTATCGGCTGATTTGGACCTGTCGGGGTGATCTCCTTACTGGCTTTTGCATCCAACCAGTTGATGGCGCCGCACAATCCCAATCTCTCGGGGCTGATGATACACACGTGGTTAGGTGCGAAGCTCTGGCACAGTGTGCATGTGTAGAATGTATCCACCTTCTCGTCCAGGAGTCCAGCGACACGCTCGTCCCTCACACCGTAGGATTTCATTGCCTCCGGAAAGTGTTTCTCGATCTCGGCTTGGTCGGTCATTATGGTCACTTGGATCCTGTTCAGCAAGGCTCCGAAGT
The DNA here is from genome assembly GCA_023140195.1 of Thermoplasmata archaeon. GTDB lineage: Archaea > Thermoplasmatota > Thermoplasmata > RBG-16-68-12 > SOIM01 > JAGLME01. The sequence goes on from JAGLME010000008.1 coordinate 99,979, forward strand.
CCTCATGCAGTTTGGCGTGCAGTATGTCTCCGAAATGTTTGAACCGCAAGCCGTTCTCGACTCCCTTCTTGCTAAGTCTTATCCATATCAGGTTCCTCTGACCCGTGTGCCAAGCACCTTCCGCGAAGTTGATGAACTGATGTATCCTCCTTTCCAGAACGGATTCGTAATCCTCCTGCATCTTCTTTCCGTAGATCTCGACGAGTATCCCCAGATTCGTGCTCGAACCGTCCTCCATCTCGTCCACGTCCTTTCCGATGAAGGTTATCTTGCCGTCCTCGACCTCGTCCGCGCTTCTCATCTTAACGTGTTCGAACACCTTGTTCTTGGACGGTCCTCCGGCTTCGACGTATGTGTCTGGCCTTCGAACTGTCTCGCCCTCGAAAGCTGGGCCGTATGCGACCGGGATGTCGATCTCTGACAGTTTGATCTGCATGTCCCTGAGCTCGATCGCTGTCGAGACAATCTGTTCGTAGTCTTTCTGAACGACGTACTTTCCAGGTATCTCCTCAACGTCCTGGTCCGTTATGGTCGGGGAGCCGTTGAAGAGGACCGCGAACTCGGCTGCAGCCTTGATCTGATCGATCGGTCCAAGCTGGATTATGACGACCTTGGGTCTCTTGCTGAGATAGTTGTAGATGCCTTCCCTGTCACCTCTCTGGATTCCTCCGAATGCCAGTGCCGCTCTTATTGCGAAACTGAGACCGTGGATTGCCTGCGTGAACTCGCCAAGAGGAAAGAGCATGATATCCGTTCCCTGGTTGATGCCCTCGTCCTCTAGTTGCCTGATTATGTCGAACGTTGCCATCAAGAGCATGCCTTTGTTCTGAAGGTCTCTGACGATCTTCGCCAGGGCCTTTGAGTCCTTTGCCTTTCCAATGAACACTATCGCTCCAGGGATGGTATCGTCCACGAAAGCGATTCCAAGCGTTCTCAGGATCGGATCACCAACAAAGCCGCAATGTTCTTGAGTGCCCGGAGGCGCGTCGTCCTCGTACGGGTTGTCATTGTCGATGTATCGAATGGCCTCAACGATCTCCGCGGACCACATGGTGGCCTCTCCGGCTTTCAGGGCGTTCTCGTACGTGGGCTCGTGGCAGATCTTCTCTCTGACTTGACCCAGCAGCGCTGGCAAATCACCAAGCTTCTTGACCTCGGTTGTCGTCCATCCGTAGAAACATGGAAGTTCGTAGCCAGTGTCCGGATATCCGACCTCCTTGTCCGGTCCATGAGTCCTGATGGCCTTGTTCAACAGAACGTCCGCATAACCAACAGCAGATATCCCGCCGCTGATCGCCATGCCGAAGAGCTCTTTCTGTGAGATCATCTTACTTCCCCCCGTTTGCGGTATCGGCCTTAGGAGGCCCCGCCTCCTCAAACAGGTCAGCGGCCGTCAATCCGTTCGGATAAATGTGTTCCGGGTCCGCATCTATGCCGAGCTTCCATCTTCGATGCTTGATGATGTTGATGAGTCTCCTCGAAGCCTCGTGCGGGTCCGTTTCAAAGAGGAAGAAACCACCATAGACGTCCCTTGCAGTATGTTCCGCTATCTGGACCACCAATGGACTGCCGTGTATGAAGGGGAATATCCCAACATGGACGGGCCAGCCGGTTGCGATGAGCCAGGTACCGATCACGGTCGCCTTCTCGCTCATGTCCTCCGGTGCCGATGCGACTATCGGAAGGTCCTTGATGTCCACGCCCATCTTGTTGGCCAGAGTCGTCATGAATGACTGTATCCTTGAGTTGTCCACGCATGAGCCCATGTGCCATACAGGTGGAAGCGGATCATCGTGTCCTATCCCTTTTCCGAGCGTCGTGAGGAACTCTTTCAGGCCTTCTCCCGCCTTCTCTTGAGTTGCCTTGGAGGAAGTGAATCCAGATCGCACCAAGGCTCCAGCAGCACATCCAGTTGCCAGAATCATGATGTCGTTCTTGAGGAACTCATCGGCCAAGATGATATGCGATTCGTCATGACATACCTTGATGTTGTTGCATCCTGCCATTACCGCGAATCCCTTTATCTTGCCATCCTTGAGAGTGTCCACAATATACTGGTAAGGATCGTCGGACTGCTTCTTCAGGATCTCCTCGATCTGTTCAACGCTGAACCCGACAACTATCGTCTCTTTGTATTGCGGGATCTCGATGTCCGCTGGCTTGCGGTTCTTGTACGCCTCTATCGCCAGTCGGATGATGCGCTTGGCATCCTGCTTCGCCGTGGTGGGATTGAACTCTATATGAACATCTCCCTGCTGTCTGCACAGATTGGAGGTCGAGATCAATTTGGTGTGGAAGCACTGAGCCCACATTCCGAGCGAAGGCATGACGCACTGATAATCGACTATCATCGCGTCGACAGCGCCTGTCATGATGACCGCTTCCTGAGATGCGAAGTTGGTGGCAAGAGGAATGCCCCTTCTCGACAGGAGCTCATTGCCAGTGCAGCAGACTCCAACGATGTTGATCCCAGTCGCTCCGGCCGCCTTTGCCTCTTCTTCCATCTCTTCTGTCATGTCCGCGATCACTTCACTGAGAACCGGGTTGTGACCGTGCATCGCCAGGTTTATCTGGTCCTCCTTCAACACACCAAGGTTGGCTTCGGTGACCGTCATCTTGGGCACACCGAACAGGATGTCAGAGAGATCGGTGCTGATGGCTTCTCCTGCCAGGTCTGCCATGGCGCACTTCACTCCGTTGAAGATCAATGGAACTGGGTCCGCGTCGACTCCAATGTGCGTCCTGTGCATCGTCTCTGTGACCATCGCATCGATGTTGTACGGGACGACGTCGCACCTGGTCAGGATCTCCATTCTCTCCGGGGTCACGATCGTTCTCAGCCATGTCAGCGGTACGTTCTCATCCTGTCTGCTGAAGTCCTCCAGAGCCAGGTCCACAACCTCTTTGGCCAACTGCATTGTGTCCTTGCCTTCAGTTGAAATGCCGACCTTCTTAGCCACGCTCTTCAGCTTCTCCTCGCTCTTTATCGAGTACGCGTCGGTCTTCCCTTCGATGAGGGCGTGCAGCGTGTGAGCGATGTGTCTCCCGTGGTCTGAATGGGCCGCGGTTCCAGCTGCGATTCTCCTCAGCAGGTTCCTGGACACGATGGTGTAGTCCGCCGCGCCGCAAATCCCCCTCTGAGGTTCCTTCCCCGTCGGGTTTATCCTGCATGGGCCCTGGAAACAAAGCGTACAGCATATTCCCAGTTCACCGAACCGACACTGTGGTTGCATCGCATCGTGACGGTCCCACATCGTGCTCGGTAATCCCTCACAGGAGTCGCATTTCTCTAACAACTGCAAAACAGCCGGGTCTGCCGATCTCTTCTTCTCTTCTGCCATTCAATTCCTCCGAATTATGATTTTCCAACCTCAACAATCATCAGGGCATCTGTGGGACACGAGGTGACGCAAGCTTGGTCGTCGTATCCCTTACAGAAATCGCACTTGACTGCGATCTTCCTAACCTCGTCCTTCTGAATGGATTTGAAGGGGCATGCGTCCACGCAATCCCAACAGCCAGTGCACTTGTCGACGTCAAGTATGACCTTGCCATCGATCTTTGTGATCGCATCCTCCTTGCAGGCCTCCATACATTTCGGCTCCTTGCAGTGAAGGCATTTCAAGGTGAGAAATCTCCCTTTCATCTCGGTAACCATGATCCTTGACATCAAAGGAGGCTCCTCCCAAATGAAATCTGGAAAAGCGCCTGATTCGGAATGCCTTTCGATACATCCCATTTCACAAGCTCTACAAGCCTGACAAAGTTTCGAAACGAACTTTATTTGGGTCACTGACCGCCCCCTGCCATTCGACAATAGACGAGTATTCTGTTGAATACAAACCTTTCATATAAAGTTGACTATGGCTGTGTCGTATACCAGTGGTTTTGTTGCGATTTACTGTAATAGAATAATGCGCTTAATCCTCGTTAGTCGAAAATCGATTTCTTAATTGCGAATACCAACACGATTATGGAAAGAAATGTCCAAGGTAGTTGCACAAAAGGTTATTGGATTATTAGTAGCACGTCATCGATGTCAACGAGCGAACCCTCGGAGGTCCTGAGTTCCACCACCTTGCCGTCCCTGGGCGAGGAAATCTCATTTTGCATCTTCATGGCCTCCAAGACCAGCAAAGGGGAACCCATCTTGACGAAATCACCCACCTTTACTTTGATCGACACGACCCTGCCGGGCATGGGAGGATGAACCACACCTTCCTTGCTGACAATCTTGTCCCCGGGTTTCTTCTCTTCATCTTCTCCCTTCACCGCTGCCTTATGTGACCAGGACGGCCTTCCTCTTCTGAAGTTCTTCACCTGGATGTGGTGTTTCTGACCATCGACCAGGACCTGCGAGTCGCTGATGTCGACCTTGTACTTGTTGCCTCCGACCACCACCCAGGCGCCTTCATTCGTCCTCTCCACAATCGCATGGAAAGTCTCTCCGTCGGCCCTGACGGTTACCGCCTTCCCGATCTCGAGCTCGACCTCGTGGCCCCTTCCATCAATTATCAGATTGAACTTCATCCGCGTTTAGCCTCCGAGCGAGTTGCTCCTGCCTTCCTGCGTTCTTCCACTGGCTGGTCATCTGCGCATGTGCCTTGATTCGATCCGGTCGTAGGTACGTCATAATGCCAACCTTGGACAATGCCAAAGCCGCCGAGATCGCGGCCGCCCTCCTGCGAAGTTCCGCAGTAAGCTCTTCACCCTCTTGTCGCAGCCTGTTGACAATATCCAGCCTCTGGACGAATCCCGTGTCGATCTCACCTTTCTTGAACGAATCATCTTCCAGTATCTTCAAGTGGAACGGTATGTTGGTCTCTATCCCCTCTATCCTCCATTCTCTTAATGCCCTGCTCATCCTCTTGATCACCACGTCTCTGGTTCGGGCCCAGACGATTATCTTGGCGAACAAAGGGTCGTAGAACGTAGGTATCTCCGAGCCGGTCACTATGCCTGAATCGATTCTGACTCCAATAGACCCTGGAGGTTCGTAATCGGTCACCGTCCCAGGCGAGGGCAGGAAGTTGTTGTACGGGTCCTCGGCGTTGATCCTGCATTCCATCGCCCAGCCTCTCGGATGGAGGTCTCTCTCGGTGTGCGTGAGTTCCTCCCCCGAAGCGATCTTCAACTGCTCCTTCACAAGGTCCAGGCCGGTGACGAGCTCGGTAACTGGATGCTCCACCTGAAGTCTTGCGTTCACCTCGTTGAAGTAGAACTCCTTCCCGTCGTAAAGGAACTCGATGGTGCCCGCGTTGACATATTCTGCCAGTTTGGCTATGTTGACCGCCCTCTCACCGATCTCCTTCCTCTTCTCAGCATCCATGATAACGCTCGGAGCCTCCTCCACGAGTTTCTGGAACCTTCTCTGTATGGAACACTCCCTCTCTCCCAGGTGGATCACGTTGCCGTGGGTATCTGCCAGGATCTGGAACTCGATGTGCCTTGGACTACTGAGGTATTTCTCTATGAATATGTTGGGATTGCCGAACGACGAGAGCGACGAGGATTGAGCGATCTCCAGGTTCTTTAGCAGGTCCTTCTCCTCTTCCACCACGCCCATGCTGATACCGCCGCCCCCGGCAGAGGATTTGAGGATGATCGGATAGCCGATCTCCCTGGCGATCTCGATGGCATCATCGTTCTCCACTGCACCATCGCTACCAGGTGTGACAGGTATCTCTTCTTTCTTCGCGATCTCTCGCGACGATAACTTGTCCCCGGTCTTAGCCAGCGCCCAGGAGTTGGGACCTATGAAGACGATCTTGTTCTCCTCGCACTTCCAGGCGAACTCTGGATTCTCGGCCAAGAAGCCGTAGCCGGGATGGATGGCCTCTGCCTCATGTTCCTGTGCGACCTTGATGATCTTGTCCGCATCGAGGTAGCTTTGAAGTGGTGGACTGGGGCCGATATGGCAGGATTCATCGGCGTATCTGGTGTGAAGGGCATGCTTGTCGATATCAGAATAGACGGCCACCGTGGAGATCCCCATTTCCCGGCAGGTCCGCATTATCCGAAGAGCAATCTCTCCTCTGTTGGCGATGAGTATCTTCTCGAACATCTTCCTCACAAGGGTATGTTCCCATGCTTCTTGGCAGGTCTGGTCTCCCTCTTGTTCAACAGAGTGTGGAGGGCGTCCACCAGTCTGGGTCGGGTGTCTTGGGGCTCTATTATGTCATCTATGTAGCCCATTTGTGCTGCGATGTACGGGTTGGCGAACTTCTCTCTATAATCTGAAACGAGCTCCTCGGCCTTCTTCTTCGGATCGTCCGCAGCCTGTATCTCCTTTTTGAAAATGATGTTGACCGCTCCATCGGGTCCCATGACAGCCAGTTCCGCCGAGGGCCATGCGAAGTTGATGTCCGCTCTGATGTGCTTTGAGCACATGACGTCGTACGCACCGCCGTACGCTTTCCTTGTTATGACGGTCATCTTGGGGACGGTTGCTTCGCAGTACGCGTACAGCAATTTGGAGCCGCTTCTAATGATGCCGCCATATTCTTGAGCACTTCCTGGCAGAAACCCGGGAACATCAACGAACGTCAACAGCGGGATATTGAAAGCGTCACAGAAGCGAACGAACCGTCCCGCTTTGGTGGAGGAGTTGATGTCCAAGGTCCCAGCAAGGACCTTTGGCTGGTTTCCCACAACACCTATCGAATAACCGTCCAATCTGGCAAAACCGACGACAATGTTCCTAGCCCAGTGTTCGTGGACCTCCATGAACTCGCCGTTGTCAACGACCCTGAGGATGATGTCCCTCATGTCGTACGGTTGATCGGATTCGGTCGGAACGATCTTACCAAGTTCCTCATCGGTTCGGTTGGGGTCGTCTCCTGTATCCAGTCTAGGAGGGTCGTCCAGATTGTTGGAGGGTAGGTAGGATATCAGGGTCTTGATCATCTCGATGCAGTGTTCCTCGTTCTCGGCTGCGAAGTGTGCAACACCGCTCTTCTGATTGTGGCTCATCGCACCGCCCAGGTCCTCGAAGGTGACCTCCTCTCCAGTGACAGCCTTGATGACCTCGGGTCCTGTGATGAACATGTGGCTCGATTCCTTGACCATCAAAATGAAGTCGGTCATCGCGGGAGAATACACCGCCCCGCCGGCGCACGGTCCCATGATCGCAGATATCTGGGGTATCACACCGGATGACAAAACGTTCCTGAAGAAGATCTCCGCATAACCGCCGAGCGAAAGAACGCCTTCCTGGATCCTAGCCCCACCAGAGTCATTGAGCCCAATGCATGGAGCACCATTCCTCATGGCCAGGTCCATTATCTTGACCACCTTCTTGGCGAACATCTCGCCCAAAGACCCACCGAAGACGGTGAAGTCCTGCGAGAACACATAGACCAGCCTTCCGTCCACTTTGCCATGCCCGGTCACAACCCCATCTCCAGGGAATTTCTTATCTTCCATCCCGAAGTCGGAGGTGCGGTGTGTCACAAAGACATCCAGTTCCTTGAACGAACCCGGATCCAACAAGAGATCCAATCTCTCCCTCGCCGTGAGCTTGCCTTTCTTGTGCTGGGCCTCGATTCTGGCCTGCCCACCTCCCAGGTGGGCTTGCTTTCGCTTCTCCCGAAGCTCTTTGATCTTATCGTGGGTTGACATTTGCCTACCTCACAGAAACAGATGTGAATTAACCAACTGATATTAATGCTTTCCAATGCCATCTGGGCGTATCTGGACACGCTCATCGGGTCCTATGGATACTCCAGGGTGCCGGACACGACTCTTCTCTGCCCGTCCCCATCATCAACAAGGAGGAAGCCGTCATCGTCGACATCCAGTGCCCTGACCATCTTCCCGTCCAGAATCACAGTTCTGTCGAGCGTTGTTGTCAGTTCCCTCCATTCATCCAGGAGTTCAGGGAAGTTGCCTGGGAAGTCCTTGTATCTTGCAGACAGTTCGTTCAGAATGACCTCAGCGACCCTATCGTTGTCCACTTCTTTGTCCGTCATCCTCAGTATGGATGTTGCTTTGTCCTTCAATTCGGGCGAAAGACCCCTGATGTCCGTGTTTATGCCCATTCCAAGGGTGACGAACCTGAGTTTCTTTCCCATCGAGGAACTCTCGCATAGAATGCCCCCCACCTTCAGTTCGTTGTGGCATAGGTCATTGGGCCACTTGATCTCGATATTCTCTCCTGTGAAATGTGCAAGTCCCTTGGCCGCAGCGTTTCCTGCCAGGAAAATGAGCTTCTGCGACTCGTCGGCGGGAATGTCAGGTCTGAGAATTACCGAAAGATAGAGCCCTCCTCTTGGAGACATCCACGTCCTGCCTCCCCTCCCTCGGCCCCTGGTCTGTTCCTTGGCGATGACGACCGCTCCTTCCTCGCATCCCTCCTCGGCCAATTTCCGAACAGTATCCATCGTAGACTCTAGGACGTCATAGTGCTGAATGACGAACTCCAGTCCACTTGGCAAAGATATCACTCACTGAGCATCTCTATCAACTCAAGAAGAACTCCAGAAGTACCCTTTGGATGTATGAAGGCGACCCTGTGACCACCCGCACCTATCCTGGGTTGATCGTCCATAACCGGAGCTCCATTCGCTTTCAGGTCTTCGAGTTCGCGCTCTATGTCGTCCACCTCGACCGCAACATGGTGGATGCCCTCTCCCCGGTTGGCGATGAACTTCGATATGACACTGTCTGGATTGGTGGACTGTAGCAGTTCTATCCTGCTCTCTCCTACGTTGAAGATGGCGACCTCCACGGATTCCGATTCAACGGTCTCCCTTCCCTCCAGCTGAAAGCCGAGCTGACCCTCATACTTGCTCATGCCCTCATCCAGATCCCTGACCGCTATGCCGATGTGATGTACCCTCTTGTACAAACAAACCACTCCTTCCTATACCGTTCTTCCTCCTTCATATCTCCCGAACACTTCCCTGAGAACGTCAGAGATCTCGCCGAGTGTCGCTAGGTTGGAGACGCAATCCAAGACATATGGAACGAGATTCGTGTCCTTGCCAGCTTCTTCCTTCAGGTCCTTCAATGATCGAGCCACCTTTCCGTTGTCCCTTTCTTCTCTCAGTTCAGCCAATCCTTGTTTCTGCTTGCTTTCCACCTCGGGATTGACCTTAAGGGTGTCCATTGTGCTAGGTTCTCCGGTCTTGAACTCGTTCACCCCGACGACGATCCGTCCCTTGTTCTCGATGTCCCTCTGATATCGGTAAGCTGAATCCGCGATCTCATGCTGGAGGTAACCTTTCTCGATTGCGACCGCGACTCCCCCCATCTCGTCTATCTTCTCTATGTATTCCACGGTCTTCTTCTCTATCTCGTCGGTCAATGATTCCAGGAAATATGAGCCGGCCAGCGGATCTATGGTGTTGGTGACGCCGCTCTCATGGGCAATTATCTGCTGCGTCCTAAGCGCCAGGGTCGCGGCGTGTTCGGAAGGGAGTGCCAGTGCCTCATCCATGGAGTTCGTGTGCAAGGACTGAGTTCCGCCCAACACCGCGGCAAGCGCCTGGATGGCGACCCTTATCGCGTTGTTCTCGGGTTGCTGAGCGGTCAAGGAGACTCCCGACGTCTGGGTATGGAATCGGAGCATCATGGACCTGTCCAGCTTGGCCCCGAACCTGTCCTTCATTATCCTGGCCCACAGCCTTCGAGCGGCCCTGAACTTGGCCACTTCCTCCAAGAGGTCGTTGTGAGCGCAGAAGAAGAACGTCAATCTCGGCGCGAACGCGTCAACGTCCAGTTCCCTGGAGACAACTGCATCCACGTATGCTATCGCATTGGCAAGTGTGAAGGCGATCTCCTGTATGGCCGTCGACCCGGCCTCCCTGATGTGATAGCCGCTTATGCTTATCGAGTTCCACCTCTTCATCTCCTTCGAGCAGAACTCTATTGTGTCCGTTACGAGCCTCATGCTGGGTTCCGGTGCGAAGATGTATGTTCCCCTGGCGACGTATTCCTTGAGGATATCGTTCTGGATCGTCCCCCTGAGGTTGGACCTGTCCACTCCCTGCTTCTCCCCGACGGCTACGTACATCGCCAAGAGGATCATCGCGGTGGAGTTGATCGTCATGCTGGTGCTGACCTTGTCCAGGGGAATGCCGTCAAAAAGGACCTCCATATCCCTCAGTGAAGATATCGCCACACCTACCTTGCCCACTTCTCCCGATGCCATCGGATGATCGGAATCGTACCCCATCTGGGTCGGAAGGTCGAATGCCACGCTCAGCCCGGTCTGCCCCTGCTCGAGCAGATACTTGTACCTCTTGTTCGTGTCCTCTGCGGTTCCGAACCCGGCGTACTGCCTCATGGTCCAGAGCCTGCTCCGGTACATTGTCGGGTAGACTCCCCTTGTAAAAGGGAATTCACCAGGAAAACCGATGTCTGTGAGGCTCTTGTCCTTCTCTAGATCCAAAGGGGTGTAGATCCTGTCGAGGGGGATTCCGGAAAGGCTCTCATAGGTCTCCCTGCCTTCTCCGAGACCTCGAAGGCTCTCCTCAAGGGTTGACTTCTCCCATCTCTCCCTGGCCTCCTTCGTTCTCTTTCTGGACTCCTCATCGATGTCCATCGTGAATCACAGCTTCCGTCGCTAGAATCCTCCACCACCACGCTTCCAGCCCCCGGTCGTCCATGTAACGCCCAGGATGCCACCCATGACAAGGATGCTTACGATGACCACCGCAATGTTCTGATAGAAGTCGAAATCCATGGCTAGGAAGAAGAGCCACAATCCCAGCAACATCAGTGTAACAATGGGCACGGCCATAGAGAATATCATCCTCCGTTTGAGTCCTCCAATCGCCATCATCATCTCCTCAAACTCGTTCATGCCGCTCAGCCCCCAGGAGATCCACGCCGCACCCAACACTAAGGCCACGACCATGAGCGAGAACAGGACGATCCCAATGTTCTGGTATATGTGATGGTCCCCCGCATAGAAGAACAACCAGATCACAAGGAAGACCAGCCAGCCTACCCCCATGACAATCGAGAGGGGGATCCTCCAAGCCGGATACTTCCTTTCTTCAAGGCCTGCTTCAAGAGTGAACTCTTGTTTTATCGTTACACCCTCTTCGCTATCGCCAGAGATTACACCTTCTTCCTCCATGGTTATGAACCTCCTTCGCGTATTCACATGGAATACGCATATTTGAATCTCTACGCGGGGAGGGGGATTTGAACCCCCGAGTTCTTGCGAACAATGGATTAGCAATCCATCGCCTTACCGGGCTGGGCCATCCCCGCAACCGCCTTTTGCAATCCCCAATGTTCTCTATAAAACTTTGCAAATCGGAAAGTATAATATTCGAATGGACAATGACATCGCAGAGGGGTCGGCAGTGAAGTCAAGGTCTTTGATGCTCGTTCTGATCTTCTTGGTTTCCAGCTCAGCTACCGTTGTTCGATCAGCCTCAGATGACTCGGTCGTTATGGCTGGTAATCAAGCGGAGGTTCCTACCTGGCATATCGGCGATTGGTGGGACTATGACTTGGGCGGAGCGGTAGACATGATGGGAATGACCGCCACTGCCAGCGGCAACATAAGGTTCGACGTCACCGAGATAATGACCCAGCCCATAGGTCCTAAGGTCTACCAGCTGTACAACCTTACTATCTCAGGGTCCTTCACTGGATCTGGCAGCGGAGTGGTGCAAGGAGTGGATGTTGATGTTGACATCACCTCAGCGGCTCTAGGTGGGTACTGGTGGGTCGAGAGGGGTGACCTTGCGGTACTCGTGGACAATGAGACGGTATCTGCTTCGGGGACCGTCACAACGATTGTTGGAACGTTCCCGCTCATTCTGGAGGCTGAGATGTCAAACATTTATGCACCATCTCGAGAGGATTACGACTTTCCCATGGAAGTTGGCGATCAGTGGGACCTAGTCACCACGATGGTGACATCTGGTTATGTGTACTATTTCATTGATATTCCGTTCCTTCCTATCGAGGACACGATTTCTCTGGACGGCGTTTCTCCTTTGGCTGGAACCTCACTTTGCTCACAACAGACTTCCATATCCGTTCCTGCGGGGACCTTTGATTCTTTCGATGCTTCTCTGGGAGTGACCGACGAGCGTTGGTTCTCCGAGACCGTCGGTTACATGGTGAAATGGGAGAACCACGGCGGATTTGGAATGTTCGGGGACCTTTGGGTGAACCTTACGGCGTATGACCGAGTAGCCCCGGTAATGACCGTAGACGAGTATCTCGTGCCCGAGAAAGTGAATCCAGGTGGAAATGTGACTGTCAATGGGAACTCCACTGCGGCCCAGTTCTCCACAGTGATCGTCAAGATCCCGGCCACTGGGGATATGTGGATGGGATTTACGGACATCACGGGTTCGTATTCAGTGAACATAACCGCACCTCTGATTCCGGACAATACTCCCACCCTAACAGACGTAGGATCTCATGGTGTCTTGGTAGAGATCAATGACGGTGGAACGAAGGGATACGCGGCCCGGACCCTCACTCTTGTTCAACCGGACCTGTATGTTCTGAACATCACATTCTCTCCAGCGCCGACCGACGGCAATCCCACGGACATATCGGCAGAGATCCACTGCGGCCCAGAAGGCGGGGTCACCAATTCTATCCTTGTGTCCTTTGACATTGGCGGAGCCCCGTTGGGAAGCACTACGATTCCCCTAATGAACGCGAACTCCATGGTGGTCGTCTCACAAACCTGGCTGGCGACTATGGGTATACACGATGTGACCGTTGTGGTTGACCCGCTCAATAGTATAGACGAGACAAATGAGATGAACAACTCGCTTACCGTCCAGGTTACCGTGATGGGACCGGACCTTGCACCGACCGATATCATGGTGGAAAACGGCATCAACTATTCCTTCCCGTACGGTGAACCCTATGGCCATATGTCAAACATCATCAACGTACCCACGGGCGGCTTCGTCAACATCTCCGCAAAACTCACCAATCTGGGCCTGACTTACACGAACAACGAGACCACACTGAGGATCGTGGAGACCTTTGGTCTGCAAGGCCCCGAGATGCCTGTGCCCTTGCTGGAAAAAGGACCCCTAGCGGCGTTGAGCCAGGGTGAAAGCCATGGGCCGTTCAAGGTCATGTGGGTCACACCCCTCATCGAAGGAATGCACTATTTCAACGTCACGGTTGATCCCCACCACAATGTGACCGATTTGTTAATCGACAACAACACTTTCATCCTCCAATTCAACGTTCTGCTGGTGTTGCCTGACCTCTATGTGAATCCGAGTGATATATCCATCAGCCCCGCACCATACCCCGGCTCGGAAGTAACGATCTCTGCCGATATCCATGCCGGGCCCAACAGGTCGGTTCCCGGTTCGGTCTTCGTGGCGTTCGTTTTGGATAATGTGATGGTGATCGGCATTGACATCATTTCGTCGATTCCTGCCGGAGGTGTGCTAACAGCGTCCATAACCTGGACAGCGACCGGAGGGTCGCACAACATATTAGTGGTTGTGGATCCCGATGACCTGGTGTTGGAGAGCGATGAGAGGAACAACGTTGCTGATATCGATTTTCTTGTGCCTTTGTCAGACCTCGCTCCCACTAACGTGTCAATCGTAGATGGGGCTGGATACCTTTACCCGGATCCTGAGGGCGTTGGGTATGTGTCAGGTTTCATAACCGTTTACATTGGACAGCTCGTGGAACTCTCAATGAACGTCACCAACTTCGGTGATGATTTCTACAACACGAGTTTCAGAGTGGAGTTCTACGAAACCGACGGATTCATGGGTCCTCAGAATCAAACAGCCTTCTTTGACAGTGGTCCTCTTGCTTCCCTCAATTCTGGTCAAAGCCACGGCTCAATAGCGGGCACTTGGACCGTCCCTTCCTCAGTTGGCAACTACTTCGTCAACATGACCATTGATGTCGATGACGCCGTTCCCGAGGTCTCTGAGAGCAACAACACGTTCGTGGTTCTCTTTCACGTTCTTGCACCTGATGATATTGATTATGCCCCCACGACTTTGATGATATCGCCTATCCAAACATCGATCGGAAAGCAGGTCAACCTAACCTCCAGAGTGGAGAACCTTGGGACAACAACACCCGCGACTTCCACGAGTATCGTCTTCTATGAGCAGAGCGACCCTTCGACCTTGCTGCGTCTGGACACTGTACCCGCACTGAACGGCGGTGAGACCTCAACGGTGTTCAGTTTTCACTGGACCCCCCCAGGTGTTGGCACGTATGTCATCGTGGTCGAAGCGGACTATGATAATGATATCCCTGAAACGAATGAAACCAACAACAAGATATCGATGACGATTGAAGTCTACGATCTGCCAACGACGGCGATAGCGGTGGGCACCCCCAACTATGGTTCAAATCCAATCTACGTCACATCTTCCACCGTCTTCACCCTGACGGCCATCGACAACAGCGGTCAAGGGATAGACAAGGTCACGTACCGTATACGACAAGGCTCCTGGAAGGATTATTTGGTCACTGGGGACTTCAAGATATCTCAGGAAGGATCGGCCACGATCGAATTCTATGCGGTTGACATGGTCGGAGGTCGGGAACAGACCCAGAGCATCTCGGTTTACGTGGATGACACGCCGCCCGTTACTGAGCTGGTGTACCCCGGCGAGCGGGTCAGGCCCTCAACGGACCTCGAACTCAGCGCGACCGATGACGGCAGCGGGGTCGCATCGCGATTCTATCGCATCGACGACGGGGACTGGATTCTGTATTCCATTCCATTCTTCTTGGATGAGGGATCGTACACCTTGGACTACTACAGCGTGGACAATCTCGGAAATGCGGAACGTCCCCAGCAGATGCAATTGGAGGTCGAACTTGAGGACCAGGATGTCGAGGTGGAGGCAAACTACAAGCCGATACTGTCCGTGGTCCTTGCCATCTTCCTGCTAGTCATGGGCCTGCTTCTATGTCGCAGAGAGCCCGAGTCGGACGAGGAGTCTGGGAAGGCGGGTTTCTTCACCCATTTCGACAAGAGATCGTTCGTGATGTTCTCTGTATCGTTCGCAGCAATTGAGTTCATCATAGGGGGGGTATCGGCCGTTACTGGTATCCTCAGCATCCCACCGGTCTTCGGCGCTGGGCTGATTGTGGACCTGGTCATATTCATCATCGGTCTCATGCTGGCATTGTGGTGGAACAGGAAGGAAAAGGCCAAGACACCTATCGTTGACTGAAGACGCAACCGCAGTAATCCTGTCGGTAAAGGCCACGGTCCCTGCTCATCTGCACGCTGATCTGGTATCCGTGCTCTTTCTTGAAGTTCTCAGAAAGGAAGATGATATCGGTACTCCTGCCGATCTCTTCCCCTATCTCGTTTATGATGGCCGCGTCCTTGTGCGGGCTTACGGTCAGCGTTGAGGTGAACAGATCATACCCTTCGTTCTTAGCGGTCTCTGCAGTTCGTAGCAGTCTGTATCGGTAGCATATCCTACACCTATCGCCGCCTTCCACATCATTCTCGTGACCTTTCACGGCTTGGAGCCAGTCCTCTTTGTCGTAGTTACCTTCTAAGAATTCGATCCCCTGATTGGCACAGTATCCCCTAGACTCCTTGAGCCGTTTCTCGTATTCCTCTTCCGGATGAATATTCGGTCCGTAGAAGAAGCACCCAAGTTCGTAATCCTCCTTGAGCTTCTCAATGACGTGCGTGGAGCACGGTGCGCAACATACGTGTAAGAGCAACCTCGGCTTGGACATCTTCTCCGGTCCATTCATGCACGGACTTAAGAAACTTATCAATTCTGGCGATTCGACCTTAGGTTTTAAAGAATAGAAGGTTCTTCGGTCACCTGGATAGACATGGAAGTCTCTTTGGAGCTCTTGGCAATCGGAATAATACTGTTGGCCATATTCTCCCTGGCCTTTCTGAAAAGGGTGGTCAAGGGTGCCCCGGCCTACGCCCTGCTGGGAATCGCGTTTCTCTTCATCATATTGGCGTTCGATCCGCTGAGCGACATGGTCCTGACATGGATACTCGCCATGGATCTGGGCCTGATAGGAGGTGCTGTCAGCAAGCGGCCTCTTCCAAGGTTGTACCTCCTCGTCGGCCTGGGGGTCATGTTCTTCAGCTTCATCCTGTTGATGATGAGGCAGGGTTTCATGGGTTAGTGATTTGACATGGATATCAGAAGGCTGGAAACAGATGATTACGATCGCATAATCGAGCTGTGGGAGAAGGCTGGATTGTCACACCGACCTGAGGGAAGGGACGGCAAGGACGAGATGGTCAGACAGATCAGTGAATTCGGTGACCTCTTTCTGGGCGCCTTCGTCGATGAGGAACTTGTCGGCGTTATCGTGGGAACGGACGACGGGAGAAAGGGCTGGATCAACCGGTTGGCCGTTCTGCCGAATCATCAGAGACAAGGCATCGCAATCGAGCTCATCCAAGCAATCGAAGAGGCACTTAAGGCCAGGAACAGGAGGATCATCTCTATTCTGATAGAACTCCCCAACGATTCGTCGATGTCGCTTTTCGAGAAGGCTGGATACAAGACCTGGGATGGCATGGCCTATCTTTCTAAGAGAGAGGATGAAAAGGTCTGAGATGCGCGGTCACCTGAACATCGGGAATGGCATGTCCGGGACCTTCGACTCCGGCGGAGTCGCCTGCTGTATGGACTCTTTGATGCGTTTCTCAATCGCCTCCGCCTGGTCCAACAACGGTTCGGGGTCGATCTCCATCTGGGGAAGCAGGTGGTTCAATGTGGTCAGCAATTTTGCCGCACCTCGAGCATCCGGATAATCGATGTGGGTTTCCGCCAAAAGGCATATCACGTCCTTGCCCAGGCGCTCCCCTTCGTAGAGCATTACGCCAGACAACCCGCTGACCATGCCCTGTTCCAGCTTCTCTATTTTGAACTTGTCCAGCACGTCGCGAGCATGTTTGGTGCTTCCAACGCCGAAGGTCTGGATCTCGTCGTCCTTTTCGATCTGCATCATCCCCTCCAGGACGGTGGTGAGTGTGATATTCTGCTCTTCTGACCATTTGATCAGGGCATCTCCCAGGGGCTTGAGCGTCGCAGGGGCGGGCAGGAACTCGGATTTGACTATGATGATCTGGTCGCAGGTCCCTTCGGGCCCGCACTTCTCCTCACCGGCAAAGATGTTGACCGGCGACGTAGGTATGTAGTCGTGGATCACAGCAGTCGGTTGGAAGTCCCTGGAATAGATGCTCCCGATGTGTTCCAGTTCCATCGTTGACATCAAGTGATGGGCGGCTATGGTGCCGACCAGACCTATCGTGGGAAATCCGACCACGAGCATTCCGTTCTCCAGGTCCATCTTCTTCCTTTCATGGATCATTATGTCGCTCGCCAACGAATCACCAAGAACGAAATCGCCTCTCTCGTACTTAAGCGTAATTCTGAGCAGTTAATGCTATCACACGCATCATCACGAAAACGACTTATAAGAAAAAACCATCTGGCATACGGGTGAAGGGTAATGAAGTGCTACCTTTGCGCTGGAGAGGGAAAGGACACCGATGCTGTGGCCATCTGCATCGTCTGTGGAATGGGCGTGTGCATGGAACACTCGATCAAGGATGAGATATCGTTCTGGGAGGCTCAGTTCATGTCGAGCGACCTCTCTCCCGAAGGAGGGCGTTTCTCACTTCCAAAGTCCATACCCCGTATTCTTTGCTCCGAATGTTATGAAGCGATGAGGATCAAGGGTCTTCCACTTGAGTTTCAGGAGTCCGAGGAGTAGTTGGATACGAAAGGGAAATATAGTCCTGCAGACATATTATAGTAGTTGGCCTTTAAAGAAGGCTTATATAGTCTTTGGATAATAGGCCCGACTGGACAGCATACCGGCGCGGTTGTGACCCGTGATCAGCCCATCTCCAATGCTGTGCAAAATGGTGGAGATTTGAGAAAACCACCCTATTTGGTGTGAACTCTCATTTCTGACGCTCGACGATGAGGCGAAATTTGGTTTTCCTGCCAATTCATAATGTCGTGTGCACGAATCAACTCCGGTTGATCCTGCCGGCGGCCACCGCTATTGGAATGCGATTTAGACATGCGAGTCGAGAGTCTTCGGGACTCGGCAGACGGCTCAGTAACACGCGGATAATCTGCCCTCGGATGGGGGATAACCCCGGGAAACTGGGAACAATACCCCATAGGTCTGAGATGCTGGAATGCTCCCAGGCTCAAAGCTCCGGCGTCCGAGGATGAGTCTGCGGCCTATCAGTTAGTAGTGGGTGTAACAGACCCACTAGGCTTCGACGGGTACGGGCATTGAGAGATGTTGCCCGGAGATGGACTCTGAGACACGAGTCCAGGCCCCACGGGGCGCAGCAGTCGCGAAAACTTCACAATGTCGGAAACGGCGATGAGGGTATTCCAAGTGCTTGCGTACTACGTAAGCTGTTCAATTTCCTAAAAAGCAGTTGAAGTAAGGGCTGGGTAAGACGGGTGCCAGCCGCCGCGGTAATACCCGCAGCCCGAGTGGTGGTCGATATTATTGAGCCTAAAGCGTTCGCAGCCGGTCTGGTAAATCCTTGGGTAAATCGGGCAGCTTAACTGTCCGACTTCCGAGGAGACTGCTAGTCTTGGGACTGGGAGAGGTCAGAGGTACTCCAGGGGTAGGGGCTAAATCCTGTAATCCTTGGGGGACCACCAGTGGCGAAGGCGTCTGACTAGAACGGATCCGACGGTAAGGGACGAAACCCTGGGGCGCAAACCGGATTAGATACCCGGGTAGTCCAGGGCGTAAACGCTGCAGGCTTGGTGTTGGGGACCCTACGGGGGTGCCCAGTGCCGGAGTGAAGATGTTAAGCCTGCCGCTTGGGGAGTACGTCCGCAAGGATGAAACTTAAAGGAATTGGCGGGAGAGCACAGCAACGGGAGGAGCGTGCGGTTCAATTGGATTCAACGCCGGAAAACTCACCGGGAGCGACGATTACATGAAGGTCA
>JAGLME010000080.1 GCA_023140195.1 Thermoplasmata archaeon
GAGTATTATCAGCATCTGCTGAAGCATCCCAAGCGATTGGAACTATTTTGCCTGCTGTAGCACAACTCATACCATCGATGAAGCCGTCTGCATCTCCACCTGCTTCAGATGAGAGAATACCAACATCGATAGTACCTGATGCCACATTATCGACTACTTCCACGAATGGCTGGCCGATTATAACGGCTCCTGCCGGAAGATCAAAGGTAGTATCAAACTCAGATGTCTTTTTGATGAAAGGTATTACCATTGTCTTGACTGCACCTGGATAATACTTCCTGAGCTTACCATCATCGTCACCACAGAGTAGATCACCTTTATTGACTGCTTCGGATACATAGCCATTAATGACCATCGGTCCATTCAGTATTGTAGCAATATCTCCGGAGACATATGCAGTATCTACATCAGTTGGCTTGTAGAAGTTATTGGTCTGTTCATACCCCAGGAAAGCTGCTGGAGAAAGAATTTTACTACCAATGACGATATCATCATCATTTGCACCCTTCGCAACTAGTCTACCAGGTTTCATCTCGGTGACTGTTCCACCAACCTTCCCGATAAGTTCATCGGGTTGGCCTGCCAGGAGAATTCTATTTACTGGTCTGGTTCTTTGCCAAGACATCACTGCTCACCTCTAGCTACCTTTGCCGAGGTTGGGGTCTTACCATTTCCGCCAGTCCATACTCCACCAGAGATTCCACCGATCGATAAGGCATCTCCTTTACTCTGGGTTTGCCTAGGGTCTCGGAATTCACCGGCCTCTACTTCATCAGGATCCTCTATCTCTACCTCGGTGCTCTTGATCTTCTCTACCATGCGACTGAGAGATGCATGAATACTAGTCAACTCTGAGAGATTCTTCCCTTCTGCAGAGAATTCTGAATCTATTTCCAGGATCTTCTCAACGAGTCCAGATGCTACATCTGAATCTCTTTTATCGATTTCGGCCTTCAGGGTGTCGATCTGACTATCCTTAGCCTGGATCTTTTCGAGATATTCCTTGTCCTTTGCTCCAGCCTTGAGCTCAGCTAATTCTCTTCGAGTCTCGAGGAGCTTAGCAGAGATCGTCTGGAAATCCTCCTGGGAAACAGCTCCACCCGTTTCGGTAGATAGAGTTGCTCCCGGAGTAC
>JAGLME010000081.1 GCA_023140195.1 Thermoplasmata archaeon
CTGAAAATCCGCGTGTCGGTGGTTGACGGACTCTGGCTGTCTCTGATGAGCACCCTTCTTATTTGTACCCCTGGGTGCACTTCGTATGCTTCCAGAATCTCTCCAGGCGATTTTTTTGATTCGGATCCGCCATTCAGACTGACGTCGAGACGACCGGGGCCTAACGTGCGCTGACCTTCGTGGTCATGCGGCTGCCAACCGTGATGCCTCACGGTACGACACGGCGCGCTGGCGATCTTCGTCCCAGAGGCAGCAACGGAAGCAGTCGCGAATGTCGCGCGGACTGAGTGTCGTCGTTACCGGTGACTGCAGCTCCGGGATCGCATCCATCACTTCGGGTAAACGATAGAACGGGATGCGCACGTTAAGGTGATGGATATGGTGAAAACCGATGTTGCCGGTGAACCATTGCATGAGTTTGTTGAGCCGCATGAAACTTGACGATTCCATGGCGGCCCGATAGTACGTCCACGCCTCCGGCGACAGTATGTGCATGCGCTTGAAGCTGTGTTGCGCAAAAAACAGGTAACTGCCCAGCGCCGAGGCGATGGTCATCGGCAGCAACACGACGAAGAAAGCGGTGTCGAAGCCACCGAATATCCACAGCACCGCGATCAGTGCCGCGTGGCCGGCAAGCGCCAGCAAAGAGTCCCAATGTCGTGCCGGGTCTTTTAGTAGCGGCAACAACGTGATGCTGAAGAAAAAAATCGTTATATATCCCGTCACCACGGTGAGTGGATGCCGGACGATCCGATAGCTTGTTCTCGTTGCGCGCGACGCTTCATGCCACATCTGTGTGGTCATGATCGGGAACGCACCGATGCTCGAGGAGGAGATCTGGCCAACATGGCCATGATGATAGTTGTGGCTTTTCCTCCAGGAGCGCGGTGGCGTAAGCGCAAGGGCCGAATAAACCCGGAACAGAATCCAGGCGATACGCGAGCGCACCAGGATCGCTCGATGCATGTAGTCATGGTAAGTAATGAAGGCGCGTACCATCAACATAGCCGCAAGCAGGGAGAACAGCAGTCGCAGCGGCCACCAGGTTGCGAGTCCGGCACCGACGAGCACCGTTGCCAGCAATGCGAAGGTCGAGCCGACGTGCCACCAACTGAGCCTTACCGATTTCTCCGAGAACGGCACGGTCGCCGTGATCAGATCTCGCCCGATACGCAGTCCTTCACTCGATTCGGCAGAATCTTCGTCAAGTTTCAGAGATTCTTTGCACATCCTTCAATATCGGCAGGAATTAGTAGTGATATGAATTGTACTCCTGCGGTCAGGCTCGGAGTACCCATATAGATGAAAATACTTATATGAGGTCGGCGGTTTGTCTCGACGAAATCACCGGATTGGCGATGACTTCGGAAAGTGCGAATTGCCGGCATCGATGACTGTCGCCAAACTGATGGTTGAGAGATTGCAGAGAGATGAGCAGCATGCGTGCCGAAACCCGCCATATTCTCGCTGAGCACGCGCTTGATCGCAGCCTGATCCGCTGGATTATGAGGCGCGTCGGCAATCCAAACATTTCGATTCGACTCTGGAACGGCGATGAGTTCCGGGTGACAGAGGCACCACCCGTCGCGTGCATGGAGCTTTGTGAGCGACGCGCCGTATTCGAACTCCTGCTATCACCTTCCGTTGGGTTTGGCGAGAGTTACAGCAAGGGGCTGATCAAGATCCACGGCGATTTCCGGGCATTCGCCAATGAGGTTACTTTCGCGATTACCCGGCAGCAAAATGGCCGCTATTACGGTCCGAAAATCCGCTCGATGCTGTACGCCATCCGTAGCAATACGCTGGCTCGTTCATGGCGAAACATCCATCATCACTACGATATCGGCAACGAGTTCTACAAACTGTGGCTGGACGAGCGCATGGTCTACACCTGCGCGTATTTTGATAAACCCGCCGCTTCGCTGGCACAGGCCCAGCTCGCCAAGCTCGAACATGTTTGCCGCAAATTGAAATTGCGGCCCGGACAGAAGGTCATTGAGGCGGGCTGCGGTTTTGGCGCGCTGGCACTGCATATGGCAGAGCATTACGGCGTAAACGTGATCGCCCTCAACAATTCCAGCGAACAGGTTAGTTTCGCAAGGGAGATAGCGGCAGCCAAGGGACTCGATAATCGGGTCAAATTTGTTGAGGATGATTACCGGAATATCGGCGGGCGTTGCGACGCGTTTGTGTCGGTCGGCATGCTCGAACATGTTGGATTGACCAACTTCACAACGTTGGGCGAACTTATCAGACGTAGTCTCAAGCCTGAAGGAATTGGCCTGATCCATTCGATCGCTCGCAGTTATCCGGACAGAGTGGATCCCTGGATCGGCAAACACATCTTTCCCGGCGGTCATATTCCAAGCCTTAGCGAAATGATGGCCGTCTTCGAGCCGCAAAGATTTTCAATTCTCGACGTTGAAAACCTGCGGCCGCATTACGCGCGCACCTGCGCGATGTGGCTGGAGAATTTCGAAGCAGTAGCGGATGAAGTTGCAGAAATGTACGGCGAAGAATTTGTGCGCATGTGGCGACTGTACCTGGCTGGATCGTCCGCAGGATTTCAATCAGGTACTTTGCAGCTCTATCAGATCCTGTTCGCGCCGCTCGGTAGCAACAACGTACCGTGGACGCGTGATTATCAGTATCTGAGAGAGTCGGGGTCCCATTGACGTGCAAGTGGCCGACGCCATTGTCGTAGGCGGTGGCCCCGCAGGTTCAACCTGTGCTTGGAAGCTCCGCGAGGCGGGCCTCGACGTCATTGTGCTGGATCGGGCGACATTCCCGCGCCATAAATTGTGCGCGGGGTGGGTGACGCCCGAGACGCTATCCGACCTCGAGCTTGACCCGCGAGACTATCCGCTCAGCCTCATGACTTTCGACGAACTCCATCTCCACTGGAAAGCACTCACGGTCAGGCTCAAATCCCGGCAGCATTCGATTCGCCGCTTCGAATTCGACGACTTTTTGTTGCGCCGCGCCAGCGTGCGGGTGCTGCAGCACAAGGTATGCGAGATTCATCGGGATGGCGGCGATCACATTGTCGATGGCGAATTCCGCGCCAGGTTTCTGGTCGGTGCCGGCGGCACCGCCTGCCCGGTTTACCGGACGCTTTTTCACGACCGCAATCCGCGCAGCAGCGCGCTGCAGACAGCTACTTACGAACAGGAATTCGCCTATGACTGGGCAGACCCCAGGTGTCACCTGTGGTTTTTCGATGACGGCTTGCCGGGCTACGCGTGGTACGTGCCCAAGGCAAATGGCTATATCAATGTCGGATTGGGAGGCATGGCCGACAAACTGAAGCATCAGGGAGGGCACCTTCGGGAGTATTGGCGCAGATTTGTCGACAAGGTGCGGAGAAAAGATCTGGTCAGTTACGACAACTATCGTCCCACAGGCTACAGCTACTATCTGCGCGGTAATGTCGATGTTATCAGGGATGACAACGCCTACATCGTCGGTGATTCTGTCGGTCTCGCGACTCGAGACATGTGCGAGGGCATCGGCCCGGCAGTTAGAAGCGGTCTGCTCGCGGCCAACGCCATAATTACCGGGGCAGAATACTCACTCGCCGGACTCAGCCAATTCACTGGCAGAGGATTGGCCAGCCAGATACTCGAACGCAAATTCGTCGGGGCGCACCGATCCGTCCCTGCGGTGCTGTAGCAGAACGTTCACAACGTCGCCGTCCTGATCAACTGCCCGCCAAAGATAGTGCTGCTTGCCTCAGGTTGTCCGCCATTCCGTCGGTCGTCAAATCTACTATTACACGGCCCTGTCTGGACGAATCCTGCGCCTGGTCTGCCGCATTCTGCAGAAGCTCTAGCAGTTCCCGACCTTCGTAGTCGTGTGATGTGGCAACCTCTTTGAGGTAGTCGGAAATCAGTGTTGCTGGCAGAACCCATTCAAACAATCGCGACAAGCGCACTCGTATGGGCCGCAAATACTGAGCAAGTCAAATGTCTACCGACACTAATTCTCGGACTATTGGTCGCTGGGTTAGGTACGTTAAAGCACCTGCAACTGCAGATAAGATTTGGACAATAATTGATAAACGAGAAACAGGAAAAGTTGTGTCGCTCGATTATTTTACTACGAGACTCAATTAGTGCCGAACGGCTTTGGCTAGCCTGCCACGAGGCATGCAATCCGGTCTCCTTGCTGTGTTATTGGTGATTGATACGTGCGTGAGTTTTGCGTGAATGAG
>JAGLME010000082.1 GCA_023140195.1 Thermoplasmata archaeon
GTTGGAAATTTGTGCAGGGTTTAACTGCCGTGGCCAATGAATACAACACCACGCGGCGCAATGAACTAATTGAGTATGCCAGCGATTTAATGAAGTAACAAACCCTAACCCGGCCGGCATACCCGGCCGGGTTTCTAAAACCATAGAAATGAAAATACATATTGAATTTGAATTTGAGGGCGTGCCGGGTTTGGCACAGGATGACCGCGGCACGTATTGGCGTTTGCCCTTTAAGAGCGCAAATAACAAGCAATTTAAGGCCAAACAACTAATGCCGGTATATGAGCGCAATTATACCGGAATACGCTTTAAAAACAGGATTTTCAGCGATAAAAAGCTGGATGCATTGCGCGTACCAAAAGAATATACAATTGAAGTATAACCGGCCGGTTATTTCACCGGGTTAAATGTTTGGTAGTTTGAAACATTTGATTAACTATGTACGTATAAAATACAAACAAAACGATTAGACACCATGATTAAAACAGAAAATTTTGCAAGTTACGCGGTTAACCCTGCGATCAATGCCAGCTTTTTGAAGCAATTGAAAAAATGCAGCGTTGAAAACAAAGACACGGTAGCAATGAATTTTGGTACCGCTTTCCACACTTTTATTTTAGAGCCTGAAGAGTTTCAAAATCAGTATTATGTATTTGATGATACTGACATAATGAAAAAAGGAATTGAAGAGGGTTTGAAAAATGTACGCGGCAGTAAATTGTACAAAGATTGGAAAGCCGGCGAAGAAAAAAATGCCGGCAAAAAAATGATGTTCAGCATTGGCGATTACCGCACTTTGCAGGCAATGGCAGAACGTTTAAAATTAAACAATCCCAATGCCACTAAATTGATTAGTAATTCATTGCATGAAAAAAGCATTTACCAAAGTCTTGATATTGACGGCGAACAATTTGATGTTAAATGCCGCGTTGATGGTCTGAATAGTGAATTGAATGTTGGTTTTATATTTGACCTGAAAAAAACCGTTACTGCGCACCCTGATGGATTTGGCCGGGAATGCGGCAAATATGGCTATCATATTTCAGCGGCTTTTTATAAGCGATTAGCGGAATTGGAATTTAACAAACCCTTTGAAGTATTCATAATTGCACAGGAAGAAACTGCGCCCTATAATAGCGGCTTATACAGGGTTTCGCCGGCTATGATCCAAAAAGGAAATGTTGAGGTTGACAAATTGCTGAAATTGGCCGCGCATGTTAAGAAAACCGGCCAATTAAGCAGTTATGAAATATTTTCAAGTGATCCGTATGGTATTTTGGATTTGGATATACCAAATTATTATTCAAATGATTATGAACTAAACATTTAAACCGCTATATTAGCAAACTTATTCATTCATATTAAACGATTAGACACCATGAAAAATTTACAGAAAGAATTATTTGCGGCCCGCGACACTTACACCGGCCGTTTTGAAAAAAGCGAACAGGCCACAATTGAACGCTATTTTAACATAGAAATATCTTGGTTAAACAGCCTGTTGCATTCAGATACCAAGTTGCGCAGTTGTACCGATGCCAGCAAATGCAAAGTATTGGCCAATGTGGTTTCAACCGGGCTAACCCTTTCACCTGCAATGAAGTATTGTTATGTGATACCACGCATGGACAATGCCAGCGGCGAAATGCGTGCAACACTTGATATTTCATACATGGGATTGATTAAGATGTTAACCGATGCCGGCACCGTGGCCAAAGTTGAGGCGCATATAATTTACGCCAATGATCAGTATGAAATTGAATACGGTTTAACTCCCAAATTTAAGCACGTACCAACACTGACCAACCGCGGCGAAATGGTTGCAGTTTATTCTATTGCGCACCTTCGCGGCACTGATCCACAGGTTGAAATATTAACCGCTGATGACGTTGCAGAAATTAGAGCCGTTGCCGGTGCGCGTGGTCAGATTTGGGAAAAATGGCCTGCGCAAATGTGGCGCAAAAGTGCAATTAAAAGATTGTTCAAATACCTGCCGAAAACTGAGATTTCAGATAATTTGATTGCAGCACTTGCAATTGAATACCGAAATGATACAACTATGATAACAGAAAATGACGTTGACGCGAATGTTTTAAGTGAGATTTTCGCAGATAACGCACCGGCCGTTTTAGAGGGCGAAAAACCGGCCGAAACTCCAAGTGATACAACACCACAGAAAACCACCAAAAAGGCCGCAATTAAGCCTAAAACAGAGCCTAAAGAGGCAAAGGAAAGCACCGTTAAAGAAACTAAAGTTGTTCAGCTAAATCCAAGTGATCAAATTAGCGCACCAATAATAAAATCCACTGAGATTAAAGGCGGCGGTTTATCAAATTTACTGACACAATTGAAGTAAGCAATTGATATATTTCATACATTAGGGTTTGTAAATCAGGACAAACCCTAATTTTTACAAATCAAAAAACACAATCGAAATGGGAAAAATTGAGCAAATTCCGTGGGAAACTCCCACGAAGAAAAAACGAACATCAAGTGTTGTTCCAATGATTACAATTACGTCAAAAGCCTTTAAAACCGGGGCTGCAAACAAGACTGCGCCCTATTGGAGAGCCGCTTTCAATAATGCATTTGTTGAAAAATATTGGCCCGGACAACCAAAGGTTAAGCGCATTTCAATTTATGTTGGTGGTCAGGGTGTAATGGTTGACATAAAGCCAGCGCGTACGCAAACCGCCTATGAATTGAGAATTGGCAACTATTTCAATGACGAAGATTTAATAAATAAACTATTCAGGCATTTCGGCATACCTCTATTATCAAAACCAAACATTACAACAATGCATTTGCATATTAAGCCGGGCAAAAAGTATGATGAAAAATTGATATATGAGTTTGTCTATATGAATGAAGAAAACCCGCAATTAACACAGTTGGAAAATTTAAAGGCAAAAATGGAAGCTGATGAAAATTTTCCCCAACCGGACGAAGAGAAAAAGCAAACTATAACAGTTGAGGGTTAATGCCAATAACCAAATCAAAACACGGCCATAAAGTTAAATACATTAAACACGTGATACACTACAAAGCAAATTCGTTCCATGCAACGCAAAAATGCATTTGTGAAAGCCGCAATGTTGTTGTAGTTGCAGAACACGACCCGCACGGTTATAATGCTTATTATTGTTTAATGTGTGATTCGTATTGGTGTAATTAAGGCAACCCGGTTGGCTCCGGGTTTGGCGGCAGCCATGCCGCTATTTGCGGCCCTTTTCTGAGGGTTTT
>JAGLME010000083.1 GCA_023140195.1 Thermoplasmata archaeon
ATGCGCTCAACTTCTTTTTTCATGTTATCGGTATCAAAAAGATGCTGCATTGAATCGGTCACAACGCCGGCCTGTGCTGCGCTTTCTTTGTCATAAGTATCTTGTGACAATACCAAGTTTTCAGGCATACGGCCGCCGCGGTGTACTTCATTCAAAAATTTGGTTCCAATCATACCATTAAGGCAAACTACATTCAGATAAAACGTGCGCAGGTTTAACCGGCCGTCACCGTAATCACTGTTTCGCAATTCAGCACCAAAAACAATATCAATTTCACCGTTGCGCGGCGTTTCAATAGTGTGGATTTCCGGTTGGATTACCTCAACAAAACTTTTAGTTTCATCAATTGCAGCATCGTAAATTTTGGCTTTGGTGTTAACGGCAGCTTGCATAAATGCCATAAAAACGGCCATTGAATTAATGCGCTTGTATGAATCTGAAAGCACGCCGCGCACAGTATCATCAATTGCACGAACTAAAACCCGTTCCGGTTTGCGCTGTTTTGCAAGTTCATTAAGATTTTTAACGGCCAATTTGCGGCCCCAATCGGAAGTCATAAGAGAATTTACATACGGCGTTGGTATCCCAAACCGGTTTGCGGTCTGTTTGGTGCTGTATGAGTTTAAAACGCGGTCGTGCTGGCCGTATCGCATAACCAGCTTTTCGCCGTCATTGTAAAAACGCATTTCATCAGTTTTTACCAAAGTGTCACCTAACAAAGTGTCATCATTTTTCATTGTTTCAATAACATCTTCAATACGTGGCATGTTGTTTTTTGCGCGGTCTAATACGCGGCTTTGCAGAATTTCTGTTTTTGTTGTTTTCATTTGTCTAATCGTTTAAATTTGTATGCGTGTTTGTTTCTTATACGTACAAAGATAAACAAAGGTTTCAGAACACCAAATAATTAGGCCGGTGAAATATAATTATTGTAAATTTAATTCGTATTGTTCCACAAAATCAGGATCATGCGTGTATGATTTAAAACCGCGCCCGCTTTCAAATATTTGGAAAATCACCATTTTACCGGCGTTATCATTCCACGCCTCTAAAAGAAAACCGGCAAACTCAATACGCCACAACATGAAGCCTATAAGTTTACCGGTCTTTTTGCGCCAATCAACGAATTGAATTTGACTAATACTATATTTATCCATTAACCGGCGT
>JAGLME010000084.1 GCA_023140195.1 Thermoplasmata archaeon
CAAAACTGTCGTACTGTTCGGAGACTTTACCACAGCGCTCAAGCGCATTTTGGTACCGTCGTGAGGGGCCATTCAACGCCCCCGACTTTCCATTGTCTGTCATTATGAGCCTCCCAGGTTCATAGGACTTCCGTACTATTGCCCATCTGTTCTAACAGAGGGTCTAACTCCCCACGCCCGGTTTCCTGCGGCGTTGCGTGGACCAGAGCAACTCAGCCAGTCCCCACAGCCATTCAGCGAACGTGTCGGCGCTAACGTTGTAGTTCCCAAACTTGAAGACCTCTCCGCCGATCGTGAGGGACTGCAATATCTCAAACGCAAACCCTCCTAGCGCGGTCAGCATGGCGGACGTTAGGACCCCGTCCCCCTCATTCGCCGTCTCTCCGAACACACCGAGGAACTTCTTTCCTAGCGATTTGGAGACCATTGTAGGGAACGTCAACAGCGCAGCGACTTGGCCTGGCAGAGCGTCCCCCGTGCCCGTATTTGTGGGCGGGAATATCCAGGCAGACGACCCCATAGGGTAAGCCTGAGTTATGTTGTAGAACTCGACTTCGGTGTAATACTGATTTCCGTCGAGCAGGCCCTCAATCTCCTTGTAGGCGGTGGATAGACGTGCGGATATATCGTTCATAACCGTCGCGTCGGCGACTGAGCCAGCCCCCGCGTGCTGTAGGTGAAATACGTTCTGGATGTCGTCCGCAAAATAAGTCTGTTTCGCGGTCGCCCTGATAATATCTCCAGCTACTACGGCCATCGACAAACCCTCCTGTTTTAGCCCTGTAGTATTTATACTACAGGGACCTCCGTACTATTGTTTTAAGGACAGAGACGCTGACGCGCCTCTGCTCTTTTTTGGGAGGCTGACAGCTTTGAGAGCTGCCTACCCCTCAACTTTGCCCTGTAAGGGGATCGTATCATGATTTTCAATCCGTGTCACCAGGACCTTAGTCCCACGCAACCTGACGACCATCCCAGGCTTCCCAGGGACCAGTCGAGGGGTATACGGATTTCCTTCACCATACGACTCTGCAAACACTTTCTTCAACTTCTCAAGTCGCGAACTCATCGACCCTCCATTTTAACTTATCTCCCCGCAGCCTGGACATGAAGCCCACCAGAGCCTCAGGGAACGAGTTGGCTGTATGAAACGCAACAACCGCCGATTCACCTTCTAGAATGGCGGTTCCTATGACCAGAACTTCCCCCATGGGGTCTTCTGGGAACTTAAATTTTAACCCAGTCAGCAGCACCCCTTCATGCTCCTGTCCGGACA
>JAGLME010000085.1 GCA_023140195.1 Thermoplasmata archaeon
TCAACAACGGCAACTGTTTCGTGGACAACAGGTGAATCAGGTAACTCTCTTGTCTCATATGGAGGAAGTGTTTCATATGGATTTATTGATGGAAATATCTCTGATTCAACAAGAGCTCATGTGGTGGATCTACAGAGACTCTCCCCTGCCACCCTGTATCACTTCAAGACACTTTCCCGGGATACTTCGGGTAACCTAGGTATGTCATATGATCACACCTTTACCACACTTGACGCGGATGGTAGTGAGGTGGAGGGTGCGGAGCCGCCGTCGACCGAAGGAGAGGAGGAGGTTGAGGAAATTCCGGGGGTTGAGGAAGGACTAAGTTCAGAAGAAGAAAGTATATTAGATGCTATCTCCAAAGCAAGTGACGCTTTCATTACAGCGATCATTAAGATATTGCCGGAGAATCCAAACCTAAACAAAATACCCGAAGACGCTTTCATAAGCACCATCACCGAGATCGCACCAAAGGTAGTCTCCTCTCCCGAGATAGCAAGCAAGGATCTTACCGTAGAGGTCGGTCCTGACTGGGCTGAGTTTAGTTGGATCACCAACAAAAGCGCGAGTGGTTTGGTAAGTGTCGCACATGAAGATGACTATGACGGAAACTACACCAAGACCGAAGGTAATCCTGAAGAAATGGTAACTGATCATATGGTTCGTGTTGAAGGGTTAAAACCGCAAAGTGTGTATCACTACAGTGTTCAAAGCAAAGCACTCTTGGGAGACTGGGCAAAGAGTCCGGATGCTACTTTTATGACAACCTCCCTTCTTTCAGAACTCTCAGATCTTCAGTTTGAAAGTATCGACACCAATAGTGTTATCCTCAAGTGGAAGACCACACTCCCCACGCAAAGTACTATTGAAGTGACCGACACGGCAACAGGTAAAGTACTTGCTTATGAAGACAAGAGTTTATTGAAAGAACATGTGATGCAACTCGATAAACTGTCACTTTCAACCAGCTATGTATTGCAGGTGGTGTCGGAAGATGAAAGTGGTAATATTAATGCATCGTCTGTAATGCCGTTTACCACACAAGCATCTCTTGTACCTGCTGTGATCTCTCAAGTACGCACAACCACAGCTCTTATTCCGGGTAATATTCCACGCATTCAGACGATCGTCAGTTGGAAGACCGACAAACCAGCAACGTCTCGAGTGCTGTTCGAAGAAGGAGTCAGTGCATCATCTGAGCTTTCTTCCGGTACTCAACTTGATCCGTCCTTAACAGAAGATCACATTGTGATAACCACAGCATTCAAACCCGGTAGAGTATATCGCTTTAGAATCGAATCCATAGATGGGCTTGGTAATGTGTCATATTCGAAAGACTATACGATACTTACCCCTCGTCCCGAAGAGAATATACTTGACCTTATCTTGGATAACTTTGAACAGAGTTTTGGGTTCTTGAAGAAGGTTAATTTTTAGAC
>JAGLME010000086.1 GCA_023140195.1 Thermoplasmata archaeon
AGATCCGTAGACATATTTCTCTTATCGCCTATCGTAGGAAGTCTCTCGGGCAGATTAACAAGCTTCACACTCTCTGGAGCATCCGGCCACTCTAGTAGAATCTCTGGATGATCGTTCAGTATAACAAGTTCTTTCTCGCCCGGGTAATCCTGGCGCAGAAAAGACTCAACTGCTTCACCTAGCATATCAGGCCTACCAAATGTCATGCAACAGGCCGATACCTTTGGCAGCTTGTCCCAATGGGAGAAGTCGTACTCGCGCATTAGTCCATCTCGTTCAGCAGAGCTAGCATAGCCGGCTCGAGCTCGTTCTGCCAATTGGCATCAAGATTAAATGTCTTACGCATGTGCGTTCTGAGTCGAATACCCTTCTCGCTATGCATCTTGCCTAGTATGATCTTGGCAACTTGTGCGAAATAAGCTTCGGGCTGATCACCAGGCTTCTGGAACTGCATATCTCTATGCCAGCTTCCATAGTCCCAGAACAGCGCGTTGTTACCAGTAATCTCCCTCATCATATCTAGCGAACCATTGGCTACCACCAAGGCACCGCCCATCAGGGAAGCCTCAGGCAACACGAGACCAAAGCTCTCGTGGTGTGTAGGAAACATAAACAAATTTCCAAGCATCATGAGCTCAGCTACCATCTTTGATGGTAAGCCTAGCTCCCACTTAGGTGGATCAAACCGAGAGGAGAATATGAGATCCTTGTCGGGTCGCAAACCGGCCTGCTTGCCCATCTCAAGATGCTCCTCAACGGTTTTGCGATGATGATCCACATTACACCATTGATTGCATATGACAAGCCTAACTGACTTGAGTAATCTCTTTCTCATGGCGCCAAAAGTCTTGATGAGGTAATGAACCCCCTTGGCACCTAGCCTATCGACCGAGGCAGGGTAAATTTGTACTATATCTGCGTTCATCAGATCATATTGATCTATAAAGTCACATGTTGGACCACTAAACTCGGCGAACTCCCGGATATCTTTGACGTGATGGATTGGCCATACATCATTGAGGTCTCCGCGGAATTGTTCTGCAACCCTGAGAGCATCCGTGCGATTGGGAAACACGAGCTTATGTTGTGGGCCATACTTTTTGATATTCCAGATCGGGTTAAGTCCGGAAGGGCAACTATGGATCCAATGCATCCACTTAACATTCGGCCTTGCCTTTGAGGCTACCTGGACAGCAAGTGCATAAGGATAGTGCGTACCTAAGAACACGATATCATGTGTTAATATGATATTAAGCTTATGGTCGTCTATCATCTTGATGAGCGCTGCTGCTGTGTCCTCAACTAGCTTCTCGTGCTTCTGCTCAAGCTTGACTGTTCTGTAGTCTTCCAGATGTGCGCTAGGAATAACCCTATGAACCGTACACTCTTTAAAATGCTGATCAGCTTCTTTGAAGCTGTCACACACCATCAGGTGGGGCGGATAACCACCTCTGGTGAGCTGTCTGATCTGGCTACGAATCAGGTTGGTAAGTGAATACCCTGATGCATAGTAGGTAAAGGAAGTAAGTACTCCCGGAACAGGACGTATCATCGAAACTCCTTTCTGTTAATGGCTTATTACTATTGTAACATACCTTCCTGTCGGAGGTTAGTTATTTATTACAGATACGGG
>JAGLME010000087.1 GCA_023140195.1 Thermoplasmata archaeon
GCAACCACCACGGATAAAAGCGGCAAATTTTTGGCGTTGGATGAAGCGGGTTTGTCGGAAGCACTAAAATTTAGTGCTGATTCACTGATTGATAAAGCGTTTACTGACACATTATACGTAAAATTGGCTGGTAATGAGACAGTTAACGGCGTTAAAACTTGGAATAATCAAGGTGTTTTTGAAGCCGGCATTTTGGTAAACTTACTTGGTATTGATGTAACGGGCAATTCAGATATTGCCGGCACGTTAGACATTACCGGCGCATTGACCGTTACCGCCGGCGGTATTATCGTAACCGGCGCATCAAGTATTGCAGGAAAATTAACCATTTCAACCGGCGGTGCGGATATTACCGGTAATGTGGCCGTTGCCGGTACCGTTGCATCTACAAGCGGCGGTTTCACACAAACAATGAATGGTGCTGAGTTTAAAATGGATCGTAACTCTGTCAATTACATACGTACAAGCTCAGTGGGTGGGTTTTTAGCGTTTATAACCAACGGCGTGGCCGCATCCACGGCTAATGCAAACCTCGTTTTAAGCCCCTCCGGTGAGAATTATTTTAATAATAATTTAGGTATTGGGGTGAGTGACCCGGATTCCGCATTGGAAATTAGGCAAACTGTATCACAAGCGGGGTTAAAAATTAGTAGTTCAACAACGGCCCCGGAGTTAATGTTTTATGATGAGTCTGACCTTGACAGTTTTTCAATAATGTTTAACCGGTCAAGTGACTTGTTAGAGTTTAGGGAAGGAACAACCCCACTGATGGTTTTAACCCAAGCTGGTACCTTGGGAATTGGCACCTCCACACCAACCGAATTATTACACATTAAATCCGGTGCGGGTTCGTCAACTGACATAGGTTTAGAAGAAGATGGGTTAGGTTGGAGAATTAGAAACGATCAAGGCACAAACCGTTTTGCCCTTGCAAAAGTTACCGGCGCATTTGACACTTTTGACGAATATTTTACAGTCTTAATAAACGGTAACGTTGGAATTGGCATTACAAACCCAAGCGTAAAATTGGATGTACAGGGAGACGTTTCAATAACAAATGCCTCAGTTGCCCAATTAGCAATTGAAGGGGAAACAACCACACAAACGTTTGGTGCGCTAATTTCTCTTAAAAGTACGACTGATACCAGAGCGCGGGGATTGCTTTTTCAAAGGGATAACGGTGTACAAGAATGGTTTGCAGGGTTTGGCTATCAAAGTTCAGATAATTACAGTATCGGTTATGATGCCGCCGGGGGGCAATCTGAATATCTTGCAAATCGTCTTTTTACGATTCTTACAACCGGAAACGTGGGAATTGGAACCGATGCGCCGGGTGCAAAATTAGAGGTACAAACAACTGTAAATGAGGGTGATGGGGGTGTATTACGCCTGTCAAATTATACAAGCACATTGTTAGCCGATGGTCGGGCGGGCCAATTAGAATTTTATAAATCTGATGCATCGGTAAACGGGGCCGGGGTTGTAGGTAAAATAACCTGTTATGCCTTTGACGCGGGCGGCACGTTTAAATTGGGTTTCCATACCGGCGATTCATCAAGCGTTGCCGAAGAGCGTTTTACAATGTCATACCTTGGCTCTTTTTTAATAAATAATGCACCCTCAAACCAAGGGTTAATTATTAATACAAGTAGCCCAAAAAACCACGGCATATTAATGCAGGTTGCCGACAATGCCCGGTGGTTTGTTTATGCAAATAGCAATACAGAAACCGGTTCAGACGCGGGAAGTGATTTTACAATTGCCAGCTATACAGACGCGGGCGCATTTAAAAGCGCGATTTTTAAGGTTATACGTTCAAACGGCCGCATTGGTATGGGTGATGCGGGCGGCACTCCTTCATATGCGTTGGATTTAAAAACAATTGGAACATCGGACACTTTTGCCGCGCGGTTTTGGAATGACGGACAAAGTTTTGGTGATAATGGCATAATTTGCCGGCAAGGTTTAAATACACCAATTGGAAGCACTGAAAAAGCAATAGAAGTGCAAGATGGTGACGGTACAAACGTTGGCAGTTTGGCCTATGACACCACAAGCGGCCTAAGAATAGTTAGCATATTAAGCCGCAAAAAATTCAAAAAGAATTTTAGGCCCGCTAAAGGGTTAATAAATGCAACCGCCGCGCTCAAAGCCGCGCAACCACAAGTTTATAATTGGAAAGGCCGTACACCTGAAGAAGCGGAAATAATTACGGAATTGGGTGAAGATCAAAAAGACATTTTTGGTTTTGTGATTGATGATATTGAGGCCGCAACAGATGGTATAGTACACAGGGAACCCGACCCGAAAAATCCCGGTGAAGATATTGTTGGAATTTCTGAAACCGGGTTTATCAAATATTTGGTAAAGGCAGTTGAAGAATTATCTGAACGATTGGAAGCACTTGAAACACCATAATTATGAAAAAAACAGTTGGCGAAACCGTTGACGCGCATGATTCGTTAGTAGCTATTCAGAAAGCTAATGAAATACCCGTTGTATTAGCGTGGCAATTTGGTAATTGGTTGGCAGAATTGGCACCCGTTGCAAACCGTTTTAATGAACAGGTAGAAACGTTAGCAAAAAAATTTGGGAAACCTGATCCGAAAAACGCAACACAATTTATTATTGAACCTGCCAAAGTTGAGGCGTTCACCAGCGAACGCACTAAACTGCGTGCCATTGAAGTGGATTTGAACGGCCAAACGAAGCTAAAATTGGACGAACTAAAGGAATGCGGGGTAAAGATACCACCAATGGCCGATTTGATTGCAATAAGGCTCTTTATACAATAATTCACGGTGTTCATACAGAAATATGCATTGTTCATATTTCGATTGACCAATAAAGGATTATTTTGTAAATTTGCTTTGTCTAATCGTTGAGGCGGCAAACGGGTTAAATTCCATGGCTATTGAAATTTCTCACCTTATGCCGCCTCAATTTGTTTAATTACACCCATAAAACGGATTAGTTACCCGATTTAAACCCGGAATTTGCAGGAATTTTGCATAATAGGCACTTAAACCGGCATTAATTAGATTTTTCCGGGTTCATGTTCAACGCCAATTACCTGCCAAAGATGATGGCAATAGGGGTGAAAATTCACAAATTCTGCCTGTGGTGGAAATAGTTGTGCCATTGTAATATTGTCCGGGCAATAGGTATAACGGGCGTGCTTTAACTCTTTATAAGACGGTGAACAATCAGGCGTGCTAATACTTAAATGCCAGCGGCCGGCATCCATTGTGACAATGACGGTGCAGCGGCCAAATTTATAAACGCCGGGTTTATGTTCCATAATTTTGCATTATATATTCATCTAAATCTTTGCGCAAAAAAATCAAATGTTTGCCCGTTTTGATCCGTTTAATTCTCTTTTGTGCCAAGTGTAACCTAAATGCGGGTTCAGTTTCACCACAATACGCGGCAGCCTCTTTAAAATGCATTTTGCGGTTAAAATCAAGTGATTGTGTAACGTTTTTATCATGCAATATTTTTTCAATTCGTTTTAATGTTTCATTGATTTCTGAAAGCAGTTGAGGCACATTTTCAAATTGTGGATTTTCCATTTTAATCAGTTTCAGTTATTGTACTCATATCATACAATTTTACGGTGATTAATTCAACCAACGAAAAATTCACAACACGGTATATTAATTTCATTTTTCCAATTGTTGCATCCATTGTTAATAATTCTGGAATATCGCAACCGCATAATGCACCCTGAAAAATTATGGCATATTTTCCAAGTATTTTATCCCGATCATTTTTCCAGACTAATGTTTTAAATGTTTCCATTTTATTCATCTTTTTTAATTATTTGACCGCATTGGCTGCACCTGCGTACACGCGGCAGGCAAACACAAAAATCTTTTCCATGCACGGCCGCGTTCATGCAGCCCGGAATAAATACCCGTCCAACATCTTTAACATTTATGTAATGGCACCGCATTAATCAAATCTTTGAATCAATTTTAATAATTGGAATTGCCTACCAAGTAAAAAAACATCTTCTTTTTTGAACCGATCATGCAGGCCAATTTGCCCACCAAGATCAAAACCGTGATCAATTAATAAATCGGTTACCTGATCGCATTCAATTTGCAATTGTTTTTTAGTTACCATTGGCCGGTATGTTTATGCGATATAATTTTACAATCTGTGCATAAAATGCGCGGGCTAAGATTGGGCAGATTATGCATAACAACCCAACCAGCGACCCTAATACCAATTTCAGCGCGTTTAACAGAGGTGTACAAATGGCATTCATTCATACGCAATTTAGGTTCTTCATTGTCAAATAGTTTGCCGCACGTGTCGCAAAAAACCTGATAAAGTGTGACCGGCTTAATCATTGGTTGAAAAGTTTTGTAATTACTGACAAGTTAACACATTACATTTAATTGACTGAATAGGGTGTAAGGCAATTTCTATTGGTCATAATTATTATTATAGGACAGTTTAGCACTAATTGTTGAGGTCGCAGGTTAATTTTTTGTGTTTGTTTAACTAATTGATTAACTTATGTTTATTATGAGATACAAAGATGCTGCGCCGTTTTTAGCCGGCATTGAGCGCGTAGGTTATCGGTATGTAAATACGGTAATTACGCCCGGCATTTCAGATTTGGCGTTTTATACAGATGGTAACCGTACAATTATAATGGAAAACCGGGGCCGCGTGTC
>JAGLME010000088.1 GCA_023140195.1 Thermoplasmata archaeon
GTTTCAGGCATTGCCATAGCTGAAGAAATCGACCGCCTGAACACTGAAGGTGCAACCCGCATCATAGAGCGCATAAATAGTGCCGGGGGTGATGTAATTGACGGTTTTAATATCGTTAGCGCAAACCTGCGCAGTGCAGCCACAATTGAAACGATAAATGAAGGTGTTGCCGCTTCAATGGCCGCCGTTATTTTGGCAACCGGTGATGTGCGCCGGGCATTTGATTTTAGCACCGCATTAATCCATGATCCTATGATTGGTGCCAAATCATTGGCAGAAATCGAAGATGAAAACCAGCGGGCCAATCTTCTCAAAATCAAAAACAGCTTAGTTAAAATTCTCAAAGATGCAACCGGGCAACCGGACGGCACAATTGATGAATTAATGGCCCGCGAAACTGTAATGAGTGCCACAGAGCAGCGGCAGTTTGGATTAGTCAATAATGTCATTAAAAGCCGGGTGAAAAAAGCACCTGCAAACCTTTCACTTTTAGAGGTAATGAATTATGCGGAAGCGGCCACGGCTATACCAATAGATAACACTGATATACAAATAGTTAAACACGTGAATATGGAACAATTAACCAATTTTTTGGAGCTGCAAAGTGATGCCAGCGAAAGCAGCATTATAAGCGCAGTTGAGGCAATTTCAAATGAAGCCAAAACCATGCGTGACACCCTCAAAACCACGCAGGACGAATTAGCAGCGGCAAAACAGGAATTAGAAACGGCCAATGGCAAATTAACAACCGTACATGCAGCCAATATAAAATTGGCCGTTAACGCTGCCATTGAAACCGGCAAATTCCCTGAAGAAAACCGCGACACTTTAACCGCGCAGGCAACCGAAAATCTTGAAATGTTCAATACGATGGTTGGAGCAATGCCGGCACCGCATGCCAGCGTATTGGAGCAAATCCAAAGTGCTGCAATCAGTGGTGAAAACACCTTTACCAATGACGAAGGGAAAAAGATCAAAAAGGATTGGGATTGGTACCAACAAAATGATCCAACCGCGCTGCAAAATCTTGAATTGACCAACAAAGCAGAATTTGACCGGCTTTATAAAGCGTATTGGGG
>JAGLME010000089.1 GCA_023140195.1 Thermoplasmata archaeon
AGCATTTCCGAAACCGGAATTGGCATTGATGTTGAAACGGTGCAAATCCCACAGGCAGCGGCAGCCGGTTCGGTTGGCGTTGGTGTACCCGGCACTTTGCCGCTAACCATTAGCGAAAGAACAGATGATATAAAAAGTTATGCTGTTCAGCAACTCTATATGAATGAGCCTCAGCTTATTAGTGATGAAAATGAAATTGTGACAAATTACAATAAGCGAATGGATATTATCAGCGCAATGTCAATGGCCATTAACAGTAAAGCCGCTGATATTGCCGCGACTGAATGGGGTTCAAATCTCAATATTGTGCGCACCACTGACACGGCCACACGCGCCGTTGAGGTTGTAGGGGCCACAGGCACGCGCAAACGCATTAAATATGATGATTTGGTTAGTGTGCGTGCAGAGATTAACAGGATGAACGCCCCGGTTGGTAATTGGTGGGGGCTGCTTACTCCT
The DNA here is from genome assembly GCA_023140195.1 of Thermoplasmata archaeon. Lineage (GTDB taxonomy): Archaea > Thermoplasmatota > Thermoplasmata > RBG-16-68-12 > SOIM01 > JAGLME01. The sequence goes on from JAGLME010000089.1 coordinate 460, forward strand.
TCGCAAATTGATGACCTGTTTTTGCTGGATAAAATTACCGACTCAGAACGCACCCAAATTGCACTTGTGCGCACCGGCGAAGTGGGCATGTTGTTTGGAATCAAAATTATGATGCGCTTCAATGGCACTTTAGGCCATACCGGTGTATTTTATGACACCGCCGCCGCCAAAAAAGCATTGGGGGCCGCCGTGGTTTCAACCGACTGTGCCGCCGCAATATTTTGGCATGAACGTTTAGTGCGCCACGCACAAGGCCACGCAAAGACGTATATCGACCGCGACAAACCTGAATATTTGGGAACCATTGTAAACTCCAAAGTGCGTTTTGGTGCCACGTTTAACCGTACCGATGAGGTGGGCACAGTTACGTTAGTTGACGGCGCGGCCACTTAAAAAAGTTACTCATGGTACACGAAACCAAAGATACGAAGCTAATAAGCGGCGCGGCATCTCATTTCAAGGAAAACGCAGGCATAAAGGAAATGTATGTTAGTGAAGATGGACAATATTTTCACTCTGTTTCGTCCTCAAATTACCACTGTAAGCAGCGCGGGTTAAAAGTGTTTCGCATAACACGTGCGCAGGTTAAGGCATTGGAAGAAAAACCAAAGGCCGTCAAAACAGAACCGGCAAAAACACCGCCGGCAGAACCAACGCAACCGGCAGCGGCAAAAAC
>JAGLME010000009.1 GCA_023140195.1 Thermoplasmata archaeon
GCCGACCCTCTCGAGCCACCGACTTACCTCAGAAGATTGAAAGCATGTTTCATTTCAATCTCTAACGGAAATCTCGATTACATACGACGCATAATCGTTCAGTTCGACTTCTAGCAGATATGTACCAGCGCTGAAACCTTTTGTTTTGAGATTATAGATATAATGACCGTCTTCTGTATGACGGAATACATTGGCGATATTGCTAAATCCTGCCGCTCCAAAAGGTATAAGTTCGGTGCTATTACCAGTTAGTTTGAAGACTTTCAACGTTGCTATAGCATTTGTGATTGTTGAGCCGTCTTCAGCGGAAATTTCGAATTTTACTGGAATTGTCCTGCCAGATTTATACTCCTTGGGCTTATCTGCTTTAATCGGAGGAAGCAAGCCGTCAAATATGTAATGCGCTTCTACAAGTAGAAACGCATGGGCAGAGTTGCCACTTTCGTCTGTAGCGTTGAAGGTCACTGCAGTTGTTCCCGCATGGAATAGACTGGGCGCATCATTTGTTATGGTCACAGTTGGACTACAAACATCAAATGCACTTACAATGCTACTCAAGTCCACTTGTGCACCTTCCTCGGTTGAGTAGTTCACGATAAGTGGGTCAACAGGAAACGTTATGACAGGTGGCAATGTATCTTGGACAGTGACAGATATATTATCACTGGATATGCCACCATATTTGTCGTCGGCTACGAGCGTAAAGGTGTGATTTCCAAGGGGAAGTATCGGATTATATGTCACATTCGAAATTACGACGTTGCCGGCGACATCAATCCAGCTGAAAACAAGTGGATCACCATCGGAATCAGATGAACGCTGTCCATTAAGCTGCACAAGAGCTCCCTGATAGCAATCACACTCGATAATTCTATCGGGCCCAGAATCAGCTACCGGAATCCTGTCTTTTGGCACGCCGTAGAACTTCACAGAGAAATTGATGCCTTCAGGTGGTGCTTCCACCGCATGAAGTTTAATGGTCCAAAGTCCAGATTCAAGAGGAGATATGAGGATGAGTTCATAATTGTCACCAAGCATATGTGAAACCTCTGGAGAAAATGGATTGTAACGGCTGTATTCTATACCTGATGGGCTAATGAGCCTGGTTAGAACGTCGCCAGAATCGAATGAAGTTCCGAATATTCCCATATCGGGGATTATACCTGGATCGAAAGGCCAAATGTACCAGGATGTGTTTCTAGGATTAGATGGAAAGAGGGGACCACCACTCTCCCACGTCAAGAACGGGACTGAGGGCTCATCACCATGGGGACATATCTTACCTCTAAAACCATTTTCACCCCATTCTCCATCATTTGAAATATTAAACATGGACTGCCGCCAGGGCTCAATACCTCCCTTTCCTCCCATTCCACCAAATCCATACGGACCGATGGTGAAATCATTCTTTGTCATCGCGAAGAGTTTGCCCATGTTGTATAGACCGTTTGGCGCTACACCCGGCAGAGCGTAGAAGATCCCACACGAGGGACCGCCAGCACCACCACCGCCTCCCCCACCAGCACCACCATGACCGCCATAAGCACCATGACCGCCATCGCCTGCATCTTCTTCTCCCCACGAGCCCAATCCCCAGAAACCGCCCAGGCCGCGTTTCGAACCATTGCCACCACGGCCTCCATTTCCACCTTCCTTGGTTTGAATGTTGTTGTCAAAGATGATCGGAGTCGCGCTGTTCAGGTAAATGCCAAAGCTGCCACCAGCTCCCCCGCCTTCCGTTCCTCTCTTTCCACCTTCACCGCCTGCACCGCCACCTCCACCTCGTCCTCCTTTATCCCAGTCTACCCAATCCGAAGGAAGTTCAAACAATCCTATGCTGAACTCAAAAGCCCCGCCACCCCCGCCACCGCCGCCACCGCCGGTGCCGTGAGTGCCATTGGTGCCAGCTTCACCGGAGTGAGGGTGCCATTCACCCCATGGATCAAGAGTTCCATCACGGGTACCACCTTTCCCCCCGTCTCCATCTTCACCGTCCATGCCCTTATATCCAAAGTCACCCTCCAAACCAAAGATATCGACTCCATTGGCAACTATTATTAGAATATTAGCAATGCAAGCCAAGAGACCCCCTCCTGTTAAACAAAGAGCGAGTGTCGCTCCAAGTTTAGCCCAGGTTGAATCATCAATATTCATTTCTATGTCTCCACCCTCTCCACCTGATCCTTTGCGAGACTCTATCGTATTACCGGCACCCCATCCTCCGTCACTACCGAGACCATTTCCGTTGCCAAAGTCATCCCCAATATAGCCGCCAATACCACCGAGACCACCTGGTACCGGAGAAGATGTTTCTGTACCATTACTATAAATCCAATCACGACCTGGATAGTAATAGAAGCCACCTTGACCATTTGCTGCTTCTCTACCGTCTATTCCAGCATAAGAACCGTCTCCTCCTTTCCCTGCTATTATTGTATTGTTGCTAATAATCAGACTCTCATCTGAATCTTCCACATATATTGCGGTAGAATGATGTCCAGCTATATCAGCGAGACTTCCATCCTTTCCATCGTAAGCTTCGATTGTCAACCCATTGATTGTTGTGGGTGAGCTAATGCCTATTACGAATAGTGCGGGTGGCTTTGCTAAAATCTTTGTATCCCCACGGTGGTGATCGATTCGCCACCATCCCTCTTTCTCTGGCCATGGTCCTGGTGTAACTGGATCTGGAGGAAATTGAGTGAATCCACCATACAAACTCATACCGTTGAGCAAGTAAGCAAACCAGGGCCAATACTCCCCTTGGTGTAAATAAATGTCAGGCCATGGGGGGGCAGGCCCAAGACCTAACACCACTTTCATAATAGTCCTATACGGTTCCAACATAGTGCCAGGATTTGAATCATCTCCGAAAGGAGCTACAAATACTGCTTGGTCGAGATTCTCAAAAATGGTCACAATGACCCAATCGGTATCGGAAGCACCACTAATCTTTTCCGTCAAAGTCAAAGTGAAGTTAAGGCTCGAGACTTCTATTCCACGTGCATTAAAAGTGGCATTCATCTTGTCAGCATCATTTAGGGTTACTTCTCGGCCCGAAACCTGAGCCCAATGGAACAATAATTCATCGCCTTCTGGATCATAACTGCCTGAACCGTCTAGAGTAACCACATCAAACCAATCTACACATTGATGGTCTCCTGCCTCGGCGACTGGAGGAAGACCGGCGAATGGCGTCACAGTGTTTTCCGAGAAGGTTTCAAAAATCGGATCGCTGAAACAGACAGGGACTACGAGTGCTGAGGCTACCATCACAGCAATGAAGACAGTCGGGCAACTCATGCCAGCTGAACTCAAGATTTTCATCATTTGATCCCTCCCTCCTTATCAAAGAATGTGGAAACCTGTCCGAATCGTTTCTGGCTCCCAGTGCGATTACCAGGGGTATCAGGCTCACAAATGCAACAAGTGCTCTTTGCATTGTCTCTTATCATTATTCATCCTCCTCCCCTCCACGAGCATCTCCCTCCGAGATACCACATTTTGGGCAAGGAGCGAATGCGCGCAGCCATATTAGAGTCTTTGTATTGAGAATTCGCCAAAGAAAGGGCCCTTCTCGACATTATATGTCAGTTTCGATCGAATCTCAATGCTTTCACTTTCTCAGGACTTCTTGGATTATCAGTGAGTGACCCAAGAGACAGGTATGTTGGCAGGGTCGTGTAGAAGAAGACCATCGTTGGAATCAACCTGGAGGTGAAGATGTCAAGCATTGCTGGAATTCAGCTCTCATCCTCAATAGCCTTTCGTTCTGTCGATATCAATGAAATGAAAGATGCCAGGTCACCGCCGTAAGCTCCCTTCTGTTCTCTCGAAAGTCTCTTCTAATCCTTTCCACCTCTGTCATTTGCTTCCATCAGATGTCCAATTGGAGAAGACACAGGAAGTTTCGTCGTTGTTCAATGAGAACTCCGACATAGTGTGATACTGGGTAGTTGTTTTTGTGAAAGATGTCCGAGTTGGTAGAGCAAAGTCGGACATTTCGGTCGATTCTGAGGAGTTCTTGGGGTATTTTCTGTTCAGTAAAGAGACATGAATCTAGGATATGTTTTGATATTCACTGCGAAATGGGGTTTAATGTTGCAGTGGGAAACATCTTTTGATTTCCATCTACTCCCTTCTCTTAACCACCGCTATGATCGCAACTACCACGAATACCAAAATGAGAAGCACTATTATGTAAGGTAGCCATGACATTAGCAGAGAGAGAACATCGAAGCCTCCATCGGTACCGTCGTCACCATCATCAGGATCCGTCGGCTTGAGGGTTAGCTGAAATTCATAGGTGCCGTAGAGGAATAACTTCACATAGACGGTTTGGTTGTCTGATACCTCAAAGGTAGCCGTGTTCTGTGCACCTTCATGAACTCGAAACTCCCCAAGTTGATGTGTTTCTTTATCAAATATGAAAACCCATGCCAGATAATAATCATTATTCCATAAACTCACACTTACTTCACACTTCTGTTCTATCTCCACAGCATAGTAATCTTCGTCGTCGTCGCCAGCCGCGTATCCAGAATGAATCATTCCATCGGCGACAAAGGTTGCGGTATCGAATCCGTCCCCCGCATCACCACCACTATTCGCATCATTTTGGGAAACTATGGAGACTTCCATTGTATAGGAACCTTCACCATCCGATCGTTGAACCTCAATGTAACAGATGAAGCTTGGAGGTGCGGAACTGCTCGTTACCCAAAGGAGTTCATGTGAGGTCTCCATCCACGAGCTCTCAACCGTTTCCTGCTGGCCGTTATACAATTCCACCGAGGTCTCTGGTGTAGAGGTGACGTTCACATAGATGAGTTGTCCAGCAACAAGAGCCACTTCGTAATAGTCATTGTTGTCGTTGCTGCTAAGTTCGCCTTCGTACACTCCTGCGACTATCTGCTCTGCATTGTCGAAGTCGTCATTCGGTTCTGTGTCACCAATTGCTGTGGCTGATATTAGCATCACGATGACAACGCTCACAAATAGGACAAATCTTCTCATCCCACCACCTCCTCGAAAGCGAATTAATACATACTTCCAGCTTCTTCCTCATGCCCTGCTCAGCAACAGCACATCACGTTTGCTTCTCTCTGTCAGGTTTAGACACAAGTGTCTTTATCACCTATATAGTCGAGTATGTATTTCTAACTATCGACCCAATCACCTATTTCGGTGATTGAATGGAACTTCTGGGCAGTAGCAAGGTCACGAACAATTACAGGATGCAACTCATAAAAGCTGTACGGGACGAAATAGGCGCAAGAGAGGGTGACATCGTCTTGTTCTACAGGAAGGGAGATGACATAATATTGAAAAAGGGATAGTAATCCAAGAACTTCAAAGGTTTGATTCGATACTGCTGATTGTCGTTTTCTATGACAGTTATCAATCATGTTTCCGCGGAGTGACGAAATCCTAGTGTGGAAAAGGAAATAATGTGAGGCCGTTCCGGTGAAAATCAGAATGTGAACGGCCTCTTCGTTGTGGAGGGATGCTTAGATAAGCAGGGTTCGGATGAGGGCCCCCCTACATAATCGTTCCCTTTTCGAATCGGACATTGATCCAAAGAATAGGTTGTGATATCCGATGGCAAGTCAGACATCTCATCGACAATCGGGAGACGGAACGGTTCTTTCTCGGTGGACAATCGAATCGGCAATCGAATCGACAATCGGGAGACGGAACGGTTCTTTCTCGGTGGGTGATCGAATCGGCAATCGGGACAGGGGGAGGAATCCTTCTTGCCTGGGAATTCCTTGAGAATTCCGATCGATAACGGGTCCTATGTGTAGCGTTCCGTTGCAAAATGGGGTAGAGAAGCCTCTCAATGTGGAATAAGAGGCGATTTCACAGCGAAATCGATTCTCGATTGAAAATGGAGTGGACCACCCGGTGAAAGCCCGATTCAAGACAGAATGGGTCCTGTGTCTGTGAGAATTGCTAGTCCCTTGCAATGATGCACTTCTTCCCATAGGCTATTCCTACGCCATCCCTTACCTGCCCCCTCCCCTCTAATCCTCTTCTCACCGTCTTGCGTAAGTAGGGATGAAAGGTCTCGTCCAATGTGACAAGATGGATTGTCTCTTGTCTTCTAGTGGCGTATCAACAATCGAAACCTCCCCAAAAACTTCTGAGTTCGACTTTCCGTCCTTCCACTCAATGAAAGAGCGTTCAATCACCAATGTAAGTGCCTGGAAAACTTCCGACTTTGCTATACCGACTCGAGATTTCGGTGTGACAACTCAGCTTCGCATCATGTCGTAGTTCTCATTGAAGGACGACATTTCCGATATCATTCTCCTCCATCCAACATTTCGCTAACCATCATACTCCACTCCCTCGAAGAGCTAAGATTGGGGTCGCATCTACTTCGAAGCGGAAGGTGTAGATCTCGACAAGAAAAGCACCCCGTTCACAATGTCAAAAGATGGAACTGCTAGCATCTCCCTCACAATGTCTATCGGAAATCTTGAAATAGATTTTTATATATGTATGCTTTTGCATCATTTGGAGGAGTGTGGACGATGTTCGATATTCTCGGGATGGCCTATTCTCCAGTCCGTGTGGGTCTTTCAGTGAAACAAAAATGGATCAAAACAGTCGAAAAGAAAGACATTGATGACAAGACCTTTCAAAGACTGGAAGCCTATTTTGGGGAGATATGGAAATCAAGACGTGTGAGAGCGTATGACGGTGAATTCGATGTTGGAGCCACTGGGAGGAATACTCATAAGTTGCTCGACGAGATAGTTCGCGAGGATCTCTCCGACGCCGAGTCTTGGAAAAGATTCAAGGATAGATCGCGCAAACTTGCCGCGAAGCTGAGAAGCGAAATGGATAAGAGAAGCTCCCTCGGCTATCTTTTTGTGATACTGTGCATGTTTGAGAAGCAGAGATACTGTTGTCTGTTGAAATTAGATTTAAGAGATGAAGTAGGTCACCCCACTCTCGACAAACACACAAGAGATATTGCGTTTGAATCTATCACAGACGCCCTCCCAAGGCCTCGCAATATTCAGAAAGGGGCCATATTTCCTCTACCTTCTGATCCCACTCTCCCTTTCAGGGGGGATATTAAGGTCGTCCAGTATGATATGAGAGCCGCCTATTTTGACGGATTTCTTGACTTGAGAAGAAGAGCGGCTCCAAAGAGACAGCTCCCGGTATTGGTGAATATACTTGGCCAGATCAAGAAGGGAGCTGGTCAAGACCCCCTGACGCCCCGCGATAGAATCGACCTTGTTGATGGCATCAAAAGAGCGAAAGGGGAAAAAGTCAAATTGAAGGATCTGGAAGGGACTTTCAAAGATATCCTCGGTAAAGCCTATGACCCGTCCAGTCTGAAGGAAGCCATTGAGAATGGGGTCGGCGAACTCGCCATCCCGAAGAACATCGCCCTTAGTCAGAAGATTCGCTTGCGCATAGACGGATCCATCAAAATCGAAGCTCCACAAAACGAGGTCGAGAAAAAAGTCAAGTGGAGGAAGAAAGTCGACGGGAGCTGGGAGATTATAATACTGGGCACGGAACTAGTTCAGGAAGTGTTCTAGATTTGGAGGTCAGCGTGTGGATGAGGTCTTTTCGAAAACCCTTGCTTTTGCAAAGGAATACAGGCATATAGCTAAGGATACACCAGTCGAGCTGAGTATGAAACTGCATGTGGTGAATGTCAAGACTCTCTCTAGGCTACTGGGGGATGTCGAAACGATTGTTCAAGTCCTTGATACGCAAACGTCTGTCCAAATAGACCTGTCGCTGGGAGAAGCTGTAGTCAGAATGCTCCTCACCATTCCACAAGGGATTTGGATGGTTGACGAAATCGACAGCAGGGGTCAGTATCCTCCTTATCTGGCCGAAGAGAAGAGAGTAGCCATCAACCAGTTGGAACAGCGACACTATTATGGAGGCCATTATCCTACCAACGAACTCATGGACCTCTTGGATGTGCTCCTAGAACCTGAGCCAGAAGCTGGAGACGTAGAGCCCGAACCAGAATCCGAAGAACCTGAGCCAAGAGCGCGTCTCGTGGTTTACTTCGCCATCAGTAAGCACTCGATTCTGAATCTCATGCGACAACGAATCCCGGGAACCAAGAATGTGAACACGTTGCTTTTCTTTCTGCCTGAGAGTTGCCTCGCTTCCATCGCACAATTGAGTTTTCGAAACTGTAAAAAACAGCTTTTTGGGGATGGTGACCGTTGCCTTGTGTTACACGTTGACCAGATTCAAGACTTTATCGGTCCGTACATGGGGATGATCCGAATCTCAGGTGTCAGTGGCATTACTGAGAAAATAAAATCATTCACTCTGCAAAAACTCGACAGCATATCCCTAAGAAGGAACCTCCTTGAGAGAGGGACCATGATTCGGAATATACCGAATCTCATAATTCCCGAGCAATTGCTGTTCTCGCATGCAAAAGATGCCACAGTTTCGAGCCTTTCTTCCCATCTCGCACCAATCTTCCTAGGGATGACAATAGTTTCTATCTCGACCGAAGCCTGTCTCGAAGGCGACACGTGGTCTGTTACCATCCGAGGACGCAGGTTGATTGAAGCCAAACTCACGCTCAAAAATGGACAATTGCACATGAAGAGTGGGAAAAAGGACGACATAATAGACTCAAAAGGGATGCTACCCAATGGAATTGAGCTGTTCAGATTCTATCACTGGATGTTCAAAGAGGGTGATTTTGACAAGATTGCCTTGGCAAGAGACATTACGTCCTCTTTGGCACCGGACATGTTCGATGTTTTGCAGGACAGTGCCGAGATATTTCAATCAGCTCTTTCCAACTACAGTATCTATCTGAAGAAGGTTACCGACAAGTTTCTTGAGACTCGGAAAAGCCTCACAGATTACATTTTCGAGCATTTCAAGGAACTGATTGGGTTCCAAGTCTCGCTCACTTCCAGAATGTCGACGGATACGTTTAGAATAATTGGATCTTTGGTACTTTTCGGGATTGGAGCTTTCTCAGACTTTCTCAGCGAGGATCTAAATCCTGTGTTCATTGTGACTGGTCTAACCCTGATCTTTGCTTATGTTTGTCTTAGCGTATTCCTCCTGAGGGATATCAGGCATGCTTTTGAGGCTTCAAGAAAGAGGAATAGGAAGCATCTTGAGTACTACAAGAAATTCGTTACTAAGGAGGACATTCGGGTGCTAGAGCCAGAACTTGAGGAGGTTCGTGAGACATTCGAGAGACGATATTATGTCTACAATGCTCTCCTTTTGAGTGGGGCGGCTGTCCTATTGGAAATTGCGGTTCTATTTGTCCTAGGGGTATAGAGTCTGGCTTTGCTCTATTCAGGCCTGAATGTCACCAGATATCGATAATTTCATGGCACAATGAGTTGAATTGAGAAAACATGAAAGCGATTGAGACATGTCTTGTGCAAGAGGAGGGGAGATGCCCCCCACCAGCAACCAAAACAGTACGCGAACTATCACATTGGCAGTATGCAAAGATTATCTCTGAGTCCGCGGGTATGGGGCAAGAAGAAATGGAGATTCGTAATCCACAGATTCAGGAAGCTTCGGGGGTAGGAGATTTTCTGGGTCGAAATCAGGGAATATGTCTAGGAGCACGAGAACAGGGACCTTTGCATCTTTTGCGGTAACAAAGGATCCTCAACCGTGGAACATTTGCTCCCTCAATCATTGAAGGGCCTTCGGGATGAGAAGAACGTTGTCTGGGTGTGTCAGAAGTGCAACTCTGCAAAGGGCGCGAGAAGACCCCGTGAATGGTACACCATCACGCAGGGTCTATGTGGAGCGAAATACGGCGTTCCGAGGATCGCCGAAGGAAAGTATCTGAAGCTTGTGTACAGGATAGTTAGAGAAAAGGGGTTGCTTAATCTGTCTGTTCAGGACTTGAAGGCACAGGTCTGTCCGAAATGTGACTTCGGGACGATGTGCGTCAATGAAGAGTCTATGGGCAATCCTTCCCCACCATGTTTGGATGGAGTAGTCACTTTTTGCTTGCGTGAGCTTGTTACTGAAGATCAGTAGTTAGAAAGGGTCGTACTTCAATATGGAGAGAGACATTAGTGTCATCCTCTTCCCGCAATCCCAAGCAAGACAAGTTATGAGATGGAGGAATTATCACATGAACATGAGATGCCTGCCGGTGGACAAGGACGTTTCGACGTTCTGCTCCCGTGCAATACCTCGTCATAGAGTGCGCTGGTTGTATCCGCCTTCGTTTCAGTAGAGGTGGAAAAGGATATTAACCGCAATAACATAGCTGAGGACGAGAGATAGGACATGATGGAAGACTACGATGAAGATGAGGAAGAAATAGATCTTGCTGACATAGTCGGAGCAATTGCGATAGCACTCGCAATAGGAGCTGCAGCAGGCGCCATCATAGCGTTATTGTCACGTGCGGGGAGAAGATGAATTCGGGCACTGAGCAATCCAGAAAGAAGCTGATTGATCTGTACGACGAGGATGTTTTTGTGAAGCTAGTCTCTGAAGAACTTCGGCGACATGGCGTCTCGGATGATTCAATCGGGAAGGCTGTCGACAGATTGAGAGACCCCGTTCTCAGAGAAGAGTTCATCAAGTCCGCATTGAAAGAAGCCCCAGATACGTATGCTCAGATTGCTGGCCTTTCTGCAGAAGTCGCGATCCTGAGAGACAAATGTAACGTTGCTGCTCGACTCTGTGGGGAAGAACCGATATTCCACTCCAGTAGCGAAACGAATAGAATATCCGTTGAATTGACAAGACATGCAGTTGTCGATGAGCACTCCCTGCAACTGTTTGTCAATATGCTCTACAAATACCTCGTGGAATCTGCAGACTATGGCCAACTACGCGAAAGGTCAGAGATTAAATCAGCGATTGAGAAGATTAACATCTATAGGCAAAGCTTTGCACACATTTTTGACTTGAAAGGAGGTGGTGAAGGCACCAAACGTGCGTACAAAGACCTTGCCAAGGCGAACGAGGAATTCCTAGGACATCGTGTAGTAAGAAAGGATGAATATCCTCATCTGCAGATCAGGATACTTCAGCTGGCAAGAGATATGCTCGATAAGATATGTGAGAACTTCGAGGAGTGGGTCTCAACTTCGTGAAGTTAATTTCGTTTTGAAGAAGTCGTACTTCCCTATGAAGTACGACGAATCAGCTCCTTCGCAGATACGAGGAAACTAGCTCGAAAATCTAAAAACAGGGAGTCTTATACTCCTGGTCGAATCTCAGGAACAACAGATGGAGTTTGTTGGCAGGGATTATCGAATTGATGAATGATGACTATCAACGAACGATGTAGTATTCTTTCTGGGAGGGGGAGGCTCAGTTGAGGCAGATGTTCAAGATGCCTTCTCACTCATCGATTCTTTCGAATGTGACAAGATTCAGGGTTCTATCTCGCAGGAGTTCCAGGGTTCGAATCCTCGCCTCCGCATGCCCTCTAGAGAAGCTAGGCAAATGGACTGATAGACAAGTCAGATCGACCTAGTGGAAGTATGTTCTCGGAACCTAGCGATTTCGACCTCAATCTCGCTCGTACGTATTCGCCTTTCTGAAGCTCCAGAACTGAGCGATTAGACCAACAGCCAGTATACATGAATCCACAACAGTCCCTAAGCCGAGCACCGGAGGTACTGAAAGCGCGCCCGTATACAACGAAATCAGCCCCGTGAGTGCCTCTGCCACCACAAATGGCAACACGATCAGGATGCCCGTATACAACCTGTTTCTTGCCACTTGATCTTGCTTGGTTAATCTCAAGGGTCTTCTGTACGCTATCATCACTCCAGTTATTGCTAGAATGACACAGAAAATCAGAGCAATCGTCGGCTTGAAGTTCTGCTCCTCACCCTCACCCCCATCAGGTGCTTCCGCATACGTTATCGTCGCATCAAAGGGAGAATCAACACTCCAAGCTCTGATGTCTTCCGTATGCCGTCGTGGCTCGCCAGATGCGTACTCGCTGAAGGTCAGTTGGTAGCCATTATCCGCCCACTCGCTCCAATTGGTGAAGACACCACTGTCATCATGCAACTGGCCGTCCAATGTATGGGCTACACTGACGGTATGAATGGAATCGGTACCCAATAGCGTGACCGCTGGCATGAACTGATGGGTGTAATTGACGGTCAAAGATAGGGCAGAATCCACAGTCCAAAGGTTTGCCTCTCCAGTATGATATCGCTCTCTGGCAGAGACCATGAGCGTTTCATTGACACTCATCGTTGAATCCGCGTCAGCCCAGTCAGACCATGTGGCATAGGTCGTGGGATTGAATGAACTGCCTCTTTGGATGACCGCAACCGTCGCAGGATAGGACGATATCAGACCATTGACGGTTAGGTCCACTTTAAACTGATGGTAGTACTCAACAGTTGATGCCATTGACGAGCTCATGATCCATAAGGTCGTATCGATTGTGCTGTAGCGTTCTGTGCCTGACACCACGACAGTGTCAACGATGGTGAGAGTGCTTGAGTCATCGGTCCAGTCAGACCATGTGGCGTGGGTTGTGGGATTGCTTGTCGAACCGTATTGTACGAAGGTTATCGTCGCGGGATGTACCGACACCAACCCAATTGCAGTGATCGTTGACTTGTATTGGTGGTGGTAATCGACCGTCCAAGTGCTCGCCGAGTTCACGATCCAGGAAGTTGCATCAATTGTGCTGTAACGTTCTGTGCCTGAAACTGCTATCACATCTGTTATGCTCAACCCTGAGTCAGCATCGGTCCAATCCGACCAAGAAGTATGAGTCGTGGGATTGGACGGTGTGCTTCCTTGAACGATAGTGATCGCTGCAGGATAGGAAGGTATCAACCCATTGGTTGCCACGGTCACCTTGAATTGATGGTAATAGGTCACGGTCTCGGTAAAAGCGGAAGCTACACCATTCCAAGGTGGAACACCAAAGTCCGCATAGGTGTGCCATCTTTCGGTAGTCGTACTTCCTGAGGTGTCAGCGTCAAATGACAAGGATGTACCCTCATCGCACCAGTCGCTCCACGAGTTGAATATGCCAGGATCATTGCTACTGCCACCACCCTCGAAGTGATGTGCTGTCACGCTGTGTGTTGTGTCCGTTCCAACGAGGGCGATTGAGGGTTTGTATTGATGGTAGTATGCCACAGTTTCCACAAATGGTGAGGTCACTGAAACCCAAGGAGCAGCTGTGAAGTTCACATATGTATGCCATCTCTCTGTTACACTGCTACCGACAGCATCAACATCCAAGGATAATGAAGTTCCATTATCGCACCAGTCACTCCATGTATCGAAAACACCAGCATCATTCTCCGGAAGACCATCCTTTGTGTGATGCACCGTCACTGTATGCATTATGTCCAGTCCTATCAAAGTGACGGACGGCCTGTATTGTGTTCTATAGAAGGCTGTGATCACCGTGTCTGTAATCCCAACAGTGATGTCGTGGGTTTGGGCACCCCCGTCATCCCAGTAGTCGAAGATGTAGCGTGTATCGGTACCTTGAAACTCAGGAGAGTTGACGGATATGTTATGAACCTCCCCTGGCGCCCAGTTGAAGACCACTGGTGCGGTATATTGAACACCGTCGACAATGACATACCCCTGCAACGGCGATTTGGTGATGGTGTAGTTGACCGGAGGAAGCGGTTCTGTGTACGTTATGGTTGCGTTGAATGCCGAGTCAATGGTGAAATTCCTGATATCAGTAGTACATCTTGTTGGCGTTCCCGTTGTGCAATCGTCGAATGTCAGAGCTGAGCCGTTGTCCGCCCAGTCGCTCCAAGAACTGAAGACGTTGGTGTCATCATGTGGCAGTCCGTCCAGTGTATGGACTACGTTGACCGTGTGGATGGAATCAGTGCCTATGAGCGTGACTGCTGGCATGAACTGATGAGTGTAGTTGACGGTCAAAGACAGGGCAGAATTGACAGTCCATGAGACTGTGTCCGTTGTATGATATTGCTCTCTTGGTGATACGGCCACAGTATCAACAATGCTCAGAGTAGTTGAACCGTCGGCCCAATCAGACCATGTTGTGAAGGTCGTTGGATTGAATGTAATACCTCCCTGAATGACGGTGATCGTCGCAGGATGGGATGAGATCAATCCATTCACTGTTATATTCACGTTATACTGATGATGATATGTCACAGTTTCCGTGAAGGCAGATGTCACTCCACTCCAAGGCGAAATGCCGAAGTCCGTGTAGGTGTGCCATCTTTCGATAGATGTGCTACCTGATGTATCGCTATCGAAGGACAGGGAAGTGCCCTCATCGCTCCAATCACTCCATGAGTTGAATGTGCCAAGATCATCGTGAGCTGTGCCACCTTCTGTATGATATGCAGTCACGTTGTGTGTCGCGTCCGTGCCAGCAAGAGTGATCGTGGGCTTGTATTGATGATAGTACGTCACAGTCTCGGCAAAGGGTGATACTACGGAAGTCCAGGGAGAGATCGCAAAGTCAGAATATGTATGCCATCTTTCAGTTGCAGTGCTGCCAGCGCCATCCACATCCATTGACAATGAAGTTCCATTATCGCACCAATCGCTCCATAGGTCGAAGATGCCAGGATCATTGTCCGGAAGGCCATCCCTTGTGTGGTACACCGTCACTGTATGCGTTGGGTCTAGTCCTATCAAGGTGATGGTAGGTCTGTATTGTGTTCTGTAGAAGGCCGTGATCACCGTGTCTGCAATCCCAACAATGATGTCGTGGGTCTGGGCACCCCCGTCATCCCAATAGTCGAAGATGAAACGTGAATCAGGACCCTGGTTCTCGGGGGAATTGACGGATATGGTGTGGGTAGAACCCTGCTGTAGACCTAGAATCGCAGGTGCAGGGTAATCCACCCCATCAATCGTGACATTGCCTTGGACAGGGCTCTTTGTAACGGTATAGGTCGTGTAGGCGCATTGGAGCTTCACGATTATCTCTCTACTCTGATCCATGAAGGGTTCAGGGTCAGCATATGCAACACATCCATCTCTGCTGACTGTGATATTGTGGGGCGTGTAGAAGACCTTCTCACCTGGATCCTCACCGTCGTTATCGCCGTTGGTGTCATTTTGATAGTATTCAGTGCTTACAATCCATCTGGCATAGCCGTCTGGACTTGTGGCACCACTGAAGACAGGATCATCGTTGAGATCTCTTACTTCCACATCTGCACCTGTGACTGGCTTGTTGTTGATGTCAATCACCTTCACGTGCGCAAACCACTTGACGGTGAGATTTGAAATGAGGTCTTCCCAAAACATGACCTTCGTCTTGTTGAATGTGGTGTTGAGTGCGGTTGCGTTTGAGCGTGGCCCCACCTTGAAATCTACGTTCGAGTTGTCTGAGACTGTGCTGTTGACAACTGTAGCATTGGGCGTATAATACCAGAAATGTATGCCCAGCTCGTTCCCTGAGATTGTACAGTTTTCGACCCAGAGGTTCGGTGATTTCCCGGCCAATATGCCTTCATGCCCGCTCATGGATATGTTAGTGTTCAGAATTTGAGTATCAGATGTATCAAAAGCCTCGACACCATCGTTTCCATTCCCGATTATGTGACTGTCTCTGACAACTGTGCCGTGAGAATACTCAATGGTCAATCCAGAATACCTGTTTTGTGATATTGTCAATCCTGCGATTTCTGTGTTTGAAGAGAAAGTGAGGCGCATGCCCTCCCTGTTACTTGTGATAGTACTGTCAATGAAGGTGATGTTGTTGGAATGCCTGACTGAGATACCCACCTGATTGTTTGTGGAGGCGGTAGTGTTCGCTATTGTGTTTTGTGAGGAGAACCCGACCAACATACCGATCGAACCATTGGACACATTTTGATTCTCCACCCTTACACCGGTGCAATTGACGAGGATTACCTCTCCAGCCCCCAGAGGTATAGTTCCTTCAGTCCTGTCCTTCCAGTAGTAAACGGGTCTCCCATTCACATTGTTTGTCGTGTCAATGGTGTGAGTGTTCCACTGTTCAAGCACCCAGCCATAAATTGCTATCCCAGTAGCAACCATTGAGTTATTGGTAAGGGTGTGGTTGGTGGCATACATGAACACAATTCCCAAATTGGAGCCCAAAACTATGTTGTTGGCGATGGTATTTTTGTTGGATTCCCCGAGGTAGATGCCAAATTCCCCATTGTTCGAGGAGACCTCGTTGTCGGATATCGTATTGCTGTTGGATTGAGAGAGATAGATGCCCCTTTGGTTGTCCAATAAAGTGTTGTTGGCAATTGTGTTGCCCTTGGAGCGATCTAAGTAGATGCCTTCCCAGTTGTCGAAGGCGATGTTGTTGGTGATCGTGTTGTTGTTGGATTCTTCCAGAAATATACCAGACGGCATGTCTGGGAGGCGCCCTTGAACAGTGTTGTTCTCGACCGTATTGTTGACAGAACGATCGAGATAGATGCCATAGTAGTTGTACCAGACGGAGTTGCTAGCGACCGTAACGTTGCTTGAGCGAAGCAGATAGATGCCCTTTTCATTGTTGAAGACGACTACGTTCTCAACCACTCCGTTTGAGACACCATTGAGACAGATGCCGGGAATGGAAAAGCTACCATTGGCTATGGACGAATCACGAATCACGAAGTGGGCCGTCGTGCCTACTATCAAAATGCCTGTGAAGGTGGAAGCTTCGATCTCCCACCCCTCTATGATGTATGGATCGGATGGCGTTCCACTT
The DNA here is from genome assembly GCA_023140195.1 of Thermoplasmata archaeon. GTDB lineage: Archaea > Thermoplasmatota > Thermoplasmata > RBG-16-68-12 > SOIM01 > JAGLME01. The sequence continues at coordinate 16,673 of JAGLME010000009.1, forward strand.
CCCCCAGTGACACCATTTGCAGGAGTAAACTCCGCATTTCCAGTGATGTGTATGGTACTGTGAGGAGTGTAAGCGGAAACCTCTTCTGGAACCTCAACAAGAGATGCGAAGAGGGTCGCACTCAACAAAACCACGAGGATTGCAGCCGGCAACCTTCCCTTCAAGATCACTCTCATTAACATTCCCTCCTATACGCTGCTATTCTGCCCACGATTACAGCCTCCGAATCAAAGAGCGATATATCGCTATATAAGTGTTTTCCAGCGCCCAGTGTCTATCCTTGTCTGTGAGAATGTCATAACAATATGTGGGAAGAAGCATCACCACGCTCTTTATTTGCCAAGGGCCAAAACGATAGATGAGTCCCTGATAATCAGGAGTTTAGGCGCACCTGTGCCAATGAGAGGAGGAAACAATTGCTGGAATCTCGGAATCGTCTCATAATCTCGAAGATCTTCTCCGCATGCTCTCTGGTTCTTAGCACTGGCAGAATCATAGAATGAATGAGAAAGAAGGAGATTTGAGGAAATGTCTTGGTTCATTATCAAGTGCGACTACACTCGGTATATCTTGTGTATTGCACCGAAGCAGAAGACTTGTCAAGGAGGACCTAGATCGTCAAACACGACGTTTCCTGAAGGTCAATTCTCTATTCATCAATTGACTTCAATCGACAACCCTTATCAAGTCATGGAAGCATGTAGACCCTTTCCTGTCTGGCTCCAAAGTCACGCATCACAATGATTGGAACACGATCCTGTCTGAGGGGACCCGAGATTGGAGTTGGAGGATGATTAACTGGCAGCGACTGTCGCCACTTTGACATCATCCACTGCGTTCTGGGCAAGATGAAGAATCAGAAGCGACAACGGGGTTCCCATTGGAATACTCATTTATTGCACAATAAGTGCAATCTGTCATTCCCTCCCTAAACGATTGCCAGAAACATTCATATGAACACACACACATATAAATACACATTCATATTATGTCATCTCAGATGAACGAAGACAGCTTCCTGAAATGCATAGTCGACTCAAACCGCAGAAGGATACTGATGTTCGTTGGGCAGGGTGAGAAATGCGTTACCGAGCTAGTAGAACTTACAGGAATGGAGCAATCTCTTGTTTCCCACCACCTGAGGTCTCTGCGAGACTGCGGTCTTGTGAGGAGCAGACGTCATGGTAAGAAAATCCTGTACAACACATCGTCGTCAGATATTGTCGATCTCTTGTCTCGAATAAGAGAGGTAGCTGACTCAGTCAAGGAGTTGGCAGAAGGTCGGGAATGTGTGTAGCCGGAAGGCGGAACGCAATGGATAACGGAACCGGCAAACTGGGATGGATTGAGAAGCTTCTCGCGTTATGGGTGGTACTCTGCATTATCATTGGGCTTTCATTGGGAAAGTATCTTCCCGAAATCAGTAGGCATCTCGAAATCGGCATTCCCATAGGGTTGTTCTTGATGATCTATCCAGCCATGACCAAGATAGAGCTGGGAGATCTCAAGAAAGCCCTCAGAAGCAAGAAACAAGTTGGAATCATCGTCTTCTTCAACTATGCTGTCAACCCCTTCTTACTCTACGCTTTGGGATTCATATTCTTTGGAAACATCCTTCCCTATTTTGGCCTAATAACCGAGGAGACTGCAAGGTATTTGTGGACTGGGTTGATTCTGCTCGGCGTTGCCCCCTGCATAGCCATGGTTTTGGTGTGGACTGACCTTGCTAAAGGAAACGGCCCGCTTGGAATAGTGCTTATGGCCTGGAACTCCATTATCCAGGTGATTACGACCCCACTCTATATTGCATTGCTTGTAGGCACGTATATAGCCATCGACATAGTCCTGATCGGCGAAAGCGTCCTGCTCTATCTGGGCTTACCACTGCTGTTCGGCGTCATAACCCGCAGAGAAGTGATAAAGCGCAGGTCTGAAGCATGGTTGAACAAGAAGTTGATGCCATACTTCAATGCCATGCAGTTGTTGGCGCTACTCTTTACCATGGTCGTGATGTTCTCTTTGAAAGGCGGAGTCATAATTGACAATCCCAATCTGATTTGGCAGATGGCGATACCTGTGATTCTATTCTTCTTCTTGCTGTTCAACCTCGTCTATTACACCTCCAGACGTTTGGGCTATGATTATGATGATTCGGCCACTATGGGATTCCATTGTACGGGTAGAAACTTCGAACTAGCCATTGCTATTGCATTGATTGCTTTTGCATCGATGCCGATGGTGGCGGTCTCCACCGTAGTCGGACCATTGATCGAGATTCCTGTAATGCTTGCCCTAGTATGGGTAGCTCTTCGAAGAAGAAGCAGGCTGCGGGAGAAGTTGGTCAGCCGTCTCGATCAATGACCGAGACAGGCAGAAAGTCGGAGGACGGAAACGAGTTCTAGGCACATGACATGGTGAGGGTTATCCATTCTAGAACAAGTTGACTACTGAATGGAGAGCCAACTCTCAAGAAATGTCGTGTTTGACGATTCAAGTCGTGCTGACATATCTTCTACTTCAGTAGAACACACAAGATATACCGAGTGCAGTCGCACTTGATAATGATTGACGACATTTTCCAATCCTTCACTGCATGGTACGATTCAAGATATCGTACCACACTTGAAAGCTCATATAAGTTTGAACCAATCTCTATTAATAGCGACCAGCCCATATTTCATTTCGCAAACGCTGGTGGAGTGGACGGTGTGATGAATACTCTTGAGAAGCTTGGAAGGAATGCACGGTCGAGGAGCCCCTTGACCAGACTGAAAGTGAACGTGGTTCTGGCCATTCTCATACTGAACGGCATAGTTGTCGTTATTTATTCATTGCCAACTCAACAGGCAATGGCGGGATGGTGGCTTTCAAGAGACCTGGTCACGGATGGAATCGATGATGACCAGCTTTCACGTGAGTCGGCTGTGGCAACCGACCTTTTCGGAAATGTCCATGTAGCATGGATGGACGGGAACCTTGACGGTAGCGGTGGGGATTATGACGTTTTCTACAGGAAATGGAACGCATCAACGGGAGGTTGGGGTCCAAGGACTCTTATTACAGACGACAACCTGAACAACACCGGGCCATCACAGGGACCAGATGTAAAAACCGACTCAAATGGAAACGTTCACATAGTTTGGAATGACGGTAGCCCTCTGGATGGAAGCGGATCGGATATGGACATCTTCTGGAGGATGTGGAACGTAACAACTGGCTCGTGGACTCGGAGGACGCTCGTCAGCGATGATCTCAACAATAGCGGAGAATCGACAACGGCGAGGCTCGCATCCGACCGCTTTGGAAACATTCATGTCACATGGTATGACATATCTCCGGAATTCCGGGGGAGCCAGTACAGAAAGTGGAACGGGACTACGCAGACCTGGGAAGGCAGAATGTCGCCAAACGCAATCTCAGCAAATACTCGATATTCCGACATAGCGGTTGATCTCCAAGGGGATGTGCACATAGCTTGGGAAGACTCTCGGAACATATCTGGCAAGGGATGGGTAGATGGCATATTCCACAGAAAACTCGACTCGGTTTCGCTATCATGGGGGCCTATCACGCATGTGAACTACGACAACTACATCGATCCACCAGCATACAATTTGAACCAAATGACTGTGGATGTTCTTGGGAACGTGTACGTGGTCTGGGAGGACCTGAATGACTTCGGAGGTCCGAGCGGGGGCGACCCTGATATATATTACACGAAGTGGAACGCGACATCGGAAAGCTGGGAGCCCAGCGTTCTCGTATCCAACGACCCGGCAAACACTGGTGGCTCTAATGATGCTGCGGTGTGTTCGGATCCTATGGGGAATGTTCACATAGTATGGGGGGACAAGAGCGACGTGGATGGTGCAGGAACGACCTATGGGGACATACTCTACAAGAGGTTGGACGCTGTTTCCGATTCGTTGGGAAACACGAAGTCACTCACGAACGATCTCAACGATCAATTCTTTGCACGGCGTTCGGACATTGCATGTGACGATCTGGGGAATGTGATTGTGGTCTGGGGAGATATGAGTGGTTTGATGAGCAGTGGACCGGATTGGGATATCTACCTGCTGAGATTTGAAGGCGACATCGCACTCCCGGACTACATCCCGGTGGAGGTCTCGCCCTCCGTCAGCAAGAGGGTTCTCACCGGAAGCAACAATGTCATATCGGCCAAGACCTACAACGGTGGACAGGCGTCCACAAAGGTATCCACTTTAGCTTTCTACGAGTCAACGACTCCGGGTTCTGCCTTCTACAGGGGGACCGTGTCACCTTTGGGGACGTTGGAACGGTCGCCTCTGCATCAGCGTATCTGGACCGCCCCGTTGACTCCCGGGACCATTCAGATAGTGATAAAGGTCGACTATTGGGACTCCTTGGCCGAGGTCTCTGAAGCAAACAACTACTACAGCATCGAGTTCATCGTGGAAGCCCCTCCGCCTCCACCGCTTCCCCCTACGAACCTCACGACCGAAGTGGTGAACGGTGACGACATTCGACTCAGCTGGACCACTTTGAACGATACATCCGTGGATCACTATCTAATCTATCGAAGCACGGACCAAAGGGGATTCGACTTCTCCGCACCGATATATGACACTTCATCCGAAGCAAATCCGCAAAGAACCAACTGGACCGATGTCGATGCGGCGAATCCGAGCGCTCCCGCGGAATACTATTACGTGGTGAGGGCGGTGAACGCATTTGGAATGAAGAGCGCCACAAGCAACACCGCCGGAAAATGGACTAAGGCGTTCTCGCCGGGCCTCAATGCCTTTTCGATACCCCTGGAACCCTATTATGCCAGGAACATAAGCTGGTACGCGGACGTCATTCCGAACGTGGAACGAATACGATGGATGGACCCAACCGGCCATTGGATAACCCACCTCGAGACCATGGATGAAGGGACCCGCGACACTCCCATCGAGATGGGAAGGGGATACGAGATATTCCTCACACCTCAGACCTTCTTCACTTTCAACGGTTATCCCGCCTCGATGATCAGATTCCAAGAGGGATTGGGAGATACGATCAATTACAGGACCGGCTTGTCAGCTCAAACGATCGGGTCGGATGTGATACTCAACTGGTATCCAGCGACCGGTGCAACGCAGTACAGAATCTTCAGATCGGAAAAGCGGAATGGTCTGCACGATTCGCCCCTGCAGCCGGTGGACACGGTTCCGGCGATCCAGACCACATGGACTGATCTTGGCGTCCTGTCCGGCGAAGGAGAGCGCTATTACATTGTCATTCCTGTGGATTCCTTGGGAGAGTTGGGGAGCGGGACGTACGGCGTTGGAGTGTTCACGAAAGAGTATCTTTCAGGGTCCGACACCTTTGCCTTGCCGTTGAAACCTTTGGAGGGTCATTCCCTGGATTGGTATTGCGACTACATCCAGAATGTCGTGGGGATAGCCTCTATGTTGAATGAAATGTGGAAGTATCACGCAAAAGAGATGCCTCAGGGAGTCTATGACATAGATGTCCTTCAAGGTGAAGGATACCAGATTTCGATAGATGGTCCTTCATCAAAGTTCACCTTCGTCGGGTACTAGGACATTCCACCAGTTCCAGGCAGAGTATCGAGGTCTTGTTTTCAGAGATCACAAATGACGTGGTTCGAAAAGGAGTACGACATTTCTCATTCTGCCGATGTTACAGATGAAATCCAGATTTCAACTCCAATGTCAGGAAGGGAAGCGGAATGTTGAGTCAAAAAAGAGTCTGAATCCTTTTGGGTCTCTGCACAAGCTTCGTCTTCTCGATTGTGTAACGTCTCCTAGTGGCCTGGGCAGAAAGCTTTATTAGAACCAACGTAGGTCTACTATCGGAGGCGCTGTGGGCATGAATAATAGAGATGTAAGTCTAATTCTGATAGCATTTGTGATCGTAAGCACATTCTCTTTTGCTGTGATGGTTCTGCCTGAGAATGCCAGAGCCGCGACTCTATTTGTAGGTGGAACCGGTCCTGGTAACTACACGAAGATCCAGGACGCGATAGACGTTGCGAACCCTGGCGATACGGTCTATGTCTATGGTGGGTGGTTTTACGAGGACATTCTGGTTCATACAACAATCTCTTTGGTCGGGGAAGATCGGGACACAACCATAATCCAAGGCACAACGGCGGGAGATGTTATTGCTGTCACAGCCAATTGGTCAAATATCACTGGGTTCACCGTGATAAACAGCGGTCCATCAGAAGGCGATGCGGGGATCGAACTCCGTTCGGTCACTAACTGCATGGTTTTCAACAACATCATTTGGAACAATCGGGAGGGGATTTCCGTTTGGCAATCCTTCTACAACATTCTCGCAAACAACACAGTTTTGAATAATGTTCACGGCATATTCTTCAGGTCTTCCGCCTTCAACAGTGTCGCAAACAATATCTTTTTGGATGGAAGCGTGGGCGTGTACCTTGACCCAGCAAGTAGCAATAACAGCTTCCTCGATAATGACATTTCATCAAACACCTTGGAGGGAGTCTATATCGAGAACTCCGATGATAATACCATTTCCGGCAACGATGTTTCGAGTAACGGCCATGGAATATCACTCGTTGGTTCCAGAAACAATGTGCTGACTGGAAATGCAATGCTGGAGAATGGAGTTCTCATACTGGGCGACTCGCTTGAATACTGGAACACCCACTCCATTGATGCTTCCAACATCATCAATGGCAAACCGGTCTACTACTGGAAAAATACCACGGGAGGAACGATTCCCTCAGGTGCTGGTGAGGTAGTACTCGCGAACTGCACAGATGTGATTGTTAAGAATCAGAATGTCAGCGATGGCACTGTTGGAATAGCAACTGGGTTCTCATCTGGGATTACCATCCTGAATAACACCGCCTCCTCAAGCGGTCACACTGGCATTTACGTGCATCGATCCCACAACAATACGATTCGCAACAACACTGTCTCACACAGCCTGCGGACCGGCATCCACATCGAGTTATCAAATGACAACACAATCTCTGAAAATGTTGTCTCGGGCAATGAGGTGGGCATTGCTTCGAACAACTCTAATAGGAATAGCATGTCGGACAATTCTGTCATCTCAAACACACGGACAGGAATCCTATTGAAATCATCTCAGAACTCAATCGTCTCACGCAACTTTGTCTCAAGCAACAGATTCGGCATTGACGTCAATCGTTCCATGTACGTTACCCTGTCAGACAACACGATGATACGGGATGGGATCCTCATATCCCGTGGTTCGCTTCAGCACTGGACCACTCATGCAATTGACTCGCTCAACACGGTCAATGGAAAATCGGTCTATTACTGGAAGAACACTGTGGGAGGAACTGTTCCTCCGGGGGCAGGTGAGGTGATACTCGCGAATTGCACCGCCGTCACGGTCGAGAATCAGAATCTCAGCGACGGCACCGTGGGAATCGAGCTCGGCCATTCGACCAACAACACCATCTCAAACAATATGGCAAATTCGAACAGTCTGGCTGGTATATATCTATGGGTGTCAGAAGGCAACACGATATTCAACAACACAGCATCCTCGAACAGAGGATGGGGTGTGGCCAACGATTGTTCGGACAAAAATGTTATCATCGGCAACTTCGTCTCAGACAACAAAGACGGCATTTTCCACTGGATTGGGGGCAGGAATTTAATCGTCAACAACACCGCCCTGAACAACCAGAACGGGATATCTCTTTGGTCGTGCCCCAACTGTCAGATCTACCACAACGTTCTCATGAACAACGGACGGCAGGCCTGGAACGACCAGAATGCCAGTCAGTGGGACAACGGTTACCCCTCGGGCGGCAACTACTGGTCTGACTATATGGGAATAGACAACTGTAGTGGACCTAACCAAGACGTGTGTCCTGACCCCGATGGAATAGGAGACACTCCCTATGACATAGAGATCTATGGCCAGGACAGATACCCACTAATGGTTCCCACGAATCTTCCTCCTCCGGGTTCGCCAACGATACTGCAAGCGGAACTGTCAGGCAGGAATCTGGAGAATGTGACTGTGATATGGTCTCTCTCTCCAGATGATGCAACCGGGCTCAGGTCTGTCGTCGGTTATCAGATTCAAAGGAACGTTTCCTACGCCCCCGACGGTACTGGCTACGCAAGCGTTGCCTATGTCCCCAATGGCACAAATGAATACACTGATGGTCTGGCCGGCGATGGCGATCCCAATAGCTACTTCTATCGAGTGTGTGCAGTAGATCTGCTCAACAATACTACATGTGCAGCGAATCAAGCTGGGAAATTCACCAGGCCATTGCAAGAAGGCCCGAGTCTGATATCTGTGCCATTGGTTCAAGCAAATGAATCCATAGGGAAGGTTCTGCAAACCGTCAAATTTGACAAAGCCTGGAGTTACGTCGCTTGGGATTTCGAGAATCCGTGGAAATGGTATATGACCTTCAAGTCCTACAAAGGGGACTTGAAGACAACCAATCACAAAGTGGGTATATGGGTTAACGTCACCGAGGAGTCGAATCTCACTGTTGCGGGAATCGTTCCCTTGACAACCTCAATTCAATTGCATAATGGATGGAATCTGGTAGGTTTTCCTTCGTTCTGTACGGATTATACTGTCGGAGAGTTCAAGCTTGAAACCGGTGTGATGAGAGTGGAGGGCTTCGATCTTTCAGCTCCGCCCTACTTCCTCAAGCTTATGAAGGATGGGGAGCTTTTCCAGGCGGGATACGGATATTGGGTTTACTCTACTCTCACTGTTGTATGGACCACAGACAACTCGTAGAAGCATCATGGAGTTCAAATCCTACAGAAGCCGATGGAGGGCTTCAGACTCAAGTTTCAGAGCAGATCGGAAAATCAAGGATATATGTCGCACTCCATAGGGAAGGATGACATATCTCCCCAAGACGAATCCCTCTTTATGACTTCTCTCATATGCTGAGAACTACCGAAACAGTTGCTTGTCCTCCGTCATCGTCTGTTACTGCCAGAGTGATGGTGTATGTCCCCCCAAAGGCATAGGAATGCATTGCTTTGTCCGCAATAGTTATCGGATTCACCTCGGGAGAAGGATAGGAATCAGGACTTATGCCATTGTTGTAGTAGATATGCTCAGTTGACGTTCCATCTCCCCAATCCCATTTGAAGTTGAGGTCATCACTACCTGGGTCTGAAGCCGTGGCAACGATCGTAATGTTGTGTCCGATGAAGTATGGCGTGAAGTCATCTATCACCCAAGTCCAAGTTTCCTCATGTCTTACATTGAAGTTGTGATGTATACTCTCCTCGCTTCCATCATCATATGACATTATCACCCAAGCGGGAGTGGCTCCCCATATCTGTCCATTTATTGGGTCATCCTCTGGAGTGTAGTATGCTTTCGCTGAATATCTCTTCGAGAAATCTATTGATACATCTGCAAGATGAGCCATCTGATCGTTTGGACTACCGGGATATCTTGTTATGTTCGCACGTCCAATTTCCGTACCGTCCTCAAACAGATGGAATTCCACATTGTGCCACTTCTCGCCTGCTATTCGGAAGGCAAAGCTCGCATTGAAGAAGTAGTCGAAGTATTCTATGGTCGGGGAAACATTTTCTACGACTATGATCGTTTCGTTGGAAGCCACACCGCCATCGTCATCTTCCGCTTTCACCACAATCGTGAAGTTTCCATTGTCTCCATATGCATGGGAGAGGTTGGCATGTACTGTAAATGGGAATATCCCTGGGCCACTGTTCGGAGGGTCCGGACCAATGCCATTGTTGTAATATACTTCCGATTCCGAGGTTCCATCCCCCCAGTCAATGTTGATGAAGAGGTCATCACTTCCTGGGTCTGTCACTGTGATTCCGAGGTTGAATTGTTCCCCCTCGCTCACAGATGAGGGAATGTCAACGGTAATTGAGGGAGGAAGATTGTAGACAGAGACTCCTGCCTGAGCAGTACCCACTCCTCCGTCATCATCAATGACTGTAAACGTGACATTGTAGATGCCGTCATCACCATATTGATGTGTGGTGAAGTTCGTTCCAGTGGCGTCAGGCGGCTCATTCTCTTCGGTGATGACAGCAGTTTCATATCCCCCGTCCCCGAAATTCCAAACTGCTGAGTGAGTGTCAAGCCATCCTGGGTCAACGAAGAACCCATCCATGGGACAAGCGTGGCTTCCTTCGAAGAAGGGGCACCGGGGGATACTTATCGAGGCCACGGGATCCTCATTTGTTGTGAGCAAGGGAGGTGTATCATCTATTCCTATTCCGCCATCATCATCAGTGACGGTCAGAACAACAGCGTGGGTGTCATTGTCCCCGTATGCGTGCGAAACCGAAGGACCTCCATTGAGAAGGATTGTTCCATCTCCGAAGTCCCAATCGTACGTGAAGGTGTCGTATATCCCTGGGTCGTAGACGGTCGCCTCGAAGAGTATCTCCTTTCCTTCGGGATAGGGTGGATTGAGAATGGTGCCGTCGAGACTGCGACTGGTCCATTCCGGAGTTGGCGGGACGTTGAGGACGGTGATGTTGCATGTATCCCAGTCGCTTTGTCCGCTGGCATCCGCAACCTTGAGAGTCACGATATAGACGCCATCGTCGTAGTAAACGTGCGTAGGCGTGGGTTCGGCTGCGTCCACATCGTTGGTGGAGTTCCCGTCTCCGTCGGTGTCGATTGAAGAGTCGAAGTCCCAGGCGTATTCAAGCTCACCGCCCAGACAGTACGCCTCGGTGCTGTTCGGAGACCCGACGATGAGGGGACCGTAGAGGCCCGCCATCGCATAGATGCAATTGCCCACGGCTCCAGAACCGAAGTATACTCTCGGCTCCAACATGGGGGGTTTGGCTGACCAATTGCCCAGTATGGGGTTGTACATCTCGTTCAGGTCTGTGGAAATGCCCCACTCGTCCGTTCCACCATATGCGTAGATGTTTCCTCCGAGAGTCTCGGCGGAGAGACCCGACCGAGGGAGATTCATATTCGCCTTTGTTGACCATGACTCCGCAATTGGATCATATACCTCGACCGCACTCAGTGCACCATACGAGTCCCCTCCGATGGCGTAGATCTCATCTTCCAGGACAGTGGCCGCGAGATGTGCCCTCGGAGTCGGCAGACCGGGTTTCGTCGACCAGGTATCGTTGGCAGGATCGTACTCGAAGACTTCCCCGCAGGGATAGCACAGAAGCCAGGTGCTCCAGCCGCCAACCGTGTATATTCGATCATTCACGACAGCGACGCCAAAGGACTCCATCTGAATCGGCATTGGAGCTTTCGTGGTCCAGATGTTCGTGGCGGAATCGAATTCGAAGGTCGTATTCACAGATTGATTTCCATTGCTCCCGCCGATTGCATAGACCTTCCCGTCTACAGTGGCCAAGCCAAGATGGGCTCTTGCGGCGGGCAGGGTCGTCAGGTTGTGCCAGGAATCGGTGGCAGTATTGTACTTCATGAAGATTGACGTGGGATAGATGGCCGGATCGAAGGTATTTCCCCCGGCGTAGTAGATCTCGCCGTTCAGAGTCGCAGACCCGATACCGAACGTCAGGGCTGGAACTTCAGCCCTGGGAGACCACCCTCCAACATTCGCTCCTTGGGAATAGCTGCCAGTTCCATTGAACTGGACAGCATCTCCTTCGTAGACTGTTTGGTTCAGTCCGGCATCCGCAACCGGTCCGTCACATTCAACGACCTCTGCTTCCGTCGGAATCCAACCAGATACTGATTCGTTGGGCCTAGGAATCTCGTAGAACCATATCGTGTAGGTCCCTGGAGGCACCTGCTCTCCGTGAGGTGGGTCACCGTAAGGAAAGCGGTACGTCTGGTTCCACGTTCCATTCAACGTTCCGTTGAAAGCGCCAACTGCCGTAAGAAGATTTGATGTCTCGAACACCGTTTCCCCAGACTCACTGGTTATCGCCCAGAAGACATAGGGGAAATCCCCGATGCTAGGGACACTCGCCCAGCCCGTCGCAGTGATGTTCACATCCTCCCCGACACAGTAGCACTCCTTGTCCGTGCTCATGAGCACTCCGCCCACAGGAAGCAAGAGCTCGGGTAGGTCATCACCGACGTAGAATGGAACCAGAATGACCGCAACAACGAACAGTACCTCTCCAGCTCTGCCTCTCTTCATTCTCCCACGTATCCGTGAATGATTAGCTAGCCTCCTCCCAGATACTCCTCGTACTATTACAGACCTCATAATACCCCTCACAATGATAATGAAATGGATCCTGGCTTATAAGAAAATTGGTACGGATTTTTGACATACGCGATGCAGGTCACGCGTTGTGACAGGTGGTGAGTCAAGCGAGTGAATGCCGCCCGAGAGAAGATGAAACTGGAGTCACACTTGATAATGAAGTATGGCGAAATTGAGAAGAAACTTCAGTCCTTTCCTTTGACACAGGTGTGTCAAAGTCTCCGACCTGTACTCCTCCTTGAGACAAAGATACCCAACGAGATACATCCTTTGCCAAGAGTGATGTTGTATTGGAGGATGCAACTACCCCTACAGCTAGATTTGGTCCAGGTATATTCTGGTATTATTATGATGTTATGAATGTTATCATATCTAATAATGGTTAGACAGTCTTTATATTCAAATTTCGAACAAGGACCAAAAAACAAAAGGAGTATGCAAAGGATGAGAAATTTATCGGGAAAGAGCATAGTATTGTTGAAGGTGCTTCCAGAACAGCTGGAGAACGCCTCCAACGAAATATCGAGAATGCCGAATGTGACGAACGTGTGGCCTGTATTGGGCTCCTATGACCTTCTGGTGTCTGCCGGATTCTCAGATTATGAAGGTCTTAGAGATCTGGTGGGAAAGCTAAGGTCGGAAGACTATTGTCAGGAATGTAAAGCCCATCCCAACTTCATGGACTGGGAGAGAGAAGGGTCAGAGGATACTCCACTGAAAGGTTGGGTATTCATTGATACCACAGACTTCAAATCCACGTTAGAAGGACTGAAGAAGATAGACAGCGTGCACTGGATCATCTCCACATCGGGCGATTACAACTTGATTGCCAGCATCGGAGTGGATGGACTTCAGGAATATGGAGACATCATCAGGAAAAATGTGCTCACGATACCCGGGATAAGGAAGACAGAAACATACACTCACACACCGGAATAGGATCCAATGTTGGTGCCCTTTGCATTCAAGAGGATTGAAGACGTGGCGGGATGTTGTTCATGACAAGACGAGAAGAAATAATTGCAAAGATCTGTCTGGTGGGAGACTCAGCCGTCGGAAAGACAAGCCTGATAAGGAGATATATCATCGATGAGTTCGACAGCACGTATCTTACTACCTTGGGAACCAAAGTAACCAAAAGGGAAATGGTTCTCCACTATTCTGAACAGGAATGTGAGGTTGACGTGAAGCTCCTCATATTCGATATCATAGGAGAGAAGGGTTTCAGGCGACTGTTGAGGGAGGCTTTCTTTCAGGGAGCAAGCGGTCTCATGGCTGTGTGCGACGTCACAAGAGGAGAGACTCTAGACAGCCTCGAGGACTGGACAAGAAATGCCTATGAAGTTACCGGGAAGGTTCCTATCCATCTCATGGCAAACAAGACGGACCTCAAGGACGATATTGCAGTGTCGGAAAGCGAAATCATCAAGGCTTCCAGAGTTCTTGAATCTCCCTATGATTTCACTAGCGCCAAAACCGGAGAGAATGTGGAAAAGGTCTTCGAGTTCATAACTCAAAGAATGGTGGACCGAGCAATTGCCCACAGATCTGGAGATTGATGAGGTAATCCATGAAAGATGTTGTCCCCGTTCCCACGACCGTCGAGCATCCCTTTTCTATGAAACCTACTGAACTTCAGAACTCTGGAGGTCACAAGCTATGAATGAGAGCGGAGAGAGAGGGGGAGATTCTCCGGGAGCCGACAAGGGCGTCCAATCCCCGAGAGGCAAACATGCTTCTCCACCCTCTCTCTCCCGGATTGACGACAGAGACTCGGAAATCCTCTCTCTCGCGAGAGATCGCCCGATAACCGTGCTGAGCATATCTGAGAAGATGGATGCATCTCTTGTTGAGTGTTTGCACAGGGCGAGGAGACTTCAGCGGATAGGTCTCCTCATGAAACTTGACGATTCATCCCCACACGGCAGACTTCATCTCTATGTCGCAACCCAACGGAGGATTTGATTATGGAGGAAACGAGCCAGATGTCTGAAGGAAGAATCCTTGGCAATTTCAAGCATTTGAAGAACTATCTCCACACCAGATTCGACATCGAACTTGACGAAGGAGACATTTTCGTGCTGGCAACCACTCTTGAAGAACCGCTGACTTTGGAAGAGATCTGCTATTCCACAGGCCTGAAGCTCTCGATGTGCATCGCAAAGGTCAGAAAGCTCATGGAAACTGGTCTTTTGAACCGATATGGTCCCGAATCTCCCAAAGGACAGAAGCGCGGTGGCATGTTCGTATATCAGCTCTCAGAAAACCTTGCCTGCGATTTGGATGCTGTCCGCAGAGAGTATTTTACTCCTTGATCATAGATTCCGTATCTGAGAATTCTTCTTCTCCATACCTCCCTCGTCCTCAAACCTCGACAGCGTGTTCAGGTCTTCTGAACAACCCTCGTTGTGGAAATCTGCGATTCCAGGATGATTATATATGATGCGATTCCCCCCAACACTATATCAAAAACATAATGATGTGGAGCAACATGAAATAGAAAAGGAACAAATACATGACCGAGATTATACCTGTTTCAATGGGCGAACGAAAACAGCACACGATCGGGACAACGATCAGTGAGAGGGACTACAACTGGATTCTCAAGAGGATTGAAGAAGGCAAAGCTATCAACCAAGCTGATCTGTTAAGAATGGCCTTGAGGTTGTACATGGAACGAGAGAGAGAAAAGGAAATAGAGAGGGAACTTCGTCTTCGCCAGTTGGAAAATCAATCCTAAAGATAGCCTGATACTATGGTCTGGTAATGTCTTCCTTCTTTTCGATCTACGACACTTCTGTGTAGTAACTTATTTATTCCCGTTTGACGCTTTCTTAGACAATGCTGGAGGGAGATTCGTGGAAATCGAAGGGTGGATTAGATGGTAGGTGAGGTGACAAACACAGCGCTCATGGTCGTTGTCTCGATACTTCTGCCAATGACTTCTCCACTGGCCGTTGAAGGTGGAGATTCTTTGGGGAATCAGTGGGATGTCCATATTGTGGATGCAGACATGGATGGCCAAACGAACTACCTGGCTCTCAGCAGAAACGGCAATCCCACCATCAGCTACAAAAACCGTCCGGAAGGTCAATTGAGGTTCGCAAAATGGGATGGAATGCGGTGGAATATCGAGATCGTGGACGAGGGTTTTCATGTGAATGGATACATGTCACACGACCTTGACAGCAAAGACTTCCCGCATATTGCTTATTATGACAGCAGGTGGGGACTTACATACGCGAAATGGAACGGAATGAATTGGTTTTTTGAGCACCTGGATCGGGAAGTCGAGCATGGAACGGCATCGATCGCCATTGACGCCAGTGACCATCCTCATATAAGCTATTACGACAACAGCGACGAGAGCCTTAGGTACAAGTTCTGGGATGGTAGCAAATGGAACGTTGAGATCGTGGACGGCCCTATTCCGGGTGGCAAATACACGTTTTCTATGGCCCTTGACAGCAACGGCCTCCCACATATAGGCTACTGCGCTACCGAGGAATATGGTGGCCATGGAAGAATTCATTACGCAAAATGGGATGGAACCAGTTGGAGCATCGAAGTACCCGACACCAATACTCGTGCCTGTACACAATTGCCCACTTCCATTGCCCTGGACAGCAGGGACTTTCCCCACATAAGCTACTTTGACGTGACCAATGAAGATCGGAAATATGCAGGATGGGACGGACGTTCGTGGATACTTGACACCGTTGACACGCGTCTGGTTGGAGAGGGCTCTTCAATCGCCATCGACAGTGATGACAATCCGCATATTGCTTATGTGACTCCATCATCGCTCTGGTACGCAGAAAGGGATGGAGACACTTGGAAGACCGAATCTGTGGGAACGAATTGTGACTATCCCTCACTTGAACTTGACCAAAATGATTTGCCTCATATGAGCTGCTCATACGGGACCGCAATCGGATATATCACAAAGCGAGAACCCCCGCCAGTACGTTCCCTATCCCTGAACATAGACCCTGACACGCTCAATCTTAAGTCCGAGGGAAGATGGATCACCGCCTACCTCACAACTGAGAATGCTGCAGCCACGGACATCAATCCCTTATCCCTGCTTCTCAATGATGCGATACCGCCTGCTTGGTGGGATGTTCAAAATGATACGACGCTGATGGTCAAGTTCAATCGTTCCGCTGTTCAAGTAATAGTCCCGGTTTCAGATGAAGTGGACATCAAGGTTACTGGCAGGTGGAAGGACGGTGAAGCCTTTGAACTCCATGACATCATAAGAGTCATCGATCCCGGTGGTCACAGGGTACCGCAGTCCCGTTTTTTCGGAGAAAAACCATCATCGTACTTCAGAGAGGAGCGTCTTATTCCTGTCCCTATTGGGAAGTCAATGGAGAGATATGAAGTCCGGGGCAGTGCGAGAAGTTGATTATTTTCGTCGCACTCCATTATCAGGAACGACAATGCCTTGTTTCGGATCCATTTCTTCAGGAATGTAGGAATCCTCCAAGATTGTGGCAATGCTTCAACTGCGACATTACGGCAATCCCACCGAAAACCTGTAGGTCCAGAAATAAAAAGGTCGGCCGCTCAGATGAAAAAGAAGCTGAACGGCCTCGTTGTGGAGGGATGCTTAGATAAGCGAAACTACAATGGGAAGACTGTATATAAGCATGATTCTAGCGACTCCTCCTCTGGTAAGATAGTTTTGAAAGTCTCAAACCACACTTGGCTGGGGAAGATACTGATTCAGATTCTCGATTTCCCAAGTCCAGGTTTTCTTATGTCTCACGTTGAATGTGTGATGTGCGCTTGCCTGCCCGCTATCAAACTCCATTATGAGCCATGCAGGGTTTGCTCCCCATTTCTGCCCGTTTTCTGGATCATCGTCCGGAGTGTAGTAGGCTACTGCTGAGTAGGTCTTTGTGAAGTCTATGGACACATCTGCGAGCTTCACCATTTGATCATTCGGGCTGCCCGGATAACGTGTGATCTCGGCATATCCTATCTCCTGACCCTCTTCAAACAGATATATCTCTACGTCGTGCCACTTCTCTCCGGCGATGCGGAAATGGAATGAGACATTGAGTGAATAGCCGATCCCTACCTCACTCAATACAGGCGTGTGCCTTCCATCCATGGATACAAAGGTCGCACGGTACTGGAGATACCTGTCATATTGAGCGTTGATATCGAGGAACATACTGTCATACACATCCACTCCCCAATCCGTCCACGATTGGTCAGGTTCAGGCGTGTTTCCTGTCCGGACGGAAAAGCCCAATGCTGTGTTCGCGGGAATGTAGGGGTCCCAACTGATGTTCTTCCATGTTGTACCATTGGAATCGAAAACCTGAGACTCAAGTATGCCTGTGGATGTGTAGTCCGAAACCGCCGTCCCGATTTTCCAATCATAAGGCGGTCCGACATCTCGGCCGCTGAACCACATCACATATTCACCGTCACTTATCATTACAGAAGGATGAGCGACCTTCCTACTGTCCCACGTTCCCGACTGACCAGACTTCAACACAGGATTGAGAAGGCTTTTGATCCATGTCTTCCCGTCGAACGACACCGCAAACCCGATTCTCTCTCTGTTCGATGTGTCCTGTCCGAAGTACCACATCTTATAGACTCCATTCTCAAGGACAACGGAGGGTTGGCCAACGACCCTCTCCTCCCATGTTCCAGGTTCACCAACCAGAACTGGATTCGAAGAGTCCTTATTCCAATTCAGTCCGTCGGCAGATTCCGCATAACCTATCTTGTAGTGTATGTTGTCGTTGTCCCCAGTGTACCACATCTTGTAGGTCCCTGAGCCGTCATCCCTGATCACATTCGGGTGCAAGACCTCAAAGGAATCCCATGAACCAGGAGGTCCAGCATTAAGAATGGGGTTGCCGTTATATCTGTTCCAATGTATCCCGTCCGTGGAGTTGGCGTACCCTATTTTCCACTTGCTGAGACTTCCACTTATTCCCATGTACCACATCTCGAAAAGACCATTGGAATACAGCACGTATGGGCTCCCTACATACTCGTCCCACTGCCCAGCGTTTCGTGCCATGACAGGGTTTCCAGAATCCTTCTCCCAATTGAGTCCATCGGTGGATAGAGCCAGACCTATCTGGAGCTTGCCGCCGCTGCGACCCCTGTACCACATCATGTACTCCCCGTCTGTCTTCAAAACATGAGGTCCTGTGATCTCTGTTTGATCCCAAGAGTTGGGGAGTCCTACGTCAAGAACGGGATTCACCGCTCTTTTTGTCCAATGAACGCCATCTGAAGAAACTGCATGACCTATCCTTATGGGCGTTCCTTCACCTCCACCGTGGAACCACATCCGAAGCGTGTCGTTTTCCAGAAGGACGGAAGGTCCGCCAACACCGCCCCAGTCCCAGGCACCCGTTCCGCCGCCAATCAAGACCGGGTTCCCCGAATATCTACTCCAACTGATACCATCTGTTGACTCCGCCAGACCGATGCGAGGGAAGGTCCCACTGGATCCTAGGTACCACATCTTGTAGACACCGTCTTGCTTCAACACTGAGGGTTCGCCCAGGTTCAGGCTCTCCCATCCCCCTGCAGGCGATATTATCGGATTGGAGGGACTCTTGGTCCAGTTTATTCCGTCGGTCGAGTAGGCGTACCCGATTCTGCTTACCCATGGCCTCACTCCTGAGAACCACATCTTGAAGAGTCCTTCGTCATCGTCGTAAATGACATGAGGATCATCGACGCGGTAGTCATCCCACGCTCCTGGCGAACCTAGGTTCAGAACAGGATCGCTCTCGTGGTACGGCGCTAAAGTCGTTGATGGGTCGTCGTACTTCGTCCAGTCCTTTCCATTGTATGATGTGGCTAGCCCGATACGGGCCTTTGGATCCGGAGTGATGTCAAACCCTGCGTACCACATCCAATATTGTCCGCTGGTCTCGTCGTAGATTACCGAAGGAGCTCCAACACTGCGTTCATCCCAGCTCCCCGGGGAACCGGGGTAGAGCACCGGTACTGAACCCTGCCGGCTCCAGGATAACCCGTCCTCAGACCTCGAGTACCCGATCTGAGACTTCGCACCACCATAGCCAGCATACCACATCTCGTACTGGGCGCTACCTCTCACAACAGATGGCCTGTATACATATCTGCTTTCCCAGCCTCCCCAAGCACCCAGGTCCAGGATTGGGTTCGATTTCTTTTCGACGAATCTTGATCCGTATGCAGCCGTGGCGTAGCCGATTCTCAATCCCCAGTTCTTGGAAGTGTGGTCGCCGCTGTACCACATCTTGATGGCATTGGGTTCCCTCAGAACAGAAACCCATGTAACTCCCTTATTGTCCCAAGAACCTGGATCGCCCTTCTCAAGCACCGGGTTCAAGGGATGCTTCGTCCAATTCAGCCCATCTGGGGACACTGCAACCCCAACGGCTTCCGGCGGACAATGCCTGTTGTACCACATTATGTACTGATCCCCGATTTTCTCCACATGAGAGACTTCGATACCCTTGCCCTCCCATGAGGCCGCTTGTGGACCAAGAATAGGGTTTGACGAGAATCTTGTCCAGGTAATGCCATCGGCAGATTCGGCGTATCCGATGGAGGAATGGCAATTGATCCCGTCGTGTCCAGTGTACCACATGCGATATCTCCCGTCCTCGAACGCAACGAAAACTTTCCAAGTGGCTCTGCTGTCCCATTCATTTGGGTTCCCCAGTTCAAGAACCGGGGCCGAGCTTCCTCTGATCCAATCAATGCCGTTAGTTGATTCCGCGTAGCCAATCCGGTTGGTTCTACCTGATGAGTCAGTATACCCACCATACCACATCTTGTATGTGTTGCCATCTTTCAGAACAAGGGGTCTATCCACTCCGTAGTGCTCCCATGAACTGGCAGGGTCCGCCATGAAAACGGGTGTTGCCCTTTTGGTCCAAGTTAGACCATCAAGGGACTCCGCATAGCCGATCTTCCAGTGCCATCTTGTTAAGGAACCTACGCCCATATACCACATCTTGTATATCGAGCCATCCTTCAGCACACTAGGAGAACCAACAGCATGGTCGTCCCACGAACCCGGTTGGCCCACCGAAAGAACGGGATTGGTGCGAGGTCCGTACTCAATCACGTCATCCATAGGAAAAGGCCATCCACCGAAGATGAGCGCCTTGCTACCTGTCCATACGGCCGAAGTAGCATGTCTTTGAGTTGGAAAGGTTGCATCGACCACTCGAATGGAATCTGATGAAGGGTCATATTCGAGAATGTGGTCAATTGAGCCAGTTGAGGTCTGTCCACCGAATATGTAAAAGAACCTCCCATCAAATATCGCTGACGTTTGGGCCAACCCCCACGGAAGTCTGGCACTCATGAGGGTTACTGAATCAGTTGCAGGCTCATACTTAACGATCTCATCCAGGAAGACACTTCCTCTTTGTCCTCCGAATATGAATGCGTTGGATCCATCCCACCCGGCCGACGCATCGAGACGAGTGCCCGGTAGTTTCGCCGATAAGTAGGAGACTTCGTCGAGCAACGGGTCGTAGTTCAGAATATCATCGAACACAGCAGAATGGTCTGTACCACCAAATATGAGCGCCCCTGAGCCGGTCCAAACCGCAGCTGTGGAGTATCTTGAACTTGGGAGCACTTCTGTCATGATTGTTAGCGTGTCTGTTGAGGGGTCGTATTTCAGGATCTCGTCACGTGGCGACCCACCGCCCTGCGTCATCCCACCGAACAGATATGCAGCGCTGCCGTCCCAAACAACTGACATCTGACCGCCCGCCGAGGGCAGGACTGAATTCACGACAGTCATGGTCCTCGTGGTTGGATCATACTTCACGATTTGGTCGAGGTTCGCCGGAACGCCATCTTCTCCTCCGAAGACATATGCGAAGTTACCGTCCCACACTACGGGGGCATAGAACCTCGGACTTGGCATTCTCGCTACCAATGACAGTTCCTCACTCAGTTTGATCCAGTCCGTTGGGCTCGGAGTCAAGCTCACATTTCCTGGGTCACTTGTTGTGTCTACATTCCAAATTCTCTCTGCGTCGCTGAAATCTGCTTGTGTCGTCAAAGTGAAGATTGCGCTCTCAGTGTCCCCGGAAGATGCCAGAGGAACAGAATTCAGGGCTGAGACAACAAAGATGACTGACACGGCAAACGCGCTAAACCTCCTCACAATATCGATTCTCATCGCATCACCTCCTTATCCCCCAATGTACAATACCCTCGAGATTATAAGAATATCTACACTATTTGCGAAGTCCGTGAAACCTGAAGCCCCCTATCAACCGCAGTTACACATCTCAACCATTAATCTCCCCTCTGAATGAATAGGAATGGTCGTCATCGATTCTTTTCTCCTTCATTTGACAGGATACCCGCCCTCAGAACCCACCTAGACAATGTGTGTTCGACGTATTCGATAATGGAAGATGACTAATTGTTCAAGTCAAGACTGTTTGAGAGCAGTAAAGAGAATGTTCCAGAATTTATTTATAATGCACACTCCTATTGTTGTCTTGATAAAGACTGTGGAGCGAGTGAGGGGGTAACTTTGGTAGCGTTTGCGTTGCTTAAACACGTTGTGGTGGCTATGTGTGTTGTCTTGGCATCTTCCAACACTCCCAGCACATCCGAGACTGAGAGTCTCCATGTGTCGGGCGATTGGATTCTGGAAGAGGTTGCAGGAATAGGAAATCCAGGGGGGGCATGGTCTCCTAGATTGGGCGATAGGACTTCGATAGCAGTCGACTCCATGGGCATGCCTCATATCGCCTATCGGAATCTTGAAACCAAAGAGATCAACTATTCATACAAAGACACAACTGGCAAGTGGCATACCGAGACTGTAGTCAGATCAGATACGGGAGGACTTGGCGTAGCGTTGGCCCTTGATTTGAACGACCGTCCTCTTATCTGTTACCAAAACCTGACCATGCCCACTGGGATGCAAGGGTTAAGTTGTGCTTTTTCTGAAGGTTCCGGTTGGAGACACGAGACTGTGGATTCGACTCCTTATGCTGGCAGTCATATCTCCCTCGCATTGGATTCCTTTGACAGACCTCATTTGGCCTACTACGTCGCGAATGTGGCGGACACGAAATACGCCTGGTATAACGGCACGTCGTGGAACATTTCTGTTCTGCGAGACCGGGTTGTGAGCACCACTGATTCCCTTGCTATGGATCTCGATCAGAACAACAGTCCTCATGTCGCTCTCTTGTCCATGGGTGGTGGCTCTGAATTGGGACTGTGGTTTTACAGACTGAATGGAACGAAATGGGACAAAGAGGTTGTTGATTCTACGCATTCAAGAACGATCTTTTCGATGGCCCTCAATGACACAGACTCTCCTCATTTGGGGACGGTACGCCCGATTTGGAATGTTCCAATTCATATGTATAAAGACGGTGGATCCTGGCGGACTGAATATGCCGACCTTGGAGCAGATGTTGGATATGGTTCATTTTCACTCGATTCAAGCGGCCAACCCCATTTTGCCTATCGAGAACGAAATGGGGAAGACCTCAGATATGCTCACAAGGAAAACGGAACCTGGAAGAACGTCACCGTGGACAGTGAGGGTAGGGTGGGCTTTCTGCCTTCACTGGCGATGGATCTGGATAACATCCCCCACATAAGTTACATCGACTTGACCGACAACCTGCTGATGTATGCCACAAAGAAGAAGCAAATCAAGGCAAGGATAGACATCGACCCCGACACTCTAAATCTGAGGAGCAGAGGGAAGTGGGTTACTTGCTACATTGAACTGCCTGCTGAATACGATCCCAGAGACATCAACGCATCAACGATTCTTCTCAACAATACTCTGAGGCCCGAATTGGACCCAAAATATGGCTTCGTGAGATCTGAAGAATCATATATTGTGGACCATGACGGAAACGGCATATATGAGAGAATGGTGAAGTTTGGCCGTCAGAAAGTGATAGATATGCTTGGGCAAGGCGGTTTGGCTGAGTTGACTGTTGTTGGACACATGAACGATGGGACACAATTCGAGGGGTCCGACACAATTAATGTGATGGACAGACCCCTACCCGTTCAAACAGTTTTCTCGGCTGTTGACGGGTTAACACAATTCTCTCCATGGCAACATTCCACTTCTGATGGAACGTTAAGCTCGTATCTTCGTCACTCTCAGCCCTGGCTTGAAATCTCTGCCGAATTCGCAGCTAGTGAAAACCGCTTCAAGTCTTGAGATGGCACCGATTCATAATTCTTGGGTCCAGAGAGATATGGAGAATCCGAGTTGGGGCACGTTCTTGCTCGGTATGAGCCTCCAATGAGGAG
Source organism: Thermoplasmata archaeon (assembly GCA_023140195.1). Lineage (GTDB taxonomy): Archaea > Thermoplasmatota > Thermoplasmata > RBG-16-68-12 > SOIM01 > JAGLME01. The sequence goes on from JAGLME010000009.1 coordinate 40,167, forward strand.
TTAGAAATCAGGTCAGAGGAGATACTGCCCTGCTGGGAATGGTTTCGACTTTCACTCGTTCTCTCGCCTACGAATGTTGAACTTATCGCTGGAGTCTCAAATCTCTTCACGTGAGCCTTCTCAATGCAAGCATTACAACCCCAGCCTGACCGGAGTCGATGTTCCCGGCGACCGGTTGCGCAACCTCCTTGTTGTCAAATGGTTCAGCATACGAAAGCGTGTTTTAGAAACGCCTGAATACGTGTATGTCCCGCAACTGAATACACGAACCCTGTGTTGAAGTTCAGCAATTACCAAAGATGCCGACCAACGTCGCATTCTAGGAGAAGCTACCTTTGAAAAAAAAGGAAGAAGAGGGTTTGGGGATGAACTCCTTACCTCCAGTATGCATCTCCACCCATTAGGATTTCTGTTTGGCCAGTGCTCGTGTCAAAAATCCACATCGCCTTGTCCAGATAGTCGCCGTCATCATTGAGGTCCATGCCAACGCCTTCGCCAACAGTGTCTTTCTCGTTCACATATCCTACAATTGTTGAGCCGACAATCTTGATTGGTTCTCCCAGGAATACGTAAGTCTTGGTATCGCCGAAGTTAGCAGTGTATACCGATTGAGATCCTACGTCATTGTCCCAAGCATCCATTTCGTACACGAACTTACCATCGTCAGCGTAGTGGTGACCTTCCCAGTCCTCCTCAGTTATCTCAATGAACAAGCTCTCGGTTGTGGATATCCGGAATGCCGCGACAACATAGTCGTTCGCTCCACCCTGACTGTCCCAATCACATTCGTCCTTATCTTCGTCGGTTGTCCAAACGATTGCATTTCCGCCAACCCTTGGGTATGTCCCCTGGTTTGCATCACCAATGCAAATGGCCTGAGGCGGTATAATGCGGTTGGCAGCCAACTCGGTGTTAATACTCGCGGTTTGTCTGTAGTATATGACTGAGTCGGTCGTGTCAAGATCCCCATTCATGCTACCGCCAGGCTCCTCCGCTTCGTACTTCACGTATGTGATAGTGGTTCCGTCGTATCCGCCCCTTTGCGTCTTCTCACCAGTCCAATGGGTTGCTGGATAGGACATTGGGAAATTGGTCAAGTCAATGTAGCCTACGGCTTTGTCGTTCATGTCGCCGTCACCATTCAAGATTTGTCCAACAGTCGATTCCAGTGTGTTGTATGCTATTCCGGTTCCATGGAGCTCGTGATGATATCCATATGTCCGGTAGTAAATGGGCATGAAGTACGACGAGGTCCCGATTTTGAAAATGTAAAGTTTGGGATTAACGTCCGTACTATGCCACATCACATAAAGGCCGGATATTTCAGGTTCGACACCTTCTCCAATATAGGTAAACGTGCCGCCCGAGTTGCTGTACAAGACAATGAGATCGTCTGTGCTGTCTCCATCACCATTCTGATTCCCGACAATGGCTTCGTTGGTATAGAAGACTCTGTAGGTCAAAGTGCCGATCCCTGCGTTGACGAGTATGACACCCAATGATGCTACAAGAACCAAAGAAGATGCCAGTACAAGTGTTAGTGCTTTCTTCATCTTTTTTCACCTCCCTTCAGTATTGGTATCTTTCAGATGCCCCACCTCGGCATCCCTCCCATATCCTCCTTGGAAGGAACAACCAGGACAAACAAATCCGCAATCACACCTCGCGATACCTCTCGCTTCTTGAAGCCAAGAGTTTTCATCCGTCTTACCTCCTCCCAATGTATTGGCTCCTCCGAAACATAGAATCGGAGTTGCCCTGCAAAGACCTCATGAGAACTGGACTATTTGAGCTTTGATTCGTCCCCTTTGTAGACGGTCTACAAAAGAGAATTTCTATCCATTCTTATACCATGAAAGCGCTCTTGGATATGAAGGATGAAATGGCATTCGACCTTATCCAGAAACCTCTGGGAACATTGGATATCCTGATGTATCTGTCAAGGAAGGGCACCTCGGACATTAAATCGATACGTGATGAACTCGGGATATGCAAGAAGTCCTTTTACTCAGCCACCGACCGTCTGAAGTCCCTCGGTCTTGTCTGCGAGGAGAAGAGAACGGGATGGCCCACCCGCGTCTTCTACCAACTGACCTACAAGGGCGAGGAAGCGGTAAGGCACCTGGTTCCTTTCGAAGAAATGCTTGTGGAATCCGTTGAAGCACAGAGGGAAGAACTCGAGGATTTGGAATCGGGAAGGAAGACTCCAAAGAAGAACCTGAGGATGCTGGAACTCATGCGGAACCTTCAGGAGGCGAGTTTCGACCTCGGTGAATGGGACGAGACCCTTCTGCTCTCGGCAAAAGCCGTCGAACTCGCTTCCTCACTGGAGGACGATTGGAACCTTTCCCATGCGTATCGACATGCAGGTCTGGTGTATCAAAAGAGAAACGACGTCTCCAACGCCCGGGAGAACCTGGACAAGAGCATTGAAATATCCACGAGAACGGAGGATTGGGATGGAGCCTCTGAGGATCACTATGTTCTTGGAGCACTGTACGAAAGGACGGGCGACCTTCAGAACGCGATTGTTCATTACAAGAAGTCAATGGGATATTCAATGAGCGCAGACTGGAAAATAGGGGAGGCCAGGGCCCGGTTGGGCTTCGGGAGGATTCTCGGAAGAAGAGGCAAGACAGAGGAATCTCTCAGAGAGATCGAGCAAGCGGTGAAGGAGTTTGAAAAGCTTGACGCCATCCACGAGCTCGCCCGCGCCTACGGAGACCTCGGGGCAACGACCTTCGGTTTCGACACGAAGAAGGCTCTTGGCTTTTTTGAGAAGAGCATCCAAGTCGCGAGAAGGACCGGAGAAATAAGAATGCGGGCCTTTGGACTTTCCAACGCAGCTGCCTGCTATATAACGAAAGGAGACATCAAGAAGGCTCTCGAGTGTCTCGGTGAGGCCGAGAACATATTCAACGACCTGGATGAAAAACCCAAGATAGCCAGCATCTACATTCATAGGGGTTGCATTCATAGAATGCAGCGGAGCTGGAGAGCGTCCGAAGAATCTTTCCGTAAGAGCATTAGAATATCAGAGGAAGCGGATGCGAAGTGTCATCTGGGAGATGCCCTGTTAGAGTTCGGGCGAATGCTCTCCGACAAGGGGGAAAGAGGGGAATCCAAGTCCGTCCTTCAGAGAGCGCTTGGCATATTCAAGGAACTCGAGAGCGAAAGGAAGATTGCCATGACCAAGGAGGCTTTGGAATCGCTCAGTAGCCGGTGAACCAGGTCACGACTCCGTCGGGCCAATCTATGTGGTCTGTGTTCTTCAAGATTATTTCACCTCCGGAAGAAGACCTCAGGGGCAAGGTTGCGGGCTGAGATCCGGGTGGGCTATCCACAGGAATGACCACAAGTCCATCAGGATATTCGCTTCGTTGCACTGTCAGATCTCCTCCGGAATGGTTCACCAATGGAAGCTCCTTCGTTTGAGTCGTTGGGAATGGGGGCTTGGGAGTGACGATCGCTGTTCCATTCTCATTCCATGGCTGATTCGGCATAACCTCCGCTTCACATTCTGGCATCTATCTTACCTCCATATCTCATACTGATGAATTGATGCCGATATAAAAGTCGTTCGATTGTCCTTCTGTGGTGTTTCAATACTGTTGCCAGTATGTTACCAATGCCCAAATAGGAAGTCTAAAAAGGAGACTAACCAAGGCTCTTATAGTGTTTCGGAGATAAGGAATGTTAATGAACGGACTCGTATGTGGAGTTTAGCAGGATCGTTCGTTGAACTGATACGAAGAAATCATCACATATGATGGTGGGGGAGAGGAAGTTGAGTATTGTGGATATAGGGAACATTGGCAAGTCAATGGAGGGATTTAGGAATGGGAATCGGTAGACATAAGGACGGGAAATTCGACCTCGTTCTGTCTTTGCGCCATGATGCGGACAACACGCGCATTGAGCAGTGGATGCGATCGTTCAAACGAGCGTCGCGGATTCTCTTTGACTCGACTGACGGTCAGATGCAATACGGAAGGCTCTTTGTAGCAAATAAGAGCATGGGAAGTGACGAAGCAGATGCGTGGCTCCTACAAGAGGAGGGTACTTCTTCGTCGTTTGTGGATGCCCTTGGCACCTCAGGGTTGCATATGAATCTGAAGTCCGATGAGAAGAACAAGCCGTTTGTCATAATTCATGAGTTTGGACACTATGGCTTTGGACTGTACGATGAATACACAGGTCCAGGCGGTTCTGCTGAATGCACTGGAGATCCGACCACAGGGGCTTGCATAATGGAACATGGTTGGTGGGATGGCGACCAAATAGATGATGATGGCAATCTGACAGAAGGGGATGTCAACGAGTTCTGCACCGACGTTGACCATGATCCAGACAGTGACACAGACCAGGAGGACATACATGGGGAACCTTGTTGGGAGACTATCCAGGACAACTACCCCGAAGTGGATGTTCCAGCCGGTCTTCCCGATGCACCAGTGCCAGCGGGACATGAGGAAGTGGATTGGATTCTTCTGGCTGAAGATCCTCGTATTGCGCTTGTGCTTGACAAATCGGGGAGTATGAGCCTGCACAACGCGATTGCGGGTGTGAGACTCGGCGCCGACTATTGGACTAATTTTCTTGCTCAGACAGGTGACAGTCTCGCCATAGTGGCATACGACAATGCTCAAAACGTTATACTTCCACTCACCGCGATGACGGATACGATGGACCTAAGTGGCATTCTAAATTCCATAGCAGCCATTTCATCGGGAGGAACAACGAACATCGGAGGAGCCATGAGCGAGGGAGTCGGTCAGATAACGTCGCCTGGAGATAGAGCTGCTACGCAAGTAATGGTTCTCTTTTCTGATGGCCGTCACAACACAGGTACGCCACCGGAAGATGTCCTCGGCGATATGGTAGAGAACGGGATTCGAGCGTACACGGTGGGTTTCGGACCATACGCCGACCAGACCCGACTTCAGGAAATCGCAGAGGCGACAGGAGGGAGATTTGAGCAAATCGATGCCGATCCTGACACGCCTGACGCTCAGCTGGAAATCCAGAACTACTTGATTGAAATCTCAGGAGAGGTTCGAGATGGAAGTGGAATCGTCACCATGTCACCAGGGCTACTTCCTGAGCCAACCGCCAATGAGCGGGAGGAGGCGACAAAGATATCGGCCCTTCACCTTAGTGCTTCAAGGGACATCAAGATGCTGGCAAAGAGACCTTTGGCTTTCAGAACCACGACTTCTGGTTTTGACCATAAGGCATACATCGAGGTTGGATCGACCAGAGCCACGTTCGTGGCAAGCCACAAAGAGGGAACCTCACTCAATTTTGCCCTCATCCGTCCAAACGGCGATGTGGTCATCCCAAAGACTGATCCAGACGCCGTCTTCGTCAATCCCGAGAACAGGCCATATACATTCTACGTCATAAACAATCCAACCCATGGGCACTGGATCATGCGGATTACGAGGGCGCAGGCAAGTGGAGAGATACCTTTCAAGGTCTTCGCTTTCAGCGATAACAGGGATATTGCCGTGGGGCTTCGGGGAATCAAACCGGTTTTCAAGGTGGATGACAAGATACTGATAAGGGCCCAGATCTACAACAAGGTACCTTTGACCGACATTCTGAATCCTGTTGTCCGCGTTCCACCTAGAGACTATGTTACAACACTGCCAACCACTAAGCCCATAAGAGCGACCCTGAGACAACGAATGACGCAATTTGACATCAAGGGAACTCAGTTGGAAAGACCTATTCCAGTGAGGAACGGTGTGTACGAAGGTGAGCTCTCTTTCGACGAACCTGGTTCATATTCGGTTGTGGTTCGGTTCACCAGCACGGGGAAGGCGATGGAAGCGGAGCCGGAAGCTGAACGCCGACGCGAGGGAGAAGAGGAAGAGAAGTTTCCTCCCGCACCAGTATTCGTTCGCACACGTCGCTTCCAGATACATGTTGGGCCACTTTCGACAGGAAAAGACGTGGAAACGGCTGGAGGCGGCACAATCCCAGGTTGGGATCTGGCAAGAATGTCCTTTGACATATCAGGCACTCTGAAGGTGAACACCCAGCAAGACGCTAGGAGATAGTCCAAAATGGGAGGAGGTTAGATGCCGTACACACTCGTAAAAGGTGAGTTCCATCTGTACTACAAGATATCCAGGCATGTAGGGTCACGACCCGATGGAGATTCTCTCTGGTTCAAGCCAAACGATCCAGCAAAGCTCTCGAATATTGCAGGACGCGGTGTGAGCTTCAACAACGGCGGCTGTGCCCAGCTCAGATTCGAGACAATCGACGCCTTGGAGCTTCATTACAAAGGCACTGAGCAGAATCATGATCTTGCTGTTGCCGCCCGTGATTGCACAACTGAGGAGGCAGGCTTCACCGGCATAGAATACGCCCCGGAACTCTACACTTCGGTAAGGACGGCGACGCCCCATCCAACAAAGGGGTACATACTTACTCGGAACGTGGACCCTTACGGCCGTCCGGTTTCATTCGTGTTCGCAGGAACCACCAATCAGCCGGAGGATGACAAGCGTTGGCTGGACACCAAGTGGCTGGATGAGAGCTTCAACGCCGCACTCGCTCGGTCGGGAAACGCCTATCCTGCGTTCTACACCGGGTTGCCCACGGATCTGCGAAATCGGATTCTGGAGCTGGTTGCTCAGGCTCGAAAAACACGCGAGGAGGTTTGGAAGAAGGATTCTTCGACCAAGGGATTTCGACTCTCCACTTTGAAGAAGCTTGAGGACCTTACTATCTGGCCCAAGTTGTTCCGTCGGCTCGTCACCTATTTCAAGGATGATGAATTCGCTGGCATAGCGGGATTCGATGCGTGGCTCCGCGCGAGCAGTACTCGCGACGACAAAGTGTGGATCATATCCAAGGGAGAACTGGGCAACATGCACGACGTCATCGAGGTCCAACAGAACAAGATGTTGATGATACACAGACCTGGTGACCTGATCATAGTGCCTAGATAGGGCGGTATTATCCGACACAAAGGTAGGTATTAACATGACCGATATTGGCACGACAACTCTCATTATGCTCGTGGCCGCCTTTTGGGGCGCCGTGGGTGGCATAATCTACTGGGCGACTCCCAAGCGACCGAAGGGGTTGACTGAGTTCTTGAAGAGAGTGTCCGTTGGTGGGGTAGCAGGAGCAGTAATGAACGTGTTTGGTGGAATCTCAGCTTTCGATGAAGCTGGTGCCTGGGATACTGAGGGCGTGAGTAAGCTCATTGTCGCAGGATTTGTCGGGCTATCGGCCATCGCAGCTTTCCTTCCGAATAGACTTAACGAAAATGCCCGCCGCGAGGCGGTGGAAAAAGAGAAGCTCTCTCGTGAATTGGCCAGAACCACGATTCCGCCTTCGGCTACGACAGCGCCTTCTGCAAAGCGTGATAATCAAGATGCAGCGTAGCACGTGATCCAGTTGCCTTTGCTCCTAAGACTAAGAGTTCTGGGTCGCAGTCCACCGAGGCTCTCAGCACTTCGGGGAACCTCCGTTCTTCGCATGTTGAGAGCCTTTCAATCGAAGATTCAAATGGGAATTGGAACCAGCGCTATCATCCTGGAAAGAGAGAGGGAGGTCTTCCAAATTCCAATACCTCGATTGGAAGTAGGCCCGCAGCCCCTCAGAACGGCTCCCTCCGACGTACCCGATCTTGCTCTGCCCGCACCGCACTCAGGAGGACACGAAGAGACAATACTCAACCAATGATTCCCCGCGCCTTTCCAACCGTTTTCTCCATGAGCTCATTGGTTGTAGGCTCAGCATCAACCGCAAATGGAACTTCATAACCGAAATACCATCTCGCCTTCTTTTGCGTCAACATCGCCATGTGAGCTAGTGGATATCCTATCATTGCAGTGTATGGCTCTCCTTTGATGTTGCTCTTAATCCAGTTCCATACGTTGTCAGTGTCGTCTCTCACGAACTCCTTTCCATAAGCCCATCTAACAGTGAAGTCTTTGTGTTTGTTCTCGTATTCAATTCTTACAGTTATGGGAGCGAATAGAGGTATCACGGGCCCTCTGAACGTCGGAGGTCGAGGTTTCATCTATTTCCATCCTAAGGCGATCCTGCGGGTTGTTTCGTCTTGATAGTTGGGATACATCCGATGCTCGCAGGTCCCGCAGGACGTCTCCACAAGCCCGTTCCCATCAAGGATTGAGCCAATACACTCATTCCCGCATTTGGAGCAGGTAGTCTTCTGGAAGATACCGAGCGTCCACTCGATCACTCGGGCGGATATTGCGGAGGTTGTTGAGGCGGATATTGTTGCTGTTGGGGTGGTTGGCTCTTTTTCCCTACCGCTACAGCGACTCCAACTACTACTATGACTACTATGACGATTAACGCAATCATACCCAGCAGAATGAGTAGACCGGAACTGCTGTCGCCATTGTCGTCGGAATCCCAAATGGTTCCGTAGTCTATGTCATAATCTATCGTCCAGGTTACGTAAGCCACGTCATCGTGGAAGTTCCAGGGAGGATCAGTTCCCACATTGGTATTGTCGAAGATCAGGTAATACGTATCGTGCTCGTAGAGGGTGATGTCGTTGCTCTCGTATGAGGTTCCTTCCTCGCTCATCTTGACATGGTAGTCGAAGGAACGACCATCCTTGTAATACCGGTAGTTGTCGCTGTCCACGAAATAGATGTCGATGTTCGGGCCGTCCGTGACTCTCATCGTGTACCATATCTCGATCGATTCGCCAGATGTGAACGATATTGAGTGGGCCTTGTAGTAGTCCTCGTGTATGGTATCCGTCCCGCTCTCTGCCAAAACATTCGTGGTTCCCCCGATCATCGCCATCACCAGGGCAACGATGACCATCGCACCTACCCTACTATTTGTCTTGATCAAATCTTCATCCCCCCAAGCAAAGTGGATTTGGGCCGTCTTCCGGCAATGCCAGCGATAGCATGGACTTGGGAGATTTAAAGCTTTTCCCCAAATCGACATGAAACTCCCCCCGATGGACTTCTGCTTTTTGAGGATTCGAGGGGAAGGCACATTCTGTAACAGAAACAACTACCCAGCTGATCCAATCCAGACCTGGGGACACCTAATTGCGAATGAACCATATATCCGGGCGAGAGATGGCTTTGAGGCTAGAAAGGTATCCACAAAAGTGACGAAAGATATATCTGTCATTATCGCATGCTCGTTTCAAGGAAAGGGAGTTAGAGGAGGCTGAAGATGCGGATAAGCAATAGAAGAACCTACATCCTGATAGTGTGCATGCTGTTGACTGCTGCAGTGTTTGGGACCCTGCCTGCAAACGTTGTTGCTCAGAACGACCCGCCAGTTGCGGATGCTGGTGGACCCTACACAGCTCCCGAGGGTACTGCAATAGTGTTCGACGCTTCGGGATCTACCGATCCCAACCCTGACGTACTGCAATACCGCTGGGATTTCGATAATGATGGTCTTTGGGATACTAGCTTCTCCACAGATCCCACGGCTGTGAATACTTGGTTCGATGATTACTCGGGCTTGGTTGTGGTGAACGTTTCTGATGGTGAGTTCAATATAACAGATACCGCAGATGTTACGGTCACGAATGCCGATCCAATTCTGATAACTGGACAATACGATACGGTCGACGAAGGCCAACCATTCTCTGTCGTGATTGAGTTCACAGATCCAGGACCGTTTGATCAGTTCCTAACAACTGTGACGGTCGATGGAAGTGGTCACGGTGGGCTTAAGCTCCCAGTACTCGGGCTGAACGACGTGACATATGGTTCGGTCATTCTCCATACGACACTCTATGCAAACGACTATAAGTTGGATGAACTGAAGTTGAAGGCCGAGAAGGGCAAGATCTCCAGTTATACGGTTGGCGGAGGCCCCCATGAGGTCTTCAGTCCGTCCGTTACCGAAGAAACTATCTCACTCCCACTTCAGTTCGGGGAAACAGCTAACATCGACATTGAGATGGAACCGGAACCCATCACGACATGTGGCGATCAGACCGAGATCTGGGCTCTGCAGTGGCACACGATCAGCGACGGGCTGCAGATCAGCACTGGCATCTTCACGAACGCCACCCAGAAATGTCCGTTGTCATTTGATAAAAGCATAGGAGATGACTGCGGTCAGGACTTCCACACCATCAAAATCACCATTAGCGACCTTAACGGGGGAATGGACTTCGATCTCATAGAGTTCAAAGTGAATAATGTTGCACCGGACGTGTACGTGCGGGGACCGGATCCGACCGTGGACACTGGCGACGAAGTCCATTTCAACGGTTCATTTAAGGACCCTGGTTGGCTGGACACTCACACCATCGAGTGGGACTTCGGTGACGGGTATACGGACAACGGCTCTCTCACGCCCACGCACACATACTCGTCGTCGGGTACGTATACGGTCACGTTGAATGTGACGGATGACGACGGCGGGGTCGGCACGGATACGTTGACGGTGACGGTGGAGGGAGAAGGGACCACAATGGACTGGACACCCATCTACTGGTTCATATTCTTCATCGTGATTGCGATACTCCTGATAACGATGTATCTCCTGAAGTCCAAGGGTCGCGTTGAGGACGAGTAGGTGGGAGGGAGTTGCGTTCGGACCCAATAGGCATGAAAGGGGTTGAAGGAATCGAAGGTGTCCAGATTAAATGGTCTCACAGCCATTGTTGCAGTTGTGAGCCTATTTGTGGTTTTTTCGCTAGTTTGGGAAGATAGGGATAATGCCCTCCACATCGACACAACCACGAACATGTCGGTAGGCGGGGACACTTCCATAGCCCTCGACAGCAAAGACAATCCTCATATAAGCTATTTTCACAGCAATAATAACAGCCTCAAGTATGCGAAGTGGAACGGAAGTGAATGGAGTCTCGAGGTCGTGAATATAGATGGCGGGGCTTATACTTCCATAGCTGTTGACAGTCATGACGATCCGCACATTAGCTTCTACAACTACTCGATTGGGATCAGAAGTGATCTGGCATATGCCAAGCGAACCGAAGGTGTGTGGGAAGTGGAGACGGTGGATTTCTCTCGCGTTGGCCCATGGAATTCAATAGGCATCGACTCCTACAATAACCCCCACATCAGCTACTTGAATGGCTCTGATCCCGACAACTATGTACTCAAATATGCAAAGAAGGTCGGGGACTCATGGAATGTCGAGGCTGTGGACTTGGACAATGCTGGCATGTACACATCGATAGCCGTTGACAAGAACGATGATCCACACATTAGTTATGCCGACCGGAATGGAGACCTCAGATATGCCACGAAAACCACACCGGCCATGGAACGTCCCCTCTCCCTCAACATAGATCCTGACACCCTCAACCTCAACTCCAGAGGAAGATGGATCACCGCCTACATCACCACCGAGAACGCGATGGCAGAGGACATCAACCCATCTTCCTTAATGCTCATTGATGTCCTCAGACCAGAATGGTGGAACATATAGAACGAAACGACGCTCATGGTCAAGTTCGACCGTGCTGCTTTGCAGGCCATCTTGCCCGTCTCAAATGCGATGGGCATCAAGATCACCGGTCATTGGAAGGACGGCGAAGCCTTCGAAGTTCACGACACGATCAGAGTGATAGACGTTGGGGGTCATAGGGACAGTCCTTTGTTGTCTGATTCCAGGGAAGGTCTATCATCACACTTCAGAGAAGAGCATGGGGTTTCTCCACCCATCGCGGACCCGATGGCAGGCTTCGGGCTTCGCTTTCAAAGGAGATTCGTATGCCAGTGATTCATGTCGCACTTCGAAAAGAACTACGACATCTCTCTATGAGCCAAGAAGCCGATGGAGATCTTGGAATTCGGTTTCAAAGCTAGCACTGAAAGGGTTACAAGCATTAGCGGAACCTCAGTGGCAGAGAGTCCGAATGAAGTAGGAAGAGTGTCCTAGATCAGCTCGGAGGACTAAGTACAACGGAGGTTAGGCCAACCTCAGTGCCGAAGAACATCCTATCCGTTCCACCCTGGCGATGTAGCGCAAAGGGAGATTCGGTCATTTGGTATTCCGATGCCCAACTTTCCGGATTTACTCCGTTCTTGTGAATCTGCCAGAAAGACCCCACTGTTCCCGTTCCGTCGTCTCCCACTGTTTGGAAGAGAATGAATTGGCCAGATACAGCTGGTGAGGGATATCTCTGACTTCCCTGGACCTCGGGGTGATAATAATCGATTACCGCTTTGCTCCATACTATGTCCCCATCGTCGCTGTCGAGCCGATAGAAAGTTGCATGACCACCGGATCCCAGGGCACCGTTGTGAACAGCCACGTAGACATTCCCTGAGGTGTAGCCAGAGGTCGGAGTTGACATGAATCTCCCTGCGAGAGCGACCGAGTTCCATTTGGGAGTTATTTGCCCATCAATGAGGGTGAAGGCTTGTATCTTGTGTCCGCCCTGCACGAAGACATCGCCGACGGAGTTGGCGCTGGGGGAGCCGTATGTCAAGCCCTCCAGGAAATAGCCTGTTATCCAACTTCCATCTGATTCATCGATTTGAAAGAGACGCCCATCTACCGCCCATATGAGCGCGCTAGCCGAAGTGGTAGACATGGATATCGGAGTTGAGGGTGTGGGATAGTCGACGTAGACCATATACTGATTCCATGTGTTACCATAGATGATTATATGTGATTCGTCCGGCTCATTGGCGAGTAGGTACATCCTCTTGTAACTGTCGGACCAGGAGTACATTACGATGTAGAGTCTGTCCTTTCCGTTTGTCCACACGTTGCCAGGAACGTAGACGAGAGGTCCCTTCATTGTGCCCCAACACATCATTCCAGAGTGCATACTCCCGTCCTTAGCATACACCTGCACTATAGCAACGAACTTTGATACGAAATAATGACAACCGATGTAGAGAAACTTGCCATCCGTTGAGATCGCAGGAGTCACATGGAGGCGACAATACCCAGGATACCAATACGTCTTCTTCCATTTTATTTGCAGCGTTTCCTCGTCAAGAGCATAGACCCACTGATTGTGCGAAACGACGAACACAGTTCCGTCGGAAACCACGGGGGTCCCTGAGACCCAACCGCTATCATCGAAGTAGGTCGGTGTAGTTCCTTTGTATTTGGCGCTTTGAAGGTACCGTCCGCTATTCTTGTGATCTCTCTGAAACTGGGGCCACGGGTCGTGGGGGAGAGGCGGAGGACCAGGGGGATTGGGCTTTCCTCCCGCCTTGAAACTCCAAGCTACGTCATCTATTGGTGAACCTTCTGCTACGCCGTTAGCATTTCCATCCAAAGGTCTTTCATCGCTGGCCGAAGCGGTATCTGCCGATATGCATATCGCGTACGTCGAATTCTCCTCAAAGTCCTCGTGGGGGACGAACTCGAATATCCCAGTCGCTAGCCAGTTGAAATGTCCCTCTACCGAGGGCATTATCGAAAAGGCTGTTTCGACGGATTGTTGACCCATCGCTACCGAGAACTTGAGTACAATCTTCTCATCTGCGCGCACATCGGTGCACATGTGGCAAGGCGCGCTGAAGATCGCCGTCACTGGAGTGACCGTGGATTCGCCTTGAACTGATAGAGGACCAATGGCTGACAGCACGGCAAGCACTGGAAGCAGCAATCCACAAGCAATAACACACTCTTTTCTTCCTCTTTCGATTCGAATATAAGCACCTCCTCGGCGCCACATGGCGGAAGAAATACTTAATCCTTTCCCTGTAGTTTCATCTTTTCGACATGCTTGATGCATGCGATAGGGATGCCGAGAACCGCTCAGGTATGTCGTTCTGCATAGGGAACTCCGGCAATTTCTCTTCTCGTCAAAGATCAGAAGGGGGAGACTAGGTTTATATATCGTACTTCACTCCCGCTTTTGCTTATCTAAGCATCCCTCCACAACGAAGAGGCCGTTCGACAACGGTTTTTCGCAAGGACGGCCTCAAGTTATTTCTTTGCGTCAACTGGACAGTGGTCGGATTCCCCCCGAAGTACAAGATCCAACATAATGAGCAGAAACAGACGCAATGCTCTTATAGGGCTTCTGTGATTTCGATTTCGAAGGCGAACAAGGCTTCATCGTAGGACTTGAGAGCCTGACGAGAGGAGGTGATGTTGTTGGATCATGGAAGGCGTCCAAAACTGGTTGTGAGCTTGCTGGTGGGAATAGTTGCTACACTCGTGAATTTGGATTGCAGAGGACTTGAGACTAGAGCAAGACGCGAGGGTGAGGACTTTCCACCGGGAAAAAGTGCTTCGGAGGGAAGAATGTGACAGTTGAGTTCGTCTACGACTTGAACGCTGAGCTAAGAAACATTCGAAAGCACCAAGAGCATCGAGAGATCCCCAAGAAATCGTCAAAGCATATCCTTGTCGCCACATGGAACATCAGGTGTCTCAGCGGCACCAGCAAGGTGAGGGATGAGAAGGACCATCACCTCATTGCTGAAATCATCAAGCCCTTTGATGTTGTCGCGATTCAGGAGGTCAAGGACAATCTGGGCGGTCTGCGGGATGTAATGAAGCATCTTCCGCCCAGCTATGAGACTATCTTCACAGACCGGGCCGGTAACACCGAACGGCTAGCATATATCTTCGACTCCAAGGCCGTCAAGCATACTGAACTAGCTGGCGAGTTGGTTCTGCTCGACTGGGAAAGGAAGAGAACCGTTCTTGATGGCGTTGATCAGGAATTCACAGGCTTCAACAGAAACCCTTTCCAGATCTCCTTTCTAGCCGGAGCATTCGATTTCGTTCTGGTGAACATTCACGCCTTCTGGGGAAGTGCCACCGTGGGAAGTGAAGGATACAATAAACGTCTCCTGGAGACCTACGCCCTCGCCAAATGGGCAAAGAAGCGCGTCAGAAGCCCCAATGTATACGATTCGGACATCATTCTGCTCGGTGACTTCAACCTTCCCAAAATGGATGAAACGGACCCGATCTACCGGCAACTCAAATCCTTCGGCTTGAGGCTTCCCAAGGAGTACTCTTCTACAGAAATCGGAACGGATTTGAAAGGAACGAAGACCTACGATCAGATAGCGTTCTTTCCAGACAACACGGACAAGGAATTCCAAGAAGAAATTGGTGTATTCGACTTCGACAAAGCTCTCTTCCCAGACCTGTGGAACCAGGTGACAGAAGGCAAGATAACCAGAACGGAATTCAGAAACTATGTAAAATACCACATTTCCGACCACAGAGTCCTGTGGGCAACCTTTGGCACTGAATAGACCCTCCTAGACCAATACACCCTGTCAATCTCGCTGAGAATGTGACAGGACATAAAGTTAACGACCTTGTCCTGAACGCCGTGGTTGGTGAGCTGAGTTATGAAGAACTTGCGGAGGCGGTGCACCCTCATTCTCCCATACTTGCCGTTCCCATTTCCGATCCCAGCTTTCTTGGCAGCGTTTTTGAGCGCGTTATTCATTAACTTCCTGTCTAACGTTCCGGGCTCACCCGCGGCGGCCGTTCCCCTTGTTTGAAAACTCGTTCGCACCGAGGCTGCCGACGGGTGCAGCCATTTACATGTTGATTCTCGCATAAACGGTAGCCCTTAGGAGCACCTCTTAATTCTCAAAATCATATAATTGCGTTCGAAGTCAGCGTCTTCGAGAACGATTCGTTGTCTATCAGGATCGTAGCGGGGCTTCCGAGCCATCGAGTCTTCGGCCTCGGTCGAGGGCTGAAAAAGGACATAAGTGCCCTCGATGAGTGGAAGCGAGAGTTTTCCGGGCGAAGCCACCAGAGTCAGATGTGTATCCGTGATGGCTTGGTTCTTTTTGGCGGCAGCGAGTGACTCTACCACCCCCCGGACATATGTCGAGACAATGCCGAACACCGGGTTGTAAGCACTCGCCAACTGGATGCCCATTCGAAGCTTCGGACCTTTGAGGAGCTGGAGAAGCCATTCGGTAGATCGATCGGTCAGGAAAGTCACGGCGACATCCAGTGTCAGCGCATCGGAGACTTTGAGTTTCTGAAAGACTGGCTCCGCTAGGTAATTGACGTAGTCGCCAAGCACGCCGCGGACCACGAGCGTATGGGAGACTAGATCCGGCTCGCCACGGTCATCGAAGTGGTGGCGGGAGCTGATGGCAAGCTGCAGATCGAACCGTCGCCCGGGCATGGCTTGGACAAAGTAGCGCTCCAAGTACACATCTACATGAGTGTCGCGGAGGCCTTCCGTCTTCGGGCATTTCTCAGCCGGCACTATCGCTCCATCGTCCAACATGATACCTACTTCGAGGCGAGGGTTTTCGTAGAGCATCGAGTTCTTGCTGCCGAATATGGAAAGGTGATCCTCCGGATCGTCTTCGCTCAGATCCTCATAGAATTCTGCACGCTCCAGCGGCGTCAAATGCCCGAGTGCGCGTAGCTCCCAGGGCTTGTCTGGTTCTTTCTTTACCATGGTCTTACCTCTGTCGAAAGGCGCCTAACCCTCGGTCTGGCGCCAGATATCGTATCCGCGGAATAGACGGTCTCGGACTTGCATGTGGCTTGCCACGTTCTGAGCCACTGTCTTCCAGCTATCCGTGAACTCTCTGCGAAGAAGAGAGGCCGTGCTTTTGCCGGTTACCAAGGAATAGGACGCGAGGCTTAGCGCATTCCGACGGAAGTCTGACGGCGGGTGCCGGACGAACTCACTACTGGTAGCGGCAGCCTCTAGGTCGATTTTCCCGTATCGCAGCTCCTCGAGACTCTGAAGCGTGTGGAGGGCGGCGTCGGCTCCTGTACATACCAAACTAGCGGCCTGCGTTTTTGCGTCGTTTGGCGTCATGCCAAATTTGTCAAGGAAAACCGACACCGCTGAGAGGAGCAGTAGGTAGAGCGAGTTTGCGTCATGGGTGAGCTCGGCAATCCACCAGTTTGCCCGCCTGGACGAGCACCCCAGATTGTTAGGAAGTTGCACACTTACGCCACTCGGTTTAGGGCCCATTTGTGACATGGGAATTTGGTGCTGGATCTCATGAAAGAGAACAAAGAGCTCCGCAAAGTCTATGATATAGTCATGTATGATGGCCGGCGCAAGAATCAGCTCGGAGATCTGCCGATTCAATTCAGTAAGGCCTTCGGGGCCCAAAAAGGGATCGTCGCCGAAGTACATGTCGAAGGCGGTTCGCACTTGTTCGAGATGCTCATTTCGCGGCCAGTCAAACGAGCCAGAAACGAAGCTAAGTTGGTTACCCTCGGATTCATCCTGGGTGTCCCAATAAGTCGCGCAAATCCAGTTAATGCGCCAGATGAAAAAGAAGAGCCGGTTTCCAATAAAGATGAAATCGAAGATGTCACCACACGCGTCGCATTTGAGGCTTCCTGTCTTAGCGTCGACACCGAGCTGTAGCGAAGAGGTCGACCGAACATAGAAATTCTCCGCAAACGGGCTGGTTATTTTTCCCCATTTCTTACAGAGATTGAGAAGGTGAGCCGTAAGGGACTCTTGCTCGATCGGCATGGCCCACGGATAGTTGGACGCAAAGAACCTCTCGCCTGCCTGAACGCAACAGCTTTTCATAGTGAACCTCTCATAACCGATGATTATCGTGCATCTGAGTCATCCTTGACGAGCTTTGGAATCTCACTGGTTGGAACGTCTTCTTTCCAATCGTTCTCATGTTCGATCGCAATGTCTGGATGCATTACTGCTCCCTCGTACCAAAGAAAGTCCAGCATGGTGCACTCTTGAGAATAGCCCATCTTGCGAGCCAACTCATACAGAAACGGCGCCATGCCATATGTCCATTCTCTGCCCGCTCCGGTTCCTCGAACTCTATATTTTTCGTAATGAATACCAATCTCATTGGAGTTGTCTTCTGCCGCCTTCACGAACTCCTCCACGAACGTCTTGTACCACTCCTCGGCGTTTATCATGGTCCCGCCTCTCGAAAGAATGGGCTCCAGTTGGGAACTCTCAACTCTCACGTTGAAGATCAGATTCTCTTTCCAAACCATTCTTCTGTAAGGTCCTCCACCAAATGACTGACAAGTTGTGCCTCTTCACGCACGGTCTTTGCACCCTTGAAATGAGCGTGCGGTTTTCTCCAATTTGTAACCCCTCTAATTCTGTCTCTCATAGTTGATGGAATCATATTGTTGATCTCTTTTATGTTCACAAGTTGTCCAAAAGTTCTTCGCTCATAACTCTCGTCCCACATCCCTTGTTTCTTTGCTTCAACCCTAATTAGCCCTTCAATGATCCATGTTGACAATGTGATACACCCATGAACCAATCCCGCACTCAACGAAGTCTGTAGTTCCTTAATCCCCTCGAGAATTGATTTTCCCATTTCTTGTCCCGCTAGATTCTCAATTGCTTCCTTTGAGATCTGGATAGTACTGAATTCCGGAGACAGAACAATGGTATGAGTTGTGGGCTTTTTCACTCGTTGAGAGATAAGGCCAGTCCATTTGACTCCATCCCCATCGACATATTTGGCTTCAAAATCGTAGAAGTCTCCAAGTGCCCCAGTATCGATACTATCCCAGGTGTATGAACCATCTTCTCCAATGATGCCTTTCCAGTTTGCAACATTCTTCTTCCAAGCATTACGGTTTGTCCCGGTGATGCTGGCCCCAACTGCTGGTTTCTCGTCAGGCAGATAAGCATAGATAGTTACCCTTGCACCCATACCGTCCACGTCCTTCAAATCCCACCTCAAATCAGCTTCTGCCTACATAATGTTTTCTACATCACTGAGTTGGGCCTGTAGAATCTCACAGTATCACCCATAATCCCTTACGGTAAGTACGAGGGCAGTCCGATGCTGTATTGGTTCCTCCCTCTATGACTTCTTCTTGACAATATCTGAAGATAGAAGAAATGTCGCATTCCAATGAGAACTCCGACATAGTGTGATACTGGGTAGTTGTTCCTGTCAAAGAATGTCCGAGTTGGCATAGCAAAGTCGGACATTTCGGGTCGATTTTGAGGGAATCAGAGGGGCTTTGCCCCTAAAGTAGCTCCCGTCGCTAAACTCGGGTTCTTGTCGCTGAAGTCCATGCTCCCTATCCTTTCTCCTCAAGTGCCACTTCAAGGTGGTTCTTTCCATCATTTATAATGAAAATGTCTGAGTTCGTATAGCAAAGTCGGACATTTCGGGTCGATTTGAACTGATCCGCGGGTTGCCAGCCCGGATGCCAAATGGAATTGACATGAAGGTCCTGATGGAATCCTTGGATGACGTGAAGAGCGCCAAGGACAAGTTCAGGTTGATCCCAACTCTGCTCAAAGACAGCAAGCTCAGATAAGTTCATTCTTCGCTCTTACCAACCACCCAGTTCAGAGTGAAGAGTGTCAGAGAGAAGAAAGTCAAGACAGAAAACACGACAACTACGATGAGCCATGTCCCTGAGTTCGTGGTTGCCCATTCAGAAGAACCGATTTCGCTCTCGTTGAAAACCATGAGTGTGTTGATTCCAGCAAGGATTGTCAAGAATGTACTGACGGTGATAGCTGCGAGCCACCCACGAAAGTAACGTATGGTCATTCTCTTCTTGGTCACCGCAGTCCCAGTGAGGTCCTTCAAATCATCGAAAGCACTCCGAATGGGCAGACTGATGGCCATGACAATGCCGTAGATTATTGCAGTGGCCTGGATCAAGGCCGACACCAGGTATCGAGCACTAATGGCATCCATTTATTCTCACCAAAGCTACGATGATTGCAGGAAGTATTTTAGGGTGTGTTAAGGTAGGTGGTTACGAATTAAAGTGGGAGCTTTACAGCGTGACTAGGTTTTGTGTATCTACCCCGGAATTAGTTTCTTGTCCTTTTCCATTTGTCCAGAAACCCTCTTAAGAAGGGCATCTGATTTCTTGAGAAAGAACCTCCGATATTTCGCATATGCCTTCACAGAGTCCAGGTCCCTCACTAAGCCGTAGGCTTTTGAGAGATAAATGGGACCGTCATCGACATCGTAATCTCCCAGATCCCAGATCTCACGGATCTTCCGAGCGTATCGTCTCATGACTTCGTTCTCTTCCCAGCCCAAGACGACACCTGGAAGAAGCATATCGAAGATCTCTCTTTTGTGACCTGGTCTCGAATCGTCCAGGTCAGGATTGGTGATGGAATTGTCAATCACGCTCCAAATCTCACGACCCATATCCTGTTCGTATTGCTCCAATTTCAGGAGATTTGTGAAGAATCCTTCGATGCCAGCATACAACTTGGGCTTGCTAGTTCTGAGGATGTCGAAAGCATAGGACTTCTCAATGCCCTCGTGGAGATCATGGAGTTCCTTCCTGTAATCAGCATTCCAGAAGAAGAGAGGTTTGCCAGTAACCCGTATATTTGTCGTCACACTATCAAACTCACGCTTAATTGGAATCAGAACTTCGTCCAGCCTCTTTTTGGCATTCTCCTTTCGGCATTCGCGCCTGTAATTCATTCTGTCTCGGAGGTACCACATCGCAAATGAAATCAACGCTGAGATTACTGCTGATACAATCCCTGGTATCAATATCAGACTTACCCAATCCAATCATCGACCTCCGTTGAACACCCTTAACAGACTAACGGAATAAATGCTTTGTCCAGTACACCTACCTCTAGGTAGATGCAGTGAACTTATAAGTACTCTAGACAATTTTGAAGTGCTTCGTGAACAAGATGAGTAAGCACAGCCAGAGGAAATAGTCAGATTTGTTCTTGGCAAAGATATTGGCAGAGTTTAGATCTCCACTACTTTGATGTAGTATTCGATATACCCATCCTGCTCATTTGCAACCAGATCCAATTCTCCATCATCGACGAATAATGAATAGGAACTTGTCCCGGGGTATAGAATGCCAACTGTGTTGTTCTCACCAATGGATGTTCCATTGAGGTCGATCCTATCGTCCTCTGTCCAAAAGTCATCATCCCAACTCTCAATGATCACAGTCACTTTCCAAATATCATCTTCTACATCTGCGTCAGTCTCAAGACACATCTCTTGACCCGTGTAGACGATGGTCGTCTCCTCTCGAATCTTCAGTGGGTCCTGGCTACCTTCGTGATATACGTACACCCGGATTATGAAATACGGATCTGGTGGTCCCGACTCATCCCCGGAGTCGTCATTTTCATAGTGAGCGACGCATACTCTGATACCCCCGTTTCCTGTATCGTAGATGTCTGCATTATCTCCAATTCCGTCGCCGTCATTGTCTATCCATTCATTGGCATTGTCAGGAAATGCGTCTGGACTGCTACCATTCGGATTATCGCCAAAACCATCACCGTCTCTATCTTCCCATTGGGTTGGGTCGTTTGGAAACGCATCCGAGTTATCTCCCACATTATCACCATCAGAGTCTATCGTCTCCGTAGGGTCATTTGGGAAAGCGTCCGTATTGTCGCCTATTCCGTCGTCATCACTATCCTTCCATTCTGATTTGTCGTCTGGAAAAACATCTTGGTTGTCACCAAAGCCGTCTCCGTCCGAATCTTTCCATTCCGATTTGTCATTTGGGAATACGTCTCTGCTGTCGGGATAACCGTCTCCGTCACTGTCTCTGAAGAAATACCACCACGCCGCGAATGCGCATGCAACAATGATTACCACCACTATCACTATCGCAACAGCAACAGAGACACTACCCCTGACACCTCCTCCTATTGTCTCTTTCCTCATGATCCTCCCCCCACAGTTGTGAGTGGATAGGAGCGCCTTTCAACACTCTCTTGCAACGGATCATGCCAAAAGAGACTCACCATCCAATCCTCACCTCGGCACGATCCGTTGCTGAAGCCACGATGGAGTTACATCCATTTAAGGATTTCCGTGCTTTCCAGTATGACAAAACGGCAGACACAGAAAATCGAAAGAAGTCTGAATCCTACTTAATGTCGAAGAACATTCTGAGCATTACGCTCATATATAAGGGGAGGTACGGTAGCGAACTCGGACATTCTTTGGAAACTTCTAAGTTTTCCAAGTCCATGCTGTCTTTCGGCGATAGAAGTGCTGTGGGAAGAGGATTGGACATTGGGTTGTCGACCCATAGCACACTATCGCTGGTGGTTATTGGAAGACCGCCCAGTCAGGATGGAGCTGTCTCCGTCAGGCGTCAGTTCGACTGAGGCGGAACACGATCTGGCACTTGCGTGTCCGCTACAAATCCCGATTACAGTATCATCATCTTCTATCCCGATCCCGCATACCCCCTCTACCCCCCATCTCCGTTGTCCTCTCTCAACCTTTTGTAGTAGCACTAGCCCAAGAATTTCTTCTAGGTGTAGCTCTTGTGTTAGTATGGATTCTTGACCTGGAGCTATCGTTAGTTCTAACTCAAGCACTTGAAGCCAGACTAACACTTGAGTTACTACCGCCTGTAGTAGCAGTTCTAACTCAACCTCTTGAGCCAAACAAGCACAGCAACCACTTGTAGAACATCAACTTGAGTTACTGCAAGCTCTTATGTTGAAATCGACCCTCAAACCAACTCTAGTTCGAATGTTCTAGCCCAAGAGATAGTTCAAGAGCATGCTAGACGATCCTCGGCACACTTCTCTTGAGAGTTAGTTCGACAAGTAGCTCATGAGCTGAGTAGAACTAGAGTTTGTTTTGCTGTCTTGTTTTACTGTTAGTTCTTGAATGAGTTACAGAGCACTCAGCCTCTAGTTTGGCTCTAGTTCTAGACTCTACTCTTAAATACCTGCAAAATAATGTGAGAAACAGTGAGTCAATGAAGGTCCGAACCTGTTCCAAATGCGGCCAGCAATTCTCGCCTCAAGGGATTCGCCTACACGAGAAAGCATGTGATGGTAGTAAGAGAGAAGAAGTGGACACGAATACCAGCCCTGTTTATGCCCCGGTTGATATCAGCCCCCAAGAGACAACCGACAACACTCACGAGCCTCCCAAGGAAGAAGAACAGGCCGAGACGAAAGTTGAATCCAACGTGTCGCCCGAGGGGCAAGGAGGAGCAGATGATCTCCCCATCAAGCAGGCGGACTACGTGGGAGAGGAAAGAGGAATATGTCCATACTGCGGTCGGGAGTTTGGCCAATGGACTATTCATGCACACAGACTGCTAATAAATGAGAAACACAGTAATCTATGTCGTTGCCCTGAGTGTGAGAATGATTTCAGTCTCCCGAATGAGCTGGTAATTCCCGAACTCTTCCAGTTAGTGGGGGAATTAAAGGAGGAAATCAAGGCCCTGGAGAGAGAAAAGGGCGAAGAAGCTCGAAAAGTAGTAAAAGAGGGACAGGCAAAATCGGAAAAAGCCAGGTTGAAGCAAGCGGAGGAGGTCAGGACGGAGTTCAGCAAGGAGATCGAGAGCCTCAAGGAGAAGGTGAAGGACGAGATACCCAAGGAAATCGACGACCGGATCGAGAAGGCACTTGGAAAGCTGGGCGGAGAAATCCAGGAGAAGCTAGACCAACAGAAGCAGGAAACAATCCAAGAAGTGGACAAACAGATCAATATCGAGAAGGGATTGGATGTTAGATTGAAACCTCTGGAAAAAATGTCTAGGTGTAGGCATGTCTGGGAAGAGGGCATGGTAAATGGTCAGTATTACCTATTTTGCAAGCGTTGTGGACAGGAGCAAGAAGGCAAGCTATTTGAGCTATCCGAAGTCCGTGAGGGAGACATCAAATTTACAGTTTTCATGGATGACGTCCACCCGCTAACCGTCTCGGCAAAGGCGCGGACCATACTGGACGCCCTGGGTCAGATGGGATATCCCAGGGACACCGAGCCCGACATATTAGACAACAACCTGGGCGTGGAGTCCGAGCACCTGATCCACAAGATCCACAAGCTTGATTCCATTGTAATCAAAGCCCTCCCGGACAATCCTTTCGTGGAATCCAATCCCGATTGGTGGGACATGAAGGAAGACGAGAGAATTCTCAAGGAAGAGTTTCTGGGAGAGTTCCTCGGGACGGCGAATCTGGGGAAGGTGGTTGGGTTGGGGGAGAGAGTAGCAGGCCAGCCATGTCTAATCGGAATCCTTCGACCCTGATTACATTGAGGTCTCGTTTTAGATACGCAACCTTGCAGCTCTCTCTAAAAGAGAGGTTGCCGATACCAGACCATCAGTGTCTACGCCGTCGAGTTTGAGGAGGTCTTGTCTGTAGATGCCGTTGATCGGTGGCAGGTGCCCGAGCCTTAGAAAGTCTCTTAGACCAGTGTTTGATCTTGGCGGGAGGAGTTCCTCGCTTATGCTACTTTTAGTTGTTCTTGCTCAATCCCAATAGGTCAGCCAATATCCGCCCTCTCTTGGAGATATTCTTTGTTAGGAATGCATGAGGTCTTGCTTTCTCATAATGTACGGGCTCATCGAATTGGTCGGCCGTAAGATCCACAATACTGCCGTCGGGATGCTTTATGAACCAGTGAGTTTCGTTCTCATCCAGCCTCATGACGTGTGGCTTGCTCCCTCTGGGAGCACAATAGTGGTAATAGACTTCGGACACAATGTAGCAGTAGCCAGCAGTAGGTCTTTCAGGTGTCCATCTGTCCTTGTAAGGCTTCTTCAAATGCTTTCTTCCCATTTTCCGCAGGGCCTCATCCAGCTCCTTCTTGTCGATCATCTTAGCACTTCCTTTATCAATTGGATCAAATCTTCATCCTTAGCCATTTCTTGAAAGTCGCCAATATTGCTACTGGAAGCAAATCAAAAGCTCGACGATCGGGTCAAACCCGACATCCTCTTTCTTATTGTGTAAGATTGCCACGACAACCGTAGGATTTACTCCAATAGATACCATACTAAACCAGAGTTGAAGAGCATGTCAAGTGTGCTTTCAATACCCTCATTTCTTCTGCATCTTCTGGACTTCTGGGAAAGTGACCTCGATCGACTCGACAACGGCGGTCTTGTCAACTTCCGCCACGGCCTTCTTGACGGCAATGCTAATCCTGTCCGTCCGATTATCCATCGCCTCGCTCAGCTCTCCCGTCTGAACTTGCGTTTTCCAGTCCCCGTATTGCTCCTTGACCCGGGCTCGTATCAATTCGTCCAGGTGTTTCGCCATCTCTGGACTCTCCAAAAGCGTTTGAATGCGGGTGGCGCCGAGTGACTTGATGTCATTTGGCATGAACTCATCGTATCCCGTCTTGATGACAAGGTTCTCGGTCGTCATCATACCGTCATCTTCCACGGGGAGTCCCTCCATCTTCCTAATGTCGCTCCTGGTGTCGCCGTGCGCCAGGTGCGTGTAGATCGAGGGCATGTGAGAGGTTGATTTCCATCCGAAGTAGTATCGCATCTTGCTCTCGTTCCAGTTCGCCTTCGCCAATTCTGTCGCCCTGGTGTGCCTGAACAGGTGAGGATTGATGGTCCTCTCGATCCCTGCCAACTCGGTGAGCTCGTCCAGGATCCTCTTCGCCGTGCCCGGATTGACTGGTCTGTTGTTACGATAGAAGATGAAAGCGTTTCCATCGATGGGTCGTGGGTGAAGCAAGCTCAGATAGACCTTGAGTGGCTTAAGCGACTTCACCACGGTCAACACCCTGGGCCCCGTTTTCCCCTCCGTGATGGTTAGAATGACCTCATCCGAGTTGATTCTGAGGTCCTTGAGTCTCACCGAACAGAACTCGCTTATTCTAGCTCCCGTCTCGTACAAAGCCACCAGGAAAAGTCTTTCCATGTGGTCCCTTGCAACTCCCAGGAGCGAATCCATCTCCTTCTTGGTAATCAGATCCGTCTTATGGATATTGGTGGACGGTTGCTTGACCTTGAGCCATTTGACCTTTGAAGGGTAATCTTCATCATCGCCCTCAAGCCACTTGTAGAATTTCTTGATCTGACTCCGCCGCTGATTGACGGTGCTCGCCGCCTTCGTGCTCATATCTGCGAAGTATGCCCGCAAGTCGTCTTTCGAGATCTCCTCGAATGTCTTGGTCGGATACTTGTTCGAGAGATCCATCAGCAGATACCTATACGCCCTCAGCGTTTTCGGTTTCGCCTGGTTTGCCAGGAGTTCGGCAAGGAAATTCTCAAGCGTTGCCTTGCACTTCGGACTCACCTTCTTGGTCCTATGTCTCCCCATCGTAATCACTACCAGACACGACCGAAAGGGTATATATAACTTCTCTAATCGTTGAGGATTTTTGTTATAACTATCTTTCTGAACGTGCCGGTCGGAACTTGTACCCGTAATGGATGACGTCGTCCTTTTCCTGCTCTCCCAGTTTCCTGAAGGTCGCCTCCACCTTCATACCGATCTTGACCTCCGACGGATCGCAATCGATGATGGGGGCAGTCAATCGGCAGCATCCTTCCAGTTCGATCATCGCGATGGCATACGGCTTCTGCATCTTGAAGGAATGTGGAGCGTCGTGTACAATGGAGTAGCTCACGACCGTCCCCTGACTGCTGAGGTGGATCCTCTCCATCTTTCCGATGCTCTTCCTGTGACAGCTCGGACACACAACCCTTGGGGGAAAGTGTATCATCCCGCAGTTCCCGCACTTGGTACCGATGAGATTGTACCTGCTTGGGGTCTCACGCCAGAACCTTGGAATTCCCATGTTAATCAGCCCTCCTGAAGATGTGGACCACAGAACTCGCTCCTGTCCCCCCCAGACTGTGCGTCAGACCGATCTCGGCCCCGTCCACCTGCCTGTCCCCGCAGTCGCCCTGCAATTGCCTGAAGACCTCCACGACCTGCGCCAGGCCGGTCGCTCCCACGGGTTGACCTCTTGCTTTGAGCCCTCCGGAGGTGTTGATGGAAACCTCAGCGTTCAAAGCGGTCCTGCCTTCCTCGGAAGCCGGTCCACCTTTGCCCTTTTCGAAGAATCCTAGATCTTCTATCGCAATGATCTCGGTAATCGTGAAGTTGTCATGGACCTCTGCCAGATCCACGTCTTTCGTAGCTAGCTTGGCGTTATGAAGCGCCCTCCTGGCGGCAAGAACGGTGGCGTCCATTGTGGTGATGTCCCTTCGGTCATGAAGTGCAAGCGTGTCGCTTGCCTGACCGTATCCGGCTATCTTGATCGGGGTGTCGGTGAACTTCTTGGCTATATCCAGAGGACAGAGAACGACCGCTGCACCACCGTCTGAGAGCGGAGCGCAATCGAAAAGCCCCAGCGGTTCGGCCACCGGAGGCGCCCCCAGAACGAGACCCGGATTGATCTCCCTCTGATACTGAGCGCTTGGATTGAGGGCTCCGTTCTTGTGGTTCTTGACGGCTACCGCCGCCATTTGCTCCCTTGTCGTTCCGTACTCGTGCATGTGCCTTCTGGCCATCATTGCGTACAGGCTGGCGAAAGTGGCACCGAAGACAGATTCCCATTCCTGGTCTGCTGTTGCACTGAGGATTTCAGCTGCTTCTGTATCACCCACGTCGGTCATCTTCTCTGCTCCCCCGACCACGACGATATTGTAAGTGCCGGAGGAAACGGACATGTGGGCGCAGGCAAGTGCCGCAGCTCCGCAGGCACCGGCGGCCTCGATCCTGTATGCGGGAATGTGACGTGGTGACAGTCCTGAATAGTCCGCCACCAATGCGGCGACGTGTTCCTGCTCGATGAACTTCCCTGCGGACATGTTACCGATGAAGAGAGCGTCGATCTGCTGACCCGTTATCCCCGCATCCTCCAGGGCCTCCAGACCGGCCTCTATGCCTATCTCTCTGAAGGACCTGTCCCAGAGTTCCCCGAACTTTGTATCCCCAACACCTATTATCGCAACGTCTCTCATGACATCCACCTCACATCAGGATCTTGCCTCGGAACTTCGCATACGTGGCGTAGTCCAGGAAGTTGTTGCTCTCCACCATCTCTTCGATCGTGGGGCACTTATCGGTCCTTGTGTTCTCTATATCGTCCCTAACGGTAATGTCGAATGCATCCGATCCTGCACCTGATCCGTAGCCCACGACGAACACCCTGTCGTCGGGATCGGCAATATCCAGTATTGCCGCCAGACCCAGAAGAACCGCACCGGAGTACGTGTTCCCTATCCTGGGCACGAGCAGACCGGTCTTTATCTGATCTATGGAGAAACCCAGTTTCTTGCCGGCGCTGACCGGGAACTTGCCGTTGGGCTGGTGAAAGACCGCATATTGATAATCTTCAGGTCCCGTTCCCGTTCTTTGGAAGAGATTCTTGGCACATGTGAGAACATGTTTGAAATATGCTGGTTCGCCCGTGAACCTTCCACCGTGTTTTGGGTAGGTCTGTCCTTCCCTTCTCCAGAAATCGGGCGTATCGGTTGTGAAAGAAAGCGTTTCGTTGATCTTGGCAACGACCTTCTCCTTTCCGAGCAGAAATGCCGCCCCCCCAGCGGATGCTGAGTACTCCAATGGGTCACCCGGTGCACCTTGGGACGTGTCCGAGCCGATGGCAATTCCGTATCTCATCATGTCAGATGCTACCAACCCCATACACGTCTGGATCGCCGCGGTACCGGCCTTGCACGCGAACTCATAGTCCGCTGCCATAAGGTCCGGAGAGGCTTCGATAGCTTCCGCAACCACTGTCGCAGTCGGCTTGACCGCGTAGGGATGCGATTCCGATCCGACATAGATCGCTCCAATGTCCTTCGGGTCGATCTGCACCTTCTTCATTAGGTTCCTGGTGGCCTCCACGGATATCGTTATGACGTCCTCGTCAGGAGAAGGAACGGATTTGGAAACGATGTTCAGTCCTCTGCTGATAGCGTCCCCGTCCGCGCCCCAGGTCTTTGCGATGTCCTGAGGTTTGATCCTCCATCTCGGGATGTATCCACCGTAGCTAACAATGCCAACGTCCATTCTAAAACGCCTCCAGTTTTGACACTACTTCCTTTTCAGATAACGCCGTCTTTGCCAGGCAAACGTTCTCCAGTTCTGCCAGTTTGACAGCAAGCTTGTCTATCTTCTCGGGTTGAATGTAAACCACCATCGCCGGCTTCAAGGGATGAGCTCGCACCGCGACCATGGGGGACCTGCCGTACTTCACCCCGCTGAAGACGAGTGCCCTTTCAGTGCTCCAACCGTATATCCTCCAGTAGTCCGATGACCTGAGGGTGGTAATCGTCTTCAGGCTGTCCAGAACCGTGTAGCCGTGGATGTTCCTTTCCAGCGGAACGTCCTTGCACAGGTTCACTCCCTTGATCTCTTTCAAGAACTCAGCTGCCGGTCGGCCGACAGGGAACTCCTTCATGCTGAGAATGATATCGCTCAGGTCGCTCGGTTCTGCGAAGTAGAGGTTACTCTTGCGTGTCTTGTCCAGTTCCAGAAGTGCATCTACTATCTTCTTCACAGTCTTGGTTCCAGGCGATTTTCTCCTGCCGGATTCGTAGTCGCTTATTACGGAAGGGGACAGGTTGAGATGTTGTGACAAATCGTGCTGAGAGATCTCCAATTCCTCTCTCCATTTCCTTATCGTCTTTCCCGGAGTATTGCTGAGGGTAATCTCACTGGCGATTTTCTCCCTAAGAGCTCCTGTCATCTAACACGGGAAGGGTATTATCATATTTAATATTGACGAATGTGAGTTCGGCTTCTGACGATAATGATTGTATTGTGGCTTGGTGAGGCGTAAATGTCTTCTCCCTCGAAAACTATCTATAAATACCGTGCTTCCTTTCATTTGCGAAAGAGGGCCTGTAGGGTAGCTTGGCCTATCCTTGTGCGTTCGGGACGCATAGACTCCGGTTCAAATCCGGGCAGGCCCATACCTATTTGGGTTCAAAACCCTTATATAATTCGAGATCCATGTCCAGAATATGGCGAAAAGAGGGCGCGGTTCTCGTTTCATAAAACTGCTAGAAGACAAGGAAGTGAGAAGGTGGTACGAGAACAACGCAAGAGGCTCTGTAGTTACCGCTGATGTCTACCTTCGAAGGCTTGGGAACTTCTGTGAGGTCCACAAGCTAACTCCCAAGAAGTTTGCAGCGAAGAGTGAGAAGGAGATCTATGGAATTTTGCTCGACTATGTCAGCAAACTCGAGAAAGAGGGGAAGTCTGGTTCTTATGTCAGCTCCATAATGAAAGCCCTGAGGTCATGGTTGGCACATAATGACAAGGAAGTGAAAAGGAAGATCAAGATCCGGGGGTCAGAATCCACCCCCACTCTGAGAGATGAGAGAGTTCCAACTCCACTGGAATTGAAGAGCATTCTCATGTCAGGAGACAAGAAGGCCCGGGTGGCATGTGTATTGGTGGCTCATTCAGGTCTTAGACTCCAGTCACTTGGCACGTATCTGGGTGACAATGGACTGCGGATAGACGATTTTCCGGAACTAGGGATAGAAGGAGATGTTGTGGAATTCGATGAGGTTCCGACAATGATTGTGGTCAACCCAGAGCTGAGCAAGGCAGGGCATAAGTACATCACCTTTCTCTCCGAAGAGGGATGCGACTACCTCAAGGAGTACCTGGAAGAGCGCATGAGAAACGGGGAGAAGCTGAGCAAGCGATCATCGATTCTCAGACCAAAGACAGCAGCCAAGCAGTTCATTTCCACTACGAACATCGGTGACACGATCCGACACGCGATAAGGAAGGCTGGGTTCTCCTGGAGACCCTATGTATTGAGGTCCTATTTTGATACGCAGCTGATGTTGGCGGAATCTAAAGGCCACCTCCTCAGAGACTATCGGACACTATGGTTGGGCCACAAAGGCGATATTGAGCACACTTACACTATAAACAAGGGCAAGCTACCTCCCCACATCATAGATGACATGCGAGAAGCTTATGGAAGAGGCCAGGAGTTCCCCCAAACCAAAGTGCCAGAGGGACCGAAGGAAGAGGACCTGAAGCTCATGTTCCGTGCTGAGTTGCTGCGGATGGCAGGATACCGTGATGATGAAATGGAGAAGGATGTTCTGCTCGAACTCCCAGAGGAGGAGTTCGCGAAGGTCGTGAAGGAAAGGCTTATTGGCACAAAGGCAAACGGGAATAGCAGTCAGAGGGTGATTTCAATCGAGGAGATTGAGACTTACGTTGAGGAGGGGTGGGAATTCGTGACTACACTCCCGAACAAAAGAGTCATCGTCAAGTATCTCTCCTGATGACCTTCGCTGCTGAATAATGATCGGCGCCTGAATGTTGAAAACCGACAATTCTGGTCCCACTAGACCTCAGCAGTCCAAACGACTTCGCTTTCAACATTGATCCAGTAGCCAAACCCGGTCTGCAAGATATCTCCGTCCGACAATGCCTGGAGGAAGTATGGCGAAATCAACGGAATGTATCCTTCTACTCTTGTCGCGTTGGTTTCGGTCTTCAAGTCTCCGACCGTGTACGTTGAATTGAAGGAGGGAAATCCAACAAGATTCCATCCTGGATAGAGATGGATATCGGTCGCTTCTGGCACAATGCCCGTGACCGTCAGATTGGATTGCGCAATGACGTTCACCCAAAGACCTTCGTTTCGAGCAAGGCTGTCAAGTTGTCCCAAATAGGGTTTGAAATTCATGTGCCATTTCCATTCTTTAATGGATGAGTTATAGGTCCAGGCCTTGTCCCATCTCAATGTTTGAAGTACGACCTCGATACTCTCATTTGACTGAATCAATGGAGTAGAAACCAGATTGGGTCCTTCCGACAGAGAACGTGTGAACTTCGCCGCTTGATTCATCGCACATCTTGTGTTGTTGTTCAGGTCTTTTGCACACACTCGATAGAAGTAGTTATTCGGATCTCCTTCACCACTTGAGACATCTACGAACTCGGAAGTCCCATTGGGAGGGGAGGCAATCAGTTGGTAATTCAAGCCATCCCTATTGTAGGATGCGTTTCTGTATATCTCGTAGCCAACAACTGATTTCAGCCCCATTTCATCATCCAAGGAGAGAGACCAATTGATGGTGACGTTCTCGAGATTCCTTCCGCTGAGGGATGCCTTCAGGATTGTTGGGGGCAAGGGATGAGCCAGGTCAAAAGGAGAGAGCATTGGGTACTTATCCCACGCATTCCCACCGTCTATGGGATGCTCCCAATCACCTATGCCGTCACTTCCTGGCTCGTTTTGGTCAGGTCCAGAGAATTGGTCGGGTCCGGTATAGTCACTCCAATAATTCCCGCCCGAGGGATACCAGTCATACCATCGATTGTTGCCAGTGTCATCGTACGCTTGTCCCGTATTGTTAATGAAACTGTTGTGAAAGACAACGTTGCCACCAGAGGATTCAAGGTATAAGCCATAGAAGCCATTCGACATGATATCGTTGTCTGCGACGATATTGTCGTCGGAAAGTACGACATAGATACCAGCGAGAGAGTTGTTCGACACGGTGTTGTTGAAGACGGTGTTGTTGGAAGAAAAACTGAGGGCGATTCCCACGGAAGCACCACTTATTTTCTGTCTCTCAACAACCACGTTGCTGCAATTTGCAAGTATAATCTGTCCAGCATCAGAAGGAATCGACCCCCCAATAACATTCTTCCAATAATAGACAGGTTTGCCGTTCACAGAATTCGTGGTGTCTATCGTGTGGCTGTTCCAAAGCTCGACAGAAGTGCCACCTATGACAATCCCATTCTCAATCATCTTGTTTCCAATGAGAGTGTTGTTGCTCGAGAAAACTGAGACAGCGCTCAATTGATTTGACGAAATCGTGTTACCGACAATTGTATTGTTGTCAGCCTTGTTGTTGAGGCGGATCCCGACAGAACCATTCGAGATGGTGTTGTTCCTAATCACACCATTACTCGAAAACTCAAAACGAATGCCATCCCAGCTTATCGTTTCGATGATATTGCCTTCGATGGTGGTGTCATCAGAGGAATCTGTCATGATCCCGTACAGATTGTTCGAAATCTTGTTATTGGACACGGTGGTCTCGTTTGAGTAATCGAGTAGGATAGCTATGTCGCTTAGAGAGACAGTGTTGTTGGTTATGGATGCATTGTCTGAATAGAAAACGAGTATTCCACCCCTTTTCACGATATTGCTAGCAACAGTACTATTGTCAGATAGCTTGAGGAAGATACCCTGGATGTTATTGAGAACGGTGTTGTCTAGTATTGCATTCTGGTTTGAGTTGTGAAGATAGATTCCATTCCAGTTGTCCGAAACGTTGCTGCCAACAATTGTGCAGTTATGAGCATAGTGAAGTCTTATTCCTGAATCATTAATGTCTGACCCACTGTTTGCTACAGTAAATCCAGTAATATTCACCCAGTCAGCTGTGATGTTAATTACATCCCGATTTCCACCGCCATCGATTATCGTTATGTTCTTGCCTTCGCCAATTAGATTCAGGGTTTTGTTGACATCGACATTTTCATAGTATGTTCCATTGTATACATAGATGGTATCCCCAGGATTCGAGAGATTTATGGCATCTTGAATAGTTGTGAAGTTCCCAGGACCTGTTCCACCTACGTAATGAGTAGTAGCCCTCCCGCCTATTGGCAGGAAGGTTAGAGTGAGATAGGAGGTAGTCACCAGCACGAGAAATGTCAATACTATGTTTACACCCTTTGTCCTTCTCATTGAAGCATCCTGTTCTCTGAAGGCTAGTCTACTTATGTAAAGCTTCTTCTTGGATGATTCCCGTAATATGCCCTCTTGGCTAGCCCTTCCATTTTGCTTGTTCTTGACAGGATCTGCAGTCAATTCAGAAGGGAAACCGCAATTCCGACCAATTGCCTTTGAGCTACGAGAATCTAGAATACTCATCGCCTTGGAGAGTGTCATCACAGGCATATCTACAAACTCAACATTATCTGAGTCGTATTCCATCCACCATCATCATCCATAACCTTGAGCACAATTGTATATGTTCCTGCTGACGAATATGTATGTCTAGCCCTGTCTGTCAACGTAACGGCATTCATTGACGGGCTGAGGGGTGGGTCAGGTCCTATGCCGTTGTTGTAGTAGAGGTTGTTATGAGAGGTTCCATCCCCAAAATCCCATATGAATCTCAAATCGTCACTGCCCGGGTCATGTGCGGTGGCTTCGAAGGTCACAACAAGTGGGAAATACTGGTTCAAATTCTCAATATTCCAGACCCACGAATCCTCATGTCTCACATTGAAAGTGTGGTGTAATCTTTCTTCTTCATCCCCAAATCTCAGAATGAGCCAAGCTGGTGTAGCACCCCAGAGTTGTCCGTTCAAAGGATCATCTTCTGGTGTGTAGTACGCAGTTGCTGAGTATCTCCTTGAAAGGTCTATGGAGACATTCGCCAGAGAGACTATTTGGTAGTCTGGACTTCCCGGAGATCTTGTTGTCTTCAGATATCCAATCTCATCCTCGTCCTCAAAGATGCGGACTTCCACATCATGCCATTTTTCCCCAGCGATTCGGAACATGACCGATGCGTTCAGTTCCTCTGCTTGGTAGGAGATCGGTGACACGATTGGATCCACATTTAGCACAGTGACAGTTGTTGTGTCGTAATCTGTAGCCCCCATTTCATCTGTCACCTTCAACGTAACCATGTAAGTGCCATCATCACCATATGCGAACGCTGGAGTGGAACCCGTCGCGTCTACATCATTTGTGTAGTTCCCATCGCCGTTGGAATCCGCGACATTGTTCGTATCCCATTCATATGACATTATCGCCACCCTTCCTGGAACGGTTCTCGAATAGTAAATCTGAATATCTCCCTCCCTTGTATCCATCCACACGATATGGGTGTCCAGGTTATCATCGAGAGCCAATGACTGCCAACCTTGCATGGTGTCATTTCTGCCATGATCGGTGACAAGAATTCTGCGGGAGAAATTGCCTATCGCCTCGTCAAATTCGGAAAACCATACATTGCAATCAATGACGGATTTGTATGATTCTGTCCAGGCTATTCTAGGCACATCGTCGGGACCTATTGTCATTGACGGCACGGGGAAGAATCCTGCACCCACCGCAGAGTATCTATCGTCCCTGACGAACGTCTTGTTCTGGAATGTCTTGCCCTTGTTGACGGATTTTGTGTATGCCATTCTATCGAAATCCTCTGTTAGATTCTTTTCAAGCCAAACGACATGAGGATTACCGGTGGAGTCAACATCCAGGTCCCCAATAATCCTGAACACCTCTCCCGTCTCATCGTGCACCTTGATGTTGTTGCTGAATGACTGACCTCCATCTTCAGATTTTGAGTAGAAAATGTCTCCCTTGAAGATTTCACCTTCTTTTTGGCCAGGCCAAATCACGTGGATATCATTCGTATCATCAACTACCATTCGTGACAGTTCTGGCTCGAAGTTGCTAGTATCAAGGACGTCCAAATCGTTTACGCGGACGGTCCCTCCAAAAGTCTTGCCACCATCTCTCGATATCAGGTGATAGAGGTTCCAAGGTATTGCATGTGCTAGTAGGTGGATGTTGTCGTCAACGTCAACTTCGAGGCCTGCAGTAACACACATTGGCAGTATAACCCTGGGTTCGTCAAAGGTGCTGCCATTGTCTGAGGATTTGCTGTAATGGATTGCTGGTTTGCCATTCTCATCTAAGCTCGTCCACACAACATGAATTCCACCGTGGCTGTCAATATCGAATCTGGGATTCAGAGAATCTGAGTCTGGCATTGCTTCAGAAACATTGATTATTTGCATAATGCGTCCAAAGGAGAGGCCACCGTCGTCAGACCTGGAGTAGAACAGCGTTGCATAAGGTTTCCTTTGTACCCAGTCTTTCCAAATGACGTGGACAGTGCCGAATATGTCCACACGTATGTGGGGCTCGCTATTTGCTCCAACCGACGTTGGAGTGGTCTCGCTCAGTCTGATATTCTCAGAAAACACTTTGCCGCCCAGAGAACCCACAGAAAGAGAACCATCGAAATATGCTACATTTCCTTCAAATATCGTCTGGTCTGGTCCCGCATCTGCAATTGGATTCGCATCATCCACAGTTGGTCTTGTTCCCGATGGCACCCAGGTCAGGAGAAAGAGAATTGATAGCAAAACCGCTGCGAATCCGGTGTTGAACTTCATCGACTATCCTCCTCAACCCCCCGTATCACTAATTTCATATGTAGTTGAGATTGCATAAATGTTGTGGCTACCCATCCACAGCCGGATTGATGGAGCATATCCGGCTTCACAGGTTTCCAGCCTCATATTGCCGATTATCCTCTCACCCCAGGCAAGTTTCCCACATCATACTCATCCGCCGGGCCCCTCCCCCGCTGAGGATGTTCGCCTTTATGAACTGGTATGGGTCTAATGAAGCGAAAGGAAAGGCATACTTACGAATCCTAGCGCGTGACCTCAAGGTCCTTGAAGAACCCATGTAAGAAAAAAACAAATTGTGCTCGACGAGTTTTGACGTTTGGTCTTCACTGCCAAGGCGTATCTTCTCCACGAAGATCGTGGGTCTGACACACCTTATAAATCACGTAGGAGGTGATCCATCTGCAGGTTCCCCTACAGATACCTTGTTACGACTTAACCCTCCTTGCTGAACCCAAATTCGAGCCTACCACAAGGGCAGAACCTCATTTGGACCCAACTCGGGTGGTTTGACGGGCGGTGTGTGCAAAGAGC
>JAGLME010000090.1 GCA_023140195.1 Thermoplasmata archaeon
AGACTAGGTCAAGGTGGAGAACAAGTTAAGACTCTTCTGCGTGATCATCCAGACATGGCAGAGGAGATCTACAATAAGATTATTCAAGCAGCACTCCCCAATCGCTTTGCAATGCCACAACCCATAGAGGAAGAGGCAACCGATGTCGATATCGAAGAGTAACGAAGAAAAGATGCAGCACCTCATCAAGCAGATGGGGCGCTGCTATCTCTGTCCCTTCGCTTTCCACCGCTCTAATATAGTTCCATACTCGGGTAGTATAGATGCCAAGGTAACACTCGTAGGCGAGGGTCCCGGGAAGGAAGAGGATGATAGTGGTGAAGCCTTCATAGGACCTGCTGGTAGAGACATGACAGGTGTCATGACCAGCTATGGTATCAAGAGGAAGGATCTCTTTATCTGTAACCTCCTCAAGTGCCGACCTGTGTTGCCGTACGCCCTGAAGAACAATCAGACTCCTGGTCTGGCAGAGGTACAGAACTGCTTCCCATATCTGTGGGAACAAATTAGGATAGTACAACCACGCCTAGTTGTCCTGGTTGGCGCCACGGCTGCCAAGTGGGTTCTCAATGTGGGATCTGTTACTATGGGTGAGTCAGCAGGTAAGAAGGACAAACTGGAGGCCTTCGGTAAGAATGCGGTAGACTGGGATTGCGACTACACTATTATGTGGCACCCAGCAGCTGCATTACACAATCCCAATAACAAGAAGGTAGTGAATAAGAGTATGAGGGATACATTTCACAGAGCTAAATCCTACATGAAAGGATAGTAGATGATAGTTTACTATAAGGACGTTAATGGTCTCACAATGCGTCTGGATCCAAATATAAAGCCCATAGCAATTATACTCACAGATGATGACAAGTTTAATGTTCATCACATGTCACCTGATAATAGCATTTATTGTGCCTATCCGGATGATCTTGATTCAGATGACGTTAAGGCTTGGCTCAAATTTATTAAGGCCTCTGAAGCAGGCCGCTTTAAAACAGATGATTGGGCATGTCCTAAATGCAGAGTAGGATTTGCCAGTCAAGACCTAAACACCTCAGGTCTTGAATGCCCTCACTGCAACACTAAGGTAGTAGATCCAGGTACACTTTTATGAGCTTTGCACACCTACATCTGCATAGTAAGTACTCTATCTTAGATGGGGCGCTGCATATAAAAAAGCTCATTCCTAGGTTGCAAGAGCTCGGTATGGATGCGTGCGCTATCACTGATCACAGAACTATCTCTGGTGTTATAGAGTTCTATCGCGCAATGAAGAAGGCTGATCTCAAGCCTATTATAGGTATGGAGATCGAGCTCTCGCTCGCTCCATGTGATCAGAAGCATGCTGATAATAAGAACACCTTTCACCTGGTACTACTGTGTGATAATCAGACTGGATGG
>JAGLME010000091.1 GCA_023140195.1 Thermoplasmata archaeon
TGGCTGGAGAGTTCATCTCCTACTACGCCTATGAGAGCAATAACGGCATCAACGCCAACCCTGAGATGGACAGCGACATGTCCGATTCCTACGTCGGAAACATCGACGCTCGAGGATTCCCTGCGAGACCACCTGTCGACCGCGCCTGCTCTGCTGGTAATCAGCTCTACATGGGCATTACCTTCCAGAGAGAGGACGGTTGGGTGGTCACAAGCATTGAGAGATACGAGTACTACGACGGCCATGACTGGAACGGCGACGGTGATACCTCCGACTACAGCGCAGGTTACTACGCCATCGATCCCGCTACCGGAAACTGCAGAGACAACGCTGTGAGCGTCGGTTTCTATGGATATTATCCAAGGAACACCGGTGTTATTCTGACACCCGGCTACACCTTCGAGTCTTCTGACAGCAGAGACTGGAACGGCGACGGTGACACATTCGACACAGTTCTGCTCTACCACGACATCGAGTCTACTTGGGCCATGAAGGGCAAGGTGTACACATCTTACACCTTCACAGCTGCAGTTCCGTCCTACGGATTCGGATGGACCGCGATGTATGGTGACTACGGACAGTTCCAGACATTCCCGCTGAAGTTCGGGTCTGCCTGGTATGATTACCTCACCTTCGCACAGGGATACTACCACACCATGATCTCCCTGACAGGGGAAGAAGATGGTAACAGACAGACAATGCTTCCGAGCTACGACCTCGGTGTCGGTCAGCCAAGCGCTTCACCCGGCGGTGAGTGCGTTCAGATCTACACCAGGGAATACTACGCTGACTACGCCAACATCGACCTCGTTGGAACCATCGCGGACGCCAACGGAGACGGAGACACACAAGACACATACAACACCGTATTCTGTCCTGATGAAGTGGGCGGAGGAGGAAGCTGGGTCGTTGAACCCACATCCAAGTTCGCCAAGGGACAGTACAGGGATCCCATACCGGTTATCAACCTGGGATACGTGTTCTACTCTGCGGACGGAGTGGCTGGTGGCCTGGTCATCATGCCAACGTTCTTCACAGAGACCTCGCAGCACGACGATGCGAACGGCGACCTGTTTGTGCAAGGTGTCTACTTCCATACGTACTATTGGTTGCAGTTGACCAAGCCGGACTTCGAGTTCGTTCCTGGTTCGCTTGACTGGGTCTTCACTGGAGACGTACAGCCTGGCGGCACCGTTATCGGAACGTTCAAACTCTTGAACACCGGTGGAATCAACATAAAGATCAAGGAGGACGGTGGAGTAGAGAACGACAAGGGATTCAGACATCAAGGCCTGAGCGCCAAAGATCAGATCGGACCTGACGGAACGATCGAGCCTCAGGAGACCGCTACCTTCTTCTTCGCCATGACCGTGTCTGCTGGTTCGCCAATAGGTCCGATGGACGTAAAGATCATCGTGAGCTACGGTGGCGTGACCAAGGAGGGTATAATCACTCTCCCGATCATCCTAAAGATGTTCGGAGATGAACAATCCTGCTACAGGCACAGGCAGA
>JAGLME010000092.1 GCA_023140195.1 Thermoplasmata archaeon
CTGCCAGTTATAGCAATCGTTGGTGATGGTACAAGTCCTTACTGTACCCACATCTGGATGCGAGCATGCATCTCTACGACAGTTAAGGATGTCAAGGAAGCAGCGCATGTCACTAGGTACCTCTTCGCTCCTGCCGGAGCTTAAGAAACAGTTCTGTTCCTACAAGGAAGACTGTGAAGAAGATAGTATTGCATGGACCTACTTAGAAGGTCACTTCAAGGGGTACATTTGCGAGAAGTGTGTCGGCGAAGCCACAAAGACTCATGATAAGATTCTTGAAGCACTAATCCTCGAACAGAGAGCAGGACATGAATGATGAGAAGCAGACTTTTTATCACCCTGACACGGATAGCTACGAGACAGCTCCAGAATCCCGCCGTGCAGAAGGCCCTGTCCTCTCTAGCATCGGCCGCAGCAGAAAGATTTACCATACAATCGATAGAAAGATTGCAACATCTGGAACAGAGGCTCCGAAGCTATGATGAAGTAGTAGAATGCCAGTGGTGGGAGATACCTAAGGAAAAGCCTAGGAAACTTGTAGAATAATATGTTTAAGTACGGAATACTATTAAAACATCTTTATTATAGGATTGTGAGGATAACACCTATGAACTGGGGCAGAGAGCTTAAGAGAGCGATACCAGGTGCTCAGAACTTTACATACGGAGAGTATGTTAAGTCAGATACTGCATTGCGTCATGGTTTTGTTAATAAACCTAATGAGATACAGTGGCAGAACGTAGAGAGAAACGCTGTTAATATTATGCAGCCAGTACGTGACGAGTTCGGCGCCCAGCGCATCACCTCGGGATTTAGAACCCCTGATGTCTGCGAGAAGTTAGGTAGTTCACGCAAATCTACTCATACATTCGGGTACACAGCAGACTTTGAGTCCTGGGATGGCAGAACAAGGCTAGTTGATATGGTCGAATGGATGTGGGATAATCTTGAGTTTGATACTATCATTGCCGAATACTGGCCCGAAGGATGGATTCATGCTTCATATATAGAGGGATACAACAGACGTAGACTAAAACTAAAGGACCCGGATCATAACTTTGATCTGGTAACTATTAAACATCTTATAAGGATCTATGGATGATGTCTACTCGCCTAACGAAGGCAGGATTGGAAAGAAAGCGTAATGAGATTCACAAGGCACTGTGTGCAAGGGTCGACGAGAAATACTTTGAGCCACTCTACAAGGATATAACATGCTGGCAGTCGTGGAATGCCCTACATGCCATAGCAGAAGCTATGAGTTGCGATGTGGACTATATCTTACTCATACAGGAGTGCTTAAAGTACGTGACAAGGAACTTCTTAGGAGACAAGTGCGGATGACAGACGAGATACTAATCACTAATTATACCTGTCCTAAGTGTAAAGGGAAAAGAAAAGCAGCCGACGGTAGCATATGTGAAACATGCGACGGTGCCGGCCAGCTCCCTAAGGTTAAGTCTTTTGATAATGAAGTCAGAGTCAAAGACAGCGCCAAGTTTGTAGGTTAGGGAAGAAAACCAAAACCGAGGTGGGTAACGTACCCGACCGCAACAAAAAAACGTAACGGCAGTACGGTACTGCCAGCAACTTCCCTTTAGGGACCATTTCGGAAAACCCCACACAAGAGTCGAAAGGACTTTTGATGGCTAAGAAAACAATTAGAGACGCAATCAAAGGCCTGCCAAGAAGGCATGCTGAACTAATTATCAGAGCATTCAATGCTACTAAGGCGATGGATGTATACGAAGGTGATCTGTCCCTGTATCTACAGGTGATAGTTCAGACTCTCGAGGAGAACTTCGAGAAGATGTACGTCATGAAGAGTGCAGCCACTACTATGAAGAGTATACTTGAGGCTAACTTCTAGTCATGACTAAAATAGAACCAGTCTATTGGAGAGTACACGCTGACAATAAGCTTGTTGGCTGGAGAGCATATCATGAAGGCAGGCTCATCCAGAAACCCACCAAGCGAGAAGTAGAAGAAGAGATTAAAAAGAATGGGGGCGACCTGGGTTCGACAGG
>JAGLME010000093.1 GCA_023140195.1 Thermoplasmata archaeon
ATACTAAGAGGAGACAATGGGCGCCGAAGAGTACGAAAACAGAGTTGTAGGTTTCGGGACTGCCAGAGAAGCATTTGATTATATTACCAAGGAGACCCGCTATCTGGAGGGTCATGGTGGTTACACCGGTACCATAGCAGAGAAGGGTAGCTTCGAGATGATTAAGGTGCCTGATGGTGAAGACCCAATTACATATGCAACCTATCTACTCGACTCCGGTGACCGCAGGGTCAACGACAAGTGGGGTCCCGCTTACTGTGTTGAGTTTGATGCCGGTAAAGGCAAGAAGGGCTTCTTTTTCTTCGGAGTAGCATCTTCATGACACGAGAAGAACTAGAGAAAGAACTGCGAGCGTGGTACTGGATGCCTGAGTCCTGTAAAGGCTGTGAACATTTAACTATCATGTCTACTGATGATGGCTATAGATTCGATGCCCTAAGGTGCAAAGCAATTGAAAAAGGAACCGTTAATTACATTTAAGGGGCAGATCAGAAGGCAAGCTGACATAGCAAAGAGAGATTGCTACTGCAACACTTGCTATAAAATAATCAGAGCCGGCGAGAAACACAACGATGTTGTGTTCAAGCGTGAAGGCATCAAGTATGGAGGCCCTGTCTGTTTAAGCTGTGCATTCGGACAGATAGCAGCTATCTACAGACTAGTCAACGTGCTTGGATTTTAATAGAAAGGAGTAACAATGGAATGGATACAAAGCCTGATCGGTCCTAGATGCATACTCTGTGGAAAGAGAGGACCACGAGCTGCAGACGACGCTACTCTCCTAGACTACTGTGCTGGCACAGTAGGAGGTGAGGATCTAAGCGCTGTCACCTGGGTCGAAAAGTATGGCATGTATATGACGAATGAAAGGACCAAGCAATGGTCTTATCATCCTACTTGTGTACAGCAGGCTCTTTGTGAGCCGGAGAAGTGGGGCCACAGCAAAGTGGACATTGCTCTCGAGATCGTTGATCGAAAAGATACAGAGAGAGCAAAGAAAGAACAAGCAAGACTGCTAAAGCAGGAAATTGATCTTCAACGCAAGACCACAATTAAGGCAGCTTGCAGAAGGGTAGAGCATGGGCACCTACTATTGGATTGAGAAGTACGACAATGGTGACATAAGACTCAAGCTGATGTCACACAAGGAGTGTGAAGAGGAAGTCAATGAGAGAGCACGGATCAAGAAGATCCCTGTCTATATAACACATGGTCTTCCTAAGTATCTAAACGAAATGAAAGAGGGGCGTGTTATAATTATTAGTGGTGATTCAATTCACCCCGTGCCTATCCAAGAGGTAATGAGTTATGCAGTTCCGCTTGCAAGCTAAAGCCGGTCACTTTGGTGAGCATGGCTGGAAAGATATAGGTTTCTGGAAGTGGCTCTGGTTCCTCTTAGAAGGAGGCTGGGTCATCAGACTCGTAGTCGAAGTGTAAGCATAGTCGTCAACATGAAAGGAGCACAAAATGAGTACAGCTTTGTGCAAGAACAGGTACTTCAAAGACCTGGTCAAACAGAGAAGGGTCTGCTTCGGGATGACCAAGAAGATGGTAGAGTCTGCTTGGGGTGCGCCATGGCGCAAGTATAATTGGCCTGGAGCTGAAGAAGTATGGGAGTGGGGTAGTCGACCCCACAGTAAAGTTAAATTCGATACCGATGGTATCGCCAACCATGTCTATTCTGTTGCCTCTACTGGCAAGGATGGTTGGTCAAGATAAGGAGCTTTCAATGGAAGTATTGAAAGTCACAGTCAAGCAACCCAGCGGGAGTATAGCTATCGCTGATGCTCCACTGAGTCTTCAAGGTGAGTTCTACATGGTTGATATGCCTAAACAGCTCGCCGAGAATATCTGGGATGCACAGAAGGTCATCTACATTCTTGAGCCTAATCATGAAAGCATTAAGAAGTTCGGTGCTATTTGCACTGGCTTCGTACCATACCTAAGGAATGGTGAAGAGATGGCTCGAGCCTCGTTCGTAAGGAATGAGTTCTTAGTGGAGGCCTAAGAAAGGTGCCAGTATTCATGACAACGGAAAGATTCTTAGAGATCCTCGATGAGGAAATGGATAAGATGGTGAAGGATCAAGGTCTTATCCTAGACGAAAAGTTCCGTGATGTTATGCATGCACGGCTTATCCTAGAAGAAGAGAAAAACTCAGGTTTTTTCTACTAATGCCCGTGTAGCTCAGTCCGGTCAGAGCACCTGATTTGTAATCAGGGTGTCCGCGGTTCGATTCCGTGCTCGGGCCCCAA
>JAGLME010000094.1 GCA_023140195.1 Thermoplasmata archaeon
CCCTGAAAAACAAAAATTAATTTTAATCACAAAAAAGGGCAAGCATTCAGCCAGAACAATATATAGGGCAAAAATTCTTTTAATGGCGGATAAAGGAAAAAACGACATTGAAATCGGAGAAGCATTAGGAATAACTTCCAGAACATCAATAAACATAAGAAAATTGTATGCTGAAAAAAATATGGAAAGAGCTCTTTGCGATGCTCCGCGTCCCGGACAGCCAAAGACGACAACAGTGAAAGAAGAGGCGGAAATAACAGCCATCGCCTGCA
The DNA here is from genome assembly GCA_023140195.1 of Thermoplasmata archaeon. Taxonomy (GTDB): domain Archaea; phylum Thermoplasmatota; class Thermoplasmata; order RBG-16-68-12; family SOIM01; genus JAGLME01. The sequence continues at coordinate 273 of JAGLME010000094.1, forward strand.
CTGATCCTGAGGACGGATACGGAAAATGGACAATTGACCTAATATGCAAAAAGGCGAATAAAAAATTAAAAAACAGAAAAAAACCAATAGGCAGAACAACAATACATAATATTTTACTCAAAAGCGACTTAAAACCGTGGCGGGAAAAAAATGTGGTGTATTCCGAAAATAACAAAAGAATACAAAGAAAGAATGTTTAATTTATTGGATATATATGAAAAACCGTACAACCCAGAATATCCGGTTATCTGTTTTGATGAAAAGAGCAAACAGCTATTGGCAGATACCAGAAAACCGATACCGGCTAAAATTGGAAAAGTAAAACAAGTTGATTACGAATACAAACGGAATGGAACAGCAAATATATTCGTGTCTGTTGAGCCTAAAGGAAAATTCCGAAAAGTCAGAGCAACCAAACGTAGAACTAAGCAAGATTTTGCAAAAGAAATAAGGCGAATAATCAATTTAAAACGCTATCAGCAGGCTAAAAAAATACACATTGTTTTAGACAATCTCAACACCCATTTTGAAAAATCTTTTTATGAAACATTTTCCAAAACAGAAGCAAAGAGGATATTAAAAAGAATAAAATTTCATTATACGCCCAAACACGCATCATGGCTTAATATGGCTGAAATAGAAATAAATGTTTTATCAAGGCAATGCCTTAACCAAAAAAATCCGAATATGAGATTTATTAAAAAACATATAGCCAAATGGAGCCAAAACAGAAACAGAATGAAAAAAGGAATTAATTGGCAATTTACAAAAGAAAAAGCAAAAAAGAAATTTAAGTTAGATGAAAAAATTAAACGGATGATATACTAG
>JAGLME010000095.1 GCA_023140195.1 Thermoplasmata archaeon
TCCCGGACGACTTCAAACCATTCATCACCGCATTTGTCAAAAACCTTGCAATATCCAACTTCAAGCGTGAGGATGTCCCATACATCCTCAACTCATTCGATGATGCCAAAATAGCCACACTGATGTCATGCCCCCCGGGTGCATACACATGGGATGCAGAATACATCTACACACTCCTACGTCCACTGATCTATACAGAAGCGTGCCGGAGTGTAGACGGTTTTGAGCGAAAAATGGAAGCAACAAGCATCACCCAAAGTTACCTGCAGCAAGACATACCAATGCAGCAACAGAGTGGGTTATTCGGCAAAGTAAAGCGTATATTCGGGAGGTAGAAATGCAACTAACAACAGCACTAATGATCAGTATGGCCGTCAACATAATAGGCTTTCTGATCGCATTTGTATATTATATTAAAACGGCATCGGTAGCAGTCCCTTATTTGAAATGTCAACTGCTGGGCGGAACTATCATGCTCATCAAGCGTGTGACTGGTAACATCGTATTCAAACGGTCAGCAAATAAAGGCACAGTCCTAGAAGCAGGTGATTTCGGGACATTCATCCCAAACTCTAACGCAACCGGACAACTGGCAGGAGTCAACGCAACAATAGCCTATGAGCTCATGGCCGTCCCCCCATCAATAGAAGCAACCATTGCAGCGCAAAAGCTCCGTGATGCGCATGTAATACCTGAAATGACCCTGAATGCCACCGCAAACAAAGCGAAGGAAGAAGGCACACTGAACAGCCTTGATGTATCGGCATTGTATGAATACACATCAGCAGTCAATCCTCACTATGTCACAGCACGTATTGAGCGCAGGGTCGCAGAGATGTTAAGGCATGTCCGTAACAGTCTTCCTCAACTGATGGGGTATGCTATTGTTTTGGTTATAATCTTGATCGGCGGTGCACTTGCATATACCATAGCAGCACCAAGCACCGGAGCAGCACCTACAGCAGCACTCCAATCCATAGGAATGTGAGGTGATCACACATGGGTCAAGAGGCTGGTAAGTACGACAGTGCAAGCGCTAAATGGCTGCTCAGATATGAGATCAGCGTGCGTGTCATGCAGGTCATTGAGAACATGGGATCCCTGTACACCATAATGAGGTTTACAGGCCTCTCAAGCGAGTCAAACAACACCTACGCCACGTTTATCGACTCTTTCTTTAAACTATTTCATGAGGTCGGACTATTCACAAAAGATGCGGAATTATTGGCGGATATCGAGAAAGCATTCAAGCAAGAGGATATATCAATGACTCCCGAAAATGTCAACCTGTTTATGGATCTCTTTGAGGAGTTCCTTGTGCAAATGAAAGAAGCAGGTGTGTATGATCCAATTGTAACACGATATTTCAACCAACCAGAAGCATCATGGGAGAAATCAACATGAGTGTGATCTCACAACACGTACAGGAGGGCAAAGATAAGGCGCAGACAAAAGCAGAGAAAAAGAAGATACCACTCCAGCTGATGCGGTCAAATATCAAAAACATCAAAGCATACTGCCATGAGAAGAACCAAGATTGGGTATTTATGGTAGTGGGTGCTGAAGGATCAGGAAAGAGCACTCTGGCCGGACATATAGCCGCAGAGTTAGATCCTAGTTACAATGTATCTGAATCTATGATCTATACGTTCAAGGGTGATGATCACAGTTATACAGGATTCCTGACAGAGTTCCAGGACACTCCATGGAAGGTGACGAACTTTGATGAAGCCGTAACCGCATTATTCTCTCGAAACTCAAACAGCCGTAATGTGAAGGAAGCAATCGAACTGTTCAAGATCAACCGTGATTGCAAACACTTCAACATCTTGGTTGCTCCTTCATTTTGGGATCTGGATAAGGATCTGCGTGAGAGGCGTACAAAAACATTACTCTACACGTATGTTGAGATCGAGCATCTACCGAAAGGCAGGAAACGATATCACCACAAGTATGCATATTTTAGCGGTGAGAAGATCATTAAACTAAGCCATAACAAAAAAGCCCGGATAGCGTTCCGATCAGCAAAAGAGTTGTTCCGTGTTGTACGCCCTGATTATATTGAGACGTTCCCGGGTATGCCGCCGGAAATGGAAGGGGAGTATCTGAAAAACAAGCGTGCATTTAGACGAAAACGAATCTCAGAGATATCAAACGGAGATCCTGTCACTGTAGGGACAAATAAATTATTAAAACCAGATACTCTCAAATTCACACAATCAGCCGCATGGGTTGCAGAGCGTGAACAAGAGTTAGGGATCAGGAGGGATAACTAATGGGTGAGGATTCGGGAAAGGATTCGGGAGAGGATTCATCTAAAACCTATGTAC
>JAGLME010000096.1 GCA_023140195.1 Thermoplasmata archaeon
TAGGAACCTTTATATACTCTTAAGATATACTAAGCTTGATCAAATATGAACCCTGAAAATCTACACCTATCTATTGAAAAATACACTTCCAAAAGAAATAAGGATCAGAGCCAAAGTTTAGGCCCAGACGGTCAAAAAGCTCGCCTAAGATAAAAAGAGAGATAGAGAGAGGGTTAAATCCATAGGTTAGATTTTGAGGTTAAATCCTACGAGGTTTTAGAAATGTACATAATAAATATTGCAGAAGAGTATGAAGATGAGAAAGGAAATCCTGACTACGAAGGGATGATAGGAATCCAGGTACCCACCAACCATATAGCTCATATTAAAGCTAGTATGTTCCTGATAGGGGTTACTATTTACCGGATAGAAAGGGGTAGTGAAACCATATACGCATCGGATCTATTATTAGAAATAATGCAGAGGAGAACAGAGAAAATGGCGGGTAAGTAGCCGTACAAAAAGCCACCCACTTCGCTATTGTAGCGTCTTTATTTTTCATTATTCTGGATGATATTCCTACACTCTTCCCCGGAATCTTTTCTATATTTGATCAAGCTCATTTCCGAATTATCTCACATATTTTTCTCATTTTTATTACTATCCCCGAATAGGATCGGATACCCTTTTTTAGATCCGTTTCGTAGGATTTCTACCATCCTATACTATTAACTTATACATACTATTAGGTATAAAAGTAAAGACAAAAAAGTTTTTCATCTTTACTTTTATATTTATAATACGCTATAGAGTTTTTGCGGAAATGAATATTAGCTCAAACAGATATATTAGAATCAGTTTAAAACTAAGATAATGAGCTATATTGAACTTTAGTACTATAGACATATAGATTATAGGATCAAATATATCTTAAACTCTCTGGTAAAATAGGGGACTATTGAAACACGCCTTCTCCATCTGGGAATAGTTCTACCATCTTGTCCCTCGTCTCCTCTGCTGGAGTTCTGATGGTAACATCTATACTCTTAGGTGGCTCGATTGCCTGGTACTTGGCCACTCTATCCAGTATGTCCAACTTGAGTTTCCTTAGCTCCCGGAGATCTTTACTAGATAACTCCTCATCTTTCATCTCCTTCTCTATGTCCGCTAACATCTCTTTAAATTCTTTTAACAAATCATCTAACCTTTGGGCTGGGTTACCATATACTGTAAGGCCGTATTCATCTATCCACTCATCGTATCTGGCTTTGCATACTGCTAAGTGACGGATTATTACATGGTTCCTTATGTGTAGTAATTCTACCATCTTGGCTGTACTTAATCCCTGCTCGTACCAGTACTCCCAGATCTTATTCCTAATAGATTCCGCCTTGGGGTCTAAGTATAAGGGTTTCCCCTCTTGGGTGACATCATAGAACCGTAGAGGTGGTGCTTTGGAATGTTTTTGATCCTTGTTCTTTTGGATCTGGTCTAGCATCTCCACTGTTTCGTCGGTATATTGATCCAGGGCTATGATCGGGTCACATATCCCTCGTGGTACTATATCAGAATTTTCTGAAATTGATTCTAATTCCGCGTCAGAACTTGATTTTACTAGGGTGATATCCGTA
>JAGLME010000097.1 GCA_023140195.1 Thermoplasmata archaeon
GAGTGCGAGGATGAGCCGCTCAAACGCACCCTCCCTGGGGTCTACGACGCCCTCGCAAGGATTAGGGAAGGTGGCAAGATTCGCGTCGGGGCCAGTTTGACGGTCAAGTACAAGGACGGAGGCGTCCTTCTGTGCCTCTCAGCACCGTCTGAGGGCGTCGTTGGCTTCCATCAGGGCAAAACCTGGCAGAACGCCCTGGAGGGCCTGGAAAGGCGTCTCCAGGACGGCACGATGGATTGGCGGGCGAAGGAGGAGGCAGGCCGCCGGAAGTAGATCGGGGTGGACAGGGCTTGCTCGACTTGGTAGAAAGCTAGGTACGAGCGATGCTTGTAGTCCCGATCCGCCTGTGGCGTAGGCCGTCACAGATCGGATCGGGGCTCTCTTTTGGTATCCACTACGGAGCCAGGCGTTGCAGTCTACGGCGGCGGGAGTGGGCAGGTCCCATCGTATTCCACCTGATACATGGTGAACGTACTACCAGTAGACCCGGGCGGGATTCCACCTGGGCAACTCCGGGCTCCCAAAAGGACGTCGACGTTACACGCCGAGAACGGCTTTTCTATTCGCCATTCCATGGGGCAGACTCCGGACCCCATATTTATGTTCACCTCCCAGCGGTAGCCCTCGGTCACCGGATTGTACACCTTCACGCAACGGGTCACACCGAATGGCGGAGGCGGTGCTACGGGTTGGTACTGGTAGAAATCCATGTCCAAGGTCACGACGGGCCGGATGACAAGGATACCGGTGTAGTTGAGGATTGCCATGAGACCTGTCGCGTTGTTCGATCGCAGGCAGTACCTCATAGCGGGGACCGTCGGAAACACGCAACCGCCCGCACCGTGGAGGGGCGTCCGGGGATCGGCCGACTCGAAATGGCCGGCGAAGTGATTGTCGTAAAGCGGGCTCATCCGATCAGGAATTCCCTAACCCTACGGGACGTTATACTCGACGGAGTCTCCCGGGGATGGTGCGCAGTGAAGTCCTGCCAGGGGTCGGTGAGCGTCGCGGGGATCCCTGGCACAAACTCATCGCCACCGCCAGCGAAACCGGGCAGGAGCAGATCACCGAACGTGTCGAGTAGGGCGGTTGCCGCCGCGGTCAGCGATCCATCCTGGGCCTCCAGGTGAGTGACGGGTGTACCACTAAGCATCAGTCTACCATGGCGACGGTGCTTGTCGTCAGCGGTATACAATGTAATGGTGCGACAGACAAAGGCCGGGGCTCCGTCACCCACTACGCCGCCACTGGTGCCGATAGACGCAGCCGAAGGAGTTTTGGCAGTGCCGGTCTTGCCGAAGGCCTTCAGCCCTATCAGGGTGTAGGCGTCCGAGTGAACGAGCGCCCATCCGGCGTCGAGTTCGGTCTCCCACAGATCCGTGAAGTTCTCCAGGATCTCCAGGTCGGAACTACTCTGGGCTTGCACGCGGTAGTGCAGCGTGTTCACGATGTTCTGGTTTTGGTATCGACCAATGACACGCATGGTCAATTCGTCGTCGACGGCCATGGTAGTGGCTCCTTGTACAGGTTTCCCCACCCTGCAGTTCAGGGTAGGATTGGGGATGTCGAGGTTGGTTACGCCAACCTCATCGCTCGTTCCATCACCTTTTTTGGAGGTTTTTCGTTATGGGTATTATGTCTGATGCGTCCGCTAGTGTCAAGAGGGAGCCAGGGCAGGAATTC
>JAGLME010000098.1 GCA_023140195.1 Thermoplasmata archaeon
TTTGGTCAAGGCTAATTTCGATTACTAAAATTTTCTGAGAATATTTTTTTAATGGTTAGGTCTGTCTGTGTCGGAGCGGTTGGGATTGGGATTGGGATTGTGGTTGGGGTTGGGATTATTATAATAATAGAAACTCCTATTTTTGTCACGGAAGCAGATGGGTTCCGAAGAGGGTTACTTGACCAAACGTCGGAGTCCCAAATGAACCACCCCCCACTGCCCAATGAATCCCTGCCATCGCTCATGATCTTATTATTGTTTATGTTGCTGACCCTGGACATTTTGACCATTTTAGCTAATATAACCGTTTTTCGTCGCTCAAAATTGTGTTTTAAGGAGTTTAAAATGATGTAGTGGTAGTCTGATACATTGAAATGCTTAAAATAGCAGTTTTTCAACTTGTGCTAACTACTGCATAAAACAAGGCTTTCAAAAGTTTTTATAAGCCTGAGCGAAACTTTAGACCTATCAATATAATTACATATAGGATCAATGCAATAGCCAACGTCGCAAAATGTACCTTGTGAGACTGTTGACATATACGACAACAAGAGTATAATTAAGCTATGTTTAAACAATAATAACAATAGACTTATGCGACGTTATAATAAACAACAACAAATATCTGCAAGTTTTGGCAAAGATATGCGAATAATCATAAAAGATCTATATCTTGACAATATGATGTCGTCTATTGAAATAGTTGATTATATCAAACAAAATACACAAATTGATATAACCGCAAGAAGTATACAAAGACTTCTTAAGGGCATGGGAATTACAAGAAGTGTTAAAAATGCCTTTAACAACGCTATAAAAAGGAATCGGGTACATTGGCAATATAAAGAATTGAAGTATAAAAGAATAAGGCTAAGCTCTAAGCTAAGATATAAAATATTAAAAAGGGACAATTTTAAATGCGTATTATGTGGGAATACTGCCAAAACTAACATTTTAGAAGTTGATCATATAATACCGATTAGCAAGGGCGGATCAAGCGATGATGATAATTTAAGGACATCATGCAATGCTTGCAATAAGGGCAAGCAATATAATGAGGACTGCAAAAAATAATAGCTGAATAAAAGTAAAACCGCTTAAATTATAAGCGGTTTTTTGTTGATTGAAACAAAAAGGGGCATTTTTGACAACATCATGAAAAAACAAGGCCATACAATGCGATCTAAGGCGTTTAAAATGATGTAGTGGTAGTCTGATACCTTATTTTAATATAAAACCCTTATTTTTTCTGTTCTATAACCTCATGCACTAGTTTCAGAGAATTTCAGACCCCATTTAAAAACTTATCACTTCCACGCAACAAAAAGCATAAAAGAGCAAAACAATTAAAGATCCAAAGACTTAAGAAAATAATAACTGAAAAACTAAAGATCTAAAACTAAAAAACTAAAGATCTAAAGGCATAAAGACTACAATAAAAAAAACGGGCGTTTATCAAACCCGTTTTTGTACTTGTTGTTCTTTGTCTATTTTTTGGTTGTTTATTTTAACATGGTTTTTGGTTACTGATAAAAATATACTTTGATTAATAACTATATACTAGCATACTATTTAAAATATGTCAATAGATCAAATTAAGTTATCAACAGTTATGCATATTATATACAAAAAGTTATCCACAACTACATAAAATATATAAAAGATATATACCCCATACATACATTACATAAAGATATTACATCTAATATCCCCTTATCATTAATTTTATATACCTCTATTGGTTTTTTGTTCTGTTTTTTTGAATTAATGCATTATTTTAATTTAAAGCGGTTGGAAGGCGTTTTTGAGCTTTTTTGGATTTTATGGTCGGATAGCCACGATTGACACAATTATTATATAGGCGTATAATAAGAATATAAGAGTGAGGTAAACAATTAAGAATAAAAACATGGGATCAATTGAACTTAAAAAAAATGATCAACGCAAAAATAAAGAGACAACAATAAGAATAGTTACAAAAAGAACAGGAGACAATACAAACTTTATAGAAATGCATAGTAGAGAATATACAAACAAAAGAACAAAAAACAATTATACTTGCATTGAATTAACAAGCGATCAGATCAAAAAAATAAAAGATACACTATAACAAAATTTAAATAAACAATTAAGAATAAA
>JAGLME010000099.1 GCA_023140195.1 Thermoplasmata archaeon
ATCTACCCGATCAATGAAGGTCACACATCCATTTTCTTCGTAACGTACTATCATCTTAACTCCTTGGGTTTTCAGATACCTGGGGTATTTTTGGTTGTAGGTTTGAGAGTGTATACTACATACAATTCAATAAACACTTTCAGAAGTAAGCAATGCCTAAGGCATCCATTCCCCAGGATTATTCATCCTGCGCCGTACAGTCTCAACATCTTCCTTGACTCTTATGATGGGCTGTCCGAAGAGCCCTACCAGGCTCCCACTGCCTGTTGGCTGTACCAGCACGACGTGGTTAGGGTTGACGTAGACTGAAGGGCACGCTTCATTCTCATCAGCGGGCCAACTCGTTAGCTTTATCATCTTCTGCTCCTTGGGTTGTAGGTAAGCTCTGCGAGCCTACGCTGTGCATACTACTCGGTCCTTCGACCCGCATGCCCTACTCCTCTGACTGCTTACGCATATAGTTAAGTCTATCAGCTAGCGTCGAGAGGGTGGCATCTAACTCTATGTGTTGACTTGGTCGGCCGAAGCGATAAGCCATCAACAACTTCAATAGCTCAGTCTTCTCTCTGTTACTTACCTTCTTCTTTTTGTTCTTACGTTTGTCTGGGTGCAGCCCCAGCATAGCCAGGGCCTCACCTATCAGTGCATCATCGCTCACCATCTCCTTCATCTTAGAGATGATACCCTTAGGTCTTCCGGAGGGGTTACCGCTCACTCCCTTCTTGAATGGGGTACCGACTACCTTGTTGTCGTCTACTACCTCGGGTAGGTTGTCTGTCATATCTGTATCTCTCGTATGATTCCCGCGCCATGTTTGAAGACACTATACACTTCTCCCTTATGTGCAGCGTACTCCCGGCACGTCATAGTTACTGTGTTCTTTTTAGTGTGTTCATTCTTAGGTATAACAGGTGTGTTCATTTGTGGAGGGGAGGGTGTGTTCATTTGTGTAATGGTAACGCCTAGCTTCTTCTTAAGGCGTTGTACAGTAGAGATACCGCAGTCCATAGC